>NZ_WHVV01000048.1 GCF_009650995.1 Sporosarcina cascadiensis | reverse complement strand
TTCCCAGCCGTCTTTGTCCCGATTTTTTCACCGGTTTGATTCGGATGCGCTGGATCAGTTGCAGGCAGCAAACCAAATGATGCTTGACCAGGTTCACCGCGCCCGGCAGGCGCAAGCGCTGATTGTAGACCTCGATTCTTCGCATGCCGATACGTATGGTCAACAGGAAGAGGCTGCATACAACGCGCATTACCAGACAGTCGGGTTTCATCCGCTCGTCGCGTTCGACGGCTTGACAGGCGACTTTCTTAAAGCGAAGCTGCGTCCTGGCAATGTCTATACGTCGAATGGCGTCGTGGATTTCATCCGGCCGGTTATCGAGCATTATAACGAGCAGTTTCCCGAAACCTCGTATCTGGTTCGTGGAGACAGCGG
>NZ_WHVV01000047.1 GCF_009650995.1 Sporosarcina cascadiensis | reverse complement strand
GTGGATAGGTCTGGGGTGGAAGTGCGGCGACGCATGCAGCTGACAGATACTAATCGATCGAGGACTTAACCTATTATGAAAAGCTAAATCGACCGTCTAGATACGACAGGCATAAGACGGATTGGCGAAGCGGCGCTTTTTACCGCACAGCCGAGCCGGCTTATGACTCGAGTATCTGGTCGATTTAGCTGGACAGCACAAAAAGTAGTTACTTGAACTACCCAATGTCTTTTATCCAGTTTTGAGTGAACAAAAATTCACTTTACATACTAAAAAAACACTTGCATTACTAATTATAAGTGTTATAATAGTAAATGTCCGCTAAAGGACAAGTCTGGTGGCGATAGCAAAGAGGTCACACCCGTTCCCATACCGAACACGGAAGTTAAGCTCTTTAGCGCTGATGGTAGTTGGGGGTTTCCC
>NZ_WHVV01000046.1 GCF_009650995.1 Sporosarcina cascadiensis | reverse complement strand
TGGGATTCTTTTGTTCACCTAAAAGATGAAAAAAGAATCCGTTTCTGGTAGGATGATTGCGACCAAACAAAACATCATCACAGAAAGGATTCTTCTGATGCCTACTTTAACGCAAAATACCCTACAATTCAACCGTTCCATTAAATTATCCAACGACGGAGGAGAACTATCTTCCGACACTGGCAACGTCATCTTCCGTGAATTTGACGATAAACTGGGGTTTTCTCAAACCATCGCAACTCATCTCCAACTCGTCGATGAACGCATATTTTGCGTCCATGAAAACCATGAACTGCTTCAACAGAAAATCTATCAGTTGATTGCCGGCTATCAGGAAGACGATGCGGCGGATCATTTGACGACCGATCCGGTTTTCACTCAGATCCTCGCCAAGCCTACGCTGGCTTCCCAGCCGTCTTTGTCCCGATTTTTTCACCGGTTTGATTCGGATGCGCTGGATCAGTTGCAGGCAGCA
>NZ_WHVV01000045.1 GCF_009650995.1 Sporosarcina cascadiensis | reverse complement strand
GATTTCATCCGGCCGGTTATCGAGCATTATAACGAGCAGTTTCCCGAAACCTCGTATCTGGTTCGTGGAGACAGCGGCTTTGCGGTTCCCACGCTGTATGAGTTATGCGAGAAGGAATCATTTTCGTATATCATTCGTTTGAAGTCGAATGCCAAGCTGCAGGCACTTGCGGAAGAACTGCATCCGACAGACGAAATTCAAGATATCTCGAAGACCGAATACTACGTAGAAGATTCCATTTATCAAGCGGCCTCCTGGTCGAAACCTCGTCGTATCGTCATTCAATCGACACGGCCGGCAGGTGAGCTGTTCTTTCGGCATGCCTTTTTCGTGACGAGCCTTGGAGAGTGCTTTTCTCCGCAAGCGATTGTGTATTCGTATCAGCAGCGCGGCACGATGGAAAACTTCATCAAGGAAGCGAAGGACGGATTTGGCTTTGATCAGATGAAAAGTCATGATTTCACAGTCAATACCGCTCGCATGATGATCAGTCT
>NZ_WHVV01000044.1 GCF_009650995.1 Sporosarcina cascadiensis | reverse complement strand
AAAGCCTATAAGTTTCGTATCTATCCAACCAAGGAACAGGCAGTCCTCATCGCTAAAACCATTGGATGTAGTCGTTTCGTATTCAATCAATTTTTAGGGCAATGGAACGATACCTACCAGAAGACAGGCAAAGGATTAACCTATCATCTTTGTTCTGCTGAATTAACAAAATTGAAAAAGGAATTACTATGGCTAAAAGAAGTTGACAGTATTGCCCTCCAGTCCTCACTAAAAAATCTTGCTGATTCCTATACACGATTCTTCAAGAAACAAAACAAAGCACCACGCTTCAAGTCTAAAAAGAACCCTGTTCAATCTTATACGACCAAGCAGATCAATGGAAATATTGCCATCGTAGGCGACAAAGTGAAGTTACCTAAATTAGGGCTTGTTCGTTTTGCCAACAGTCGGGAAGTACAGGGGCGTATCCTGAATGCGACCGTCAGACGAAATCCAAGTGGCAAATACTTTGTATCTATTCTAGTAGAAACAGAAGTACAGCAGTTGGAGAAAACAG
>NZ_WHVV01000043.1 GCF_009650995.1 Sporosarcina cascadiensis | reverse complement strand
GTGGGCCTAAGTGGACTCGAACCACCGACCTCACGCTTATCAGGCGTGCGCTCTAACCAGCTGAGCTATAGGCCCCTCTTATCTATAAAGATTCCATGAACCTTCAAAACTGAACGCAAAACGTTAACGTGACGGATCGAAGATCCATCTTCCGAATGTCTAGGCCATATTTCAGACCCTAGAACATAATCCTTAGAAAGGAGGTGATCCAGCCGCACCTTCCGATACGGCTACCTTGTTACGACTTCACCCCAATCATCTGTCCCACCTTCGGCGGCTAGCTCCCCTAAGGGTTACCCCACCGACTTCGGGTGTTACAAACTCTCGTGGTGTGACGGGCGGTGTGTACAAGACCCGGGAACGTATTCACCGTGGCATGCTGATCCACGATTACTAGCGATTCCGGCTTCATGCAGGCGAGTTGCAGCCTGCAATCCGAACTGGGAACGGTTTTCTGGGATTGGCTTCACCTCGCGGTTTCGCAGCCCTCTGTACCGTCCATTGTAGCACGTGTGTAGCCCAGGTCATAAGGGGCATGATGATTTGACGTCATCCCCACCTTCCTCCGGTTTGTCACCGGCAGTCACCTTAGAGTGCCC
>NZ_WHVV01000042.1 GCF_009650995.1 Sporosarcina cascadiensis | reverse complement strand
TGGTGGAGCCTAGCGGGATCGAACCGCTGACCTCCTGCGTGCAAGGCAGGCGCTCTCCCAGCTGAGCTAAGGCCCCGTATAAAGTGGTCGGGAAGACAGGATTCGAACCTGCGACCCCTTGGTCCCAAACCAAGTGCTCTACCAAGCTGAGCTACTTCCCGACTATCAAGGATTTAAAAATATGGCGCGCCCGGCAGGAGTCGAACCCACAACCTTCTGATCCGTAGTCAGACGCTCTATCCAATTGAGCTACGGGCGCATAGTACTTGATTATGGTGCCGAGAACCGGAATCGAACCGGTACGGTAGTCACCTACCGCAGGATTTTAAGTCCTGTGCGTCTGCCAGTTCCGCCACCCCGGCAAGAGTGGAAAGCGGAAGACGGGATTCGAACCCGCGACCCCGACCTTGGCAAGGTCGTATTCTACCACTGAACTACTTCCGCATGAAAAAGTGCGGGTGAAGGGAGTCGAACCCCCACGCCCGAAGGCACTAGATCCTAAGTCTAGCGTGTCTGCCAGTTCCACCACACCCGCAATGTGTTGGCATGAAGCCAATAAAAGTGGTGAGCCGTACAGGATTCGAACCTGTGACCCTCTGATTAAAAGTCAGATGCTCTACCAACTGAGCTAACGG
>NZ_WHVV01000040.1 GCF_009650995.1 Sporosarcina cascadiensis | reverse complement strand
CTCCATTGGTTCTCATAGTCCTCAATGATTTCTTTCAATACATTGACTCGCTCTTTTACGGCAGGGATTTGTGCTACCCTTGATTGTGTTTCCACTACTTCCACCACTTGCCGGCAGTACTGTACTTCTTCTTCGAGATCATCTGATACAGGTTTCGCAGGGAACTTCCCGACCATATCTTCTTCCAGCTGATAGACTGCTTTCCGCACATTTTTCGACTTTGTCTTCAGAAACTCTTTTGGTGATTTCTGTGTAAAGCGTGCTTGAGTGTGGGTAGCGTCCACAATGATCGTTTTACTGAGAAGCAGCCCTTTCTCGACGGCAATTTCTACGGTTTTCCCAATGAGAAGATCCAGCAGGTTCATGTCCTGCAGGCGAAGCCGGCGAAATTTCGTCAAAGAACTCGAATTGATGACTTCCTCTTCCGGAGCCATTTCTAAAAAATACTTAAAGGACATATCGTACCGTGAACGTTCGACAAGGTCTGCATCTGATAAGTCGTAAATCGATTTGAGCAGTAAATACTTGAACATACGAATCGGGTGAATGGCGTTGCGACCATTATTCAAACAATATTTCGATTGGAGTTCATCTACGACAAATGAAAAGTCTACCAGTTCGTTGATTTGTCGAAGTAGATGATCTTGCGGGATCAGCACATCATACAGCGCCAGATACGGGCTTACATTCTGTTTTTCTCGGTTGGAAATCATGGGCGCACCACCTTGGATAGTTCTCCCAATTATACTATGGATACTAGATAAGGAGAATAAAAAAGCAACTGTGCGACCGGACTTC
>NZ_WHVV01000003.1 GCF_009650995.1 Sporosarcina cascadiensis | reverse complement strand
CCTGAAGTTCCGCTCGACTTGCATGTATTAGGCATGCCGCCAGCGTTCGTCCTGAGCCAGGATCAAACTCTCCATAAGACCGGCTGACGATACGCCGCGGATTGCGTCGTCGATTTCAGTCGATCAGTCAGTCACGTGCCATGAGCACGCTCCTTCCTTCTCTTCTTCATCTCCTAGCACTCCACAACATCTCGACAGCCAGTAAGTATAAGAAAGATTCGAGTTAGCTCGAGTTTCTTGCTGGCATCATTTAAGATACTCATTTTGTTTGTGTCACTAGAGTGCACAAACTGTATTTCGTTAACGTTTTGCTGTTCAGTTTTCAAGGTTCATTTGGTTTGTCCTGCAAAAGCGACTTCTCTATATTACACTCAGCGGCACTTTAAGTCAACAAGTTTTTTTAAAAGTTTTTTCGTTGATTTAATGTGCGTCCCAAGCGACAAGAACTAATATACAATAGATTCAATATAGAAATCAAGCCTTTTTCGTAAAAAGTTTTTTATTTATTTCTTTGAAGTCTATTATAAACAGCAGAATCCCTGCCAGAACAACGATTCCCCCTGCTAATTGAGTAGTTGTGATATTTTCACGCAGGACAAAGTAAGCGGCCGCGGAGGCAATTACCGGTTCAAATAAAATAGTGATAGAGATTACATTCGTACTGACCCATTTTATTGCCCAATTAAAAAGCGAATGACCCAAAAGGTTTGGTAACAGTGCTAATGCTAGAAACCACATCCAGTCAGAAGCAGGATAACTGATCAACGGCTGCCGTTCATATAGAACGTATGCGAATAGTATAATAGAGCTTGCGGAATATACGAGGAATGTATAGGTAATGAGCGATACTCTTTTACGCACATCCTGCCCTACTAATAAATAAGCTGTAATAAAACCGCAGGCTAACAGCGCCAATACATCCCCAAAAAGAGCTGTACTGCTGACTTGGAAATCCCCCCAGCTGATAATAACACTTCCTGTGAGCGCAATTAAAACTGCTGTCAGCATTTTTCCTGTAATAATTTCTTTAAAGAACAATGCTGTGCCCGCTAATGCGAAGATCGGCTGCAGAGTAACCAGCACCGTCGAACTGGCAACGGAAGTGTAATTCAGCGATTCAAACCAAAGCACAAAGTGAATAGCTAAAAAGAGGCCTGCTAACCCGGAGAACAGCCAGTCTCTGCTTTTAAGGTCCCGAAGTTCACTTCTATAAGATAATAAAAATAAGGGAAGCATAATAACTACCGAAAAAAACATACGATAAAATGCAGTAACTCCGGCATCAGCAGTTGTCAATTTGACGAAGATCGCAGATAAGCCTACAGTCAGAACGCCAATTGCAATGGGTATATACGGATGAATCACTGGTTTATTCACAACATTTCACTTCTCTTTCTATCACTCTACCCTATACAATAGGAAGTAAAGATGAGCACTCAAAAATATCCACCCAAAGCATTTTCGATTAAATCGTCAATAAAGGAGGATGAAACATGACGGGCTTGCTAACTGAATCATTTAATTTAGAAGCAGTTATGAAGATTGGAATTGCGCTTTTACTAAGTTTAATCATCGGCGTCGAGCGGGAAATAAAAAAGAAACCGATCGGATTGAAAACAAGTGCTGTAATCGCTACGTTCAGCTGCCTGTTAACTATCATCTCGATGGAAGCGGCTTATTTGGTACCGGCAAGAGATGATATCAATATTACAATGGATCCGCTGCGTCTGTCAGCACAAATCGTCAGCGGGATCGGATTTCTGGGGGCCGGTGCTATACTCAGAAGAGACAACGACAACATCACCGGTCTCACAACAGCCGCGATGATATGGGGCTCAGCAGGTATCGGAATTGCTGTTGGTGCAGGATTCTATATAGAAGCTTTCTTTGCAGTAATCAGTGTCATGCTGGTCATAGAAATGATTGCGCCATTTTTAAGCCGGTTTGGACCAAGACGTTTACGAATGAAGGAAGCGTCCTGCATCGTTATCATATCAGATAAATCCAAGATTGAAGAACTCGTAGAATATCTCAGAAAAGAAAGTATGGAAATCGACCATATGAGAATTAGACAGTTTCAGACTGAGCAGCACCAATATCGGCATGAATTACAGTTTAAACTCTCTGCCCTTCCGAAGAAGTCTACTTCCTCCCTCTATGTAGAACTGACAACTCTGTCGTTTGTAGAGTCGGTGGAACTTGTCATTTACCCATAGAAAAAGCAACAAGCCCGCAGACTTGTTGCTTTTTCTATTATAAACAAGTTTTCAATAATTCCAGTACTTCATCACGTGACAGCTTTGCATAGCCGCCTAACGGGCCATTGACAGCCGCTTTATCCGCTATCAATTCCAGCTTCGAATCATCAATCTCATAATCGGCAAGCGATGACGGCGCCCCGATCTGCTTCCAAAAAGCGCTCAAACGATCAACGCCTTCTTTTGCAATTTCCTCATCTGTTTTACCGGCGGGATCTACATCGAATACATTCACAGCCAGCTGGACATAACGTTTCGGGTTGCGGGTATATGTCTGCTTCATCCAATGGGGGAATAGGATCGCTAAACCGCCGGCATGAGGGATATCATAAACCGCAGAAATTGCATGTTCAATATCATGCGTGCCCCAGTCTCCTCTTGTTCCCATCGATAGGAATCCATTCAGTCCCCAGACTCCTGCCATCATCATGGCTTCTCTTAATTCGAGATTATCAGGGTCCTTCACCAACTTCCCGCCAATTTCCATGACTTGACGCAAAGCTGCTTCGCACATTGCATCCTGAAACGGCGCTTGATCTGCCGTATGGAAGTATTGTTCAAAAATATGTGACATCGTGTCTACAATTCCGTTGACTGTCTGATCTATCGGCACCGTAAGTGTATAAGCAGGGTCCAATATGGAGAATTTCGGATAGTTCTGCGGTCCGCCCCAGCCATACTTTTCCTGAGTTTCTTCATTTGTAATAACAGAACCGGCATTCATTTCTGAACTGGTTGCAGTCAGTGTTAAGATTGTTCCAAAAGGAAGTGCTTCTTTCGGTCTTTCTTTCCCCATTACGAAATCCCAAGGGTTTCCGTCATACTTAGCAGCAGAAGCAATTAATTTTGTACAGTCAATAACTGAACCGCCGCCAGCAGCGACAATCACATCAATATTATGCTTTTTACACAAATCTGCTCCGCGTTTTGCGGTTGACAGACGAGGGTTAGGTTCTACTCCAGCCATTTCTGTGACTTTAAAATCATTGTCGGCAAATATCTTTATGAGCTCATCGTATAAACCATTGCGCTTGATGCTGCCTCCACCGTATACAAGCAACACTCTTTTACCGTAAGTATTAAGTTCTTTAGGAAGGCGTTGTAGCTGTCCTTCGCCAAATATGAGCTTTGTCGGATTCTGAAATACAAAGTTATCCATTCAAATTCCTCCTTCGTGTTGTCTCTATTATGAAAAAGATGTATTTGCGATGCAAGTATAGTGTTCTGGAATTGGGATATACTTGATTTTAGGAGGAGATCGTATGGAAACACTTCAAAAACTAGCATTAGCCGTTACGATTATTGGTGCTTTAAATTGGGGCGTCGTCGGTATTTTCCGTTTTGACGTGATCGCCCAATTAACAGAAGGCGCTTACCAGCCGCTTGCCCGTTTTTTATATGTAATTATTGGATTGTCCGGCTTATTGACACTTGGTGTACTGTTCAATTATTGGCATCGGGATGAAGAGGAACAGGCGCCGGTTCCTTCAGCTGAATAACGATAAAAGGCATCTCCTCATCATAGAGGAGATGCCTTATTTTGATTTACTTAAACCCAGCCACGGAAACGGCTGGCTTCAGCAGTTCTTCTTACACCGATCATATAAGCAGCCAAACGCATATCCATATTGCGAGTAGTCGCAACATTATATACATTTTCGAATGCTGTGACCATTTTTTCCGTCATGCGATCGCGCACTTCTTCTTCAGTCCAGTAATAGCCCATATTATTCTGTACCCATTCAAAGTATGAAACGGTTACACCGCCGGCACTAGCCAATACGTCAGGTACCAATAAAATTCCACGGTCTGTAAGAATTTTCGTAGCTTCAGATGTAGTCGGGCCATTTGCCGCCTCCACTACGATATCCGCCTTGATGTTATGTGCATTTTTTTCAGTAATCTGGTTCTCGATGGCAGCCGGCACTAAGATATCACAATCCATCTCCAGCAACTCCGCATTTGTCAGCGTGTTGTCGAATAATGTAGTGACAGTACCGAAGCTGTCGCGGCGATCCAATAAGTAATCGATGTCTAAACCATCCGGATCATGCAAAGCACCGTAAGCATCAGAAATACCAATTACTTTCGCTCCTGCGTCATGAAGGAATTTAGAAAGGAAACTACCTGCGTTACCAAATCCCTGAACGATGACACGGGCGCCTTTCATATCGATATTGCGGCGTTTTGCCGCTTCGTTAATAATAATTGTTACACCTTCAGCAGTCGCACGGTCACGGCCATGTGATCCGCCTAATACTACCGGCTTACCTGTAATGAATCCCGGTGAGTTAAATTCATCAATCGCACTGTACTCATCCATCATCCATGCCATAATCTGTGAATTCGTAAAGACGTCCGGTGCTGGAATATCTTTTGCAGGCCCCATCACTTGACTGAGCGCTCTAACATATCCCCGGCTTAAACGTTCTAACTCGCCCATCGACATTTCACGCGGGTCACAGATGATTCCGCCTTTACCGCCGCCATACGGCAAGTCGACGATTCCTGCTTTCAGCGTCATCCACATAGAAAGCGCCTTCACTTCATCGGCAGTAACTCCAGGATGGAAACGAACTCCGCCTTTTGTAGGTCCGACCGCATCATTGTGCTGGCCACGGTAACCCGTAAATACTTTTGTTTTTCCATCATCCATGCGGATAGGAATTCGTACTTCCACCATACGCAGTGGTTCTTTCAGTAGTTCATACATTCCTTCATCATAGCCTAACTTTTCAAGTGCTTCTTTGATGACAACTTGCGTAGACGTAAATAGATTCA
The DNA here is from genome assembly GCF_009650995.1 of Sporosarcina cascadiensis. Classification (GTDB taxonomy): domain Bacteria; phylum Bacillota; class Bacilli; order Bacillales_A; family Planococcaceae; genus Sporosarcina; species Sporosarcina cascadiensis. Next base: position 292,803 of record NZ_WHVV01000003.1, on the reverse strand, counting down.
GGTTTTCAGTCATTGTATGGTTCGCCTCTTTGTTTGGTATTGTCTTTCACGGCCATATTATAGCACGTGCGTTTTGAGAATTCCACCCTGAATTCTAAACCTTTTCTGAATTCATTGATGAAATTGACTTTTATTCAGTCTGAAACACGTTGCGGATTTTCTCCAGCGCCCAGTCGAGCTCCTCTTTGGTAATGGTAAGCGGCGGAGCAAAGCGAATTACCGTCTCATGCGTTTCCTTGCACAGCAAGCCCGATTCCTTCAGTTTTTCACAGTAGGGACGAGCTGCTTCATTCAGTTCCATTCCAATGAAAAGTCCTCTGCCGCGAACTTCGTTTATAGAAGGGTGTATAATTTTTTGCAATTCGTCCATAAAATATTTACCAAGTTCAGCGGACTTCTCTGCCAAATTTTCTTTCTCCAGTACATTGATCGATGCAATCGAGACAGCACATGCCATCGGGTTACCTCCGAATGTCGAGCCGTGAGATCCAGGATTAAAAACGCTCAGCACATCGTCATTTGCAACTGCGCAAGATATCGGAAATACTCCCCCGCCCAATGCTTTGCCCAGAATATATATGTCCGGCACGACTTCTTCCCAGTCACATGCAAACATTTTCCCTGTACGACAAAGTCCCGTCTGGATTTCGTCCGCTATAAAGAGAACTTGTTCTTTTTTACAAAGCTCTGCTGCCTCTTTCAAAAATCCTTGCGTCGGAATCCGAATGCCTGCCTCGCCTTGAATCGGTTCGATGATAAATCCTGCCGTATTCGGCGTAATCGCATTCTTCAATGCTTCTATATCTCCGTACGGCACTAGTTTGATGCCGGGCAGCAGAGGACCGAATCCTCTTTTATATTCTGCTTCAGACGACAATGAAACAGCCCCCAGCGTACGTCCGTGGAAATTTCCGATACATGCGATGATTTCAGCCTGATCTTTTGGCGTGCCTTTCACTTCATACGCCCAGCGCCTCGCCGCCTTTATTGCAGTTTCCACTGCTTCTGCTCCCGTATTCATTGGAAGCACCATATTTTTACCGGTCAGAACGGATACTTTTTCGTACCACGGCCCCAGCTGATCGTTATGGAACGCACGTGAAGTCAGTGTGACACGGTCCGCCTGATCTTTCAGCGCTTGAATTATCGTGGGATGGCGGTGCCCTTGATTGACAGCCGAATAAGCCGCGAGCATATCCAGATACTTATTGCCTTCCGGATCTTTCACCCATACTCCTTCTGCTTCCGAAATGACGACCGGCAGTGGTGTATAATTCGGCGCGCCGAAATTTTCCGTCTGCTCGATGATTCTTTCTGATTTTGTCATATCCCTTCCCCCCTTTCATTCTGCTCACAACATTTCCGAGGTAGTCTTTCCCTGCATGTGAAGCTGCAGATAATCCGGCCCGCCTGCTTTAGAATCGGTGCCGGACATATTAAAACCGCCAAACGGCTGATACCCGACAATTGCGCCTGTGCATCCACGGTTGAAATATAGATTGCCGACATGGAAATCTTCACGCGCTTGTTCGATATGGCTGCGGTTCGTCGTGATGACAGCACCTGTTAATCCATAATCGGTATCGTTTGCAAATTGAATCGCTTCCGTAAATGAAGAAGCTTTCGACAGCGCAACGACCGGCCCGAAAATTTCTTCCTGTGAAATCCGTGCATGCGGGTCTACATCCGCAAAAACCGTCGGCGCGATAAAATAACCTTTCGCGTTATCTCCTGTCCCGCCGGCAATCAAACGTCCTTCCGCCTTGCCAATTTCAATATATTCCATGATTTTATCGTATGCCTCCTGATCGATAACCGGACCCGCCAAGTTCTCCCCGTCTGTCGGATCACCCCAAAGAAATGACTTGGCCAGCTTCTCAACACGTTCAACTACTTCGTCATATACCTCTTCATGAATAATGGCTCGTGAACAAGCTGAGCATTTCTGTCCGCTGAACCCGAATGCCGAATTGACTATGGACTGCGCAGCCAGTTCCAAATCTGCTTCATTGTCTACTACAATTGTATCTTTGCCGCCCATTTCCGCTATCACACGCTTTAGCCACTTCTGACTTTCCTGTACTTTTGCTGCACGTTCGAAAATCCGTGTTCCTACTTCTCTGGAACCAGTGAATGAAACAAACCGGGTTGAAGGATGATCGACCAGATAATCTCCAATTTCCGAACCGGAACCCGGAATATAATTGACGGCTCCCTTAGGCATACCCGCCTGTTCCAGCACTTCCAGAAACTTATAAGCAGTGACAGCGGCAGTTGAAGCAGGTTTCAATAAAACGGTATTGCCTGTAACGAGCGCTGCGGCGGTGGTCCCCGCCATAATAGCGAACGCAAAATTCCAAGGAGACAGGACCACACCGACGCCGAGGGGAATATAATCGAAACGGTTATATTCACCCGGTCTGCTTTCCACAGGTATGCCGTCTTTCAGCTTCAGCATTTGACGGCCGTAATATTCCAGGAAATCAATCCCTTCCGCTACATCTGCATCAGCTTCATTCCATGGCTTTCCTGCTTCTTTCGTCAATAGGGCAGAAAACTCGAACTTCCGCCTTCTGACAATCGCAGCCGCCTTAAACAGCACATCAGCACGATATTCCGGCTTCACTTTACGCCATGTTTCAAATGCTTCATTTGCAGCTGTCATAGCCTGCTCAGCCCACTCCCGGGTAGTCTGCGACACATTGCCGATAATCACTTTTTTATCAGAAGGATTGTTTGATACTTTTTTTTCATCCGTCATAATCCGCTTTCCGTCAATAATCAGGGGATAGTCTTGCCCCAAATAATTTTCTACTGTCCGAAGTCCGTCTTCGTAGGCTCTGCGGTTTTCCATGACTGTAAAATCGGTAAAAGGTTCATGCTTGTATGGAATCATATTAATCAAATCCTCCTTTTATTATCAACATAGTTTATGATAGCGTTTACATATCTAATTATGAAAGATAATGGGATTGAAGTCAAAGTACACCTCTTTAAGTATTGTATAAAAAAACGCGGAAGCAACTGAATGCATCCGCGAGTTTTTAATGGCCCGATTGCTCGATCCAATCTTTTAACTTGTCTTTGAGTGAATTAAACCCATCTGCATCTTGCTGATCCACACGTTCCTGCAAGGATTGGCGAGAGCGGTGATGGTTTTGGTAGGAGCTGGGCGGCTCTTGTAAAGCACGGATTGATAAGCTGATTTTACTCGCCTTTTCATCAACATCGAGCACTTTGACATGAACTTCCTGTCCCACTTCCAAGTATTCATGAATATCTTTGACAAATCCGTACGTAATTTCAGAGATATGCACCAACCCTTGCGTTGAAGCATCCAATGCGACGAACGCGCCGTATGGCTGTATGCCGGTAACTTTACCGGTAAGCTCATCTCCTACTGCAAAATTATGAGACATGCAAAACAGCTCCCACTCTATAGTATCTAGTCTGCCATTGCGGCCGCTTCATAGTATACCATATTTCCGGCAGTTGAACAAAAAACCGCCACTCTGGAAAAGGGCGGTTTTGGTAGATTTGAAATTAGACAATACACTTGGCTTTATACTTAACCGCCAATAATTTATAAGATATGTCCATGCATTTTTCTAAAGGAATCCAAATTTCATAAGAGTGCTCGTAGACTTCACGGATACATTTGGCTAAGTCTGTCGGATGGTCAATATGTTGCAATGAGGAAAGGACATCTGTGATTTCCAATTCATACGCCTCTGCCCCTGCCCCAAATGGATCCCATTGTTTTAACAACATGGCTGCCCTTTTATTCATTTCCACGGTTTGCACGATTTGTCACCTTATTTTTGTTTTCTTTTATCATAGCATAGCATTTGGTAAGAAAAAAGAGAATCCGCCACATTTTCGACAAATATCTGTGTTTAATGAATCTTTTGCGTTAAATGAAAAAACATCCCGTTCAATCGACGGGATGTTCTTGGTTTTTATTTTGTTGCCGTTCTTTAAGAATGCGTTGCTCGAGCTCTTTCGTTTCTTCTTCCTGCCGCTTTGATTTTTTGATGATCCAGCGAAATGCAAACAGCATCAAGATCATGAAAATGACGAATGAGATGGCAGCCGGAATGTATTCTGCTTTATCTTCAGGAAAGTATAGGAAAGGCATTAACAAAACGAAATTCATTCTGGTTTCCCCCTATTGCTTGCTGGCTGTTGTTTATTTTTGTACGATCTCAATCGACTCGATTTTGATTTCTTCCTTCGGCTTGTCCTGGCGATCGCGTTTTGCACCTGCGATTTTGTCCACTACATCCATTCCTTCAATTACTTGGCCAAACACTGAATGTTTTTGATCCAGATGCGGTGTGCCGCCGTTTTCTGCATACGCTTCTGCGATTTCCTCAGGCCAGCCGCCTTTTTTCAATTGATCAGGAGATGCACCCGCTAAAGCTGATGCCTGTACGATGAAAAATTGGCTGCCGTTTGTGTTCGGGCCTGCGTTCGCCATAGAAAGTGCTCCGCGAAGGTTAAACAAATCCATTGTAAATTCATCTTCAAATGAATCACCGTAGATACTTTCGCCGCCCATTCCTGTTCCAGTCGGGTCTCCGCCCTGAATCATGAAGTCAGGGATTACACGGTGGAAAATGATTCCGTCGTAGTAGCCGTTTTCCGCGTGCGTCAGGAAGTTTTCAACCGTCTTCGGCACCTGCTCTTTGAAAAGCTTTATTTTAATAGGTCCCATTGTGGTGTTCATCACAACTAGTGCTTCGTTTTCTGCTACTTCTGTTGATAATTGCGGGTACATGGAATTCCTCCTCTGATTTACGTGCATGTCTACATTTTGTAGTGGTTTGTTCATGAAAACAGTTTATCATAAATGTTCATGGATTTCGATAATTGTACTTGTGACAGTTAGTTGACAGATTTTTTTTGGAACTGCGACGGCTAGCTCCTCGGGTCACTTCGGTCTTAAAGGAAAGGCAAAGAGCGCCTTTCTTTTAAGACTCCGACGTACAGGATGTACTAGTGCCGACGTTGCCGCAGGACGCGGCGAATTTAGTCGGCCAGTGCCTGTCGAGGCTAAACGGCGCTCTCCGCTTTTGGTGACATCCAGCTGCGACGGCTAGCTCCTCAGGTCACTTCAGTCTTAAAGGAAAGGCAAAGAGCGCCTTTCTTTTAAGACCTCCAGTGCCTGTCGGAGCTGAACAGCCGTCTCCGCTTTTGAATGTACAAGCACTATGTTTCCTTCGGTTGCCGAATTGTTTTATACTGTTTATTATACAATTTTATAAAGGTGGTCCAGCTTTTGAGTAGACATAAGAAGAATTTTATTATCATCTGGGTAACCAACTTTTTGGTTTCGGGCACGATGACGATGATTATGCCTTTTCTTTCGTTATATATAGATACATTTGGTAACTATTCGGAGGAATATGTTCAAAGATGGGCGGGGTTGATTTTTGGCGGTACGTTCATTACTGCCTTGCTCATGTCGCCTGTTTGGGGACGTTTTGCCGATCGTTACGGATTTAAGCCGATTTTATTGATTAACGGATTTGGTATTGCCATTTCCGTGTTTTTAATGGGGTTTGTAAATTCGGTTGAGGTATTTTTTGTATTACGCTTATTGAATGGACTGGTTACCGGCTTTTTACCGACTTCGCTGGCATTCATTTCTTCTCAGACGCCGCGTGAACAAGCAGGTAAAATGCTCGGTACGCTGCAGATGGGCGGCGTGGCGGGTATGCTGTTCGGTCCGATTTTAGGCGGTATCATGGCCGACAGTTTCGGATTCAGTTATACGTTCATTATCACATCTGTTTCTGTTGTGATCGCGACACTTCTCGTATTAGTCGGAATTAAGGAAGAACACCGTGTGAAAGCACGCAGAGTTGTTGTGTACTCGCGCAAAGTTATTTTAGGCGGTCTGTTCAAACATCGTTTAATGTTCAACATAATGGTTGTGACCACTTTGATTCAAGTAGGTAACTTCAGTATCCAGCCGCTGCTTTCACTTTATGTGGCTGATCTGACCCATGCCGCGACGAATGTAGCGTTTCTCGCAGGTTTGACATTCAGTGCGACGGGGCTCGGCAACTTATTGTTCGCAAGAGTCTGGGGGAAACTCGGGGATGATCTCGGTTACGAGAAGATACTCGGCATTTTACTGATCCTGTCATTTGTCTTCATTATTCCGCAGGCTTTCGTCACTTCCCTCTGGCAGCTGGTCTTGCTGCGTTTCTTATTCGGCATCTCGACCGGCGGCATGATACCCATTACAACAGCGCTCGTCCGGCGTGAAGCACCTGTCGAAGTACAGGGAGAAGTCATGGGATATAACACCAGTTTCCGTTTCCTCGGTAATATTATCGGCCCGATGTTCGGTGGAATCGTCAGCGGTTATATCGGCATCCCGGCAGTCTTTATCGTGACGGGCGTACTGTTCATCATCGGTTATGGATTTTTGACTATGGCCATCAGAAAACCGACACAGGATTTTGAGCATTACCTGGAAGACCGGCAAAATGAGGCCAACGGAAAAGTATAGATTCCGCCCCGTATACCGCACAGGATATACGGGGTTTTTTTCTGATGACTTCTAAGTTTGCACTATTCTGTACTCATTCACTCCTGCGTAATATATGTTATATTTTTCTAAAGTACTATTCGGATTTTATTAGGAAGGGCTGGTGGAGGTTTGAGACAGTTATTCGGCTTAATCATTACATTAGCCTGCATTCCACTGCTGTTGTTTATTCAAAATCAAATTCAGGCAGAAACTGTACAGACAGAGGTTTTGCACAATTCCATCCGCGAAGCTGTTCAGCTGGAGGCGCCGGTGATTGAGGTGCCGGTGCAAATGAAAGATCGAAACGGCGCCATGTTTGCTGAAGAATATGTCGAGTGGCGGCGTCCTGTTAATTTGAAAGACATGACTTATTTCACACGGCAGGTTTTCCTGAAGAGTGAAGACCGGACATTTTATGAACACCGTGGCTATGACGTAGCGGCAATTATTCGGGCTTTCACCATTAATACTGCTACAGACGACGTCCGCCAAGGGGCTTCCACGATCACCCAGCAAGTTGTCCGCATGCGCTATCTGTCGACTGAAAAAACATATGAACGGAAATTCAAGGAGCTATTCCTTGCGGCTGAATTGGAAAAGCAGTCCTCTAAAGATGATATTTTAGAGATGTATCTAAATGAAATGTACTTCGGCAATCGGGTGTATGGGATTGGCGGTGCGGCTACCTATTACTTCAGCCGGCCTCTGGATAAACTGAATGAGGCGGAAATCGCTTTTTTGGCAGCTATACCAAACAACCCTTCTTATTACGACCCGTTAAAACATTTTGACCGGACGAAAAAACGTCAGGAACGTCTGCTTGCTGTCCTGGTAAATGAGCAAGTGATTACGCCTGAGCAGTCAGCTGAATATATACAATTGCCGATTACGCTGAATGTGAAGAAAAAAGAACAGGATTTTCCGATGTACAGCTCATACGTCCTGGAAGAATTAAAACAGCTGATTGCACGTTCTGAAGGCTTGAATGATTCTCTCAAGAAAGCCAAGACACCGGAAGAACAGGAACGCTGGCAGAATGAAATCAACAGGCGTGCAGGCGAAGTGATACGGCAGGGCCTGGTCATTGAAACGGCGTTAAACCCTTCAAAGCAGCAACATGACGAAAACCGGCTCTCAGCCTTAATCGGAACAGGCGGTGTGCAGGCCGGAGCTGCGGTAATTGACAATGAAACACGGGAAATCGTCAGTCTTTATGCGGGCTCAGGTTATAGAAAAACCGATTTCAACCGTTCTTATCAAGCAGTGCGGCAGCCCGGTTCGGCTATTAAGCCCCTGCTCGTTTACGCACCATTTTTCGAAAGCGGACCGTATCATGCAGATACACCTGTCAACAGCAGCAATATTTGCATATATAGTTATTGTCCTGGCAACTTCGGCGGCTATTCATTCGGAACGACCTCCGTGCGCGAAGCGTTTCGCAATAGTTATAATACGACAGCCGTCCGTCTGATGCAGCGTGTCGGTATTGACAATGCTTTCTCTTATCTGGAATCTTTTGATTTTCAGTATGTATCCAAAGCAGACCGCAGCTATCCTGCTGCACTTGGCGGATTTTCTAAAGGAGTGACGCCGCTGGAATTGGCCAGCGCCACCACAAGCTTTGTCGACGGGAGCTATCAAACTCCCCATGCGATTCGTGCCGTAAAGGACATTCAAGGGAATACACTATATAAATGGAAAGAAACGCAAAAACCTATTTGGTCTCCCTCTACTGTAAAAAGTATACGCTCACTTATGGAAGATGTCGTGCTGCACGGCACAGGCCGGGGGATTTCGTATTCTACCGGATATACCGGCGCAAAGACCGGAACAACTGATGCATTTAAAGACTTATGGGTGCTCGGTATGAATGACCGGTATACTTCAGCAGTTTGGATCGGTTATGATAAGCCGGCATCTATTCCCGGTCTGCGTGATCAAAAAATTCATCTGCGTGCATTCTCCGCTACACTGCAGGAATAAAACCCTGTTGATCCAGGCAACAACTGGATCAACAGGGTTTTTATTTGATTGGATTAGATAAAGGGATACTCGCTAGCAAGCCATTATACAGCCTGATGATAATAAAAATTAAGACAGTGAGCAACACACTCCAAACGACGATCTGAAAGAAAATCAGTCCGACCGTATTCGTTAATGTCATAAAGGGGCTTAGTTTATATACCACATATATAAAATAGACAAATGTGGTAATGATAAAAATCAGGACAAGCGCTTTCCATGACTGAATTCCAAAGACTGAAATCAATGCTCCAGCAAAATAAATAACTGCGCCAGATCTGGAAGCACTGTAAGAAGCATCTGCCTCTTCTCTTAAGAAAAATAATAAGGCCGTTTCATGAATGGTCGTCGCAATCAGCTTTAACGCAGCAAACAACATGAAAAACAACAACGTGTACATCGTCAGCAAAAATATCCGCAGCTGGAAATCTGAAAGAAACTCGCGCATCCCCTGATACAGACCGATTTCTTTAAAAAAGATAATGGATTCGCCAACGCTGTAGACTCCGAACGTTAAGCTGAAGAGTACAACGGTAACGAAAGGTAAATAACCGAACAAATATGGATTTTTCATAAGACACCCCAAAAATATTTTTTCACCCTCCTAATAATATAAGAAGGAAGTCGAATAAAGCAATAAATGGTCAATTGTTGTCTATGCAATTTGAAATGTTTTGCGCTATACTAACAATTACGTCCACACATAGGCTGTCGGACTTTTATAAATACGATGAATACTGAATATGGACGGAAGGAGGATTCACTTGGAATTCGTGTTATTGATTTTTTTACCTGTGATCTTCGCATTACTTATTCCTTTTGCTTATAAATATGTAAAAGGGATTCATACAGGTTGGTTCGTGATCCTGGTTCCGCTTGTACTGTTCGCCTACTACCTGAGTTTCATTCCACTGACGATGGATGGCGGTCATGCTATTTCTGAATTAAAATGGATTCCATCGCTTGGGATAACGTTTACTTCATACATAGATGGACTTAGTTTATTATTTACGCTATTAATTACCGGCATCGGTTCGTTAGTCGTACTTTACTCTGTTTTTTACATGGACAGGCATAAAGAAGACTTAGGCAGCTTTTACGTCTATTTACTGATCTTTATGACCGCTATGCTGGGAGTCGTGCAGTCGGACAATACGATGACGCTTTATTTGTTTTGGGAGCTAACATCCATATCTTCGTTTCTATTGATCGGTTTTTGGTACACCCGCGATCAATCGCGTTTTGGCGCACTGAAGTCGATGATGATTACCGTGTTCGGCGGATTGATGATGCTCGGAGGCTTTATCCTGCTCAGCATAATGGGGGATACGTTCTCCATACGCGAATTAATTGTGCAGGCTCCGGAGTTAGTAAGTCAGCCTTATTTCACTTTAGCTCTTGTATTAATCCTGCTCGGCGCGTTTACTAAATCGGCTCAATTCCCGTTTTACATCTGGCTGCCTGATGCAATGGAAGCGCCTACTCCAGTCAGCGCATATTTGCACTCCGCCACAATGGTGAAAGCAGGGATTTACTTAGTAGCACGTTTTACACCGATTTTCGGCGCTTCATCCGCATGGATCTGGCTCGTTACCGGCATCGGTTTACTGACACTTTTCTGGGGTTCATTTTTTGCAGTAAAACAGACAGACTTGAAAGCCATTTTAGCGTTTTCCACAGTCAGTCAGCTAGGATTGATCATGTCCCTTCTCGGAGCCGGTGCGATTACTTACCATACGACGCAGGACATCTTTACATTCGCAACGTATGCGGCAATCTTCCACCTGATCAACCATGCCACGTTTAAAGGCGGTCTCTTTATGATTGCGGGTATCATCGATCATGAAACAGGCACCCGGGATATCCGCAAGCTAGGCGGCTTGATGAGTCTGATGCCTGTAAGCTTTACGGTAGCACTGATCGGCTCGCTTTCGATGGCCGGTTTGCCGCCGTTTAACGGTTTCCTGAGTAAAGAAATGTTTTTACAATCCATGCTCGCAGTCCGGCATTTTGAACTGTTCAACTTTGATACATGGGGCATTCTGTTCCCTGTCATTGCCTGGGTTGCAAGCGTATTCACCTTTACTTACAGCCTGTACTTTGTACTGAAGACATTTACCGGACAGATTAAAACTGACCAGCTGCCGAAGAAACCGCATGAAGCGCCGGCCGGCATGCTCGCCGCGCCTGTTATTTTAGCTGGCCTGGTGATCATTATTTTCTTCATTCCCAACTTGGTTGGCAAGTGGCTGATCAAACCGGCTGTCATGGCGGTCCAGCCGACATTATACGACAGCCCTTCAGCAGTGGACATCAACGTTACAGCCTGGCACGGTTTTGATTCTGCAGAGCTTTGGCTGACAGTGGCCATCGTGATCCTCGGTACCCTGCTGTATCTAACGATTCCAAAATGGCAGCCGCTGTATAAAATTCAGCCGGCAAAACTGTCACTCAATGAAGGTTATGACGCATTGATGCGCGGCAGTGAAAAAGGAATGAACCGTCTGTCACGCCTATTCATGACAGGCATCATCCGTACATATCTGCTGTATATGTTTGCGTTCCTGTCAGTAACAGTTATTGCACTGCTATTTATAAAAGATGCATTTGTTGTAGACATGAACAGCTTTGCGGAAATTTCTGTATACGCTGTATTGAACGGCTTAATTCTTTTGTTATCTGTTGGGTTCGTGGTGTTTGCGAAGTCCCGTCTGGCTGCGATAATCGCACTCGGCGGTGTCGGTTATTCCGTCGCACTGTTCTTCGTCATCTTTAAAGCACCTGATCTGGCTTTAACACAACTCGTAATTGAGACCGTTTCCGTCGCATTATTCCTGCTGGCATTCAAACACTTGCCGGCACTGAATAATCATGGCGAAACAACAAAAAACAAATTGGTGAATTTAATCATTTCGCTGAGTGTCGGTGTCATGGTAACGCTTGTAGCCCTGTCCAGCCACTCACAGAAACTGATCCCTTCTATTTCGCAGTACTATAAAGATACGGTGGCAACCGAAGCGGGCGGCGGTAATATTGTCAACGTCATTCTCGTGGATTACCGTGGATTTGATACATTATTTGAAATTGCCGTTCTGGCGATTGCAGGTATTGCGGTGCTCGGCATGATCCGCCTGCGTGTATCGAGAAAGGAGTCGACCGATGAAAACGAATGACGTGATTTTGCAAACTACAGCCAAGGTAGTGTTTTTCATCATCTTCCTGTTCTCGATTCATATATTCTTCGCTGGACATTATGCACCGGGCGGAGGATTCGTCGGCGGTTTGCTGACTACCGGCGCGATCATACTTTTGCTGCTGGCATTCGACTTGAAGACCATCCAGCAGATCCTGCCGTTTAACTTTACAATTGTTACGGCAATCGGTTTAGTGCTAGCATTGGCTACTGCAGCCGGTTCAATTGTCTTTAATGTTCCATTTTTCACGCATGCATTTGATGACTTTTATTTGCCGCTGTTTGGAAAGACGTCGCTTCATACGGCCATGCTGTTCGACAGCGGTGTCTACTTGGTAGTCGTCGGTTCCGCCATCACGATTATTCAATCGATTGGAGGCGATAGCTGATGGAACTGATGCTTTCTATACTTATAGGTGTGTTATTTACCGCAGCCGTCTATTTGATACTTTCCAGAAGTCTTCTGAAAGTCATCTTAGGTACCGGCCTGCTGAGTCACGGTGCACATTTACTGATCTTAACGATGGGCGGTCTCAGCGGTTCCAAACCTCCTGTCCTGATAGACGGGGTAACTGATTTCGCAGATCCCCTGCCGCAGGCGCTGATTTTAACAGCAATTGTCATCAGTTTCGGTGTGACTGCAGTAATTCTCGTCATGGCGTACAGGATGTATGCGGTTCACAAGACCGATAATATGAATGAATTGAGAGGAAATGATGAACATGATTAATCTTCTTCTATTTCCGATCATTATTCCTTTCTTTTTCGCGATGATTTTATTGTTTTTTAAAGAGCAGGTAGTCATCCAGAGAGTTTTGACATTGATCGGATTGGTTCTTAGTCTGCTGGCTTCATTCTGGCTGATTGCCACGGTGAAAGCCGACGGGATTCAGACGGTGACCCTCGGAAACTGGCCTGCACCGTTTGGTATCACCATGGTGTCAGACATGCTTTCCGCACTGCTCGTCACAACAACGATTTTAATTACGTTCTTTGTCGTCCTGTACAGCTTCCAATCCATTGGAAGCGAGCGTGAACGTTTTTTCTACTATCCGGCAATTCTATTCATGATTACCGGGATTAACGGCGCATTTACAACAGGCGATATATTCAACATGTTCGTATTTTTCGAAGTTTTGCTGATCGCTTCGTATCTGCTCATCGTCTTGGGCGGGGAAAAGAGACAGCTGCGCGAATCCATCAAGTATATTTTGGTGAACGTAATATCTTCTGCACTGTTTGTCATTACTGTCGCTTATCTGTACTCCATCATCGGTACATTGAATATGGCGGATATTTCGGTGAAAATTGCAGAAATTAATCAGCCCGGCATCATTTCCGTTATCGCAATTCTTTTCCTGATTGTATTTGGAATCAAAGGAGCCATATTTCCATTGTACTTCTGGTTGCCGGGATCTTATGCAGCGCCGCCGATTCCAGTTCTTGCGCTGTTCGGGGCACTGCTGACAAAAGTCGGCGTTTATGCCATCACACGTACATATACGCTGTTCTTCGTTCACGATATCGGCTTTACCCATGAATTCCTGATGATCCTGTCAGTATTGACGATTGTCGCAGGCTGTATCGGGGCACTTGCCTACTTTGATCTGAAGCAGATTATCATTTACAATATCATCATTGCAGTCGGCGTGATTTTATTCGGTGTATCACAGATGAATACGCCTGGATTAGAAGGCGCTGTTTACTATTTGATACACGACATGCTGATCAAGGGTGCGCTGTTCGTCCTGATCGGAATCATCATCTATGTCACAGGAACTTCAAATTTACGCAAAATGGGCGGCTTAATTAAGACCTACCCAGCGCTCGGATGGACCTATTTAGTTGCAGCATTCGGTCTGGCCGGGATTCCGCCTCTCAGCGGATTTATCGGCAAGCTTTTGATTGTCCAGGGCGGTTTCCAGGCAGAGAACGCTTTTGGAAGCATTGTCATTCTGGCTTCCAGTTTGATTGTGCTGCTGTCTGTCATGCGGATTTTCATTTACGCTTTCTGGGGTGCTCCCGAGAAAGCCAATGTGCTGCCTTCCATTGATGCAGCCAAGTACCGTCATATGATGGTGCCGGCTGTGCTGCTGACAGTTGTTACAGTTGCTTACGGAGTGGGAGCGGAATGGCTCATGCCTTATATGTCGGATGCAGCCGATGTATTGCGCGACCCTTCCATCTATATTAATGCGGTGTTAAAGGAGTAGAGGTCAATGGCTTTTCAGATACTTTTAAATTTCTTCATTGCAGTCGTTTGGATGTTCATGAATAGTTCATTGACACCTTCTACGTTTGTTATTGGATATATTATCGGGCTTCTCATGATCATCATGACACGCCGTTACTTCAGGGACCGCCTCTACATCTGGCGTATCTGGTCAGCCATTAAACTGACACTGATCTTTCTGAAAGAACTGATCCTGTCGAACATTTCTGTGCTGATGCTCGTTATAAAACCTGATCTGTCAACAGTTCAGCCAATGATTTTCGCTATGCCGACTGATCTGGAGCATGACTGGGAAATTACACTGCTGTCCAGTTTGATTACTTTGACACCGGGAACGATTGTCCTTCACGTTTCAGATGATCAGCGGACACTGTATATTCACGCGATTGACGTAAACGATGTCGATGAAGCAATTGACTCTATTAAAAACACATTCGAGAAAGCGATCATGGAGGTGCGCCGGGGATGAACATATTTTATACTGTTTGTTTAGTACTGGTCATCCTGTCGATGCTCGGCCTGCTGTACCGCGTATGGAAAGGACCTTCTGTGCCGGACAGACTTATTGCACTCGACGCTATCGGCGTTATGCTGATTTCTGCGATTGCGCTGCTGTCCATTCTGTTTGACACACCTTTCTTTATCGATGTAATCTTACTGATTGCGATTATGTCATTCATCGGCACAGTGTCCTTCTCGAAATTTATTGAGAGAGGAGAGATTATCGATCGTGGATCTGATAGCTGATAGTATTATCATCGCTCTCGTCGTAGTGGGGATCATTTTTACGATCATCACGGTTGTCGGCATCATACGGCTCCCGGACGTTTATATGCGCGCACACGCAGCTTCCAAGAGTGCTACGCTCGGAGTTATGAGTCTATTGCTCGGTGTCTTCTTCCACTTCTGGTGGAATGAAGGACACTTCAGTATATCGCTTGTTCTCGGAATCGCCTTTCTGTTCATCACTTCCCCGATAGGCGGCCACTTGATGAGTCGCGCGGCTTATATGTCCGGTGTGAAACCGACTGAATTAACGGTTGGTGATGATCTGAAAATAGCAATTGACAAGCAACGTGCAGAATTAGCAAAAAACACGCATGAGGAGTAAATCCTCTGCGTGTTTTTCTATTAATAATAATAAGGATAATAAGGGTTATAGTACGGCGGATAGTACGGGTATGGCTGCTGATAATATCCTCCGCCATATCCTCCGCCGCCATAACCGTAACTCGGGAAGATTGCATTTCCTAAAAATCCGCCGACGAGCCCTCCAAGGAACGGGCCGCCGAAGCCAAAACCGAAGTTCCCTCCGCCGCCGTATCCTCCGCCATATCCTCCACCGTGACCGCCTCGGTAATTGTTTCTTGACATATATTTGCTCCCCCTTTCCCTTTATCCTATGCCCAGCATAAAAAAGGGACTGGGGAAAACGCCTACTGCCATTATTCCTCTTTTTCTGCTCCCAGACGCTCAATGAAAGCAGCCAGCGTCCGCACCATGACCCCTGTAGCTCCTTTTGGACCGAGAACATGCGGACTTGCCGCATCGGAAGTACCTGCTATGTCCAGATGGATCCATGGTGTATCTTCTGCAAACTCTCCTACAAATCCGCCGCCGAAAATCATATGGCCGTCACGTCCCGGTGAATTATTCAAGTCTGCTACAACGCTTTTGCGGATTCGCTTCTTATCACTTTCCGTCAGAGGCAGACGCCAGATGAATTCTCCCGTTTCTTCCGCCGCTTCTTCAAACTGCTGATAAAATTCCTCATTGTTCGTCAGTGTACCGGTCTTGTCATTTCCGAGCGCCACAATGACACCGCCGGTCAGCGTCGCGACATCTATCAGATATTCCGCTCCTGCCTGCTTGGCATAAGTCACAGCGTCTGCCAGCACCAAACGGCCTTCCGCATCCGTGTTCAGGACTTCGATGGTCTTGCCGCTCAATGAAGTGATGACATCATCCGGCTTAAACGCAGCGCCTGATACCATATTATCCGTCGAAGCAATCACTGCAATGACATTCTTCTTCGGACGGGACTCTCCTATAATGCACATAGCACCCAATACAGCCGCTGCACCGCCCATGTCACCTTTCATACCCACCATTCCTTCACGCGGCTTCAGAGAGTAGCCACCGCTGTCATACGTGATGCCCTTGCCGACCAGACCGACGACGTCAGTCCACTCCTCGGTTGCCTGGTATTTCAGTACAATCAGCTGCGGTTCTTCCACAGAACCCTGATTGACTGCAAGAATCGCACCCATGCCCAGCTCTTCCATTTCTGCTTTGCCCAGCACGTCAATCTCCAGGTCATAGCTTTCAGCCAATTCACGCGCATAATCAGCCATTTTAGACGGAGTCAGAACGTTAGGCGGGATATTAACAAGCGTCCGCGCTTCATTGACTGCGTGTGCATTGACCATGCCGACTTCTGCTGCAGCTTTGACGCTTTTGTCGTCAGCATTCGAAATGAATGTGATAGAACCCAGCGGCACATCAGCTTCATTGGAAGTAGTTTTAAAGCCTTCATATTCATATGCACCCATACTGATTCCTTCTGAAGCCAAAAAGGCAATATCTTCGCAGTCCAGCTCTTCATTGACAAAAGGGGCTGTCCAGATTGCAGCTGTTTTCACACGGTCCTGATGAAGCTGCTTTCCTACGGCCGCAAATAATTCGCGCACCTGCTGTTCAGTAAGTTCCTTCTGCTTGCCTGCTCCGATAAAGTAGACTCTTTTATACATCTGCTCAGAAAGTGCAGGCATCTTCGTCAGCTTTTTGAAATTCTGCTGTATATCATGTGATTTGATCCATTCAGGCACCGACGGATGAAACGCTTTCACGAATGCGTCCCAGCCTTCTATATTCTCCGGATGATCGGGTACTCCGATAATGAGTACGTCCACCTCTTGTTGATCAAAGCTTGTTGCAGTTTCAATTGTAATCACAGTTATTGTCCTCCCTTTTCCATAAGTTTCACTCTACCAGTATAGACTACTGAGTTTATTGGTTCCAATGGCAAGGATTGGGGATATTCATTTCGTTATGTTACGATTATGGTATACTTGTTCTCAATAAACGGAACGAAGGGTGTGGACTCATTTGGCTATTTTTGAAAACATACCGCTCCTCGCAGCGCTGTTTGCCATTTTATTTGCTCAATTTGTAAAAATCCCTATTCATTTCTTATTAACGCGTAAACTGGACTTTGGTTTAATGACTTCAACAGGCGGCATGCCCAGCTCTCACTCAGCAGCTGTTACTGCATTGACAACTGCCATTGCTTTTGAAGCAGGACTGCAATCACCATTATTTGCTGTATCCGCAATTTTTGCAGTTATCGTAATGTTTGATGCGACAGGAATCCGCTATCAGGCGGGTCAGCAAGCAATCATCATAAATCAAATGCGTGCTGATTTCCAAATATTTGTCGATGATCTGAAAGATTGGCCAAAGAAGGATAACGAAACAAAAATGCAGGAATTAAAAACATTACTGGGCCATAAGCCGAATGAAGTATTTTTTGGCGCCCTGACCGGCATTGCGATTTCGATTATCACGTATACAGTCATTTTATAAACATGAAAACACCAGCGGGTCAAATGAATCCGCTGGTGTTTTTTCTAATTTGTGCAACCGATGTTTTAAAACATTTGATATCCTTGTTTACGCAAGATTTTCATAACGAAGCCTGCAATAATCGCTCCAACCATTCCGCTTGCCAGAATGACAATGTCCACTGCATGAAGAGACATAATATTCGAGCCCAGCTCGCCGAAAGCATATCCCGGCTTGGTAATGTATTGATACATCGGTACATCATCAATAATGAAAATGACTACAATCGGATAAATGATGGCCATGAGCCACGTCATACGCAACAGCATATTCAGCAAAAAGCCGATGCCGAAGAACATAACAATAAATATCAAGATCGATAGCATCACCTGTGCTATAGATATCGTCTGCATTGTCGCTAACCTCCAGTTCATCACTTCAACATTTTACAGGATGAAGCGGCCGCTTTCAATAGGATGAGACAGAGAACAGTATATGGTGTGAACAGTTGTCATAGATTATTAAAAAATTAAGGCTCTGCAGGTTGTGGCTGGAGTTTGGAAATTTGACTTCACAGTACAAGTAGTGAGCAGTGCTTGGCATGAAGCATAAGCCCGCTTTTTACTTTAACATCGCATTTAGCAGGTTGCATACAAAAAAGCACACACAAATGTGCATGCTTTTTCTGTTGCTTACAGGAAGTCGAATTTCCCTTTTTTAATTGTCAGGCCTACTCCGCCTACCATGTAGAGCGCACGGTTGTCGATCATTTTTTTCATGAAGGACGCTTTTGCGCCTGTCAATTTCTTATCGAAAACAACACCGATTGCATCAGAATCACCCAGGGAGCAGACGCTTCCTTTTAGATCCGGTACAAATTCAGCTGTTTGTTTATTTTGAATCAGTGCAATGATATTATTTGCACACATATCACCTTGCTGCATCGCAATTTGTGCAGTTGGAGGATATGGGCGGTTGATTGCTTCATTGATCATGAGCGCACAGTCACCGATAACGAACACATCTTCAAAACCGGGAGCACGCAAGTCTTTATCCACTTTTACACGTGCACGCATATTTTCAATGCCGGACTCTTCAATCAAACGGTTGCCTCGAACACCGGCAGCCCACACGACCGTGCCTGCTTTTATGAATTCGAATTCATCTTCGCCTTTTTTGATCTTGACGCCTTCAGGTGTTGCTTCTACGACTGGAGTTCCAATGGAGAATTCAATGCCTTTTGCGCCTAGTTGACGAACTGCATATTCAACTAATTCAGGATCAAATCCTGGCAATACCATTGGTGCTGCCTCTACGCACAGAATGCGTACTTTTTCAGCTGGCACATCATATTCTTTACAAAGTTCCGGAACGCGGTTGCCCAGTTCCCCCAGATATTCAATGCCTGTGAAACCTGCTCCGCCGACTACGATCGTCAGACGGCTGTCATCCTTTTCTTCTTCAAGAGACCAAGTAGCAAACTGATATTCCATATGGTCGCGGATCTGACGTGCCGCTTTGACGTTTGCGATGGAAAGTGCATATTTATCCAACCCGGGAATACCGAATGTTTCACCTTCAAAACCAAGCGCTATCACCAGGTAGTCATATGTATGCGATCCGATATTAGTCGTAACGTTTTTATTGGCTACATCGATTCCTGTAACTTCCGCTTTAATGAATTTCGTTTTATTGCTGTTGATTACGCTTGAAATATCATAGCGCACATCTTCAGGGCTTAATGTGCCGGCCGCTGCTTCATGCAGCCATGTGGACTCGTAATGATAGTCATTTTTATTGATGAGAATAATATCCGCCTCATCCGTACCTAATGATTTTTGCAAATTCACAACGGTCATCAAACCACCGTAACCTGCACCCAATACTAAGATTGTCGGTCTTTTCACGTAAATCGAAACCACCTTTAAGTTTATTAAATGCCGAGTACGTGTAAAATCGATCAATACATAGTTTTACACAATGTGCCGGCATTTAGATCTGATTTGAACTAGCTTTACCTACTAATAGTAGCCCTTTTCGACAAGCTTTTCAACCGTATTCTAATTGTGCAAATAATCAATTATGACTACCAAAAACATGGCGTAATTCGAAGATTTGTTTCAGTCTGAACGTCACATTACTCGCAATCTGCAGGCGCTCCGGCTTTTTGTGCCGTACGGAATGAAGTGCCGCATCCGCAATTCGCGATAGCATTCGGATTATCGATGGTGAAGCCGCCGCCCATGAGGGATTCTTTGTAATCTACTTTTGTGCCTTCCAGAATTGCCGCGTCTTCTTTTTTTACCAAGACAGGGATTCCGTGCTGTGTATAAGTAATATCATCATCTTCTTGCTCTTGAGCAAAACCGAGCCCGTATGTTAATCCGCTGCATCCGCCGCCATTGACGGAAACGCGCAGATAAGATCCTTCTTCTTCGTTATGTTCCATCATTTTTTTTACGTGAAATGTTGCTGCTTCTGTAATTTCTACTGGATTGGTCATCTAATTCACTCACTTTCCACGTTTTGTTCTATCATATCAATGTTTTTCATTGGAATGCAAACAAATACTCCGCCCGTTAGGTCTATTTTGCTGTATAATAAGACTTATAAATGAAAGGAATGAGTATCATGGAAATTAGCCCTTTTTATGAAAAGAAAATGCAGTGCATGCTATGCAAAGAGCATTTTCCAACTACAAGAATCCGTTCGCGTCAAGTAAGGGTATCCAAGCACGATACTGATTTTAGACCTATATATGTAAACAAGGATATAAATCCCCTTTTCTATAATGCATCGGTTTGTCCGAATTGCGGTTTTGCTTTTACGGAGGATTTCTCTCCTTATTTTGCTCCCGGAACAAAGGAATTGATTGCACAGAACATTACATCCAGATGGCACAGCCGTTCATTCGGCGGCCAACGAACAAAGGATGAAGCAATCGAAGCTTATAAACTGACTTATTTGAGCGCCAGCTTCAAAAAAGAGAAACACTTGACCATGGCGGGAATGATGTTGAGGATTGCCTGGATTTATAGAGAAGCAGAAGAAGAGGCGGAAGAAATGCGCTATCTGGAAACATCCAGGAATCTATACATACAGGCTTTTTCTGAAGGTGACTACGTGGGAACGCAGATGTCTGAAACACGTGTTCAGTATATGATCGCAGAGCTTTCTTGGCGCATTAATGACCGGGAAGAAGCCATCCGTAATTTTTCGCGAGTCATCGAAGCTCAAAAAAGATCTACCGAGCCTACTATCATCCAGCTCGCAAAAGATCGCTGGCAGGAAATACGGGAGGCAGAAGCAGAACATCAGCCTGAAAATGGATAAAAGCGGTGCAAAGAAACATTCTCTTTGCACCGCTTCTTTCATTATGAAAATTAAAAGACTTGTTCAACTTCCACTACACCCGGTACTTCTTCCAATAACGCGCGTTCAATACCAGCTTTTAACGTGATGGTAGAACTTGGGCAAGTACCGCAGGCTCCCAGCAAACGAAGCTTGACGATTCCCTCGTCAATATCGACCAGTTCGCAGTCTCCTCCGTCTCGCAATAAGAATGGACGTAATTTATCTAAAACTTCTTTTACCGGTTCGTATAATTGAGTATCTGTTGTCATTGTAATCACACTCTCCTTTCCTTATACTTATTATAAACTGCCTAGCAGAAAAAATCCAATAATGATTCGGAGGTTTGATCAATATGTCACAAAAACCAGTAACAATTGAGGTCTATGGAGCAGAAATTATTTGTGCGAGCTGTGTCAATGCACCTTCTTCAAAAGATACGTACGAGTGGCTTGAAGCGGCGGTTTCCAGAAAGTATCCCGGCCAGCCTTTTTCGATTACTTATATCGATATCGAGCAGGAGACCGCAGATTCCCGCCAAATTGAAATCATTGAAAAAATCCGTGAAGATGAGTACTTTTATCCGCTTGTCATGATTGAAAACGAGATGATCGGTGAAGGTCACATCCAGTTAAAACCAGTTTTCAACGCGATGGAAACACATGGTTACCATGCAGGATAGGTTGATAATGAAAAGTAATAATTGAGAACATCTTTGCCTGTTTCATCGTAAAACATCTTTTATTCCGCAGTCATCCAGCATTTGGATGGCTGCTTTTTTGCTAACTGTAAAAGGCAGCTAAAGAAAAACCACCGCAGATGATCGCGGAGGTTTCCATTTTTACCCATTATGCCATTTATACATCCACAGTAAACCCGATTTCATCAGCCTTGCAATTCGCCCGGTTACTGTGCGGTCTGCCAGATACGCAAACCCTTGTTTCTTTCCTAATGAACCCATGAATCCTTTTAGTTTCAGTTCAGGCATTTTCTCCATCAATGGCTCGTCTTTCCAGATCAGACGCAGCACTTGAATGATTTGCTCAGCCTGGACTTCTGCCAGCTGCGCACTTGGCGCATGCGTAAGCGCCGCAATATCCCCTACTGCATAGACATTCGGGTAATTTGGAATTTGGTGGTATTGATTCAGCACGACTCGTCCTGAACGATCTTTTTGTATGTCCATTTCCTCAATAACCTGACTCGGCTTGATCCCCGCCGTCCATACGACAGCATCTACTTCAATTGTTTCTTCGTGATTATGAAGAGTGCTCTCACCGACTTTTGTTATGTTTGAATTGGCAACCACTTCTACATTATTCTCGTCAAACCAGCCTTTCACGTAATTACTTAAACGCTCCGGGAAGTCACGCAAAATCCGCGGACTGCGGTCAAACAGTTTAATATTCAGATCCGGCCGGCTTTCACGCAGCTCACTCGCCAGCTCAATACCACTTAAACCGGCCCCTACTATCCCTACTGTTGCCCCTCCGCTCAGTCCGAGAAGAGTCTGGTAGGTAGTTCTGGACTTGCCGATTGTCTGAATGCTTAGTGTATGTTCTGCAGCACCGGGCACATCATGATAATTGTCCACATTTCCCAGACCGATGACCAGATCATCGTATGTCAATACCTGTCCGTCTTTCAGAACGACTTCATTCTGCTCCGGCTTTATTTCCTGAATCTCGCCTTCAATCACTTGTAACTGCTCATGATTCGGAATCGCCACTCGAATATCTGAATCAGGAACCGTCCCGGCAGCCAGTGCGTAAAATTCTGTTTTCAGACTATGAAACGGTGTCCGGTCCACAAGTGTGATTTCCATGTCGTCCGGCAAGTCTTTATTCAGCAGGCGAAGCAATATGCGCATATTGCCATAGCCGGCACCTAGTAATAGTAATTTCCTCATAATGTTCTCCTTCTATGTCTATATTTCCGCTCAAACCTCATTTGCTATTATAGCAGTATGTGATTCTTTTCACAATATGCCATGTTCATTGACGGTAAACTAAAAAAAGAGTACCATTCCTAGTAGGCGAGGTGAGAAAGATGAATCCCATCGTGGAATTCTGTATCAGTAATTTGGCGAATGGTTCCTATCCAGTATTTGAGACATTAGAAAGAGACCCGAACATTGATGTACTTGAGTACGGATGTTTGAGCTACTGCACTAAATGCGCGGATACACTATATGCGATCGTCAACGGTGAACTAGTTGAAGCGGAGACGCCTGATGAACTGACAGCAGCAATCTATCAATTCATCGAAGAGAATCCACTTTTTTAATTATAAAAAGCAGCATAGCCTTAGACGCTATGCTTATTTTTTTGGCCAATCAGCCAATGAAGGAAGCACATAAGTCGGCAAAACCTCTTTGATCAGCACTTCTTCAGCAGGAGTCACACCGGTAGCGACATAAGCAGTATCAATGCCGTAGCGGATGCCTGCCAATATATCAGTATCGTAATTATCGCCGATCAGTACCATTTCCTCTTTCGCATAATTGCCATGCTGTTGAATGAACTCCAGCATATGAGGAGCCGGCTTCCCGACCACAACCGGCTTCGTTCCCGTTGCGGCTTCCATCAGTTGAAGGAAGGAGCCGTTGCCCGGAACCAGTCCGCGTTCTGTAGGGAATCTCTTATCTTCATTGGTCCCGAGAAACTTTGCGCCGTTGCGAATCGCAAGGCAGGCTTCCGACAGCTTGCTGTACGTAATTTGACGATCCAGCCCCATCATCACAACATCGGGATTTTGATTGGTAATCGTAATTCCCTCTGCGTCTAAGGCCTCTTCCAGGCCTTCTTCCCCAATCATCATTACACTCGCGCCTGCATAGTTTTGTTTACAGTACCTTGCGAGTGCTATGGCAGAATTCATAATATGATCGACATCCGTCCGTACACCGAAACCTGCCAGTTTTTTCAGCTGAGCAGCACGTGTCAGCGCTGCATTATTCGTTATGAAGTATGTCTCTGCATTTGAGGCCTGACATCCGTTGACGAAATCCACTGCCTCTGTAATAGGTTCTCTTCCGCGATACATTGTGCCGTCTAAATCCAGACAATACGCCTTATAGTTTGCCATACCCATTACTCCGTCGGCAGAAACGCAGAAACAGGTCCTAATTCATTTTCCAGGTAATCACGGACTTGTTTCGGAAACTGCCTTAACTCTTCTGACGTCTCGCGGATTGCTTGTTCCACTTCACATGTTTTCACTTCAGTAAACTGCCGGACAATCATCGGACGAAGTGAAATAAACGCACGCAATGGACGCGCCTGCTCGGGTGTAATCACTTTTTCATCTTCCAGAATATCAATTATATCCTCATAACTGCCGGGGTCTCTCATGATGAAACCATCAATCATTGAATTTCCGACATCAATGATCCCTTCGATTAAACCGTGTGCAATACGTTCAAGAGCAAGCTTGTTTAATTCATTTTGCTGCCAGCCGCTTTCTTTTTCAAAAATACGAAGCAGCTGCTCCATATATGCAAGTGTTTTACTAATTTGTTTCTGATCGACGAAATACATAACGCCTCTTCCTCCCTATTGTTTAACTTCCTCTATCTTATCATATTTTTGCCTGAACAAATAAAAGCTCCAGGCATTTTTAGCCCGAAGCTTTCATTTTAATCTTGTTCTTTTTCCGTTTTTTCTTGCGTCTCAGGTTTAACTTTACCGATTTTCTTCAAAATGAAATAGGCACATCCGAAGTTACAGTATTCATAAATATAATCCTGTACTGTGCTGATTTTCGTTTCGTAGGTAGACTTGGCATTGCGGTCTTCGAAAAATCCCTTTAACCGCAGCTGTCCATAACCCCAATCACCCAGAATATAATCATACTTCAAGAGTACTTCACTAAACCGTTCATTCAGTGCTTCCTCATCAAACCCTTCACGAAACTCTTCCGCTATTTCATATTGCATATTCTCTAAAATAACCATAGTAAGCTTCACTTCCATATTAGCTGCTCGCTTGCTGTTCCAGTTCAAGTCGCTCGTCGCCTTTGCGCTGCTTTTCCTTAGCGGCAGCATTGACCTGCTCATCAGCATGATAGCTGGAGCGAACCAGAGGCCCGGCCTCACAATGCGAGAACCCTTTTTCCATTGCAATCTTACGTAATTCACCGAATTCATCCGGTGAATAATATTTTACCACTTTTGCGTGTTTTTTTGTTGGCTGCAAGTATTGGCCGATTGTCATGATATCGACGTCATGTGCACGAAGGTCATCCATCGTTTCGATTATTTCCTCCACAGTTTCCCCAAGGCCCACCATTAAGGAAGATTTAGTCGGAATCTCCGGGTACATCTCTTTTGCACGTGATAATAATTCCAATGAACGGTTGTATGTTGCACGTGCACGGATTCTTGGAGTCAATCGGCGGACTGTCTCGATATTATGATTTAGAATATCGGGCTTTGCATCCATTAGACGCTGCAGATTATCACGGTCTCCGCCCATGTCGGACGGCAGTACTTCAATGGTAGTAAAAGGATTGCTGCGGCGTATTGCGCGGATTGTTTCCGCAAAAATACCCGAGCCGCCGTCTTTCAGATCATCCCTTGCAACCGCTGTCACCACAACGTGCTTTAAGTTCATTAGTTCAACGGATTCTGCTACGCGTTCCGGTTCTGCAGTGTCCAGTTCATTCGGCAAGCCTGTTTTGACGGCACAGAAGCGGCAGGCTCTTGTACATACAGCACCTAAAATCATAAAGGTTGCAGTACGGCGTTCCCCCCAGCATTCATGGATATTCGGGCAGCGCGCCTCTTCACACACTGTATGTAAATTTTTCTCACGCATCAATTTCTTTAAACCTGTATAGTTCTCATTGGTGTTCAGCTTAATCTTCAGCCAATCGGGCTTCTTAATATGCTCTGTCTTTCTTCCGGTTTCAGGTCTACACGACAATGCTACCTACTCCATTCTGTTGATAGATTCTACTCAAGCCAATGTAACATAAATTCTGAAAACCTTCAATTAAGTTCGCCGCTGCAACGAACAATAATATGGTGATTTATTAAAAAAACGTCTACAGCGAAATACGCTGCAGACGCCCTGCGGTCATTGTTCAGTTTTGTATTTCTTTCTGAACTTTGACAAAACAGTCGCATAGAAGATGCTTAAAAACAGACCACCCCAGATGATCGTGACACCAACCAGCATCATGAGTATAGCGGAGCCGCTCATTCCGTTATCCATTTAAAGCCCTCCTTTATCTTCGTCATAATCTGATGATACCCGTGTATTGTCTTTCCACTTGAATGCAGTGAATACGATGGACATGACAAACGCGCCAATGGCAACCGGCCAGCCAATCGTCCATAAGAAAGAAGTCGGGTACCCTTCATAGTTTTCAGCGATATTATCTTTGATCAAGAAGAACATCATGGTCCCCAGTAAAAGCGGTGTAATGACTGTCAATGACAATTTCCACCACCAGCCAAGACGGATATCTGAAACTGCATTGGCATGCTGTTCGAATACGCCAAGCTTTCTGAATACCCATGCCAGCAGGATTACTTCCACCAGACCGATTACAGCAATACCGAATTGGTTGATAAAGTAATCTGCTGCATCAAGGAAATACAGACCGCCATTTGTCGCGTACAGCATAGAAATTGCTGCAGAAAGTCCAACACCGATCGTAACGGAACGGCGTCTTGAAATATTGAATTTATCCGATAATCCCGCAATATACGTCTCACAGATCGATATGAGTGAGGTAATACCTGCAAGGAGCAGCGACAGGAAGAAGAATGCGCCGAATATCCCATTCATCCCGGGCATCTGATTGATAATTTCCGGGAACACAACGAAGGCAAGACCGACTCCAGCTGCTGCGACTTCACTGACATCCACGCCTTGTTGAGTTGCCATGAACCCAAGAACCGCGAACACTCCAATACCTGCGAGCAATTCAACAGATGAGTTGGCAAAGCCAGTAATAAACGCGTTATTTGTGATATCCGATTTCTTCGGCAAATAACTGGCGTACGTAATCATGATCGCAAAGGCAATGGATAAACTGAAGAAGATGTGCCCGTATGCAGCTACCCACACACGAGGATTCGTCAGCTGCTCCAAGTCCGGTTTAAAGAATGCATCCAATCCAACCATTGCTCCGTCAAGTGTGATCGCACGGATGACGACGAATATGAAAAGTATAAAAAGGACAGGAATAAATATCCGATTCGCCAGCTCGATCCCTTTCTTGACACCGCCCAGCAAAATAACGAAACAAATTGCCCAGACAAGCAGAAGCGGTAATGCAACTCCTCCTACCAGCCCTCCGACATCCCCCGGATTATCCGCTAATTTCAGGACATCTCCAAAGAAGAAACCTTCAGGATCTTTCCCCCACTGCAAATTAAAAGAGTAAATTGTATACTTCATTGCCCATGCAATGATGACCGCATAGTAGGTGGAAATAACAAATGAAACAAATATTCCCCACCAGCCCAGAAATTCCGTCTTTTTACCGCCTAAACGGAAAAAGGAAAGCGGTGCGGATCCACGGTACTTATGTCCGATTGTGAATTCCATGATCAAAATCGGAATACCTGCTGTCAGCAATGCGAATAGATACGGAATAAAGAATGCTCCGCCGCCATTCTCATATGCGACATACGGAAAGCGCCAAATGTTTCCAAGCCCGACCGCAGAACCGACCGCCGCCAAAATAAAACCAGCTCTCGTTCCCCACTGCGAACGATTTTCCATACTGCTCTCTCCCTTCAAAAATATTATTTCACAAAACTTAGCACCATTCACTTTTTTCTGACAATTCAAGTTCTGTATATTTAGTATAAACAGTACTTTTCAACATGTCAAAACATTTTTTTAGACTAAGAGAACCATAGTACCGGCACTCTTAGTCTAATGTGAGTTTACGCTGTGCGTGCCTGCCGCTGTCTGCCTTTGGCCGTCCAATACGTAAATAATACTATTAAAATAATAACAACTGCTGCTAAACCAATCCAAACTGAACCTGTCAATCCAAGGACGAAATATCCTAAAGCAGAGACACCTGCCGCCACTAGTGCATAAGGCAACTGGGTAGCTACGTGGTCCATATGATTACATCCTGCCCCTGTAGACGACAGAATGGTCGTATCTGAAATCGGTGAACAGTGATCACCAAACACTGCTCCTGCAAGCACTGCCGCTAATGCAGGCAATAGCAATTCAGGAGCTGCATTGACCATGATAGTTCCTGCAATCGGTAATAGAATTCCGAATGATCCCCATGAAGTTCCTGTAGAAAATGCCATTAATCCTGCCAGAATAAATATCAATACAGGCAAGAAGGCTACCGGAATATTCAATTGCTCCACCATAGTAGACAGAAACAGACCTGTATCAAGTGTAGCGATCAATTCTGTTAAACCCCAAGCAAAAATCAAGATCAGAATCGCAGGCATCATTGCTTTCAGCCCGCTGATGAACGCACGGCCCATCCAAGAATAACTAGCCGTATTATTCACTTTCATTTGCACCATATATAAGACCATCGCCAGAACTGTTGCCGTGATACCACCAACCACTAATGATTTCGGAACATCTGTATTCTCGAAGATTGCCCATATATCGAAAATGCCCGCTTCTTTATAGCCCGTGTAGATCATCATACCGAGTGTGACAACAATCAGCGTCACGATCGGGGCTACCAGATCACGTACTTTTCCATGTGTATGCTCGGGAAACTCTTCCTTAAGCTGACCGGGAATCTCTTTATCTGGATCGTAAAGCAAACCTTCGTTGGAAGCACGATCCTCATGCTTTTTCATTTCAAAAAAGTCATAGTTCGTCCATGCGAAGAATAAAACCATGGAGAGCGTCGCAATCACATAAAAATTCATCGGCGCCATCATAATGAAGGCGGTCAGAGGTGAATAGCTGACTGCAGCTGTTGTCCCCAGTATAAGTGCCAATTGCCCGATCAGGAATGCGCCCCAGCTGGAAATCGGCGAGACTACACAAATCGGAGCAGATGTCGAATCAATAAAATAAGCGAGTTTCGCACGTGATATTTTATGCTGATCCGTAATCGGTCTCGCAATCTGACCAACTGCCAGTGCATTAAAATAATCATCCACAAAAATAGCGATTCCGAGAATCATCGTCAGCAATTTCGCTCCGCGTTTCGTCCGGATGCGTGTCACCGCCCATCTTGCAAATGCTGCGCTGCCGCCGGACAGGCTGACAAACGCTGTGATGACACCAAGCAATAATAAAAATAGCATAATAAATATGTTATACGTATTTAGTCCGCCATCCCAAAATGAAATCGTCATTGCCGTCCAGACATTTTTCAATGTCTCCACGGGAGAAAATGACGCGATGAGCAAGGCCGCTGTAACAATTCCCGCCCCCAGCGACAATAATACCCTCCTCGTAATCAATACCATGACGATAGCGATAACAGGAGGCAAAATGGATACCCACGTTCCAATCATATCAATTCCTCCTCTTCTAATTGCCAGATCATATCGACCATACAAAAGGATTAAAGAGCAAAAAACCGGCTCCGCCAAGTTATACAAACGTGTAGGAGTCGGCTAAATTAATCTGCGGATCATTCATTATATACTGAGTGTCGATGCGGATCATCTGGCTATTGTAGCTCTCCATACATTTCGCTGTATGACAGTGTCATTCCTTTTTGAAATGACCCCAATCTGAGAAGTTGACCCTTCCCAAACTTCGGCACTGTCTCCTTTCACTTGCGGTCATGGATGTCACTCTCTCGCAAGATACTTATAAACAATGCAGCCTCTACGTAAGTCTCGATATTCTTCTATTCTCAGTGTAGCAAGAATCGACAGTGTTCACAATACCCATTTATTCGTAATCCTCCAAAGGCACTTCAACCTGTGCCGGCATCTGATCCCCCTTCGAATAAATTTGCGGTACCTTGCCTCTGATTAAACCGATGGCCACAGGCATTTTCTGTTCCACAACACTTTTGCTCGTCGCGAGCGGAACGATGATCTGTACATTCACTTGGAGCACCAAGTTTAATTCCACATAAGCATTATTGATGCCGAATTCCACTATATTGTTTTCCACTGTCGCATGCACCTCTCCCACAACGTGAAAACGAATGGGGATTTTCGGACCGAGATTACCGATCAACGGAATATTAGTCGCTTGACCGAGCGGCACAAAGAACACGATGCCCTGCTCTTTTTGCATCATTTCAGGATTATATTCCAAGTCGCCAAGCGGAGGCAGCATATCTAAATCTCCGCCTTCTGCACGTTCCAAGTGATCTTCTACCAACTGATGCATTTCCGCCATGACTTGCTGAATAATTTCCGCATTGAACTTCGTTGTCACTGTGTCTCTGGTTTCATCCGGCACATTTTCAATGATTTCATTGATATCATACACACTTGAAGAACGCGCTTGAATTGCTTGGCTGATGACATGGCTGGCAATTTTTTGCGTTTGGATTTCTGCGTAATTAGTATAAATCGGGGTCAATTGTTTATTGACTGTATAAAAAAACAAGGCGACTGCCACGATGATCGTCGGAATGATAAACCGCAGCCAATTTGTCGCATGCCGCGTTTTTCTCGTTTTTTTTTGATTTGTATAAAACCGCATGAAGACGCCTCCTGCTTCACTTTATGCGAGTCAGGAGGCGTGCATAACTATTATTCATTAAAATACTTCTTTCCATACCAGCCGATAACATCTCGGAGCATTTCAGGCATGATATATTGCTTTGGCGCTTCTTTTAATGAAGGAAAGAAAAAGCCGAATGTGAACATATCAAGCGTTGCGAGGCTGTAGCTTTTTCCTGCTTCCACCGCCCGATTGCCGGCAAACAGCTGCTCTTCAGAGTTGAGGAACAGATGCTCATGAAGGACTGCACCCATAAATGTGCCGCGAAATCCTAACCCTTTAATCTTCATTTCCGTCCACTTCGGATCCAGTGACTGTTCATAAAGTTCTAGCAGCTCAGAGCCGTCAAGCGTTACGATGCAAGGATTGATCGGATGCGGCAGTAAACGATGCAGATCGCCCTTCGTCACCCATCCTTCATTCAGACTCCCCATAAATATCCCTGCGTTGAAAAGAGCACAATCTGCTCCTGTATAAGCGACTAACGCACGGCCGAAAAACGAGGAAAGCGGACTGTCGCCTGTCAGTTTTTGTGTTAAGGGAGACGGATTATAAAATACCGGAACGTGCAGCGCATCCTCTCCTGCAGCCAGATAGGCATTTACTTGCTCTACATCTTCTGCTGTCTGTTCCATGGTATTTGTCGGAAAGACTTCTGCTTCCATAGAAACTACTTGATTTGTTATGCGGTCCACATTTACAAGGATATGGCCCACATAATGCCCGAACTTCTCCGCTGCTCCGATCAGTGTGTCATCCGACCATTCTCCATTTGGCAGCAGATGGTGAGTGTGGGCACCTAAAATGATATCAAATTCCGGACATTCTTCCGCAAGCAATCGATCTTCATTGATGCCTAAATGAGACAGGCAGACCACTACATCCGACTCTTTTTTCAGTTGACGGGCAATCTGCTGCAGCTGTTCACGCGGCTCTATAACTTCCCAGCCAAGCTGGCGATAAAAAGCAAAGTAAGGCGCAGTCGCTCCGACAATTCCGATTCTCACGCCGTCTGATGTTTCCAGAACTTTAGAGGACTTGGCCCAATATGGCAGTTCACCGTTCAGTTCTCTTAAATTACACACCAGAACATCGAATAAAGCATCTTCGTACAATGTATTCAGCGCTTCCTTCGACATCGTAATCCCTTCGTTATTGCCGATAGTTACCGCGTCATATCCTGCTTCATTCAATAGTTCCACATTGCCCTTGCCTTCGGTTCCTTCCGTGAAAGGGTGCGAGCGGTCCACATGGTCGCCGACATCAAAGATGAAACAGGCTTCTCCTGCATGCGCAGCCTGCTCTTTCCGCTGCTGCAAAAAACGTTTAATCTGCGGCCAGTTTTCAAAATGGCTATGTATGTCGTTAGTGTGGTAAATATGAATGGTAGCAACTGATTCTTCCATGTATGTCAACCCCAGATCCCCTCATAAATGGAACGTAATCCAAAGACGAGTAAAATGATGCGTATGACCAAAACCAATGTATCTGATTTCATTTTGCCGTTCAAATACGCCCCTAGCATTCCGCCGAAGTAGGCGCCGGGAACTACTGGAATGGTGTAAAGCCATGGGACGTGCCCGAGTGAAATATGTGATACCGAGTTGACGAGAGACGACAGGAAAACCATCAGCATAGAGGTAGCCACCGCCACGTGCGGCGGAAACAGGAACAGCAGAATCATCGCAGGCACGACCATTGTGCCGCCTCCGATACCGAATAATCCTGACGTAAAGCCAATGAACAGAGACAGCAGAACCGCAAACCAGATCGGGTAGCCGTAAATATGCGTTTCTCCCTGCGGATCAGTGAAGTTAATCTTTTTGCCGTGTTCCACAAACCATTGGATCGGTTTCAGATACTTTCTCGTCAATAATAAAATGGAAAGTACGATCAGCAGAATTCCAAAATAGAGATTAAAGGATTTAATATCAAGTCCTTTATTAATATAGGCGCCGAATATGATACCTGGAATACTTGCACCGAAAAATAGAAACGCACTGCGGTAATCAATCGTTTTTACTTTCATATAAGAAACTGTCGAGCCAAGTCCATTTGCAATCATCATGATGACTGACAGACCGACTACGCTCTGCGGTGTGATATCCGGGATCATGCCTAGATTTAGCCCGATAAACAAGGTAACAGGCACTAAAATGGTGCCTCCGCCGAGCCCCGCGATCGAACCGATTACACCTGACGCCAATCCAATGATTGCGAGTAATACATATTCCATTAATTATAGATCCTCCTCAAACAAGTCCATCTGCTTGGTGAGCGGCTGTCCGCATTCTATGTTGAAAAGTTCCGCAAATTGCTTGGCGTTCTTTGCTGCATGCTGTCCGGAGTTATTATTGAAAATGACAAATACTTCTTCCGCCTGCTGTTCTAGCCTGCTGACGATTTCGCTCATCCCCTGCAGCTCTTTTTCACTATAATCATATAAATAACGAACCTTGCGCCAGGCCTTGCTGTCCCTTTGTGTGTTGACCCATCCGCTGTCATTGCGGCCATGAAGACGAAGCAGTACTTTGGAGTCTGTCGCAACCGGCACGAGCGGCACACTGCCGTCACCGACTTGCGGTTCATCACATACCACATGGATAATATTCAGACTCTGTAAAAAGTCCAATGTCTTCTGTCGGTATGCTGGCGTATACCATGACTGATGACGGAACTCCACCGCAATCGGTAAGGGCTGCAGCTGTTCATGGACATAGCGGATCCGATCCACATTTTCTTTCTGGCAGTCAAACCAAGGCGGAAACTGCACCAGCACCATCGCCAGCTTTCCCGCTTCTGCAAAAGACGTCATCGACAGTTTAAACAGCGAAAACATTTCTTCTTCAGACTGATACGGCAGCTTGCCCCGCTGATGTCCCGTGATGCCTTGATAAGCTTTCACAATGAATTGAAAATCAGCCGGTGTCTCTTCTGTCCACTTCTTCATCATTTTCTCAGACTGGATGGCGTAAAATGTGGAATCCAGCTCGACAATCGGAAAATGCCTGCTGTAATCCACCAGTTTTTTATTCGCCGCAGTCTTTTCATTATACAGGCTCGGGTGGTCTCCCCATCCTGTCAGCCCAATATGAATCATGGAAAGTCGCCTCCTTTTACCTTTCTAGTAGTGTATCATACCTTATGTATTTTTCGGAATAATCGTTACCGGTATCATATTAGCTGTTGAACAGTAACAACTGTTACCTTTCCAGTACCCTATCCCATGCAGTTTACACTATAAAAAAAGCGTCTCGGGCAAACATACCCGAAACACTTCCTTAACTTACCT
The DNA here is from genome assembly GCF_009650995.1 of Sporosarcina cascadiensis. Classification (GTDB taxonomy): domain Bacteria; phylum Bacillota; class Bacilli; order Bacillales_A; family Planococcaceae; genus Sporosarcina; species Sporosarcina cascadiensis. The sequence continues at coordinate 258,957 of NZ_WHVV01000003.1, read as the reverse complement.
CTGCCACGCGCTCATCCCGCCTCGGACGTTCGTCACGCTGGTGAATCCTGCCTTCTTCAGCTTTCCTGCTGCCTGAGAGCTGCGCATGCCGCTCTGACAGATGACAATTACTTCCTGTTCTTTATTCAACTCAGCAAGTTTGCCGGGAAGAAGATTCAAAGGAATATTTCGGAATTCCTTAATATGGCGTCCCTTAAATTCCGTCGGCGTCCGCACATCAATAAACTGGATTGTTTGATCTTTTAATCGATCTTTTAGCTCATCAGCCGACATGGTTTGTACGCCTTTTGCCGGTTTCATCCGCCAGACGAGAAATGCGGCGATGAGTGCAATGAAAATCCATCCCATTCTTACAGCCTCCTAAATTAATGAGTCCATTCCAAGATGACGAGTACCAGACCCATCACAGCAAATGCGGCATGACCAATGCAAAACTGCGGAAATAGCTTCTTTTCCATCTCTTCCGCCGTTTCGATTCTGCACGTTCTGCACGTGAAAAGTTGTTTGATATTTTTCATGCCTCTAAAGCAGCGTGAACACTCGCCGGATCAAAGCCTACAATCCATTTGCCGTCTATCTTTGTCTGTGGAACACCCATCTGACCTGTCGTTTCAACAAGACGCTGACCTGCTGCAGGATCCGTTGAGATGTTGATCGTTTCATAAGGGACGTGTATTTCATCTAAATAATTCGTCATCATCGTACAGTACGGGCAAGTCGATGAAACATAAACCATTGCTGTTACAGTCATACATAAAACCCCCTTTTCATTGGCTATTACACTCATTATATACCCCGCTAGGTATGTAATCAACTGATTGATTTCTGAGGGATGACAGTTATGATTTCTTCAATCTCATACTTCCAACAGACTACATTAAATCAATCTCTTCAACTTTCCTTCATCGAGCTCAAAAATCGAAGAACATATTGCTTTTACAATATCTATATCATGAGAAATAAATAATATAGTCATTTTAGTATTCTTTTGGATTTCGAGTAACAAAGAAATTAATTCCTTTTGGTTAATACGATCTAGATTCGAGACAATTTCATCACAAATCAAGACAGAAGGATTCATAAATAACGCACGAAGTAAATTGATTCTTTGCTTTTCTCCACCACTTAATTGTGATGGATACACATCTAAAATATTTGATGACAAGTTCATCTTTTTTAGCATTGCAAGATGATGGCTTCCCCACTTTTCCTTTTTCATGATCAGAACTTCTTCAAATACTTTACGAATGGTCCAGGATGGATTCAGCGAGGCTGTTGCATTTTGAAAAACGATGTGGATTTCATTGTAATATTGCTTTTTATCCAGTTGTGAAATTGGCGTTTGATCGAATTTTATCATTCCGCTAGCCGGTTTTTCCAATCTCATGAGTAATCGAGACAATGTACTTTTTCCGCTGCCGCTGCGCCCAATCAAACCCGTAATCTCCCCACTCTGGATGACCATATTACAATTATCTAAAACAATTTTCTCTATCTTTCCAGCAGTGTAGGATTTTGTTACATTACATATTTCAATACTCGTCATTCTTCATTCCACCATTCGAAAACTGCTTGTTAGCAAACGTTTTGTGTAAGGATGTACAGAGTGGCTAACGATAGTCTCGAGTAGGCCGCTCTCCACAACTGATCCTTGAAACATCACGAGCACTTCATCTGCAATCTCTTTCACTACATCAATATCATGAGTAACCAAGAAAATCGTAGTTTCATATTCACGATTCATATCTAGTAATATTTCTATTAAAGCTGTTTGACTTTGAACATCCAAACCAGAAGTAGGTTCATCAGCAATAATTAATGAGGGTTTACTATAAATCGCACAGGCAATCATGCAGCGCTGCAACATCCCGCCCGAAAGTTCAAATGGATACTTCTGAAATACTTCATTCGATAAATCCAAACGTTTGAATATCAAAGACATGTTCTCCAAAAATGCTAAATATCCAGAATCGCGGCCTCTTTCAGCCAAAGTGAATAATTGTTTTCCTATTCGCATCGAAGGATTGAAACTGTTGAAGGCATCCTGAAATATGACAAAAACTTCGTCCTTGCGAAAAGATTGAATTTCTTTAGCCGACATTTCAAACAAACTTTTATCTTTAAATAAAATATTTCCAGATACGTCCACTTCTTTAGGAAGGATTCCGAGAATTGCCAAGAGGGTAAGGCTTTTTCCGCTGCCGCTCTCCCCGATCATCGCCGTAATCTTCCCCTGTTTAATCACAAAGCTCGAATGTCTCACAATTACTTGGTCATCCACCTGAATAGACAGATCTTTTATTTGCAGCACCTCATTCAACCTCTCTTTGTTCTAAAAGTAGAACTTCCAATGATATTTATTGAAAGAACTGTGAACATAATCAGCAGTCCCGGAAATATTCCAACCCACCAAGCACCTGTAATGAAATCGCTTTGCGCATGGAAGAGCATATTTCCCCATGAAGGCACTGCTGGCGAAACTCCGATCCCAAGAAAACTTAGAGATACTTCTATGAATATTGCGCCTGCAAAATTAAATAAGGTGACCACAAAAACGGCTTCCATACTGTTACGCAATAAGTGACTCACAAGAATTTTCCAAACCGGCGTCCCAATCATTTTTGCCACTTGGACAAATTCCAGTTGGCTAAGTTTTAAAAACTCCGTTCGGACAATACGTGCCGTCGTATACCAACTCGTCAAACCAATGATGAGTAAAATACTCCAAACACTTCCCTGCATGAACGCCTGAAATACTAAAATGATTAATAAGGAAGGTATCGTTAAAAAAACTTCCAGCAAACGCATCAAAAGAGAATCTATTCTTCCACCAAAATATCCGCTAATCCCGCCATAGATCAAGCCAAGAAAGAGAGAAAGAATCGTTGATAATGCAGCTACAATCAGCGTGACCTTTCCACCCGCCAGCAGTCTTGTCAAAACGTCTCTTCCTAAATGATCCGTCCCGAACCAATGACTTTGACTCGGCGCTTCATACACTGCATCCATGTTCATCGTATTTGATTCATAAGGCGTTATATAGGCGGAAAAAAGCGTTAGCAGAACAATTACCAATAAGAAGATCCAACATATCAGTTTGGTTTTATATGGTCTCACCTAGCTCCCTCTCTTCTGAGCCGGGGATTTACGGCATATAGGATGCAATCCGCAATAAATAGTGTCACAACAACGAAAATTCCCATTGTCATAACACCTCCCATCAGCAAGGGAAAGTCTTTGCTGCTTACCGCATTGACGAGCAGCTGGCCTAGTCCTCCATAAGAAAATAAGGATTCAATGATGACTGTGCCGCCAAAAAAGGAAGGAATCGTTGTCGCAAAGTAACTTATATAGGGAGACAGAGCATTTTTCAACATGCCCCTTTTGATAATTTTGCGACCCACGCCATTTGCTAATGCGACCAACACATAATACTTTTCACTTTCCGCAATGATACTTTCTTGCAAAAACCTCGCATACAGGCCGACATGTGAAATCACAAGCACAGTAACAGGCATCACTAAATGCACAAAACGATCTCCATAACCCGTGCCCCCTATCCTTTTGATACCTGACGAAGGCAATAACCCGAGTTGCAATGAAAATATCCAAATCAACACGAGTCCCAGCCAAAATGCAGGGATAGAGGACATGAGAACACCTGCATAAGATACCAATTTAGAAATTAGGGAATCTTTATTTAATCCTGCAATCAATCCTAACGGGAGTGATAGTGCAATAATTAACATCAATGAAGTCAGTACAAGCACCAATGTGTTCGGTACCTTTTCTCCAAGTACTTCCAGTACGGGTCTGCCCTCTTTCAATGAATATCCCATATTTCCATTGGCCAGCTCATACAGCCATGCACCATATCTTTCCTTTATCGAACGGTCTAATCCGAACGTTTCATTGATTCTTTCGATTTCTGATGCATTCAATGTCTGGGCATTGCCGCCATAATAAGCTGCGGCCAAGTTACCAGGCGCTCGATCTAACATCCAAAAAGAAAAAAAGCTTACAATGATGAGCACAATCATGCCCATCATCATTCGCTTTACAATCCACTTACCTGTCATTCCACTCCCACTCCTCTACATTCCATAAGAATCCAGATCCATGGTGGCCAAGCGTTCGTTCCTTTACTCCTTTGATATCTTTATTCATCCCATATACTGCATGTAAGTAGGCAATATAAATAAAAGGAGGATCTTCTGATAATTCGGCTTGAAGTAGTCCGTATATTTCCTTACGTTTCTCTTCATCTACTGTTTTCCTTCCCTCTGTTAAAAGCGAATCGACAGTTTCATTGGAATAACTTCCATAGTTATAGCCGGAACTATTCACACTGGCTTCATCTGAATGAAACAAAGCATACGTATGGTGATCGGCGTCATACGGACTTCCCCACCCGACCATAAATGCATCCGTTTCCTCGATTACAATGGCACTCCAGTCCAATGCAGCCACTTTCACATCCGCTCCTACTTCTTTAAAGCTTTCGGATAAATAATTCGCCATATCCACGCGCACGTTATCCGTTATGGGAGTGGTGATCGTAAAGGCAAGTTTTTCCTTGCCTTTGTACCGGAAGCCATCGGATTCTTTCTTCCATCCTGCCTTCTCCAATAGCTTGTTCGCTTTCTTCACGTCGTATGTATACGGTTCTGCGTCAGAGCTTTTAAAACTATTCTTTTGCAGAGGAGAATAGGCTATCTGTCCGAATCCAAATAAAATTCCTTTTAAAATACTATCCCGGTCTGTCGCATAACTAAATGCTTTCCGTACATTCACATCTTGGAATAGCTCCTGTTTCATATTGAAGAGCATACCTCGATAATCTGCAGAATCCATATCATAAATTTTAATGGATTCTTCTCCTGAAACGGATTTCACTTGCGAAGGATCAAGCAATGCAACATCCACTTCACCTGTTTTTAATTTCAAAGCACGCATTGTGCTATCTTCAATAAATTTAAATACGACTTGGTCAATAGATGGCGCGGTGCCGAAAAATTCTGGAAAGGCTTTCAGCACGATATGATCTCCGCTGTTCCATTCATCCATTTGATATGGGCCGGCTCCAATCGGGGATCGGTTAAATTCAGAGTTCCGCATCGTTTCTCCCTTAAATGCATGTTTCGGTAAGATCGGAACTGTCATCTTATCCAAAAACGGTGTGAAAGGATATTTTAATGTAATCACGACTTGGTTCTGCGTATTTTTCGTGAGGGTATCAACCGCTATAAAGTCTGACTTCAAAAAGGATGCATTTTGATCGTCCAGTATACTTTCGATTGTAAAGATTACATCATCTGCAGAAAGAATTGTTCCATCGTGAAAATGGACGTCCTCTTTCAACGTAAAAGTATAAGTCAATAAATCCTCTGAAACTTCTACTTGCTGTGCGATATCATTTTGCGGTGTATTGTTTTCATCAAATCGCAGTAACCCTCTGAAAAGCAAGGCATCTACGTTTGTTTCCTCGAGTAATGGATTTAAACCCGCAAACTCTGATTCCGAAGCATAGACTAACCGATCCCGATCGCTGTCTGCCACTTCTGCCGCTGTGTCTGAAGATGTTTTGCTGCACGCACTTAACACAAGCAGTGCAGCGAATAAAATACTAAGATACTTACTATTCCACATACTATTCATTTCCTTTTCCACAAAATACGAACTCGACTTACAGCTGCTCGGAAAACATTGTAAATACTCTTTTTAACTCCTCTTGCATGTCCCACTGCTCAGCACCTAAAAAACGGCAGTGGATGGCATTGCTCTCCAGACGGGTGATCGCAATTCTTACAGTCGAATTATTTAACAAGTTTTCCTGAATTCCACGTACATCTAACTTATGGGCGTTCGGAGATACCACCCAAATAGAACCAATGTATTGCGCGTTCTCTAACATCCCAAGTGCCTGTAAATTCATTTCAGCCGGCTGTATGGAAATAGAGTCTTGTGCAATCAATTGATCGTCTATGCGAATGGAAAATGTAGAACGCAAACTTTCAAAATCAAATATTTCCCCTCTTTTTTCGCGTCCTGGTGCAATAATTTCACCCCAGATCAACGTAGAGGTTGAGCGCATATCAATCGCTGTCGACATGTTAAAACGGGCATCACTAAAAGGAATGACGACTTCCGGCATCCATTCCAAACGTGCATTATCCTCAATATCCACTGTAATCTCTTGCACACACTGCTTATCGTTTTGAGATGGATAAATCTTCAATGCAGATTGCTGAATCATCGTCACCTTCGCTTCATGGCCAACAGAAATCGTCATATCATTTCGATCGCCCGCCACCATACCTCCAGAGGATTCCATGATATACACAATGGCACGATCTTTCGGTCCATCGTATAAAGCACGGCTCGCTTTTAGAGGAGGCTGTTGAAAGACGAAAGGCATTTTCGTTATACCTCTCCTCATTTCGAATCCCATCTGCAACACGCCGTGATGCACGTATCGTCCTTGCGAATTAATTGCCACTTTTCGTCATGCCTTCAAGCAATAAGTGGCTCTGGATCCACTCCACAATTTTATCGACATTCTTCTGAGTCCTGACATCAGCGAAAATATACGGTCTGCCTTCACGCATTTTTTCTACATCATGGTGCATAATGTCAAGATCAACACCAACATGCGGCGCCAAATCTGTTTTATTAATAAGCAATAAATCAGAGCGCGTCAATGCGGGTCCGCCTTTGCGTGGAATATCTTGTCCTTCTGCCACATCGATCACATAGATGTAGGCATCCACTAATTCAGGACTGAACGTCGCGGATAAATTATCCCCGCCACTTTCCACAAAGATGATATCCAAATCGTCAAAACGTTCATTCAATTCATCAATTGCCGAAAAGTTCATTGATGCATCTTCCCTGATGGCCGTATGCGGGCAGCCGCCTGTCTCCACTCCGATAATTTGATCCTCATTCAATACACCATTTTGCATTAAAAACTGTGCATCTTCACGCGTATAGATATCATTGGTTATAACCGCCACTTTATAATCTTCATGCATTTTTCGTGTCAGTTGATCCACCAAAGATGTTTTACCAGATCCAACTGGACCACCAATTCCTAAACGTACTGGTTTCATAGTAATCCTCCTCTTATTTTATGAAATAAATAATCGTGAATGTAAATATTCGTGCTTCATAGAAGAAAGCTCAATGCTCAGCGCATTATTTGAAACGTCATCTACTGTTAATTTTTGCGCCATTTTCGCAGCCTCTGTAACCCAATCCAGTAATTCATACAGTGACTGCACTCCTGTATTTTGGCCAAAAGGCACAGACCGAACTGCATTTTGGATCAATCCATTGACTGTGGAATACATGTACATCATCACAGTCATTTCCATGTCAAACTCGTTCAATGCACAGTATATTCCAAGCACAACGGCATAATGGCCTTTTGCTTTTCTACTTTTAACACAGGTATGCCATTTAGTTAAAAAAGGATCGGCACACAGTGGTAAGACGGTACGCATGAATTGCTTGCCGACATTGACACTCGCTTCACGTGATTCTTTCGCTAGTTTTATTGCTCCGCATAGTTCATCCAGCGACTGAAGTTTATTCAAGTCTCGAATATTGGTTGCCCTATATGCTTCCTGAATTAGAATCACATCTCCGTAAAGTAGATTGTGCATGAGGAAAGTTTTACAAAACTCCAGCAATTCTTCTTTTGTTTGCAGACGGTTTTCTTGTATAAACGTTTCCATACCATAAGAGTGAGTATAGTTCCCTATTGGAAATGCAGAGTCATGAATCTGCATCAAATGGAGAAAGGTTGAATTAATGTGAATGTCCGCGGTATTTAAACGGTTGTTTGAATCGCTTTTCTGTTGTTTCAAAAGCTACACCTACTTCTTCTAATAACGGTATCAATGTATGATCGGCCCGGACAATAATCTCATTTTTTTCAATTAATGAAGGCGTATGCCGGTTACCCAGTTCAAATGCCGCCTTCCCCATCTCCGTCATGTCCTTTGGTTTGATGACAATAACGGGTTCCATTTTCGTACGAATGGCAATGATCCGGTTTTCATCCTCAAACAATATATCGCCATATTGCAATGGTTCTTCTTGATCGATACGCAAGGCGATATCCGTGTTGCCAGTTGTTTCTGCACGTAAAATTCGTTTACTTAAATGCTCCCAGTCCAGTTCGATCCATTCAATTGTTTTTCGAGTTTCTTCTTCTTTGCCGGAAATATTGCCTATAATTTTTTCCACTAGCATCTAACCAACACTCCCTTAATCCATTTAATATTGTAGTTATCATTAAAATAAGAAGTAACGTTGCGCCATCGGCAACTCACTTAACGGTTCACATATTGCAAGCTCTCCGTCTAATTTCACTTCATACGTTTCAGGATTCACATCAATTTCTGGCATCTCACTATTTAATTTCATATCTTCTTTCGATATATTCCGACAATTAGTGACGGTGCCAATCATTCGCTTTAATCCCAATTTTTCAGGAAGTTCTTCTTCGACTGCGATTTTCGGTAAAAATGTCATGGCTACATTTTGTGGACCTTGTCCATGAAATCCATAAGTTCTTCTTCCCTTCATTGGCTGAGGAGTTGGAATGGAAGCGTTTGGATCTCCTGTTTGTGCATATACGGCAATCCCCGCTTTAATGACAACTTCTGCTTTGACGCCAAAAAATGCTGGTTTCCATAAAATAATATCCGCTAACTTTCCTTCTTCGAGCGAACCGACTTCATGTGAAATCCCTTGTGCGATAGCCGGGTTAATAGTGTATTTAGCGACATATCGCTTCACACGGAAATTATCATGATCTTTTCCTTCATCTTGCGGCAATGATCCCCTTTGTAATTTCATTTTGTGGGCAGTTTGCCATGTCCTCATGGCAACTTCACCAACACGCCCCATTGCTTGTGAGTCAGATGACATAATACTTAACACACCTAAATCCTGCATAATATCTTCTGCAGCAATCGTTTCAGGACGAATTCTTGAATCCGCAAATGCTACATCTTCCGCAACATCATGTTTCAGATGATGGCACACCATTAACATATCTAAATGTTCATCAATGGTGTTCGTTGTAAAAGGCTTTGTTGGGTTTGTTGATGCAGGTAAGACATTGGGATAACTCGCCATTTTTAATTGATCCGGGGCATGTCCTCCGCCCGCTCCTTCTGTATGGAATACGTGAATAACCCGTCCATCAATTGCTTCAATTGTTTCTTCCACAAAGCCAGCTTCATTCAAAGTATCTGAATGAAGTGCGATTTGAATATCGTACTCATCTGCGACAAGTAAACTTTGGTGTAATGCTGAAGGAGTAGCACCCCAGTCTTCGTGAATCTTCAAACCAACTGCCCCCGCATGGATCTGTTCAATTAATGGTTCAGGAAATGATGCACTGCCTTTTCCAAATAACCCAATATTCATAGGGATGTCTTCTATTGCTTGAAGCATACGATGTAAATGCCATCTCCCTGGGGTTACAGTCGTCGCGGTTGATCCTGCCGCCGGGCCAGTACCCCCGCCAATAAATGTTGTAGTTCCCGCATTTAATGCGACTTCCACTTGATCTGGACTGATAAAATGAATATGCGTATCGATTGCTCCGGCTGTTGCAATTAAACCTTCTCCTGCATACACTTCCGTACCCACACCAATGATCATTCCCTGGTCTACCCCATCCATCGTGTTTGGATTTCCAGCTTTTCCGATCCCTACAATTCGTCCATCTTTCATGCCGATATCAGCTTTTACAATGCCTGTGTAATCAATGATCATGGCATTTGTAATCACCGTATCCAATACACCTTCATCTGCCGTTTTTTGTCCATTTTGCCCCATCGACACACGCAATGATTTTCCTCCGCCGAAAATGCCCTCATCGCCGTAAGTGGTATAATCTTTCTCTATTTCAATCCATAAGTCTGTATCCGCCAGCCGAATCTGGTCTCCAACGGTTGGACCGAACATTTTCCCATACTGTTCATGAGTTATTTTCATTAGGATCTGCTCCTTTAAATCGACCAACTTTTGCTTTCTCAATTATTTCTTCTTTTTTATGTGTGGAACCTTCTGTCAGTTCATTTAAGCCAAAGACATGCTGCTTACCGCCAAACTCCACTAATTCCACTATCTTTTCCTCACCTGGTTCAAATCGTACTGCAGTACCAGCTGGAATATTCAAATGCATACCCACTGCTTTTTCCCGATCAAATTGTAAATGCTTATTCACCTCAATGAAATGAAAATGTGAGCCTACTTGAATCGGACGATCTCCTGTATTCGCAATTTGAACAGATTGTACCGCCCGCCCTACGTTAATTTCGATTGTTTTATTTGCAGGTCTAATCTCTCCTGGAATCAAAGTGGTAACCTCCTTTTATTGAATGGGCTCATGAACGGTGACTAGCTTCGTGCCATCTGGAAATGTGCACTCGATTTGTACATCTGTAATCATGTCCGCTACACCTTCCATGACGTCTTCTACCGTCAACAATTGTTTTCCTTCACTCATCAGCTGCGCTACGGTTTTTCCGTCCCGCGCGCCTTCCATAATGTAATGACAGATGAACGCTACAGATTCAGGATAATTTAACAGAACTCCACGCGCTTTTCGTTTAATGGCTAATTCACCTGCCATATGCAGTAATAATTTTTCCTGTTCGACTGGAGATAACTTCAATGGGATTCACCTCCTTAAAAAGATTAAAAAAAGGCTCAACAAATAAGCAGCTATATAGGCTGTTTTTAAAATATTCAGTTGTTTCGGTGGTTCTTTTTTGAGTTATAAAGTAGTTTGAACGAGTGTCCAATGGTATGTGCGCCCAGGGGAAAGCAGGGCTTATGAAGGTTATAGCAATAACATTACTATTATAGATTATAGAATTATAAAAAACAAGATTCTATCATTATTCTAAGTTCTCAAGGAACCAACCTAGTATTTCTTTCGTAATTTTTTCTGGCTCTTCACCAAAACATGTGCTTGACAACCTGTCACGTGCATGTTGGCAGTGTGTGGATTTGATATGTACGGGTTTCGTTTCTCGACTTTGAAGGGATTTTAATTGAAGTGTGAGTTTGCAGTTTAAACCCGCTTCGGCGCTGGGGGATTGCCTTACGCTATGAGCCTACTGGCGAAGAACGTGCCAGCAGTCTCACAGCCACGGCCTACCCCGCAGTTGCGCCTTCGCTAGTGTTGGAGAAAGTACGATGTACTGATTTTTTTGCAGAGTATGAATTAGCTTGTCTTGTTTCGTATCTCGAGTTTGCAAATGCATCGATCACAAGAATCTAAGCCTTTGCAGAATGATAAGTATTGCATGAAAAACCTTACCCATTGTAATAGTCCCAAATCGTGTGCTCATACTGCCTGCTCATACAAAAAGTCTTGAAACACCAGCCAGTGTACCTTCGTTCCAGGCAGCCTAAGTACGCCGCGTCCTGCGGCAACGGTTGCATGACTCACTTCGTGTGAGCCCGCGGCTAAAACACTCCGGGAGGATCAGCCCGATAGGATGAGACAACTAAAGGGAGCGAAAGAAGCGAAAGAAGACGGCAGAAGGAACCCTGTATTGCCTTAATTTCTGTAGAGAACACAGAAATTAAGGCAAAGCGAACCCTTCGCTGTTCGCTTGGCTCACCGAGGGCCCTCCCGTCCGCCTGGAACGCAGGGAAACGGTATCCTTCCACTCTCATCCTATATTGCGCAATCACAGTCCAATCTTAAACTGCTCATGAAATAGCCTGTCAAGCACACATTTTGGTGCAGACTCTTTTTCCCTAATCAACAAGAAATATTTCTTTTAAACCTAATAATTTTATAAATTTTACATTACTTAGATAATTAATGAAACCTTTCATTTGTATATCCGTATAATTAGTAACGGGATAAAGTAGAAGAGAGGGATTGAACATGGAGCTGTTTGGATTTGCTGTACAAAATATCTATTTGACTGTATTAATTATTGCAGGGATCGCAAGTGTACTGTATGTACTGCTCAGTGACCTGGCTGAAGGTATCGGCGAAATGAGTCCATTCCTTGACCCTGCTGTCATTCTCGCGTTCATCACCTTTACTTCAGCTGCCGCATATGTTTTAGAATTGCTCTCATCTTTAAACAGCTGGGGTATATTAGCTATCGCAGCAGGAATTGCTGTTGCTTTGGACTTCTTACTTTATTTCTTTGTGTTAGTTCCGCTCAGGTCTGCAGAAGTTTCGCTTGCCTATACAGATGAATCACTGACAGGTCTGGTTGGAAAAGTTATCGTACCTATTCCTGTGGACGGTTTTGGTGAAATCTTGCTCGAAACTGTCAATGGTAATCTGGCAAAACGAGCGGCTGGATATGAGAATGAAGCAATCGAGTATGGAAAAGAAGTATTGCTGATCGAAGTAAAAAACGGCACATTCTTTGTTAAAGAGTATGAACCGTTCCGCTTCAAATAATAAATAAGGGGGAAACAGCATGAGTTTATGGATTGTATTAGGTATTGTTGCAATTGTATTAATTTCTGTTATTGGTGTTTATGTTACAAAATACAAAACGGTGGGGCCCGATGAAGCATTGATCGTAACCGGCAGTTATCTGGGTTCGAAAAATGTACATACGGATGAGTCTGGAAATCGGATTAAAATTATCCGGGGCGGCGGTACATTTGTATTCCCTGTTTTCCAACAGGCAGAACCGCTTAGTTTATTATCAAGCAAACTGGAAGTTTCCACTCCTGAAGTCTATACAGAGCAGGGAGTCCCGGTCATGGCAGACGGCACGGCCATCATTAAAATAGGCGGTTCTATTTCTGAAATCGCAACGGCTGCCGAACAATTTTTAGGAAAATCGAAAGCTGATCGTGAAAATGAAGCGAAAGAAGTGCTTGAAGGCCATTTACGGTCTATCCTGGGCTCCATGACAGTAGAAGAAATTTATAAAAACCGTGATAAGTTTTCACAGGAAGTTCAGCGGGTCGCTTCACAGGATCTCGCAAAAATGGGATTGATCATCGTTTCATTCACGATAAAAGACGTGCGAGATAAAAATGGCTATCTTGATTCATTAGGAAAGCCGCGGATTGCACAGGTCAGACGCGATGCAGACATAGCGATGGCTGAAGCAGAAAAAGAAACACGGATAAAAAATGCCGAAGCATCAAAAGAGGCACAGAAGGCAGAGCTGGAACGGGCAACTGAAATTGCCGAAGCGGAAAAGGAAAACCAGCTGAAAGTAGCGGAATACCGACGCGAACAAGATGTAGCGAGAGCACGCGCCGACCAGGCGTATGAATTACAGACTGCACGTTCCAAACAAGAAGTAACGGAACAGGAAATGCAGGTCCGAATTATCGAGCGTCAAAAACAAATCGAATTGGAAGAAAAAGAAATTCTGCGCCGAGAGAAACAATATGATTCTGAAGTGAAGAAAAAAGCGGATGCGGACCGCTACGCAATTGAACAAAACGCTGAAGCTGAGAAATCAAGACAGCTGGCAGAAGCAGATGCAGAAAAGTACCGTATTGAAGCCCGTGCACAGGCAGATGCTGAGAAAGTCCGTCTCGACGGTACAGCCAAAGCACAGTCACAGCGTGCGCAAGGTGAATCTGAAGCCGATATTATTCGTCTAAAAGGTCTTGCAGAAGCCGAAGCAAAACGCAAAATCGCAGAAGCTTTCGAACACTATGGTCAGGCAGCTATGCTTGATATGATTGTGAACATGCTTCCTGAATATGCGAAAGAAATCGCCAGCCCGCTTGGCAATATCGATAAGATTACTGTAGTCGATACTGGCGGCGGTGAAGGCGGAGGTGCCAATAAAGTCACTTCCTATGCGACCGACCTGATGTCAACGCTGCAGGAAACTTTGAAAGCTTCCTCAGGTATTGATATGAAGGAAATGCTGGAGAACTTCTCGGGCAAAAGCAATATCCGTCCGAGCATTGAACAGCTGACGAATGAAGTGATCCGTTCTAAATCTGATCATACAACACCTCAAACTGAATCAGCAGCGTCCGTTCAGGATTCTGAAGAGTAACCAAAAAATCGAAGTGCAATTCGCACTTCGTTTTTTTGATGTTATTTTCACTCGTAATTTTTACGTATTTTGAATTTCAGCAGTTTTCCTTGAAGACTCCGCGGCAGTTCTTCTACAAAATCAATATGCTGCGGAATCTTATACTTTGCCAATTTGCCCTGACAGAATTCAATCAGATCTTCTTTTGACACTTTTTCCCCTGGACGCAATACTACCGCAGCCAAAGACACTTCTCCCCACTTCTCATCAGGTATGCCGATTACAGCTACATCTGCTATAGCAGGATGTTCATGCAGAACACCTTCAATTTCTGCCGGGTAAACATTAATGGCACCGGATAAGATCATATCTTGCTTCCGATCAACGATATAATAGTAGCCATCCTCGTCCTGCACTCCTACATCACCTAAGCTTAGCCACTCACCATCGAAAGACTCTTTATTGGCCTCAGGTCTTTTATAATATTCATCGCAGAGTGTAATCCCTTTAACGAAGAACTCTCCCGCTTCATTCTCCTGCACAGGTTCTCTCTTATCATTGCGCAATTCGATATCCATTCCCAGCATTGGTACGCCAACAGAACGGTCCTTGTCTTTCTGCATTTCAGGAAACAAATTTGCCGCGCCGCCCAATTCTGTAGCTCCGTAGAACTCATTCAGGTCAGCTGTCGGGAAATACGCAAATACTTTTTCTTTTGTACTCGTATGCAAAGGTGCCCCTACGGAAATGATAGACTTTAACGAAGAGACATCATATTGCCGCAATATTTCCTCAGGTAATGAAAAGATGGCTTCCAACATAGGCGGGGCTAAAAACGTAGTTGTCGTCTTTTCTTCATCAATCGCTTGTAACACTTCCACAGGATGAAACTTCTCCAAAATGTGAAGACTATTCCCTACATATAAATTCGGCAGAGAAATACTTAACGCGGCTGCGCCATATAAAGGCCCTGCAGCCAGTCCTCTTCCAAGCCTTCCAATCTGAAATTCGATACTGAATAATAACGTAACTAAATACATACTGCGATGAGAACGAACCGCTCCTTTCGGAAAACCTGTCGTCCCGCCTGTATACATAATTGTTAATGTATCTAATTCAGTAAGAGGCGACGAAGGAACTGGTTCTTCTTTAGAGAAATTTGCAATCAATTCCTCATACTCAGGATATTGCACCTTGTCGCTCGATCCAACCGTAATAAAGTGATTAACAGTTTTATACTGCTCACTGGAAGGCAAGACTTCATCCAAAAAGCGAGAGTCCACAACCAGCAAAAGAGCTTCTGAATCATCCACAACATGTTGAATTTCACGACTGATAAACCGTGAGTTGACCGGTACAGCAACAGCACCGATCTTTGCACAAGCAAAAATAAGTTCGAATAATTGATGGCAATTCATCAGCATGATTGCCACTTTGTCGCCTTTATTCACCCCGATACTTTGCAGTGCATGGGCCAGTTGATTAATTCTGTCGTTAAAACCCTGATAAGTAAATCGCAAGCCGTTATAAGAAAGTGCTTCTCTGTCTTTATAGCGTACTGCATTTAATGTAATTGGATCACTGAATAACATGTGCTGCATAAATATCCTCCTCCATTACCTGCTTGCTGCGTTTACTCTATCACCAACCAGTTTGTCTTTTGCCTGGTTATACTGCTCTGCTAACTGTGCTACATAGTCCTTTGTCGGCTGCACCTTGTCAATTACGCCAATGCCCTGTCCGCATCCCCAAATATCCTTCCACGCTTTTTGACCGGCATCCCCGCCAAAGTTCATTTTCGTCGGATCACTTTCCGGCAAGTTATCAGGATCTAAGCCTGAAGCACGAATCGACGGAGCTAAATAATTCCCATGTACTCCGGTGAAATAGTTACTGTACACGATATCATCAGAATTTCCGTCTACAATCGCCTGTTTATATTCCTCTACAGCTCTCGCCTCTTTCGTCGCAATAAAGGGAGACCCGATGTATGCAAAATCAGCTCCCATCGCTTCAGCAGCCAGCACGCTTCCTCCTGTTGCAATAGAACCGCCAAGCGCAAGCGGCCCGTCAAACCATTCACGGATTTCCTGAATGAGAGCAAAAGGACTCTTCGGACCTGCGTGCCCTCCTGCTCCCGCCGCTACCGCAATCAGGCCGTCTGCTCCTTTTTCAATTGCTTTCTTTGCGAAAAAATTATTGATGACATCATGAAGTACGATTCCGCCATAACTGTGCGCTGCTTCATAAACATCTTCTCTTGCACCAAGTGAGGTAATAATGATCGGAACTTTGTATTTCACACAAAGCTCCATATCTTCCTGCAGTCTTTCATTGGAACGGTGGACAATTTGGTTAATTGCAAATGGCGCTGCTGGTTTATCAGGATTTTTCGCATTATAATCTGCCAGTTCCTCTGTGATTTCGATAAGCCACTCTTCAAATTGTGCAATCGGTCTTGCATTCAAAGACGGCATAGCTCCGATAATTCCAGCTTTACACTGCTCGATCACCGTCTTCGGATTACTGATAATGAACATGGGTGAAGCAATCACCGGAAGACTCATACTCTTTTTCAAATCTACTAAATTCATCATAAACTCTCCCCTTTTCCGTAAGCGCTTTCAATCTATTTACAAAAAAATAACCTCAAAAGCAAATAGAGAAGTATAAGCAAACTCACATTACATGTATATACATGTATTCTACTGGATTTATTCGACTTGTCAATCAATTTATCACTATATCTTTTACCTGTCAGACTTCACTGAGTGATTAACAGCAAGAGGAGAATTTATCTTGTGCTGCTTCTAGCTGTCATAGTTATCAATGACCTCATGCAGTTCACCCAGTTTGTTTAATAAATCTATATATTCATCTTTGCCAATAGAACTTTCAATCCGCTCTTGAACCTCATTCCAGACAGGTGTAGCGTTATTTAATTTTTCATAGCCTAATTCTGTTATGGATACTACCTTCGTCCGCGAATCATGCTCAGATCTATGAATCTCAACCAGGCCGGAATCCTTTAAAATATTCAGGTTACGCGTAACCGTTGTCTGATCCAGCAGCATGATCTCTCCAAGCCTGCTGATTGAAATATTTGGTGAAGTATAAATATTGCCCAGCATATAGTATTGAGTAATTTTCAATCCCGTGGGTTTCAGCAGTCTATTGTACAGCTGTGTCAGTGATCCAGATACAGTTCGCATATTGGCGCATGCGCAGACTTGGATGATATGTTCAGCTTGTTTCTGGTCTAATTCTGGTTTCATTAAGTCCGCTCCTTTATAAAAATCCACTTATTGAAATTTTCTGTTATTCTTGACATATTATACACACCATATATTATTATATGTATATACATGGATTATAACAAAGTTTATGATTCCTGTAAAAACTTTATGCGGGTGTTGCCCAGCATACAGATGGGAGAGATACGAATGAATGAACTTAATTTAGTGGATGGAATTAATTTAGAGAAAACTCTTATTGGTGCATTGGACATCACATTTAAAGAGGCGACGCCTGACAAAGTAGTTTGCGAGATGCCGGTCGGACCTAAAACTCATCAGCCAATGGGTTTGCTCCATGGAGGGGCTTCTGTCGCTCTTGCAGAAACTGCCGCAAGTTTTGCTGCGGCCTTGAACCTGAATCCTAAAACACATTACCCGGTAGGTTTAGAAATCAACGCAAATCATATACGGGGTAAAAAAGACGGCGTGGTAACTGCCACTGCTACGCCATTGCACCGCGGCCGTACATCTATGGTTTGGGATATCCAGATTACCGACGAAGAAGGAAAATTAATCTGTATTTCTCGATGCACCATTGCGGTTGTGGCAATAAATAAAAACGAACAATGAAATTTCCGTAAACAAAAAATCCCTGCAGTATCCAATTAACGGATGCTGCAGGGTATTTTTATATTAACCGATGGGATCTTCCAATTCGAATTTGATAATTTTCATGAATCATAGAGTTTAATTAACGCTTATGATACGTATAAAATAAGTTTTTTGGAAATTCTACCTATCATTGAGAATCATAGAAAGTCATTTTATTTAGGCACAAATTAGGTACACTAATCATAAACATAATTTTCTTTAATATAATTGCTTACATTATTTCTCGAATGAATTTTCCGCCAAAAACAAACAAAATATTTAGTCTTTTGATTTCTCCAATTAGTAAAGTCCTAATTCCAGTTCAACTTCGTATTTAATCATTGAAGAAGAACCCTGATGCTCTACAATTTCCCCTCTAATTTTTTCGTATTCAATCCCAGTCTTTTTTTGCACTTCTAAACTTTGAACAGCTGGTATTCCACCTATTACTTCAAATTTGTATAATCCTTTTTCGAACTGTTTCTGTTTTCCTGGATAAAATCTCGTAGTAATTTTTCCATTTTGCACTATAACATTGTCAGCTGCTTTATAATTCTTATCACTACATACGCATGTTATTAGTATTTTAAATCCATCAAATAATGTTGTTACTCCTTCGAAATAAATTTTTTCCGTACTGAATTCTACTTCAACACTCATATGAATTTTATGTGCGTCTGTTGAAATTGGTAAAGTTTGAACTGAACTGAATATTTCAGATTGTTCTTCAGACCAAATTAGATCTTCGTCTTCTATTGGACACTCTCTAGCAAGTTTATCTAAAACAGATTCTAACTTCAACATTTTGTCATGTGCTTCTTCCCCATATCTTGATGCTAATTTCATTTCTCCAATTGACCATTTTCCTCTATCATAAAGTAAGAAATAGTTTGTACATAAACCTTCTACTTCACTCAATTCCTGTTTAACTTCAGACACTTCTAAGTCATGAGTTAAAGATACTCTATCATGAAATAACTCTCGAATTGCTTCTAATTGCTGTCTAGCTTCAGATGCTGATTTATCCTCTTGCACAATCAGTTCGGTAAAATTAAAAGATTTTAAAACTCTTTCAATTTTTATAAATACTTCTTGCAATTGTGCAATAACAATTCTTTTAGGCGCTTCTAATGATTTATAATAATCATTAGAAATTTTTGTTTTTGAAAATCCCCATAAATACCCATGACTATCAACGTCAGATATCCAACTAGGCACATTATTATGCTCTAATTTTTCATTTCCCCATCTACATTGACAAATCCAATTTGATTGAGCTAGAGCAGTTTGATCTTCAGCAACGTAAACATAGATAATATGTTTTGTTAACGATATATTATTTATTTCCTTCTTAATTATTTTTCTAATTTGAGATTCCTTCAACTTCTTTTTCAATAATATAGTAATATCATGCCACACATGTTTAAATTCTTGTTGTGAAGTATGCTCAATTATTTCATAGGCACCTTCAATACTGCTAGTTTCTTTATATTTGCTTTTTATATAATTTGCAACTGATGGTAAGTCTACATATAAATTATAGATGTTATACCCTAATGAATCTAATTCATTCTTGATACTTTCTTTGTACTCATAAGGAATTCTAAATGTTCTCGTTGGGACACAATCCAGAGGTATTATTTTATCAGTAAGCTCAGAGTTATTAATTTCATTTCCACAAATTACAAACGTTCCTTTTTGTCTACTAATACGATCATTATTATCTATAGGTGTATCATTTATAAAGTAATTTTGATTTATTATTCTCGCGAGTTGTTCTTCGCTTTCCTCTAAATTATTCTCGATTTTAAATGAATTTATCGATTGAACATTTGAAAATGCGATTTTTGATAATATGTCTACCTCTTTATCTTTGTATGATACGGAATTTTCTTCAATATATAAATAAACATAACCGTCTTTTTCATTATCATCTGATTGAACAGCAAAAAATAATGCGACAAGCGGATTAAAAGTAACATCAATCAAACGTGTAGGTATACCATAATGTTGCATTCTAACTAATTTCTCAAATTCTGATTGATCTCTTTTAAAATCTTCTGGCGTAATACTTAGAACTTCTTGGTTGATATGACCTTCATTTTCTACATATTTAATTTGACGAGCGATACTTGACGTAGGATAAATGTATTTTGAACTCTCTCCACGCAAAAAAATACTTTCAGCATAAATCTCTACATATTTTTTAATACTATTACTATAGTCATTTAAGTTATTAATTTCATAATTCATTTACTTAAACACAATCCTTTCACAAAATATCTTGTTTCAGCTAAATACTTTCCATAAATCCTACTGTTAATTCTTCCTTTACTTAGCATAATACTTTATTTAAAGGAATAAAAGGACATAGTATTAAGAATATTTAATTACTCTTTTGTACAAAGAACTATAGGTGTATTCGGCTTCTTTCTATATCGTAAGGATTATCTCTATAAATCAATAGAATTAAAATACAACTTAAAACAATAGTATTATTGAATTTCTATAAAATCAATTTTCAATGAATTGCATAGAAACTCTAGTTGAAAGGGAAAAGAACAAATTTGAACTTATTAAATTTTAGTCCAACAAAGAATATAGAAAAGAGATTTCATTAGGATTTGAGGGATTTTAAAAAAATTTACTAAAAGCAATTGAATAACTAAATTTAAAAGCCAAAAGTATATAGAACGATGAACTTTTTACTTTTTTAGGCACAGATTTATTTATTTTTAGGCATAAATTAGGCACAGACAAAAAACACCCTTGCCACAAACGTTGTTGTGACAAGGGGTGTAGGTGTTATCCTATACTGCCTTCCATCTCGAACTTGATCAATCTATTCATCTCTACCGCATATTCCATCGGCAGTTCTTTTGTGAATGGCTCGATGAAACCCATGACGATCATTTCCGTTGCTTCCAGTTCAGGAATACCGCGGCTCATCAAGTAGAAGAGCTGCTCTTCGGAAACTTTCGATACTTTTGCTTCGTGTTCCAATGAAATATTGTCGTTCAGGATTTCATTGTATGGAATTGTATCGGAAGTGGATTGCTTATCCATGATCAATGTATCACATTCAATATTTGCACGGGCACCGTCCGCTTTACGTCCGAAGTGGACAATGCCGCGGTATGTTACTTTCCCGCCGTGCTGAGAAATCGACTTGGATACAATTGTTGAAGAAGTATTTGGAGCCAAGTGCATCATTTTCGCACCGGCATCCTGGTGCTGACCTTTACCTGCAAGAGCGATCGATAATGTCATACCGCGTGCGCCTTCGCCTTTTAAGATAACAGCCGGATACTTCATCGTCAATTTAGAGCCGATGTTGCCGTCAATCCATTCCATTGTGGCGTTTTCTTCACACACTGCACGCTTTGTTACCAGATTGTAGACGTTGTTCGCCCAGTTCTGGATAGTCGTGTAACGGCAATATGCATCTTTTTTGATAATGATTTCAACTACCGCACTGTGCAGGGAGTTTGTTGTATAGACAGGTGCTGTACAGCCTTCTACGTAATGAACGCTTGCGCCTTCATCCACAATGATCAGTGTACGTTCAAACTGTCCCATGTTTTCCGAGTTGATACGGAAATACGCCTGCAGCGGGGTTTCTACTTTCACGCCGGGCGGCACATAGATAAACGATCCACCCGACCATACTGCAGAGTTTAGCGCTGAGAATTTATTGTCAGAGTTCGGAATAACCGTACCCCAATATTTCTTGAACAACTCTTCGTTTTCAAGAAGTGCAGAATCCGTGTCTTTAAAGACAATTCCCAGATCCGTAAGTTCTTGTTTCATATTGTGGTAAACCACTTCTGATTCATACTGTGCAGATACACCTGCCAAGTACTTTTGTTCTGCTTCCGGAATGCCCAGTTTATCAAACGTACGCTTGATTTCTTCAGGCACTTCATCCCAAGAAGTTTCTGTTGCTTCAGAAGGTTTTACGTAGTACGTGATTTCATCGAAATTCAATGAATTCAAGTCTCCGCCCCACTGCGGCATTGGTTTGCTGTAGAAAATCTCCAAAGATTTTAAACGGTAATCCAGCATCCACTGCGGTTCTTCCTTCATATTAGAAATCTCTTCTACTATCTCACGTGTCAGACCGCGTTCTGAACGGAATACAGAAACGTCTTTGTCATGGAAACCATATTTGTAATCGCCGATTTCTGGCATTTGTTTCGCCATTTTTTATTCCTCCGTCCCATAATTGCTCATACTTTGGCCAAGGTCACTGCGGCTCGCCGGAGACTCCCTTTTCCATCGCTTTCCAGCTCAATGTTGCACACTTAATACGGGCAGGGAATTGCGCGACACCCGAAAGAGCTTCTAAATCATCTAATTCAATAGAATCATCCAAGTCTTTGCCTAACATCATGTCTGAAAATGCATGAGCGAGTTTCGTTGCCTGTTCTGTCGTTTTGCCTTTGATCATCTGAGTCATCATGGAGGCTGACGCCATTGAAATGGAGCAGCCTTCCCCTTCAAACTTCGCTTCTTTGACGATATCATCTTCCACATTCATAGTCAGATGAATCACGTCACCGCAAGTCGGATTGTTCATATCGATCGTGACATTTCCGCCTTCCAGAACGCCTTTGTTTTTCGGATTTTTATAATGATCCATGATTACAGACCGGTATAGCTGATCCAGTTTATTAGTTGACATCTTTGAAATACTCCTTTGCTGAGCGAAGTCCTTCCACAAGACGGTCTACGTCTTCTGTTGTGTTATACAGATAGAAACTGGCACGGGCTGTCGCTGAACACGCAAGCCATTTCATTAATGGCTGTGCACAGTGATGGCCGGCACGGACAGCAATTCCGTTCATGTCCAGCACAGTGGCAACATCGTGCGGATGTACATCATCCAAATTAAATGTCACTAAACCTGCACGTTTTTCGGGATCTCTTGGACCATAGATCGTCAGCCCGTTAATTTCAGACATCTTATCCATTGCATAGCCCGCCAGATCGTGTTCATGACGTTCGATTGCATCCAGACCGATTTCTTCTAAATAATCGATGGCTGCGCCTAAACCGATGGCACCTGCAATAATAGGCGTGCCTCCTTCAAATTTCCAAGGGAGCTCTTTCCAAGTTGATTCGTAAAGACCGACGAAATCGATCATTTCTCCGCCGAATTCAATCGGTTCCATATTATTGAGCAATTCTTTCTTGCCGTACAGTACACCGATTCCTGTAGGTCCGCACATTTTATGTCCGGAAAACGCAAGGAAATCACAATTTAGCTTCTGTACATCGATTCGCATATGAGGAGCAGCCTGCGCAGCATCCACACACATGATTGCTCCATGCTGATGAGCAATTTCCGTAATTTCTTCAATCGGGTTCATCGTTCCAAGGACGTTTGAGACATACATAATCGACACAATTTTTGTACGATCTGTAATGGTCTCTCGCACTTTATCCAGTGACAGCGTGCCATCCTCTTCCAGGTCAATATACTTCAGAACTGCGCCGGTTTCTTTAGCGAGCTGCTGCCACGGAATGATATTGGAGTGATGTTCCATATGAGTAATAACAATTTCATCGCCTTCAGAAACATTTGCATGCCCATAGCTTTCTGCTACTGTATTCAATGCAGTCGTCGTACCGCGCATGAAAATAATTTCTTCTGTTGACTTTGCATTTATAAATTTACGGACTTTTTCCCGAGCACCTTCATAACCGTCTGTTGCTTTATTTCCAAGCGTGTGCACTCCGCGATGCACATTGGAATTATTCCAGCGGTAATAGTTGTCGAGTGCCTCAATGACTTGAACAGGCTTCTGTGAAGTAGCTGCGCTGTCCAGGTACACAAGAGGATGTCCATTGATTTCTTGATCAAGTATCGGGAAATGATTGCGGATCTCTTTATTGAGCATTAGCGCACTTTCCTTTCGATTACCTCCGTCAATTGTTTTCTAACTCCTTCAATCGGCAATTTGCTGACCACCGGCGCTAAAAAGCCATGTATGATGAGGCGTTCTGCTTGTTCTTTTGAAATACCGCGGCTCATTAGATAGAACATTTGCAGCGGATCTACACGGCCGACTGATGCTGCGTGGCCTGCTGTCACATCATCTTCATCAATAAGCAAAATCGGATTCGCATCTCCGCGTCCTCTTTCACTCAGCATGAGGATTCTTGACTCTTGGACTGCGTTGGAGCGGGTTGCCCCTTTCGCAATACGGCCGATTCCGTTAAAGATTGCAGATGAAGATTCTTTCATCACACCGTGCTTCAGAATGAAACCGTCTGTATCAAGTCCCCAGTGCACAATTTCAGATGTGAAATTCTGCTTCTGGTTTCCACGTCCGACAACTACTGATTTCATATCACTTGATGAGCCGTTTCCGACTAAGTGCGTGATATTTTCAGAAATGGTGTTGCTGTCGTTCATCAAACCGAGCGCCCACTCAATCCGTGCATGCGGTCCAGTAACGCCACGGCGGTTCACGTATGTTGTCAAACCCTCTGCTAACACGTCCACTGCACCATAAACTACTTTCGCATTATCCTGAGCAAATACTTCCGATACAATGTTCGCCTGACCTTCACCGTGCTCCATTGTAGAAAGATAGTTCTCTACATATGTCACAGAGCTGTTTGCCTCCGCTACCAATAAAACGTGGTTGAATAATGAAGCTTTTTCATTATCGTGTATGAACAGCACTTGAAGCGGCTCTTCAATCACTACATTTTTCGGTACATATACAAATGCTCCGCCGTTGATCAATGCTGCATGCAAAGCAGTCAATTTATGTTCATCGACTTTGACGCCGTCCGTCATTAAATACTTCTGCACCAGGTCACTGTGCTCACGTGAAGCAGTGAAGATGTCCGTTAAGATTACACCCTGTGACTTCAAATCATCTGATAATGAAGTGAAAGCAGGAGTATTATTGTGCTGCACGTAAATATTTTCTTGCTGTTCGTGGTCAATCAATGCTTTTGCTTCTGTCGGTAATTCTTCAAGCGTCGCAAAAATCGAGCTTTCTACTGTATGTGAAGGGAATTCTGTGAAATTCCAATTAGTAATCTTTGTTTTATCTGGTTTCGGCATTGCAAGTACTTCTGCTTTCGCAAGAGCATTTGCACGAAAATCTGCCATCCAAGCAGCTTCCTCCACGTTTGCGGAATAAGAGCGGACGTCCTGTTCGGTCAATGCCAATTTTGTTTCAACCGTCATTTTTAGTCGTCCCCTTTCTTATGCTTCTGAATGAACTGTTTCGTCTTCAATGCCCAACTCTTCTTTAATCCAGTCATATCCTTGGCTTTCAAGCTTAGCTGCCAGTTCAGGACCTCCGGATTTCACTACTCTGCCTTGCATCATTACGTGTACCTGATCAGGTGTAATGTAGTTAAGCAGACGCTGATAGTGTGTGATGATCAGGCAGCCGAAACCTTCGCCGCGCATTTCGTTAATCCCGTTGGAAACAACTTTCAATGCGTCGATATCCAAACCGGAGTCAATCTCATCAAGAATCGCGAATTTCGGCTTTAACATCATAAGCTGAAGGATTTCATTACGTTTTTTCTCTCCGCCTGAGAAGCCTTCGTTCAAGTAACGGGTAGCCATATCTTCTTCCATTTCCAAAAACTCCATCTTGCTGTCGAGTTCACGGATGAATTTCATCAGACCGATTTCATCGCCTTCATCGCGGCGTGCATTCATACCTGAACGAAGGAAGTCTGCGTTTGTTACACCAGTAATTTCACTAGGGTACTGCATTGCCAGAAACAGACCGGCCAAAGCACGCTCGTCCACTTCCATTTCCAGGACGTCTTCTCCGTCGATTGTGACAGAACCGGATGTCACTTCATATTTAGGGTGACCCATGATTGCAGAAGCAAGTGTGGATTTCCCCGTACCATTGGGACCCATGATTGCATGAATCTCATTTGTATTTATTGTTAATGTAACACCTTTTAAGATTTCCTTGCCTTCAATTTCGACATGAAGATCTTTAATTTCCAAAGTTGCCATTCCAATACCTCCAGTATAGTCGCGTTGAATGGTTAGCCATTCTCTATTTAGTATCATTCTAATCTTACCCCATATTCGAACCGGTTGCAAATCTTTGAGAAACATTATAAATTGTGACAGAATTCCTTGATCCCCCGCTGTTGATAAGGGTTTTCCCTACTGTCTATTTTTCAATTGAATACCGTCTAATGAGAATCAGTAAAAGAATAGTACATAAGAATTAAACAAAAAAAGCCGACAAAAACTGCCGGCTTTTTATCCATTTCTATACTTTTTTTGTGAAACGGTCAACGATCATTGCAAGTGCACCGTCGCCTGTCACGTTCGTTGCTGTGCCGAAACTGTCTTGCGCCAAATACAACGCTATCATCAAAGCCACCATTCCGTCTGTAAAGCCAAGCATCGTAGTGAGCAATCCAGTTGCCGCCATCACTGCGCCTCCCGGAACCCCCGGTGCTGCAATCATCGTAACCCCCAGCATGAAGATGAACTGCAGATAACTGCCAAAACTAATATCAAATCCATTCATCAGCATGACACCGATTGAACAGGAAACAATTGTAATCGTACTACCCGATAGATGGATCGTGGCGAATAAAGGAATGGCAAAATCCGTCACTCGTTCGGAAGCACCTGTCTTTTTCGCCTGACGAAGCGTGACTGGAATGGTTGCAGCTGAAGACTGGGTGCCGATCGCCGTTAAATAAGCAGGCAACATCGTTTTCATTAGACCAAACGGATTACGTCCATTCAATGCGCCCGCCGTCGTATACTGGATCGTCAGCATGATCAGGTGAAGCGCAATAATCATCACGAATACTAATAGGAAAACAGAAAGTACGTTGGCAACCTCTCCAGAATACGTCATATTCAGAAAGATCCCGAAAATATGGATTGGTAGGAGTGGAATGATTGCGACTGAAATCACTTTTTCGATAATAAGATTGAACTCATCGAAAAACGACAGCATCGACTTCCCTTTGATAGCCGCCATTCCGATCCCCAATACGAAAGCCAGCAAAAGAGCGGACATGATGCCCATGATCGGATCCATTTCCATTTCGAAGAATGCAGTTCCTGCTTCACGTGCACCGTCAGCAATCGAAGTATCTGTTGCTTGATGAATGAAGTTCGGCAAAATCGTCGATGCTGCAAAAAACGCGAGCAAACCTGCGATAATTGTGGAACCATACGCAAATGCCGCAGACAATCCTAATAGTTTCCCCGAACCTTTCCCAAGCTTTGCAATACTTGGTGCGATAAACGCAATAATGATTAATGGAACAATAAAGTTTAAAAATCCTCCAAACAGCATATTAAACGTGGCCGCCAAACGAACGAACCAATTCGCAAACCCTTCATGTATAGCGGGCAGCAGCATACCCAGCCCGATCGCCAGCACAATGGCAATTAAAATTCGCCAAATGAGCCCTAATTTAAACTTCACAATACGTCCTCCTCAAATAGACATCTGTATGACTGAAACAAAATAACTTTACCACAAACCACTGTAAGAATATAGATTTGAACTAAATTTGTAATTGTCAAAATGTTATAGACGTAAAAAAGCCGGCAGCTAAATGCACTGCCGGCCTACTCTACATTATTTTACAGGAACGACCGCGCCGCCCCATTGTTCTACAATGAAATCTTGAATTTCTTGGGATGTCAGAACTTCTACCAATGCTTTGATTGCATCGCTGTCTTCATCGCCTTTTTTCGTAGCGACGATATTTACGTATGGTGATTCTTTATCTTCCAATGCGATTGAATCTTCCATTGGATTCAATCCTGCATCGATTGCAAAGTTCGAGTTGATCAACAATGCATCACCTTCGTCGTTGTTATAAAGCTGAGGCATAAGAGCCGGCTCATAATTCGGATCGAATTCCAAGTTTTTCGGATTTTCTACGATATCATCCAGCTCTGCTTTTACTTTCTCCACGCCGTCTTTCAACTTGATTAATCCTTTTTCTTCTAACATCGCAAGCACGCGTCCGTGATCCGCTACCGAGTTACTGATCAGGATTGTTGCACCTTCAGGAAGTTCTTCAAGCGTCTTATATTTTTTCGAATACACACCGATTGGTTCAATGTGAATAGATCCTGCATTTACAAAGTCATAGCCAAAATCCGCAATCTGACTTTCTAGGTACGGAATGTGTTGGAAGTAGTTTGCATCCAACTCACCCTCATCCAAATCTTTATTAGGAAGTACATAATCTGTATAGCTTTCAATTACTAGATCGTATCCTTTTTCAGCTAATAATGGTTTTGCTTCTTCCAAAATCTCCGCGTGAGGTGTATTAGATGCACCTACCGTTAACGTCGTTTTTTCCTCTGCCGGCTTATCTGCATCAACATCTACTGCATCCCCGCTATTCTTGCCATCGTCTTTTGTTCCACAAGCTGCTAAAGCCAATACAAGCACAGCTGCGAATAGACCGAATAAAAACTTCTTCATTTTCACATTTCCCCTTTTCCAAAATGGTTTTTTTATATGGTTAACAGGTCTTCCTGAAAATCCCTTTATCGCTTATCCAAACGTTTAACGATTAAATCTCCAATGAACTGAATAATAAATACGATCACAAGAACCAGAATGGTAGCCATCATTGTGACATCTCCGCGCGAACGCTGAAACCCTTCCAAATAGGCGAGGGTACCAAGACCTCCCGCTCCAATTGCCCCTGCCATCGCCGTATAGCCGACGAGCGCAATGGATGTGACCGTAATACCCGACACCAATGCAGGCATTGATTCAGGCAGCAGTACTTTGAAAATGATTGTCGTAGTTTTTGCACCCATTGAACGGGCTGCCTCTATGACGCCTCTGTCAATTTCTTGCAAAGCGATCAATACCATACGTGCATAAAACGGTGCGGCACCGATGATCAATGCAGGCAATGCGGCATTCGGGCCTCGAAGTGTCCCAATTAAAAATTTTGTGACCGGGAACAATAAAATAATCAAAATGATGAATGGAATCGAACGGAAAATATTAACAAATGCAGCGGTAATCACATTTGTAAACCTGTTGGACCATAATTGTCCGCGGCTGGTCAGGAATAACAAAAGACCCAAAGCGATGCCGAAAATAAATGTCAGAACAGTCGAGAATGCTGTCATGTACAGCGTTTCGCCTGTTGCCTCCCACATTTTGTCCCAATTCACGTTAGGAAACCACTGTTCAATCATTTGTCAGCACCTCCGTCTTTACTTCATTGGCGTGCAGGTAAGAAATTGCTTCATCAATGATTGCCGGATTGCCGATCAGCTGTAACATCAATGTTCCGTACGCACCGTCATGCAAAGCGGAGATGTTCCCCTGCACGATATTTACGTCGATCTCAAACTTGCGGATTAATTCCGCCAGAACCGGCTGTTCAGTCCGTTCTCCTATGAACGTCAGCTTTACGAGCTTGCCGTTCGTATCTTCCTGCAGATGCTTAATTGCTTCGTCTGCATCTGCATTATCTGAAACTTGAGAAATGAAACGTTTCGTAATCTCGGCCTGTGGTGATTGGAAGACGTCGAGCACATTGCCGACTTCCACCACTTTTCCCGCTTCCATAACCGCCACGCGATGACAAATCTTCCGGATGACCTGCATTTCATGAGTAATGAGCACAATCGTCAAACCGAGACGTTCATTGATTTCTGTCAGCAAATCTAAGATAGCATTTGTTGTTTCGGGATCCAATGCTGAAGTCGCTTCATCACACAGCAGAACTTCAGGGTCATTAGCAAGCGCTCTGGCAATACCGACACGCTGTTTCTGCCCGCCTGATAACTGGGAAGGATAAGCTTTCTCTCGTCCTGATAATCCAACCAGATCAATCAGTTCTTTCACTTTCGCGTCGCGTTCAGCTTTCTTCACACCTGCAATCTCCAGCGGAAATGAAATATTGTCTTCGACTGTACGCGACCAAAGCAAATTAAAATGCTGGAAAATCATACTGATCTTCTGCCGCGCGTTCCGAAGACCTGCACCTTTAAGTGTAGTCATTTCCAGATCATTGATTACAATACTCCCTGAAGTCGGCTGTTCCAAACCGTTCAACAGCCGGATCAATGTACTTTTTCCCGCTCCACTATAACCGATGACGCCGAAAATTTCTCCTTCTTTGATAGCCAGCGTCACGTCATCTACCGCTACAATTTCCGCTTGGTTCAATTGGAATCTCTTATGTACGTTTGTCAGTTGAATCATTTTCTGCACCGCCTTTAGTAAATCCGTGATTATGTTTTGATAGTTTAATGTGTCAGTGCCTGCCGAAGCGCTGCAGATGCCGGCTCCTCGGGTCGTTTCAGTCTTTCCAACGCCTGCCGAAGCTAAACGGCATCTTCCGCTTTTGAATACACCCAGCTGCATGCGCCAGCCTCTCGGGTCACTTCGGTCTTTCCGAAAAGGTGCAAAAACCGCACCTTTGTCGGCAAGCCCTCCAGTGCCTGTCGAGGCTAAACGGCGCATTCCGCTTTTGAATATAAAAAACCCTTCTGCAGACGAGCAGAAAGGCTGAACGTATGAAAAATTATGTACGTTACCGTTCTCTCATCTGTCAAAGCATTCCGCTTTGAGTGAATTGGCACCATTTCACAATTGTGACGGTTGCCGGGCTTCATAGGGCACTTCCCTCCACCGCTCTTTATAAGAGTATCGTTATTCAATTGATTGTATTACTTATACCATATAATCGAGATGAATGTCAAGTCAACTTTTCCAATAAGTTAGGTACGGATTGAAATGCATAGATCTTTTCAATAGGTTTTCCCTGCCGGTGGATGAGCAGGCAAGGTACGCTTTCAATCTCGTAATCATAAGCCAGTTGCTCCGTATAATTCAAATCCGCTTTTCCTATTGTTAACTCAGGACGCATCGCTTCGATTACTGTCAGCATTTTTGAGGCCACTGCACACGTTCCGCACATCGGAGTGAACAGATAAAAAGCGGCCAATTGCTCTGCCGCCCGTTCGCGTTCCCAATCGTCAATTGTCCAATTATCCATTTGCTCCTCCTGCCAAGTAGACGGGATGTACCTTGAAATTCGCTGCAACTAAAATGCCCGCCAAGACTTTGAGCGGTGTTGTCGCTACTTCCCGATACAGCCGGTCTGTAAATAAGTGCCTTGCTTCCGGATAAAGTTGCACGAACAATTTGCGGATGGAATCACCTGAGGCGTCCGCATCCACAAAAATGAAAAGATCCTGCTCTTCATATGGCTCTAGAAGTTCTTCTATATGATAGGAACTGATCGTGCCGTTTGTACAAATGATTTCTACCGGTTCCGCCAGCATCGGCATAAGCCTTCTGCGATCGGAACTGCCTTCCACAATGAGTACTTTCGGATGCATCCAGTTTCCTCCTCATAGTGTAAAAAAAGCACCGGAACATCCCGGCGCTTTTCGTTTTCTTATTCGCCAGCTGTCATTTCATCGTACTGCTCAGCTGTCATTAATTCATCAAGTTCAGCTTTATCTGCAATCTCCACAACGATCATCCAAGCACCTTCATATGGAGATTCGTTTACAAGTTCAGGGCTGTCTTCTAGATCTTCGTTCACTTCTACAACTTTACCTGTTAAAGGAGCGTACAATTCAGAAACAGTTTTTACTGATTCAACGCTTCCGAAAGGCTCGTCTGACTTCACTTCGTCGCCGACTGAAGGCAGTTCAACGAAAACGATATCTCCCAGCTCAGACTGTGCGAAATGTGTGATCCCGATACGGTATTTACCGTCTTCTTCTTTTACCCACTCGTGCTCTTCTGAATAACGTAATTCTTTTGGTGTGCTCATGTCTTAACCTCCAACGATTATAATAGTTTATCTATAGTTAGTTTGCCATAGTTCCGAATGAAAGACAAGATTCCCGTTTTACTTTGACCATGTTTCTGTAAAAGTATCTTCATTAAAGCCGACTGTGACATGATCTCCGTCTGTAACGATCGGACGCTTGATGAGCATGCCGTCTGAAGCAAGCAAAGCAATCTTTTCATCGTCTGACATCGAAGGAAGTCTGTCCTTTAATTGAAGCTCTCTGTATTTCATTCCGCTGGTGTTAAAGAATTTTTTCATTTCGAGGCCCGAGTTTGCAATCATTGTCCGCAGCGTCTCTTCATTTGGAGGCTGCTCCGCGATATTATACTCTTCAAATGAAATCCCTTCGTTCTCCAGCCACTTCTTGGCTTTGCGGCACGTACCGCATTTAGGGTAACCATAATAAATAACTGTCATATGTAATAACCTCTCCTTTTTCGTCAGTATATCAAACAATTGTTGTGTCTTGCTAATTTTGCAGTGGAATTCCCGTTAAGGCTTAGTATATTACCAAAAACAAAACGCCCCGTATCAAACCGGAGCGCTTCATTATTCATTCACATCAAACGATAAACTTCTCAGCTTCAATCAGCTTATCAGCCGCTTCACGCTTCTTCGCAATCAAGTTATACGGATTGTTGCGAGTCAATTTGCGCAATGCAGAGATCATCATGCGTTGGTTGTCGCCGTCCACTGCTGCAAGCAATGTTTCTTTTGCTGCCGCTTCAATGCGTCCGAACGCTTCTTGACAGAAAATCTGTGTATATAGAAGCTTCTGGTTTTCTTTCTCCGCACCGTTTTTGTTGATTGCTTTTTCCGTACGAAGAACTGCAGACTCCATACCGAATAAATCATTTGCAATATCTGCGATGTTCACAAGAATTTCCTGTTCCTGATCAAGCTTGGTGCCGTAGCGCTGTGCAGCAAGGCCTGCCACCAGGATACCGATCTTCTTCGCATTTTTCACAAGTACTTTTTCCTGTGCCAGCGGCTCGTCGCCGACTTCTTCCGGCATCATGGAAAGCAATTCTTCCTGCAAAGCCTGCGCCTGCTGAAGCAATGGCAGCTCGCCTTTCATTGCTTTCTTAAGGAATGTACCTGGAACGATCATCCGGTTGATTTCATTCGTACCTTCGAAGATACGGTTGATACGGGAGTCGCGGTAGATGCGCTCTACTTCGTATTCCGCCATGAAACCATATCCGCCGTGAATTTGAACCGCTTCGTCGACGAT
Organism: Sporosarcina cascadiensis; assembly: GCF_009650995.1. Classification (GTDB taxonomy): domain Bacteria; phylum Bacillota; class Bacilli; order Bacillales_A; family Planococcaceae; genus Sporosarcina; species Sporosarcina cascadiensis. The sequence continues at coordinate 225,988 of NZ_WHVV01000003.1, read as the reverse complement.
GTAATCCAGCACTTCTGAACCGACAACTTTGTTGATGGAACACTCAATCGCATACTCCGCGATGGATGCTGCTACTTTTGCTCCGTCTTTTTGCTCTTCAGGGCTCATTGCAGCGTTGTGCTCTTCAAAGTATCCGACTGTACGGTAGATCAAGCTTTCCGTAGCATACAGCATGGAAGCCATCGTACCGAATTTTTCTTTTGTCAGGTTGAACTGAGAAATCGGCGTGTCGAACTGCTTACGTTGGTTCGCATATTTGATAGCCAATTCAAGTGAACGCTTCGATCCTCCGATTGTACCTACTCCAAGCTTATAACGTCCGATGTTCAGGATGTTAAATGCGATGACGTGTCCGCGGCCGATTTCACCAAGCAGATTTTCAACTGGGACCTGAGCGTCTTCAAGGATTAACGTACGTGTGGACGATGATTTGATACCCATCTTCTTCTCTTCCGGCCCTACTGAAACGCCAGGGAAGTCTTTCTCCACGATGAATGCTGTGAACTTATCACCGTCAATTTTTGCATAGACAACGAATACATCAGCAAATGCAGAGTTTGTGATCCATTGTTTTTCACCGTTCAGTACATAGTGTGTGCCTTCAGCATTTAATTTAGCTGTAGTTTTTGCTCCCAATGCGTCAGATCCTGAGCTTGGCTCTGTCAATGCATAAGCAGAAATTTTCGCTCCGCTGGCAGAGTTCGGCAAATACTTCATCTTCTGTTCGTGATTACCGAATAAAACGATCGGCAATGTACCGATCCCGACGTGTGCGCCGTGAGTGATCGAGAAGCCGCCGGCCAGCGACATTTTTTCAGCAATCAATGCAGAAGTAACTTTGTCCAGTGCAAGACCTTCATACTCTTCTGGAATATCTGCAGCAAGCAGACCAAGGTCCCCCGCTTTCTTCAACAATGTTACGGAGTGTTCAAACTCATGGTTTTCAAGCTTTTCGATCAACGGTGTAACGTCGTTTTTCACGTACTCTTCCGTTGTCTTTGCAATCATCTTCTGCTCGTCTGTGAAATCTTCCGGTGTGAAGACGCGGTTTGCGTCCATATCCTCAGTTAAAAATGCTCCACCCTTTACGAATTCTGTCATTTTAGTACCCTCCATAGCTTTAGTCATCTATACTCCCCCTGTTTCTCCCATTTTTCCTTACTGGACTTATAGTACTTCGAAGACCCCTGCAGCACCCATTCCGCCGCCGATACACATCGTCACGACCCCGTACTTCTTGCCCTGGCGCTTTAATTCGTTAATTAATTTCAATGTCAACACTGTACCTGTCGCACCGAGCGGGTGGCCAGTAGCGATAGCTCCGCCGTTAACGTTCACTTTGTCTGTATCCAGTCCAAGAGTCCGGATAACCGCCAGTGACTGAGATGCGAATGCTTCATTCAGCTCCCACAGATCGATATCTTCAATAGATAATCCCGCGATCTTCAATGCTTTCGGAATCGCTTCGATCGGCCCGATCCCCATGATTTCAGGCGGTACGCCGCCAACTGCGAATGAAAGGAATTTTGCCATCGGTTTCAAACCGCGCTTTTCCGCAAGCTCGGAATCCATTACGAGGACAGTTGCCGCTCCGTCAGATGTCTGAGAAGCATTACCTGCTGTAACAGAACCTTTCGCCGCGAATGCCGGGCGTAATTTGCCAAGTACTTCCGAAGTCGTTCCCGGACGCACGCCTTCATCCATTTCAAACAGCGAAGTTTTTTCTTGATACTTGCCATCTGGACCGACAAAGCGTTTTGTCACTTCAACCGGTACGATTTCATCAACGAACTTTCCTGCTTTGATTGCAGCTTCTGCACGTCTATGTGATTCTACAGCGAATGCATCCTGGTCTTCACGTGAGATTTCATACTTCTGTGCCACTTGCTCAGCTGTATGCCCCATTCCCATATAATATTCAGGTGCTTCTTCTGCTAATTTAACGTTTGGACGGATCGTATTCCCCATCATTGGAATCATACTCATGGATTCCACACCGCCAGCAATAATTGCTTCTGAGTGACCGAGCATAATGCGTTCTGCCGCATAGGCAATCGTCTGCAATCCTGATGAACAGAAACGATTGACCGTTACAGCAGGCGTTGTATCAGGCAAGCCTGCCAATGCGCCGATATTTCGCGCCACGTTATTCCCCTGTTCTGCTTCCGGCATTGCACAGCCGATGATCAGATCATCAATCGGCCCATCATAATTTCCTGCACGTTTCAATGTTTCCTTTATCGTCAACGCCCCGAGATCATCCGGACGGACAGTTGCCAAAGAACCTCTTCCCGCTTTTCCAATCGGTGTTCGAGCACCGGCTACAATTACTGCTTCGCGCATTCTGTTTCCTCCTTTATCATCTACCTGTCAGTTACGTAACGGTTTGCCCTTCACAAGCATATGCTGCATACGCTGCTGTGATTTCGGCTCTGCCACCAAACTCAAGAATGCTTCACGCTCAAGATCCAGCAAGTACTGCTCATCAACAAGTGTACCGAACGGAATCTTACCGCCTGAAATGACATGAGCTAATTTCTTCGCAATCTTCAAGTCGTGATCGCTAATAAAGCCGGATAAGTGCATACCTTCTGCAGCCAACAGCAATGTTGCATAGCCCGAATCGCCCGTTACCGGAACTTTCGCCTTCTTCGGCGCTACATAGCCTGCTTCATATAATGAAAGTGCCGCTTGCTTCGCATCGTAAATCAGGTGGTCTGGATTGAAGCTGATACCGTCTGCAAAATCCAAGAAGTTATTTTCTCTTGCTTCGTCTGCAGATGTCGAAACTTTCGCCATTGCGATGGATTCGAATACTTTATTCGCAACGTTCTGGTAATCAACCGGCACGCCGTTCGGAAGACCTTTCAGATGCTTCTGATACAGATTGACGTTTCCGCCGCCGCCCGGGATCAGCCCGACGCCTGCTTCTACAAGCCCCATATATGTTTCAGAGGAAGCCTGAATATGTGCAGCCGGAAGACAAACTTCCGCTCCACCGCCGAGTGTCATCTGGAATGGTGCAGCGACGACCGGCTTACTGCTGTATTTAATTCTCATCATCGCGTTCTGGAATGAACGGACTACGAAATCAAGTTCAAAGATGTTATCATCCTGTGCTTCCATCAAGATCATTCCAAGGTTTGCACCGACACAGAAGTTTTTCCCCTGGTTACCGATGACAAGGCCTTTATAGTTCTGTTCCACTTCATCAATTGCGTAGTTGATCATTTGTGTGATATCCAGTCCGATTGCATTCGACTGTGAATGGAACTCCAGTAATGCAATGCCATCGCCTAAATCAATTAGACTTGCTCCGGAATTCTTTTTAATAACGCCATGTTTCTTCTTGTAGCTTTTGAGATTGATCTCTCTCTCATTTACTTTTACCTTTTGGTAGTCTGTACCGTCAAAGTAGTAAAGCTCGCCGTCTTCCTCTTTATAGAAAGTTTCATAGCCTTTATCCAGTAACGACTGCACAAATGAAGGAATCTCTTTTCCTTCTTCTTTCAATCGCTCAACTGATTTGCGGACACCGATTGCGTCCCAAATTTCGAATGGTCCCTGAGTCCAGCCGAAGCCCCACTTCATGCCGTTATCAATCGCTACGATATCGTCTGCGATTTCGCCGTGAAGCTCAGCGGCATACAGCATAGGCGGAAGAAGTGTGTTCCACAGAATCTCTCCTGCACGGTCTTTCGCATACACTAACGTCTTCACTTTATTGGCAAGACCTTTTTGCTGTTTTGCCGCATCTATTGAAGGCGCTTTCATTTTCTGGGCAGGCCCATATTCCATCGTCTTCAGATCAAGCTCAAGGATTTCGCGTCCTTCTTTCTTATAGAAGCCTTGCTTCACTTTCGCACCGATCCAGCCGTTTTCAACCATTTTCACTACCACTTCAGGAAGATCGAATACTTTTTGCTCGTCACCTGTCGTCTGGTCATAAACGTTTTTCGCAACATGCTGATACGTGTCAAGTCCAACTACATCAAGTGTGCGGAATGTCGCCGACTTCGGACGTCCGATTAATGTACCTGTAATGGAATCGATCTCACCGATTGAATAGCCGCGTTCGAGCATTTCATGCAATATTACCTGCAGGCCGTACGTTCCAATCCGGTTTCCAATGAAGTTCGGAGTATCTTTCGCAATAACCACTCCTTTACCAAGTCGGTTTTCACCAAACTCTGTCATGAAGTCTATTACTTCAGGTGAGGTTTTTTGTGTAGGAATGATTTCTAGTAATTTTAAGTATCTTGGTGGATTAAAGAAGTGCGTTCCCAGGAAATGTTTCTGGAATTCTTCCGAACGGCCTTCCGACATCGCTTCGATACTGATACCGGATGTATTGGAAGTAACAATTGTACCCGGCTTGATCACGTTTTCAACTTTCTCATATAGACTCTTCTTAATATCCAAGTTTTCAACGACTACTTCAATAATCCAATCTACTTCAGCAAGCCGTTCCATATCGTCCTCAAAGTTACCCGGTGTAATTAATGATAAGTTTCTCTTTGTTGTAAGAGGAGCTGGTTTTTGTTTTAATAACTTCTCCAACGCCGTCGCAGCAAACTTATTGCGGAATCTAGGATCCTCAACCGTCAGCCCTTTTGCTTCATCATCGGCACCCAATTTTGGTGGAACGATGTCCAGTAAAAGAACAGGTATTCCGATATTGGCTAAATGTGCTGCAATACCTGAACCCATCACACCAGATCCTAAAACTGCCGCTTTTCTAATTTGATAAGTCACGTGCAATCCTCCCTTTATCTTTGAATGAACACTCATTCATTTATAGCGTAAAAAAAATACGCGTTGCTTATAGATACTAGTGTAAATCATTTGAAACTATTTCGCAATATTTAAATCAGAAATAGTTTTACTTTGCAGATTTTTTTGAACAAGCATTAAAATACCCAACCTACAGGAAACATTGTACACTATCTATTGAATGGAGGCGATATAAATGAAAGAAATTAAATCCACAGAAGAATTTAATGAACTAATCGCGGGTGATAAACCGGTACTTGTAAAATTCGAAGCCGATTGGTGTCCGGACTGTAAACGTATGGATATGTTCATTGATCCGATCGTCGAAAAGTACGATGCGTATTCATGGTATGAAGCCGATCGTGATGTTCTCCCTGAAATCGCTGAAAAATACGAAGTGATGGGAATCCCGAGTCTGCTGATTTTCAAAGACGGAGAAAAACAGGCTCACTTACACAGTGCAAACGCAAAATCACCCAAACAAGTGACAGATTTTCTGGATGAAGTAAAAATTTAATGAAAAGCAGCGCTGACTTCGGTCAGCGCTGTTTCTCAATACAGGAGGTGCCCGGCTTGGCAAGATTCATAGAGGTTACAGGTAAATCGCAGCATGATCACGATATTCAGCCTAAGTACCGGGCTTCAGCATGCGGCCCTGTCACCGCATATGTGCTGCTGCGCCATCTTTTCCCTGCGCAACAGGCTCCCGACATCAACAAACTGTACCGCCGGCTCGGCGGAACAAAAATCGGCTTGCCTGCATGGCGCTTCGTACGTAAATTAAACCGTCTTCTCGGTAAAGACTGGACCGTTGAAGTATGTACAATAGACGAAGCCATGCAACAGCTGGACGAAGGGCGCCCTGCAGCGGTGAAATTCGATAAATGGTTCCGTCTAAAATGGCGCGGCCGTTTTTCATTCGATTACCACTGGGTTGTCCTGGTAGGCTATGAATATATAGAAGGTAAACTCCATTTACTTGTTCAAGACAACGGCGGCAAAAACCGTCCAAGCACTGTCCGCTCCGTACCTTATCAGCTGAATGAAAGCATCCTGACGTTCGTCAAAATCGAGCCGTCAAAACGGTGAAACAGGTAATCCCTGCCGAGCGATCAGAGAATAGCCCTGCTGTTCCATCAGTTTGGCCGTTTCCTCAGTGAATGCAGGAATCGTCAACTGATCGAGCCGATCATCAAGCGTTAATTCACAATGAATCTCCGCCAGTTCTCTCGACAGCATCAGCATCTCTTCATCTGTCTCAATCTTTTTACGCACGCCTGCAGCCAACTCTTCTTTGGCTGCGAGTACCCCGTCCACCGAACCGTATTGTTGAATCAGCTTCAGAGCTGTTTTCGGACCGATTCCCTTCACTCCCGGATAGCCGTCACTAGAATCTCCTGTAAAAGCTTTCATATCAACAAATTGCCCAGGCGTGATTCCATACTCTTCTATAAAACGCTGTGCATTGTATTCATCATACTGTGTGTAGCCTTTTTTTGTTAAGGCAATGGTCACATCGGGCCTCAACAGCTGCAGTAAATCCTTATCACCCGACACCACAGTGAATTTGGCTTTCTCATTCCACGACTTAATCAGCGAACCAATCAAATCATCTGCTTCCATATTCGGAATCCCGTAACTCTTCCATCCTAATGTTTCCGACACTTCCCGTGCCATATCAAATTGCGGAACAAGCTCAGGCGCCGGTGCCGGCCGGTGCGATTTATAGTCTGGAAATAATTCATTGCGAAACGTCTTGGAACCCATATCCCAGCACACCGCCAGATGCGTCGGCTGAAATATGGAAATGGCACTCATCGTGTGACGTGCAAATCCCTGTACGCCATTCGTCGGCACATTATAAGCATTCGGAAAAAACTGTCCGCTATGTGCCGTCGCAAAAAAAGATCGGAATAACAAAGCCATCCCGTCAATTACTAAAATATGCGGTTTCATTTCATTCAATATGATCCACTTCCTTTTCTTTAGTGTATCACAGCAGCAGATCCAGTGAAGAGAAAGTCAAACGGTGCAGCCGCTGCATATACTATTTCGAGACAGCATAGAAGGAGTGATGTTTTGAATCAACGTGATGAATATCGACAATACCCTCCAAATCAGCAGCCGTATCAGCAAGGCTCAGGATTTAATTTTCCAGGCTGGAATTCACCTTCCCCTGCTCAGTTATTTCCTCCTTGGATGCAAAGAATTCCAGGTTTCCCCGGCCAGCAAGACTCTCAGTGGTTTCCCGGTTCTCCTGGATTTCCAGGACAGCCGAATTTTCCGAATCAGCCGGGCCAAGGCAGCCAGGCGGCAGCGCCTACTTCGCCTCCGCCAAACCAAGTACCGAGTTACCCCGAATTCCAGACATTTGCAGTTGATCCCGGAGCAATCTCCGGTTGTTTATTCCGGTTCACATACGTCTGGACTTCTAGGTTCAACGGATTCTGGTTCTACCCGACATTCGTCGGCAGAAACTCTGTCGCAGGTTTCCAGTGGAATTCACGAAGGTACCGATGGGAGTACTTAGGAATTGACTTACAACGTATTGATGCATTTCGCTGCTTCTGAATGAAATGAATACGCTGCACACAATAGAAAGAAGGAGTGATTTTTTGAATCAGCAAGGCGAAAATATGTGGTACCCGCAGTTACCTGAAGGTTATCCAGGACAGCAATTTGAATCCCATCATCATACAAATCATTACCCGCAATACCAACCAAATCAACAAGGATGGCCGGGAGGACCGGGTTCAAGCGGCATGCCGGGCTATCCGCCTCCGGGGCAATCCTACCCGCCATGGCAGCAAGGACATCCAGGCCAATATCCAGGTTATCCAAGTCAGCAGCCAGGGTATCCTGGGCAGGGTTATCCGGGATATCCGCAGCAGCCTGGCTATCCCGGTTCTCCAGGACATCAAGGCCAGCCGGGTAATCCCAATCAGCAAAGCGCACCGACTTCAGCGCCGCCAAGTCAGACACCCAGTTATCCGGACGCACAGCTGCGTGCAGTCGATCCCGGCGGTATAGCAGGATGCCTGTACCGTTATACGTATATATGGACTTCTAGAAATAAAGGGTTCTGGTATTATCCAACATTCGTCGGCCGCACATCAATTGCAGGCTACCGATGGGATCCGCGCCACTATCGATGGGAATATTATGGGATGGATTTGAAGAAGATTGATTCATTTAGATGTACGTAAAAAAATCCTGGCGGAAATTCGCCAGGTTTTTTCAATGAGGCAGATTGCCAATAAACCAAAAATCAAAACAGCAATGAGTACCGCATACATTTACCGCATCTGCCGAAACTTCTCGGCTGCGAATGATAAATCTTCGGCAAACTTCGGATACAGATTGGGTCTGCGCCGGACAGCAAGGGGATGGTATGCCACAGCTGTTTGATACCCGCCGACATCATGCCAGCTGCCGCGCAGCGATTTAACATCGACTTCAGGATTTTTGAAGAAAGATTGAACTGCCACATTACCCAGGCATATGATCAATAAAGGATTTTGATTCATCAGCTGTTTTTCCAAATGATGCTTACAAATGGAACGGACCTGCTCTTTATCATATTTCCGTACAGGTCTTCGCTTTAAAATGAAGGTAACGTAGATGGTGTCTTTTGATAAACCGACTTCATGAAGAGCCTGCTGTAACGTTTGGCGTGTTCCGCAAACCATCGGGTTCCCCTCACGGTCTTCACGGGCGCCCGGATTATCCAAAATTACCAGAATGGGTGCCCGTGGATTCCCCTCTCCCCAAACCATCCGGGACCCTTGACGATAAAGTCCGCACTCCCGGCATTCCAATTGTTCTTTTGGCGTTGGGTCTTCGGGCCACACCTCACAACTAAATGAATTCATTAACCTCACACTCCTGATACTTTAGATTCCCCTAAGCACTTGACTCTATTCAAGTAACAGAAAAAACACCTCCCATGTGTGCCTCTATGTGCACGTTACTGGAAGGTGTCTTTCTAACTGTTCATATCGCGTGATTTACTTGATCGTCATTCCCTTTTTTTAACGTAAGCATAGCCAGGAAGGACATGCAGTACAAGCCTGCCAAATATAGCATCGCAACTTTCATATCGTAACTCTGCAAGATGAAGCCAACCAGAATCGGTGAGAATCCGCCTATCGCTCTGCCGAAATTAAAAATAGTATTGGTTGCTGTACTCCGGATCTGAACAGGGTACAGGCCGCCAATCAATGCCCCGTATCCTGCAAACATTCCATTGGAGAAGAATCCTACGATTGAACCCCCGAGTAAGACACCGACACTTCCGGTTGCATAGGAATATAAAAACACAGCACATGCTGAAGCGATGAGAAATAGACCGAATGAACGCTTTGTTCCAAACTTATCAAGAAATATACCAAACGTCAGCATTCCGATAATCATGCCCACCGCCGTACTGATTGTCCAAAGTGCAGAGCTGGAAACAGACAGCCCTTGTGACTGCTGCAACATGGAAGGCAGCCAGATCATCAATCCGTTATACCCCGCAATTTGAACGGTCGCCATTACAATTAAAGTGAGGGTCGTGAATGTGATTCGGGGTGTTTCAAATAATTGCAGCAACTTTCCCTTTTCTTTTTTCTTCACTGCGGTTTTATTTTTTTGAGCAGCCAGCCATTCCGGTGATTCATCCAAATTCCTTCTGACAATAAAAGCGAAGATGACAGGAATGACACCGACAAAGAATAATGCCCGCCATCCCAGCGTCGGCAAGATCACTGCACTGATCAATGCAGCCAATATCACACCATACTGCGCTCCGACACTGACATAAGAAGAAGCCCTTCCCTGTTTATTCTTTGGCCAGGCTTCTGCAACGAGGGCCATGCCGATTCCGTATTCCCCTCCGGCACCAATTCCGGCTATTAAACGGAAGACGTAAACTTGCTCAATACTCGTGGCTAATCCCGTCAGTGCTGTGCCGATCGCAAATAGTAAAACGGTATATGTAAATACTTTAACTCGCCCGTATTTATCCGCTAAAATTCCAAATACGATACCGCCAAACAACATTCCGATATTCGTTACGGATGAAATCAGTCCGCCTGTTGCCAAGTCGATGTGGAATTCTGCGATAATCATAGTCATGGCAAAAGAAATAAACATGATGTCCATGCCCTCTAAAGTTAAACCTGTTACCGATGCCACAACAGTTTTCTTTCGATACTCCATTCTGTCTTCCTCCAGTATATTCTAGATGTTTGCTTCTTTTTACAGATAGAATGGATAAATGGATCCTATTCTTCTTTTCCGCCTCACGGGACGTCCTTTAAAAGAAGATGCTGCTGTTGCACGTTTCTGATAATTGGGCAAATTAAATACCCTTCCGTCGAAGAGGACAAAAGGGTATGACTAAACAAGCTAACCATATACAATTGCTCTTTTCGGCTTCTCTGAACCGTGTTAAAAGAAATATATTTCCGTTGTTTATTTTAACAAATGATATTTTGAATATCCACTAGTAAATTTTTATTTTTAGTGACATCCAACCATTTGCATCACGGCTAAACTTCTGCGTCACGGTCCTGCTGGAAAAACAGGACTTCTACATATGCAAAAACGATTTTGTATTTGTCTTCCTGTTAACTTTCAGATAAACTGACATCATTATGGCGGACTTCACATAAAATATGGTTGAGGTGAAAAAATGCCAAGAGTTAAATACAGAGATTCAGACATTGATTTAATGGCGAGGATGATGCGCGCTGAAGCTGAGGGCGAAGGGAAACAAGGAATGCTGTATGTCGGCAATGTTATTGTAAACCGGGCGATAGCAGACTGTTTGGATTTTAACGATGTGAGAACGATTAATGACGTCATTTTCCAGATACAAGGCGGGAATTATTCTTTTGAAGCGGTGCAAAAAGGAAATATGTTTTACCAGCGTGCAAGAGAGACCGAAAAAAGGCTGGCCAAACAGAATTTAGATTCATGGAGACAGCATCCGGCGCAGTATGCACTTTGGTACTTTAATCCATACGGCCCCTGCCCTCCCACTTGGTACGGCCAGCCGTTTACAGGGCAATTCAAAAGTCATTGTTTTTATGAACCAGTGGCAGGTACTTGTGAAAGTGTTTATATGGGATAAGTAGTATTTCATTAGGAACTCTCAGCTGTAATGATGCAATGACACTGGAGAATGGCATGTTGTTTGTTGAGTAGAAGTAAGAAGACGTTTACATCAGCCTGTCTTCCGGCCAATTGTAAACGTCTTTTTTATTCATTCTTGAGATTCCGCAAATCATACCTCTTTCTGATCTGATTTTATGTGAAGTTCCTAAAAGTTCGTACAATGAATAGATCATAATCGAGAGCACCTTCTATATTTATTTACCATATGGTATAATCAGGTGATTTTAGCAGCAGAGGGAAATAATTATTAAAAAAAGAAGTGTGGGTATAATTTCCGTGTACTTAAAACGTGACAATCCCACATCTTGATATGGGGAGTGGAACGTGAAGACAAAATGGCTTGTCGCCGTCATGTGTACGACCTGGGTCGTATGCGGTTATCTTTTATGGAATCATTGGACAGAAAGAGATCGTTCTCTTTCTGCTGCATGGGTAAAAGATAAATCTGAAAGTAACAGCATAAAAGATGAGAATAATAAAGTAGAAGAGAATGTAGTGCAGCGTGTTGAAAATACAGTTGTGACCACAGCAACCATCGGCATGACTGGCGATGTGCTCCTGCATTACCCCATTTACACGTATCCAAGTTTTGACTTTGCGTTCACCGAAGTGAAGGAGAAGCTAGCGGACATTGATTTCTTGCTGGCCAATCAGGAATCCATGCCGGCAGGTGTTGAACTTGGATTGTCGACTTATCCAATATTCAACAGCCCGAAATACATTATCCGCGACCTGCAGGAAGCAGGCGTGGACATGATTTCAATGGCCAATAATCATACATTGGACAAGGGTGAAATCGGCGTAATGAAATCTATTGAGCATGCGAAAGAATATGCGATGCAGTATGTAGGCGCCTATAATTCATTTGAAGATCAGGAGACCTTGAGGATAGTCGAAGTGAACGGCATACGGATCGGTGTGCTGGCCTATACGTACGGAACGAATATCGAGCCTGTCCCGCCCGGCAAAGACTATTTGGTCAATTTGATCGACTATCAGAAAGTTGCTGACGATATTTTGCGAATGAAACCGGCTGTCGATGTCACCGTTGTCTCTCTACACTGGGGTCCCGAGTACAGACTGCAGACATCACAGGCACAGGATGAACTGGCTCAGTATATTTCGTCTGCGGGCGCTGATATCATTTTTGGACATCATCCGCACGTCCTGCAACGTTACGGGGAAATCGGGGAGACAAAAGTGTTTTTCTCTCTCGGCAATTTTTATTCGGCCCAGCCGTATGAATATACGAATTTTGGTGGGATTGCACGGTTGACCGTGACGAAAGAAAAGACAGGCGATATATCAAAGGTGACCATTGAAGATCCACGATTTTTCCCGACTGGCGTCATAAAAGATGAACAGAATCGCTTTAAAGTCGTGCCCTTGGAAAATGCAGGTCATGCGATTACGTACACTGAAGGCTGGGTGGAAAATCATGTGGGTGTGCCGAAGTGGTAGATTTACAGAAAAATAAACAGGCTGCCCTGAGAATTTCAGAGCAGCCTGTTGTGTTGAATTAATTCGCGGCCGGCAAATCTGCAGGAGCGCGAAAACAGTTGAGAAACGAACCAAAACACTTCTGCACCGAACCAAGCATGCCGGCCGCCGCACATTTACATCGCTGCAGCGCGCCAAACCAGAGAGACTGCGCACCTAGAAAGCCTTCTGCCGCACCAATCCTCCTATTTCTTCAGCACATGCTTCTTCCCATGGGAATCCGTTACGATTAACTGCGTGTCAGTAACTTTCATATCTTTTGCAGTTACATTTAAAATTCTGCTCGTCGTATCATCCAGCAAGCTGTACTTGTAAACGCCTCTTTTATTAAAATAATACAATGTGGAATGATCATACAGCACCGAGCTGTTATTCTGACTCACTTGAGCATGCTTTGGAGAAAACCTTACATCATCAAAGATCACACGTGCTTCAAAAGAGTATTCTTCTCTCTGGTCTGTGCCGTCCATTGCGGTCGAATAAAGCACAAGCGGATCATCCAGCCACTTATCAGGATTGAAGGTGTTATCAAAATAGCGCTCTTTATTTTTTTCATTTGTATAGAAAATCCGGTCGTTCCAGATAAACATATTGCGGAACGTAAATCCGGAAGGCTGGTTCATGAGTGTCAGGTTCTGCCCGGTAGTTGTAATTTTCATCAGACCGTAAGAAATTGGCAGCTCACTCATCTCCCCGACAGAATACCAATAAGGAATGAAAATATCCTCATTATACAAAACCAGCTGGAAGCCAGGCAGCAGGAATACTTGAAACGTATCATCCCTTGGAGCGTCATACGTACTCATGACGACTTCTTCTGCTCCGCTTTTCCTATTCTTTTTGATCAGTTTATATGGATGCTCACCAGAAGCTACCGTGTACATCGAGCCATTCTGTTCGACTGTTTTACCCTTCTGACTGACATACGAATGATAGTCGCTGAGTTTCATCGAATCATCCATCGCACGAACAAGAAATGCCGAGAACTGTGCACGTGTGACAGATTCCGACGGCATATACTTGCCTTTCGAACCGCCCGCAATCCGCTGTTTCGCGATTCCGTTAATGTCCTGGTATGCCCAGTGCGCTGGTGTGACATCTATGAATGTCGGCTGTTTGTCGAGCGGCATATCGTACGCCCGGCGCAGGATGGCGGCCATCTGAGCCCGTGAAGTTTGTTCGCCCGGTCGCATGAATCCGTTATCTCCGCGCATGATTCCCTTTTCATTGACCGTTGCGAGAATCTGGTAGTATGGAGAGGTTTTCGCAACGTCTTTAAACTGAACGGATGTATTTTCCGTCAGAGGAATCTTCAAAGCCTTAATAAGCATAGCCGATGCCTGTGCTCTGGTAATCGGCTGGTTCGGTTTGAACGAGCCGTCTGGATAGCCTCCAATGATATTCCGCTCGGACAAATACATGATTTCATTCTTTGCCCAGTGCGTGTCTATACCTGAAAATTGTTTTGCAGCCTGCGCCTCAAATGGCCCAGCTGAAAAAACGAGCAGTGCAGCCAGCAATACGACGGCCAGTTTATTTTTCAATATACTTACCTCCTCTAGTCATTTCTCCAATTCAACTTAGAAACCAGACCGGCTAATCTATATCGCGAGCGGTTGGTTGACGGCTTTTGATGCCGGCCCGGTCCCATCGTCTATCAGTCTTCCAGTTGCCAGTGTCCCGAATTCGTGTTCATTCCCATTTTGAACACATGCTCCGCGACACCCTGCCGTCCATATTGATAACGGATTTCTACTTGATCGGCTGAAATAGCTGTCTCGGTCCGGTAGGCTGCTTCCAGAAACAGCTCCGCTATCCGACTGGACTGCGCCAGCTCTTCAGACCCCGGAAGTTTGTTTTCGCCTAGCAGCTGATCATATAAATACAAATCAAACATTTGTTCAGGCGAGTACTCACTGCGCAGATCCCCTGATAAATAATCCAGATAAATGGAATCACCGCCTTCCTCTGAAGCAATGCCTGCCACTTTCCCATAAATCTTATGGACAGGTGTAATCGTCGCTCCCTGTATCGTTTCACTTGCCGGGAAATGATTCAGCAAAAAGTATTCCCGCGCATTCAACAGCTGATCATAGCCTCCTGCGATCTTGACTCCCATTTTTTCATAGCGCTCCATAATATCGGACTTCTGAAGCTTCCCATTGATCTTCAGCTGTCCGTCTTTCAGAACGACACGGTCTCCCGGCACCGCAATTACCTCATAATAGGCATCCGCATAAGTCGGCAAGTGACTCGATGTATTGGTCATCGTGCGTACGATATCTCCAGCTTTATAGACTACCTCGTCATATAAATTCGCCTGGCGCTCAATCACTGTATGATACGAATCGGAACTTCCTTTCAATGAAAATCCTTCTTGATCCACATAATACAACCCGTCTACTTTCTCAAAATTCGGCAGCTCGGCAAACTTCTCATAATCCACCGAAGACAGCTGCTGTTTTTTCTGCAGCGCTGAAATTTCCGCCAAATCATCCAACGGATCATATGGCGTGCCCCGGCCTTCGTCAGAAGAAAGCTGATTTAAAGGCCCGATGGTAAGGAAAAGCAACAGAGCAACGACGGGAATTGCCGCGCTGACGAATAGGACAGGCCATGAACGCTTCCTGACTGATGATTGCAATTCATCTCGCACACGCTGTTTTATCCGGCGTTCCTGCTCCGATGTATCGCCCATCATCTGATCGAGTTTATGTTTAAAATCACTCACTGGTTCACCACCTCCTCTTCTTCAAAAAACCCCTTCATCTGCTGTTTCGCACGCCGAAGCCTTGTTTTCACCGTGTTTTCATTAAGCTGCAAATAATCGGCTATTTCTGCAATGGACTGCTCGTCATAATAAAATAGAATTAACGGCTCCCGGTAGTTCAGCGGCAGCTTGAACAGATTTTTCTCCAATGAAGCCAGACGTTCCTGTTCCAGCACGATTTCATCCGCTCCTTTAGTAGAAGTGAAAATCGTTTCAAACACGACATCTTTTTTATACTTCCAGGAGCGAAGATAATCTTTTGAGCGATTGGCTGTCATTTTGGTCAAATAGGTTTTCAGTGAAGCTTCGTTTCGAAACTGGTCACTCTTCTGAAAATACGTGACGAATACTTCCTGCACGATATCCTCCGCTGTCGACCAATTCTTGACGTATAAATAAGCGATGCGCACTAAATAACGCGAATGCTCATTCATCAGTTGATCTATTTCATTCATGTGCGCAAATCACTCTCTTCTATGGCCATGTCATATTCCCGTCTACATACGCAGCAAAATCTTCAAATGACCTTTTTTCGGTTATGCCAAATCGGTTCACTTCATAATTCGACTTATCCATATTTGCATATCCTTCGGTTGTTGTAAAGCCGATTAATAATCCGACTTCTTTCGCCGCTGCAACAAATTCTTCATTATATTGTCCATATGGATAGGCCAATGAAATCGACCCTGGGACTAATTTCAGATTATTTTGCAGATCCGCCACGATTTCTTCTTTCATACGGTGCAGAGCAAGACCTTGCCGGTCACTGTTCAGTTGATGCAGATCATCGGTATGCGCTTCAAATTTAAACACATCTTTCATCTCAATCAAATCATCAGCGTTGACATATTTCAGTAATTCCCCGCCGGCAAACGTCGGCGCATGATGCCCTCTATCCAGGCGCGAGGATATAATATGGTGAAGAGCGGTAAATCCATATTGCTTCAAAACTGGATATGCATATTCTTTTGATGATAATAACCCATCATCAAATGTGATAACAATTGCTTCGTCCGGTACCACAAGTCGTCCCTCCAAATAATCATAGAGTTCACGGGACGTCAGTGCAGTAAAATGATGTTCCGCCAAATAGTTCATCTGACGTTCAAAACTTTCCAATGAAACCGTGCTTAATTCGGTAGTCATCAAATCACGCGGCAGCACCTGATGGTATACAAGCACTGGCAGCCCTTCATCAAATTCAACGGACTGCTTATGTATGTATCCCGGACGTTCCCCGATTTTGATGATATACCAATCTCCCTGCTCCTGTACGACGGGATAACGAAAGCCATCTTCCAGCTGTATCAATATGTCACTTTGCAGGTCTGCTTTTTCATAGACAATCGTCTGACGATTCGTTTTAACTGCACCTAGCCGCTCGATATTCTTTACAGTTTGCAGCTTCCGTTTTTCCACATTTGCCTGCCCTTTGCGGACATACGCAGACATTTTCCCCAAACGCAATTCGTAATAATCTTCATCCTCGCCCATAATCGCAACCGGCTGACCGGCTTGCAGTTCTCCAATCTTCACTAATGTGGTTTCTCTCATATACATCGGCTGACGTTCCTGCAATATCAATACGTTCTCAAACTCTGTTTTTGATTCATTTTGGATCAGCTGTGCAAAAGCTTTCCCGTGCTGTGCGTTGAAAAAAGGCAGCTCGTGCAGCAGTCCGTTACCCGCAGACCATAAAAACAATCCCCCAAGTATCAGCACCCCAACTATAATTCTCTTCATTCTCTTACCTCCGCTTTCATTCAGGCACCGTACAGACGGAGATATTCAGAAAAAGTTTCAACTCTTTCAAAAATATTTATCCAACGTAGAATTACTGACGTTTTGCGTCAAAGTGCGTCGGTATGCTCTATTCCTGCAGGCAGCAAGCCGGACATATGGATTCGTTCCAAACCTTCTTTAATCTTCACAGTATACCCTTTTCTGTTTTCATTCATATAGCCGGCTTTTGAACGAATCATCCGCTCAAATACAGCTGATTTTGTCTTATCTGCAGCCAGCCAGTTTTCATAGGAGTAAATTAAATCTTCCAGTGTTAAATGTGTATAGTCTCTGCCGGCAAACTCCCCGTCAGGTGCACGTTTATACCAGATGTCTCCGTCATCCCTGATCCACGCCTTCTCTTCCAGCTGAATCGCTTGCTCAATCGCACTGGCCGTCTCCAAATAGACAGGTTCTCCAAACTCCTGATAGGCCAATAAAAGAATATTCATCCCGCCGAGCAGATGATTCATGGAAGTATGCGTGCGCACTTTCTGCTCCGCCGGGAAGTAATCGGGTATATAATAGGCATCTGAACTCACTGCAGTGACGTTTCCCTGTTCCTTCTGCTGAACGAGCAAATCGGCATAGTTTCGTAAGCCTTCATTGTAATCTGAATGTCCAAAAGCTTTTCCGCCTTTGTACAGGAACAGCGCAATCTGCTCATTAAAACGGGTATCTACAAAGGGGGCGGTGATGTCATATAAGTCCTTAAGATAGGTGCTTGTCACTTCCGTTTCCCAGAACGTATTATTTCCTCTGAATTTCGCTAAATTGGTGAATGAATTATGCAGCAGATCTTCGTAGTAGCGTTCCTTTGTCTCGTTGTACAGCAGCATGACGCGGTCTTCTTTCATTAATAATAAATTGCGGCCGTAGCCGTTTCCTGAAGCGGGCATCGGTTCGATGGTGACAGCCATTTTATTGAAGGCTCCCGCAGCGGTATACCAATTATTCCGTTTTTTATAGTTCATGACCGATTCATGCATCCAGGCGTCTCTGCGTTCATTTGTCGAAAACAGCTTATTGGGAGAAGACAAAGTCCATTGATCGATGATGTCCCGGCCCTGTGAAGCCAATTCAACTACAGAGACACGCGTAGTTCCTAATAAAATACTGCTGTACACATCCTTTTCATCCAGCAATTCACGGGTATGGCTTGATGCGCCTTGAGCGTACTTCATCTCTAATTCACGGGAACGGTAGGATTTCCCGATCATTTCCTGACTCATACCCTCTTCTGCTGCTGTTTCAAGCATACCGGCTGGAACCGTCGTCAAATCAGCCCCAAACGTTTCATCCGTTTCTTTTTTCATGGGATATTTATCAAATGACTCAAGTGTACTTGACGTTACCCCTTCTTCAATTTGGATTAGATCCGCCCGCACCGGAACAGCCTGCGGATTTCGCAACTCGGCGAATACGAAGTAATCACCGTTCGGCAGCTCTCGTTTGGTTACCGTCAACATAACGGATTCCAGCCTGCCCACACCATATTTGTATATTTGATCTGTTGCATGCGGGTAGGATTGCGTTTGTTTTGTCAGCAGTTGTAAAGGTTGGTCGGAACGCAGATACGTTTTACGGTCGTCAGCCAGCGGCAATACTAAAAATTGTTCAGTATCTGAAATGAAATCAAATTCTCCAATCGTTTCTGTTTCATGGAACGTAACGGCTTTTCTCTCCGCCAATGCGCCCGATTGAATCATTGCCCTATGTATGAATACTGCGAATGTCCCTCTCGTTACAGGTGACTTCGGATCAAATGACCCATCCGCTTTCCCCGTGGTAATTCCATGCTGTTGCAGGATTTTCACGTTATCTTTGTGAGAAACACTGATTGCCCGGTCATCTTTAAAGATGGCAGCGGCCCCCGTATCTTGTAAGTCAAATGCCCGGACGATGACACTCGCCATTTGCTCACGTGTCAGGAGATCGCCGGCTCCGAATGTGCCGTCCGGATTTCCGGTAAATATGTTTTCCTGATACATGGCCATCGCTCCGAGTAAATAGGCAGATTTTGGTGTGACGTCTTTAAATACAGGCTGATATGGCGTTTCTGGCATGTTTAATGCATTGGCCAATAAATTAGCTGCCTGCCCGCGTGTAATGTTGATGTTTGGTCTAAATTGAAGGTCAGGATAACCCGTGATGATTCCCTCTTCCGCCAGCCGGGTAACTTCCTCTTTTGCCCAAAATGTATTGTCTATATCCGAAAAACGCTGTGTTTGAAATTCTGCACCGAAATTCAGCCGGGGCAGTCCGATGAAAATGAGTAAAGTAAATAGCAAGATGATGAAAAGAAGACTCCGCATTTTTTTGAATAAGATTCCCAACATATAAAATCCACTCCGATGCCTTTCATATTCAGAAGTACATAAACGGGTGTTTTTACTCCTGTTTTCAATTAGGCAACGTACAGACGGAAATATCCGGAATTAGTTTCAACTTTTTTGAAAGCTCGAAAACGACAAAAAACTGCAGACAAACTCTGTGAAGATTTGTCTGCAGTCTTTGCTCTTATAATTTCACTTTTCAAACATCGCTTCCATCAACTCTTCCATTTCTTCAGCCGCCTGCACTTCTGCCTCCTGAATGGCGTCCAGTTCACCGCTTTCCATCGTTTCCACACTGAATTTCTGCGTTTTTTCTTCCACACAGCTGACGTAGATTTCGTATGCTTCTTTCAGTGCGCCGCCTTCTTTTTCAAACGCAGCAGGAATTTCCAGGCCGTTCATCTCCGTTTTAATTTGCTTAAATTCTACGACTTTCTTCAGCCACTGCTCCTTCATTGAAGGAATATCCAAATTCCCCTGCTGAATGAATTCCTCAGAAATATTTTCGTATTCCTCTGAAGCAATAATCAGCCGCTCGTGCAATGTAATGATTTTCTGTAAATAAACTTTTCTGCTGATGGTCATTTTATCATCTCCTATTGAAATTATACACCACACGAAAATATTTAATCAGTATGAATCACCATTCATTTATGGTAAAGTTACCTTACTATTCTATTAATATAACAAGGAGTGTGGAAGATGGGTAAATTATCGAATAAAGTGGCAGTCGTCACGGGGGCGGCTCAGGGGATCGGCGAGAAAATTGCGGAGCGGCTGCTGGCAGACGGCGCTTCGGTCGCCATGTTGGATGTGAATTTAGAGAAACTTGAACAGACAGCTATAGAACTGGATGGTTCTGGGGAAAGAGCCCGTGTCTGGAAGTGCAACGTGGCGGATGCCGCCGAAGTGAAAGAAACATTTTCTGCCATTTATGAGCAGTTCGGCAGGGTTGATATTTTGGTGAATAACGCAGGTATCACGCGGGATTCATTCTTCCATAAGATGACGGCAGAGCAATGGAATTCGGTCATGGATGTGAATCTAAACAGCATGTTCTACACTTGCCAGGCCGTAATCCCCGGCATGCGCGATCAGCAATACGGAAAAATCGTCAACGTTTCCTCCTCTTCCAGCTGGGGCAATATGGGGCAGGCCAATTACAGTGCGTCCAAAGCCGGTGTCATCGGATTGACGAGAACGCTGGCTAAAGAAAATGGCAGCAAGCAGATTACTGTGAATGCGATTGCTCCAGGACAAATTAATACCGACATGACAAGAGATCTGCCGGAAGATGTCAAACGAATGGCTACAATGCTGACACCGGCAGCCCGCATGGGAAATCCCGCAGAAGTGGCGTCGGTTGTTTCTTTCCTGGCCTCCGATGATTCGAGTTTCGTAAACGGAGAATGCATTAGCGTCAGCGGCGGGTTTTTGATGGTGTAGACTTTTGCGAAATGTCATGAAACGTGCGCTGCGGCCGGCTTTTGGCGCGCAGCAGAGGTGTTTTGGTGCGGCAAAACTTGACTTACGCGCGCGAGCATCCTACTTTGGTGCGCGCAACGGCGGCTTTCGCGCGTTTGAGCGCTGTTTTGGCGCGCGGGGGGCTGCCATCAAGATTCCAAGAAGAATAAAAATTACGCTATGATCACCCGCGGGACGAATATGATCAAGTTTGCGGATGCTATGATCACGCGCGGGGACTGTATGAGCAGTTGGCCGGGCGCTATGAGCGTGCACGCGGAGTCTATGATCACAAACCTGTATTGAATGATCAAATTGCAGAAAGTTGCACAGCAATTTTCTGCTTGGCACAGCAGAAGTTTCCCCCTTATTCCGCTACATAAAAAGCGGCCCCAAAAGTCTTCTCGCTCGACTTTTGGGGCCGTTTCTATTTTATGCAGATTGCACTGCTTCCGAAAGAACGTTATTCATTCGGATCATTTTCTGCGTCCTGATGCGTTTTATGCACCGTGCCTTTTACATGATCAGGCGTTCCGTAGATGGAATACAGTTTTAACGGCTTATCGCCCGTATTCGTAATGTTGTGCCACGTATCTGCCGGAACGATAATGACGTCATCATCGGAGACTTTGCGCTCGAAATCCAACTGATCCTCTTTCGGTCCCATCTGACAAAGCCCTTTGCCTTCTTCCACACGCAGAAATTGCTCAATTCCATGATGGATCTCCAGACCGACATCATCATTCGGCTGAATACTCATGACTGTCACCTGAATTTTATCACCCGTCCAAATCGTTGTCCGGAAATTTTCATTTTTCAAAGTAGCTTCCTCAATGTTCAGCACATATGGTTCTTTTCCGTGATCCTTGTAATCAATTGTCATAATATATCGACCTCCTATATGTATACAATTCTCTTAAAAAGGGGTCTCTAAACATTTATACGGAAATTATATGATATGGAGCTTTACGCGCTCAGTCAGACTAGACAGAATCGGCGAGCGCTCTGCCGCAATGGCTGCGACTTCGGCTACCTTTCCTTTATATGCAGATGAATGCACCTTCAAAGTAATCATCGGCTTCGTTATCCCGCTGTTGCCTTCTTTGATTCCCAAGTATTCCGCCTTGTTGACAGTCCCGTAAAAGACCACTTCTGCGGAATCCACTGTGATTCCCTGATTGAAAGCTTCCATATGAAAGATTACGCCAAAACTGCTGGCTGCGGCAGCGACCATGAGTTCAACCGGCATCACCCGCTCTTCTCCGGGCTTCAGTAAACCTTTGAAGTTCATTTCCTGCAGATCTTTCACTTCCAATGAAACGAGCTCACCTACCACATATTTACAAATCCCTTGCCACTCGCTGATTGCCAAGGAAGGATTTTCTTCTATCTTTTTCTTCATTTCCATCATGATTTCTACTCTGCTCATATGCATTTCCTCCAGTTTGGGTATAGCTTCTTAAAATAGCGCCGGAATGCACAGCGATTCAATATGATATCGAATGGTTTTCCGAACCCTTTCCGCATCAAGCCGCTCAGGTTCCAGCAGTGCATGGATCGCAATTCCGTCGATTAATGAATAGAGTCGCTCCACTTCCAAATCCAAATCAAGGCCGTCTTTTAATATAGCCGATCCATTCAAATAATCTATCACTTTTTGAGCCCCCTCCCGAATACTGTCATCCGGTATCGGCAGCTCCTCTTTTCGATGATTCACATACGCAATGAAAGCAAACCAGACTTCCATCTCTGCCCGCGTTTCTTCATTCAGCGGCACGATCTCGTAAAGCACCGCCAGTACCATTTCTTTTGGCGGCAGTTTTTGTCTGGCAACTGCTTCAATTCGGGCAGTCGCTCTTTTCTGCACGAGCGTCATTGCATAGACCAGCAAGTCATCCTGGGTCGAAAAATAATGACGCAGCGCTCCAAGCGAGAGCCCTGCCTCCTCCGCAATATTCCGTACTGACGCCCCTTCCATCCCTTTATCCAAAATGACACGCCACATCGCCTGTGCAATTAATTCTTTACGCTCTTCATAATTTACTTGTTTTGCCATATAACTAGTATAGTCTACAATTTGTTTTATAACAATACAGTTGTATTGAAAGGTTTGCCGTGATACGATAATAAAAACAATACAACTGTATTAAATAAAGAGGTGATAGGATGAATTTCATTGCTTGGACGATTGTTGCCTGTGAAATAGGCTTTTGGGTGGTCATCTTGACGGGACTTATTACGCGTTATTTCTTTAATAAAAAACGCCTTGGATTGTTTTTTCTGGCCTTGACTCCAGTCATTGACCTGCTATTGATTATCGTAACCGCCACAGATATGTACAATGGCGCCACAGCGACCCAAGTTCATGCCATTGCTGCAATTTATCTGGGAATCTCCGTCGCATTTGGTAAAAGCATGATTCAGTGGGCGGACGAACGCTTTCTTTATTACATTAAGAAGCAGGGCACAAAACCCCAAAAGAAAACGGGCTATGCGCATGCACGGCATTCCTTGAAAGGTTCCCTGCAGCATGTGCTGGCATTTATAATCGGAGGCGCTTTTCTTGCGGGGATGATTTATTTTGTTGCAGATGCCGATAAAACGGAGGCTTTGTTGCAGATGCTGAAACTTTGGGCTTTGGTTGCAGCCATTGACGTCGCAATCTCTCTTTCTTATTTTTTCTGGCCGCGTGCTGAAAAAGTAAAAAAATCTACGTAAAAAGCCCATTCATTGCGAATCGGCTTTTGTTTTGTTGTTTTATTTCTAAAACTTGTTCTAGTAATGCGGTTAACTGCATAGACTTACATGTATGGGACAATTAATAGGAGTGAAGGAAATCAGAAAACTAATATCGATCATGATGCTGCTGTTACTTGGCATCTTCTGCACAGTACCATCACAAACTGCTTCGGCAGCACAGACAACAGAAATGCATGTAAATGCAAAGGGAGATATCTTTTTGCGTGCAAGTCCAGCTCAACATGCCGATAAGCTGGGTACTGTTAAAAACTATTCAAGCGTAACCGTCTTATCTTCCTCAAACGGATGGTCATATATCCAAGCCGGGAAATCTAAAGGTTATGTGTATACATCGGCGTTATCCAAGAAAAACGCTGCACCCGCCACTGTCACAAAGGGATTGACACCTGTGAATGGATTAATCCTCACCTATTCACCATCTTTTCTCGAAGATAAGAGGGAGAAATTCTATGTGGAAAAAGAAGATGAGTACACTTTTTTATACAATAAGAAGAGCCCAGTTTATCCGGAATTGTCCAGCTTCACATATATTGAAGATCAATATGGGCTGATCATGGGGGTATCCAGTTCAGACTTCCTCTTCGTACATGTTCCTTATCCTTTAACACAAGGTACGTATACAACGCAGATGGGTTTCACAGAAGAAGAGCGGGTCCTGGTAGAGAGCACAACAAAAACGATAAAAGTAAAAGCCGGCAGTTTCCGAAATGTCGTCATTCTTCGTTACTCTGACGGCTCCCGGGAGTATCTTGCTAAAGGTATCGGGATAATTAAGAGTACTGCCGGCAACGGAAAAATTATCACCGAGTTGGTATCTGTAAAGGCTGGAAAATAAACAATAAAAAATCGCTGTCCCCACTTTTCTCGGGACAGCGATTTTTCTGGTTCAGTCATTCGGTACCACGCCGGCTCTAATAACTTTCGCTTCGACATCAGCTTTATTGAAAACTTTGATAGTAATACCCCTGTCCAAACCCTCGCTGTGCATCAGAAATAAATCACCGTTCTCTGCATCAAACTCTTCCTTATCATTAACCAGCAGACAAACCGGGCCGCTTACACAATAAAAAGCCTGAACAATTTGGCGTTTATCCGCATTTGAACTGACTGTTTCGTAATGACTGTCTTTTTCAATCGTAATGGCGTCCAGTTCACCGTCGCAGCCTTCTCCCAGCATGAGATTGAAATCACGCACTTTTCCATAACTCCGCGTAGTCCATCCACCATTGAACCGATCCTGTTCATAAGGCGTTAAATGGACGCGGTGATGTCCTTCATGCTGCAGTGTCATTTCCCCTTCGATCACCATAATTAGTCTGTCTATATCAGGCAGCGGTGTGAAATCAGATTCTTCTGCTTCAACTTGGGCTGTACTAATTCTCCACAAAAAATTTCGCTTGGTATATTGTGCATCTTCAGGATAAATGGCTAGCTGCGTAGTATCGCCGCCAGACCATTCTTTCGTTATTTGCTCATCTTTTTTTATCAGTTGTACGGAATAGGACATATCTACTATTCTCCTTTTTCATTTTATAGAGTTGCATGCGTATAGGGCACAACGACAGCATTTCAAATTTGTCGGAAAGTTTTACCGGTAATGAAACAAGATGTTGTTGTAGAATAGAACTATCCGCTATCTTTACTAAGAAGATATTTCTATATAATACGAATGAAAATATTTCATATTCTACGCGTTTCATTCATTTAAAAGGAGGAACTGTAATTGCAAATTATTATATCACATGTAAACACCGACTTTGACGCACTTGCCTCCATGATTGCGGCAAAAAAGATCTATCCCGAAGCGCAGCTGGTGATTTCCGATAAGCTGGAAACCCGGGTGCAGCGCTTTTTGAATATTTACCGGGACATGTTTGACTTCATTGCAAGTGCGCATATCAAATGGGAACAAGTGACGGAAATGATTATTGTCGATGTCGCGTCACTGTCCCGGATCGGCAGTCTTCCACAGGACTTTGATCCGAAAACACGAAATATTATTGTCTATGATCATCATCCGAAAGGTGAAAAAGATGTTCAGTATGATGAAGGAGTTGTAGAACTGACAGGGGCTGCCGTCACGCTGCTTTTGGAAGAGATTCAAAAACGCGGGCTGCCTGTCTCGAGGTTTGAAGCGTCTTTATTCGGGCTGGGGATCTACACGGATACGGGGAATTTCACGTATAACAATACGACAACACGTGATTTTCAAATGGCGTCCTATCTGCTGGGACAAGGAATGAATATGGAAATAGTCCAGCGTTTTTCAGAACAAACGCTGACAACGGAACAGCAGCATTTATTGGACAATCTCCTGTCCCATACGGAAATCCATGAAATAGACGGACTGGAGATCGCGGTTTCCACATTTGAACTGGAAAAATTCCAAAATGGACTCGCTTTGCTGACGAGTAAACTGCTCGGCGTCAAAGGGACGGATGCGGCAATTGCCGTCGTCAAAATGAAAACGACTGTCGTTGTGGTCGGACGTGCCAATTCCGAACGGATCACGCTGCTGCCTATCTTGAAAAAGCTTGGAGGCGGCGGACATCAGCACGCTGGCTCGGCCACGGTAAAAAAAGGTGACAAGGAAGCAATTGTCAGCCAGCTGATCGACGATTTACATCTGATGCTGAAACCTGCAATCACTGCAAAAGAATTGATGAGCAGTCCTGTAAAGACACTCTCTCCCGACACAACGATTGAAGAGGCCGGCCGTCTCATGTACCGCTACGGGCATTCAGGTTATCCAATTGTTGAAAATGGCCATTTAACCGGGCTCATCACCAGACGGGACCTGGATAAAGCCAATCATCATGGGCTGGGGCATGCGCCGGTGAAGGCGTATATGACAACCAAAGTGTATACAATAGGGCTGGATGCTTCATTGGAAGAAATTCAGGAGCTTGTCATTGCGCATAATATCGGACGCCTGCCCGTTATCGCAGATGGAGAACTTGTGGGAATTGTGACGAGGTCCAATATTATCGAAGTACTGTATAGTGATGTTCTTGCGGATAAAATCATCGAAGAAGGCCTGACAGCAATAGAACTTGCTGAAAAAATGAATAAACAGCTGCCTGAAGATGTCTGCCGGCTGCTGAAGGAAATCGGCAAAACTGCAAGTAAAATGAGTATGCCAGTTTATTTAATCGGCGGGATTGTTCGGGATATTTTGCTGAACAGACCAAATGATGATATTGATATTGTGGCTGAAGGTGATGGAATTCATTTGGCAAGAGGGTTACAAAAAGCTTATGGCGGAGTAGTGCTCGAGCATGAAAGCTTCGGAACTGCAACTTGGACTCATCCGACAGGGTTGTCGATTGATGTTACATCTTCAAGACTGGAGTACTATGAACAGCCAGCTGCCTTGCCTGAAGTTGAAAAGTCCGTCCTGGAAGATGATCTGCAGCGGCGTGATTTCACAATCAACGCGATGGCAATCCGGCTCAACGAAGAATCCTTCGGTGAATTGATTGACCCGTTCGGCGGACAATATGATCTTCAAAGACAAACAATTAAAATTCTTCACAATCTCAGTTTTGTCGAAGACCCGACTCGTATATTCCGGGCCATCCGCTTTGAAGGCCGTTTCGGATTTTCGATGGACGAGCAGACTGAAAAGTTGGCCTTGGAGTCCATCGACAAAATGAAACAGTTGACAACACAGCGTATTAATGAGGAAATGATACGTTTGTTTAAAGAAGGCAGACCGCCGGAAGTCATCCGCCGTCTTTTTGAACTGAATGTCTGGCAGCAATTCGGCGTTAAGTCGGATCGAATGGAATCTTCCTGTACAGCTGCAGAAGCAGTGCAGAAACTGTACGGTGAGAAAGAACAGCCTGTCTGGTTCAATTACTTTTTAATCCCGTTTTATTGCGATTCCAAATTGTACGCGGCGGAAAGATTTGCACTGACGAAGCCGGAGCGGAAACTGATTGAAGAAATCAAAGATCTGTTAGGAAATGAAAAGTGGAAACAGACACAGCACGCAGGTGAATTGCATTTCTTTTTACACGCCTTTTCTAATGAAGCCATCTTGTTTATTTTGGCTGTGGGCACAGGAGAACAGCAGGCAGTCCGAGACTATTTAGAGAAGAGGCGAAGCCTGAAGAAATACTTGACAGGTGCCGATTTGATGAAAGCAGGGATTAAACCCGGTCCTCTTTTTTCTGAACTTTTGCTGAATCTCGAAGCAAGCCAGTTGAATGGAGAAGTCTCTTCAAAAGAACAGGCAGATCAATGGCTGGAAATATACTTATGTAAAGATGAATGACAAATAAACGCATGGGTGCCTGTGTGCGAAACAAACAGGAAATTTTCAACTTTCCTGTTTATTTAAATAATCGTGAATGTTTAAACAAACGCGATTGTTTGGTGCACAGGCACCATTTTCTTTTCACTGTTTAAATATATGCTTCTTATGCCATTTCAGATAAGGCTTGTTGTTCTCGGTTCTGTTTACTCTCAACTTTGTGTGAAGACCGTACTTTTCGTAGTCTTCTTCAGGTATTGCAGTTGAAATATGGATCTTGCCTTGCCCGTCAAATGCAATGTGCCCGTTCTGATAAAGGGCATCGTGGTTACGGCAGAGCAGAATGCCGTTGTTAGGATTGATGCGTTCACTGGCTGTGCAGTCTTTCCAAGGTTTTGCATAACTTGCTTGAAGAAGTTCCGGCAGCTTTATTTCGCACAGTGCACATTGATCATGCCATAGCGGCAAGAGATCTTTTCGAAATCGCTGTTGTCCTACTCTTACTTTAGTTTTCGTTTCTGATTCGGTTTCAGCAAGAAGTGGAATTAGAAAATCGTGTTCAGTCTTTTGCACCGTGCCCATCACAAATTCCAACTGTTCTTCATCGATTTCGTAAATGTTCAGATCCGCAATCAGCTCGACCAGTTTGATTGTAAGTTCTTCATTGCACGGATAAAGATAGCCCTGATTGCCATTGGCATTATCTTGAAACGGAGAATACAATTTTGGCAGGAGCGGAAGGATTTCATCAAAAGAATCAGCGATCATTAACGGCTTATCAAGTTCATAGTACTCGACCTCCACTAAATAGCCTTTCGCGTTTTCACTGTCGGGAAGCGGGATAGTAATTGGCTTGTATTCTTCTCTATATCCCGACTTCGCTACACTGATTGCCACAATATCCCCTTTAACATAATGAAAAATACGATCCCCCTCGACTACTTCTTTCATCCGTTCCCAGAAATGATGAACATTGCCTATACTGTCCTGCTGCAATGAAAAGAGGATACCTAATTCTTTCTCTTCGTGGTAGGTGCGCCCTTGCATCACTATGTAACTTTCCATGTCTTTTCACTCCTTTACGGGCATCTGTATTTATTCTCCTTTCATTATATAGTAAAAGGTACCTGCGCAAGATCATATTCTGAATGAATCGTGCACGGATACCTTTATTTATTGTTTTTCCACTGCGCCTGATGCCTCTGCAATCCTTCTTCTCCGTATATCATACGCACAAAATGTTCTTCTGCCTGTTTCGTCCGGATATTAACGGCGAACTTTTGCTTACAGTCTGTACTGTTACAGAACTCCCGATCTCCAATTGCTTTATGGGCTCTGTCTCGACAAATCCTTAAACAGATTCATTATTTGCGCTTACGGCTGCAGCGGTACCATAATGGCTGGAACTGCAACAGCCGTTGCTATAGCTAGATGAAATATATGGTTTATTTTCATTTATAATCCTCACGTGTCTAATAAGGACCGTACAGACGAAGAATTTTGATAAAAGTTTCATGATAGAGATTTACTTTTTTCATTAACAGGTAATTAAAATTAAACCAGTGAAGACTTTGGATTTTTCGCTAACCAGCTTGCTATTATATTTGGCTGAATAGTATGATATAAGAGTATAGGTCTACTGATAGATATTGGTCTATCGATTTACATATGCGTTACTAGAAAACGAGGAGTGAAATTATGAAAAAAAATGTGTTTATGATGATGTTATTATGCTTCGGATGTTTCCTGGCCCTGTCTCCACAGCCGGTTGAAGCCGCAAAATCTACCGAGATGTATGTTAGTGCAAAAAGTGATATTATTCTTCGCGCTAAACCCGCACAAAATGCTGCCAAGCTGGGTACGATTAAAAACCACACAAAGCTGAACGTTCTATCGGCGTCAAAAGGATGGTCATATGTACAAGCCGGGAAAAGCAAAGGATATGTCTATAGTTCGGCATTATCCAAGAAAAACCCTGTAGTTGCTCCGACAACCGTCACGAAGGGTCTGACACCGGTAGATGGCTTGATTCTTACGTATACCCCATCTTTCTGGGATGATGAGAGAGAGACATTCCATGTAAAGAAAAACGGCAGATTAACAGAGCTATACAATAAAAGCAGCCCGCTATATCCTGATTCAAGCTATCTTTATTCTGAAGGCCGAAATGAATTGATGATGGGTGTAAACAATTCGGATGTTATTTTCGTGGATGTTGCTTATCCGCTAAAACAAGGTACGTACACAACCGGTAGAGTCCTTGTAGAAAGCACGACCAAAACGATTAAAGTAAAAGCCGGCAGTTTCCGAAATGTAGTGATTCTACGTCATCCTAACGGTGCACGTGAATATTTAGCAAAAGGTATCGGTATTATTAAAAGTGTAAATGGTTCTGGACAAACAATTACCGAGTTGGCATCTTATTCAACAGGCAAATAAATATGAAAATCGCTGCTCCAGATTGAACGGGGCAGCGATTGTTTTAATTATTGAGAAAGTATTCGTATAGGAAGAAACAAGAAAGCCTCTTATACTTGGTTAATACTTACAAATCCAAACAACCAACCTCTTCCTGAAGTCGCTCTATTTCTGTGTCGTCTGGCTTATTCATCGCAGCCAGCTACAGCCTTGAAGATATTTCTGAATGGACAAACCATACCCACTTATGCAATCCAATATCAAGACGTTTTGCCAGTAGTTACATTGAAAATGCTTTACCCCACTCTTGTTCGAAGCAATCAAACGAAAGTCTGAACCGTTTTGCATGCCCGCATAAACGCCTGCCGAATTAACCATTCACCAAAATTATCCCTTTTCCTGAAATGCGTGTACAGGCAGCTATTGGCTGACTGTTATATGTGCATACAAAAAAAACGATATCAAACAGGCTCAGCCCGATGAATATCGTTTTTTTGTTAGAGTTGAATTTCTGTAATACATTTAGTAAATAAATGATTTACGCGTGAACTGCCATTTCCAGCAAACGTTTTGCCGAAGCTTTCACTTCTTCCATACCGTCAGCAATAATTTCCATTGCTTGGTCCGGCTTGGCATTATGCCCCTCAATTACGACTTCATCGATGATTTCCATTCCGAAGACGCCGCCAAATACATTGCGCATATACGTAACAGCCATTTCCATCGGAGCCGTCTGAGGTGCTGAATAAATACCGCCGCGGGCATTTAAGAAGATCGCTTTCTTATCTGTCATCAAGCTGATCATATTGCCTTCCGCATCATATTTGAAAGCGAAGCCTGCAGCATAGACATAATCGATGAATGTCTGCAGTTTAGCAGGGATCGTTAAGTTCCATAATGGAAATGCAAATACGACAACGTCGGCAGCTGAGATGGCATCCATTGCTTTTTGTTTAGCAGCCAACAGGCGTGATTCGACATCAGTCAGCTCTTCACTGTTCTGCACTTTACCGAAAGCGTTAAACAATTCCTGGCCAAAATACGGCGTATCCTCTTCAAATACATCGTATGTTACAACGTTTACGTTTTTTTCTTCTAATTCAGCCATGAACGTTTCATACATTTTACTGGAAATCGCTTCAGTGGCTGGACGGTTATTTGCTTTTACAACTAGAATATTCATCATTTATACTTCTCCTCTTATGTCTAAAAATATACTGCTTTTTTATTATAATCTACATTAATCAATTAGGTAAGTACGCACTTTAAAGTGGTATAGTATCAAAAAGTATACTGTACGAATTCACCTTATTTCTGCAGCCGATCAGTCAACTCAATGAATTCTACCACATCTTTTCCGACAAGCTCAATTCCGGCTGTCCAGAAATCTTCTTTCGTAATATCCGCACCGAGATGTTTCTTCGCCAGCTCTTCCACTTTCATGGATCCAGTGTCTCGCAGTAAGGCAATATACTTCTCTTCAAATCCTTCAGGGGATTTCAAGTATTCCGCATAGATCCCCAAGCTGAACAAGTAACCAAATGTATAAGGGAAATTGTAAAACGGCACACTGTCGATAAAGAAGTGCAGCTTGGCGGCCCAGAAATGTGGATGATAAGAAGAAAGACTATCACCGAATGCTTCTTTTTGCGCTGCGGTCATTAATTCATTCAAACGTTTCTCTGACACAATTCCTTTTGCACGTTCCTGATAAAACTGATCTTCAAATAAGAAGCGTGCACGGATATTTAAAAACATTGCCGTAGCGCCTTCTAATTTATTCGCTAAAAGAGAGATTTTTTCCTCATCGGTTGCCGCATTTTTCACTGTAGCATCCGCAATAATTGTCTCCGCAAATGTACTGGCTGTTTCTGCCACGTTCATGGCATAGCCCTGATTCATTTCAGGTAAATCTTTCATAACGTAACTGTGAAAAGCATGTCCTAATTCATGTGCTAATGTACTGGCATCACTTGGTGATCCGGTAAATGTCATGAATATACGGGACTCTTCAAATTCAGGTAAACTCGTACAATAACCGCCTGGACGTTTATTCGGACGGTCTTCCGCTTCAACCCAGCGATTTTCCAGTGCATGCTTGGTAAACTCCGTCAGTTTCGGACCAAATGAAGCGAAGTGCTCGATAATAAAATCAGCCGCCTCATCATAAGTGAAACGTGTGGGTTTTGTTTCGCCTGCCGCAACTGGGGCGTCCACGTCCTGCCAGCCCAACTTTTCCATGCCCAATAATTTCGCTTTTTCATCTAAGTACTCAAGAAACTTGTGTTTTTGCGTATCGACTGCTGACCACATTGCCGCCAGCGTCTGTTCTGTCATACGGTTGTATTCAAGCGGTTCTTCCAAATGACCTTCTCTGCCGTGAGCTTCCTGCAATGTTAAGCGGTAACCGGCTAAATGGTTCAGAATGTCTGCAAATACGGGACCATTCTTAGACCATACCTTTTCCCATTCCTCAAAAAGTCTACCGCGCACTTTGGGATCTGGATCTGCATACATTTTGTTCATTGCCTGTCCAATAGATAAATCAGCAGTTTCGCCATCTTCGTTTGGAAAAGGAACTGTCATAATAGAGCCGACTGTATTATATAAATCGCTCCACGCAGCGATGCCGTCTTTATTTAATTTAGCAATCAGCTTCTCTTCCTCTTCAGATAACAGACGTTTGCCTTGTTCCCGTATTTCATTCAAAGAAAAACTAATTTCGTTTAATGCGTCATCCTGCAGCAGTTTAGTCCAATGTTCGTCTGTAATGGCCACAAGTTTTTTAGTGAATATCGTTGCGAGCTGCTGGATTTCACTGCTCAGTTCCATTACCTGGCCGTTGACGACACTTGCATGTTCATCATCCATAAAGGCATCTCGCCACATATTGACAAATGTAGCCACTTGGCCCAAACCTTTTCCGATTACTTCCTGCTGCTTTAATATGACCTGCAATGCAGATGCATCTTCGGCGGGCTCACTATTCCATCCCTCTAGCTGTTTCGCATACTGTGCAATCTCTTCTTTTATAGAAGAGATTTTAGTTTGTACTTCCTGAGAATTTGTCCCGCCTTTAAATACCGTTTCTAAATCCCACGTGTCATGATATTTCAATTTAACTCACTCCCTTATCTATCTATTGTAAACTTTATGTCACTTTCAATTCCACTTTCCAAATCCGTGAATACAGCTTTCCCTAATGAACCTCAGCATACGAAAAAGCGCATGACTGTGATTTGTCATGCGCCGTAGACTGTTGTATAGGTTAAAACTCAGGAAGTTCACCAGGCTTCAGTACTGTGCAGGCCGGATCTGCTCTTAGAACAGTCTCAGGACCGTGCGGACTGTAGATGGCAACTAACTTCAGTGTCTCCCATCCTGTGTTAATCGTGGAGTGATAAGACCCAGCCGGTATATGCACACACATGCCGGCTGTTATTTTAGTAGGAGCGCCGTCATCTACTGTCTGCTCGCCCTCGCCTGACACGACATACAGCACTTCCTCTTCTTCAGGATGATTGTGCCGGTCATGTCCTTTTCCGGGTTTTAAATTTACAATGCCCATGCTGAATTTCTGTGCATTCGTTACACGTGGCTCACTGAACCACTTCAATGTTCCCCAATCAAACATCTGAGTTTCCACATCTTCCGGATGAATATAGCGCAAATTTCCCGTTTGGTTTTCTTGGCTCATGTTATCTGCTCCTTCTGCCGAAATTTTATTTGCATGCTTCTGCATCCAATATTATAAAAGTGAGACCTTACTTTTTACTTCTTCTTAATATCTTTAAATCTTTCCGATTGTTCTTTAATTCCTTTTTCTGCCGCGAAACGTTCAATGCTTGAGGCACCAAAGAATCCGACAATCCCATCCACTCTTTCAATTACATAAGCCGCATCCTCCGGCTCTGCAATCGGTCCACCGTGACAGATGACCATAATATCAGGATTGACTGACTTACCAGCGTCCACAATACCTTGAATGCGTTCCACACAGTCGTCTAAAGTCAGGGCCGTTTTTGCACCGATCGTTCCTTTCGTTGTTAACCCCATATGAGCCACCAGCATATCGGCACCAGCTTCAGCCATTTTTTTCGCCTGCTCCTCATCAAATACATAAGGAGTGGTCAGCAGATCCAACTCGCTGGCCAAGCGGATCATTTCGACTTCCAGATCGTACCCCATCCCGGTTTCCTCGAGATTGGCACGGAATGTTCCGTCAATCAGCCCGACTGTAGGGAAATTCTGAACTCCGTGGAAACCTTGATCTTTAAGCTGTGCCAGGAATCTGCTCATGACCCGGAATGGATCTGTTCCGTTTACTCCCGCAAGCACAGGTGTATCTTTTACGATCGGCAGTACTTCATTCCCCATCTCGACAACGATTTGATTTGCATCTCCATAGGACAATAACCCGGCTAATGAACCCCGGCCCGCCATACGGTAACGTCCTGAGTTGTATACGATCAGCATATCCGCCCCGCCGGCTTCACTGCTCTTAGCCGTCACCCCGGTCCCTGCGCCTACTCCCAATAAAATATTACCTTCATTGACTTCTGCTTTAAAACGGTTAAGAATTTCTTGTTTTGTTAACATGTTTTTTTGCTCCTTTCTTTACTTTTCAAGTAGTTTGATCAATTGTGCAGCAGCAGCTATTGCAAATTCCTGACTGTTTATATCTGTATCCAGTTCAATGATTTCTACTTTTTGTTGATCTATTTTTTCTTTCAACGTGTCAAATAACACTTTATTTTCATTTGGCCCATAAAAAGCTTGACCCTCGACGTCCAGACCCGACAATCCTTTTAACGGTAATAACAAGACTGTATCTTTCTCGGCCATATTTAATTTTTCTGCAATTACTTCGCCGATTTGCCTGTTTTCCTCAGCCGTTGTCCGCATCAGCGTAACAGTCGGATTATGCTTGTAGAAATTCCGTCCTTCAAATTTTTCTGGAATGGAAGCAAAAGGCCCAAAATTCACCATATCCATTGCTCCTACCGAAACAACTTGAGGTATTCCTCTGGCTGCCGCCGCTTCCAAACGATGAGGACCAGCAGCCAGCACACCGCCGACCAGTTCATCTGCCCATTCCGTTGTCGTAACGTCCAGTACACCATCGATGAAGCCATCTGCTATGAGACTTTCCATCGTGCGCCCGCCAATACCAGTAGCATGGAAAATCAGGACTTCATATCCTTTGTCCTCAAGATAGACTTTCGCCTGATTGATGCAAGGAGTTGTCAGACCGAACATAGAAGCAGCAATAAGCGGCTTTTTTTCCACTTCGGTATTGCTTTCAAATTTCACCATGCCCACTATGGCAAACACTGCATTGGAAAATATTTTTGTTGAAATGATATTTAAACCGGCAACATCCACTACGGAAGGCATCATAATAATATCGCTCGTGCCGATATAAGGTTCTGTATTTCCTGAAGCAACGGTCGATACCATCAGTTTAGGCACACCAATCGGCAGCGCTCTCATTCCAGACGTTACGATGGACGAACCCCCAGTACCCCCAAACGACAATACGCCATCAAAATTTCCTTCTTCATATAATTGCGGCAGCAAAATTTCCATTCCTTTGGCAAGTACTTCCGTTGCATTCGCCCGGTCTCTTTTAGCGGCAATCTCCTGAATGTCTTCACCCGCTGCCTCTGCTACTCTGGCATTCGACACATCCGGTTCAAACTCCGCGTCAAATACACCTGTATGAATAGTAAATGTACGAGCACCCAACGATTCGATTAGTTCTTTAACAAATAAAAACTCTTTCCCTTTAGAATCAAAAGTTCCGGCTAAAGCAATTGTTTTCACCATGAAAACACTCCTCTTTCAGTTTATTTTACAAAATAAACGATCTAGAAAACTCTATAATTCTTACTATTTCAATAATAGCGCTTTCATAAGGAAATTGGCATGTCTTTATGTTAGGGTTAGTTGTCGTTTCGTTTTTTATCTAACATTTCTTTAGGTGATATACCTTTATACTTTTTGAAGATTTTGCTGAACTGAGAATAATCCTGATAGCCTGTCATTTCTGCCACTCTATTCAGCGGCAGATTTTCCAGCTCTATTATTTCCAGTGCTCGATTCAGGCGGTATTCAATCAAGTACTGCGTGAATGAAATGCCGACCTCTTTCTTAAATAGGGTACTTACATAGGATCGGGACAGATTCAATATTTCTACAATCTCATTCAGTGTGATTTCATTCATATAATTCAAACTGATATATTTCTTTATAAAATCAATATAATCTTCGTGATTTCCTATCCCGTTCATCACTTTCCTAATCAATTCATCGTAATGAAAATCATTGGTCTGCTTAAATGATTTTGTAATCTCGATTAACATTTGCTCTGTGGCAATCCGTTCAAAAACAGAACCTCCGATATATCCCATAATATTGGTGCCATCATACATAAATTGAACATCTACCGGTTTATTGACCGGGCCTCCGTAGACCATTTTAATAATATTCGTGTTCAGTTCATCGCAGCGGTCAAAAATTTTCACAGCCAACTTTTTGGCAGACTGCAGAGATAAAATGTTTTTGGCTCCTAAAGTACCGCCCTGGGTCAAACCCAAATGTACACAAATAACATCTGCACCTGCGTTGATCATCGATACCGCCTGCTCCTCATTGAATACAAATGCTACGGTAAACAACTCTTTTTCACTTGCTATCCGTATGGCTTCTACCTCAAGAGCATATGAAATCCCCTGCTCCTCCAGCGATTCCCCGAAAATGCCATCAAACAGTCCGACGCTCGGAAAATTATTAATGCCGGCAAATCCTCTGCTCTTAATGAATTCAATATAGTTGTCCAACTGAATAGTTGGATCTGTAGCACATAAACCAAAACAAATAGGGATATCATTTATCCTTGGAATCAGTTCTTTCGATGCGAATTCCATTACGATCTCGTTGCTGTTTGCATACGGAAGAAAACCAGTCAATGAACTAACTCCCATTTGCCGAAAACGCCCTGAGCTTAACGCCAATATAAAATCAGCACCGCCTTCCTCCGCATATTTGGCCGTCATTCCATTTCCGGCGGCAACCCCCACCAGCTTTCCGTCTTTTTTCAACCGTCTTTTTAATAGATCTGCTACATCAAATTTATTCATCACATATACTCCCACTTAAAAGTTCCAAAACTCCAAACTTACTTCAAAGAAAAAAACACCCCTTCATCAAGCAGTAGACCGGAAGTGACAAACCAACCTGAAATACCATTTAACGAGAGACGTTTTGAAGGAAATGCAGTTTGAATCAATTTCTTACTGATTACTATAGCACACTTGATTTTTCGAGATAAGTAACAGCTAGAACTCTTTTATAAAGTAATACAGATTAGTTAAAAATCGCATTCCGTACTGCTTTTGTCTGCTTAATAAAAATGCTGATACCGTGAAAGCATACTAATTCAAGTGCAGGAAATACTAATCAGTAATACATTTACGAATAAAGGAGTTGGAAAAGTGAAACATCTAAGGCTGATTTCAATTTTCATTTGTATGGGGATACTATTCTTAGGTTTTTCCACAAAGTATTTTGAAGTAGATGCTGAATTAACGAATACTGCCTCCGCATCAAAAACTGGTAAAGACCCGCTGACCATCGAGCTAGAATCATTTAGTCAAGAACATCATATACCTGCGGTTGACGCAAAAGTCGACCGAGTCTGGAAGGCCATTCCCGGCTATAATGGATTGGAAGTAGATATAGAAGCCAGTCATAAAATTATGAAAGCTAATGGCAAAATGGACAAATCAAAAGTAGTCTATAAGGAAACTTCGCCTGCTGTTCATTTGGAAGATTTAGGACCCCATCCTATTTTCAAAGGAAACCCGGATAAGCCAATGGTGGCCTTCTTAATTAATGTTGCATGGGGCAATGAATTTATTCCTGAAATTTTGGATGTACTGAAGGAAAATAAAACGAAAGTCTCCTTTTTCTTTGACGGAAGCTGGGTAAGAAATAATCCTGATTTGGCAAAAATGATTTTTAAGGACGGTCATGAAATTGGCAACCATGCATACAGTCATCCCGATTTGCAGCGAAAATCGGAAGTTGAAACGAGCGAAGAATTAAAAAGGACAAATGATATCATTAGTAAAACACTTGGAATCGAATCGCCAAAGTGGTTCGGTCCGCCCAGCGGCAGTTTTAATCAGCAGACTGTTGAAGTCGCCAGTCAGCTCGGAATGCATACAGTTTTATGGACAGTGGACACAGTTGATTGGAAAAAGCCCGCTACTTCTGTGATGGTGAACAGAGTAGTAACTCAAGTAGAGAATGGCTCGATGATATTAATGCATCCAACGAAACCCGTAGCGGAAGGAATAGGAGCCATGATTACACAAATTACTGAACAAGGCTATCGTCTCGGAACTGTCAGTGAATTGATGAGTGAAAAACGTGTGATAATCAAAAAAGATGGCCCCGTACCCCCTCTTTCCCAATAAAAATTTGCAAACTGCTATAATATAGCTATCTTTTAAATAGGAGGATGCAGAGTGAAAAACAGGTTATGGGCATCATTCCTTCTGATTTTATTGCTGTGGGGCTGCAGTACAGGCAATCCTGTGCAGGAAAAAATCGAAGATGCAGCAGATCAAGCGAAGAAAGAACAAAGCGAACCCATGCCGGTCGGACAGATCGGCGGCAGTGAAACCGCTCCTTTGCCCAAGGCAGAGGAAACAGAAATTGAAAAGGATGCTTCTCCCTTACAGTCAAGCGATGACTTGGAGGAGTTGACCGTTCATTACATCAATGCGGGCCAGGCAGACGCCGCACTGTTGTCTTTCTCTGAAAACGGTGAGCAATTCAGGATATTGATTGATGCGGGAAACTGGAACTCGACTGACGTAGTGAGTTATTTACGCGAACAGCATGTAGAACATCTCGATATTATAGCGGGCACCCATCCGCACGCCGACCATATCGGGCAGATCGATAAAATCATTGAACAGATCGAAACGGATGAAGTCTGGCTTTCCGGAGACACCGCCAACTCCAAAGTATTCAGCCGCGTGCTGGATGCAATCGAACTGAACGACACCGGCTATTACGAACCTCGTGCAGGCGATGTATTCGATGTCGGCCCAATGGTGATCGAAATCTTTAACCCAAATGAAATCAACGGTGACGTGCATGAAGGGTCCCTTTCAATGAAACTGACGTACGGTGATGTGTCCTTTTTGTTCACAGGAGACGCTGAAGTCCAGACCGAACAGAAAATGATCGACAGTGGATACGACCTGAAAGCGGATTTCCTGCAGCTCGGGCATCACGGCTCCAAAACATCCACTTCCCTGCCATTTTTAGAGGCAGTCGATCCAAAAGTCGCGATTATTTCAGCTGGAGAAGACAGTCAGTACGATCATCCGCATGAGGAAGTCGTCTCACGGGTAAAGGCGAAAGGCATCGACATCTATGAGACATCTGTACACGGCTCGATTGTCGTCGTGACAGACGGAAGTACGTATACAGTCGGGACAGTTAAAGATGATAGTACGAGAGATGAACCTGCAGGCACACCGGAAGAAAAACCTGTGGAGAAACCTGCAGAAAATCAAGCAGCTCCCTCGGCCGACTGTATCGATGTCAACAGTGCTTCGTATGAGGAACTGATGAATATTACACATATCGGACCTGCCAGAGCAAAGGATCTGATAGAATTACGGCCGTTTGCAAGTGTAGAAGATTTGAGCAGAATAAAAGGTATCGGGCCCGGCAGGATTGCAGATATCCTCGCTGAAGGCGCAGCCTGTACAGGAGGGTGAAAAATGGAGCGGAGAGAAATCGGATACATTGACCGCATGGAAGACGGACGCTTTGCCGTCCTGCTTGTGGAGGATACAGGCGAAGAATTCATTGCGGATGTCACCGCCTTGCCGGAAGGCGCAAAAGAAGGCGTCTATGTAACGATCACTTTGGTCAGTGATAAAATTACGGAACTGGTGATTAACAGGCAGGAAACCGAAGTGATGGAAAAGAAAATAGAAGAGCAGTTGAAGAAAGTTAAATCACGTTCGAAGGGAAGTCGGTTCAAACGCGGGTAGTGCCTGCTGACCGAATTCTATAAAAAAGTACCAGCTTCTGATCATACAGAGGCCGGTACTTTTTATGTCATACTATCAGTAATCCGAATAAAACTTCCCTGCGTAGACACCTATAATCGAACCGATCTGCTCTACCAATACATAGGCCCCGGTGAACACATGGCTTCCGCAGTCACCGGGAGTATTGCACACTTCATAATGTTCTTCATCAAAGTTAGGTTTTTCGAAATCAATTTCGATCCTGCCCTCTTTCTTTCCGGTTATCCGGAAAGTGTTTGTGCCGGGATCCCTTGTCACGGCTGCAATCTGCTCTTGATTCTCCGGATAAAGTTTATGTTTGCCAATGTCATATGTCTCATCTATTTTCAATACAGCAGTTGGTTGTTCTTTCACTCTTCTGGTTAGATATTGAAAGCTGTCATTCTCTGCTTTCGCTTCAATTCCATAGCGAACTTCAGCTCCGTCTGTATACCGCACGTTTGCAATATACTGCCCTGCTTCTTCAATATCGATGCAATGAAAGATAGTTTCACATGTGGAAGTTTCCGCACTTTCAGTCAACTTCTTTCCGTCCATTGTGGAAAGGGCGATATTCTGGATTGGATTGTCCTGTGAATCGATGATTACGGGCGTCGTGCGTATATCGTTCGTTTC
Source organism: Sporosarcina cascadiensis (assembly GCF_009650995.1). Lineage (GTDB taxonomy): Bacteria > Bacillota > Bacilli > Bacillales_A > Planococcaceae > Sporosarcina > Sporosarcina cascadiensis. Next base: position 185,029 of record NZ_WHVV01000003.1, on the reverse strand, counting down.
TTCCAATGTCAGCTTGAGTTCATTATCAACCTTTTTACTATAGACATAGTATTTACGATGCTTTGCTGCCAGTTCTCCCGATGATGTTCCACCAAGAACAACTGCCCCTTTCCCTTCTTTTTGAGGTATTAACTGCACTTTGTCTTTCGTATAGCCTTCTTTTCCTTTAATAAAGACAGCTTTAAACACTTCAGATGCAAGACCTGCTTCTTTCCCTGATTCATTAACGAAATAGATAGTATCCCACCCCAGATCACTTGGTTCGAGCGTTACTACGTTCGTAATATTCACTTCTTCTGTTGCCTTCAGCATTTTCGCCGCCTGACCTCTTGTGATGAACGCATTCGGACTGAATGCAGTCGGACTCGTACCGGTTGTAATGCCCAGTTTGTAGATAATGAGCACGTCACTTGTGATACCGCTTGGATCCTTGAATGGATTTTTCACATCCGCATCACGAGGCAAATCAAACGCCTCAACCAGTATCGCCGCCATATTCTTACGGTTGATCGGATCGTTCGGCTTATAACTGCCGTCCGGATAACCGCCGATAATTCCTTTTTCCGCCATCGCGGCAATCGCTTTGTAGAACCCGTTCGATGTCGAAACATCCTTAAAGCCGGGATTCTTGACGCTTGCTGTATCTAATTTAATCATTTTTGCGATAATGGCTGCCGCCTGTCCGCGCGTGATCGAGTTTCCCGGTTTGAATGTGCCGTCCGGATAGCCCCCTATAATTTTGCGTGCTGCTAAGTCATTGACTGCTTCTGCGAAGTGCTTCGCCGGCGGTACATCTGAAAATGGCTGTGCAGCGGCAGACGCGCCGGATAAAGGCAGACTGCATGCGAGCAGTAAAGCGCCAACTAGCGCTATTATTTTGTTTTTCATGTGTTTACTCTCTCCCTTTTATGCAAGTCTGTAATTCATTCAGCGTACAGACGGGAGACCCCTATAAAAGTTTCAAAAAATCTTAGAAAGTTCTTTCCTGATCTAAGCAGCATGACAAAAAAGCATCCGCTGTCCACTGAAACAGTGAAGAGCAGATGCAATAGTATTAAAAGAGATTTTCACTACTCACCCATTTTCTTATGGGTTTCATTCAACTGCTGCTTGAGTGAATCCAACTGATCTTTATGCTGCTGAACATTATCCAAATGCACATTAAACTGCTCTGCATTCGTGTATGCATTCTCAGCAGTTTCTATCGAATTGAACGCATGCTCAATTGCCATTTCTTCCGGATGGGACATCGCCTGTTTCACTGCACGGTCTGCCTTTTCAACTGAATTACTGAAAAAAGTGCCCGGATGATTCTTTTTCCAACTTGGGCCTGGATTTTTCGCCAAGTACTTCCCCTCCCGCAAATTAAAATTCTGACAGACTTAGTATTTCACTTTGTCCCTCAAGTATGCATAAGAAGGGAAAACGGTCATTTTTCAAAAAAGCAGACTCCAGATAATAAAGCAGGAAAGTCTTTCATTATATACGAATCAGCCATGATCCGGCATGGCCAGCTCATTGAAGTCAGCAGCCACCCCTGCTCCCTTAACAATGAAATATGCTCCGGGGAATGACCCGCTGAATGAATCCACCAGCAGCATCGGCACACTTCTGTCATCGAGTAGCGATTGAGGGAAATACATAATGCGGCACTGCCGACTTAAACCGAATACTGCCAAAATCCTTGTACATACAACAGGGGAATGGAATAATTAACATATTATATATGCTTTCTTTCCGCGGCACATCGATGAGGCCCAGGTTGATTGTTCAGTTCGATCACTTGAACATGAAAGCAGAGAGGATGGATGATAGCCATGAACAACAAACCTGCAGGAAAATCACCAACTGTGGAAACTCTTTTTGCCGGCAGACCGAAAGTATTTGGAGCAGCCGGTGCAGAACAGCCGATGGACCGGGAATGGAGCACATCTATTCTTAAAGAGCCCGTGTCCGGTCCTGTTTGGTTGACGCAGACCAATCTGACAGGCGATGAACAGGCAGACCTGAGACATCACGGCGGACCTGAAAAAGCTGTATTTTCCTACCCGTCGGAGCATTATTCCGTTTGGCAGAAGGAACTTGGCAATCAGGATATAAAGCCTGGCGGAATGGGAGAGAATTTCTCAACAGCCCGCTTGCTCGAAACAGACATCGCTATTGGCGATACGTTTGCGATCGGGGAGGCGATTATCCAAGTTTCCCAGCCCCGCCAGCCTTGCTGGAAACCGGCGCGCAGATTCCGGGTAAAAGAATTGGCGCTGCTTCTTCAGAACACCGGACGCACCGGCTGGTATTACCGTGTATTGCAGAAAGGCTATATTGAAGCAGGACAGACATTACGATTACTTGAACGTCCGCATCCTGAATGGACGATTGACAGATGCAATTTTATTATGCACATCGACCGGGAAAATTTTGAAGAAGCAGCGACACTCGCGGGAGTTCATGAGCTGGCTGTCAATTGGAAAACAACCTTAGGAAAACGGGTGGACAGCAGAAGGGTGGAAGACATCAGCAATCGAGTGTACGGACCAAATTCCGACTGAGGAAAAAGCCAAAATTGTCTCCTCTCCCTCCTGGCCTCTCAGAGCGTCTTACTGATTTTTCGAATGAAACCTGCGATGCAGTTCGCGCACCTGCTCCGCCAACTCAGGAACCGGGCCTTCCACTGGCAGATCCGGCACAATTTCCTGGATTGACAAGGTTCTCACACTTGAAGGTGCAACACCCATTTCACTCATCCATTCGGACAGCTGACCGGACGAGCTCGCATAGACAATCTTACCGAGACCCGTGAAGCCGTGTGCAGCCGAACACATCGGACAGTGCTCACCGGAAGTATAGACTGTAGCCTTTTCTCTTTCATTTGCCGGCATATTTTCAGCTGCCCAGCGTGCCAGTGCAAACTCCGGGTGCTGCGTCGGATCGCCTCCTCCCACACGGTTGCGATCTTCGGCCAGCACCTCTCCTTCTGCCGAGACCAAAATCGATCCAAACGGCTCGTCCCCGTTTTCCAAAGCCTTCTCTGCTAATTCAATACACCTGGTTAAATGCTTCCTGTCTATTTCATTTATCATACTAATCCCTCCCATTTCTTAAGTTCCCTAAACGCTCTCTAGTAACACATCAAAAGTAAAGGTTATTTCACAAGATTCACCGGCAACAAAATAAATTAGGTTTCAAAGGGCATACTTACATGAAGCTTATCATGTAAAGGAGATCTTATGATGACTATTCTCAAAAACACCGTATCCATTTTTGCATTAGGCGGGATCAATGAAATAGGGAAAAATATGTATGTGCTGCAATATGAAGAGGATCTGTTCGTCATTGACTGCGGTTCTATGTTTCCCGACGAAAACCTGCTGGGAATTGATTTGATCATTCAGGACATCAGCTATTTAAAGCAAAACCAGGACAAAATCAGAGCATTGCTGATTACCCATGGACACGAGGATCATATCGGCGGCATCGCCTATTTTTTAAAACAGCTGAATATCCCTGTTTATGCAACCGCCTTAACCGCAGGATTAATCAATAGTAAATTGAAAGAACACGGCCTGCTCCGCAGTACCGACATGACAATCGTCCATGCAGAATCAAAATTGGTCTTTGGAAATGTGGAGGTGACGTTTTTTAAAACGAACCATAGTATTCCCGACTGCGTAGGGGTTGTCTTTCATACACCCGTCGGAACTGTCGTCCATACAGGTGATTTTAAATTTGATTTGACACCAGTCAATAATGAAACGCCCGATATTCATAAGATGGCGCAGATCGGCGAAAGAGGCGTGCTGGCATTACTGTCTGAAAGCACCAATGCGGAGCGTCCCGGGTTTAATCCCTCTGAAATAACGGTCGGCGGACATATTGAAGAGGAGTTTCGGAAAGCGCGTAATAAAGTATTTATTTCTACTTTCGCATCCAACGTACACCGTGTTCAGCAGGTCATCGATGCGGCACAAAAGACAGGAAGAAAACTGGCATTGCTCGGCAGAAGTATGAATAATGTGGTGAATGTCGCTTCAGAACTCGGACATTTGAATATTCCCGACGGCATGCTGATCGAGCCATACGAAACAGGCAAGTTGAGTCCCGAAAAGGTTGCTATTTTATGTACAGGCAGCCAGGGAGAACCAATGGCCGCTTTGTCGCGTCTATCCAGTTCGAATTTCAGACAGGTGAAAGTACTCCCTGATGACACGGTGATTTTCGCATCGTCCCCGATTCCGGGAAACGAAAAGAATGTGTCACGTATTATCGATAATTTATATCAGCTGAAAGCCAATGTGATTTATGGCTCAGGCTCGGCGACGGGCATGCATGTGTCGGGACATGCTAATCAGGAAGAGCTCAAGCTCATGCTGACACTGATGAAACCGAAGTATTTCATTCCGATTCATGGAGAACACCGGATGCTCTATAAACATAAACAACTAGCGGAATCTGTAGGTGTGGAGTCAGAAAATATTTTTATTATTTCTAACGGTGATGTAGTGGATATAGATGCGGATCAAGCAGTCCAGACACGTAAGGTCCATGCCGGCCGTGTATTTGTAGACGGACTGGGTGTCGGGGATGTCGGGAGTGTGGTATTGCGCGACCGGCGGGTTCTGTCGGAAGAAGGCATGCTGGTAATTCTGATTACAGTGAGCAAAACAGACGGTCAGCTAGTTTCTGAACCTGACACCATTTCACGCGGTTTTGTTTATCAGCGGGATGCCCAGGAACTGATTAAAGAAGTAAATGACGCTGTCACGACGACAGTAAATAACTTACTGGACACAAATGGCAGCAAACGAAACGTAATTAGACAAAATGTGAAGAGTTCAGTGGAGAAATTATTATTTGAACGAACGAAGAGAAGACCGATGATTCTTCCTTTTATCATCGAGATGTAAATGGCAGAATATGTTTCGGCATCAGAGCGGAATAACTGTATTCCACTCTGATTTTCTTATTGGACATCTTTTACTTTCTGCATTCCCCTATGATCCACACTGTAATGTCATTCAACTCTTCATGCTCGGTAAATTGTTCACTGAGCATATCCGTAATAATATTTTCCATGAAATATTCTACGCAGTTCATATCTTGATACAGCAGGATTGTCCGCAATGCTTCTTCGTAAATTTCTAAAAACAGCGGCTCGGGATTTCCTTTTTGAATCTCACCGAATGATTCATACAGCAAGTCAATTTTATCCGCAACGGCTAAAATACGACCTTCCAGCGTCTCATCTTTGCCTTCTTTAAATCGTTCCAAATAAATCTCCTGATATTCAGACGGGATTTCCTTTTCCACAAAGTTTCTGGTCATTTCTTCTTCCACTTCACTGAACAGCTGCTTCAGCTCTTTCGAAGCATACTTTACAGGCGTCTTGATATCGCCGGTGAAAAGTTCCGCGTAATCATGATTCAGCGCCTTTTCATATAAGGATCTCCAATCCACTTCCTGCCCGGATCGTTCTTCGACCGTCCCAAGAAATTGAGAAATTTTCGCCACTTTAAATGAATGGCTGGCCACAGAATGCTCCTGATATTTAAACTTTCCCGGACATCGGATTATTTGCTCCAGATCTGACAAGCTTTTAAAATAATGATGCATACCCATACGGCTCATCTCCTTTCCAGCGTTTCACAAGCTGTTCTTTATCTTTTCCCTATTTTGATTAAAATATGCCGGTATAGGAATGGCTATTTCTTTCACTTCCACTGCCCTTTAAAAAAGGTAGATTACTTTCCAAAATATCACTTATTTAAAAGCACCCGTGTAAGAAAGGATTCGATTTCCATGCTTCTCACATAGGTGCTTTCTGCAAATCTTATAAACAAACAGCCGCTAAGATCTTTTGGATGTCGTAAATGCTGCTGTCCTTCTTGAACTGCTTATTCACCAGCGGTTCCGCTGCACTCGACACCCAAATTTTTAATTCTGCATCCAAATCAAAAGTACCAGCAGTTTCCACACTGAAATGAGCAATGCTCTTATACGGAATGGTGTGATATTCAATCTTCTTTCCAGTCACCCCTTGCTTATCGACCAGAATTAGGCGCTTTTCCGTAAAAACCATCAGATCACGGAATATCTTAAACGCAGCCTTCACTTCTTCATCAGCAATTAAAATGGATGCCAGATCCTTCTCTACCTTCTTCACATCCATTGTCGATGCATTACCCAGCAGTGAATCAAAAAACCCCATCAAAACTCCCCCTTTGAAATGAAATCCACCCGGCGGGTTGACCGGCGGGTTATTCTTATACATATATGAATTTCATCAGACCCAAAAATAATTACCTATATTATACTTCATCTTTCCACTTATTCAGCTTTTCCATCGCAAGTTCATAGGTTTTCTGAGAAATTTCTGGAAGTTCCCCGCCCAGCGCTTTCTTTGCCTCGCTGAATCCTTCCTCAATCGCATTCTTCAGCAGTTCAAACTTACTTCTGTCTCCGCCGGAAACCGCATTGGCGAATTCAACGAGTCGGTCACTGACCATTTCTGGACTGTGTGCTCCGCCCGGTCTGATCGCATTCTGTGCTTCCGTTCGCGTCTGCTCGTCCGTGATAACCTCTTTTTCTCCGCTGACTGCATCTTCCATACTGATTCCTTGTCTTTCCAGCAGATCACGAACTAAATTCCGCAGCTGTTCAAATGCTTTTTCACTTTCTGCTTTCAGTCGTTCGATAGTCGTTGTGTCCGCTTTAAATACAGGTTTCTCATATCCGGCGTTTTGAACCTTTTCCGTCGGTATATACTGATCGATCGGTTTATTGGCGGCTGACTCACTTTTCTTCACAGCCTGCTGTTTTTCATCTCCTGGCTTTTGATTCTGAGGGATCCTAAACGCAGATTGGTTTGGTGAAATTTTCATTTTACATTCTCCTCTCATTCTATTCGTCTATTCCGTTATGATATCGATTAGTTACAGACATATTTAAGGACACAGCAACGCTCTGTTCTGTCCTCTGAAGAACAACCATCCTCATCTATATCCTATTTACCCGACTTTCACAGTAAATACTCGCAGCGATAAAATCATCGTTAAAACTATATAAAAAGTGTTGCTCTGGCTTACACAGAATTCACCGGACAGTACCCTTCCCCAGACTGCGTCTTCTCCTTTTTACAACAAAAACAATAATCAGCACCAAAATGCCAATGAAAGCCAGTAAGATACCGTATGCTGATAAGATGATGCCATTCGGATTTTTTAGTATCGCCAAAACATTCGCATCGTGCTCCACCATTTTCCTGCTCTGGGTTTTCTCATAATAATCCGGCACTTGTGCTGCTCCGTCTATTTTTTCAAAAGACGAAAGATAATTCGCAATCGCATACCATTCCTTCACTTCCTGGTGATCATTCATATAAATGATCCGGTCTTCAAAATTCTCGACAGGCGTGCCGTCTTCATTCTTCGGCACGACGGGCAGGATTCCAAACGACTTTTCATTGACAAAAGGAAGCATTTGAACGGAATACAGACCCCCGACGACACGATAAAGCTTCTTATCATCGATTTCTTCCTTCGCGCCGTCAAAAGACTGCAAATCAATGTCCGTCACTTTATTGAAAATGAAACGATTGGTGTTAAACGTATAACTTAACCCGGCGATATACAGTTGAACCGTGTTCATAAGCGGCGTGATCGAGGCATCGACTTCCGCAACCGTCTTCAATTCTTTCCCGGTTAAATAGATATCCAGCAGAGGATAACCCGAAACTCCATCCGGTCCGATGCCCAATGAATTCACATTGAAAACTTGGGAAGCCGTAATATCCCCCTTGCTGAATGAATCCCTGATCGTCCCCACCGGAACGACGGCCGCTGCAACAGGCTCATACTCGCTTCCTTCTATTTTCTGGATCATATGAATAAAAGAGTCGCCAATCAAGTTTCCGATCGGCTCTTCTCCCTGATCAAACCCTAACTTTGAAAATGAAGTGAAATCAAAGGGCGAGTAGGCGAGAACCTCATCGAATTCCATCCCAAAGTCACGCAGATAATTCTCTTGAACTACCTGTTTATACTCCTCAATCATTAGGGAAATGTCAGGATCCGAAGGCAGTGAGTCGTCAATTTTGCGTAATTCATAATGATTCACTTTCCATTTGCCGTTTTCATTTTGTGAAATATTCAGCACACCCAGATTTTCCCCATACTCGCCCGCTGAACCTAAAATCGAGTCCCCTGCAATGATCGGTTCTTCAAAAGCGGTATGGCTATGACCGCTAATAACGACATCGATGTCCGGTACTTTTTTCATCAGGATTTCATCTTCCGAACGGGACGGGTCAAGCGAAGTACCGGAATGCGAAAGAGCAATCACCAAGTCCACATCCTGATCTTTCTTCAACGCAGCGACCGTTGATTTAGCACTTTCCACCGCATCATCAAACGATACACCCGACATAGGTGCATTGCCGGCGGCCTCTTCTCCCATCAAGCCAAGTATGCCGATTCGGATTCCTTTACGCTCGATGACCATATACTCCTTTACACCGTACGCGTCCACCGCCTCTTGTAACGTCTGAACGCCGGCGTCTGTATTTCCATTCTTGTCTTTAGGGAATCTCATATTGGAAGAGACGATAGGGGGAAGTTTTTCTCCACTGCCTTTCGCAGCGCGCAGGCTTCCCGCCAGCCCTTCCGCCCTAAAGTCAAACTCATGATTACCAAATGTGATTGCGTCATAACCCATTTGTCCCATCATGGTTAAACCCGGCGCGTCTGTGATATAAATGGTTTGAAATAATGTTCCCATCGACAAATCTCCGGCATCTACTAAAATAGCATCCGGGTCCTTTTCTCTTTGTTCCTGAATCGCGCTGTATAATCGGGCATAACCGCCGACTGTCATTTTCCCTTGCTCCCTTTCGACCTCAAAAGGAAGGTAGTTATCGTGCAGATCATGCGTAAAAAGGATGGTGACGGAATCCTCTGCCGAATCCGCGCTTATCTCAGCAGCAGGCAGTAGGAAGACTGTTACAGCGAGCAAAATCAACCAATAAAGTGCGGGCAGTCTGTTAATCTCTCTCATCTCCTTCTTACTCTATGTCATCGAATTTAAACTTCACACCGATCTTTTCTTGAGGAGATAACTGGCCTTCCCATAACGCATAGCTTTTCTCCATCATGGTATGCGCCAGCTTTTCGGCCTGCTGATTATCTCCTTTTAAGGCGGCATCTAATAATTTCTGATAATAGCTTACTGATGCTTCCCGGCGAAAAGAATCATCAAAATACTTCCATGCAATTTTTACATATGCGGGTTCAAAACTATTGAGCACAAGCGAGAAAATAGGATTCCCCGATAATCTGGCCAGCTCCTTTTGCATCTTCCAGTCATATAATGCAAATGCTTCCGGCGTATCTGGCAGTTCATCGACTTCCGACAGCAGTCCAACCACTTTAGGATGATTGAGCTGTACCGCCCTTTTCACATACTGGGGTGTCAGTGCAATGCGCATTTCCAGAAAGTAGAGAACGAACGCATCGGGCACTTGATCAAAATACTCGATAATGTCCACAATCGTCGTGCTGTTTCCCCCGTACCAATAGTCATTGACAACAGCACGATGCCCTTTTTTCAGCGTCAGCCAGCCGCCGTGGCTTAAGCGCTGCAGAACTTCCCGGACCGCAGGACGCCCTATTTCATATTTCATAGCCAATTCTCTTTCCGTCTCCATTTGACTTCCTGCCGGATAATCTCCCTGCAGAATGGCCTTAATCAGTTTCTTTTCAACTATGGTTGTTCGATTCATTGCAAAATCTCCTTTTACCCGTTCATACACGCTTCTCTAAATTTTTAGCCGTCTCGCTTTTTTCCACTAGTTTCTGATTTTTGTACGTACCGAACGTTTTATCTACAGCAGTATGTGTCACGCCGAACCAATAGTTTTCATTTTTAAAATGATGCCAGAGATGAGCTTTCTTAATCTTCCTTCCCCTGGCTGTGCGCGGCTGGACCGGCCGGTGTGCGATGTAATGCTTCCATTCATAGAATAAAAAGTAGATGATGATTCCAGCAAGGTAAGCAAGTGTTAATTGAAAACTGTTTGTGATGAGGAAGAAAATGGCGGCATAGATCGAGAAGCCGGGCAGACTGAACCAAATCGGCAGGAACAGCAGCTTCAAGTCATCCGGATCAGCATGGTGATCAAAGTGTAAGCGCTTTATCCATTTTAGTAAAAAAGGATTTTCCGGTGTTTTCATATGAAATAAAAATCGGTGAATGACATACTCACTCAGCGCATACGTAGCCATCCCTATAATAAAAGCAATCCAGATGCCAATGGAGAGAGCATGTAAAAAAGTATAGGCCATAAGCGGCAGAAAGAGAATCAGCATGATGGTGATGTCTGGAAACGTCATAAACTCTTTCAGATATTTCTTATTCATAGACCATCCTCCTGTCATAATAGTTGAATTACGCTATAGCCGTTGCGACTGTGCAAAGCGATTCGTTTGGTAAGACCATATGCATTTTTGGCGTTACCTAACTATATGTTGTTCAGAAAAGATAGTCAATTTGTTTTTTCTAAAACAGTTAAAAACACTCCGAAGATCAAATATCCTCTGATCTCCGGAGTGTATATTACATGTCTATTGCTGATGTTTTTTCGTAGCCGCCTCATTATATTTCTCTTGACCTTCATTTATTACTTCATTGTATGTTTTATGGCCATTTGTCACACTTTCATTATAGAGTTCATTACCTGTCTGCGTAATATAGTTATATTTCTTATGCTGGTCTTCTATCAAATAATTCGATAACTGGATGACAGGATGGTCATAGTCTGTATATTTCGTTCGTAAATAAGCACGCGCTGCCTTCAACCGTTCTTTTTCCTGCATGGATTGTTTCTGAAGAGCCTCTTTCGTATTCATAGAAAGTTCCTTAAGGTTCTCTTTTTGATCTATTGCGTCTTTTTTGCCGGTCTCCTTCCACTCCAGCCACTGCTTCTGGATTTCTTCGTATTGTTTTCTCATATACTTCCTTAATTCTTTTTCAGAATTAACATAAATAAATTCCCCGTTTCCTGCATCCGCCACTTTCTTAAGCAATGTCTGTCCTTCATTATCCACATCATAGCCAATAATATTGACGACCGTCTGTATATTCCCGGCAACGAGATCTCCCGCAGCCTTCACCGGATCGCCGCCGCATGTTTCAATGCCGTCACTCACCACATACACGACGACTTCTTCTGCATCTTCCGGAATATCCTCTTTTACAGTTTCCAGGACAAGCCCGATCGGTGTCCAGCCGGCCGGTTGTACTTTGCTGAGCGCTTCCCGAAATGCCGTATCTTCAAACTTTCCGCTGTAGAAGTTTTCTGTGCTTGTGCATGAAAGCTGTTTATCTGCCTGATTACCCGAACCCTTATGCCCGTATACACGCATCGACATCGTCGCATCTTCGGGAATCTGTTTGGCAAAATCCAGGACCGCATCCTTTGCGGACTCCATTCGGGTCTTGCTGCCGGCCGTTGCCCTCATGCTGCCGCTCGCATCAATCAAGATTGCATAATGCGCCGTTTTCAATGCAGGCTGATTTACTTGTTCATCCGGTTTTGTATGATCGACTTCCACTGACGTATCAAACGTCAGAAACGTCTTCATCCCTTCATAATAATCTTCCCCGACTAAGTGCAGCATTTCATTCAAATACTCCTCTACTGTCAACCCATCCGGCCACTGATCCATTGCTTCATTCACTTTTTCTTCATCATAGTTCTCTCCGCTGTAGATTCCCGGTTTCCGAAGCAGATCCTTCTCTGCGTCGGTCAAGGGGCGGTCAACGCCTTCGATCTCATAGTACTCAGGTTCTGTCAGTTCAAAATCGTCCGCATCAGTCTCAACTGTTTGCGATTGCACCTCATCCTTTTTCTGTGTTTGCTCCTGGCTGTCCGCCTGCACTTGGGGCTCTTCTTTCGCTGAGCAGCCTGCCAGCACTGCGAATGAACAAAATAACCCGTACAACAGTTTTTTCATCGCTCTGTCTCCTTTGCCACTACCATTTTGATTTGATTATAGCGAAAACTGCAGATGAGAAAAGACCGTATTTACAAAACCGTTCTTATGGCGGGGGGCAAAACGTCTATGTGTAAAGTACTTGCTATGTTATCTGTCATCTAAAAACGCAAAAACTCCGCCAGTTTGCAACCGGCGGAGACTCTTATTGAAACTATATAAGTAATACGTTGCGCGCAGTTGTCTGTAAATCAGCTGCCTGCAATACTTAGGCACCATGTGAAGTTTTCCCAGGCGGAATACCAGCCGGTGAAAAACTCCTGCGAATCATCCCAGCGCACTTCGAATTTCTTCTGCCCGTCCACTTCTACCAAGTAAAGCGCTAGTTCAGCATCTTCCTTGGATACTGCCAGCTTCATACCATTTTGAAGTTCTTCTTCTGTAAACGGCACATCTGAAACCGACCGCAGCTGTGCTTGATCAAATACTTGTTTGTTCATAACTCTATAATTCATAAAGACCCTCCACTAAAACATTTATTCTTTATGTCCGTCCATACTTCTTTCTGCAAAAAAATCATGTACAGTAGTTTATTTTATATGTATTTGCCACTGAAATCAAAGGTGAAGTATATTGACTCAATTCAGTCAATTCAAGGGTACCTGTGTACGAAACAAACATGAATACTTGAATTGCAGAGAGTAATTACCATTTTTCTATTAGACATTCAAATTTCACGTTTTCTGATTCAGCATGCTACAATAAATTGAATTTAATTCCAAAAGGAAGTGTGAAATTTAAAAAGTACCCGTTATTAGCTGTAACCCATTACAAAAAGCGTTTTGGTTTTGAAAATCACACAGTTAAAGAGGTGTTCGAAGTTGATAGCGGAGAATAAAGAGCAAACGATATTTCATCATGCAGGCAAAAAAATCATGACTGATCGAGAGATTGACATAGTCGCAAAAATCGAAGAGCCATTAATCATCGTTTTAGACAATGTGTTAAGTGAGGAAGAGTGTGATGAGCTCATCCGACTGGCAGCAGATAAAGTAACCCGTTCAAAAATAGGAACAACACATGAGGAAAATGAGCTGAGAACAAGCAGCAGTATGTTTATAGAAGAAAGTGAAAACCTGATGATCGCAAGAATTAAGAAGCGGATTTCCACAATTATGGATGTACCTGCCGAACACGGAGAAGGACTTCAGATCCTCCGGTATACTCCCGGTCAGCAGTACAGAGCGCATCATGATTTCTTTTCACTTGAAAGTAACGTAGCAAATAATCGAATCAGCACGCTGGTGATTTACTTAAATGACGTGGAACAAGGCGGAGAAACCTTCTTCCCGCTTCTGAAGTTTTCTGTCACGCCCCGAAAAGGCATGGCCGTCTACTTCGAGTATTTCTACAGCAACCAAATGCTGAATGATTTAACTTTACACGGCGGTGCACCCGTTATTGAAGGAGAAAAATGGGTCGCAACGCAATGGATGAGAAAACAACGAGTTACGTAATCTAAGGGTGCCTGTATAAAAGTACACCAATTGTTTGAGCAATCGAATTTCAAACAACTTGGAATACTTCGTACAGGTATTTTTTTTGGTGCCTATTATATTAAATAGATAGACCGAAACGCAAAGAAACCATTGTTTTCAGGGTATAGGAGAGTACCAATCACAGAACTTCCCTAACCCCCCCACTAAAGAGGAGATGAAAACAATGGTTATACCGACATTAAACCATATTCACGGGAGAAACGGAAGTAATTGGAGTCGCCTCATGCGCAGTAGAGAGGCGGATCACTATTGTATCGTCGCTGTAGACGCAGCGAAGTATGTGAACACGGCCATTATCTGTACGATCTATGGAGATATTTTGAAAGGGCCCTTTGAATTCGATGGATCTTCTACCGGGTTCCAGGTGTTGAAGACAGAGATTGACCGGACACGTGAAGCCTATCAGTTAACGGATGTCATTTTAGGGATTGAGACCACTGCTCATTACTATGAGGATTTGGTGCGGGTATGTGATGAAGAAGGGTACCTGGTTCGTGTGGTGAACGCAGCGACCACCGCAGAGGAACGGAGAAAGCTGTTAAATTATTCGAAGACCGACCGGGTGGATCTGAATGCCATTGTGCAGACCCTCCTGCAGGGGCACGGAGAGACCAGCCGAAAGAAGCGGGAGGATCTGGAACAGCTGCAGACACTGACCCGCGCGAGACGAAGGATGGTGGATGAACAGACCCGTTGTATTAACCGGATCCGACTGTATATGGATCATATCTTCCGTGAATTCCAAGGGAAAAATGTACGGAGGGACGGGAAAAACCAGCTCGTCAAGGTGTTCGATGAGTTCACGTCCAAAACCTCCCTCTTCTTGATGAAACATTATCCACATCCTTCGGATATCCTCGCATTGGGGCAGGAAGGGCTGAGAAACCTGTCGAAAACCCACAACCTAAAGTTGCGTCAGACAGCCATTGAACGACTGTTGACCTATGCCGAGGAAAGCATCTCCAAGCCGAAGGAAGCACTGACCAGTGAACTGCTCCTCCTCCGGTTGAAGCTGGATGAATACGAACTTATCCGGCGACAGATTGCGGAGCTGGAGGAAGTCATTGAACACCTGCTTCTTCTGACCGATGGGGGCATCCTGCTGAGTATACCCGGCATTGGTGTGACCCTGGCGGCAGAACTGACGGCGGAGATGGGGGATCTGGAGGCCTTCACAAGTGCCAGCCAACTCATCAAAATGGCCGGCACCAATCCGGTCGTCAAGCAGTCAGGGGGCAAGGCGGCCAGCCACTTTGCGATCTCCAAACAGGTGCGGGCTCCCTTTCGAAGTGTGGTCTATCAGGCGGGCAAATGTACCGCCCTCTTCAATCCTGAAATGAATGCGCATTACCAACGGCTGAAGGAACGGGGAAAGTTGACGGGCCAAGCCTTCATTGCGATCGGCAATCGAATCCTGCGTCTCGCCTATGCGATGCGGAAACAGCAGACGCTCTACCAAAGTCAGCAGCCGGACTATGTGCTGCAGAAAGTGATCGCCGGCAAGCTGCGAAATCAAGCGAAACAAGCTCTATTTTACGATCGGTTTGTCATACAGTAATCCAAGCAATATCCGCCACTCGTTGATTGGTCATGGAGAATAAAAACAGGCGTCTTTCCGGAGCGGAGGCCACATAGGAAGAGGTGCCTGAGGCCATCTGGACCTCGTTGCACAGCGTTATGGGTCTTGTTCCACAAATACGGATAAAACGTGAAAGAAAAGAGTTTGAATTTAATAGGATGTATCCCTGTGGAATGAAAATACAAGACCTTTCCCGCTACGGAAAGACGCCCCTGATAGAAGTTCTGTGATTGTTGAGTTTCAAAAAAATGGTACTTTGAAGCTTTGGTTTCGTGCGGTCAAAATACGTGAAATGTGGGACTTGACTTATTTCACATTAAACGCTGTGCACGAAACAAACATGTAAGTTCACCCTTTCATGTTTGTTCAAATAATCGTGAATGTTTAAATTAACAGGATTGTTTAGCGCACAGGCACCTATTGGGCTGTTGGCACCTACTCGACTCGGTTTTCCTATGTCCCAAGACGGGTATTCTGTAGTATCTGTGTTAGTTTTATGCGCAGGCACCACGAATAAGGAGTGAAAGTATGTTTACCCTACTGAAAAAACAAGCGCAGAATCTGTTTCCGGGGTATTTTGCCTTGATCATGGCAACAGGTGCGCTGTCGATTAGTTCCTTTTTGTTGAAGATGGTATTCATTTCAAAACTCTTTCTGGCCGTCAATATTGCAGCATTCATCGTACTTTGGTTCCTTACATTGATTCGTTTATTTTTTTACTTTCCAGATTTTTGCAAGGACTTAATCAGCCATAAGCTTGGACCCAGTTTTTTTACCTTGATAGCAGGAACGGCTATGTTCGGCAGCCAATTAATCATTATCGGAGGTCATCACCGGATTGCCGTCTGGCTGTGGGTGCTCGCGATCTTTCTATGGATCGTTATTATGTATACTTTTTTCACGGCTGTCACCATACGTAAGAACAAACCTGCTATAGCTCAGGGAATTAACGGTGCCTGGCTAATTGCCGCTGTTGCCACTCAGTCCATATCGATTCTGGGAACTCTTCTTTCTCCTCATTTGGTATCAGGACGTACTATCGTGTTGTTTTCCACGCTGTGTATGTATTTTCTTGGGTGTATGCTTTATTTAAACATCATCACGCTGATCTTTTATCGTTTCACATTTGTAGACCTCAAGTACGCCGCTCTGTCCCCGCCTTACTGGATCAATATGGGGGCTGTGGCAATTACTACGCTGGCAGGCTCCATGCTAATTCTGCATGCCAAGTATTGGCCCATGCTGCAGGAAATTACTCCTTTTTTAAAGGGTTTTACTCTGTTCTTCTGGATTACAGGCACTTGGTGGATTCCGCTGCTTTTCATTTTGATGTTATGGCGTTACTTCTACCACCATTATCCGCTCAGCTATGACCCGCAAATATGGGGAATGGTCTTCCCGCTTTCCATGTACGTGGCAGGTACATTCCAACTATCTAAAGCACTGCAACTTCCTTTTTTATTGATCATCCCGAAGATCATGTTTTATATTGCATTAGCGACATGGATGCTAGCCTTTTTCGGAATGCTACATCATATATATCAAAAAACTGCGAATAAATAGCCCGCACTTAATTCGGGGTATTCAGAACACTAGTTTAGGAGAGCATTTTATGGGAAAACAGGAAAGTAATTGTGAAATTAGAGGAGGGATAAAAGTTGATGACCGATTTAGAACTACTATTCACGCGTGCCTCTCAAGCTTCTGATCAGGCAATAGAGAAAATTCAGCTGTACGACCATCCATTGCTCACTTTATTAAAAGAAACCTTGCAGAAGCAGCAGGAAGCTCTTCTGTCACTTCTGTATGTCCTGCGTCAGAAGGAAGACCATCCGCCGATTGAGTCTTTTAAAAATGACTGCTCAATAGCCTACCATGCAAATGAAATGGCTAATTCCTTTTTTCAATCATGGACTCGTGCAGTGGATTGGATGAAACTGCCGTCAAAAGCTATTGTGCCCGATGTCAAAATAGCAATGGATCAGATGAAGAATTCATTTGACGAAGCTGCGAATGAAATGGAAAGCGTTTACGGATTTGCTAAGGTCAAGTATGTAATATCTACCTTTTACTTGCCTGCATGACCATAGAGGAGGGATTTTTTTGAGTTGGGAGAATGAACGGGTTGACCAGAATATTTACAGCCAAGGAGACGTAGAACGTTGGGTGTACAGCACATGCAATATTTGTTCGATTGGCTGCGGCTGCTATATTGGCGTTAAAGATGACAAGATTGTCGGCATCAAAGGAAATGCTGGGCATTCGATCAACCGAGGCAGACTGGGCCCTAAAGGAGAGAACCAGTGGCATGCGAATAACGCGCCTGACCGTTTGCTGACGCCGATGATCCGCAACGAAGCCGGCGAACTGCAGCCGGCTTCCTGGGACGATGCGATGAGCTTAATTGCAGAAAAAGCGAAGCAGACGATTGACAAGCTAGGTCCTAACAGTGTCAGTATTTATTCGACTGGACAGGGATTTCTGGAAGACTATTATTCGATTGCCAAAATAGGAAGAGCCGGACTGCAGACACATTTGCTCGATGCGAATACTCGGCTCTGTACAGCGACCACAGAATTCTGCTTACTACAGTCGTTTGGCGCGGACGGCACGCCTGCCTCTTATGCTGATGTGGATGAAACGGATACTTTAGTATTATTCGGTCATAACCCAGCAGAGACAGGGACTGTATTTTTTGAACGAATTATGGAGCGCAAAAAACGCACGGGCAAGCCGTATCTGATTGTAATTGATCCAAGAGAGACATTGACGGCAAAAGAAGCGGATCTTCATTTGCAATTAAAGCCGGCAACCAATGTGCCGCTTTATAACGGCATTGTTCGAGAGGTGATCCAGAAAGGCGCGGTCGATCGGGAATTCATTGAAAATTATACAGTCGGCTATGACAAAATGAAAGATTCCGTGGAGGATTGGACGCTCGAAAAAACGGCGGAGCTGACCGGTATTCCATTGGAAACCCTGACTGTTGCTGTTGAGGCCCTCGCCGAAACGCCAACTCTGGTCACGACTACTCTGCAAGGAGTCTATCAGAGTGCCGAAGCAACGACAGCTTGCGTGGCCGTGAACAATCTTCATTTGATCCGCGGATTGATCGGCAAGCCGGGAAGCGGCCCACTCCATATGGCAGGCCAGCCGAGTTCATCAGCAAACCGGACAGCAGGCGGTGTCGGCACCTATCCGGCACATCGAAACCCAATGAATCCTAAGCATATAGAAGAAATGGCAGAACTCTGGAACGTCGAAGCCAAAAACTTGCCTGCAGGACCTGAAAAAGGTATTGAAGATATTATAGCGATGATCGAACAAGACGAAATCGGTCTGTTCTGGAATATTGGGACTAATCCACTCGTCTCTCTTCCTAACCGGAAACGTGCACGCAAAGCATTGGAAAAGACGTTTGTAGTCGTTCAAGATCCCTTCTTGACTGAAACATCGGCAATTGCAGACGTCATGCTGCCCGTTGCACTTTGGGGTGAAAAAGAAGGTACGATGGAAAATGCCGACCGTACGATTAATATACTGCGCAAAGCCGTGGAGCCGCCAGAGGGAGTCAAGTCCGATTTTGAAGTGCTTCTTGATTTTGCAAAGAGAATGGATTTCCAGGACAAAGACGGCAATCCATTAATTCAATATTCTACACCGCAAGAAGCCTTTGAAGAGTGGAAAGTCGTTTCCAAAGGCCGTCCTTGCGATATGACTGGCATGACATATGAAAAATTAGAAAAACTTAACGGCATGCGCTGGCCTGCCCCAACGGAAGATTCCACAGGCACCACCCGGCTTTATTCGGATTTCACCTTCCATACGACCCCTGACGATGCACAGACATTCGGAAAAGACCAGTTTACAGGCAGGGCGCACACGAAGGAAGAATTCGAGAATATCGGTGCGGACGGCAGAGCGATCTTGCACCCGACGAGATATCTGCCCCCTTATGAAGAACCGAACAGCGAATATCCAATGTGGCTGACAACCGGCCGGCTCGTCTGGCATTGGCATACACGCACCAAAACAGCTCGTTCTCCGATGCTTCATATGGCAGCGCAGCATGCTTACGTTGAAGTGCATGCAGATGACGCCGAACGAATGGACATCATTGAGGGAGAAGTTGTGCGCATCACCACACCGCGCGGAGAAATTGAGGTGCCTGCCCGTATCGGCAAGACCGTACAGAAAGGACTCGTCTTTGTACCGTTTCATTTCGGCAACTTGGATAAAAAAGAGGCCGCGAATGAACTGACGATCGATTTCGTCGATCCGCTGTCTAAACAACCGACCTTTAAACAATCTGCCTGCATAGTAGAGAAAATCCGCAATGTTCATGAGGTGGACAGCGAAGATACTGTGGAGAGCATAGCAAAGCAATACGGACTGACTAGCAGCGAACTGCTCGCAGCCAACCGCAAATCCTCTCCTTATGAACTGCAGATTGGAGAAAGAGTTGAGATTCCTCTGTCGGTGATTAATACGCCATTGCAGCCTTATATGCCTTATCGGAGTTGAGTTAGTTGAGAGGTGCGTAACAAATGTGGGAAATGCTTTGTAAAACCATATCTCGAAATGGCATTAGGGATTCAGGTGTAAATAAAGTCATCCGAAAGAGCAAGTCCACGTGCAAAAATTTACCCATACAATTAGTTACTGGTAAGCAAGTGCTTAAACGTTCACTCGAGTAATACGTTGATTCTTCTACCGTACTGAGCAATAGATATTGAAAACCCTCCCGCACTGAAACTTCCTTGCAGGAGGGTTTTCATAAGTCTAGGAAAATACCTTTATCTCATACATAACATTCATTTTGAATATAACCGTACTTGATGTCTGTGTATAGGTGACTCCTTTTCTCGCAAGTTTGATGGCCAGTTCCCCCCCTTTTGCGCTGTATCCGTCTGTAAACTTACAAGCCAATCTTCCATTCCCTCATCTCCTAACGTTCTATATAACTCTACTGCGTTTTAACAAATTATTTAAATTATTAATTTGAATAAGATATATCAGATCATATACATTTCCATAATCATTCAAGAGCGTTCGTGAACGATGAACGAAACAAACATGATAGTTCAATCTTTCATGTTTGTTCAAACAATCGCGAATGTTCAAATTAACATGATTGTTTAGCGCACAGGCACCCACCAATGTTGGGGTTTACCCATACGAACGGGAGGGAAAAATAGAGAATAACACTGGCAAAGGAGAGATTTTCATGAACAAGATAAAACTTGCTGGCAGTTTCATCATACTGTCTTCTTTATTCGCAGGATGCGCCCAATCTACAGACACTAGCCAAGAGACAGTCAACAGCCAGTCTCCCACCACGAATGAAACACCGGACAAAACAGTCTCTAAGCCTGAACAAAAGACAGGAACAGAAAAGCCAGCAGCCGATTCTGAAGATAAAGAAAACATAGCAGATCAGTCCTCTGAAAGTTCAGCAGAGGATGAACAGCAGCAGATGGCGATCAATATGCTAAAAGAATTAACGAACGATGCAAAAAAAGGGATCGTTTATAGACAAGGCACTCAATGGATAATCGGCAAGACCACCCGCGAAGAGATTCATCAGGAAATCGGGGAACCGGAAGAAATGAAAGGTGACTTCGAGCATTATCATGGTTCCATGGGCAGTCCTTCTATCGCTTTCAAATTTGATGGCAACGAAGTTCTGGAAGAAGCTCGCTACTTTGGCACAAACATCGAACGCCAAACCAACCTGGGCGGCATCACAGAAATAATTCTGTACCAAGAACTCGGCGATCCCGCAGATACCCATTTGATTGAGGCAACCGGTGAAACGAATATCATGTATCAACCGGGGCACTATGAGCTGCAATTCATCATAGGAAAAGACGGCACTGCCGATCATGTCAATTTAAAAAAGAGGGATTCATAAAAGGAGCAGGTTACCGAGCAATATTATATTGCATAAAATGCGTGGAAATATTATCCATACCGTTCAATGAACAAACATGTTAAAAGTACATATGAAAATGAGCTGAAGGAGCTGCTTCTTTAAGTTAAAAAAGAAGCCTCTGCATTTACATGGGAAGTATACTACTCCTCAAAGGACAGAGAGTCATTGTTGGCCATCTCCTCCATCACTTCAATCAACCGAACAAGCTGTTTATTCACAGGCACAGACACGCCATATTGATCGCCTTTTTCACAAACTACTCCACCCAAAAATTCCACTTCCGTCTTTCTTCCCGCCTCGATATCCTGCAGCATAGAAGTTTTTCCATACGGTGAAAGATTGTTCAGGATCGGCCAAAACGATTTTATATCTTGTTCAGAAAGATTTACGCCTGTTTGTTGAGAAAGTGCCACGACTTCCCACATTGCATCCTCAACTAGCCGATAGGCACTGGGAGTAGATTGGAACACCCCGTATGGCGCCCGTAATATTGCGGAAGTTTGGTTGATGCCGACATTTATCATGAATTTCCACCACATCGTATGCAGTATATTATCTGGAATTCTGTATTGGATGCCTACTCGTTCGAACAATTCTTTCACTGCCAGCACATCATCTGTCATCGAGTTGTCTCTGTATCCGAATTCTATTCTTCCCAATGTACTAAAAGTGGTTTCATTGCCTTGTCTGACCGCGTCAATTTCCACGCTGATACTGTGTAAGATGTGTTCGTTGTGGAAGGTTGAATAAATCTCTTCTTCGCTCGAAATACCATTCAGTAAAGACATGATAATCGTATCAGGCCCGATCACATGTTTGACGTCTTCCATAGCTTGCAGGAGTTCTGCATTTTTCACAGCAAAAATAACCAGATCAGAAGCCGCCGTGCCAGTATCTGGAGTCGCATAATGAAAGTTTTGCACCACACCGTTCACGCAGATTCCTTCTTTTTTATATCGTGTAATACGCTTATCATCGGCAACTACTCGGAATGTATCCCCCAGTGCTGTGTGCAGACGGCTGCCATAAGCCGCACCAACGGCTCCCAGTCCTATTAATGAAACAGTTTCAATTTTCCTCATTATAATTCACCACTTTTTTTCTTTAAGTGTAGCATGGAATTCCTACTTGCGATGCAAAAAAATACTGGCGTCGTGATCACTCCAATCAAATCTAGCCACATAAAAAGCTCCCACATTCAGTAGTAAGGTGAGAATTTTTCCATTTCTGCTTTAGTAAGGATCTGCCTCATGTCCTTGATCGACCGCGTCTTCTGCAGCGGCATGCGCTGGCCTGCCCCAACGGAAGATTCTACAGGCTACCCGGCTATATTCGGATTTCACATTCCATGCGACCTCTGACGATGCTCAGACATTCGGGAAAGACCAGTTTAGAGGCAGGACAATGGACATCATTGAGGGAGAAATTGAGCTGCCTCCCCATATCGGCAAGACCGTACAGAAGGGACTCGTCTTTGTGCCGTTTCATTTCGGCAACTTGGATAAAAAAGAAGCCGCAAATGAACTGACGATCGATTTCGTCGATCCTCTGTCTAAACAACCGACCTTTAAACAATCTGCCTGCACAGTAGAGAAAATCCGCAATGTCCATGAGATGGACAGCGAAGATACTGTGGAGAGCATAGCGAAGCAATACGGACTGACTAGCAGCGAACTGCTCGTAGCCAACCGCAAACCCTCCCCTTATGAACTGCAGATTGAAAGAGTTGAAATTCCTCTGTCGGTGATCAATACGCCATTGCAGCCTTATATGCCTTATTGAAGTTGAGTTACAGAGGAGCCTATGTGCAAAAAACAAATTAGTTTAAATAAGCATGATTAATTGGAGTAACGGCACTTTTTTGAGAAGAGACCAAGCTGTGACTGAGTCACCTCTAAGTCTCTTCTTCTTTTAATGTTAAATTTTAATCGTGCCCTTTAACGCCCACTCCATTCTGCTTAATAAAACATTTCTCGAAAGCTCACCTGTCATGTTGAAAACTTGCAAATTAAACACAGGCTGTTTTTGATCAGAGAACTTCTCCCATTGTTCAGCCACGTATTTCAAGTCGCCAGCTTTAATCAACCCTATATCTGTATCCTCCTCAGAAAATGCTTTTAATTTTTGCGCTTGTGCCACAGCCTCCTTCGTATAGTCGTGAACGACAATCAGGAATAATGTAACTCGCATTTTTTCAGAACGGATATAGCGTAAAAACTGTTTAAAATGGGTATCGGGAAAATTATACGGAGCTTCCGTGCTTTTGTTGTCCCACAGAACTACTTCCTGCTTGTTGAATTGCAATTTCCCATCAGCATGTCGCGTGCCTTCCATTTCTAAAGTTTCCAACCCAAACTTTCGTTGAAATATATAGCGCGTAGCTTCCTCGAAGTAATTCTCCACTTCAATATCTTTGTCTATTATTTTATTAACCCGCAGTGACTTATAATCCCTGGCAGCTAATTCTTCATAAAAATCGTATAGACGTGCTCTTTCATCAGTTGGATCAGAAGAAGTAGGAGAAGATAGCATTTCATAATAATCAATGATATTTTGTATCTTTTCTTTCTTGGTTCCGCTGATTTTTGCTCCCTCGAGCTTCCTTAAGATTTCTGAAAGTTCTTTTGTTCCAAATACTTTGAGTGCTGTTGAAGGCAGAATCCCATGCTTTATAATTCTCTCAACTAATGCCTCTTTTACTCCGCTTGTATTAAATTGATGATGATGGAGAATGCCACGAAGTTGAACGACACTTAGATCAGCCAGTAACGTTTCATACACTTCATTTCGCAACTCTCCGCCCATCTCATATCGCAGAATTCGGGCAATATCAGTAGGAATAATGTAGTGGATGCATCGTCTTTAAATCTCAGAACCAATCCTCTAACTTGTAGATTAATTAAAGATCTTCCGATTTGCTGATGAGTGTGTAAAATATTATTTTTTTGAGGAAAGCGTCCGATCCTGCTCTCCAACAAATAATGATCTCTTTTAGACAAGTCAAGCTCTCTTCTCAGCACTTCCAAAATATTGATTTCATGTTCATTCAATGACTCGTCTTTCTTCCATGCTTCATCTAATACAGCACTATAGATTCTGTTAGTGTCATGTGGTATAAAACGACTTATATAATTGTCGTCTTGACTTTGTTTAAGTATCGACCGTTCCATATCCTCAACTTCTTTATAGAGGTTAGCTTCATTCAACAGGTATCCCTCTTTCTCCATTAATGCCATCAAAATGAGTTCATTTAATAAAGCAATATCGCGGGTTTCATTGCTAAAGTCCAGATAACTCTTCACTCTCTCTTTATTCTGAAATTCATCAAGATTCTTAAGGATAACTTCCCGCATTTCTTCTTCAGTCTCCATGCGTACATCTTTTAAAAAACTATCGACGATTCTTCCCAAATAAAGCTTGCTCATTTTCGGTAAAATATCTTCCAAATACATTTTCATCCCTCATTTCCTCTTAATTATGAAAAATTATGTTATTTCAGTAAATTATATCATAGTTTGCTATCTAAATATTAAAAATATTTAACGTTCACTAATAAAATAGCCTTAAAGATTTTAGTCTTGAAATTTAGTTCTAATTAATTAGTTTTTTCCATAAACATACCTTTTCAATTGTTAGCCATATGTGAAATACCATTCGAAAAAAATCCAAACTCGTATAGAAGTTTTACGGAAATTTGGCACTTCGCACTGGGGTACTGAATTTCTTAATTTTTTTCTGAATAGCATCTAATTATGAGGTGACCTGATATCAAGATTCACTAATTTTGATATAACCTAAAAAAACTCCTACATCCGGTGAATGTAGGAGTTTCAATATTACAGCTTTAGTAAGGATCTGCCTCATGTCCTTGATCGACTGCGTCTTCCGCAGCCTCTTTCGCCTTCACTGTTCCTTGTCCAAATTTCGTCTTTCCTGATTCACGACCCGGAACGGCCTGTTCTTTCTCCGTTTCAATCGTTTCTTTCATTATTTTCTCGATGCCTTCTTTGACTAGGCGGCCATATTCTTCATCAGCCTGAGTAAAATGTTCCACCATCTTTTCTTGAATACGAGAGTCACATCCAGCCAAAGCTTCCGAAAGATTTTTGATCAGCTCTTCCCGTTCCCATTCCTCGAACTGTCTAAATGTTTCACCTGCTTGCCCATAATTATTAGGACGGTCGATCGGCGCACTCATGGCAGCCGCGTTAAAAGTCGGGCGGTGTAGTGGTCTGTTGTCAGCATGCGCTTCCTCGAGCCCGCCAAGTAAGGATGGCTCATAATTGATATGCGAATTTTCATCCGGATCATTCGGGCCCCGATAATCCATCTGCCCGCGCTGTTGGTTCGTATGGACCTCTGTCTTAGGAGCGTTGACAGGTAATTGCAAGTAATTGGTGCCTACCCGGTGACGCTGCGTGTCAGAATAGGAGAATGTGCGGCCTTGCAGCATTTTATCATCTGAGAAGTCCATTCCGTCGACCAGAACCCCGGTTCCGAAAGCAGCCTGCTCAATATCCGTATGATAATCTTTCGGGTTCCGATCTAA
The DNA here is from genome assembly GCF_009650995.1 of Sporosarcina cascadiensis. Lineage (GTDB taxonomy): Bacteria > Bacillota > Bacilli > Bacillales_A > Planococcaceae > Sporosarcina > Sporosarcina cascadiensis. The sequence continues at coordinate 159,423 of NZ_WHVV01000003.1, read as the reverse complement.
TACCATGCGCCCGACCGGTAACCAAGGAAACTGATCTTCCGGCCAAATCTTCGTATTATCGAGAGGATCAAAATCGAGTTCCGAATGATAATCGTCGTCCATAATCTGGACAAACAATTCCCATTCCGGATAGTCCCCCCGCTCGATCGCTTCATATAAATCTTGTGTAGCGTGTCCAACGTTCTTCGCTTGGATCGCGTCTGCTTCCTCTTGCAGCAGATTGCGAATACCTTGTTTAGGTTCCCAATGATATTTCACCAATACAGCTTCCCCTTTTTCATTCACCCACTTATACGTGTTTACACCAGACCCTTGCATGTGGCGGTAAGTCGCCGGGATGCCCCAAGGTGAAAATAACAGGGTAATGGTGTGCATCGCTTCTGGCGAGCGTGAAACAAAATCGAACATCCGCTGTGGATTCGGTATATTCGATACAGGATCAGCTTTGAACGCATGGATCATATCGGGAAACTTCATCGCATCCCGGATAAAGAAAATTTTCAAGTTATTCCCGACTAAGTCCCAGTTCCCGTCTTCTGTGTACATTTTCACTGCAAATCCCCGTGGATCTCGTGCAGTTTCAGGAGAGTCTTTCGCTCCTGCTACAGTCGAAAATCTAACCAATAGCGGTGTTCTTTTCCCCTCGCCTGAAAACACTTTGGCCCGAGTATATTTTTCCACTGGTTCGTCGCCGGCCTTGCCATACGTTTCAAAGTACCCGAATGCACCGGCACCTCTCGCGTGGACGACACGTTCAGGAATTTCTTCTCGGTCAAAATGGGAGATCTTCTCGATAAAATGATAATTCTCAAGTGTAGCGGGACCTCGGTCACCAATAGTACGGATATTCTGATTATCTCTCACAGGATGGCCTTGGCGCGTTGTTAGTGTTTTACGTTGCATCTCCTGCTGATCCTTATTCTTTCCATTAGTGTTCATATCCAACAGAACTCCTCCTTCATTAATTCAATATAAGATTTCGTATCCTTCTCGAAAAGAAAATATTCACATACTAAAAGCCTTCCCCAAAAATGTGGAAAGAAACCATTTTTATTAGGAGAAAGTCTATTTGATTCAGTTTTTATGCTATATACTCATTCCTGATCGGAAAGCTCACAATTACTTACAGCAGAGAAATAGTTAGCCATTAAACTAAATATTTGATTTAACTAGATTTGGGGCGTATATTGTCTTAATGAAGGAAGCTAATAATGTACATGATTTAGTAATAAAAGCAAATAATACTTTATGAAGGAGTGTTTTTCATGACAGGAATGATGGAAGGAAAAGCAGGATTAGTCACAGCATCAGGCTCAGGAATCGGCAGAGCTGCTGCAATCGCATTGGCAAAAGCAGGCGCAAAAGTCATGGTGTCCGACGTCAGTGAAGAAGCCGGGCAAGAAACCGTACAAATGATCAAAGATAACGGCGGTGAAGCGGCCTTTTTAAAATGTGATGTCAGTGACGAAGAGCAGGTAATCGCACTTGTGAATAAAACAGTTGAAACATTTGGCAAGCTGGACTTTGCACACAATAATGCTGGCATTAACAAGGGTCTTGTACCGATCGGTGAAATGGAAACAAAAGATTGGGATATTACACTGCAAGTAAATCTGTACGGCACTTTTTACTGCATCAAGCATGAAATAAACGCCATGCTGAAATCTGGCGGTGGTGCAATTGTCAATACAGCGTCAGGCGCTGGTATTGAAGGTTCACCGAACATGGCTCCCTACACTGCATCTAAACATGCAATTGCCGGTTTAACCAAATCAGTTGCATTGGAATACGGACAAAAAGGCATTACTATTAATTCCATTGCACCTGGTGCCACTATAACACCAGCAATTGAGCATTGGTCTAAATCTAATCCCGAACAATACGAGGGAGTTCTGAAATCACTTCCAGCCGGAAGAATGTCTACGGCAGAAGAACAAGCCAATGCTGTCGTATTCCTATGCTCAGACCTTGCAAAATCAATCAGCGGCGTCACACTTGCAGTAGATGGCGGTTATACAGCGGGTAAAATGCAGCAATAAAGGGTGCCTGTGCACAAAACAAACGTGAAAGTTCAACCATTCATGTTTGTTCGAACTTTCATGAATGTTTCCCACACAGGCACCAAAAAAGATTTGGATCAGGCATACCGCTTGATCCATTTTTTTATGATTCCGCTATCCCTTTCAATCATTTTAAATTTTTCGACATATCCCCGCCACTTTTACTGTATAGTTAAAGTAAATTTACTAAGCTGGTTTAATAGAATGAAAGTTGGGGGCGATATTCATTGGGAAGAATCATTTTATCGACTGAGAGCGGAGCCGATCTGCCGGTATCTTTGGCAATAAATTATAATATTCAAGTAATACCTATGCACGTCATCATGGATGGCCAAGACTATTTAGACGGACATCTGCCCGTACAAGAAATTTACGAATATTATGACCGCACGAAAAAGATCCCTTCCACGTCGGCGACGAATGTTCATGAGTATCAGGAGTTTTTCAAGAAGATTAGAACGGAATATCCTGACAGCGTCATCATTCATGTCGGATATACGTCTAAAGCATCTGTTTCCTTTCAAAATGCGTTGCTGGCGGCGGAAGATGAAGAAAATATTTATTTACTTGATGCGTTAAATGTTACAGGCGGATTAGCTGCAGTGGTCATGTATGCGGCTGCTTTGCTGGAGAAAGAACCCGATATTGCTCCGGCTCATCTGCTGGAAAGAATTGAATCAAAAATCCCTAAAAGCAGACTGGCTTTTCTTCCCGGCAGCTTGGATTTTTTAAGAGCAGGCGGACGAGTCAGCAATATGGCCTATCTTGGAGGGGCTTTGCTGAAAATAAAACCATGTATTGAATTAGTTGAAGGTAAGCTGGTTTCCACTAAAAAATATCATGGTAAAATGAGCAAAGTTGCTGAAAAGTTACTGCTCGATTATTTGCAGCAGTACGATATCGACCGCCAGCAAATTTACTTTATCTACTCCATCGGACTCAGCGACACGGTCAAACAACGAATCAATGAAGTGGCACATGAAATGGGATTCGAACAGAGTATGTGGATTGAAGCCGGTGCTATGATTTCTACACATTCCGGGCCCGGAGGATTTGGGATAGCTGGAATAGAAATGTAACGTCAAAAAGGTACCTGTATTGCACAGGTACCTTTACATATGGCTCAGCTCACAAATTACCGATTCAGTATGCTGTGCACAAAGCTCCAGGATTCAGCATCAGTCAGCTCATCCATTGACACTTCAAGATCTCCGCCTAAAAAGACTGTCTCCTCCTGAATCGCAACGACCATCGCCTGAATGACTGGTTCACTATAGTTACATTGATACACATCGCCTATTTTAGGTGTATATGATCTAGGCATACTGATTTCCGGCTTTTCCTCTTCCTGTTCAGTTAAATAATTTGCATTAGGATATTCCCTATCAATAACAGTCGCGCCTTCCTCTAGCCCCGGTATCATAACCCAATACTCGTTATGTTTTATTCCGTTGGATTTATTGCTGATGACACCATTCGCTTCAATAGAAGACACCATTTCTATCGCATGAAGATGGTGATGATCCAAGGAATCCGGCTGGGGATTGATGATTAAAATGTAATCGCCAACTTTGGCCTTCACGTCTTTGTGCAATGTGTAGCGTTTATGGTTCACCATAAAACTGTCCATATGCTTTGGTTTATACAAAGTAATTTCTTTAGCCGTTGCGAGCTGCTGTTCAAAATCTTCAAGCCGAATCAAGTGAATGGACTGCTTAAAAAAAGCTTTCACCGAATAAACTTGATGCAGCTTATGGTTATAATAAACGAATTGGCCTTTTCTGACGTGTATTAGATTCAATGTAAGTCCCACCTTGTAAATTTTTGATTAGTAATCATACTTTTTCAGCTGCTGTTTTCACGCTCTAACTTACGAAATTTACTGCATGCAGCAAGTTCCATAAAATTATATGTAGTCTGTGCTTCTTTCCAGAAATTCATTCAGATGAGTGAATGTCCAGGTGCAAGTTCTCTAACACTATAGAAAATCCCGCCAGTTCTAAAATGACGGGATTTTCAATAAGGATTCACAGCTATGATGGAAAATTATTTCCCTGCTTTAACAGCTGCAAGTTCAGTCGTCATTTTTCCGGCGGCATCCGTAATTTTAATCATGCCGATTCCTTTAGCGAGATACACCCGGGAACCGTCCGGATATTTCAGAATGACTGTATTTTTAAAAGTACCGGCTTTTACTTTTACAGTCTTTGCCGTATTTTCAACGAGAACTTTATAGTCATCAAAGTGATCACTTTGCATGAAAGTGGATCCTTGCTTTAGCGGGTAAGGCGTACTTACAAAAACAAAATCCGAATAACCTAAACTGGCCGACAGTCCGAAATCGTCTTCAATATATACTAAATTGGCCAACTCGGGATATTGCTGACTTTTTTTATTGTGTAAATACGTAAATGTCCCTTCCTTCTTCACATGGAATGTTTCCTTTGCAGGAGCGGTGAATGAAGGTGAATAGGTCAGGATTAACCCATCGTCTGGAGACAGTCCGCTGTTCACTGCCGCGGAAGCCGTACCAGCGGGCGCAGTATAGGAAAAGCCGAGAATTAAGATCATAATTGCGAATAAAGTTTTTTTCATTGGAATCACCCTTTTCTTGTTGGTTGTCTACTTGGAAGTTTATGAGACAGGCACTGCTGTTAGAACTGGCAGAGGAACAAATGTATTTATACATAAGCTAATTATTGCTTGTTATTTAAAGATACCCGCTGCATCTTTCTATCAAACTGCCATTATAAAAAAAGTGAAGCAGCCCGGAATCATTCATCGGACTGCTTCTGTTTACTTATGATGGCTGTTCTCAAAAAGGAACCATTTATCTGTGACATCTTTCATCTGTCTACTTGATACTTTTCCCGCAAATACTCTGCTTTTTCAATGCCTGCCTTTGTCAGATAAACTGATTTAGAATGATTGCTTCCCCTAATCAGATCGTCCGCCTGCAAATCATCCAAGGAACTGAACGGGTAACCTTTCCAGCTTCTTTTTATTCCATCAGGCAGCTCATCCTCTTCCCATGAAGTCAAATGCAGCAATAGCAAAACCAATTCATCAACTTGCTTATTCATCCTATCCGCCCTCTCTTTATAATGCTTTTATCGACGGCTATACCTGCGTATCGATCATACGCTAATTATTTCTGGTTTGTTTGTGAACGTGATACCTTCCCCTGCTGAATTAACAAAATAAAAGGTACAGAACAAGGTCTCACCCTAGTTCCATACCTCTCAGTGTATGATGCAATAAAATTTTTTCAATCATTCATCAGACTCAACAGCTGCATCTTTCCCATAATTGTACTGAGCAGGATCAACCGGCGTAAATCCTTTTGGCGTATAGAATCTCAATAAATCACCATTCACCACTTTATCGGAAAGCCCCAATTTATAATCCACTTCTTTTTTGACAGCTTTAGCAGACTCCAATTGATCGTCAGCCAACAGCAGTCCTGTTTTACTGTCATAAAATTTGTCATTGATTGAATAAATCGTCGGGCTGACAAAACCGCCATTTCTAAACGGCACTACTTCATTATGTTCGTCGGAAATTAAATCGGAACCAAATTGAACATAGTTTTTCGTATCAATTCCCAATAGATGCAATAACGTCGGCAGAAGGTCTGTCTGTCCACCATACGTATGGTCAATTCCACCCTGCATTCCAGGTACATGTATGAACAACGGGACGCGTTGTAAATCTGCACTTTCAACTGGGGTAATGTCTTTCCCCATAATTTGTCCCATCGCTTTTTTATGATTATCTGAAATACCATAATGATCGCCATAGAGAACAATCATCGAATGATCATATAAACCCAGCTCTTTTAATTGATCGAAGACTTCTTTGATGGCTTCATCAGTATAACGCGCGGTTTGGAAATAATCATCAACGCTGACATCTCCCGTATTGGCTTTATCGATGGTAACTAAGTCCTGATCCATTTTATAGGGATAATGATTTCCTACCGTAATAAACTTCGTATAAAAAGGCTCCGGCAGCGAACGCAAGTAATCCTCCGATTGCTCATAGAAAGGTTTATCCAATAAACCATACTCAGCCATATCTTTTGCAGAACTAGTATCGTAATAACTGGCATCAAAAAAGTGATCGAAGCCAAATGATTTATACATGGCATTCCGGTTCCAAAAACTTCCGTTATTGCCGTGGAATACAGCCGATGTGTAACCAAAATCCTTTAGAATAGCAGGAGCCGACTGATACGTATTTTGTGCCTTCGTAATGAAAGCAGACCCTTGAGGCAGTCCGAATAACGAGTTTTCCAGCATAAATTCCGCATCAGAAGTTTTCCCCTGGCCTGTTTGATGGAAGAAGTTATCGAAATACATGGTATTCTGATCTTTTGTCAAGGAATTTAAAAATGGCGTCACTTCTTCGCCGTTTAATTTGTAGTCAATCAGAAAGTTCTGGAACGATTCCAAATGTAAGTAGATGACGTTCATTCCCTTTGCTGCACCAAAATATTTTCCATTCGGTTCAGCATAGTTAGCATGCGTATAGTTGATCACATCTGTACTATCACTGCTGTCCGCCAAAGCCCGCTGCGATGAGGCAGCCATCGTTTCTACAGAGTCATAAATCGAATAGTTATACATTCCTAAATACTTCACAATATAGTTTCTGTCAAAACCCCGTGTTAATAACTGTGGGCGGCTCATTTCCGCCAGTCCCAAGTTTATAATGGAAACGACTAATGCAACAGCAACAATGGCTATTGCTCTTTTATATCCAAAACGATTGGTTTCTTTACGAATCTTTTTTGAAAACCTCAGATAGAACATCACAAATACATCCACAAAAAACAGAACATCATAAGGCTCCAATAAAGTCGCAATACTTCCGCCTAAATCTCCAAAGTTCTGTGTCTGGAAAAGTGTAGGCAATGTAATGAAATCAGTAAAGAACCGGTAATACACTACATTCGCATATAAAAGAACAGACATCAGCAGATAGACGACAACGAGAGCTGTATATTTTTTCTTTCCTCTAAATAAAAATGAAATTCCCAAGAACAGCAATGCAGAACCAAGTGGGTTTAATAGTAAAAGGAAGTGCTGAAAAGGTCCTTCCACACCCAGTTCAAACTGGGACAGTTGTGTGATATATGTTTTCATCCATAACATTAAAACAGCCGCTGCATAGATCCCTAAAAAGTTGTTCATAAGATCATCTTTTTTACTTCTGAGATATATCATTTTGCACCAACCTTTTATTTATTTTGTAGACAGTAAATTCAAAAAACATTACTTTACTATATCTTTACACTCTAGCTTTTGTAGATTACTCTCATTTTACATTTTCGTCAAGTAATTAAGACCTACTGTGAACTCATAAAAAAAAACGTCAAACCCTTGAGGTAACAAGGATCTAACGTCTTCTAAAGTCATTACTTTTCCATTAAATGGAAACTCAGGAAGCCGTATCACGCCAAAAGACGTCGCTGCCTCAGAGTCATCTTATTTTTCCTCTGCTTGTTTTTGCTTTTTCTTCAAATATTCTGCTCGTATTTTTTCCAGATGCTGCTTTTTATCAAATTGGGCAGGCTTATTTTTTTCGTGATACTTTGCCACAGACGCCTGACCTTTGCTGTCTAATTGATATTTACCCATTTCATTCACCTACTATTCTTGTCGTCTTTGAAGACAATCTATTCATCAAATGCCTGATCTTACGGAAGCAGAGATTCTACCTTTATTAGTATACCCCCAAACCGTGCATATATCAGTAAAAGTTTTCGACTATACTTTTACCACCGGCTCCATCACCGTCAACTTTCGATTCACTGTATCCATATTCATGCTGGCTCCAATAGGTATGGCGGCTTTGTAGTAGTCATGCGCAGTGGCCAGGTTGGTCAATAAAGGTTTTCCCAGCGGAACTAGAAATTCATTGATCAAATCCACATAGCTTTTTCCGTAGGCCGTTTCACAGTTAGTACATTGTCCCATAATAATTCCTGCACAATCTTCAAATTTCCCTGCCATCGCCAAGTGGGTTAAATATCGATACACTGTATTGACCGGTTCATGTGTTTCTTCCAAAAGAAGAATTCTGCCTTCCGTATTGATTTCATACGATGTGCCCAAGGTGCCCACGAATGACGTGAGATTTCCACCTACAATTGGTCCTGTAACATTTCCGGGAACCGCCCCAATAAGCGGCACTTCAGGCGGGTTAATAATTTGCCACGGCGCAGTGACTGACGATGTCGCCGCAAAGAATTGATTGAAATTATATGCAGGAGTTCTCGAATTAAAGTCCAGCAATAACAAACTTTGAAAACTGATGAGGTCCGCATATTCAAATAGCACATTTAATAAAATTGTGATGTCACTGTAACCCGAAACAATTTTAGGATTTTGTTTAATGACGGTAAAATCTAGGAATGGTAAAATACTTGCCACCCCGACTCCGCCCCGCGTAGGTAAAATCAACTTCACTTCCGGATTTGTAAACATCTTCATTAAATCCGAAGCTCTTTGCCGTGGAGTTGCCGCAAGAAAGCCATTCGCAGAATACACATGTTCCCCCACGACCACTTTATATCCCATACTTTGCAGCATCCGGATCCCTTCCGTAATGCGATTAGCCGCCAACGGACTGCCAAGTGTTACAATCCCTATCGTGTCGCCCCTTTGCAGTTGCTGCGGTTTTACAGCCATGAACCTGATAGCCCCTCTCCTTGTGTAAGTGGCACAAACATATTCTTATATATCAGCATATGTTTGGGTATCCCTTTTGGAGACTGACTGACGCACAAGTTACCAGGTTTGCAAACATATTTAGAAGGATGCTATTTGCGATTCTAATATGAAGTTTGCGCAGATCATTGACCTCGGCAATATGCTGAAGATGATGAAAAAGTTGAACTGACCCGTCTATCAACTGATAGATAAAAATCACTAGACAGAAGAAAGACACCTTTTCTCCGCTAAGATAGCAGGAGTGAGGTGTCTTGCTTACACGTTTTCTACATCCAAACAATTTAAGGAATAACGTAAAAGAGTGCCAGGTTGTCTGTCTTTTATCTAACTAATTCCTGGCACTCTAATATTTTCTTCTTCAACCTAGCATTCTTGTCAATCGTAATATCCCCTGCACGCTTAACTGCCATACTTATGATGATTGTTCGACTTAAGTGTTTAGATTACTGCCTTAACCAAAGCAGCATACTGAAAATCAAGTTAACCCTTTTTCACTCTTCGCTGTCGCAGGAAAAAACCTCCTGCAGCTAATCCTCCTACTGGTAAGGCAACACCTGCGACAGTTTTTATTTTCTGCTGCTTCTCCTGACTCTTCAATTCCTGTCCCTCATAAAATAGTGAATCATATAACGCGACAGCTTCCTCATTAACTGTAAATTCATCCGAAATCATATATGTTGAATTTTCGTAGCCATGATCAAAGGCTGTATCTTTAATTTCACTAGCAACTAGATTGGAGTCAAAACCTTCCTTATGCCATTCCCTAAGTTGGTCATTGTCGTTTTTATACGATTCCTGATATTTCAGCTGAATGAAAGCAAGATTGTACCCCTCCAACATGACTTCTTCTTTTCTTTTTGATTTCCCCTCTTCGTACCCTTTTTTATACGAGTCAGTAAATCTACTATCGATAGAATTAATAGACAGTGAATTTAGGGCATAGCCGTCCTTGATACCTAATTTCCCATGTTTTAGGTTTACTTCTGCTATCCGCTTGTCATAAGCTGTCTTATAATGTTTCTCGAAATTCTTTCTGACTGCTTCTTCTTTTGTAAATTCAGACGGAATGTCTAAATCCGCAAGAGAATATCCTAATTTAAAGCCGACTTGCTCAGAGTGAAGTAGAATTTTTTCCTGTTTATATGATTTATCAAAAGCTATCTTATAGGCAGAATTCCAGTCGGCAGACTTGGCTGTATTATTGGAAACTTCTTGATTCTCTCCTTTGAGAAACGCGTTTTTTCCGTCGATTAGACCACTGCTTGTTCCAGCTTCAGAATCCTCTTGTTTAATTTTTTCTATCCCTTCTTTATAGCCCGCTTCATAGCCTGCTGCATACCCCTTTTTATATCCTTCATTCCCTGTATCTGCTGCGGAATTTTTAGTATTCCTACTATAACCGTCATCATAACCCCGTGCCTTACCTTTTGATTTCCCTTCATCGACATCCGCTTGTGTATAGGTTGGTTTAGGTTTAGGTTGAGAGGTGTTTACATTTCTTGTGGTTTTATTTGCTGAATTGGTACTGGATCCTCCACCATTATGGTAATGATATTCACCTGTCTTCAATCCCCACTTTGCACAGTTTGTTCTGCACGTATGCCCCCCGTTGCTGTCCGTTCTACCTGGATGAGCTGAAGTTTTCTCAGTGAAAATAAGCGAGGAAATCAAAATAATACTTAATGTAATTACTAATTTTTTCATAACTTTACTCCTTAATAAAATATATTAATAATGAAATACTTCGAATACTTTTAACACCAACAGTAAAAATATCTATAAATAAGTTATTTTTCTATTTAATAGTCATGTTATTCAATTCGCATACTATTTAACTAACAACTAAAACTCAGCAAGATTACGAAAAATAATCACTCTATATTTACTAAATAATCAAATTTTCAACTCCATTTCAAAATATAATCATAGTACCGTCATTATACCAATATATTCTATTTTTATATACCTAAATATACAAATAAACCTTTTATATTTAAAATTCTTATTGTAAAAGTCAAATATTTCTCACTTGGCCTAGGAAGAGATTAGTAAAGGACTTAATAATTAGATCAACATTGGACGCAAAATAAATAATGCTATCAGATACCGATAATTGATTTGCAATACTACATCCAACAGAGAGCTGCTATTTAGCCAAAATTTTACCCAATAAAAAAACTCCCCAACCTTTGGAGAGTCATGTCATTATAAATAGTAAGAGAACAGTAATTGTCCGTAGATTTAAAGTCGCCTACCATAAATTGTTAACGCGTACGTACCGACATTTTAACGACTACTTAAGAATTGATTACACTAAAAGAATAATTTAATCATTATTGCGCTCTTTAACATGAAAACACCTGCAATACAGATAATATAAAAGCCGGCACTCAATCCTTACAAAAAACCATCTTCAGGTTCGCCCACTTCAAACCCTACTGCTTTTGTAGCTTCCAATTTGAATTTCTCCATCCAATCACTCCACTCGTCATCGCCCATCCGCGCATAAAATGATAATCCGCTCGGTTCCACAGAAGCCCATATAAATATATTGTCCTCTTCTCGCCCGAACCAATAGGGAATTCCATCTTTAAAACCTAGCCAGCCGGGCATGCTTTTGTATACACCAGTCACATTACCCCACAATTCCTCAGGCAATGAGTACCAAATATTTAAATTGCAATTTTGCGGCTGCACTTCACTCATCTATTTTCCTCCCTCTTTATTAAAACCATGATTTAACGGATCTAATCATTCTTCATACACTTTTGTCCATCAGTATTTCTGACGAGCTGCTAATAGTATTCAGATCGCAGCCAAAAGGTTGCCTGCTCCTCGTGTATCGTGCAGGAAAACCATTCAACATTGTTTTCGAAGAAAATCAGGTCCTCAGGCAGTTGCGGAGCTACCCAGTCATAGAGTGAATTCGCCGACTTGATCAGAAGTTTCAATGTATCCGGAGTTGACTCGATTACATATACCGTGGCTGCCGGACCTTTCGTGATGGTCTGTGCAAACGTCTTTGTTTTATAATTGCTCTTTATGTATGGTGCAAAATAATCGAGAAGCGACCAGTCGTATGTCAGCTCATTTCGGGTAATGAAATAAAATTCATCTGAATGCACGCAAAGTACCTTCATCAAATTTTCATATACCACGCCGGTCGGATTCCCGTCAATTTCCCAGTAATCCATACTGCACTCTCCTTTATTATAGAATAAGCACTCATTCAGGCAGTATCTTAATTTTCAGTCCAAATACATTTCCAATTCAACTTGTACTACAGGCGAAGGAAACCCTTCCGGCACTAAGTCTGCCTCTTCCGTAAAACTGATGTCAACACCCGCAAGCTTGTAGGACGGCATTGTTTCAATCTGCTCCGGCCCATCAATGATCCTGCCCGCAAAATGATAAAAGACTATATAATGATGCGTACCGTCTCCGCTCCTGCCAAACGCTGAAACTTCCCCTTCTTTGTGCGGATCAATTCCGAGAACACGAAAGAAATCGCGGATTTCTGCAGGGAATTGCTCACATGCCTGAACATAATGCAGACAATCTTCACAGCTGCAGTCCTGTGTAAGAAGAGGGTGGCCTGCATAGAATTCCCTAGTTCGTTCTCTATCCGTTTCTATAGTCCAAGCACCGAATTCCAATCGTTTCATGTAATCGCCCTGTTTCATAACATCCCTCCCGGTCATTTCGTCGCTGTCAGCATCTCAATATATCACGTAAACATGTCCGCGATGTTATGTGAGTTACTGCCCTCTCCATCATCTGGTTCTGCACGCATAATTTCTTCTCATCGTTCAGGTACACCTGTTGAATGTGGTACCTTACCTATCCGGCAGGTGCTGAGACTTCATCGGGCCACCCCCTCTGTCTCTCTCAATAAGAAAAGAACGTCTGCTCAATTGCGAATAAATATAAGGCAAGATAGTTTTCATGTCAACCAACAGGATTATCTGTTTTAGCCTTACTGATCTAACCCAAAGTAATGCAAATGTCCTTTAAAAAGTGATCACTACTAAATGAATCTATCAATTATTCAGCTAATAATAACAAAAATACAAAATAATCGACATGATTTGTCATTTTATTATCAGGAATTAGTTTTAGTAACAATTAAGGGGCAAAAAATACTACAATAGAATTAGTTAAATTGGTTACATATACTCACATTAATGAAAGGAGTTTTAATATTGTCCAAAAATAAAATGAAACAACCGCCTCTAGAACTACCTGCAAAAAAGAACAAGGAAGAATATAATCAGTTATCTTGGTTCATGAAAACTTGGAGTTGGCTCTTGATTTTATTCTCGCTTCTAGCCTTTGTCATTCCTCATGCAATCCTTTTAACAGGTCCAATAATCGGCTGGAAATTGCGAAAGGCCATTAAGCAGAATAACAAGCTCTTTATCAAGTATGAGGAAATCGCCAAAATAGTTGACGATAGAATTCTCAAGCTTGACGCCTTAGATGCTGACATAGAGATTACCGAACAAAAAATTACAAGTCATAAAGAAGAATTAGCTGCTATTCAGGAAGATATTATTAATAACAAAGAGATATTCGGAAAACTAAAGACAGAATTCAAAAATGATGTCCGAGAAGAAATGAAAGAACAGATTAGCGAGGCAACAAACGAAGCAGCGAAAATAAGAGAAACTGCTACCAACGATGCTGCGAATGTCCTGATAGATGTTCAAAAGTACATTGAAGAACGAGATCAACTGCTAATCGACAATGAAAAAGCAGAAAAGCAGTTAAAAACTAATACGAATAAAATTCTAAAAGCTAAAGCTGAAATATTAGGAATCAAAACACTTACTGAAAATTTTCCTAATGCCTTAAATTACTCTAAGTTAGAAAAAGAAGTACGGAATGTTAGTCAATTTTTCGATGAGGAGAGCATGCTTCGAAACCTTATTGAACTCGATTGTCATTACAAAAACTCTAAAGAGTTACGTAAAGAAATGAATAGGAATAAGCGTGAGTTGAAAAAGGTTTTAGATACATATGTGGATCGCTACACTACGAAAGCGAATAAAACTATATATCAACTAATGGTTATTGGTTTGCAAGCAGAACTACAGAACATCTTATATACTCTTACGTATTCGAAACTTGAAGAGGCTCAAGAAAATGTGCGTGATCTAGTTAGGAGATATCTGGCAATTTGTGCGGATGGAAATAATTCCATTCTCCCCACAATTACTCGTTTCTTATCGGAAATCGAGCCTATATTCTTAGAGGCCATTGAAATCGAACATCATTACTATGCCAAACGTGAGCTTGAAAAAGAAGAGCAGCAAGCAATACGAGAACAGATGAGACAAGATGCTGCAGAGAAGAAGGCTTTGAAAGAACAGCAGAAGAAGCTTGAACAAGAAGAAGAAAAATTCATGGTAGAAATGCAACGAAACATGGAGCTTCTTTTATCCGAAACAGATACAGACAAGATATCCGTACTGGAAGCGCGAGTTCGTGAATTGGAAGAGCAGCAGAATGAGCTTGAATTGAAGAAAGAGGAAATCACCCGACTTGCGAACGGTAAAGCAGGTTATGTCTATGTTATTTCCAATCTTGGCTCCTTCGGTGATCAAATGTTTAAAGTTGGGATGACAAGACGACTAAATCCTCAAGAACGAGTAGATGAACTAGGAAGCGCTTCTGTCCCATTCAAATTTGATGTCCATGCTATGGTGTTCAGTAACGATGCAGTAGGACTGGAAAATCAGCTGCATCAAACACTTCATCAGCAGAGGGTTAATAAAGTAAACTTGCGCAAAGAGTTCTTCAACACTACGATTGAAAAATTACAAGAAATTGTAGAAGAGATTGATCCAACAGTTGAATTCAAGACGACATTACTTGCCCAAGAATATTTTAAAAGTAAAGAATTGAAAGAAGAAAAGTTGTCGAATGTCGGATAATCAAAAAACATGTGTATTCGTTACGAAGGATGGACTTCAGAAAAAATATTTTGCACCACATATTCTTCTCGCGTAAACGAACTCTACAGTATGGTATCATTATCTTAAAAGTAATTTTCAGGAGGCCTGTATGAAAAAAGTAATTAAAGTGGTCGCTGCCATCATTGAAAACGACGAGAAGGAAATCCTCTGTGCGCTGCGTTCACCCGCCATGTCGATCCCGAATCGCTGGGAATTTCCGGGTGGTAAAGTGGAAAAGGATGAAGATCTCTATACTGCTTTGAAGAGAGAAATAACCGAGGAAATGAATTGTACGATTGAAATCACAGAGGGTATCTTCAACGACAATACACATGAATACGATACATTCATGATTAATTTGATCTCCATCAAATGCCGTATTGCCGAAGGAACGCCAACAGTCAGTGAACATTCAAAAGTAATCTGGCTGAAGCGCGAGAATTTGGAATCGCTCCAATGGGCCCCTGCCGATATCCCTGCGGTTCAGCAGCTGATCGAAGAAAAAGGTGTAGTCTTCTCACATTGAGAAAACTACACCTTTTTTGTAAATTCCGTATAAAGATTCGCCGGCAATTTATTCTGCAATTTCAATTGAACAGTAATCGGTTTCTCTCCCGAAGCCTCGATAGTATCTCCCTTGCCGATATAAATAAAAGGCTCATTCTTGCCATCAATTTGCCGATACTTCCTCACAAACAAATGCAAATGAATGCCGTTTCGCTGGTTGAAAATGATATTCTGTCCTCTTTCTGAATGCTGGGAGGTACTATTTGGCGTCTGCCACTGGAAATACTGCTCATCCATGAACTTATCATGATAATTGATACTTTCTTTAATATCTTCTTCTTTATGAAGATCGATAAACAAGAAATAATCATTTCCACTCGCAAGCAGCCCTGAGCCCCTGAACGAGCTGTGAATTTTTCGGTAGTTCGACATAAGAGCGGCATCGATCATTTGGTATTGTTCGTACAGTTTAAAATGTGGCACACCGTAATTTGTCGTACCGAATTCCTTCTCATAGCGATGAATTCCATAATGGATTACATCCTCAATGAACCTCCGAAACTCCCTTTTCATCAATATCTGATTATAAAGTGGAGATTTCATCAGCCTTTCACCCTGCTGGAAAACAAGCTTCGGCTTCTTTAACTGCACACTGTCATAATAATCCTGGTCCAGCGTTTCAAACGCATGCCTCACACTATCCTCATCGACATTTTCAACCAGCTTGAGAATTTGCTGCATGACCATGTCCAAATCGATCTCTTCATGATCCAGTAAGTAGCGTAAGATCACAAACTCATACACTCTTTTTAACGGCAGCTTGCTCGACAGCTCTTTTAGAATCCCCTCAAATGCTTCATCTAATAAACGTCTCTTTAGCCCTTCATTCTTTTCCACTTTCGCCACAAACTGCAAATACGTTTTTTCTTTCCAAATAAATTTGACCGGATCGGGCGCGCCATCAAATTTTAAGTAATCCATTAAATAAAGCGGCGTTCGCCCTTGGTTTAGTTTTTTAAATTCGTGATATTCCTCTTTTAGGTACTTCTGCGAGTTGAAATTTTCTTGATCAATCTGAGACAATATGCGATCTCTTGAAATTCTGTCCATTTGAATATGTGTGCAGCCTGGAATATTGGCAAAGTTGGTGGCAATGGCGACTTTCAGACTTTCCTTATCGTAATAGCGGCTACCATTCAAGGCCATCGCAATCAGAAACGTCTTATTATGATTGCCAATGAAATCAAGAACTGTGAGAAACGTCTTCCCTTCATGCTTCCGCAACCCCCTTCCCAATTGCTGAATAAATACAATCGGGGAATTGGTTGGCCGCAGCATCAATACCAAGTTGACAGAAGGAATATCCACACCTTCATTGAAAATATCAACTGTGAAAATAAACTCTAATTCGTCTTGATCGTCTTCCAGTCTCATCATAAAGTGTTCACGCCGCTCAGGAGAGTGGTCTCCGTAAAGGAATACACTTGGAAAACCTCTCTTATTAAACTCATCGGCCATATAGCGGGCATGCTCAATACTGACACAAAATCCAAGACCTTTTCGTTTCCCTCCATCATGCCCATAAAAAAGGAACTTCTCTACAATAAAATCAACGCGTTCATTCACCTTCAGCTTTTTCGTCACTTCTTGAATGTCGTCGATATCGATAGCGCTCAAATCGATACTCTCAATATCCGTGATGCCGAAATAGTGAAAAGGAATAACCAATTCGTCCTCCAGCGCTTCATGAAGACGGACTTCGAGGGCGACATTATTATCGAATAATTCAAAAATGCTATTGCCATCCGTCCGCTCTGGCGTTGCCGTCATACCAAGAGTGAATGAGGGCTGGAAATATCCAAGAACTTCCTGGTAGGTTGGACTTGTTGCATGATGTGCCTCATCAATGATGAGATAGTCGAATTCATCTTGATCAAACTCATGAAAACACCTAGTGATGGTTTGAATCGTAGCAAAAACGTAGTCAACGTCTTTTTGCTTATGATTCCCTGTCAGTAAACCGAACCGTAAATTTTCATTCGGTAGCAGCAGTTCGAATGTCTCCTTCGCTTTACGCAAAATATCTTCCCGATGCACAATAAACAGTAGCTTCTTCGGCTTTGCTTTTTTCACATCGAACGCCGACATATACGTTTTACCCGTGCCGGTCGCTGCAATGACGAGTGCCTTCTTCTCTCCTAAGCTCCGAAGCCGCTCCAGATTTTCTGTCGCTCTTTTTTGCATTTGATTCGGCACAATATATTGACCATTTTCATAAATTCTCATTCGGGATACATTAGTTCCCTTGAAACTTTCCAAAAACTCTTCGTATCTAGCGATAAAGTCTTCATCAGCAGTCACACTCAAATCCCAGAGGCGATGGAACTCACTTAGAACATCCTGAATAAACAGACCTTCTTCTTTAGCGATGATTTCTACATTCCATTCAATATTGCTTTTCAGCGCACTTTGCGTGATGTTCGATGACCCGATAATCACCTTATACCGATCTTCATATTCGAAAATATACGCTTTCGTATGAAAACCGACTTCCCGGTCCGTAACAAATACTTTTAAATCGACATTCGGAAACTGTCGAAGCTTGTTCAGCGCCTTCGCTTCGGTAAAATTCAAATAAGTCGATGTAATGATCTTTCCGGCGACTCCTCGTCTCTCCGCTTCCTTAATAGGATCCAACAATAGCTGGAGTCTACTAAAATTTATAAACGCCACACTAAAATAAAATCGCTCACAATCTTCAAGTGAGGAAACTAATTCATTCAATAAGTTCTCGATACCTGAATTGACAATCAGGCGTTTCTCCATAGATTCCATTCTACTACCTCAGTCCACTTGTTTTTTCAGTTAAGTGGATCTTACTATACTCTTTCAGAATAGTAAACAGATGGTAAATGAAAGCTGAAATCCTTTATCTTTTAAAAAAGTACCATATCCCATACGACTTCAGTTGCTAATGGACCTGGTACTCGCCCCAAATACTGAATAGATTCGAGTTAACCAACTTTGTTTTTCTATATGATGAAATGCCAGCGTATCATCTGAATTTCCCTTACAAGCATTCTTCACTCCACCATATTTATGCGCAAAGGTTAATTTTTCTAACTCCCTGCAGACTGACAATATTCATTCTGTTCCCCATTCCGCACGGAAACGTTTTACAGCTTCCGCTCTAGAAAGTGTTTGCAGGAAATGTTCTTCCGCCCGTTTGGTACGGGCTTTGATGGAGTCGGACATACATACATCGGCGCAGTTGCCGTAATCATCGTCTGTTATCGCGAGCAATGTCCTATAATCGTCAGTCACCCGCGAGAAATCGCCTCCGAGCCATCGATTCAGCATCTCAGCAACGACCGAATCCTCTTTGCTAAACCGTTTTAAGTAGAGGATGTTCTGCTTCGCCATTTCGCTGTATTTGCCGAACTGTGTCGTAAAATTCGACTTCACGCTTATCGCTAATGCGTTTGAAATGAAACGAGTGGAAGGAAGAACAGAGGGCAGATTGGAAGGCAAGATGGAAGGTAAGATGGAGGAGCGTATTCATTTAGTCCAGAAAATGCTGAAAAAGAATTATTTACTAGAAGACATTGCGGATTTGACGGGGATTTCAAAAGAGGAAATATCAGAAATTCGAGATGCTATGCAGCAATAGATCGGTAAGGCACTAAAGATACCAGGTCCTAGTTGTATATGGACCTGATACCCGCCTTGTGATCATGAAATTATTATATTATGAAACAGGCACTTTAGTAAAACGATCAAATCGTAATGGATTTGTTGGAACAATCGTATCAGATACACCGCGAATTAACTCTTCAATTAACTTCCCGGTAACTGCTGCTAAACTTATTCCATCGCCCTCATGCCCAGCTGCTATGAAAAATCCAGGTATGCTGTCAACTTCTGAAACGATTGGCAGATGATCAGCTGTCCATGGCCTGAAGCCCGTATACGTACGGATCATCGTAAAATCATTCATTTTCGGATAAAAACGCATGGCTCTTTTTGCCATGGTTTGAACCACATTGATATCAATTTTTCCGTTATACCCAACAAATTCACGGCTGCTGCCCAGCAAGAAATTCTGGCTTTCCGTTGGTTCAAGTACCAGCGCTACACCATGCTTCTCTGTTACTGGATCGACAATCCGGTCACGACCAAATTTATTCATTAAATAACCAAATTCCATGACATTCCGCATCATGACTGGCTTTTGTCTGGCCCCAACGATAATATGACCTTTTCTTGGAATGATTGGGATATCAAGATCAAGCATGTTACCGATAAATGGTGCCCATACGCCCGCAGCATTGACGACTTTTTTCGCCGTAAATTGGCCATTTGTCGTTTCAATTGTAAAATCATCTTTTTTTGTAATCGAAGTCACTTCTGACTGTGTATATACTTTAAGTCCATATTGCTTCGCCTTGTCAATGAGCGAATAACAAAATAGATAAGGATTTATGAGCGAGTCTGTTCTGCACTCTAGTCCTCCGGGAATATCATCCGCGAAATAAGGAGACTCCGCCCGTAGATCTGCCCGGTCCAGTAATTTAAAATCCAAACCGGCGGCATTTTGTATGTCTACCCAATTTTTTGCTGCTTCCAGTTCTGTATCATTCTCGCAAACAAGCAGGCTGCCGAGTGCACGATATTCAAATCCTAATTCTAGCTTGTCACTCAAGCCTACCGTGAGTTCCTGACTTTTCAAAGACATCAGACTATCAAATCCTGGGTCCTTATCCACGATTGTCACGTTGCCATCACATCGGGATGATGTGCCGCTCGCAATATCATCTTTTTCAATTAACACACAATCGATGCCTGATTTTGCAACATAATAAGCAATGGCACAACCGACAATCCCTCCGCCAATAATGACGACTTCCGTATGATTTTTATTTGTCATTCTAAGATCCTCCTTTGACTTGCAAGGTTATTTATATCTCTTGGGTAAAATTTTCATGAATTATCTATTATACAAACAGTATCGAAAAGAGGTCTTACATAGAAGGTTTATTGGGCTTTTTCATACGTTTGAAATGATCTATGGATTCTCTCTCGGCCTTCCACAATATCAGGATGAAATTGAATGGATGCTGAATCACGTGTAGATTTTACATCTTTCATTGCTTGCTGTATTTTATCGATATTCTTCGCAATAGAGTACCCCGCAAGCGTTCCTTGTGCGCGGGCGACTTTTGCACTTTCGATACCTGTAATGTTTCCAGCAACATATAGTCCATTCAGAGGTGTTTCCATTTGTTCATTGTGAATCGGAATATGGCCACCCAATTCTTCGACGTACTGGAATGGACAACCGATAACAGAAGCAAGTTCTGCAAGTGGGTAAAGCCCTCCTGCTATACAAACGAAATCGACGTCAATTATTTTTTCGCTGCCTGCAATTATTTCTCCGTCAGAAGTAATATCGCACATTGTCACCGATTCCACTTTTTCTGTACCATTTATTTGAACGATGGCTTTACGAATATGGATGGGCATGCCCCACATTTTCACGCCGCTCTTAGGATAGAAATTGACAGCGATATTACGCACCCAGGCAGATTTCGCAAACTTACTTCCAAAACGAAGGAATGCAGAAGGCGCCAAATGTGCAATACGTACCAATCCATCCATGACATGTCTTGGATTGGCATGATTTTTTGTGACTGGATTGGAAATCGGCAGAGCCATACTATGCAGTTCAATGCCAGCAATTTGAAGTTCACGGGCGATTGCCGCAGACAAGACATTGACGCCAACGACTACCCCTTTATTCCCAACGCGAACACGGTGTACATTTGTCATGACTTGTGCTGCACCAATCGACATCACACCAGGAAGTGTCCAGCCTGGAATGGGGACAGCTGTTTCTGCGGCGCCTGTCGCAATGAGTAAATTTGTCGTATCAAGAACGCCTATATTTGTATGTATCATATAGCCGTGTTCTGTTTTTTCAATATGATGGGCAGAAACGCCACATGTAATTTCTGTGTGTAATTTTTCTGCCTGATCCAATAAATTTTGTGTTTCTTTAATTCCATTCCACCATTCGCCATTTGGTTCCTGATGAAGCTGTCCTAGTAATCTACCGCCTGGCTTCGGAAATTCGTCGATGACCAGGACCTTTAAATCTGATTCGCGGCATGCAATGGCGGCTGATAAACCAGCGGGGCCCGCACCAATTATGACGACATCATACATGTGGAACACCAACCTTTTTGCCTTTGTTCTTTTGTTCAAATTCCGCATATGTACGCGGCCACTCTTCTGGCGCAGATTCAAATGGAGCAGCTTGTAATTTTCCGCTTTCAACTGTCATATTTTCTTCGACTGATGTCATACATGCTCGAACACCTTGTGCTTGATTGACCGTTACTCGACATTCAAAGCAATGGCCAATATTACAGTAAATAGCCCGTGGTGCCCCAGTTTCTTCATGAACGCGCAGTTGTCTGATACCATTTGCAAGAAGTGCCGATGCAATGGTATCCCCTTCAAAACCTTTATATGGGACACCATCAAAAGTAAAAGTAACTGTTTTTTGGTTTTCTAATTTCCCAAGAACAGGATGATCTAGTATACGGTTCGTCATCATCTCATTTTACCTCCTAAAATAGCTAGTGATACAGGTCTGACGGGCGGCTGGACTTTCATAGGTATGTCATGCCCTGCTTTCTCTCCTGTAACCGCTTCCAATACAGCGTCAACTGCTGGCCTGCACGTACGCCCGCCACAGTACCCCATACCAGCCCTTGTTCGTAACTTCACTTCACGGGCCGAGCAGTTATACGTAATTGCCGTATTTTGAATGTCCTGTAAAGAAACTTCTTCACATCGGCAGATAATTGTTTGATCCATAGTCGGATTTCCTCCTTTTTTTCCTCTACTAAAAGGTGCCCACTGCTCCTTGATAGGAGTCATTCAACCTGTCGATTAATAACTACTGACTGCATCTCGACAAATTGCTCTTTCGTTGATTCAAAGATAATCATTTGCTCATTTGCTTCTGTAAGATTTCGCCTAGTAATAATTGCATTGTCTTACCCACATCATACCAACATTGTTAGCAAGCTACAATTTAAATTTCGATAGTTCAAAATAAAATAAGGGAACCTGCAAAAGTGTTCCCTCTCATACAAGAGCCCTTACTTACATCACACTTATAATCTCATAGTCGAGACGATGAGAATCCAGCAGCATATAAACGAGAACTTATTAAATATATTCAAAATACGACTTAAAATTGCTTCAGACTTCCCCAAAAAAGAACAAATTCTTTCGTGAATGATACACGAAGGATTCGTTCTTTTTAGTTATCTTTTTGATATTATGCTCCTTTTCGTTAATTTCGAATCGTTTACGAATCTCATGGATATCTAGTATCTTATTTCTTTATATCACTGCTATATTTGTCTTACTTTTCAATGTTTAACAAACGGTATCAGGTCCGCATACTACTCTAAATCAACTCATCATTTCTTCCGATTTGATTGAGGACCGGTACCATGTCTAAAGCAATAAAATGAAAATATAATAAATCTTCTTGAATATACATTATTAATATGTTAAATTTAGTATTCTGACGTTTTCTTAATTTATCAAATTATGACGTCTGTTTTCTAATGCGAATTTTAAAATCATCTAAAAATATGGGCGTACGTTTAATTACATGCAGGAGGTACTTATGCTAAAATTTGAAAATGTTACAAAAGTGTACGATGGTGGATTTCAAGCTGTGAAATCTGTCAACTTCGAGATTGCAGAAGGTGAATTACTTGTTCTTATAGGACCTAGTGGTTCAGGTAAGTCTACTACAATGAAAATGATTAACCGAATTATCCCGCACACTAGTGGAAAAATTTCTATCAAAGGCAAAGATATCAAATCTTACAACGCCGCTGATCTCCGCAGAAATATCGGTTATGTCATTCAACAAATCGGTCTTTTCCCTCATTATACAATCGAAAAAAACATTTCTATTGTACCTCAACTGAAAAATTGGGATAAAAAAGAAATCAAAACACGTGTACTGGAACTACTTGAATTAGTCGGACTCGATCCAGAAATATATGCTGCACGTTATCCGAAAGAATTATCAGGTGGACAACAACAACGTGTCGGAATTGCGAGAGCGCTTGCAGCGAATCCAGATGTGATTTTAATGGATGAACCATTCAGTGCGCTTGACCCCCTTACACGTGAGCAGCTGCAAGAAGAATTACTTAAGCTGCATAAACAGTTAAAGAAGACCATTGTCTTTGTTACACACGACATGGACGAAGCGTTGAAGATGGGAGATCGGATTGCCATTATGAAAGACGGCAATTTACTTCAGTTGGATACTCCAGAGAAACTGCTGCATGAACCCGCTCACGGCTTTGTAGAAGAATTTATGGGTAAGCATCGAATTATTCAAAACCCTGAACTAATGCCCGTTACGGAAATACTGGCAGAGAAGATTGTCACTACCCATTCTAATACTTCACCAGAACGAGCCATTTCGCTTATACGTCAACGAAAAATAACAGATCTTCTCGTCGTAGATGACCAAAGAAAGCTTCTCGGTATTGTTTCTGCTTACGATATAATTAAAAACTTAGATGAGCTTAAAACAATTGATGAAGTCATGAAACCGGCAGTACCGTATTTACTTGATACGGCAACAGCGAAAGATGCCATTATCATGATGGACACATCACCATTCGGCATGATTCCGATTGTCGATGAACATCATATACTTGTAGGACTCGTCAATCGCGGCTCCTTACTCTCTGCGATGTCCAGTCAATGGACAGAAACGGGGGTAGAAGCAAATGAATAACCTAAACATATGGCAGCAGCTTGTGGAACAAACAAAACTGCGATGGCCAGAAGTACTCGAAGCGACATCCGTCCATATTCAACTCGTCTTCTTCTCGATGATCCTTGCAGTACTCATCGCCGTAACGCTCGGAATTCTCATTACACGCGTACCTAAACTGAAAACCGGGGTCCTTGGCGCCGCAGGTATTATGCAGACAATCCCTAGTTTAGCTGTACTCGGTTTTATGATTCCCATCTTCGGAATTGGTGTAAAAACAGCCATCGCTGCCTTATTCCTTTATTCTCTGCTGCCCATTATGCGAAATACGTACACGGGGATTAAGGATGTCGATCCGGCCACAATCGAGGCTGCGAGAGGTATGGGTATGACAAGCATGCAAATTTTGTTTAAAGTAGAATTGCCTCTTGCAATCCCTATTATTATGGCGGGAATTCGAACTGCTGCGGTAATTAACGTCGGTAACGCGACACTAGCGGCATTCATCGGAGCAGGCGGACTCGGTGATTTCATTTTCCTCGGAATTACACGCGGGATAGACGGATTGATCTTACTTGGGGCCATTCCAGCGGCAATCCTTGCAATTGCTCTTGAAACGTTCTTTAGTGCCGTTGAACGCTGGACGACGCCGGAAGGATTGAAATGAAATTGAAAAACAAACTTAGATTATTATTTGCCACGACCTTACTTGCCAGCATGCTTTCAGGCTGTATATTCAATGAAAAAGATTCACTGAGACTCGGTTCCCGTAATAATACGGAAAGTATTATTTTGTCTAATATCATGGGACAATTAATTGAGGACCGGTTAGGTATAGATATTATTTATAAAGAAAACCTGGGCGGCTCGTCTGTCGTCTGGAACGCCATGACAAATGACCATATCGATGTCATCCCTGACTATACAGGAACTATTGTGGTCACCTATTATCAGGAAGAACCCGGGACAGCCGAAGAAACATTAGCTTCCACCAAACGGCTTGTCGCCGGCGACCATATCACCGCGCTCGGTACATTCGGATTCAATAATACGTATACACTGGCTCTTGACGAGTCGAAAGCTGAAGAGCTGGGCCTGGTGACGTTCAGTGATTTCGCTGCAGTCTCCAAGGATTTTACATTGGGCGCCGTATTCGAATTTATTGACCGTCCAGATGGATTACCCGGCTTCGAAAAAGAATATGACATTGAGTTTCAAGATGTTAAAGGAATGGATCACGGCATGATGTACCGTGCAATCGGGGCAAATGAAGTAAATGTGATTAACTCTTACACGACAGACGGACAGCTCGCGATTGCGAATCTGCGCGTGCTGGAAGATGATAAATCGTACTTCCCTCCTTATCACGCACTTCCGCTGGTCCGGGATGAAACGCTTAAGGAATATCCCAAACTGGAAGAAGTACTCGGTCTTCTCGAAGGGAAAATTGATGAGGAAACAATGCAAATCATGAATGGAAAAGTCGACAATGACGGCATCATGGTTGAGCTAGTCGCCAAGGAATTTCTGGTGGACAGCGGGTTAATTGAAGAAAAGTGAATGGATACAGCGCAAACTCTCTGTCAGACGAGGTTGCGCTGTTTTTTTCGTATGAATAGATCTGTGCGTAATTAATGCGGGGACCTGGTACTTGCTTTGTGTCAGTCCGTTTTCATCCGCGTGATGCCTGAGCAAACATGCACTTCACACAATATTCTTCTTTTCATTATTTACTGGCCGCAAATAATGAAAAGGACTATTTATCTATAATGCATATGGTATTAAATAACGTCCCTGTGTAAGAAACAAACATGAAAGTTCACTTATTCACGATTGCTTGAATAATCACGAATATTTAAACAAACACAATAGTTTTATGCACAGGCACCCAATACTTAGGGAACCCGCACAAGAGTTTCCTCTCATACAAGATCCCTTACTTACCTATCACACCTGTAATCTCATAGTCGGGACGATGTATTAAAGTTACCAGGTCCCGGCACAATTCATTCCCACTCATCATCTTCCATATAATATTGTGCTGGACTCTTTCCCTTACTTGCAGAAATAAAAGGACTAGTTATGCTGTTGTCAGTCTCGTCGATTCGTTCCATAAGTATTTCAAATGTCCATTCATCGCCATAGTCGTATAAGTAGAGAAATTGCTGCCCCGGTAAGAGTCCCAAGGAATCTATTCGGACTTTGGAGGCATCTGGATGGCCAAAATCGTCAAGGGGGGATGCGATACAATTACGGGACCAGAGCTGATTATCCATAAAGAATGAATATAGATGGTCATCATCGAAATCAAAAGAATTTACAATGCATTCATGCAATTTATGCATCGTCAAGTTTCCAGGTAAGACCATCTTGCGCCAAATTCCTCGCTCGAATGAAACTTTGAACGTATATACGCCTTCCATAAATCTTTTTTGATCCCGCGGCAGTCCTTTTTGCAGTTCGTCTCCAGGGAATGCTGCCTGAAATGGTAGGCGGAAACTTTCCTCGCTATGATCTGCTTCGACCTCATCGGCAAAATGCTCATAATCAGTGTCGTCCAATGAGAAGCCATATAATGTCTCAAGAGCAGCACCAGGAAACCATTCGGGCTCGCCATTAGTTTTCCGCAATGTGATATTCCATGCTTCCAGATTGCGCTTGAACAGTAGAATGGACATGATCTCTTTACCAAATTCAGTAACGATAATACTTTTGGCGAAATACACACCTTTTCGGTAATGTTCATTCATTCGCTCGAAGTCATCTTCGCAATTCCAAAAACCCAACCATTCAAAGTATTTGAGGAAATGATGCCATTCTATAAAAATGTTTGAAAGAAACTGGCCTATATCGGTTTTCGGATTGACAAGTACGATCTTTTTAGAGGTATCTGCTTTGCACAGGACAGAAAAGACCGGCGTAACTTGGAGTACTGGTAACCGAGATGTTGATTCCTTTAATTTATCCCAATCTATATCAATCCATAAAGCTTCCAACATCGCATAATACTTCTCGTTATCATTGAATTTCTCAAACAAGTCAAGCCGCTTCGAAGCAATTAGCTTTGCAGTGGCGGTATGACGGTCGATTTGCAATAGTCTGCTGCTGATTGCTAGATGAAAGAGGAAATTGATATATGGATACTGTACCTGAGGAGAACTTGGCTTGGCCGCTAACGCTTGAACATGCAACCGTTGATTTAGCTCCACTAGGTGTTTTCGAGAAATTAACTCATTCTTTTTCGACAATGTGACAGAGTTTTCTCTGCAATACGCTAAGAATGCATCAAAATCAGAAATCAAATCCGCAGGGAATGCAGGCACGCTCTTTGGCGCATATTGAACCGACATTTCCTTACTTGGATTCTGGTCATCGGGAAACAGGTCAGACATTGTCAGTTGCTGTTCAATATTTTTCATATACTTTCTCCTCCTTTGCATAAGTATACAATTCGAGTCATCTTCTTTGGTGCCTGAGTGCGAAACAAACATGAAAATTCACTTATTCACAATTGTTTAAACAGTTATGAATGTTTAAACAAACATGATTGTTCGCTAAGCCAATTACACTGCACCCTGCGCCTTGAAAATCGATTCCTTGTCTGCCAGCAATCTTCTTCTTTTTCTGAAGGATAACTTATACCTACTTCATCTGGTCAAAATGAAATTTCTCTAGCAAGGACTCTGCTTTTTCAATGCCTGTCTTTGTCAGATAAACAGATTTCGAACGATTGCTTCCTCTAATCATATCCTCCGCCTGCAAATCATCCAAGGAGCCAAACGGATAACCTTTCCAACTTCTTTTCATTCCGTCAGGCAGCTCGTCCTCTTCCCATGAAGTCAAATACAGCAACAGCAATACCAACTCATCAATTTGTTTGTCCATTTTACTGACTCTCCTTCTATATAGGTTACTCACTAGGTTACCTGATCTGTATGTGAACCCAATGCCTATAGGTAAAAAAATTATATTTTGTTTACAAATGGTTTGACTTTATTTTTATATAGTTATTCTATAATCGCAATTGGTTCCTAAATTATTTCTTCCCACCATTTTTCATCAGCAACTTAGCCAGCGGATAGAACGATTCAACGTTATCTAGCTCAATAGTTCCCTCATAAACATCAGCCTTCCTGTCCGCTGATGGAAATTCAATCCCGAGCTCTTCATAAATATCCTCTCCTGGCAAAATAGCAACTTCTTGCTCTGATGAAACTTTTATATTGAACAGGTTGTTTAGCCCTGCAGCAAGTAATTCCTTCAGTGCGGAGTTCTTCATTTCGGTATAATAAGGTGCGGCCGCAATCATTTTATGATAAAAACGAACTGCTAATGCCGGATCAAATTCTTCCACCAGCATTCCAAGAGAAAAGTAGGATTCCATCTGCAGCAGATCACAAACCAACGAGTGTTCGAACGCAGCTGCAGCTAAATCAGGTCTGGCCCCTGCAAAATATGCATTGCCTAGCCGATTCCACAGAAATGCATCAGCAGGTTTCTCTAAAATCTTTTGTAAAAGATGCTCTTCTGCTTCCGTGCCGTATCTTGGCTGAAAACCGTCGAATAACTGATGAATTGAGTAGGTAACCACCGACTCGTCCATATTCATACTGATCAACATTCCCATTAAACGCATTTCAAAATCCTGTGTAGTACCCCACTCGCCAGCAGAATTGCACTGTTTACAACGAAAATAACCTGTCATTTGTATATAGTTTTTTATTGTTCCCCCAGCTTGCTTGTGGCCTTCCAGATTAATAGATATATGCCCGGCATCATAACGTCCGCGTTTTTTGCATATTTTACATACAAACACTACATCATTTTTGGGGAATTTACGTGGCACTTGGCTCACGTTTTGTATGATCTGTTTCGGTAATTTACCCGGCAAATCGGAAAGAGAAGGACACTCCTTTATTACATGTGATGGTTGATCGCTCATTGCTTGGATTAGTAGGGGATTAAAGTGTAATTTGCTCATGATATGTCTCTCCTAATCATCTATCTTCTTTGATTTCATAATAACTGTGTCAACCTTCATAACGCAACCATGCCAAAGAGTTAAATTAATTCTTTGGTGCCTGTGTGCGAAACAAACATGAAAGTTTACTTATTCACGATTGTTCGAATAGTCATGAATGTTTAAACAAATGCAATTGTTTCCTGCACAGGCACTACTCACTAAAGTTCTCGAAACTCATGAATCAAACAATACTGAGCAAGATCAAAAGAACAATCAATGCCTCCATGAAAAATACCTGCAGCAAACTTTCACTCAAGTTTGCTGCAGGTATTTTAAATTGCTTTTTCAGTTTCTACTCTCAATATTTTAGATAACCCATTCAAGAATCAAGTTTAGTTGACGTCTGGCAGCTTCGACGTCTCTACTTCATAATATAACATATGTGCAGCTGGAACTTTCACTTCCACCGCGTAGCGCGCTTCTTTTCCATCAGTAAAGCTTACTGTCGCGATGAAGCTGCCCGGCTTGTTGACACGAATGAACACGTCCGGCGAATCGGCATACTCTTCAAACGGCATGTTGCCCGATAGAACTTCCCCGTCAGACCGCACGAAACGAATATTTTCAACCTCTTCATCCGCCACCAGCTTCAGCCGCGCCCGCGTCTTCAAAATATCACTCGCGTATTGCAGATCCACCTTCAATTTGCCGTCGACCTTCTTCACATCCACATAGAATTTATGATAGTAGCGTTTGATATTTTGACTTTCCATACCATAATTACCACCCAGCTGCAACGTTCCTCTTCCTTCTTTCAACGGCGTCACTTGTACGCGATCGCCGGTATATCCTGAAGGCGTCTGTCTGCCTTTAATGATGGCTGCGTGATACACCTCCGAGTTGACCGCAAATTCATCCGTGTCCTCATCGGTCATGATTTCCGAGAAACGCAGCATCGGACCCCATGTCTTCAATGAATACGTCTCGGGATGGATCCGCTCCGTTAGTTGCATCAACTTCGCCGCTTGTCCTCTCGTCACCAATTCATTAATGCCAAATCTGTCGGACGTCACGCCTGTCGTAATGCCGAGTTTGTGAAGAATCAGGACATTCGCGCCATGCGACGTGTTGGGCTTGACGTCATGGAATGGATTTTCTTTCGCGTTAAACGCATAGCGCGGCAAATCGAACGCTTTGACGAGAATGGAAGCCAATTGTCCGCGTTTGACGGGATCATTCGGTCCGAAACTTCCGTCTTCATAGCCCCCGATCACTTCCAGTTCCGCCAGCTTAGCAATGGCATTATGATAGCCATTCGCTTTCGAGACATCCTTGAATCCAGGCTCCTTCACCATGTTATCCGGATTCAGCCCCATCAACTTCGCAATAATCGCCGCTGTCTGACCGCGCGTGATTGGATTGCCAGGCTTGAACATGCCGTCCGCATACCCTGCAATAATATGTCGTTCAGCCAATTCATTGACCGCCTCCGCAAAGTGCTTTGTATCGGGAACATCCGTGAACTTCTGATTGCTTGCGGCCATACTCGATAATGGCAGGCTGAGGGCAAGAGCCACCGTGCCAAATGTTATCCAAATCTTTTTCATCGTGTTCTTTCCCTTCTATTATGTAATCAAAGATCGACGTATAGACGGGGAAAGGCGTAAAAAGTTTCATCATATCCAAAATAAATTTGCAGATAAATGCTGGTCAAGGCATCCTGATTGGACATTCTTTGGTGCCTGTGTGCGAAACAAACATGAAAGTTCACTTATTCACGATTGTTTGAATAGTCATGAATGTTCAAACAAACGAAATTGTTTTCTGCAGGTACCACTTTCTATTCTCTAGTTCCCCACAAATTCTTTCCACTTCTGTTTCCAGTTTTCTACTTCATGCTTGATCTCTTTCTTCCACTTTTCTTTTTTCTCTCTCTTTTTCCGTTCCTTCTCTTCTTTTTTTTGCTGTTTTCTTTTCTCTTTTTCTTTTTTATGCTCTTTTTCACTTAACTTTTCCTTCTGTTTTTCCAGCTCTTTTATATCTTTCTCGATCAACGGCAGATCAAATTTCTTTGTCGGCAATTCACTCATCGATTTTGAAACGACTTGTGCAAAAATAGGCGGTGCTGTGAAACTGCTGGTCGATGTTAAATAATGGCCGGCATCGGTTTGATTATACCCGAGCCATACCGCCCCGACGATGTCTGGTGTATAGCCGACGAACCAATGATCCTTAGAGCCATCCACTCCTGTGAAGGGCAGTTGCGTGGTACCTGTTTTTCCGGCCACTTCCATACCTGAAATCTGTGCTTTCTTCGCCGTACCTTCTTCTACAGCCCCCTGCAGCATATAGGTCACTTGCTGGGCCACTTCCGCACTGGTCGCCTCTGCAGACTGTTCCCGCCACTTTCCGAAGACTTTGCCTTCTGAATCTTTTATTTCCACGATCGCATGTGCTTCCGCCATCACGCCATTATTCGCGAACGCCGAAAAAGCCTGGGCCATCCGCAAAGGCGAGGTACCTTTGTTCAGCCCTCCTAAGGCTAAGCCAAGCGTATGATCGTTTTTCTCCAATGGAATGCCGAATCGTTCAACCGCACGCACCCCGTTTTTTATTCCGATCTGATCCAGGAGCCAGACGGGAGGGACATTATATGAGTGCGCAAGTGCATCGTACATGGTCACTTCCCCTCTATTTTTCTGATCGAAATTTTTCGGAGAATAGCCGTCAATGTTTATAGGTTCGTCGAGAAGCAAATCCGACATATGATACCCTTTCTCGAGCGCCGGAGTGTAGACAGCCAGCGGTTTCAATGTCGAACCGGGTTGCCGGACGAGGTCAGTCGCATTATTGAAGCGTCCATGCGTATACTCTCCTCTTCCGCCGACCAATGCCAGAATCCCGCCTGTTTTCGGATGCAGGAACACGGAACCGCTTTGGATGAGCTGATCAGGTGTGCTCTCCGGAAAATTCCCGTTATCCGCATACACCTCTTCGAGCGCGTCCTGCACCACCGAATTAATTGCTGTCGTAATGTGCAATCCGCCGGACATCACTTCATTTCTCGTCAAATGGTACGTGTCGACTGCCTCGTCAATTACCCGGTCAATATAATACGGATATTTCCCTTTATACTTCGGTACCGTCGAATCAGCAAGCACGATCTTTTGGCCGACTGCATCATCGTACTCTTCC
The DNA here is from genome assembly GCF_009650995.1 of Sporosarcina cascadiensis. Taxonomy (GTDB): domain Bacteria; phylum Bacillota; class Bacilli; order Bacillales_A; family Planococcaceae; genus Sporosarcina; species Sporosarcina cascadiensis. The sequence goes on along the minus strand of NZ_WHVV01000003.1, from coordinate 127,180 downwards.
TGCGTAATATACTGTTCGCGCAGCATCAATGACAAAACAAGATTGCGCCGATTCAATGACTTCTCCATGTTTTTTGTAGGGGATAAATGCGTAGGTGCTTTAATGACGCCCGCTAATGTCGCAGATTCACTTAACGTCAACTTGCTGACGTCCTTGCCAAAATAAGTCTGCGCTGCACGCTGAACGCCCCATGCCCCGTCACCGAAATAAATCTGGTTGAGGTAGCGTTCCATAATCTCCTCTTTCGAATACTCCCGCTCAATCTTCTTAGCCAGGATCAATTCTTTGAATTTGCGGGAGTACGTACGGTCTTCCGTTAAAAACACATTTTTCGCAAGCTGCTGCGTAATCGTACTGCCCCCTGCCACAATCTTCCCCTTGAACGCATTCTCTATTAAAGCGCGTCCCATCCGTAAATAATTCACGCCATGATGTTTGTAAAAGCGCTGGTCTTCTACGGAGACAACTGCATCAATCAACGTTTGGGGAATCTGGTCGATCGACACACTTTCAATATTCGAATTGGAAATCTTACTGATGATTTCTCCGTCCGGAGCGTAAATAAATGTCGAGCGCGGTGCGGGTTCTTCGAGTTTGCTGACATCGCTGAATGTGATGAAGATATTCAGTACGAGCAATCCGCTAAGAACCGCCAGCAGTATGCCGATGAATATTAAACGGGTAATCTTTTTCATCAGGCTGCCTTTCTGTTTTGGAGATTTTTTATGTTGTTGTTCTTTATATTCGGATCTTTTCATATAGAGTTCACCTGTTTTTTGTTGTGGAGTTTTTGGATGAGTATAGCACAGTATTGACGATGAGGGTGTTTGAAGGTTGCGTGGTTCATATATGCGCAAAAAAACTAATCAAAGTCGTGCCTGTGTGAAAAACAAACGTGAAAGTTTACTTATTCATGATTATTGAAACTTTCTTGAATGTTTAAACAAACACGATTGTTTCGTGCACAGGCACCTGCGGCTTTCCTGTTGTATAAATGAAAAATCCCCCGCTGTATGCGGAGGACTTGTGCTTATTTAATAACTGTCACCGGACATTTTGCTTCCTTAATCACTTTATGGCTGACGCTTCCGAGCATCATTTCCTGTACAGCATTCAGTCCACGGCTTCCAATGATCAAGTGATCAAGCAGAGTTGAATCCGCGAACTGCACAATTTTCTGCGCCGGATCCCCTTCAAAAATGACAAGTTCCGTGTTGGAATGCGCCTGCCGGGCCAACTCCATCGCCGGCTGGGTCACGCGCTGTCTGATCGTTTCCGTATCTTCCTTGCTCATACGCTCATCATTCGCTGTGTTAAAATCCACCACATAGATCATTTTCAGTTCAGACTCCCTATACAGCCCAGCTGTCTTTAATGCATGCTCCACTGCCCGCAGCGCATTTTGTGATCCATCGATTGCTACACCAATCTTCATTAGTTATCCTCCTCACATCGCTCTTTCTATTAGTATGGACAGAATCGAAGAGATTTGCAATGGTGCGGTATTATCACTCCCTAAAACTATTTGACTCCCGTCTGTACATATTTCTAGTTTGCAGCGTCAAAAAAGGTACTTGTGCAAAAACTATCATGAATGTTTAACCATTCACGTTTGTTTCTCATATAAGTACCCTTTTCAGGTATAAAAAATATTCAATTGAGTACAATGATTAACATGAACTTCAATTTCAGTTACTTGCAGTTTAGTTTTAGTTCGTTTATGCTAGGAGGTAAAGAGGTGATGATCATGTTGACAACATTCGAAAAAAAGGAATTTGTTAAAAGAACACCTGAATTAACACGACGTATTTTTGAAAATGAAGATGATAGTTTATTATTCTTCAAAGTATTAGTCAATTACTTAGAAAAAACTAACATAAACAACCTTCAATTAAGTAAGTTGGATGAGTCAATCCTAGGCAGGCCCGAAGAAATGAAAAAGTATCTTTTGGAAACATTAGAAATTATGGCGGAAATCGCAGCCGAAGACACAAATTTTGCCACCGTTTATACTACCGGGCAAATTGCAAAGTATTTTGGAGTATCGATCACCACTATCAATAATTGGATTAAAGAAGGACGATTCGTGGGCGTTGAAAGAACTGAGAAAAACTCGCAAGCACGAATCAGTGCAAAAACTTTGTGGAAATCTAGAACAGGTAAAATGTATACTGTCGGTAATATCGTAAAAGAATGGGAAGAAGAACAAGAAGAAAATCTAAATGATTCAGATGAACTTTTATTCCTAGTTGAACAGATAACACTTTACGAAAGAAAGTACGGGGGGAATTTCGAGAGTACATTGGATTCTATGGATGACTTATCATCCCAAGAACAAACTGATGCTGCTGCTTGGTTATATTTCATTAGAAAGTTTGATGAGTTAAATGTCAACAGGAATTCCAAAGACTAACTATAATTTGCTTGAAAAGGAATTTGATGAAATCACGGAAATCAGAGACGGCGCTAATGGGCTACCCTCGAAACCGGGTGCTGTTCGGAAAACTATTGTATTTTCTGATTTAACAAAAATTTCTTGTCAAGAGATAATAAAAGATGGATTTATTGAGTACTACCACTATGATTTCTATTCCTCTACTGGTTCAATTATTGTAAAATTTCACTCTGAACCACATGAAGAAAGTAAAGAACATCAAACAAGTACCGAACCTTTCCACTTACACGTCAAAAGGGATGACCAAGACCAAAAAGCATCCATCAGGTTACCCAATGGTAGAATTAGAGAACTGTGGACTATAATAGAAACCATTTTAATAAGTAAGCATTTGAAATTCGCTCACGTAACCTCCCCTACTGTTCAATCAGAAGGAAGAAAAGAGCGATAAAAAGGAAGATAAACCTTCGTAATGAGAGGTACCTTAACTACGCCCGTCTGATTTCTTAAGTCACTGCAGCATACCAGTAGTGGATCATGACTTTGTTTGCATAGCGGACAAGCGCATTTGTGCATGATTTCAGGTACCATGTCCCGATGTATAATTCTGCATTGTTCTTGAGTTGTATGAGGGTCTAGTACCGTGAAATAAAGATAAGATCATTTCGATCAAACAACAAATTAAAGACTCAATAGGTAAAAGTGGCGGAGATATGGTAATGGTCACTTTATACCTGCATGACTAGCTTACTATGTAATAAAAGTACCTGTGCGCGAAACAAACATGATTGTTTAAACATTCACGTTTGTTTCTTACACTTGTACCTTCACTTAAGATCAATAATATCCATTGCACCGATCGCGCCCGTTACATATCGGGATTTATGTCAAAAATAGAGCGTACAGATACATTCACTATGCCATGCATTTCTTTTACCTGGATCGTTCTCCCTCTATCTATGCCTGACACGGCGTCACCCGGCTCGCCAAGCATCCAGTAGACGCCATTTTCAAATTCCATATCGATTGTGCCTGCGCTTTTCGCTGTAATATGGAATATGCCCGTTCCCGGCTCCCGCTCTACCGTTGCTATCGCTTCGGCGTTTTCAGTGAGTATCGTGTGTTTCCCTATATTATTTGCGGCTTTTTTGTCATAGGTATAATATCCATCGTACGACGCAGCTACATCATACGTAAGCGAAGGCTGTTCTTGCAACACCTCCGTGTCATAATAAAATGACCCATCTTCCGGTACTTTTGCTTCGATTGCGAATCGCACATCTTTTCCATTCGCAAAACGCACAGTCGCAATGTAGTCACCCGGCTTGTCGATCACAATATACTTGCGGGCAGGGTATTGGTACGTTCCGAATGTCGCATCATCGGACACCAATGCACCGTCCACTGTATAAATGCTGACACTAGTAATCTTTTCTGCTGCAGGCATGTCGAAGATCGCTGCAGTCGGCAAATAATCATTCGTTTTCTCAATCGTCAGCCGCAATTCTCCATTCACTCTTTCCACTTGCACGTAATACTTTTTAATTTCTTGCTGCGAGCCTTTCCATCCGTGTAAAGCGAGAGTGCCCTTTCCTTCTTTCAGTGGAATCAATTGAACCCGCCCGTCTGTTGATGGGTCTTTTCCATACGTGTAGATTGCTTGAAACAACTCATTTTTATTATCAAGATCTTGATAGATTCCACCCGATTCCGAATGAACACTTATCCTATCAAACCCTAGTTCATCCGCCCGCACCGTAACCATCGCCGGCTTCGATTTCTCGGTTTTCGTCAATAATACAGCTGCTTGGCTGCGCGTAATCTGCGCATTGATGCTGAATCTGTCAGGAGACGTACCTGAAGTAATTCCAAGGCGGTACAGGATGAGCACGTTCGTACCATGTGATTGATATTCCACGACATCCTTGAACGGATTTTTTGTATCGTAGAAATTATATCGCGGCAAATCGAATGCTTTTACGATGATCGAAGCAAACTGCCCCCGTTTCACCGGATCATTCGGACCATAACGGCCGTCTTGATAGCCACCGATCACATTCGCTTCAGCCAGCGCTGCAATCGCCGGGTAATGGCCATTTTTCGTTGAGACATCTGTAAACCCGGGATTTTTGACGTTCGTCGTATCCAATTTTAGCATCTTCGCAATAATGGAAGCGGCCTGCCCTCTCGTAATCGGATTCCCCGGCTTGAACGTACCATCCGGATAACCGCCAATAACATCGCGTGCCGCCAAGTCGTTCACCGCCTTCGCGTATGGCTGCTTCGGCGAGACATCCGTGAACGGCTGACTGCTTGCCGCTCCCGCCGATAAAGGCAGACCACAAGCCAACACGATTGCACTCAGTAACGCCATCATCATCTTTTTCATTTCATATCTTCCCTTCCTGTCTATGTAACACCGTACAGACGCAGGAATCCGGAAAAAGTTTCAAAGATTTTTCGGAAGGTACCAGGTCCTCACACAACTCTAGTTCAATTCAGAGTTGTTTCTGATTTGTTTCGAGAACTAGTACTTACTTTTAGATGCAACAAACCGTCTCACTAACCAAGCGACGACTATACTGAATACCAAATGACTGGCTGTCCAATAAAACCAGGCCATGCCGTCATCTGCAGCAGGCGGCTTTTCCGTTAATAATGTTAAAAAATATAACACGCCGCTGCCTGCTGTATAAACAATAATGTACGGCCAAATGAACGACTGCCAGCCAATAAAGGATAATATATAATAAAGGCCAACCACACTGGCAATGCAAAACATAAAGTGAAAGGAAATACCAAACCAGGCACTTTCACTGAAGACATATATCAAAGGAAAATAATCCACATTATAAAGTAAGATGTATGCTTCATTTCCGGTTAACCAATAGACAACTTGCAGCAGAACTGCTAAAATAAGCCCGCTTATTATTCCGATGCCGATTAACCGCGCAAATTTATTCATTGCATACACCTCCTTAGTGTGTGGACTTATCGCGATCGCAAACAGCTGAGTACTCATCCTTTTCCCTTCCCTGTACGCCTGTCAAACCCCTTTCCTTTATTAAGCATCAAACTCATACACTTGCGAAGCAGAAATAGTAATCAGGCCGTTCAGCTCCCGAACCGTTATTTCCATTCCGGTGATCATGCCCGATACTCCGTCCCCGATTTCGCCGCGGAAGGAGACAGGACGTTCAAATTTCACTTCGATTGTACCGGGTTTTTTGGCTGTGACATGAAAAACGTTCGTTCCGGGATCTCTAGTAATATCCGCAATGTCTTCTGCATTTTTCGTAAAGACTGTATGCTCTCCGATTTGTCGTGCTGCTTTTTTGTTATAGTAGCCATTCTGTTTGAACAGATCTTCTGTGTCGAATGTGTAAGACGGCCGCTCTCTCAGCACATCCATGTCATAATGAAAATACGCATGCTCCGGCTCTTTCGCATGGATCGCATAGTGGAGTTCTTCTCCGCCCGCCAATCGGGCAACGGCATAATAGCTGCCAGGCTGTCGGATCGTGATACAAGTCTTTTGATCCTCTTTGCATGTATGGAGGGCCGCTGCTTCATCATCCAGCAAGGTGCCATTTATTGAATAAAGACTGACGTTCTTGATTTTCTCACCTTTAGACAATTCCAGCGGCGCCTCTGTCGGCAAATAATCATCCGTTTCCTCCATCGACAGTTTCAGCCCGTCACCTGTCTTTTTGACATGCACATAATATTTCCGGTAAATATCCTCATCTTCATTCACCGGCGAGTCCCCGTTATATCCGCTGACATTCAGTGTTGCAGTTCCTTCTTGCAGTGCAATAAGTTGCAGTCTGGGCGGTCCGTACACTGTGTCGCGGGCGACAATCGGCTCATACACGTCCTGATCCTCTTCCCATATCACTGAATAAATACCGTCCATCCCAAGCTCTTCCGCTGTGAATGAAACCATCGCAGGTTTTTTCTCCTCTGCCGCCTTCATCATCTTCGCTGCCTGCCCTCTCGTCACGGGTTCATTCACACCAAAACGGCCGGGCGCAATGCCGCCCGCTATCCCATACTGGTGCAGTATTAAAATGCTGGCACTGTGCGACTGGTTGCCCGCGATATCTGTAAACGGATTTTTCATTCCGTAGAAATCATAGCGCGGCAAATCGAATGCTTTCACAAGAATAGAAGCAAGCTGTCCACGCTTCACCGGATCATTCGGTCCAAACCGGCCATCTTCATAGCCGCCAATGACATTTGCCTGCGCCAGCGCAGCAATTGCCTGATAAGAACCATTTGTTTTCGCAACATCCTTGAACTGCGGATCTTTCACGTTGGAAGTGTCCATGCCTGTCAGTTTCACAATCATGGCAGCAGCCTGTCCGCGTGTCACCGGATTGCCGGGCTTAAAAGTTCCATCCGGATAGCCGCCAATGACATGCCGTTCCGCCAGTTCATTCACCGCCAGCGCAAAATGCATACCCGCCGGCACATCAGAAAACACTTCTTCCCCAGCGGTGGCACAGCCCGCAACCAGCAAACTGCATGCCATTACCAATGCGCCAAATGCCGTTATAATTTTCTTTTTCAAATTTTCCAGCCTCCCAACATTGCTCTGTATGTCAATTCAGCGTACAGACGGGGTAGTCGGGAGAAAGTTTCAAGTTTCTTTTGAACTCAATTTTTAGATGCCTTGTCTTAATACAACTAACTAAACTACTTAGTTTGATAATTAATTACGTTTATGTTATTTTTAGTACATAAGTGTTATAAATTTTGTTCGGGAGGACATAATATGAATTATGAGGTCATCTTTTACGAAGATAGCCGTGGTCGTTCTCCTGTAAGAGACTTATTGGATCAGTTGCAAAATGAGTCTGCCCGCAATAAACCAGCAAAGCAACTCCTTTCCAAAATTTTTCTTTATATTGAAGTCCTTGAAGGTACAGGCAGCAGATCTGGTTTACCCTTCACAAAATTTATAGGCAATGGCATTTGGGAATTAAGGCCAGACAACTATCGGATATTTTTCTTTCATTGGGAAGGCAATCAAATTGTGTTATTACATCCTTTTAGAAAAAGCACAAAGAAAACTCCTAAACGTGAAATCCAAAGAGCTGAAAGAGAAATGCTCGACTGGATTGAAAATTCCCATGGCCGATCTTGAGAACGAAAAACCATGGTATGAGGCGGAAGGGCATGCCCTCCCTCATTCACAGACCTCTCCTCACATATTTACTATATAAAATTACAGCACCATGCAACCATATTGAGATTAGCAATAATATAAAATATGGTTCAAATTAAGATGGAAGGAGGAAATTCTCGATGAAATGGGCTGACTATAAAAAGCAAATAACAGCTTTAACACCAAGAGAAATGAGTGAGATTGAGATTGTCGCCCAACTTATTTCCCGAAGAATCCAGCTTGGTCTCACACAACAGGAAGTAGCTGATCGAGCTGGATTAAAACAAGCAGCTATCGCCAGACTGGAGAAAGAACACGCTATTCCACGTCTGGACACTTTAGAGAAAGTGGCTGCTGCGCTTGGCCTTAGAATTGCATTGATTGAGGATAGTCTTTATGAAACGGAATCCAGTAGTGTGGGAAATAGTTAAATGAGATTCCTTGTAAATCTCAACCTATCAAATAAACGCCAACTCCGATTAAAAGAGTTGACGTTTTTTATTTTCTTCTTAACCAAATTTCGTTGCCTGTGTGTAAACCCAGGTACCCGGCCCCTAAGCAATTCTGAATTGTTCCTGAGTTGTGTGGGGACCTGGTAACATACCTTATCATTTCTCACTTAATCTATTTCATATAATAGTTACCTTATCTCGTGAAGTAGCAACACAATTGGGCAAGAAAATGTGTAAAAATCTAAGTCCATTCATGTTTCAATGTTTTCATATTCAAATCCAATGGTTATCATTTTTTCAATTAACTTTTCAGACGCCTTTTCCTTATCTAAAATTACAATTAACTGCTTCTTTGCCCTTGATAAGCAAACATAAAACAGTTTATACGTAGTAGTTATATTTTCTATTTTACTAATTATTCTTCGTCCCACATTTGTTTTTAAATACCAACTGTTATTTTCTTTTTCAAGAAATTCTTCTACATTTTCTTGTAACAAATAATGTAAAATCGGTAAATTAGAATGTGTTTGTTTTAACTTTTGCACTAGATCGATAATTTCTTTATTATCGTTAAACCATTGTGCATTTAAAGTCTTATTCGAGCACCGATTCTCAATTTCTAAGATCTGCTGATTTATTTTACAATCCTGTATAGCTACATAACAACTTTCTAGAATTTCTAAATTAGTGTTATACTTTGTCCAAATGTTTAGAAAGTCATACATATAGACTCCATTTGATTTACTATCCTTTAAATAAACTACTACTTTTTCATGGCTTTCACCTTTAACACCATGCTGGGTTGAATATTTACTCCCAATTGTTCTTGGAGTGCTATATTCAGATAGTTGTAATTTTAAGAATTTTTCATATCTGTCTTCTTCAAACAGTGAATCTATTTCTTTATCCCACAACCCCAATTTCTTGACTCCACCAAAAAACTCTCCAATTGTAAGATTGTTTTGTAATTTTATAATCCCTTCAACCTTTTGGGTTATCAGTTTTTTAACACTATGAGCTGTATATTCTAATTCACTTTTAACTCCATTTAAAACTGTGGGATAGTCCTTTTTTTCATAAGCTTCCGTTATCGAATATATTAGATTTAATAACTGAAATAGAGGATCAACTGATTCTTTAAAGTTAATTACATCTGTCATTTTTATGTTTTTACTATTATTATTCCTATACTCTTTAAAATCTTTTAATATGTTATATATGCTTTCTGCATCAGAGCAAGCTTCCTTATTAGTCGGTACCAATATTAAAGAATCATTTAGTAATTTAATCTTTTTTGGTTCATCTGTTACATAAAACTTAGGTCTAATATTTAACTTACCAATATTTGATTCTTGTATAATTTCAGTATTATTATATACAACATTTAAAATATCTACGATTTCTTGGGATGATCTGTAGTTCGTAAGCATTGTTTTATCTACTTTAAATTCATCCAGCAATTCTATAATATTCAAATGATTTGATTTGTATATATTTTGCATTTGGTCACCTATCAATTTCAAGCTTGTATCGGTAGCTTTTACAGCTTTATGAAATAAAGAAATTATATCAGAATGCGTGTCTTGATATTCATCTATAATAATTTCTTCATACATCGCCCGTAATCTAAATGATAACTTTTCTATTTTGCTTATACATATCTGTGCAAACGTTAGTAAATCATCATGCGATAACTCTCCTAATACGCAACTACTCCATTTTCTCTCATTATATTTAAGACCCTTAGTACTTAGTATAACCCTTAAATTCTCAGAACATAGAGGGCCGTACTCTTCTTCTAACATTGCATATTTCTCATATAAAAACGGCTTTTCAACTCCCGCCTCCTCGGAGTATGTATTATATTTTAACAACTCCTCCTCAATTTCTTTTGACTTATATTCCATATAAAGATCAATGACTCGCGGTTCTATAAAGTGGTTAATAAAAAACTTGGATATAAATGAGTGAATTGTCGAAATATGAATCAACTCATGAGATACTCTTGATTGCAATTCTTCAGCTGCTCTTTTGGTGTAAGTAATACATAGAACTTTCTTGTTGAATTCATGGTTAGCAATTTTATTTTTTAGATAAATTTCTATACTTGTTGTTTTACCACTTCCAGCTGGCGCTTGTATAATGATTAAATTTTCTGTTGTTGAATCCATTCTAGCCCCTCCTCAATATAGATTGGAAGCGCTCGCTCGTGTAATCCAGCAGCAATGACGGAGTACATAAAGTCTACTTTTTTATTCTCGCTACTTTTTACAATATCTCTAGATGTGAAACAGTTTCCTTCTCGCGGAACTGTAAAATTTAATCCACTAAGGTTTCTAATTTTTTTCCAATCTTCTTTTAAATGGCGATCAAACACATTAAATCCTAATCTATTAAACATTGCCTCTTCTAGTGTTCTAGCAAGACCATCCTCTAAACCTTGTGTTACTATTTTAATTGTGCTATCCATACTTTTTATTTCTATAAAAATTTGTTCAACATTTTTTGTTTCCAAAAATTCCTTAAAAGCTGCATTAGTCGATTCACTTTCAAGAACTTCCTTTTTAGACTTACATTCTAACCCATAATCTATGTCCGTAATAATCAATGTAGGGATTTTGAGAGTGGTTAATATATTTTTATATTTATGGGCATACGCCCCACCGACTTGGATATAAGCTATGTAAGATTGCCTTAATTTCCTGAATTTCTCATTTGTTTTGATTATATACTCTAGGTACATTCTCTCGGTATCTCCCTCATAAAGGATCGCTTTATCAGCAAATACTAAATCAGATATATTGATTTTATATAAAAAGTTTTCCATATCCACGATCTCATTTAGCTCATGTGCTGACGTTTTATAGTGTTTATTCTTGAATACAATAACGTCCTTTAATCTTGTGACTTGCACTATTTCACGTGAATGAGAAGTTACTAATAACTGTATTCCTTTATTTTCAACGGTCTCAATCTTTTCATATAAATATTCCATGAAAACACGCTGCATTTGAGGATGTAAATGTGCTTCTGGTTCTTCAATTATCATTAAGTGGACTTTATTTTCCAATGAATTTTTCTGTTTGATTTTCTCTATAAATGTTTCTATGACTAAGTGCATTTTCACTAAATTACTATATCCGAGCCCTTGAGAAAATTCATCTAGGTCATGATCTTTAGGTCCTTTGAACAGTACTTTCAATCCGCCATTCAACAGATCTTCAATATTTTTAGACTCTAGTTTTATGCTAGTAAATAATTCCAAGGGATTTTCTCCCGTTGTCTCTCGAACCTTTTTTAAAAAAGCCTGTAAGTTTTCAATTGATTTTTCTCTGATTGTAGCATTGATGTCGGTACCATCAATCGCATCCTTAGTTACGGTTGCTATCTCTTTATATGTTTCGTCCCATTCTTTTGTTTCTTTAAGATATCCTATGGTATGTGTTGCAATGGATTCCCGTCCTTTTTTCTCTTGATCTAGAATTTCTTTATTTGCGGAAATCACTTCTATGTTAAACAGCTTCGAAAAGTCTTTCAAGCTAATTTCTTTACGATTTAAGAATTGGAAGTCTGTGTAATAGCAGTGCCATTCATTATGTGCAAACACATTATCAAAAGAAAAAACTTCATTTTTCCATTGTTCAACATTTTCAAGAATTATTCTTTTAGGAATTATACATTGTAATAAAAAGTATATGCTATTCCTTCCTGGTTCTAAATCCATTAGGTACCCAGCTATTTCACTGATATTCTCATATTCCTCATATTCAATTTCAAATTTAACTTGTATCGAAAATTTGTCCGTGAAAATTTGATACTTTTTTTCCCACTCATCCGAATTAATATCTTCATTCACTAAAGATTTTAATTCCTCTTCAAACTGAGGTCTTTTTAAAATGGAATACTCCATTGGCTTCAGTTTTCGACTACCAACGATTTCTTGAATCAATCTAATTATAGATGTTTTTCCACTATTATTTTCCCCAGCAACTACTTTCGCTCTATCTTTCTTAAAGTTTAAATTTATTTCTTCGAGTTGCTTATAGTTTTGTATTTGTAAATTTTTAATATACAAAGTGCCACCCCATCTGCTTAATAGAATATATTAGATTTCTTATAACATTTCTAGAATCCTATAAATGAACGTATTAGGAATTACATTGGCTAGTTACTAAAGCTTAAAATCAGGAGCATATATGTCATTTGGATATAGAATCCTATTTAATACATTTATTAGAAGTAATAGGTATTCTTTAATCTGAACGCGGAAGTTTATAAAGTCCTTGATACCTCTATCATGATACGCATGTATTGCATTTCTTTTGGGTACCAGATCCCTATACAATTCTGAATTGTTCTTGAGATATGAGAAGACCGCAGTGTCAGATTAAAAGATATATGCTTATTTTTACCGTAATTCAGCTACTATCCTGCTCTTCCTCAAAATTCCTTCTCACAAACTGAACAGCGAGGCTAGACATATCTATATTATTCACTTTAAAATCTGACCCGTGATAAATTACTAATTCTGGTACTTCTACGACTGATTTCTTCCGAATGTCACCTATACCGGTAAATTGGACATTTCCTGTTTCTTTCATTAGGCGCTCTATGGTCCAAAATTTATTTAAATAGCTGGAATTCAGTCTTTCCGCTATAAATGCCTCTTCGAAAACTACTTTTATGCTCTGATTATTGTGTTCTACTACTAATTCTGCGACTTCACCTATCTTTCTAACACTAACTACATTTCCCATCACTAAGCGAATTTCCCCTATATCCTTTAGCGTTATTTCATCGACAAGACGTTTCCAGATATAAGTCCGAGGTTTCAAAAGCTGATGGTCATATTCTTCTCCATCAAATAAAACCATTTGCATACCAGTCACACTTTTTTTAGATCTTGTAATAACTCTTTCTCTACTTCTTGGTTTCGAATCTGTATTACTGGACTGTGCCGCCCTTTCTTCCTCACTTAAATTCATTATTCTAAAAGCTTCTTGTAATGCTTTTTGCTTTCTACTATAAGGTATTTCAACGTTTATAGTTTCTGTTGTATTAACACCTGTATTCAGCGCAATTCTATCAAAACGGAAAATACATTCATTTGAATGCTCGTCCATTCTCCAAGTTCTAAAATGTGCTTTTTTTCCTCTACTATAACTAATCCTTGCTTTGCAATTCTCTGAAGGACAATATAATTTGCCCTTTAGTTGGTCCTCGTAAATAAATGATGTGATATCTCTAAGGATGAGTTCTTTCTTAATACCATCGTCAGCAACATAAACAGCGCTTAGTATTCTCAAATTAGTCACTCCTTGCTTTTACTATCACTCAATCAATTCCTGATACTCCAACAACTTCTCCCGCAGCGCTCTATCGTAGGCATAAATATAAAGCCCCTTAATCCCCCGCTTCATAAGAACATTCATTGAATTTAAAACGATCTGCTCTTTTGCCTTATTCAAATCCTCAATGCCATCCGCTCCCGTATAAGCTCCCTTGTCCTTGTATTTGCTGGTATCAATAATAATTTCGTCTCTCAGTTCATCGTATTGAACCGATGGCCCCAATACGACGCCTACATAGTTCAAATCAAAACCCTGTACCGTGTAAATGGAACCCGCCTCATTAATTGTTTCTGCTTTTTCAGCCCAGGTGAATTTAGTACTGGTAGTATTCCATGGCATCTTATATTCACCATTGGATTCCTTTACGTAGTAAGTTTTGCCGTCTTTCTTATGCAGGTAATCAAAAGTGGAAACAATGCGGCTTAAGCCAAACTTTTCGTTTTTCTCTATTATTTCTTTATGCATTTCCTCCAATGTCTCGAACAACTTTAACTCGTATCCTTCATCTTTCGGAACCGGCGTTAGTCTCTTACGTTTAAAATTATTAATCCAATCAATTACCCTGTCATTTGCTTGCATACGGAATTGATTGGTTAGTAAATATTCTTCATGGCAGTTGCTACGCTTTTTCAGCTTTTCCAGCATGGCTGCTCCCCACAGACTTTTCAATTTCAAGACTTGATCCTGGTCATAAATGATGACAACTACTTTAGCGAGTTTAAGTAACTCCTCTAACTGATTTTCACCATGAAAATTGTTATATGTATCTTGTTTCGTCAAAAGTAAATGTGCTTCGTCTACAAATATAATGTCTGCTTTCTTATCCTCTTTTTGCAATTTGTTGATCAAGGGAGTCGGTTTCGCAAAATTTTTGGCTTTAAGATGCTTAACACGTTTAGCTATACCTTTATATGTCTTAAACATTTCTTCATGATTCACGACTAAGTAATTTTCTGTTCCATAAAATTCAGAGGATTTCTCCGTTGTACGTTCTTGAACAGTGTTGAAAATTGAACTTAACACCACACTTTTCCCGACACCCGCTTCACCTTCAACAACTAATAAATTACCGTATTCTGCTGATTTCGTATGCAGTTGTGCGCTGCAGAATTCAAGCACTTTATCCTTTAAATCTATCTGTTCCAGCGTTAACTCCTTATAAGGTGATAATTTAAAAATGTCTTTATTTTCAATTGTATGTAGGTTGTTATTAACCAGCTGGCGTTCATGTAATTTCCGCCAAAGTTCTTGAAAAATGTACTGATCATAGTGCGGTTTATTATAGTAGTTATGAGTGAAATTGCTTGCTGTTTTACTTTTGTTTTGAAGAGTATACTTTTCATCACCCAAAAAGTAGTTGATTAATTTCGTTTCTAAATGAAATGTAGCAGAGCGATTGAATTCTTCATGTTTAATTAAATTTACCTCGTCAACATTTTTCCTGTCTTTAATATGCGTTTTGATTCGGGTTTTAAAGTTAACAGTCTCGCCTATATACGCTTCTCTTTTACCATTTAAAATATAGATTACTGGATAGTTCAAAAAGTCTTGTTTACTGTCGATTTGATTTATGGCGTTTTGCTGAAATGGCCAGGATAAAATTTCTATGGAAGACATTCGTTCACCCGCTTTGTAATAATCTAATTACAATTATAACAATCATTGGAAAATAACGAAACTATTATCACAGTATATAAATTATATTTAGATAAATTCCGATCTTCTTCGCATCAATTACACAAGCCAATTTATACTGTTAGATTGAACTGTTACTATATATTTGTTTCGTACAGCTTAAACACTCTTGTATGGATTTACTTGCAATGACTGCCGTATTTCAGAATAGCATTCGTCTCATAGACATATCGTCGCGGTGTAACCCGACATATTATTCTTTAATGCTCTTAAGTTCTTTAAGTAATGGTTTGCTCATATTGAACAGTCCTGACTGCTCATTATGAACAGCTGCAGTTGGTCATAATGGCAAAGATGCTGATCAAAAGTTGCTGACAATTCTTTTTTTGCAGCAGGCAAGCAGACAGCAGAACGCACTTCTTATATGCTATATAGGAGAATTTAGCAAATAGGATACAGGAGGGGTCTAAAGTTTCTGCGGGTATACTGTGTATCCTTTTTCGACTCACTGTCTATATAGGAGAAAAGGGAGTGACAACGCGGAAGATTCAGTTAAGGTACCAGTTCCCGATATAGTTTTGAATTGTTCCTGATTTGTGTGAGGACCTGGTACCTTAACCAAAAAGTTCAGGAATTTCATATGTCATTAATATGAGTGCCCCATTCTAACTTTGCTGATTTAACCTATACCATTATTCAGAAAATTATTCCAGTAAAGAATATCCCTACATATTGATCAAATGAATAAGTCGTACATCAATTATGGCTTATAGTAAGGCTGTTCTAAAGTGTTTTAGATATTGACGGCATCGACTGGGATCATCAATTTCGAGGGTTTGCTAGCTATATGGAGATACAGTTAGATGACTACGCTTTGACTACGTTCTATTGATACTCAACCTTTGGACGTGGGTTCGACTCCCGCCGTCTCTATTATCTGATTACAGGTGAAATAGCACGAAGTTAAGAGGTATTGAACAAGAGAAAGCTCTTGGACAATACCTCTTATTTCATTAGGGAGGGGAAGGACTTTGAAAGAGAAAATGGATAGGCTGACGTTATTAAAAGGTAAAGTTGATAAGAAACGGCCGCTTTCTACAGAAATCATTCGAGAACTTCAAGAGGATTTTTTAATAAAAAGTACGTATCATTCCAATGCGATTGAGGGAAATACATTAACGATTTATGAAACCAAGGCAGTGCTGGAGGAGGGCATCACTATAGCCGGAAAATCAATGAGAGAACATTTGGAAGTGCTGAATCATAAAGAGGCAATCCTGATCGCTGAGGAAATAGTGAAAAATGATGCTCCCTTCTCTGAAATAATGATTAAAGAATTGCATGGTATTGTGTTGAACAATATAGACAGAGCAAATGCAGGGAAATACCGTGATCGAAATGTGATCATTTCCGGTGCATCTCATACGCCGCCGTATGCAGTCGTGGTGCCTCAGTTGATGTCTGACTTGATCAGCTGGTATAGAGTAGCCGAGGATTTGCATCCAGTAGAAAGAGCGGCGATTTTGCACAGTAAGTTTATCAATATCCATCCTTTTACAGAAGGGAATGGCAGGACAGCTCGTTTACTTTTAAAGTTGGAGCTTGTCCGGTCTGGTTATTTGCCGGTGATTATAGAAACTGAACGTTGTTTTGATTATTATGATGTGTTGGATCAGGCTGCTGTAAGCATGTATTACGATGCTTTTATGGAATTTGTTGCAGATTGTGAAGAGAAGGAATTGGAGCGGTATTTGAGGGTTATTGGCTAGAGAATAGAGGTCGTAATCCAGGAGGACAATAAAATGGAATATTCTTTTCTATATGCAAGGAGAACTGGTGTTAAAGCAACAGCTATTTTACCGATGTCAAAGAAAGAAGCTATTGGTGTGATGAAGTCAAACCGTGGAATTGATTTTCAGCTGGGTGTTTTAGGCGGAGGCGATTTAGAGACTGTCACTAGAGTTTATGGGGAGTTTGCTCCATATAAAAAAGTGGGCAGCGTGCAAGAATTGTTTGAGCAGATGGACTATACGAGAACCTAGTACCTTTCGCTAATTGCAATGCAGCCACCGTATCATCCTTTTCTAATATTTGTTTAGGAAATAGAGAATGGTACCGGGTCCCCAAACAAATCAAATTCAATTCAGAATTGTTCTCTAATTGTATGAGGACCTGGTACCTAAAATAATGAAATTAGATGTTAAAGACCAAAAAAAACTTTGATTACAAGAATTCTCGCATTGATTGAAACTGTTTGAAACCATATTTTTTTACAACATGGAGACGGCGGGAGTCGAACCACCATTCTACTAGAATGGCTCCATACCAGCGCCCACGTCGCTTTATTGTATGTTTTGAGAATCGCTAACATCGTCTTTAGCTTCGGTTTGATTAAAATGCCTATTCGGAGGCAAGGATTTATGTCGTAAGACTAATAGTTTTAATAGGACCTACTTTTACTTTTTAACATATAGGGTATAATAAGAGCAGAAGTATCAGAATATAAATAAGTAGCCACTACAGCGATCGGGAAGTTGAGGTACGGCTATGCTTAGTTAACGTTTTTTACGTTGCTTTATCTTAAGGCCGCCCTGACTGCCAAGTCTACGAGGGCGGTTTTTGCTTTTAAAAGAGATGTCTTCATCTTTGAAAATACAAAATAAACAATGAAAAAGCTAGAGAGTAGTAACTCACCAGCCCCTATTTAAACAGCAACAGGCTGTAGCTCAAATACCTTACAAATTCGAGACTCGATCATCGCTGCTACCTCATCCTCATCTAGCATATCTAAAATCATTGCGCCGCCAACAATATTCAAATAGCGACCCGCCTCTACAAAGTGAGCTCGCTTCATCTCAAAACCCTCATCATTCAACTTCTTCAAAGCGCGTAGAACGCCCTTTGTAATCGTACGATTTCCCGTGAAATTACTTGAAAAGAAGTAAACACTACGCCCTGAAAACTCGCGCGCACAGAAAAATTCCGTTAACCAGTATGGATTCTTAGGATTGCTTTCATCATAGGTCATGTAGCCAACCCACCATAGACGAGCCAACACATGCACAAAAAGAGAGCGCTTCGCACCATTCACAAAATACAGTGCCGACTTCAGTCTTTTTTCATTTTTCTTATCTAAATCATCCTTTAAACGGAAGTTGAAGTAATCACGCATCTGCAAGTGGGCAAACCCTACCCACAAACGTTCCTGCGTAGCCTGCGAAACCGTTAAATGCTTGAGCGCCTCGTACATCGCCTTTATATTTTCAAAATCACTTACCGAAAAGTCAGGATTGAAGCTAAAATTTGGATGTACATATTCAATTTTCGAATCGAGTACGACACCTTCCTGCGCAAAGTATGATTTAAACCAATCCTCATTACGCGAAAGATAATGCACTTTATAAATAGCATGTTTGGCAAGTAAATCCTGTAGGGCATTCTCTGTTACATATTGAATCTTCATGCGTTAGTCCTCCTGTGCTAGAAATTTCTCTATCTCTTTAAATGAAGCAACCAGTGGATTTCTGAGCACCAATTGGGCTGCTTCTATGACAGGCATTTGATCATTTAATACACGCTCAAAGGGTACATGATTATTTTCGAAGATTTGCACCAACACCTGATACCAACGATTATCCTCGTAGGTACTTGGCTCGACCTTAATAGTATGGAACACATCTATTAAGGCAGGTAAAATAAGCATAGATAAAATCGTATCCTTTAATCTACTCTCTCCATATTCAGCATATTGCTTATACAATCGCTCAGGTAGTAACACTAAAATTTGATTGGTGCCTAATTCAATGCCGATATATTCACGATTGCCAGCACGTCGAACCGTCACGATAGAAGGTAAACTTTGCTCCTCTACGGCTTCCTCATGAAGAACGATTTCCACGGCACTTCCGGATGCAAGCATATTCCCCTTATCATAGGTAATAGGAACGCCTATATAGAAGCTGTTCCAGTCAGCATTCGTATAGTCAACAATGCGCTCATTCGCTAGGATAAACGTATGGACGTCTATTCTCCCACGTAGCTGATGCTCATCAATTTTAATTGTTAATGTTTGCAAATCACTTTTAACCAACCTACGGAGGCTTGTCTGCGGACATTCGATATGTAAAGCGAAGATGGCTTTACCCTGATTAATCAAATCCTGTAGACTTGCATTATTAAGTGCAAATTCAACCTCTAGTACAAGCTGGCCAAATGATTTTTTTGAGATCAACTGTACATCGAATGACGAATTAACATAACTGTCATTTCCCTTTGATAGTACTGGATAAGGTAGGGCAGGATTAAATTTCATATAGCATCACCTCTAACGCGCAGTACTCATCATAGCCAATTTGAACATCTATAATAATATCTTTTTTACCGGCCTTATTTGTGAATCGAACGATATTTTCGCGGATAGAAATATCCTCGATTTGAGCTGATGAAACAGAGGAAATTGGTAGCTTTACCTCACTTTGCTCACCAGAAACATGGAACTCAAACTTCCCTCGTGAAAACTTCTTATTTGGTGAAACATTTACACGATAAACACCTTTTGCTTTATCTGTGCATAGGTAGCGAATTATTGTTTCAATCGGCTTATTTTTCTCCTTTTTTTCCTTTTGATTACCATCATGACCAGAGCCAGCTCCGCCCTTTCCCCCGCCTCCACTATGTTTGCCACCGTTATTATTTGGATCATCACCCTCGCCGTCCTCGTCACCAATCCCTGTATTGATTAGCAATCCGTTGACATCATCCTTCTCATTCGTGCTTGGCTTTGGTTTAACCTTTTCCTTTGTTTTTTGCTTTACATCCTTGATTTTGATTGTGAGGGATTCTTTTTGCTCTTGTCCTTGCCCGCTTGCAATCTCATCCGGTAGGAAATCACTCAGGCCAATAGCATCCATCGAATCCGTTTCCTCTGTTTGGAATTTCTCGTGGACTGTATCACGAACAAATTTGAATAATTCCTTCATCGCCTTCTCAGCAGCTTTTGGATCAGCCTCGTAACGATTCGTTTCCCATTTTGTATGCGCAGGATTTTCAAGTTCCTTGAATACCTGGTTCATCTTTTCTCCAGTAATCATCAGAATCCCCGTGAACGAAATGCTAGCGCTAATACGGCCGCGCTCGAACAAACGCATCCCCGTCTTACGTGTTATGAGGACACGACGGTTTAACTCGTCACCTGTTGTTAAAAATAGAGTTGCTTCTCCCACTTTAAATGTACCGAGTGTTTTATACTTACGCTCCGGCGACTGCACAACCACCGTATCCTCGGAAACTAGTAGCTGATAGTAATTCTTCAGAGCACGGAAATCCTCTGTATCATCAAGCTCCAGAATCAGTTCACCTAAATTTTCATGGTTCACTTCAAGTTCCTCAATACGTACAACAAGCTTTTTCAGATGAATTGTAATAAAGAAGTTCATTAAAATGGAGTGTAATAATCGCTCTTTCCATGGCTCATTCGTATTGAAGGCCGAAATATAAATATCTGTTCCCGGCTCTGTTCGAACAAAGTATGGATCTAAGCCCAGTAATCCTGTAATAGCGCGTGAGTTCTCATCACCCGTAAAATATCCTACACCTGTCGTAATTTTGGAATCCTTTTCAAAGGACATGATGTTCGCAACACCAATATGAGAAGCTACTTCATGAATATCTAAAGAATCATAGAATAGCGTACGCAGCTTCGAATTTGCTGCTGGTGCAGATTTTCCAATACCGAAGCTTCCCCCTGAACTATCGCCTTTATTCGAAGAGCCAGCCTCACGAATAAGTGAGCTCCAAGGTGTCCCGAGTTCCGTCGAGTTGGCACCCTCTAACCCTTTGGTATTGAAATCACTAATACGCAAGAAATTAATCGAAGGTTGCGATAAAATATCTTTCGCCTGCTCAATGAACTTTTCACATTTAACGTTATGGCCCTTCCAAGTAGCCTCACAGTTATCGAAAACTCTCAGGAATTCCTGATGATTCGGAAAGGCAGTCTTCGAAAGTTGAAAGCTACTGAATTCAACAATGACTGGCTTGGTTTCATCATGCTGTGCATCTACCGAGTTTTGTAGTGCCTCTCTTCCAACAGAATTCAATTCATCGCCACGGAAGGTTTCGATTCCTGCGTTGTTAATTGAATTCACTTGCCCACCAGCAACCGCTGGGAAATTCCAATATCCCGCCATATTCATGCCTCCACATCATTAATTTACTTTTGTTATTTGAATTTAAATGTAGACTCCTTTTCTCTATGACTCTCGCTAAATTTAGTTCGCAAGATCTTCAACTCTTCCTCTAGCTTCGACAAAATTTGCTTCACGTGCTCATCTGTATAATCATAGTTATTTCGATTCGACAGATTTCCAATCAGCCGCATTTTTTTTAGAGTTTCTGTTACTCGCTTCTCGGCAAGTTCTTCAAATTTCTCACGCTTTTTGTTTTCAGGCATAGTATACCTCCATCTCTCATTATTCAAAATATATATTCATTATTATATAGACTGAATTTCATAATCGCAAGATATATAATTATTTTATATACACAAAATTTAAATGTTAACTACAAAAAGCTTATTTAGCGATAAATATGTATACCTTAGTTTAAAATAAGAAAAACCGGGCATAAACCGCCCGGTTCTTTTTAGTTCAACACTTATCCGATAGTCTGTACTCTATTCCTTGTATTTCTCTGTAGTACTCTGGATATATTTATCCGCCAAGACTCATCTGAAAACATAGGGCGAGTGTCTGATAGCTATGCTGGCCTGTTGCTCCCTTGATTCGTTCAGGGTACACCATCAGCGTCATTTTGAATTACTTGCAAGGCGTTAGGGATTGAACCAGCAGCCTCTTAAATTTATGGACTTCAATTGCCTGTTCTTTCGTCCGATGTTGTTTACCCTTTAGCTCCATTATCCGCTTCGCGGCACCATCATAAGTGTAGTAGTCACCCATCTTGATATGACGCTCATGTTGTGCTTTTTATAACAGAAAGTGCAATTTCCTCTCTAACAAGCCAAACAATTCATTATGGTTAATATCGTACTTCGCTAGTAGGTATGTAACCCGTTCATTTGAGTGGTGCAAAACACAAAATAAAGCACGAAACAGGTCGCCAATTCGCATATGAATTAGGGTCTTTAAAATGACTGTACATCAACATTTACATACAAATAACACGAGAAAAAAACATTTTTTTATGTACAGGTAACTCATGCCGTAGCCAAATGGCTGAATGAGTCCGCTATTGGCGCCGCGTATGTAGGCGTTTTTTCTGCATTCGTTATGTATTTTGTTTATCGTTACAACAAAAGTTATCGTAAAGAAAAACACGCAATCAAATCGGGCTGTTACAGCATTCATTTAACTTAACAAGAAGTAAAAGAGATTTGGTTGGCACAGCTAGGTCAAGCAGATAGTATTTTTCACCTTCATCATGAAGACCAAAACCCATTCGGAACAATCGCTGAAATCGGTTATGCTACAGCGATAACTAAAGACATTATTTTTTCATTTCTAGATGTAGCAACTAAAGAATAATATAATCAGTTTGGGGAAAGTTCTTAATCTCTCCATTTATACAAACTTAAAACCTAGTGAGGCACTAAAAAAACACTATAGTAGTATTTAGCATACAACTTACATTAGGCGTGCGTGGGACTCGAAATCCTACGTCTATTTTCAATTCATATCCATGAAAACCTCTTGATTTAAACTAATTCCATTGCTTTCAGTAGTAATTAAATTGATAATAACGATAGTGAGTTTAACTTCAGGAGGTCCACCGTGACACAATTAAGATTACAGCAACTCGAATCGCATCTATGGAAATCAGCTGACATTCTACGTGGTTAAGTCAATTCGGTTTCATAAGAAGAATGACTTTAAGCGTGACTTATCCTCAAAAGTGTTGTTACAGCTTGTGCAACGTGTTATGAATATACAAGTTGGGATGCTGACAGGATACTTTATGTCGTTGGCGGAGAGACAGTATAAATAAATTCCTTATATATATATTGGAGGTGCAGCGATTGACTAGAGGTAAATCAATGAATGCATTGATGAAACATTTAAGAAACAAACACAGCATTGAAATTAGTGGTAGTCGAAATAAAAGAGATCTAATGAACATGGGTTATTTTCATGGATTTAAAGGCTATCGTTTTATAGGTCAACCAAATAATATTATACCTCTTAAAGATTTCGATGAACTTGTTGCTATTTATAAGTTTGATGCCCAACTCAAGGGGTTACTATATCCACATATTATGTTTACAGAGACCGCATTAAAGAATTATACCTTAAATACACTTATAGCCAACAATTCTGCCGATTTCGAACATATTTTCACACACATGTTAATTGATTATAAGGCAGAAAATGTGGGAAATAGTAAGTACAGAGATAAAATGAAGAAACGCCTGGAGCTAAAGAATAAAATTTTATCTGGTATCGCTTATAATTATGCTGATGGGAAAGACGTGATTAAGCATTACCTACATAATAATAAACAAGTTCCCCTTTGGGCAATCTTCGAAGTGATTAATATGGGAGAATTTGGGTTCCCTTTACAATGTCTGGACCTATCCAATAGAATAAGAATTGCCGAAGATTTAGGTATTCATACCACTTCACATAATCAAAATGGCCGTATACCGGAGGATATCATCTTTCTAATAAAAGAACTTAGAAATGCAGTTGCACATAATGGAGTAGTGTTTGATTGTCGTTTTAAAAAGACTAATCCACCTAGTAGGTTGACGGAATATCTACAAAGCGAGACGACAATTAACAATATTGCGTTTAATAATATTATCGATTATTTTATAATCATGATTGTTTTACTAAAAAAATTAAATGTATCTAAGAAAGAAATGCGAAAAATATTAAAAGACCTTGAAGCATATTCTGAAAACCTTAGGACTTTAATTCCTGTCCCCATTCATACAACGATTATGGGATCTGATTTCAGAAGAAAAATGCAAAATTTGAGAGACTATATATGATTTAATTTTCTACTTGTGGGTATAGATAAATACATGTTACAATATACTTAACTAATTGCGGTGCACTGCTTCGGCTTGCACTTAAGGGAACTAGATGCGTCTAGTTCTCTTTTAAATTTAAAGGGATTCCACGTGTTAATTAGCGTAGGATCCCTTTTTCATTAGATATTCAGTTTACGACCATTCAAACGTAGACATTCCTTTTGTTTTTCATACTCTGGATACAACATCTCTAATGTATCCCAAAAGGCTTGTGAATGGTCCAAATGTTTTAAATGTGCTAACTCATGAGTAATGACATAATCAACTGTTGACATTGGTCGCTAAAAAAATCCGCCAATTTAAAAGTACTTCTCCATTTACTGTACAGCTTCCCTAACGTTGTTGCGCAAATGACTGTCACTCATATTTTCAAATTTATGAGACGGATTTGCAAGGAATTTTACGAACTGCCTTTATCCGTTCTCTATTCGCTGTACTGAGTTCTGCATCATATCCATCTCCATCAACCGGGAGAGCATGTCGTCTATATTGTTCAGTAGCTTTTCGACAGTGCCGTTTAATTCATCAAAGGAATACTCAGGTTTCCCCCTAAATCCATAACTATATTGCGATTGTAGAAATTTTCGCTCATGCTTTGATAATTCTCTTCTTTGAAACGGAACGGTTAACTCGTCAATCCCTACGAAGTATCTGTGCGTTGATGTATGCCTAAAGAGTGTTAAAATATCCTTTTCCTCCTGTGTAACCTGCAGATAAGCATGGGATAATATCATGTCTAGCTCTTTGATTTCTTCATAAGATAGCCATCCGGCTTTTGCTTTACGGGCCGTCAAGGATGACGTAAGAGTTTTAAAATAGACACCCCTTACGTTTGAAATCAACTCACGCTGAGATAACTCATTTATCATTATGGCCACATAGTCTAACAGAGATACAATTCTGGGTATGATACTTCTGAAATAGTAGTTTTTCACTTCATACTTCCAATAATTGCTCCATTCAATTTCTCCTTCTTCTATTAGTTCTTTTTCTATTGTATAGGCAGCTTGAGAATAATAGTGTGTTTTTACTAGTTCGCGAAAGGCTTCAAAAATTGAGTAGAGATGGCTTTGACTCAGCATATCTTTCACAGGAGCGAAACCATCCATAGACACTTCATACTCCAATGTCTTAAACGGAGAATTGAGCATCATCACATTGTATTCTCTAAACCATTTCAGTAAAAAAGGTTGCATCTTCTCTAGGTCTTCATTTAATAATTTTTCATCCACTTGCTCCACCCCCAACAACATTGTAGCATAGGGGAACAGTACGGCTGGATGAGACGCTGACATCATTGGTCATCATCATAACGTGCACTGAATCATGTGTTTTACTTTTTGCTTTGTTTTATCTGCAAAAGACGGAATCCTATTTCCGAATGTTTTCATAACCGGTGATGCTATTCCACATTTCCCCTTCTCCTTTTACAATTTGAAAAATCTATTAGGATAGCAAAATTGATAAAATTTGCTGACGGTAATTAGTCTTATTATTTATTTTATTGTTAGAAATAAAGAGCCCCGGGGGGACCATTCTATATATCTGATCATTCTATTAACTATGGGAAATAAATTCCCATTATAAACTTAGTTCAAGGTAAAGAACACCTTAATCGGGTAGGAGGGGGGAGTGGCTATCCCTCGACCTTCTCACACTACGGTACGTGTCGGTCAGTATACGGTCTCTCAAAATCCCCTGAAGGTGATCCATTTTCAGGGATTCCAAGTGTTTCAAGATATGCTTCCGTAGGTTTTGTACGGTCATTTCATCTACACCATGACTACCTTTATTGCGTTCCACTCGTTTTATAGCAGAGTGTAGGTTTTTACGCGACAGTAATCTCTCCATCAACATTGGTTACACCTTTTCACGGACAATACTTCTTCTTATGCCAGCTCTGCTCCGCCATCTTGAGTCCCTCATGGAATTTCTCCTTCAAGCATGCATTTACGGTTATCTGTGTTCTTCACAGGTTACTGAATTCTAAGATGTCGTTCTCTCTAATGTTCAACCCTTCCCTCCACCTATCTGTTTGCTACTATTTCTATTTGCTCCTCTGAATCTTTCTGGTACACTGTCAGCATCATTTTGGATTGCTCTCAATGCATTAGGAATAGCACGCAGCTTCTTCATATGCGTAATATCCATCCTACTCATTATCTATTTGTGGTGATACCAAAATACTTAGACCTATTTTCTTTTCGTAATCCCACATCTTTACCCAAGGATAAGTTATATCAGGAAGGATGAATGTTCTAATTTCTAATAGTTTAATTTTACTCCTATCACATTGACAACCATGCAATTTGGGTTGCCGGATGAATGTTCACTTCTCTTCCAGTGTCATTGAAAAACTTAAATTCCTTCACATTCACCAATGTGTTTAATAGGGTGCTGTAAAATCATGTATAATCTTATAGAGAAGAATCTTTTTAGAAACTTAGGTGACAAGACATGTGTAACCTTTCCACATGACTGTTTTAATACTACGGCAGTTTGAGTCACATTTATGGAAGTCAGCTGATATTATTCGTGGAACAGTGAGTTCCATTTCGTGTAAAATTATATGAACTGTTTTAGCAGGATAAAGTGGAACATGCGCAACTAAAAAAGGAGTTAATACAAAAACCTTTAACAGGGGAAATTCGTATAACATTTTAAAAAGGGGAGATTTCATGTGGATTGATGATATTGCAACTAAACATGGTTTAGCCGTTCAAGTAGCAGCATATAACGGAATTGCAGGAGTTGCTGTATTTAATCAGGTAAACACCGAACGCTACGTGCTAGAAAAACGTTGGCAAAGAGGTGAGCGTATTTTTGTAGCTTTTATGATGAATCCCAGTAAAGCAGCACATAATGCAACGGACCCAACAGTAGACCAGATGCTTACTTTAGCACAGACTCACGAATGTGATGCACTGCATGTAATTAATGTATCTAGTATTATTACAGGAAACAGTAACGCACTAAACGCCTCACACTTTCAACACAATACAGTTAATTGGGATTTTATTGAGGAAGTTGTCAAGAATGCAGAGATTGTGTTTATTAGTTGGGGTATTAAAGGACAGCAGGGCATTAATCAATGCATTGCATATTTGCCTGCTGTACGGCAAGTATTTGTGGCCATTCAAGAAAAGTTATTTGCTTATGATGTATTAGTAGCAGTTAATGAACAAATAGATTATGTGCCGCACCCTAGACCTATAGGAGCATTCAATCGCTATGTAAATACGCCGATTCGAAGGATAACTGCAACCGAATTTCAACGATTATTTTAAGTTGAGCTGGTAAACAGATATTTCTTTTTAAATCATATTATTAACTTTTACATATGGGAGGTGTTGGTATGTCACAAATTGAAACTTACCCTATCGCTTTCCTGCACTTTTAATCAGTATATAAAATCAATCATTCTATCAAATGAACTACACAGTGTCACCTCCATAAAGTTCATGTATAAACCAAAATTCACAAAAAACTTCTGGGGCTACCTAGAGTTACTATAAAGCATGTGTTATAAGTATTTTAGCCCCAGGGGTGTCATTTTAGGATTTAGTTCATTAAGTAGCTTAGACTGCTAGGAAGAAAGATGATTTCAGATCCTTCCAGAAGAAGTACAGGATTAATGCTATTTTGTGATAGTTGAAGGTGTATATAATCATTAATGGATTTTTGCAATTGACTAACACTAAGCTTGTTATGTTGCGTTGCGTTGAAAATTGCCTAGAAACTTTCTCACGGCCTTCGGCAATGCACACTGATACCGCCAATTTGGATTAGACCGATTGTGTAATGAAATAATTAACGATCTCCTTCTATTGTAATATATCCATTCACAAGAACTACTGCCATAACGATTTTCTCTTCTCTCCCTAAGGACAGCCTCTGAAGCCCTCTGCACCTCTTCAAGCCTCTTGTTCGTATTCTGAAATCTTCCTTGACTAAAGAAAACTCAAACCACCATGACAACATCCATAAACTTTGAATCATCTTTTATCATCTTCAGCAAGTCAACAACCTCTTGTTTTTGTTCCGTTGACAGCTCGTCCCCTTCTTGAAGTTCTTCTATTTCCAAGAAAGAGAAGAGTGCTTGGATGTTTAACGTCTTATTTATAAATTGCATTATATAACTTTTTAATTCTTTTTGTTGAGTGTTTAGTTTTACCAATAGCTAAATAAAATTCTGGATCTATTGGTGGAGATATGTCTAACTCAAATATTGCCTTTCTTATAATGTTCTCTCGAGAATAAATGATGTTAGTAGCTAATTCAATTAAGTAAGGATCACCATTTAATCCTTTGGAAATAGCCTTTGGGCTTGCTTGGACATAGTCTCTAAGAAAGGAATCGTTTAGGTTCTTGTGGTTTTCAATATAAAAAGTTGCATGTTTTGGTAAGTTTTCATCAAAATGTCTTCTTAATAACTCTTCATTTTTCTTAAAGATATTTGCCGCCCATTCTATTTGTTTTTCGGATCCTTCGAATGATAAATTGTTTTCTCGTAAAATCGTCAAAGATCTTTGGAGGTTATATTGAGATTGGTTAATTCTATCTTGAGCAGGTTCATTTTTATAGCATTCTTTACAACTTTCATGAAACTTTTCTTTCTTTAATAAATGGAAACTGTGTATGCTTCCTAAGTCGAATTCAAAATGCATAGAGTGCCCACAAGGTCGTAGAATAGTAACTTCAACATTGTTACCAATTGTAAATTCTACATCTGGATTATCTTGAACTAGTTCTTCTAAACAATAATCGAAGTATCTATGCTTGGCTAGATTGAAATCATTAAGGATTATATAATTGCCATCAGTAAGAAGTTCAAGCATATCATCATGTTTATCTATAATTTCCTTATATTGCTTATATTTATATGGACTTAGTGATTGTTTCATACTGAAGCTGATTGGATTTAACTTACTCTTAGCAAATTCATATAATTCGTCTTTACACATTTCGATGTATCCAAATTCAATAGCGGGCATAAAAAGACTTTTACAAGTTTCATAGCTAATTTTCCACCCTAGTTCTTCACCCCGTAGTAAATAGCCATTAAAAGAAAATGGTAAAAGAACTTTGTCTTCATAAAGACAATAATTTGATCCGTTAGCTAATATAGTGTTAAACAAGTATTGTAAGAACGGGTAGATATCTCCATAGCAAGTGTGGTCATTGATTGAAATAATATGTTGCTTAAGGTGTTTAATGATTTTTAATTCTTCATCAGTAATTAAGACTTCAATACCGATTATTTCACCTAAATTAATTAAGATTTGTTGTCCAATTTTGTCTTCCAATAATTCAATTGTTGAAAATATGTTTTGGCCGATTTCCAAATTAAGGATTCCATCAAATGCTGTGAAATTTCCTTTTAATTGATCATTATGAGTTCTATAGTATAATTCAACAAAATCAATTCTTGGAAGCAATTGACTACAATTGGAACAGTTTTCTCTAGGGAATTTTAAACCTCTAACAGTCATATCTAATTTACCAATTGAAACACCACACTCACAAATACTTGATCCACTTGTTAAAAAATCACATAGTAGCCTACTATTTAATTCTTTCCAAAAAGATAAAAGCGGCATTGAGCTTAGGCATTTTTGTTCCGATTTCCAATGTATATTATCCAAAGTACAACTCTCCTACTGTTTACTTGAAATTAAAAGATTTTTTCGATCCTTTTATAATTTGAAAAACAAATAGACCAACAAAAATATAAAAATTTACTGGAGGTACTTGGTCTATTATAGATGTAATCAAATGAAAGAAAGAGCCCTGGGGTAGTCAGTGCCCTACCTCTGGGCTTTGTATATGAAATTAAGCGACAAATAGTTTTACTGAAGTATTCAACAAAAATGCAACCCCACAGTCACTTGGCAATAACACTGGATTGATTCCTTCCTTGCACAGATGCTCCCTAATAAACTCGTTAAACCTGTCCTTAAGTATTTCATAGCTACGGTCTCCATCTGCTCCTCTGAATTGTTCTGGTACACTGTCTGCATCATTTTGGATTGCTCGCAATGCATTAGGAACAGAACCAGCAGCTTCAATAAATCTCAGGACTTCAAGCGCCTTTTCCTTCGTTCGTTCTTGTTTCCCTTCCATTTCTTTTATCCGCTTCGCGGCTTCACGATATGTGTAATAGTCACCTACCTTAATGTGACGTTTATGATGTGCTTTTAAGACCGTAATTGCAATATCTTCTCTACACAATCCAAACAAGTCCCCATGATCTATATCGTACTTCTTATTTAAGTATCTCAAGTCTAAGCATTGGTACTCGAATCGATACAAGTCTTTTGCTTTCTCTTTCAAGGATGCAGAACTATTCGTCTTAGAAAGCTGATCCTCTTTATTATAGGCATTAATTCGAGAACTCTTACACTCATTGTAGGTGCTTCCTGGCTTCTGTAGACCTTTATATCGATATGGAACTGGCCCTTTGCTTTCAAGTATCGTATACAGTTCCACATGCGGTGTATAGAACTGCAATGCATAATCAACACGACTCAAGCGCCACTTACGATTTGTTAATGAGAAGTGAGAATGAATAGATTCAAGGGATTCATTTAATAGCTGCTGTAAAGCCCTCACGTTCTCCTGACTGCACTGAAACAGCCCAATGCTTGCCGCACCTTCTAACAGTTCCGCAGGATTAATCTCAACAGCTATACAAAACTTCTCACTGTTCTTTAACCTTTTAATATTGATTGCTCTCACCCCAGGCTGTCCCAGCGGATCAGGGAGTTTACAAAAGTTGTTCTTGAACCTAACTTCCTTCCCTAACCCATGACTCAATAGATTAACCACAGAGTGACCAGTTATTAATGCTATCTCAAATGTATCAATCACATCTCCCCAACCCTCTCTGATTTTCCCGGCGCCTTTCACGCTTCTTTTAAAGTTACCCGTCGAAAAGTTGTTTTTTAACATCAATTGCAAAGTTTTTTTATCCTTTTTACAATTACGTTAAACAAACAGCTTCTAACGATTGTATTAACGCTAAATACTGCTCTTTTCCCTCACTGTCCAAACGATCCAATAAGATTCGAAGTTCCGTTACACGATCTCCCACATCAGTAATCAATTCGCTCTCCTCGATAAAGTAAGTAAGTGGTTGCTCCAGTACCGTAGCAATCTTCAAAAAATGCCGCACCTTCAACTGAGTTTTCCCACTTTCCATTCGCCAGTAAGCATGTGTATCAATCCCAGTTCGTCTAGCAATCTCTTCTACACTGTAGCCCTTCAAGCAACGGGCTGCTTTAAGTTTATAGTGATTAAACTGCATAATGATTCCCCTCCTCATAAAATATCTTCAAAGAATTATTACGCATGTTCTAACGCTATTAACATGACAACCTATTGCAATTTCCACTAAATTTTGGCTAAAACTACTAGATTACCTATGCATTCTTGGTTAATGTACATAGGCTTTACGAGTTAGCTTCTACTTTGGTACAAGCCCAGTAGCCACAAGGCCCCTATTTAAGTGGGTTTTCGTCCCGTAGTTAAAAGCTTGATTTCATCGTGTTTCCGCCGTTTTTGCTAATCAGATAATATTTCGAGGGTTAAACCTAGTAGTAATCGTTTTTTGCTTACTCCGGATCCCTCCTGCAGAATCGGAATCAACATAATTGACATTGCCACTTCTTTTTTTTGTGTCTTTCGTTAAAACTTTTTCTCTCACATTATTTAACACATAGTGCCCCGGTATGCTGTAATGTTTCATCATTTCATACAAATCGGTATACAATTTCCCTAGCCCTTCGAGCAAGTCTTGATGTTCAATGATATGTTCGTAGAAACGTGACAATATATGTGCATCTCTGACACAGTCACCATTTTCTAACCTTGCTAGTCTTGCACTACTTA
This sequence comes from Sporosarcina cascadiensis, assembly GCF_009650995.1. GTDB lineage: Bacteria > Bacillota > Bacilli > Bacillales_A > Planococcaceae > Sporosarcina > Sporosarcina cascadiensis. The sequence continues at coordinate 95,238 of NZ_WHVV01000003.1, read as the reverse complement.
TGTTCATACGACGAGCAAGTTCTGCCCTACTCATATGACGACTTTCTCGTAATTTCTTTAGACGGGTTCCCTCAACTATCCATTCAACTTCTCTTTCATCAATGAATTTCTCCATTTTTGTTCCTCCCTATCGACTTTTGTATAAAAAAATAGCCCACTGCTAACCGAAAATCGACAGATGAATCCCTTTTGTATAAAAGTAGGATTCATCTTCAATTTTTGGCGTTAGCAACGCGCTTATCTGTAAGTGTCTTTATAGAGCTTTTTATCCGTCGCAACAGTCAATGTTGCCTATGTGTAATTCCAAGATACAATACCATCATTTATTTTGCAACATTTTTATTTTCATTTGACAATTCACCCAATTATGTTTTAAGATAGGAGCTATCGAAGGGTCCTTAACATTCACAGACTCTTCAACCACACTAAAGATAACCGCGCAACCAAAGATAGCGCATAATTGCATAAAAGAAAACGCTGGGAACTAAATCCTTGCGCTCTCTTTTGTGTTTTTATGAGGTATCTATTGGTTGCTTTTTTATTTCCACAATTCACCTTCCGATGAAAAAATTCAAAGAGAAAACATAGGAGCATGAGGAAATGCGTATCGAATTTGACATGCCGCAGGGGCTGGAGGAACAGCTACGGAATGTAGTGCTGACTACTGTAAAAGAAGCGATAAATCACCACAAGGAGCAACAGTCCAGCAAAGAATGGATGAGCCTAAAAGAAGGTGCTGCTTATGCAGGGGTTGCCCATAACACGTTCAGCAAGTTCAGAGAGATGGGCTTGAGGGTCTGTGAGATTGACGGAGTGAAGCGCGTGTCAAAAAAAGAGATTGATGGCTTCTTGGTAAGCAATAGTCATTAAGTAGATTTGGGGGCAAGAGTGAGAAATTGCAATTAATAACCAACCATGATATATGTTGATTGTCGGGTCCTGGTACTCGGCGCCCCAACCTTGCCTCCGAATAAGGAATGGGGGAGTAACTATTGGCGAAGAAAAAATCAAATACTATTGAACCCTACACACTGAAGAATGGTGAGAAGCGTTACCGTTTTAAAATTTATATCGGCATTGACCCACTGACCGGAAAAGAGCTGCGTACTACGCGTAGCAAGTTCAAAACCAAAAAAGAAGCAGAACTAGCGCTTGCAAGGATCAAACTGGAGATAGACAAAGGAACATTTCGCAAGAAGCAAGTGGAAACATATCAAGAGATTTATGACCTATGGGTCATACAATATGAAAAGACTGTTGAGGAAAGCTCATTTGTAAAAACGACTGGCCTTTTCAGAAATCATATACTGCCTGCAATGGGCGAATATAAGATTGAAAAGATTCATGTCGATGTATGTCAAAAGCATGTAGATGAATGGGCAGTGAAGTTAAAGAGGTTCCACATGGTAAAAGCGTATGCTGCAAAAGTGTTAGACTTTGCGATTAAACGTGGCTATATACAAACAAATCCATTTACACACGTAGATATGCCCACCGCTGCTTCCAAGAAAGCCACTGTAAACAGCGAAGAGGAATTGGAAAACTTCTATACTCGTGAGCAGCTAATCGAGTTCTTGTCATGCTTGGAAAAAGAGAATAACTACAAAGCGTATGTTTTCTTTCGATTATTGGCATTCAGTGGGATTCGTAAAGGTGAAGCGTTTGCTCTTACGTGGAATGACCTGAACTTCACAACAAATGAGATCCGGATCAACAAGGCTCTTTCTCGTGGTAAAGCTAGCAAGCTATATGTAAAGTCCACAAAAACCGGGATTGCCCGTACTATTAAAATGGAAGAAAAAACAATGGCTGTGTTAAAAGAGTGGAAGAAAAAGCAGAAACAAGATTATTTAGCACTAGGCTTTAATACGTTGAATCCAAAGCAACTTGTATTTAGCAATGAATACAACGAGTATATGCAGCCTACAAAAACTCGTAAATGGATTTTGCATGTACAGGATAAATACAAACTAGGCACAATCACAACACATGGTTTGCGTCATACACATTGTTCATTGTTATTTGAAGCAGGTGCTAATTTGAAAGAAGTGCAAGATCGTTTAGGACATAGTGACGTTAAAACAACGATGGATATTTATACGCACGTTTCGCAAAAGGCAAAAGAAGAAGCCATCAATAAGTTCGACAGCTTTATGAGCATCTGAACGTTGTTTTCCACCCGATGCTAACATCGGTTTTAACATCGGTTTGTTTCAATTGGGTGCGATTCAATGAAATAGACAAAAAGAAAAAGCCTTGTATAACAAGGCTTCTCACGTTGTTTGAAACTGTATGAATTTCATCTATGGAGACGGTGGGAGTCGAACCCACGTCCAAAGGCTCTGCTACTTCAGCGTCTACGCGTGTAGATTGACTACTTGGTTTCGCGCGGACATTCTGCCATCAATCAGGGCGTCCTGTGCGCTATTCCGGGAATCTCTTATGACAGCCTCAGAATGCAGATGTCATCGTAGCCCACTAATAAGTGAACCTTACGCCTCCACATGAGCGATGGAAACGAAAGGTAGATTCAACAGCTTACGCTGCGAATGCTAGGTTGTTGTTTGTTTTGCCAGTTATTATTAACTGTCGTTTCTGACGGAGACGATCCCTCCGACGCGCAACTCAAGCCCAGACCACCCCTGTCGAATCCGTAACGTCCCCGAAGGAAAGTCCGGAACCCGTGTTCATTCGTCACTTTCGAATGATGGGTCGTACTTGAAACTTCTTATAGTATACAATAAAACCGTCGCTGAATCAATCTTGCTGTCTGGATTTGAATGCACGCTGCATATCGCGCTTATGTTCTTTTTCTTTCAGGTCGTGCCGCTTGTCGTAAAGTTTCTTCCCTTTACCGACACCGATCAGTACTTTCGCAAAACCGTCTTTGACATACATTTTCAGCGGTATGATCGAATAGCCGTCTTGCTTGATCTGCCCTATCAGATTACTGATCTGTTTTTTATGCAGCAGCAGTTTGCGTGAACGAACTGGATCATGGTTATGGATATTTCCCTGTTCATACGGACTGATATGCATATTGGAAATCCATGCTTCATTATTTCGGATGAGCACGAATGCGTCACGCAGCTGTACTTTCCCTTTACGGACGGATTTGATCTCCGTACCTTTTAAGACAAGACCCGCCTCAATCGTCTCTTCGATTGCGTAATCATGATTCGCTTTCTTATTGATGGCGAGTACTTTGCCGGATCCTTTGGCCATGTTTCATTCCTCCCTATATTATCAATCTCGCAATAGCGTGATTGCATCCGGATCTAGCGTAAGCTGAATCCGGATGAAGACTGGAGCAATGATCTCCAGCCTTATTATTTTTTAGGTTTCTTCTTTGATTTTTTCGCTACGCCTTCATAAAACTTTCTTTTCGGCTTCTCGTACTTCTTATTGCGCTTATCGCTGCTCTTGCCTTGTCCGCCGGCACCCTGTTTTCTGCTCTGGCCGCCGCCTTTTCCTTTGGCCCCGGACTGAATGACTTTCGGCGTCTCTTTGCGCGATCCGCGGAAATTCTGTTTCATGCCGACGATTTCGAAATCGACTGCCTGTTCTTCCGGCTTGACCGACACCACGCGCACAGTCACTTCATCGCCTATACGGAACTGCTTGCCTGTCCGTTCGCCGATCATCATCATCTGACGGTCGTCGAAACGGTAATAGTCATCGTTCATATTCTGAACGTGAACCAGACCTTCTACTGTATTCTCGAGCTCGACGAATATTCCGAAGTTCGTCACAGAAGAAACGACACCTTCAAACTCTTCCCCGATTTTATCCATCATAAACTGTGCTTTCTTCAAGGCATTCGTATCACGTTCTGCATCAACTGCGCGGCGTTCGCGTTCAGACGTGTGCTGCGCAATCTCCGGCAGGCTTGCCGACCAGTGTGCGACAGTTGCCTGTGACAAGTCTTTTTCGAATAGATACGTCCGGATTAAACGGTGGACGATCAAGTCCGGGTAGCGTCGGATCGGCGCTGTGAAATGCGTATAGAAATCCGTCGATAAGCCGAAGTGTCCTAGGCTTTCATGATGGTATTTCGCCTGCTGCATCGATCGCAGCAGCATCGTTGAAATGACCGACTGCTCAGGCAGACCTTCAATCGATTCCACGATTTCCTGCAAGGCACGCGGATGTACTTGGTTTCCTGATCCTTTGACGACGATACCAAAATTCGTCAGGAACTCAAAGAAACGCTGCAGTTTCTCTTCTTTCGGGTCTTCGTGAATCCGGTACAGGAACGGTACTTGCAGCCAGTGGAAATGCTCGGCTACCGTTTCATTGGCGATCAGCATGAATTCTTCGATCATTTTCTCAGAAACCGTACGTTCGACAATCACGACATCTGTCGGCCAGCCTTCTTCATCGACCAGAATTTTAGATTCTTTGAAATCAAAATCAATCGCGCCGCGGTCCTGCCGTTTTTGACGGAAGATCGCTGCAAGCTTCGCCATACTGTTCAGCATCGGCACAATCTCTTCGTACTTCTTCGATAATTCTTCATCCTGATGATCGACGATTTCATAGACATCGGTATACGTCATACGATAATTCGAGTTAATGACACTCGGATAAATCTCATGTTCCACTACTTTGCCGTTATGATCCACTTTCATTTCACAAGTCAGTGTCAGGCGGTCTTCTCCCGGATTCAATGAACAGATTCCGTTCGACAAACGGTGCGGCAACATCGGAATCACGCGGTCTGTTAAATAGACACTCGTGCCGCGGTCTGCTGCTTCTGCGTCCATCGGGGAGTTTTCCGTTACATAATAACTGACGTCAGAAATATGGACAAACAGACGATAGCTTCCGTCTTCATCTTTCACAAGTGAAATGGCATCATCCAAATCTTTTGCGTCTGCTCCGTCAATTGTAATCGTCAGATCATCGCGCAAATCTCTGCGATTAGTGAAATCCTCTTCCTGCACCGTCGTCGGTACACGCATGGCGTGATCGATGACTTCTTGCGGGAAATCGACGGTAATGCCGTGTTTATGGATAATCGACAAAATATCGACGCCGGGATCATTTTTATGTCCCAGAATCTGCGTGATCATGCCCGTTGCGGATTTTGTGTCGCTCGGCCATTCTGTAATTTCGACAATTACTTTCTGCCCATCAACCGCTTCCAATGAATGCCCTTTTTCAATGTAAATATCCATCGGCAGTTTCTTATCGTCGGGCATGACAAAACCGTAGCCGTCATGCTGCGCATACGTACCGACGACAGTTGCTGTCTTGCGGTCCACGACTTTCGTGATGACTCCCTCGCGGCGGTCCCCCTGTGAGTTTCCTGAAACGCGCACAAGCACCGTATCTCCGTTCATTGCACTGTTAACTTCATGCGGAGGGATGAAGACATCATCACCTGTCACATCTTCCGGCACGACAAAGCCGAAGCCTTTCGCATGTCCGATAAATTTTCCGCGGAGCAAATTCATTTGTTCCGGCAATCCGTATCGGTTGGTTCGTGAACGCACGATTTTCCCGCTTTGCTCCAATTGCACGAGCATTTTCACGAGTTCTTTAAATTCCGCCGCCTGCTCCATCCCGAATTTCTCTTGGATCTCGTGAACGGTGAGCGGCTGGTAGGATTCTTCCTTTACCAAGGACATAATCCGTTCTTGTAACTCTTTTTCAAATGTATCCAAACAATCATCTCCTCCTTTACTTCCTGCTAGTTGTATCTTCCCCGTTTTTTACTCCTGCCAATCAAGTGATTCCAGAAATTGCAGTACATTTTCATGCAGCTGCGCTTTTTCGGGGCCGAGCGTGATCACGTGGCCTGATTCTTCGTACCACTGCAGTTCTTTTTCCGTCGATTCCGCTTCTTCATAAATGATATTGGCCGAATTGGGATCAATCACTTCATCGTGACGGGACTGGACCACCAGCAGCGGCGTATAAATCTGGCTGACTTCTTTACGCACACCTTCCACCATCGCGCGCAAGTCATTCAGCCCGGGCATCGACTTCGTTTTCAACTCGTCCATTTCCTGCTGGATCTGTTCTTCATTCAGGCCTGCAAACTTCTTATAATCACGGGCATATTTCAAGACGCCCTGATACAGCAAATCGGTCGTTTTCATCGTCATCGGCGCACACATCGTTACGACACCTTTTAACGGAAATTCTGCTGCCAGCTTCAATGAAAACACGCCACCGAGAGAGAGTCCCGCCACCGCGATCTCCTCATAGCCTGCATCAGTCAGCCGTTTATATGCATCTAAAACGTCTTCCCACCATTGAGCCGGATTGGTCTTAATCAGTTCCTCCGGCGGCACACCGTGTCCTCTGTAATGAGGCGCCAATGAAGTATAATCATGTTTTTCAAGAAACCGGCCGAGCATCCGAACATCCGCAGATGTACCGGTGAAGCCGTGCAGCAGAAGCACCGCACGTTTGCCGTGCTCAAAGAAAAACGGTTTAGGCTGTGCAATTCGCATGTCTTTCGATCCTTTCTACGAAAAGCGCCTGACCGTTCAAACGTGGTCAGGCGCTGGCTTGTTATATTTTCATGATCGCAATTGTTAAGACAAAAAATAATACAGACAGAACGATGGTTGTTCTTTGAAGAACCAAGTCCAATCCGCGTGCTTTTTGTTTACCGAAAAGTTGTTCTGCCCCTCCGGAGATGGCTCCTGACAGTCCTGCACTTTTACCGGATTGCAATAATACGACAACGATCAATGCTATAGCTACGACTACAAGCGATGCTGTAAAAACGGCATGCATGTTTTTCCACCTCCAAAAAATAGCAAGTCACAACAGTTCTATTTTAACAAAGCTATGCCACCGACACAAGTCTTTGTTGCGATTCGTGTCGATGACAGTTATTGAGACCATTATTTATTCAAATTATAGAAGGTTTCTTTGCCCAGATACTGAGCCGTTTCAAACAGCTGATCTTCAATGCGGAGCAGCTGATTGTACTTCGCTACGCGGTCTGTACGTGAAGGTGCGCCTGTTTTGATCTGTCCTGCATTCGTCGCAACCGCGATATCTGCGATAGTTACGTCTTCAGATTCGCCTGAACGGTGAGAGATGACAGCTGTATAGCCTGCACGCTTCGCCATTTCAATTGCATCGAACGTTTCTGTCAATGTTCCGATCTGGTTCACTTTGATCAGGATCGAGTTGCCGATTCCTTCTTTGATTCCGCGTGACAGCTTGTCTGTATTCGTAACGAACAAGTCGTCCCCTACCAGCTGCACTTTGCTGCCAAGACGTTCTGTCAGCAGCTTATGGCCGTCCCAGTCGTTTTCATCCAGACCGTCTTCAATGGACACGATCGGATATTTTTCGCAAAGCTCTTCGTACCACGCCACCATTTCTTCAGATGTCTTGCGTACGTCCTCGCCTGCCAGATAATAATTGTTTTGCTCTTTATCATAAAACTCAGAAGATGCCACATCCATTGCCAGCAATACTTCTTCGCCTGGTTTATAACCTGCTTTTTCGATGGCTTCCAGGATAGTTGTCAGCGCTGCTTCATTGGACTCAAGGTTCGGAGCGAATCCGCCTTCGTCGCCAACTGCCGTGTTCAATCCTTTTTCATGAAGTACAGATTTCAGACTGTGGAAAATTTCCGCACCGATCCGCACTGCATGACGGAAAGATTCCGCGCCGACAGGCATGATCATGAATTCCTGGATATCGACATTATTGTCCGCGTGCTCTCCGCCATTCAGGATATTCATCATCGGCACCGGCAACTGCTTCGCGTTAAAGCCGCCTAAGTACTGATAAAGAGGAATGTCCAGGTAATCTGCCGCCGCATGTGCAACTGCCATGGATACACCAAGGATTGCGTTAGCGCCGAGCTTGCCTTTATTTGAAGTGCCGTCCAGTTCAATCAATGCACGGTCGATGACTACTTGATCAAGCACAGAATACATATCTTCCAGTTCTGAAGAGATTACCTCATTCACATGGTCAACCGCTTTCAGCACGCCTTTGCCATTATAGCGATTTTGATCGCCGTCACGAAGCTCTACCGCTTCATATTCACCAGTGGATGCACCGGATGGTACGATAGCACGCCCGAACGCACCGCTTTCCGTGAATACTTCTACTTCTACTGTTGGATTGCCTCGTGAATCCAAAACTTCTCTAGCTTGAATATGTGTAATGATTGGCATGAAGATCTCTCCTTAGAATAATGGTTTTCCGGTCATTTCTACCGGTTGTGGAATTCCCAGCATTTTCAGCATGGTCGGTGCCAGGTCGGCTAGAATACCGTCCGTGCGCAGCGTCAAATCAGGCTGTGTCACAATGACAGGTACCGGATTTGTCGTGTGCGCTGTCATCGGCTGTCCGCCGATTGTGGTGACTTCATCCGCATTTCCGTGATCTGCCGTAATGATGGCAGAACCGCCTTTGGCAAATAAAGCGTCGATGATCCGGCCGAGACATTCATCCACCGTTTCAATCGCTTTGACAGTCGGTTCGAGCATTCCGCTGTGGCCGACCATATCCGGATTGGCAAAGTTCAGAATGATGGCGTCCTGACGCTCTTCTTCAATCTCTTTGACCAATGCGGACGTCACTTCATACGCACTCATTTCAGGCTGCAGATCATACGTCGCGACTTTCGGCGAATTAATAAGAATGCGGGTCTCCCCTTCAAACTCTTTCTCGCGTCCGCCGCTCATGAAAAATGTCACATGCGGATACTTTTCCGTCTCCGCAATGCGCAGTTGACGTTTGCCGCGGTCTTCGAGCACTTCGCCAATCGTTTTCGTCAGGTTCACGTTGTGGAATACGATATCCCCGACTACGTCATCATTATAATGCGTAAAACCGGCAAAATGAAGGTCCGGCAACTTTTTCACGCCCCTATCGAATCCGTCGAACCCCGGCTGTGTTAACGCACGTGCCAGCTGGATTGCCCGGTCGGGACGGAAGTTGAAAAAAACGACCGCATTGCCGTTTTCAATCGTTGCCACCGGTTTGCCGTCTTTCTGCACGACAAACGGCTCCACGAACTCATCATGTACTTCTTCGGTATAAGAGGCACTAACTCCTTCTTCTGCGGAATCTGCCTGTTTGCCGATACCATAGACCATAGCATCGTATGTTTTCTGTACGCGGTCCCATCGTTTATCTCGGTCCATCGCAAAATATCTTCCCGAAACGGTAGCGATTTCCCCGACCCCGATTTTTTTCATTTCTTCCTCTGTCCGCTTCAGATAAGGAAGTGCTGAAGTTGGACCCACATCACGCCCGTCAAGGAACGCATGCAGATACACCCGCTGGACTCCTTGTTCCTTCGCCAGTTTCAACAGAGCGAATAAATGCTCATAGTGACTGTGGACGCCGCCGTCGGACAGCAGTCCCATGACATGAAGTGCAGACTGCTTCGTCTTGACATGTTCCATCGTCTCCAGAAGCGCCGCATTTTCGAAAAAGTCGCCTTCCCGAATAGACTTATTGATACGCGTCAGGCTTTGATAGACAATCCGGCCAGCACCGATGTTCAAATGACCGACTTCCGAGTTTCCCATCTGTCCTTCCGGAAGTCCCACTGCTTCTCCGCAGGCCGTCAGCGTGGCATGTGGAAAGTTTTTCCACAGCAAGTCGAAATTCGGGATATTGGAATGGGCTACAGCATTGCCGTATTTTTCATCCCTCAAACCGAATCCATCCAAGATAATGAGCGCGACAGGCTTATTCGACATGTGTTCCCGCCTCCGCAAGCTTGATGAAAGCCTCCGGATCAAGACTTGCACCGCCGACAAGTGCTCCATCGATATGCTCTTTGCTCAACAGTTCCTTAATGTTTTCGGGCTTGACGCTGCCGCCGTACTGAATACGAACTGCATCTGCCGTGTCCTTCGAATAGATCGTTTCGATTTTATGACGGATTGCGCCGCACACTTCATTGGCATCATCAGCTGTTGCCGTTTTCCCGGTGCCTATCGCCCAGATCGGCTCGTACGCGATGACTGCCTGCTTTGCAAGATCAGCCGGCAAATCAGCAAACGCTTTCTCTACTTGTTCTGAAACGACCGAAACCGTTTCCATTGCTTCGCGCTGCTCCAGTGATTCACCCACACAAATCATCGGTACCAAGTGATGATTGAATGCAGCATGGACTTTTTTATTGACCGTTTCATCTGTTTCATTGAAATACTGGCGTCGCTCGGAGTGTCCGATAATGACGTATTGCACGCCAAGATCTTCCAGCATTGCCGGGCTCACTTCACCTGTGAAAGCTCCTTCATCCGTGTCGTGCATCGTTTGCGCGCCCACTTTGACGGCGCTTGTCTCAAAACGTTGCATGAGGTCGCCCAAATAGATGGCAGGCGGACAGATGACGGCTTCTACATGGTCAGAAACCTTGATCCGATCTTTGATTGTTTCCGCAAAATCCGCAGCTTCTTTAGATGTTTTATACATTTTCCAGTTGCCCGCAATAATTCGTTTTCTCAAAAGAATCCCTCCTATTCTCTGTCTTCCAGTACTGCAACTCCAGGGAGCTCTTTGCCCTCCATGAATTCCAATGAAGCGCCGCCGCCCGTGGACACATGATCCATTTTCTCCGCCACTTCGAACTTTTCAACCGCAGCAGCCGAGTCACCGCCGCCAATCACAGTATAAGCATCCGTTTCAGCCATTGCCTCCGCGACCGTCTTCGTGCCGTTTGCGAAAGGTTCCATCTCGAAGACACCCATCGGTCCGTTCCAGATCACAAATTTGGAATTCTTAATGACTTCCTTATAAGTTTCTGCTGTTTCGGGCCCGATATCCAGCCCCATCCAGCCTTCCGGAATGTTTTCAACTGACACTGTTTTCTTCTGTGCATCCGCTGAAAAAGCGTCTGCTACAACAGCATCCGTCGGCAAGTATAACTTCACGTTTTTCTCTTCTGCCTTCTGTATGAAAGACTTCGCCAAATCCACTTTATCTTCCTCTACTAACGAACTGCCAGTTTCATAACCTTGCGCCCGTGTGAATGTGTAGGAAAGTCCGCCGCCGATCAATAAATTATCTACTTTATCCAGCAAGTTATCGATGACGCCAATTTTATCTTTTACTTTCGCTCCGCCAATAATCGCAGTGAAAGGACGTTCCGGATGAGACAATGCTTTGCCTAGGACATCCAGTTCTTTCTCCAGTAAGAAGCCGAGTACACCCGGAATATATTGCGCAATTCCAGCTGTCGATGCGTGAGCACGGTGAGCCGTCCCGAATGCATCATTAACAAACACATCCGCCAGATCCGCAAATTGTTTTGCCAGTTCCGGATCATTTTTTTCTTCGCCGGCATGGAAACGAACGTTTTCGAGAAGAATGACATCGCCGTCTTTCATTTCCGCAATGGCCTGCTCCGCTTCTTCCCCTGTCGAAACATCCAGTTTGCGAACCGATTTGCCAAGCAGCTCAGACAGCTTCTCGCCTGCAGACGTCAGACGCATGTCCTCCTGCACTTCGCCTTTTGGACGCCCCAAGTGACTTGCGAGGATGACTTTCGCTCCTGCTCTCGCCATATACTCAATCGTCGGAACCGCCGCACGGATCCGTGTGTCGTCCGTTACTTTTCCGTCTTCCATCGGTACGTTGAAATCCACACGGCAAAAGACACGCCGGCCGTTCAATTCGATATCTCTGATTGTTTTTTTCATCTTCATGGATTAAGTCCTCCTTTGCATTTCTACTGATTGTTGTCATCCAGCTGCGACGGCTAGCTCCTCGGGTCACTTCAGACTTAAAGGAAAGGCAAAGTGCGCCTTTCTTTTAAGTCCTCCAGTGCCTGTCGGAGCTGGACAGCCGTCTCCGCTTTAGAATCATCCAGCTGCAAGCGCCAGCCTCTCGGGTCACTTCGGTCTTAAAGATAAAGGTTAAGAGCCACCTTTATTGTAAGCCTCCCAGTTCCTGTCGAGGCTTAACGGCGCTTTCCGCTTTTTGTGTAATCCAGCTCCAAGCGCCAGCCTCTCGGGTCACTTCGGTCTTAAAGATAAAGGTAAAGAGCCACCTTTATTTTAAGCCCTCCAGTGCCTGTCGAGGCTTAACGGCGCTTTCCGCTTTTTTGTATATAAAAGAGGAACGGGTTTCTCCGTTCCTCTCACCCCTATTCATTATAATCATTCACCATTGGAATGGCTACGATTTATAAAAGATTGGGCTGATTTCCAGCTTACAATCCTTGTTTTTGCATATAACGGGCCAAGTCGATGCAGCGTGCAGAGTAACCTGATTCATTGTCATACCAAGAAATGACTTTCACCATGTTATCTTCCATTACCATAGTGGATAATGCATCTACTGTGGAGGAAGCTGTGTTGCCGTTATAATCGATGGACACCAGTGGCAATTCGCTGAAATACAGGAATCCTTTTAATTCATTTTCAGAAGCTTTTTTCAGTGCCTCATTAACTTGCTCAACTGTTACGTTTTTATCCAGTTCCGCTACGAAGTCGACAAGGGATACATTCGGAGTCGGCACACGCACAGCCATTCCATCCAGTTTGCCTTTCAGTTCAGGAATAACTTTTGTTACAGCAGAAGCCGCACCTGTTGAAGTGGGAATCATGGATTCAGCAGCAGCACGCGCGCGTCTGTAATCGGAGTGCGGCAGATCCAGGATTCGCTGGTCATTCGTATACGAGTGAATGGTCGTCATCATCCCGCGTTTCACACCGAAAGTATCATTCAATACTTTGACAACAGGCGCCAGACAGTTAGTTGTACAAGATGCATTGGAAACAATATTGTCGTTTGCCGCATCATAAGTTTCTTCATTGACACCCATTACAAGTGTTGTCATTTCGCCTTGAGCCGGTGCCGACAGAATGACTTTCTTAGCTCCTGCATCGATGTGCTTTTGAAGCTGCTCTTTTGAGCGGAAAACCCCTGTGCTGTCTACTACGATATCCACGCCAAGGTCTCCCCATGGTAGATTGGCCGGGTCTTTTTCAGCAAATACTTTGATTTTCTTGCCGTCTACAATAATGGCTGATTCATCTGACTGAACTTCTGCATTCAATACGCCGTGTACGGAATCGTATTTCAATAAGTGTGCCAGCATAGCTGAATCTGTCAAATCATTGATTGCCACCACTTCTACGTCGTTTTGTAATAAAGTTTCACGAAGCACTACCCGCCCAATACGTCCGAACCCGTTAATCGCTAATTTCAATGTCATAATAAATCTCCTCCATTAGTATATTGTTTGCCCATTCAGGCGAATCATAACCATTTTTCACATGAGTGACAGCATTTTATTCGCTGCCCCTTCATCCGTAATTAAAATTGTCTGCGGCGGTGCGCTTGCGAGATAGGACAATAAAGCTTCTGCTTTACTTTCTCCGCCTGCAACTGCAAACACTAAAGGCACTTCCTGAAGCTGTTCCATCTGAATCCCGACTGTTCGGATGCGGTGAACGATCTCACCATGACGATTGAAGTAGAACCCAAAAGCCTCGCCTTCTGCCTGCCGGTCAGTAAGGATCTGCTTTTCTTCTTCTCGAGAATTGCGAAGAAGCGCCATTTCTGCTGCATTTCCTACTCCGTGAATTACACATTCCGTCTGACTGTACAGCTCTAGCATCTCTTTCGCTGCCGGCTCATGCTGAAATACTGCATGGGCTTCTTCGCTGAGGGTGTCCGGATAATAAAACGCTTTGTAAGATGCATCGCAAGTTTCTGCAAATGAAGCGGCGATCATATTCGCCTGCAAACCAAGTTCTTCACCTACTCCGCCTCTTGCCGCAATGAATAATAAGTCAGACAGTTCTTCATTGTGCATGAATGCCGGAATCGAGGCTACCGTGCTGCCGCCTGTCACAGCCACAATTTTATGGCCGTTAATAAGAGACCTGAATTGTTTTGCCGTGTGCATGCCGAGCAGTTTCTTCGTAAGCTCGGAGCGATCCGAGTTACCTTCTACAATATGAACATCCCGTACAGCCAGCCGTTCGACTAATTGTTCCGCCAGCTGCCGTCTGCCTGATCTTTCTTCAATGGAGTCGTGCAAAATAAACAGAATTTCTGCCCCTTTGCCTGTAATGGAAACTCCTTCTTTTGAAATATCCACCGTGCCTTGTTCTTTCATAGATTCGAGCATTGTTCTAATTTCGCGTTCAGAGCAGCCCGACATCGTACTTAACGGTCTTCTGCCGACCGGACCTGAAAGCTTGATGAGTTTCAGCAAGTGATACCGTTGTTCAATTAACGATGAAATTTCAGGTACTAATGCAAGCTGGGCATCGATAAATGATAAGCTCAATTACATCACTCTTTTCAGATGGGTTATTTTTGATCCCTATATTTAAATAACGTCCCACCTAGATTAAAAAAATATTATACGTTGAGTATAACATCTTCTTTTTTTAAAATCAATAATGAAAACGCTTTCAATATTCAATTATTTCCAAAATATCGATATAGCCAATATTCCCGTATTTAACAACTTCTCCATTTTGCTCGAGTACAGGAATCATCAACATGTATTTTTCATGTATTTCTTCATCTTCTTCTATATTAATGGTCTGCCATTCGACCGGATAATCCTCTGCCGCAAGCTTCAACATCAGTTCAGCTTCTTCACACAGGCTGCAGCCGGGTCTTGTGTAGAATTGGAATTTCATTTTGATTCACCTCTTATGCGGAGTATTTCTTTATATAGTAACGATAGAACAGTAATCAAGCAAGACGGATTTGGGTGGGTGCGCGCGGGCCGAAGTTTGGCGCGGCTGTGCGAAGTCATCAAAAAACTGCTGCCGCAAACCAAGTTCGTTTGCAACAGCAGCTTCCATCTATTTTACCAGCTTCGGCCTGCTCCGCCGCCTCCGCCGGATCCTCCTCCACCGAAGCCGCCAAAACCACCACCGCCGCCTCCTCCAAAGCCACCGCCTGAACCGCCGCCGAATGATCCCGGGAAGAATATAGGACCGCCGCGGGCTCTTCCGCGCGGGCCGCCTCCACCACCTCTTCCTCCGCCGCCGCCTTTAAGGACGCGGAAAATAATGTAGATGATAATGAGGACTACCAGGAATGGAGGAACGCCGAACTCTTCTTCAGAAGACTGAGGGTAATTGACCGGCAATTCATCTCCTTCCAGGCCGTATTCTGCTGCGATTTCATTGTAGAAAGCTTTATAGGCTTCCATGATGGCTGCATCAGGCTGTTTTGGATCACCTGTTAAGTATGGTATGGCCACTTCGTCTATGATGCGGCCCACCTTACCGTCAGGGAGTGCACCTTCCAGGCCATAGCCTGTAGCGAGATAGAACTCTCTTTTGATGCCCAATTCTTCATTCTTTTCAGTTGAGACAACCAGCAGTGCGCCGTTGTCCATCTTGGCATCGCCGAGCTTCAGTTCGCGAAGTTTTCGGACTGCGTAATCCTCTACCGGCTCCCCTTCAAGAGAATAAACAGTCCGTACGGCAAATTCCGCTTTTGTCGCGTTATATAGCCGAACTCCATAGTCTTTTATTTCCGCCTCCTGCTGCGGAGATAAAATGTCTGCATCATCCACTACTACTTCTGTAATGGCATGGGCCGGTACCGCAGTGCCGATCAGGGCAAACAGCAGCGCTGCAGTGAACAGGCGGAAGTGTTTCATCACTTTTTGTCATCTCCAAAATCAACTGTTGGCGGTTCTTGTGCCCCTTCTGTCGCTTTAAAGTATTCTTTCTCATCGAATCCAAAAACGGATGCGATAATTTTACCTGGGAAACCTTTTACTTTCCGGTTGAATACAGATACTACATCATTATAATCTTTGCGTGCGACTGCAATTCGATTTTCTGTACCCGCCAGTTCATCCATTAATTGCTGGAAGTTTTGATTGGCCTTCAGATCAGGATAGTTCTCGACAACGACCAATAATCTGCTCAGCGCACCCGCTAGTTCGGAATCTGCGGCTGCCTGTTCTTCCGGTCCTTTAGCACCTGCCATCTTGCTCCGTGCATCGGCGATATTCTCCAGAACTTCTTTTTCATGCGAAGCATAGCCTTTTACCGTGCTGACCAGATTCGGGATTAAATCCACTCTTCGCTGCAATTGCGTTTCAATTTGTGCGTAAGACTGATCTACGTCTTCTTCCAAATTCACTAATTTATTATAGCTCGGTACAATCATAACAGCTGCTATAACAACTAAGATAATGACGATAATTAACGGTCCTGTGATTTTTTTCATCCACAACTGCTCCTTTCTTTATGTAATTAGTATTTACTTACCCTTCTTCTTTATCCCGCAAAACTTCAGATGAAATAAAAATGCTCAATTAAAATTTAGGCTCTTCACCAAAACATGTGCTTTACAGTCTATTTCATGGATTTGACTGTGATTGCGCAGTATAGAATGGTAAATGGATAGATACCGTTCCCCTGCGTTCCAGGCGGACGCGTGTCTTGCGGGCCCGCGGTGAGCCGACTTGAAGTGCAAAGATGTGCTCCTAACGCTTCGCTTTTACTCGCAAAAGCCGTTCTTCGTGACGGCTCTCGCAAGTTGTCTTACCTGTCGGGCTGATCTTCCCAGAGTGTTTTTAGCCGCGGGCTCACATGAAGTGAGTCATGCAACCGTTGCCAAGCGAACAGCGTAGGGTTCGCTTTGCCGTATTTCTGTGGTCTTTGCAGAAATTAAGGCACTTGCGGCGTACTTAGGTTGCCTGGAACGAGGGTACACTGGCTGTTGTTTTAATACTTTTTGTGCAAGAAGGCAGTATGAGCATAATATCTGAGACTATTACGATAGGTAAGGCGTTTCATGCAATACTTAGCATTCTGCAAAGACTTAGATCATTGTGATCAAAGTGTTTACAAAGTCGAGAAACGAAACCACACCAACTCAATTCACAATCTGCCAAAAAGCAACATGACATACATTCTCCAGCAAAAGCGTAGGCGCAACTGTGGGGTCGGCCGTGGCTGTGAGACTGCTGGCATGCTCTTTGCCAGTAGGCTCATAGCGTAAGGCAATCCCCCAGCGCCGAAGCGGGTTTTAACTGCAGCATGATTTTCTCAATACAGACATGACAAGTTTTCAAGAATCGATTTTGTTGCAAACCCCAAATTTATTCCCCCGTCAAATTGGGTGTTCATCCATTTACTTGGTTCATTCCTCACATATAATAGCCACTATATGATAGAAGTTTTCTATAAATACTGTGCAGTAATAGCTATTTGAAAATTTAGCTTTACAGAGTATTTTGAGTAAGCTATACTATTAAAAGTTGCACTAAGGAAACATTGTAGTTCAAACCATGCACAAGAGTTGCACTAAGGAAACTATTGATTTATAGTGTTTTAATAAATAAAAAATGAGGAATACTAATTGAATAAATGATTCGGCAGGTTATTATTTATCTAAAAGTTGCACGAGGGAAACATATTGAAGGAGGGAACAGAATGATTGATCCGATAACAGTTGAGAATATCAGTGTGTCGTATGACGGAAATGAAGTAGTGAAAGACGTATCCTTTTCTTTCGGAGCCTCCACTATAATCGGGGTGCTCGGTCCGAACGGTGCCGGCAAATCAACATTAATGAAAGCAATGCTTGGATTGATCCATAAAGACCATGGATCCGTCAGATTCGGCAAGAAATCAGTCGATGAAATGCGCAAACAGATTGCATACGTTCCACAGCGTTCAAATATCGATTGGAATTTCCCGATTGTCGTAAAGGATACTGTGCTTCTGGGCACCTATCCAAAAGTCGGAATTCTGCGCCGCCCTAAAAAAGCGGATAAAGAGCTGGCAATGGAATGTCTGAAGCAAGTAGGCATGGAGGAATTCGCCAACCGCCAGATCGGTGAATTATCCGGCGGACAGCAGCAGCGAGTGTTCCTCGCGCGTGCACTTGCTCAAAAAGCAGATTATTTCTTCTTGGATGAACCCTTTGTCGGAATTGACGTATCCAGTGAAGAAGTCATCATCGGGATTTTGCGTGAACTGAAAGAAGCAGGAAAAATCGTTTTCGTCGTGCACCATGACTTGTCAAAAGTGAAAAGTTATTTTGATGATCTGATTTTGATGAATAAAGAGCTGATTGATGCGGGACCTGTCAACAAAGTATTCCAGTCAGGCAATATGTCGAAAGCCTATAACCGTGAATTCATGCTCGATGGTTTGGAGGTTTCCATGTAATGGGATTTATTCAGGATTTAATGACATACGGTTTCCTGCAGAAAGCGTTTATCACGTCCATCATGGTGGGAATCATCTGTGGCGTCATCGGCAGCTTTATCGTTCTTCGCGGCATGGCGCTGATGGGAGATGCGATTTCCCATGCTATTCTGCCCGGTGTAGCGATTTCTTATATGCTCGGCATCAACTATTTCTACGGAGCGGTCCTGACGGGCGTCTTAACGGCATTCGGTATCGGCGCCATTTCCCAAAACAGCCGGATTAAAAATGATTCGTCCATCGGGATTGTATTCTCCGCGTTCTTCGCACTGGGTATTATCCTCATTACCCGGGCAAAAAGTGCGACAGACCTCACACAGATTTTATTCGGCAACGTACTGTCGGTCCGTACTTCCGATATGTGGCTAACGTTGATCATCGGCGCTATTGTCATTTTAGTGGTCGCGCTGTTCTTTAAAGAACTGCTCGTATCAAGTTTTGACGAAACGATGGCTGCCGCCTACGGATTAAAAACGCGCTTGATTCACTACAGCATCATGTTCTTATTGACATTGGTGACAGTCGCTTCCCTGCAGACGGTAGGCGTTATCTTAGTTGTATCATTATTAATCACACCGGCTTCGACTGCCTATCTGTTAACCAATAAACTCTCCGTTATGGTTTTCCTTGCTGCCTTTTTCGGCGCAATTTCATCCATCATCGGATTATATTTCAGTTTTTTGTACAACATGCCTTCAGGACCTGTCATCGCATTGGCGACAACCGCACTTTTTGTACTGGCATTTTTATTCTCCCCTAAACAAGGGATTGTGGTCAGCAAGTTCCGGTCTGTGTCTAAACGGAAAGACGTGATGACGAATAATTAAACATAGAAACAACCGTTGAGACGGAAAATATAATAACCTATAAAAGGAGCAGGATGAATTACATGAAAAACTTATTAAAATGGCTGGGCTTGTCCTTGCTCGCTGTGTTTATGCTGGCAGCATGCGGCAGCGACGATGACAAGAACAGCGCGGCAAACACAAATGACAGTAAAGAGGACGGCGGCAAGCTGAAGGTTGTTACATCATTTACCATTATTGCAGACATGGCCCGCGAAATCGGCGGAGAGGACATTGAAGTGTATAATCTGGTGCCGACTGGAACGGATCCTCACGAATATGAGCCTCTTCCAAATGATATTAAAGCTGCGACGGATGCAGACGTTTTATTTTATAATGGTTTGAATCTTGAAGGTGGCAAAAAGGGATGGTTCTTTAAAATGATGGACTCTGTCGGCCAGAAAGAGGAAAATATCTTCAGTTTGACTGAGAATGTGGAGCCGAAGTATATCGGCGGAGAAGATGGCCGCGATGAAGAAATCAATCCGCACGCGTTCATTGACCCGGCTGTCGGGGTGAAGATGGCAGAAACAGTGCGCGATGTATTAGTTGAAAAGCACCCTGCTAATAGCGAAGACATCAAAAAACGCGGTGATGAGTATGTTCAGCGTCTGCAGGATTTGGATAATGAATTCGCAGAGCGCATCTCTACAATTCCTGAAGAAAACCGGGTACTCGTTACAAGTGAACGCGCATTCCAATACCTGAACGATCATTATGGCCTTAAGGAAGCGTTCATTTGGGAGATCGATACAGAAGAGAACGGTTCTCCTAAGCAGATCAAAGAATTGGTCCACTATATTCAAGAACACAATGTGCCTGTTTTATTCGTAGAGTCCAATGTGGATACACGCCCGATGGAAACGGTATCTGAAGAAACAGGCGTTCCAATCGCAGAAAAGCCGATCTATTCTGATGAAATCGGGAATCCCGGCGACGAAATCGACACATATGTTAAGTATTTAAACTATAATATGAATTTGATTCACGATGAACTCAGCAAGGAACGCTAAGCTCCGGTCAACCAACTGTATTGTATAGAAGGAAGCCGCTTTTATAAGCGGCTTCCTTTTTTTGTATGATTAATTTTAACAATAGAACATCTTTTGCTTTATTCAGGACAGTTTACGGATAAGTTCCGTACGGTTCATCAATTTATCAGCTGTATTGCCCCCCTTTATAAATATTTCTTAAGAATATCGCAGGAAGAACTAACCATTTCCCAAAGATTCTAAGGTCTTTTTAATTATTATCAATCGTTCCATTTGCAATTTCATTCGAGATGGGTTATTCTAAGAGAGTATTATCTTTGTTCTTTTTGCAGATCGAGAAAATATTTTGTTTTTCGTCTAAGGTATTTGAGCAAGCATAGTAACATCATGTGTGGCAATCCACACTAGGAGGCAAAAATTATGGAACAAGGTACAGTTAAGTGGTTTAATGCAGAAAAAGGTTTTGGTTTTATCGAGCGTGAAGCTGGAGAGGACGTATTCGTTCACTTCTCAGCAATCCAAAGCGACGGTTTCAAATCTTTAGACGAAGGTCAAAGCGTAACATTTGAAATTGAACAAGGACAACGTGGCCTACAAGCTACTAACGTTCAAAAAGCTTAATCTCTGCTTGAGAAAAACCCTACATTGCGTAGGGTTTTTTATTTCCTTAAAATTGGATACATATAGAAAAAAGGGTCTAGATTCAATTATGAATCCTGACCCTTTTTATATGTTTCCACACGAGTAAATTATTCATATGAATAAACGAGATCTGCGCCAAATTCTGTTCTTGACAACCTTTCACATTCGTATTGCGGAAATCCTGCTGCAGTTTTGCAGTGTGAGGATTTCGTTACTCGGCTTTGCAGGAGTCTTGAATGGAGTGTGAGTTTGCAGTTTAATCCCGCTTCGCTGCTGGGGGATTGCCTTACGCTATGGGCCAGCTGGCGAAGAACATGCCTCATTGTCTTAATTTCTGCAAAGACCGCAGAAATACGGCAAAGCGAATCCTACGCTGTTCGCTTTGCAACAGCCTCCCCGCAGTTGCGCCTTAGCTGGTATTGGAGAAAGTATGTCATACTGCTCTTTTACAGAGTGCGGATTTAGTTGGTATGGTTTTCGTTTCTCGACTTTGTAAATGCATTGAACACAAGAATCTAAGCCTTTGCAGAATGATAGGTAGTGCATGAATGCCTTACTTATAATAAAAGTCTCAAATAGTATGCTCATACTGCCAATCACATGAAAAGTATTGAAAAATCAGCCAGTGTACCGAAGTGGAAGGCGGCGACTCTGGGAGGATCAGCCCGACAGGTGAGACGACTTGCGGGAGCTTGCGACCAAGTCGGCTCACCGCGGGCCCTCCAGAACGCGTCCGCCTGGAACGCAGGGAAACGGTATCCTTCTCACTCATCCTACATTGCGCAATAACAGTCAAATTTCAAACTGCTTATGAAATAGACTGTCAAGCACACAGTTTGGTGGAGACCCAATAAACGACTCGTTTTTATCTGTTATTCATGAAGCGTCCCAGGAAGTCCTGCAGGCGTTCACTATCAGGATTCAGCAGGATTTCTGAAGGCGGCCCTTCTTCTTCAATGACCCCTTCATTCAGGAAGACTACGCGGTCTGCAATATCGAGCGCAAAATCCATCTCGTGCGTGACAAGAATCATCGCCATCTCCCCTTCTTTGGCAAGATCTCGGATGACTTCAAGCACTTCACCGACGAGCTCAGGATCCAGCGCTGACGTTACTTCGTCAAACAGCATGACCTGCGGACGCATCATCAGCGCTCTCGCCATTGCCACGCGTTGCTTCTGGCCGCCGGAAAGCTGCGCGGGGTACAATTCAATCTTATCACCGAGGCCTACCTTTTCCAGCATCTCAACAGCAGTCGCTTTCACTTCGGCTTTATTTTCATTCTTCACGAGTACGGGAGCCAGCATACAGTTCTCCAATATCGTCATATGCGGAAATAAGTTAAAGTGCTGAAACACCATACCGATATCTCCTCGGATGGAACGCAGATGATTTTCATCCGCTGTGACCCACTCCTCCTTTTTCTGCATCTGCCAAAGATTTTGCCCATTCACTTCTATAATTCCAGCTGTCGGCTCTTCCAGTGTCATCAGCATACGGATAATTGTTGTCTTACCGGAACCGCTCGGACCGATCAGAGCGACTTTCTCGGAAGGCCTAATATCCAAGTCGATGCCTTTTAGCACCTCTGTTTCTCCAAACGATTTGCGGACGTCTTTATATTGCACTATCGGTTCCACCATCTCAACCTCTCTTTCATTCCACTCTGTTGCTTTTTTATTATGCCAGCGTCTTTTTATCGAAGCTGCGGTTATATTTCTTTTCTAATTTATTGATTAGCAGTGCAGACGGGTAGCTCAGCAGCAGGAAGAACAGCGCGACGACTGTCAGCGGCTCCACGAACTTATAATACTGCGCTCCATAATCATTGGCGATATGAAGCATCGCCACGACACCGATTGTAGAAGCCAGCGGGACTTCTTTGAACATGATGATCAAGTAATTGCCCAGCATTGGAATAGTCGGCGGAATCGCCTGAGGCAAAATAATTTTCGTCCACTTTTGACGCGTCGACAGATTCAGCGCTGTCGAAGCTTCCCACTGTCCTTTATCCACCGATTCAATTCCTGAACGGTATACTTCAGACATATAAGTGCTGAAATGCATTCCGAGCCCTAAAATAGCAGCTACAAAAGGATTGAGAGATACGCCTATTACCGGCATCATCGGCCATGCGTAATAAATGAAAAACAATTGGACAAGCGGCGGAGTCGAACGGATAAATTCAGCGATCCAGCCGAACAGCCACGTCACCGGCCGCCATGGCAATCTGCTGATAAACACCCAGAAGAATCCAAATACAGCAGCGAATACATAACACGCCAGCGTCAAACCGACGGTAATCCACAAACCTTTAAATATC
This sequence comes from Sporosarcina cascadiensis, assembly GCF_009650995.1. Classification (GTDB taxonomy): domain Bacteria; phylum Bacillota; class Bacilli; order Bacillales_A; family Planococcaceae; genus Sporosarcina; species Sporosarcina cascadiensis. The sequence goes on along the minus strand of NZ_WHVV01000003.1, from coordinate 72,282 downwards.
AGTGGAATTACTGAAAAAAACACATCCCAGCTCCAAGTCATCAGCTAGCAACCCCTTTCTTCGCTACACTCTCCATCTTTCTTGTGAAGGCAATCAACGGCAGCGCAATCACAAAGTACATCACGAGGAGAAGTACATAAACCATCGGGGATTCCGCTATGTGCGTGCTTCGGTAAATATTTCCGTAATACAGCAGATCAGTCAATCCTATGAGTGATACTAATGAAGTTGCTTTCAAAATCTGTATTAAATAATTACCGTATTCCGGCAGCATCATGCGCAGAGCCTGCGGCAAAATAATATGGCGCATACGCTGGAACTTCGATAAATTCAGTGCGATAGATGCTTCTGTCTGTCCTGCAGACACCGCCTGAATCGATCCTCTGACGATTTCGGACATATAGGCTCCGTAGTTCAATGAGATCGCGAGGACTGCTACCCATACATCACTTCCAAGATGAATATTGAATAATCCTGGAAGTGCGTAGGAAAACCAGAATAATTGTACAATCAGCGAGGTGCCGCGGAATATCTCTACGTAAAAACCAGTGAATCCACGCAGCAGGGGGTTCGAATTAACACGCGAAAGCCCTGCAACCAGTGCAATGATACTCGCGCAGATAATCGACAGGAACAATACCTGCAGCGTAATACCCAGCCCTTGTACGACCGCAGAAAATATATCGGGTAAGGAATTCACAAAAACCACTCCATTATTTATTGATCGTTAGTTAAAAACCAATTGCCGTCCGGTCTGCATCTGCCAGACTGACGGCCGATTTAACGAAAGAAAAAAGGTCATGCCGCTGTTGGGCATGACCCGGCTGTTCTCTTAGTAGTTATCTCCGTTACAAACACTTTCCGTCGTAATCTCGTTTTCCACCAAGTTATTTTCTTCGGTAAAGCCGAACGGTTCAATCAATGCAGCGATTTCGCCGCTTTCTTTCAACTTCTTCAATTCTTCGTTGTATGCTTCGCGCAGTTCGTCGTCACCATTCAAGAAAGCTGCCGCACCGTAGCTTGGCACTCCTTCGATATCCGGCTGTTCAAAATCTGTGACGAACTCCAATTTTTCATTGTTTGCAGATTCCAATGCCATCTTAATCGTCATCTCAGTGCCTGTCGTAACAGCTGCACGGCCTGATTCAACTGCCGAGAATGAAGCCGGGATATCCGGAACCATCATAATCTGGCTCTCCGCAACTCCTTCACGGATCATGAAGTCTTTTTCTGTCGCTCCGCTCATGACTGCTACTTTAATAGACGGATCAGCAGCGATATCCTTGTAACTCTTCAGATTCATCGGGTTGCCTTTTTCAACAATCAGGCCCTCACCATACTTAATTTCCGGCTCACCGAATGAAACGTTTGAGCAGCGGTCCGGTGAAATAGCCATACCTGCTGTAATCACATCAAACTTGCCGGCGCCTAACCCCGGGATCAATTGACCGAATTCGGAGAGCTTGCCGTCCACTTCGTCAACGCCCAGGTTTTCAAAGACCGCTTTGGCAATAGCAACCGCAGCACCTTGCAATTCGCCATTTTCTTCATACGCATACGGTTTCTCATTGGCAAAGCCGACTCTGACAACGCCCTTATCTTTTAGTTCATCCAACTTGCTGCCGCTTCCACTGCTGCCGGAATCTGAATCTCCGCTACCGCATGCTGCGAGCAAAAGAAGCATCATCACCGCCATAATACCTATCGCCGATTTCTTCATAATTCTCCTCCTTGATATTTTCATAAAACTTTCGTTTTACTTATTTGATAGATTACCATAACTAAAATTCGAGTTCAAACCAATTTTCATAATTTCTTAAAGTGTAAAATAATTACTGTTCTCGCTAACTATTGGTATGACAGCGTTTGCACGAGTCTTTTTCGACAATAATTTATTTAATTTTTATTTTTTACTAGGTGAAAAGACAGGCCTTTCTCTGTTTCATGAGTAATCTCCTGGGTATTTCCCTTTTTATATTTCCAGCCTTTCTTTCTATTCAAGTTGAGCTCTTATTAAATTAATCAAGAAAAATGAATTTAATTCATTCGGACGTTTTTTTCTGCTGACTGCCTCTGGACAAATAAAAAAAAGACTGAACAAATCGCATATGCGATCTGTTCAGTCTTCTTGCTAATTAGTAGTGCCCTCGGCGGGAGTCGAACCCACATTTTAAGCTTCGGAGGCTTACGTGCTATCCATTGCACCACGAGGACAGATAATATTTCCACATTTTTTAAACGCTTCAAAATCAACTTGTCAAATAAATATATCCCTCTTTGAGACATCTTCCATTATATCGTGGAATAGAATGAAAAGCAATAGCTATTTATAAGGCGAATGATTTGACCTTTGTTGACCAACTTATGTAAAATACAATTATAGTTGAAATACCAACTGATTTCAACAGAACGATTATTACGGAACATTAAAAGGAGGAAGTACCATTGAATCTAATTCCTACAGTTATTGAACAAACAAACCGCGGTGAGCGGGCGTATGACATCTATTCCCGCTTGCTGAAAGACCGGATTATCATGCTCGGAAGCGGAATCGATGACAATGTCTCAAATTCGATCGTAGCGCAGCTTTTATTCCTGGAAGCTGAAGATCCGGAAAAAGATATCTCCATTTACATTAACAGCCCTGGCGGAAGCATTACAGCAGGTATGGCAATCTACGATACAATGCAGTTCATCAAACCCGATATCCAGACAATCTGCATCGGTATGGCAGCATCCATGGGCGCATTCTTGCTGACAGCAGGAGCTCCAGGCAAGCGTTATGCATTGCCGAATGCCGAAGTGATGATTCACCAGCCACTCGGCGGCGCACAAGGTCAGGCGACTGAAATCGAAATCGCTGCAAAGCGCATCTTGCACTTGCGTGAGAAGCTGAATCAAATCTTAGCTGACCGCACTGGACAGCCGATTGATGTCATCGCGAAAGATACAGACCGTGATAATTTCATGACAGCGGAACGCGCGAAAGAATACGGCTTGATCGATCACATCGTTCAGCGCAGCGATATGAAGAAATAAGCAAAATGAGTAAACGAAAACCGATTCTTCCAAAAGGAGAATCGGTTTTTTTTATTGCTGTTCAGTTTCTACAAGCTGTGCCAGATTTTCAAGAGCCAAATCTTCATCGATGCCGTCTGCCTGCAAAGTGATCTCCGTACCTTTTGCAATCGCCAGGCTCATGATCCCCATAATACTTTTGGCGTTTACCTGACGAACTTCTTTTTTCAAGTAAATATCAGCAGAGTATTTATTCGCTTCTTGCACAAATAATGCTGCCTGTCTTGCCTGTAAACCAGGTTTTATTCCTACCTTCACTGTTTTTTCTACCATATTGTATGCTCCTTTTCTTTCTTTTTCAGAATATAATACATTTGATCAGTTTCCGCGCAGCCGCTCGGCTATCTCTTCAATCTTTCGCAAGCGGTGGTTAACGCCTGATTTACTGACAGATGCACCGGACACCAGTTCACCCAGCTCTTTCAATGTGACGTCTTGATGCGCCACACGCAGCTGTGCAATTTCCTGCAGCCTCTCCGGCAGTTGTTCCAGTCCGATCGTCTGTTCAATCAGCTTAATATTTTCCACCTGACGCTGTGCCGCGCCAATTGTCTTGTTCAGATTAGCTGTCTCGCAATTCACAAGCCGGTTTACACTGTTCCGCATATCTCTCATAATACGAACGTCTTCAAATTTCATAAGCGAGACATGCGCCCCGATGAGTCCAAGAAAATCAGATATTTTCTCAGCCTCTTTCAAATAAGCGATAAATCCTTTTTTGCGTTCGATGGACTTCGCATTTAATTGGAACCGGTTCATCAGTTCCACAAGTGACTCACTATGCTTTTGATAGCTTGAAAACACTTCTAAGTGATACGAAGAGGTTTCTGGATTATTGACCGAACCTCCCGCCAAGAAAGCACCGCGTAAATACGCTCTCGCACAGCAGTCCATTTCAATTAGCACCGGATCAATCGTATCAACCATCTGGAAATCGTGGGTTATAATGGAGAGCGCTTCCAGCAAGTCTTTTGCGCCGTCCCGTATCCGGCAAATATACACGTTATTTTTCTTCAAACGCATTTTCTTCCGTACCAGCAATTCTACTTTATAAGGATACAGCTTTTTCAGATTGGAATAAAGCCTTCTCGCAATCGCCGCGTTTTCAGTCTGCACATCCAGACTCAGTTGTTTATTGGAAAAAGACATCACGCCATTCATTCGAATAAAAGCAGCGATCTCCGCTTTAATACAGCAGTCATCCGCTTCAATTTGCGTCAGCTCTTTTTTTGTTTTAGATGCAAAAGACATGATATTCCCCCTTTTCGGCGATCTTCATATCTATCCGTCTTCTACGTTCTCTCTATATATCGCATGAGCACATCCGCCACGTCCGCTGATTTATGCATAATCACACCGTTGAACACCGTCGCGATTTCCTGCACAAAAACTTCGGGAACGAGCATTTGCAGTCTGTCCAGATCATTTTCCACCAGCCAGGGTTCTTCATCGGCAGGTATCCCGTACGCACGTCTGAAGGCATCTGAGTTATTGACGAGCACTGCATCCAGGAAAGGCACTCCCGCGTGGTCATACAGCGCCTGAACATGCTCAGAGGCCGTATACCGAAATGTCTCGCCTCTTTGCGTCGTCAAGTTGCCGATATACACTTTTTTCGCCTGGCTCGCAAGTACGGCTTCCCGTATATCCTGCACCAGAATCGTCGGCAAGATACTTGTATATAAACTGCCTGGACCAAATATGATCAAATCTGCTTTTTTGATCGTCTCAGCCGTCTCCGGCAGCGGCTTCACATCTTGAGGTGAAATGAAGACATTGCGAATTTTCCGCCCGTAGAGAGGAATTTTCGATTCACCTGTAATAATTGAACCATCTTCTAGCTCTGCATGCAAGGTAATCCGTTGATTTGCTGCAGGCAATACTTTCCCTTTTATGTTCAGGACCAGCCCCATTTGCTCCACCGCACGCGCAAAATCGCCTGTAATGTTCGTTAATGCGGTCAGCATGAGGTTCCCGAGCGAGTGACCTTTCAAATCGTCGGAACCTTCGAAACGGTACTGGAACATCTTCTCAATCAACGGTTCGACATCTGAAAGCGCTGCCATAACCTGTCGGATGTCCCCTGGAGGCGGGATGTCGTATTGGTCAAATAAACGTCCCGAACTGCCTCCGTCATCTGCTACTGTGACAATAGCCGTCAAATCAATGGGATAGCGCTTCAATCCGCGTAAAATGGTTGAAAGGCCTGTTCCCCCTCCGAATACTACGACTCTTTTTATAGTAGTAGATGGCATAGCCGTGTCAGCCCTTTCTTTTTTCGACATCCCGGTGAGAAATTTGCGTTGGATAGTCCCCTTTGAACTCTTTTCCAAAGTATTCCGCAAGAGTCACCGAGCGATGCTGGCCCCCTGTGCAGCCGAATGCGATGACTGCCTGACCTTTGCCTTCTTGCTTATATTGCGGGATCAGGAACTTGAACAGGTCGGTTAATTTCTCAATCAACAATTTTGTGTCATTCCACTTCAGCACGTAATCAGACACTTCTGGGTTCAAACCTGTCATTGGACGCAACTCCTCTAAATAAAAAGGATTCGGCAGGAAACGAACATCGAAAACGACGTCTGCATCAATCGGCATACCGTTTTTGAAACCAAAAGAAACAAAGTTCAGCGTAAACGTCGGTTCTCCTTCAGCAGAGAACTCCCGCATGATTTTCTCGCGCAATTGTTTCGGCTTTAATTTAGACGTATCGTAAATTGAACGTGACAGGCCTTTCAGCTCCGTCAGCAGTATCCGCTCTCTGCGGATTCCTTCGAGCAGCACGCCGCCTTCAGAAAGCGGATGGGACCGGCGTGTTTCCTTGTAACGCTTCACCAAGGTCTCATCATCGGCATCCAGAAACAGCAGACTGGCTTTAACGCCGTCTTTTTTAAAAAGTTCCTCAAGCGCTGCAACCAATGAATCAAACAGGCTTCCGCCGCGTGTATCCATTACGGCTGCAATCCGTCTCATCTGATTATCCGACTTCATCATTAAATCCAGGAATGTCACGAATAATTCAGGTGGCAAATTATCGATGCAATAAAAACCCATATCCTCAAAACACTGCATCGCAACTGTTTTACCGGCACCTGACATGCCACTGATAATCACTACTTCGTATTCATTTGACCCGTGTGCTTGATCCATTTTTATTCATTCACCTTCCGTCGATTGTTGAAGCGACTCCTGCAGTAAGCGGAATTGCTCTGTATAGTAAAACGTTCCATATTGCATTCCTGCCCCATGGACTGCGAACAAGAGATTGGAACGATCCCCCTCTGCCATCGGTAATGTATGCAGACTCTCCACCGGATGCCACTCCAGCTCGCCTTCAGCTGTTGTCTCCAAAATGTCTCCCGAATAATCACGGGCTATAAATGTAAACAGCAGCCATTCATTCAGCAGTTGCTTTCCGTCATCGTCCATGGTCATCATTGTATAAATACCCTTCAAATGCGGCTGAATCGGTCTGGCGCCTGTTTCTTCAGTAAATTCCCTTACAGCAGCCTCGTAAATCGATTCCCCTTCGTCGATTTTCCCGCCCGGCGCTACATACCAGCCGCGTCTCGGCTTCTTGAGTAAAAGGACTTGTTCGTCTTTCACTACGAGTAAATTAGCAATTTTTTGCATATGTAGTCCCCACTTTTCACGTATGTATTCCTAGTATACAATGCTTTATAGAAAAACGACAAAAAAAGGAGGCTATTCACGGAAGTTTGTTACCGCAAATAGCCACAAAGTTGCTATATTTTAAAAGGGGGTCTTGACTTATACAAGTATACCCTTCCTACATTGCAAACCTATTACGTACAGATTACGAATAGATTAAGTTTTCAGGCTTTGGCTCCTACCTCATCCATCAGCTCTTCAATATATTTCTGAGCCGCCTGCGCAGCAACACTTCCGTCGCCTGTAGCTGTAACGACTTGACGCAGTAACTTTTCACGCACGTCGCCTGCAGCGTAAATTCCCGGAATCTTTGTTTCCATAATGTCGTTTGTTTCGATATAACCGTTCTCGTCCAAAATACCGAGTTCTTTAAAAGGCGCCGTTAATGGATCCAGTCCGATATAAATAAACATACCTTCCGTTTCCATTTCGCGTTCTGAGCCGTCTTCAGTTGATACAAGTGTAACAGAACCGACCTTGCCGTCCTTTTCGTTCACTTGCTTAACAGTCGTGTTCCAAATGAAATCAATCTTTTCATTCGCAAATGCACGCTCCTGCACAATCTTCTGTGCGCGCAGCTCATCACGGCGGTGAATGATCGTCACTTTATTCGCAAAACGCGTCAAGTACGTACCTTCTTCAACCGCTGAATCTCCACCGCCGATTACGACGATATCTTTACCGCGGAAAAACGCTCCGTCACAAACTGCACAATAACTGACACCGCGGCCGGTCAATTCTGCTTCGCCCGGAATTCCCATTTTACGGTATTCAGCACCTGTCGTTAAAATAACCGCACGTGCTTTAAAGCTATTTTCTCCTACATGAATTGTTTTGAACTCGCGTCCGTCTTCGATCTTCGTGACGTCTCCGTATGCATATTCCGCACCGAAACGTTTTGCATGGTCGAACATTTTCGTAGACAGATCAGGCCCAAGAATACTTTCGAATCCAGGATAGTTCTCAATCTCTTCTGTGTTCGCCATCTGGCCGCCGGGAACTCCCCGCTCCAACATTAATGTAGACATGTTTCCGCGTGCTGTATAAACAGCCGCCGTCATACCCGCCGGTCCTGCACCCACAATTATTACGTCATAAATTTTATCCGTTGACATCTGATTGTCCTCCTCAAATATAGAAAGTCTATATATAAAATCCTAGTGGAATTTTCGAATGAATTCAACTTAAATGCACAGCCAGTTTACTGTCAATCCGCAGAGTAAGGCAAAAACTGAATCAATTGCTGCACATACTTTGTCAGAGTGGCAACAGACACCCCGTATTTCCCCGCTAGGGACTTCTTAGTCACTTGATCATAGCGGGAAGACTGGAACATATAGTCCACTGCTGCAGCTATAGCTTTAGGATTTGCAAACGCATATTTATCCGTGAGGGCGTTCTCACACAGCGTGAACCACATCTGAAATAAATGTGTTCCCTGCAAATCAAGCGGCGTGTACTGTTCATAAAGCAGCTCACAAATTTCCAGCGCCCGGCTGAACGATTTTTCGAAATCATTTTCCGCAATGAATTCATAATCCAGACTATGCGCTAAAAATAACTGCTCTGATGAACTGAGATCTTCCACGTTTATATATCCCGGATGTGACAGGATTTCCTGCAGATGCGAAGACTTGCCAAGTAAATACAAGCCGAACATCCGCTCACTGCTGTACGGATTCGATATCTTTTCAATTAAAAAAGGAACATCCTCTTCATACGCATCAGGATTCAGCTGGTCCTCTATTGATTTCCAAGGCTCGAACCCTTCTTTTGAAGGATCCATTTGAAGCAATTTATCGTAAGCCTGCTCCGCCACTTGTCGATGTCCCGTAAAATAAGCGGCATTCGAAAGCCAGAAATAATAACCTACATCGCCCTGGAAGCCGCGTTTCTGAAGACTGCGCAACCAATGATACGCTTCTTCATACCGGCCTGTCAGCGCAAACGTAGCACCTAGCTTGTATCGGTGCTCCACCTGATATGGTTTGATCTTCGCGAGCAGATCCATCATGCTTGTCAACCGCTCTTCGTCCCGTCCATAATAAAAAAACACAGCTAAATTACACAGCGCATGAATATTTCCTTTTTCTTCTTGAAGCACGTCATAGAGTATTTTTTCTGCACGGGCTTCTTCACCAATATAGAAATAAGCCAGCGCCAAGTTATTATGGACCGCCCAGTTTTTCGGGTAATCAGCGAGCAGATTTTCGAGTACTTCAATCGCCTGCTCAAAATTGCCTTCTTCCATTATTTTACGGGCCTTTTCCTGAATGAAAAGTACCTCGGCGTCCGGCAGCTCACCGTCTTCGAGATAGGTCTCTTCCTGATCTGCAAATTCAATGATCTCGTGTGATTCTTCCATGAACAGTCCGCCGGGAGAAAGCCCGATATATTTCAATGCATATTGTTTCGCTTCGCGCAGCAAGCCGAGGTGGGCATGAACTTCCGCCAGATAGAAAGTTGTCTCTTCGTTATCCGGGTCTAATTCATCCGCCTTCTTCAATAATTCGTAGGCATCTTCAAAACGACCGACTTCCATGATGAATACGCCATATTCCATATGCGTAAGCGCATCATCAGGATTCAGCTCCAAAGCACGTTTATAATACTTTTCTGCGTCTGAAAATTGCTCGCGCTGCATCGCCTGCATCGCGCGCTTGCGATAAAAATCACCGTCAGGCAAAAATGAAACAATCTTATTCTTGTTAAACCTTCGTTTTTTTTCCAATCGAACTCCTCCGAAAAAGTAAGAGGAACGCATATAACGTCCCTCTTTGCAATCTACCCTCTATTATAGCACATCTAACCTGCCCGTCATTCATTTGTCACTGCGTGCAGCCCGTGCTTTCATCTCTTCTGCTGTATAAATGATCCGCACTGGATTCCCGCCTGCAAAACAGCCGGCAGGAATATCCATATTAACCAGTGAAGCGGCGGAGACAATTGCGCCGTCCCCTATTTTCACACCGGGTAAAATCGTGGTATTTGCGCCAATTAACACTTCGTTGCCGATCTCCACATCGCCAATGCGGTATTCATCGATTAAATACTCGTGGGCAAGAATCGTGGTGTTGAAACCGATGATCGAATTATTTCCGACCGTAATACGCTCAGGAAACATGACATCCGGCACCACCATTAAAGCAAACGCTGTCTGTCTGCCCACCTTCATTCGCAAAAATAGCCGATACAGTATATTCTTCCATGAAACAAACGGAGTATACCGTGCGATCTGGATCACAATGAAGTTCTTCGCTACTTTGAAAATCGAAACAGTCCGGTAAATATGCCAAAGTGAATTTGCTTCGCCTTTAGAAGCGTAGCGCTCCGTGCGTCTCACGGCCGCTCTCCATCGATCAGTGTAAACAAATCGGTCATGTGATGCAGCATATAATCCGGTTTAAACGTCTGCAAGTATTCTTCTCCTTTAAGCGCCCAGGCAACAGCTGCCGTGCGGACTCCTGCGTTTTGACCGCCTAGGATGTCGTGGAAGTTATCTCCAATCATCAGCGCTTCTTCAGGCGAACGATTCAGTCGTTCCAATGCCAATAAAAGCGGCTCAGGATTCGGTTTTTCATTGGTCACGTCATCCAGACCGATCACCGTTTCAAAATAGGATTCGATTCCGATCAGACGCAGCCCTCTTTCCACCATGTCACGCTTTTTCGTAGAAACGACCGCCATTTTCAAACCTTTTGCATGCAGCTTGTGCAGTGTATCCGAAACGCCGTCAAATTCTGTTACATAAGCGTCATGATTGGCAAGATTCCATGCCCGGTATTCCTGGATCAACTGGTCTGTCATCACAGGTTCAATGGATGAAAAAGTATCTCTCAGCGACGGCCCGATAAAAGCCAATATGTCTTCACGCTGAAAACGACCGGGAAAATGTTCTTCCAGCACATGACGGAAAGTAGCAATAATCAATTCATTTGTATCGCCAAGTGTTCCGTCAAAATCAAATAATAACGTGGTAATCGGTTTAATAGTCAATGACAGACTCCTCCTTCGCTTTCGGCTGCTTTCGGCTGCTTCCAACACACACTGACCGTTACAGTCAGCAGAATCGCGGTCACAAGCCGTATCAGAAATAATGGCCAGATCGGGATACCAAGCGGCAGAAATAATAAAGTATCTTCAATTACAGCGTGGCAGGCCATCAGAAAAATGAATGCTAACGTAATATCCCGTTTGGAAACGCCGTCTTCGCGGACAGCCTGTATCATCACACCCGCTCCGTAAGCCAGGCCGATCAGCAAGCCCGCAACAAGTGTCATCGAGGTATTCGGCTTCACGCCGATTAACTTAGTGAAAGGAGCTAGTCCTTTTGAAAAATGTTCTAAATAATTGCGGTCTTTGACAAATTGAACAAGCAGCATCAACGGGATGACAATCAGCGCAAGCTGCAGAACGCCGAACGCTGCTTTCTCGATTCCGAGAAGCAGAATTTGCCAAACTCCTTGTGGAACCGCTTCAGCCTGTGGCGTCAAGCCGTACTGGGCGATTTCTGAGCCGCCTGTCCAAAACAGATTCAGCAAGATGCCCGCCGTTGCCGCCAATCCCAGCCGTACTGCCAGGACCAGCCACAGCTTGACGCCCACCTTAAGCGCCACAGCTGTCTCAATGAACAAATTATGCGCAAAACTGATCATCAGCGCAATAATGAAAACTTCTTTTACCGTTAATTCCAGAGAGATGATCCCTGCAATTCCGGCATACAAATTCAATGTATTTCCCAGCACAATCGGCACAGCGGCTTCCCCGCGCAGTCCGAAGATATGCATCAGCGGCGCAACCAGTTCGACAAGCCAGGGTAAAATCGGCGTGAACTGTAAAATCGTTATGAACAGTGTAATGGGAAAGATGATCTTTCCCAGCGACCAGGTCGTGTGAAGACCCGATTTCAGTCCATTGCTGAGTGTACTGGATAATGCGATTTTATTTTCGTTTTTCTTCATAATTCTCGTTCACTTTCATAATAAATCTGCGATACAGCAAAATCGCAATTCCGATAACGACTCCGGCAACAGAGACCAACTGCGCCGCACGCAGAGCTCCTATTACATACAGACTGTCCGTCCGCATGCCTTCAATAAAGAACCGGCCGATCGAATACCAGATAACATAAAACAAAAAGATTTCCCCGCGTTTGACAGTGATGACCCTGCGCAGAACCAAGATCAATATCAATCCGGCTACATTCCACATCGACTCATAGAGAAACGTCGGATGATACGTCACGCCGTCAATCGTCATTTGATTCATGATCCAGTCAGGAATCATCGTATTCTCTTTAAATGCCTCGGAAACCGGACCGCCGTGCGCTTCCTGATTCATAAAATTTCCCCAGCGTCCGATAATTTGGCCTATCAGCAGACCGGGCGCTGTAATGTCCGCAACTTTCCAGAATGACACACCGCGTTTTCTGGTAAATATGACCGCTGTGATGACAGCACCTATCAGCGCCCCATGTATCGCAATTCCGCCATTCCAAATCTGGATGATCTGTTCCGGATGCTCGCTGTAATAGTCCCATGTGAAGATGACATAGTAAATTCGGGCGCTGATGATGGAAATTGGGATGGCCCAAATCAGCATATCCGTCAGAAAGTCCGGATGCATGCCTTTTTTCAGCATCTCCCGCTGTACTATCAAAAATCCTAATATGATTCCCATTGCGATTAGAATGCCGTACCAGCGCACTTCTAACGCATGTTCCGAACTGCCGATTCTAATTGCAACCGGATTGATCGCAAGTAACAATAAATTCACTTAGTCGAGCCCCTCTTCTTTCAAAATTTCCGCATTATCCGCGATTGCCTGATCCAGCCGTTTCGTAAATTCCTCGGCTGCATTAAAACCAAGACGTTTCATTCGGTAATCCATCGCTGCCACCTCTATGATGACCGCAATATTTCGCCCCGGACGCACAGGAACCGATAACTTTGTAATCTGTGAATCCAGTATAACTACCTTTTCTTCATCGATACCTAAACGGTCGTAATGTTTATCTTCATCCCAAATCTCCAGATCTACAGCCAGCAGCACCCGTTTATCGTCTTTTACAGCGCTTGCACCGAACAATGTCATTAAATCAATAATCCCGACTCCTCGGATTTCTAGCATATGTTTTAATATTTTCGGCGCTGTCCCGATCAAGATATTTTCCGCCACTTGACGAATTTCCACGGAGTCATCGGCAATGAGACGGTGACCTTTCTTAATGAGCTCAAGCGCAGTTTCACTCTTCCCTACACCGCTCCCGCCTGTGATCAGCACACCTACTCCGTAAACGTCTACCAATACACCGTGGACAGTCGTCATGGGAGCCAGCTGGCCTACTAAGTAATTCGTCAGCATACCGGAAAACTGCGTCGTTTTGTAATCCGTCCGCAAGACAGGGATGTTTTTTTCATCTGCCAGCTGACTCAGTTCTCTCGGCCCCTCTTCACCGTGCGCGATAATAAAAGCAGGCGTATTATTGGAACAAAGACGTTCCAGCCGCTTTCTTCTTGTAATGGCAGGTAATGTTTCCAGAAATGACATTTCTTTTCGCCCAATCAATTGGACACGCTCTGATGGATAATAATCAAAGTATCCAGCCATCTCCAGACCTGGCCTCGAGATATCGCTCATCAGGATATGCCGCTGAATCCCTTGATGTCCAGCGATCAACTCAAGCCCGAACCGATTCATAATATCTTCTACTGTTAGTTCCCCCATAAAGTTCCCCGCTTTCCAGCTGTTTCATTTCTTTTGAAATGGAATTTTCACGTTCTTGTCAGCCAAACTTGCCATTCAGATTGATCAAATGTACAACTGACTGCTTTCCCAATCCTCATTTTAACATGTAGGAAAAGAAAAGAAATGGATTTCTCCTTGTCTGCTTTATGCAGGTGTCCACTTTTTCAGAAAACTGACTATATACAGGATAAAGGAGAGTGGTTGAAAATGACACTGATTGTTCTTGATGCCGGACACGGACCTGAAACACCAGGGAAACGATCGCCTGACGGTAAGCTTCGCGAGTTCCAATTTAATTTGGCAGTTGCGGAGATGGTGGGTGTCCGCCTGACCAGAGAAGGCCTGAACGTTCGCTATGTACATGAAAACTCACGGGACGTGCCGCTGTCTGAACGCACGGCAGCAGCCAACCGAATGAAAGCGGACGCTTATGTATCGATTCACGCAAATGCCCATACGAGTGGCTGGAGCGAAGCACAGGGAATAGAAACGTATATCTATCCGGCTGCCAGTAAAAGTTCCGCAATTTTAGCAAACTTGGTTCAGCAGTCGCTCATTGCGGCTTGCAAACGGCTTGACCGCGGGGTGAAGAAAGCGAATTTCGCTGTGCTGCGGGATACTCAGATGCCTGCGATTCTGGCAGAATGCGGCTTCATGTCACATAAAACAGAGGCTGTGCTGCTTCAGAATAAAGTCTACCTGCTGCAATGTGCACGGGCGCTGGCTTTCGGAATTTTAAACTGGGCTTACCAAAAGTAAAAATACCTGCACTGCCGCATTTTCAGCGGAGTGCAGGTATTTTTTATGTGTTTAGAATGGCTCCTTGCGAATGGAGTTTCACTAGTGAATGCGCAATATAGGGTAAGTGGAGAGAAAACGTTTCCCTGCGTTCCAGGCGGACGCGTCCTTACCTCACACATCGTTCAAAACTCAACCGAGTTGTAGTGGACTAACACAGAACCTGTTTTGGATTCGCCGGTAATCTGTAAAGGAGCTTTCGTTTCATCCTCACCGGCTTTAGTGAAGCGGATTGTTCGGTGCAGGAATTGTTCCTGTTCTTCCACACGCGATACATCTTTCAGCTGCAGATCAAGCTTCCCCATATTAGAGATGATCTCGCCTTTCAGACCGACTGTCGATGGGAAATACAGCTCAACTGTACCGCTGATGGACTTTGCGTCCAGCCGCTTCGCATTCAATGCAGTCGTTGTCAGGCTGACATTGCCGTTCAGCGATTTCGCATCTGCATCGATCAGTTCACCGTCAGCATAGACACGCCCGTTCAGCGTCTCCGCTTCCAGCTTATTGCCCCGTACTTTCAATAAACGGATCATCCCGTTTGCGGTTTCCAGTTCCGCTTCATCAAACGCAATATGCGCACATTCAATTTTGCCATTCGCAGTTTTGATGCGAAGCTCATTGAAATCGATGCCTTCCACTGAGCAGCCGCCGTTCAACAGACGCACGGACAGCTTTTTATATGGCAGCGTTTTAGGGATATAGAGCTTTACATTCACCTGAACCATTTTCATATCACTGCCGATACGCAGTTTATTGCCGTCTTTGACGAACAGCAGTTTTTCTAGAAATTGGCTCCGTGCTTCTGTTTCAGAATCATGATTAAAATGTTTAACAGAGAATTCTGCGGTGATTTGATCATCTTCAGATGGATGAATCTCCACTTTCCCGTGGTCAATATGGATAATTACTTGTTCTATATCTTCTGCCGTCTTGGTTTCAGTATGTGTAAAGCTGACCGATTTGCTGAACGGCGCTTCGAAATCAAAGGTCTTTACGCGCTGTACAGCCGTATCCATGAATTGCATAAAACGGTCTCCTGCTGTCATGAATTCTTTGCGGATATCTTCGAAAAAGTCGTCTGCAGATGATTCGTCAGTTGTTTGGTCCGGATCTTTTGATTGATTGAAGGACTTTTTCTTCTGCGGCTCTTCAAACCAAGGCTGATCTTGTTCCATTTGGTGACCGGTCTTTGAGTCAGTGGACGTTTTTTCGTGCTGATCTGAAGTATCCGATTGTTTCCCAAGGGCTTCCAATAATCTCAATGCTTCGTCTGCTGTGATTTTACTTTCTTCAAGCAAAGTAAGTATTCGTCTGCGTTCGTTTTGCATCTTAAGACTCCTCCTCATTATGAGCGTACTTTTCTTTTCCTAACTATTTATACGGCTGTGCGCTGTAAAAGTTTCATCTAGAAATAAGTTTGCACTGTACGTGTGCTTGACAGTCTATTTCATAAGCTGTTTGATATTTGACTGTTACTGCGCAATATAGGGGGAGTGGGAAGAGACCGTTTCCCTGCGTTCCAGGCGGACGCGTTCTGGAGGGCCCGCGGTGAGCCGACTTGGTCGCAAGCTCCCGCAAGTCGTCTCACCTGTCGGGCTGATCCTCCCAGAGTCGCCGCCTTCCACTCCGGTACACTGGATGGTGTTTCAGTACTTTTTGTGTGAGTAAGCAGTATGAGCATAACATCTGAGACTATTGCGATAGGTAATGTGTTTCATGCAATACTTAATATTCTGCAAAGGCTAAAATTCTTTTGATCAATGCGTTTACAAAGCCAGGAAACGAAAACCATACCAACTAAATTCACACTTTACAAAAGAACAGTATGACATACTTTCTATAACACCAGCGAAGGCGCAACTGCGGGGTCAGCCGTGGCAATGAGACTGCTGGCACGCTCTTCGCCAGTAGGCTCATTGCGTAAGGCAATCCCCCAGCGCCGAAGCGGGTTCAAACTGCAAACACATACCTTATTCGAACTTCCTGCAACGTCGAGCAACGAAATCTACACATATTAAATCCACGATATTCACCAAAATTATTTCTTCCCTGTTTTTGCAATCAGCTCTTTCATACGATTACGGTCGCGTTCGAGAATGGTTTTTAAGTACTTGCCTGTGTATGATTCAGGAACTTCTGCGACTTCTTCCGGTGTTCCTGTTGCGACGATTTGCCCGCCTTTGTCGCCGCCTTCCGGGCCGATGTCGATAATATAGTCAACAGTTTTGATGACGTCGAGATTATGCTCGATGACGAGAACGGTGTTGCCGCCGTCTACCAGACGCTGAAGAACCTCCAGCAATTTCGCGATGTCGTGCACATGCAGGCCGGTTGTCGGTTCATCTAAAATATAGAATGACTTGCCGGTTGAACGTTTATGAAGTTCTGAAGCCAGTTTCACACGCTGCGCTTCACCGCCTGATAATGTCGTAGCCGGCTGGCCCAATTGGACGTAGCCAAGGCCGACGTCAACTACCGTCTGCAATTTACGGTGAATTTTGGGAATGTTTTCAAAGAACACGACCGCATCTTGCACAGTCATGGCCAGTACATCCGCGATGTTTTTGCCTTTGTACATCACTTCCAGTGTTTCACGGTTATAACGTTTGCCGTGACAAACTTCACAAGGTACATAGACGTCAGGCAGGAAATGCATTTCAATCTTAATGATCCCGTCACCGCGGCAGGCCTCACAACGTCCGCCTTTGACATTAAAGCTGAACCGGCCTTTTTTATAGCCGCGCACTTTCGCTTCATTGGTCATGGCGAAGACATCACGGATATCATCAAACACACCTGTATAAGTAGCCGGATTGGAACGCGGCGTGCGCCCGATCGGAGACTGATCAATGTCGATGACTTTTTCAAGCTGCTCCACACCGCTGATCTCATCAAATTTACCCGGCTTCTGTTTTGAACGGTTCAGCTTTTGTGCCAGGGACTTATGCAAAATTTCATTGACCAATGTACTTTTCCCTGATCCTGAAACACCCGTCACCGCAATAAACTGGCCAAGCGGGAAAGCGACGTCCAGGCTTTTCAGATTGTTTTCTGAGGCTCCTTTAATGACAATGCTTCTGTCCTCCCGCTGTCTGCGTTCCGTCGGCAGTGGAATGAATTTTTCCCCGCTCAAATATTTACCCGTCAATGACTTTTTATTTTTCATTACTTTGGCCGGTGTGCCGGCAGCAACGATCTCACCGCCTGCCACGCCGGCTCCCGGGCCAATATCGATCAGGTAATCCGCGGCCATCATCGTATCTTCATCATGCTCTACGACAATCAGCGTATTACCGATGTCCCGCATGCTCTGCAGCGTTGCGATCAGCCGGTCATTATCCCGCTGATGCAGTCCGATGGAAGGCTCGTCCAAAATATAAAGTACACCTGTCAGACGGGACCCGATTTGCGTTGCCAGACGGATTCTTTGCGCTTCACCGCCCGATAATGTACCTGCTGAACGGGACAGGTTCAGATAATCAAGTCCCACATTAATCAGGAAGCCGAGACGTTCCTGTATTTCTTTTAAAATCATGTCTGCAATCTGGGCATCCTTCTCAGACAGCTCCAGCCCGTCAAAAAACTTCACAGTTTCTACGATGGAACGCTCGGTAATCTGTCCGATATGCCGGCCGTTGACGAGAACCGCCAGCGACTCGGGTTTCAAGCGATAGCCAAGACATGCAGGACAGGGGTTCTCTGTCATATACTTGCCCATTTGTTCGCGGATATAATCAGAAGACGTTTCATGATAGCGGCGTTCTACATTACGCAAGACGCCTTCAAAATAAATATTGCTGTCACGTGTGCTGCCGAACTCATTGGTATAGCGGAAATGAATCTTTTCTTTCGTTGATCCCTTCAGCAGTTTCTCTATATCTGAATCTGCCAGTTCGCCCGCCGGAACATTCATGTCAATATGGTAATGCTTTGCCACCGTCTTAAGCAGCTCCGGATAGTATTGCGAACTTGTCGGCTCCCAAGGCGCGATGGCGTGCTCCTTTAAAGTCAGATCTTTATTCGGTATCACCAGATCAGGATCTACTTCCAATTTCATTCCGAGACCGTCACACTCCGGACAGGCACCGAATGGACTGTTGAATGAAAACATTCTCGGTTCAAGTTCGCCGATGGAGAATCCGCAAATCGGGCAGGCGTGATGTTCACTGAAGAACAGTTCTTCCTCTCCAATAACATCTACGATCACATTGCCGTCCGCTAGACGCAGTGCTGATTCCAACGAGTCACTGAGACGGGTCTCTACGCCCTCTTTCATGACAATTCGGTCGATGACAATTTCGATCGTATGCTTTTTATTTTTATTCAAATCAATATTATCGTCGAGGTCCATTGTTTCCCCATTGACACGGACCCGGACGTAGCCTTGTTTCTTAATATCTTCTATTAACTTTGCGTGGGTGCCTTTTCGTTCCGAAATAATGGGAGCCAGCACTTGAATGCGGGTCCGTTCCGGCAGTTCTATAATTCTGTCCACCATTTGTTCAACCGTCTGCGTGGAAATTTCTGTTCCGTGCAGCGGGCAAACCGGCTTCCCTACTCTGGCGTACAGTAAACGCAAGTAGTCATAGATTTCCGTGACGGTGCCTACCGTTGAACGCGGATTTTTACTCGTCGTCTTCTGATCAATTGAAATAGCCGGTGACAGCCCTTCAATGGAATCCACATCCGGTTTATCCATCTGTCCGAGGAACTGCCGCGCATAGGAAGATAATGATTCTACATACCTTCGCTGTCCTTCCGCATAGATCGTATCAAACGCAAGTGAGGACTTGCCCGAGCCTGACAAACCGGTAATGACAACCAGCTGATCTCTCGGAATTTTGACGGTAATATCTTTCAGGTTGTGGGCTCTCGCTCCCTGTATCACAAGTTCTTTATTTTTCATCCAGATTCTACCTTTCTGCCTTCAGTTCTATCAGCGTGTCGCGCAGCTCAGCAGCTCTTTCGAAGTCCAGCGCTTTCGCCGCATCTTTCATTTCTTTTTCTACTTTGACGATCAGCAGGCCTTTCTCGTCTTTCGACAATTTCTTTCCTTCCGTAATACGCTGCAAATAGGATTCCGTTTCTTCCGCCACCTGAGTCGCGCGGATTGCCTCACGAATCGGTTTTATAATTGTTTTCGGAGTCACTCCATGTTCCAGGTTATACGCCATCTGAATTTCACGGCGGCGTTCGGTTTCACTGATTGCTTTTGCCATGGAATCGGTCATTCTGTCCGCATACATGATGACACGTCCCTCAGAGTTCCGCGCTGAACGCCCGATCGTCTGGATCAGTGCGCGCTCTGAACGCAGGAAGCCTTCTTTATCCGCATCCAAAATAGCCACCAATGAAACTTCCGGTATATCGATTCCTTCCCGCAGCAAGTTGATGCCGATCAGGACATCGTACGTTCCGATTCGCAGATCACGAATAATTTCTGTACGTTCCAGTGTCTTGACCTCCGAATGAAGATACTGGACTTTGATTCCGATATCTTTCAGGTAATCCGTCAGATCTTCCGACATCTTCTTCGTCAGCGTCGTGATGAGCACCCGTTCATTACGCTCGATACGCAACTGAATTTCATCCAATAAATCGTCAATCTGCCCTTCAATCGGTCTCACTTCGATCACTGGATCCAAAAGACCTGTCGGACGAATGATCTGTTCCACCATTTTATCTGTATGTTCAATCTCATAAGGACCCGGCGTTGCAGATATATACATCGCCTGGCTAATATGTTTCTCAAATTCCTCAAACATCAGCGGGCGGTTGTCAAGCGCAGAAGGCAGGCGGAAACCATGTTCCACAAGTACTTTCTTGCGGGCCTGGTCACCATTATACATTCCGCGGATCTGAGGAAGGGAAACGTGGCTTTCATCCACCACGATCAAGAAATCATCAGGGAAATAATCGAGCAGCGTGTAAGGTGTTGCGCCTGCTTCACGCAGTGTCAAATGCCTGGAATAGTTTTCGATTCCTGAACAGAAACCCATTTCCCGCATCATTTCTAAATCATAGTTCGTACGCTGTTCCAGTCGCTGAGCTTCGAGCAGCTTATCATTTTCACGGAGATATTTCAGCTGTTCCGCCAGCTCTATTTCAATATTATCAATTGCCTTCAATAACTTTTCTTCCCGTGTAACGAAGTGGGAACCCGGGAAGATTGCGACATGCTCCCGGTCGCCGATCACTTCACCTGTCAGGGCATCGACTTCACGAATCCGCTCAATTTCGTCCCCGAAGAATTCCAGACGGATACAGCGCTCATCGCGGGCCACCGGAAATACTTCTACCACATCGCCTCTGACGCGGAACGTTCCCCGTGTAAAGTTGATATCATTTCGTTCATATTGGATATCCACCAGTTTGCGCAGCAGTTCATTCCGGGGAATTTCCATACCGGTTCTGATTGAGTAGACCATCTCATTGTATTCTTCCGGCGATCCCAATCCGTAAATGCATGATACAGACGCTACAATCAGCACATCATTACGCTCGAACAAGGAACTGGTTGCGGAGTGGCGCAGCTTATCGATTTCATCATTGATGGAAGAATCTTTCTCAATATAAGTATCCGTCTGCGGCACATAGGCTTCCGGCTGATAAAAATCATAGAAACTGACAAAGTACTCTACTGCATTATCTGGAAAGAACTCTTTAAATTCGCTATATAATTGACCGGCCAATGTTTTATTATGGGCAATGACCAGTGTAGGTTTATTTATTTCAGTCAGGACATTCGAAACGGTGAACGTTTTGCCTGTTCCTGTGGCACCTAATAAAGTTTGATGCTTTTTTCCTTCTTTCAGGCCGCCGACAAGACTTGCGATCGCGGATGGCTGATCTCCCTGCGGTGTATAAGGCGCCTGTAATTGAAAAGTTTCATTCACACAATTCCACTCCTATTCCTAAATAGATCGTCCTTCTATTTTACCACAGGATGCAGTTTTTCAAAAGAATTAACGAACGTACGTTTTAAACGGACTATGTTATGTATAGTACTTTACCCTTTCAGAAGTTAAAGAAACTCCAGCCATGCGCACATATAAAAAAGACACTAAACAGAATATCTGCATAGTGTCTTTCTATTATTTCACTTTATATTCATATCCCTGCTCCTGCTTAAAATCTGCTAATTGCTGCGTATACCTGTCAAATGCCTCTTCATCGCGGCAATCCAGAGCATCGTCAATAAGTTTCATAATCCGGGTCTGCGTCTGTTCCCAATGAATGTGCTGTAAAAAAAGATCCCAATAAATTTCATTCAGCAACTTTTCCGCCTGGAGAGAAGTGCTGTTGTTCCCTACGGCTTTTAAAAATTCAGCATATGAGTTGTTATTGTTCATCTCTCTCACCCCTGTTACCTTTTAGTAATTATATATGCAAAGAAACCCGGAATGCAACCACAATACTAAATATTCGAACTTTTGGATGATTTCTATTTAATCAGTAAGCCGGGTGATAGGTATATATATTCAGATAATTCAGTTCTGTCTATTGTAATCCACCACAGTTGAAGTGTCACGGGGTTTCCTGCTCTTTCGTCAAACGAATCGTCGCTTCCCCTACGATCAATGCAACCGCTGCAATCAGCACAGGGTTCAGACTAAATCCGTACTGCGGCAGTGCGGCCGCCAGCAAGATAACTGCCTGTAATGTAATAAGTTTTCTGACGAGCGAACGGACAGCTTTCACTTGAGATGCCCCTGTTTCTTTAGGGAATAACTGATCCATTGTGAATTCCACTTTGCCTTCCAGCGCCAAAATTAGTTGAACAGCCGTTGCGAATGCCAGTGCTCCGACGAATATGAATGACACGATCGGCAAAGGAATCAAGAATGCCCCAAGAGCAGATAATGCTGTCAATCTCACCCACAGCCAAAATGTGTCATCTGTCCGTATGAATGTACGTCCTACTAAATAAGTTTGTACATCCCCTCTATTGAACGCAGCTTTTTTCATCGCAAACTTCAGCCAGTTGCGTTTGCTGACAGAACCGACCAGATGCGGCACTTCCGTAAAATAGTTAGCAAACCGATAGAAACGCATCATACGGTTTTGTTCCAACTCAATGAATTGCTCATACGGGAATGGTTTTTGACTCGCCTGTTTTTCCCACCACTTCATATAAAGTATAGCAGCCAGTAAACCAATGAAAAATGCAATCGGACTCCACACTAGCGTGAAGTAAACTGTCACAAATGCCAGCAATAAGCGAATGATCCGGTCAGGCCAGACAAATTTATGCTCCGCAATTCTCACACTGTATTCTGCGCCGACAAATAATCCTTTCATTCCGATGATCAACAGGATTAGCAGTATATAAACAGTGCCCGTTCCTATTTCTGTTGCCTTCAATAAAGGCAGGGACACGATAGCTGCAGCCAATGGAAGCGGAAGCTGTGCAAAAGTCGACCACGTAACCGCCCGCTTCATATAACCAGGCAGCTTGTCTTCCAAAGGCAGAAAGTAGACAATATCAGCAGGCTCAAGCAGCGTCGTCGGCGCTGATTTCATTAGTAATAACGCAATGATACCCGACACGATCAGAGCAGACGGAAAATTGACCGGCACTTCTTTCAGCCATTCACTGTATGCATACCCCCCTGCCCCGATTGCGAACATGAAGACTATGGCCAGATGTCCCGTGAATACATAGCGCATATACTTCTGCAGTTCATTGATGTAATGAAAGAAGCGTTTGCCCCAAATATCATACATATTGTTCATT
Source organism: Sporosarcina cascadiensis (assembly GCF_009650995.1). Lineage (GTDB taxonomy): Bacteria > Bacillota > Bacilli > Bacillales_A > Planococcaceae > Sporosarcina > Sporosarcina cascadiensis. The sequence goes on along the minus strand of NZ_WHVV01000003.1, from coordinate 49,247 downwards.
TTCAGTTTCCTCGGTCATCGCAATATATAAATCATCCAGCGTGGCATCCGGGCGTCCGAATGCCTTGCGCAAATCATCCATCGTTCCGTTTGCACGCACACGGCCTTCATGCAGCAGGATAATACGGTCACAGTATCTTTCAGCTGTCGCGAGGACATGTGTAGACATCAGGATGGAAGCACCTGCATTCTTCCGCTCGATGATCTGATCCAGCAATGCACGGATCGCAAGCGGGTCCAAACCGACAAATGGTTCATCAATTATATACAGTTTTGGTTCCACTAGAAAGGCGCACATGATCATGACCTTCTGACGCATCCCTTTCGAGAAATGAGCTGGAAACCACTTCAGCCGCTTTTCCATCCGGAATTCTTTCAGCAGCTGTTCTGTACGTGCCTCGAATTGCTGCTTGTCCAATCCGTAAGCCATCGCCGTCATTTCCAAATGCTCGAGTAGCGTCAATTCTTCGTAAAGCACCGGAGTTTCAGGAATATAGCTGAATGACTGCCGATAATGCGCTTTGTCGCTGAACGTGGCGCCATCGATTTTTATTTGACCTTCGAGAGGATTCATAAGCCCGATAATATGTTTGATTGTAGTACTTTTACCCGCGCCGTTCAGTCCAATTAAACCGACCAGTTCGCCTTCTTCAATCTGAAAGGAAAGATCGTGCAGAACAGGCTTGCGCGTATAACCGCCTGTTACATGTTCTAATTCTAAAATCGCCATTGTATTTCCTCCAATCCACTTTTTCATTTTACCAAAGAATTTATAAAATTGCTTAGTCTGCCTTAGTGAACTATTTGAAAATATGCTACAATACATCCAAACATGAAAGGAAGTGTAGAAATGACATCATGTATTTTCTGCAATATTGTTGAAGGCTCGATCCCTGGAGAAAAAGTGTACGAAGACGAGCATGTCATCGCTTTTATGGATATTATGCCTGTTACGAAGGGGCACGTCCTTCTCATACCTAAAACACACCGTGAAAACCTGTATGAAATGACAGAAGATGAAGCTGCGAACTTATTTAAAGCAGCCCCAAGGATCGCTGCAGCGTTGAAAGAAGAATTTCAGCCAGCCGGAATGAACCTGCTGCAGAACAACGGCTCCTTCGCTGGACAGTCCGTCTATCATTTCCACATGCACCTGATCCCAAGATATGACAATACAGACGGCTTCCAGTTAGAGTTCCAGCCAAAAGTAGAGCAATTCCCGACAGACGTACTTACCGAACTGGCTGCGAATATTAAACAGCGTTTGGAAGCATAAGATAGTTCAGTTACTATAATGGGTTTGATAGAAACGCCGGAAAAAGGGATTCCAACTCCTTACCGATAGATATTTAGAAAGCTTTTGTCTATATAATAATTTCACGTGTTCTCTTGCCTGAGCTTAGGTTCACGTGCTTTAATAAAATAAACTACTAAATTAAAAGGAGTGTTTTCAACATGAAAGCGTCTACATTCTTTATTGGACTGGCGGCTGGCGCCGTTACTTCCGCTATCACCGTACTATACTCCACGCCACAGCCTGGCAGCGAGCTGCGATCCAGCGTAAAAACCGCTTCATTGGATCTGAAAGATAAGCTGAAAGATGTGAAAGGGAAAGTCGACGACCTTAAAGATTCTGTAACCAACCTATCTAAAGAAGCAAAAGAACTTGTACCCGAGACTGTCGAAGGAATGAAAGACTCCGTAGCGGACTGGAAGCGTTCAACAGAACATAATAAAAAAAGATTAGAAAAAGAAATTTCGGCTATTCAAAATGCCCTGGACGATTTAGAAAAGTCGATAGGCAGTCGATAGGTCTGCTTCATCCCCCTCTGTATATCAGTTCAAGCACCTGACTGATCATCCATGTGTAAGGAGAGGCTGCAGAATTCAGCTGGATCGTTCGGCACCGTTCTGCAGGCACTTGCACCCAGTATCAGTTATTTTATTATTCCGTCTTTTTTATTTGTTGCTTTTTTGGTATAATAAATAAAAATAACTGAAAGAAAGCAGGTGCCCTGATGGCAGAGCAGAATATTTCACGCAAAGACGCCATGATCTTCAACCAGCGCGTCGCCCAAATGTCTAAGGCATTATGGAAAGCCGTTGAAAAAGATTGGCAGCAATGGATCAAACCTTATGACTTGAATATTAATGAGCATCACATTTTATGGATTGCTTACCACATGGAAGGCGCCACGATTTCGGATATCGCCAAATTCGGTGTCATGCATGTTTCTACTGCCTTCAATTTTTCGAAGAAACTTGAACAGCGGGAGCTTTTATATTTTTCAAAGAAAAATGATGACCGCCGCAATACATATGTGACTGTAACCGAGGAAGGGAAAAACTTGCTGATTGAAATGAACGCAAATTATCACAATGAAGATTACAGCATTCTTAAAGGTTCTTTGCCTATCAGAGACATTTACGGTAAATTCCCAGAGTTTCTGGAAGTGATGTCCGTACTGCGCAATATTTACGGAGATGACTTCATGGATATTTTCGAAAAAGGTTTTCAGAATATCGAGAAAACTTACGAAGATTCAAATGATTATCTTCAAAAGACAAAAATAGAATCTTAACATCAGCAATTCTGTTTTTTTCTTTTAGGCAGAGATTCTGCTATGATGGGTACAGTCACATAAAGCATACCGAGGAGGTCAACAATGGTTATTACGATTACCATTCTTTTTTCACTGTTTTATCTATACCAAATTAATAAAATGACATTTGCGCTTTGCCAATCCAAAGAGATACCTGAGGAGAAGCAGCCGAAAATCTATCGGACGGTGAATATTCTCATCACAATCCTCATTTTATCCTTATATGTGGAAGTTTTCTATAGTGCATAAAACCAGTATGTAACCCCGCCCCTATTTAATAGGGAACGGGCTTTTTTTAATACAAGTACGCTGCACCGACAATAATCAACAAGATGAACAATACAACAATTAAAGCAAAACCGGATGTACCTGCTCCGCCTTGGTTATAACCGCTCATGAAGGCACCCCCTTTCACACTGTATCTTATGCGAAGCAGGAAAAAGACGGTTGGGCGAATGAAAAGAAGGAACCTTTTTGTTTTTCAAACGTTTTATGCTATAGTGATATCTTGAAATGATATTTAGATTAGGGGAGTTATTTAATGAAAAAGAAAATTTTAGCCTTTACACTCGCAGCATCTGTTGCAGCTTTATCCGCTTGTTCTGGTGGCGGAGACAGCGAAAAAGTCATGACGTCCAAAGCTGGTGACGTAACAAAAGAAGAATTCTACAAAGAAATGAAGGACTCCGTCGGCGAACAAGCATTGCAGATGATTGTTCTCGAAAAAGTTCTTGAAGATAAGTATAAGGTTGACGAAAAGCAAGTAGACGAAGAATTCAACAAAAACAAAGAACAGCTTGGTGATAACTTCGAAGCATTTTTGGCACAGCAGGGCCAGACTCCTGACAGCTTCAAGAAAATGATTCGCCTGCAGAAGCTGCAAGAAGCAGCATTGACTGACGGCGTAGAAGTATCTGATGAAGAATTGAATAAGCGTATTGAAGAATCTCAGTCAGAGATTAACGCGCGTCACATTCTTGTAGAAGATGAAGAAACAGCTAAAGAAGTAAAAGAAAAGCTGGACAAGGGAGAAGACTTTGCAAAAGTAGCGAAGGAATACTCTACAGATCCAGGATCTAAAGAAGAAGGCGGCGATCTGGACTGGTTCGGTTACGGCGCTATGGTTCCTGAATTCTGGGAAGCAGCTTATAATTTAGAGCCGGGTACAATCAGTGAGCCAGTTGCATCAGAACATGGTTTCCACATCATCGAAGTGAAAGAAAAGCGTAAAAAAGAAGATGCAAAAACATCAGATGAAGAAAAAGAAGAAATTCGCCACGAATTGTTGATGGAAAAATCTGATGAGAATGAACTGTTGACGAAAGTTTCTAAATTAGTGAAAGATGCAGATGTCAAGATTAAAGATGAAGATCTTAAATCAGCGCTTGATCTATTCAAGGAACAGCCTGCAGAACCAGAAGAAACTCCTGCTGTTGAAGTAGAAGAAGACGATGCAAAAGCAGAAGAAAGTAAATAATAGATATCATTACTCCCTCGGCTGTTTCGAGGGAGTTTTTTATTGCGTGAAACGGCATCTATGATCACAGGGAGTCACACTATGATCAAGTTTTCCACCGCTATGATCACTTGAAAGACGTCAATGATCGGTTACCGATGATGTATGGTCACCAGTGGAATTGTATGAGCGCCCGCACGCTTTTCATGATCAAATGAAGCCTCTCCACCAAAACGTGTGCTTGAAAGTCTATTTCATGAGCAGTTTGAGATTTTGCTGTAATTGCGGAGTATAGGGTAAGTGGGAAGAGACCGTTTCCCTGCGTTCCAGGCGGACGCGTGTCTTGCGGGCCCGCGGTGAGCCAAGCGAACAGCGAAGGGTTCGCTTTGCCGTATTTTTGCGCTCTTTGCAAAAGTTAAGGCAATACAGAGTTTCTTCTACACGCTATTTTCGCTTCGCTCCCGCAAGTTGTCTCACCTGTCGGGCTGATCCTCCCAGAGTTGTTTTGCCGCGGGCTCACACGAAGTGAGTCATGCAACCGTTGCCGCAGGACGCGGCGCACTTAGGTTGCCTTCCACTTCGGTACACTGGCTGGTTTTTCAAGACTTATTATGTAAGCAGGCAGTATGAGCACACTATTTGGGGCTATTACATTAGGTAAGTTTTTTCATGCAATACTTAACATTCTGCAAAGGCCTAGATTCTTGTGATCAATGCATTTGCAAAGTCGAGAAACGGAACAAGGCAAGCTAATTCATACTCTGCAAAAAAATCAGTACATTGTCCTTTCTACAACACCAGCGAAGGCGCAACTGCGGGGTCGGCCGTGGCTGTGAGACTGCTGGCATGCTCTTCGCCAGTAGGCTCATAGCGTAAGGCAATCCCCCAGCGCCACAGCGGATTTAAACCGCAAATTCACACTTCATTTAAACCTTTTGCACAGTCGAGCGACGGAACGCATACAAACTAAATCTTCTAAAAAAAGCAGGCTGCCCTCTTGCAAGCAGCCTGATTTTTATTTGATTTACATACTTATTCGAATGTCGGTTTATAAAATGAACGGTTGTCGAGCGGAAAAACGCGTTCTGAAAACTCGCCGGGTGCTGTCTTGGACATGACGCGGTTGAGCATATTCATTTTCGCATCGATATTATCAATATAATGCAGGATCTCTGCTTCCTTGAGCATCGGCCGTTTCGGGCTGCCCCACTCTTCTTTACCGTGATGAGAGAGGACCATATGTTGCAGCAGCATGATTTCTTCTCCCTCAATTTCCAGTTCATCTGCCGCTTTGGCAATTTCATTTACCATGATGGTAATATGTCCAAGAAGATTCCCTTCAATCGTATACTGTGTGCCGACGGGCCCCGAAAGCTCCACGACTTTGCCGATATCATGCAGGATGATGCCCGCGTACAATAAATCTTTATTAAGCGTCGGATAGAGCTCCGCTATTGCTTTCCCAAGCTTCAGCATCGACACAACGTGATCCAGCAAACCGGTTACATAATCATGATGATTTCTAGTCGCAGCAGGGTACAGCATGAAATCTGCCTGGTGCTTCTTCAACAGATGACGGGTGACTCGCTGGATATCCGGATTTTTCATCTCGAAGAAATATTGCATCAGTTCTTCAAACAGCACTTCTTTGCTTTTTTCAGCAGAGGGTACCAAATCAGCGATCGTTACGCCTTCCTCTTCTTTCACCGGGCGGATTGCTTTGATGCGCAGCTGATTTTTCCCGCGGTACTCATGAACTTCGCCGCCAACTTTTACGATCGATGCGGCCTTGTATAAACGCGCCTGCTCTTCTCCTGTATCCCACAGTTTCGCTTCGAGATCGCCGCTTTTATCCTGGAGAATCAACGTCATGAATGGACTTCCCTGCTGCGTGATGCCTTTCGTCGCCTGCTTAATCAATAAATACATATCCACCGGTTCTCCCGCTTGGTGTTCCATTAGTTTTTTCATCAATCGATCTCTCCTTTAACTTTTGTACCGATCTCGACTTTATGTACGTCACTCAACCACTTTGCTTCTATATCTGAGCGGCAAGTAAAATATAAAAATTGATGAGACGGCTCTAATTCTTTAATAATTTCTATCATACGCGAAAGTCTTTCATTATCAAAGTGAACAAACGGATCATCCATGATAATCGGAAATGGCGCGCGGTCAGAAAGTGCGGAAGCCAATGCCAGCCTCAATGAAAGATACGCTTGTTCCTTTGTTGCCTGACTCAGCTCATTGATCTGAAAAGATTGGCCGCTGTGCGTTACAGCTTGAAAATATCCTTCTGCCGTCAAACCGAGTGTACGGTAACGACTGGCTGTCAGACGGCTGAACCAGTCATTCGCCATTTCAAGGACAGCCGGCAGCTGATGCTCTTTCCACTCACTCATTGTCTGCCGGATTGCTTCGGCAGCGGCTTTCCGGACCATCCATTGCTGTGCCAGATCGGCAAGCTCAGTTTTCCGCACTTCGAATAACTGCTGGAGTTCACTGAGTGCGCCGCTTTTCCCCATCTGTGTAAGCTCATGGCCGACCTTCACCTGTTCATCGACTAGTTCTGTCACTTCATTGCGAAGAGCTGTCAGGCGCTCTGCAGTATTCCCCCGGCTGCGTTCAAGATCAGGCAGCGTCCAGTCGGCCGTCAGGGGTTTATCACCATACAGAGTAAGCTGCGAATAAATTTCTGCCAGCTGCCTTTTCAGCAACTGTGCCTGCTGATCGTCTTGAAACGCTCGATAAAACTGCTCTTTTTCTGAAACTTCAACCAGATCGAACAATGTTTGAATTTCTGTTTCAATCGTCTGCAGCAGTGCATCTGTCTCCTGAATATCGCTCTGGAGTTTCTGCAATGTCTGCTCACGGCTCCGATATTTCCCGAGAAGTTCTTTTTGATTCATCAATTCCTGCCGAAGCCGTTCATAGACCGCATTTTCCGGCACAGGTCCAAGCAGCGCCTCCACCTCATTCATTCGTTCCTGTAGTTGCTGTTTTCCTGCTTGCAGCCGCTGCCGCCACGTTTGCTGCTCTGCCGAAGCATCCTGCAATTCCCGCAGCATCCGGAAGCTCTCCTGAATAGTAAACGTCAGATCAATTCGATCATCCTGCACAGCCTTCTTCAGCTCACTGGCCGCTTGCTGCTTTCGCTCATGAAGCTGTTCCATCTCTGAAACGAGATTCCCCAATTTGCGTTCCATTTTTTCAATCTCTGTAAATACTTGCTGCTGTTCCCGTTTCTGTCCTTCAAAACGCACACTCAAACTTTCCATTTCAGCAGCCAGCGGTTCATTATCCCGTATAAATGCCTGCTGCTCTTCCAATGAAGCCGGCCGTTTTTTCCACAGCCATGCACCTGCGGCTAAACATACAGCGCCCGCGGCTGCAAAGAGCCATTGCTGCTGCCAAATACTATATGCGCCAATAATAAGACCAATGACGAGTAAAAACAGAGGGACCAGACGGCCATTTGATTGTTGATCCGCGACAGACAGCATGGCTTTCGCCTCTGCCAGCCGCTGTTTAGTCTCAGGCCACTTCTCTAGCTTCTCCAGTTCTTGCTGTGTAACCGCCTGTCGCTCAAGCTGCTGTTTTCGCTGCTCTGCATCCTCACGCTCATTTTCCGCTTCCGCCAGCATGCGATTCAAAGCTTTCAGCTGCTGTTCGGCATCTTTCTGCTGCTCGATTAACGGTTCCAGCTTTCGTTCGCGCTGAATCGAAATATCCAGATCCTCCATTGCTTCCAGCTGGTTATCAGTCAATGCCAGCCGGTTTTTCAGCTGCTGTCTTTTCGTCTCGAGCAGTCTGATTTCCTGTTCAGCTGAAAGTGTATCTGTCCGCATTCGATGCCATTCAGCTTCTTGAGCAGTCAAGCGTTCGAGCAGCCGGCGTTCGCTGTCAGGCATCAATTCAACCAGATCTGTCTGGAGTTGCTGCTGTTCTTTTAATAAACGCTGTTTTCTTATTGCCAGCTCCGCTTGTCTGCCGGCCAGTTCTTCATAGCGGCGGATGCCTTCAGCAGGAAAATGTACATCCGGCAGTGCAGACAGCTGATCAGTCAGCTGTCGTTCTTTCTGCTGCAGCGGCACGATCTGCATGGCCAGCATCTGTTCATCCGCCTGGCTGTGCAATTGCTGTTCTTCTTCCCGCAATGCTCTCACCTGCTGCGTCAGTTCCCTCTGCCGTTCCGTTAGCGGCTCATAGGCTGCAAGTTTCTGCTGTTCTTTTAACATTGCCTGCTCGAGTTCTTTAATTTCGGTGACTTTTTGATTCATCGGCGGCACTCTGCCCGATTTCTTGAATAGATCGGAAGCTTCCTTCTCTACTCTCTTTTCCACTTTCCATAATGAATCCAGTCCGGTAGTGCCGGATGCCAGAAGTGTCCGGCTCAGATCGTCTTCATCCATTTTCTCCAGCCCTTGCAATTGAAACAATGAAAAAGAAAAGACCGCTTCAAATGCCTGACGGTCATAGCCGCGCAGCAATATTTTCATCTCTTCTTCTCCAGCGGAACGTCCGTCTTCAAAACGAATCGACACGTCACCGGAAGACTTCCCCCGCACACGTTCAATCATCCAATTGCCAAATTCTTCGTCTGCTATATACAGACAACCGCCGTACTTGCCGCCTGTTTTTGGTTCATAGCGCAATTCCTGCTGATTCTTTTGCGGGAAACCAAATAATATATGAAGGACTGCCTGCTGGATCGTTGTCTTTCCGGCTTCATTCGGTCCATAAAGCAAATTCATGCCTGAATGCAAATCAATTTCCAAATTCTCATGACGGCCAAACCCATAAAGGACAATCTTTTTTATTTTCATTCGATCATCTCTCCTTCAGCAATTCCGCAGCCAATAAAGCCGCAGTCTGCTGTTTCAGCTGTTCCATATCATTCGCGGTCAGGCTCTCTAAATAGCGGCCGGCACGGTGGCTGTACAGGTCTTTCACAAGTCCTTGCCATTCATCCGCCGGCCAGCTTGCCAGTGTTTGTTCAACCGGTTCCAGCAATGCTGCCGGCAGCTCTTCATTCGAAACAGCCGGCCAGTCAATCGAAGTGATCCATACGAAAGGTTCTATCCCGCTGTATTGCTCCCTTAAAATGTCGAGCCACTCCCATTCTGACGACGCACGCTGCAAGTCGCCGGCCAGCCCTTCCGTATCTTCCATGATCAATTCCACCACCGCATTGCCCGACTCTGCGATAAACCTGTCAATTGTTTCCTGACACCTGGTCACCCAGTCATCCGCGTAGTCAATGCCTTCGCAGGAAACAGTCAGACGGCTGAAGACAATATCGGAAGTTCTGACAAAATTCAATGATGTTTTCCCGCGGGTAATCGATACATCATAAAACCCTTTTATACCTTGCTCTTTACGATGCCGTCCCTGAAGATTTCCGGGATAAACGACAGGCGGGTCTTCCGCTAACTGCTGACGTTTGTGAATATGCCCGAGTGCCCAATAGTGATAATTCTTCTCCTGCAGCTCACTGACAGTAAATGGCGCATAGACAGCATGTTCCGCGTCACCTGCCACACTGCCGTGCAAAAGACCGATATGGATTCCCTCATCTGAGGCAACTGGATAGTCCGCTATCATCGGCTCTGTCACATGACGCTGCGGATAGCTGAATCCATGCAGAAAGACCTTCTCTCCCCGGATAGTCAGCTGTTTTTGCTCCACTTCTTCGGAAAAAGTCTGTACATTCGCGGGCAATGAAACTCTTGTCCAGCTGCCCGCCAGATGATCGTGATTGCCGTATGTAATAAAAACCGGGATTTCCTTTTCATAAAGACGCTGCATGCCTTGCTGGAATCGTATTTGTGCACGCAGGCTGCGGTCTTCCCCGTCATAAAGATCGCCGACGATGACGATGAAATCCGGCCGGACCTTCACCGCATAGTCAATAAAACGGTCAAACGCCGAAAAAGTAGATTGCTGCAGCCTCGCCAATTCATTCGGACCTGCTGCCATGCCTTTAAACGGGCTGTCAAGATGCAGATCAGCTGTATGTAAAAAACGGATTGCCTCCATAGTTGCACCTCTTTCGTCGAATACTCGTTCTCTATTTTACCATAAGCACTCTCGAACTGGAAAGTGCATGCAAAAAGCCTGTCACCCCTTTCGGCGACAGGCTGCAAGTTTATTCTTTTCCGAGCTGAATGGCCTTCTTCAAGTCTTTCAATGAACGGGACGGGCCGTACATCAGCACGCCTCCGCGGTAGACTTTTGCTCCAAACCAGCCGAGAACCGCAATCGTCACGACCATGATCGCAATGGACAGCAATGGCTCCCATAATGGCAGATCGAGCATGCCTACCCGCAAGAACATAACCAGCGGTGCGAAAAACGGTACAAACGATGCGATTTTCAAATAGCCCAACTCTGGATTACCAAGGCCCGTCGCTGCAATAATGAACGCTGCGACTACCAGCAAGGACATCGGCATGATCATTTGCTGCACATCTTCTGTCCGGCTGACAAGCGAACCGAGCAATGCGGCAAGGGTTGCATAAAGAAAATAGCCCAGCAAGAAGAAAATTACCGCATAGACCAGCGTACTGACTTGCAGGTTTTCTAAGCTGAAGAATGCCGAAAAGTCATTCTCTTCTCCAATTGAAGACACTTTATAGGCGATGAACCCTGCTGCACCGTAAATTAGTATCTGTACAATCCCGAGTAATCCGATTCCGAGCACTTTTGCAAACATATGCTTAACCGGTGACACGCTCGAAATTAAAATTTCCATGACACGTGAAGACTTTTCCGTGGCTACTTCTGTCGCAATCATCGAAGAATAGATGATGACTGCAAAATAAATGACGAACATCAGCACATACACGAGCACCCGTGCCTGATTCAGCTCATCCTCCGACTTAGCCGAAGCAGAAATGTTTTGCTTCTCAAAATGAATGGGCGCGAACAGCGTAGCTACTTCATCAGCGGACAATGAGAGCTGTTCGGCTTTCACTTCTGTCTGTATGGTCTGCAGCGCATCTTGCAAAGAAGACGGCAAATATTGATCTACTGAACTGGCTGATGTATAGGTCGCTTGTATTGTTTGTGAAGCATCAAGATGTAATTCAATGAAAGCATCTATTTTTTCAGCTTCCACTTGCTTCTCCAGCTGTTCTTTCGTTTCATTTGCAAGCTCTATTGTAATTTCTTCCTCATTCAGCTTCAGCTGTTGCTGCAGACGTTCCATCAATACTCCGCTGTCATCGAGCACGAGAACTTTATCTTCTTCTCCATCACCTATCCATTTACTCGCTGTATTAATAAGGCCGGGCAAATTGGCAAAGAGGAATATCCCCGCAACCATAATAAGTGTTGTGATGAAGAATGACTTCGTTTTTGCCTTCGTTACGAAACTCTGCCTGAAAATTATCCAAAACTCACGCATGTTCTTCCCCCACTTTCGCAATAAATATGTCTTGCAAAGATGGTTCTTCTATTCCAAAATGGCGAATCGGCCCTTTCAATAAAGCAGCCTGCAGCAATACATTCGCAATGCTTTCATTTTCCACCTGGAATACCGCGCCTTCCAATGAATGATGGGCTGTATTGACTCCGGGCAGAGCATCTAATTCTTCCAATGAAAAGTCTGCACGTATCCTGACATTCTGCTTGCCGAATGACCGTTTGACATCCCGTAAATTTCCACTGACAAGCTGCTGGCCATGATGTATGATGCTGAGCTGTTCACATAATTCTTCCACATGATCCATACGGTGACTGGAAAAAAGAATGGTCGCCCCGCTGTTTCGAAAATCGATGATAGCCCGTTTCAGCATCTCCACATTGACTGGATCCAGACCTGAGAACGGTTCATCCAGAATCAGCAGTTTCGGATCATGCATCAAGGAGGCAATCACCTGGATCTTCTGCTGATTCCCTTTAGACAATTCCTCTACTTTTTTATCCGTATAATGCGGGACTTCAAAACGCTCCAGCCACTGAAGCGCAGCCTTTTTCGCCGCCGTTTTATTCATCCCTCGCAGCTGTCCAAGAAAAACAAGCTGCTCCAGCACCTTCATTTTCGGATAAAGTCCCCGCTCTTCCGGTAAATAACCGATGAGCGGGCTTGTCGCATAGGTTATTTTCTGCCCGTTCCAATGGATGGAACCTTCTGTTGTATTCAGCAAGCCAAGAATCATACGGAAAGTTGTCGTCTTGCCAGCCCCATTGGCTCCAAGAAAGCCGTACATCGTACCTTCTTCAACTGTCAGTGACAGATGGTCTACTGCCGTAAAGTCTCCAAATCGTTTGGTCACTTGTTCAAGCTGTAATGCCATGCATATAAGTCTCCTCTCAGTCTCTTTATCTAGTTCTACGTTCCACATCTCGAATTGTTTCAAGATTCTTTAATTATTTCGGCTGGCAACGGCTGCACCGATTGTATAAGACAGCATATGAACTGCCCAGATTGCTGTTAAAATAAAGAACGCAGGACCCGGCCCCTCCATTAATATAGCAATCAGCCATCCTATCAAAACGGCTGCTGTTGTGGCAAACCAGGAATAGGAACGCGCCTGGCGATGTATCGTCTGGTATCTTTCGTCATAACGTCTTTGTTTCTTGCCGATTCTCCAGCTGATTAACAGTATAATTCCTGTAATTGCCAGTCCCAGCGGCAAACCCAGCAAAAATGAACCAATATTAAAACCTTCATACATAATCTATTCCTCCTCATAAATGAATATTTCTTCTATCCTGCAGCCAAACAAGTTTGAAATCTTAAATGCAAGCACTAAGGACGGATTATATTTTCCTTTTTCTAAGGAAATAATAGTCTGCCGTGACACATCTAATTTTTCCGCCAAGCCATCTTGCGTCCATCCCATTTCAACCCGCCTGGCTTTAATGTGGTTGTTCACCTTTATCACCCTTTTCTGATCAATATAATGTAAAGGAAGCTTTACGTAAACTTTACTTTACATTTCTTTTAATGTCAAGCAAACTTTACACAGCAATATAAGTGAATGGCTATTCATTACTAGTATTTCATAGTATACTGATTAAAAAGAAGATGGAGGAGATTGAATGAAGACATACAAACTGACTGCATACGAAAAAGACGGAACACTGATTACAGATGAAGCTTTTACTGCAGAAAATGATGACGCTGCAAAAGAACAGGGCCGCCAGCTGCTCACTGAAAAAGAGTTGCTGGAGCGCACACACCGACTGGCTTCCCCGCTTGGAAAGCTATTGTTATTTCATGTTTAAAAAGAGACTGTTCCCGATTTATAACGGGACAGTCTCTTTTTCCGCATATAACCGACATTCTTCTTCTAAATTGAACAGAATATCGAGTTTGATTTGTTTAAAAGTGTATTTATTCCTTTCTTTATATCTCCTTTTCCTCCAAATTATTTCCCGGGAAACTTTTTCTTTTAGACAGTATTAATGTTATCAATAAAAAGGGACGAAAAATTCAGTAAAACGATTCTTCCAGCAGCACAGAAAAATGTAAACCCTTTCATTTTTCACTATTTATTATTTTATCAGAGAATTTTATATACAGTCTAATAAAAGCGAGATTTTTCTCTTAATTTGTGATAAGCTATCCTCGTCAATAACTCGTAGAAGGAAGTGACTGGTTTGAACATTGCCTTAATTGCGCATGATGAAAAAAAGTCTGAATTAGTGAATTTCACAATTGCCTATGAACAAATATTCGCAAAACATACTCTCTACGCAACAGGTACAACCGGGAAAAGAATCATGGAAGAAACAGAGCTTTCCATTCACTGTCTTATGTCAGGCCCGCTTGGCGGTGACCAGCAGATCGGCGCTATGATCGCCACTGGAAAACTGGATTTAATCTTATTTTTCCGTGACCCGCTGACAGCACAGCCGCATGAGCCAGATGTCAGTGCACTGCTTCGATTATGTGATGTGTACGGTATTCCGCTGGCCACAAACCTGGCCTCTGCAGAACTATTGCTGCGAGCGATTGAAAAAGGGTATTTTTCCTGGCGGGAAACTGCTGCGAAATATCAATAAAACAGTTTATGATAGTAAACAAAGCTGCCGGGAAAGTCATTTTTGACTTTCCCGGCAGCTTTGTCGTGTAAGCGTAAATAAAGAAACGCGCCAAAGTGTCATCCCACCGAGCCAAAACCGGCGGGAAACGAACCAAAACTAGCCAGAACCGCACGTTACGCGAGATTCAGCGAACCAAACTGTCGCAGCACCGCACCAAAACGCGTCCCCGCCGAACCAAACAACGCCAGGCCAGAGTCGAGTATTTCACACAGCCTCCTGCTGCGGCGCAGTCAATGCCTAATTAACTTAAAGAACTCGCGGGAAATAAGACAAATAGGAATTCACCAGTCTTCCTTACTGACCTGTAAAACTGGGCTTTCTTTTCTCAACGAATGCCTGGATTCCTTCCCGGTGGTCTGAAGTTCTGCGCATCGCTGCCTGTCCTTCACTCTCCAACTCTACCACTCTCTTCAGTTTTTCAATTCCGGCTGCATGTAAAATCTGTTTGGATGCAGCCATGGAAGCTGTGGGAGAATGCAGGATCTGCTGTGCGCGCTGCTGTGCAGCATTCCAAGCTTCGCCGTCCGCCACTACCTGATCAATAAGTCCGATCTGAGCTGCACGTTTACCGTCCATCACTTCACCCGACCAGATCAGCTGCTTCGCTCTCGCTGTACCCACTCGCTCTTTCAGGAAGAAATGACCGCCGCCGTCCGGCAACAGACCAATCCCAATGAAATTCATCGCAATCTTGCTTGATTCTTCTGCAATGACTATATCACAGGCAATCGCAATACTGCATCCAAGTCCCGCCGCTGCACCATGGACAGATGCAATCGTGATTTGAGGCATACTGTACAAAGCTAGAGCAAGTCTTGATAAGTCGACCATAATATCTTCCATTTTCATCGGTCCGTGCGGGTCAAGCATCGCTTTTACGTTACCGCCGGCAGAGAATGCGCGGCCTGCTCCGCGGAACAGCACGACGTGTACAGTTGAATTCCCTTTTAACTCATCGACGACATCCGCCAGCTCTCTCATCATTTCTCCGTCCATTGCATTCATCGCTGACGGTTGATTAAATGTAACCGTTGCCAATCTGTCTTGAATTTCCACTTCGATCTGTTTTGTCATCATCATTTCCCCCTTTATTATGAATGGTCGTTCATTCATAACATTATACACAATTACCTGAGCATTTGCACAACCATCTCTAAAAAAATTCCCCAATCAGCAATGTGACCGGGGAACTTTTATTAATCTATAGAGTGAACGGAAGGAAACAATTCCTCCAAATACGCTATTTTCTTATCAATTGACTCTTCAAAACCAAGGATATAAGCTGCAGGTTCTTTAGGATTGTGGAACTGTGTGAGCTTGCCGGTTTCAGGATCCATGAACTTGCTTGAAGCTCCGCAGCCCAGTCCAATAATCGTCTGCGCTTCTTCCATAATTAAGATATTATACAGACTCTCTTCTCCCGGCTTTGAATAGCCCACATTTTCTAGATTACCCAAGATATTCTTTTGACGGTAGAGATAATATGGAATATAACCGTTCGTCTCCGCCCATTCTTCGCCGCGCTGCATCATCTTGCCGACAGTTTCTCGATCTGCCACACGATACTTATCCTTATTGCGCGTCATTTCAGAAGCCCGTTTAAATGACAGTGTATGGATTGTCAGCGACTCTGGCTGCATTTTTTCCGTCTCCGCCAATGAATGCTCGAACTCCTCCAAACCTTCATTCGGCAGGCCGATTATCAGGTCCATATTAATATTACGCATGCCTTGTTCACGGGACAGCCAATACTTGTCGATTGTTTCCTGCACGCTGTGATGACGTCCGATCGCTTTCAGTGTTTCGTCAGTATAGGACTGGGGATTTACACTGATTCGATCGATTCCCCACTTCTTCAGCACTTCCAGTTTCGGCACCGTAATCGTATCAGGCCGGCCCGCTTCCACTGTCACTTCACGCACTTGCTCCATGTATGGAAAGGAATCTGCCATGGTCTGATACAGCGCATCCATTTCATCCGCCTCAATCGAGGTCGGTGTGCCGCCGCCGAAATAAATTGTCGTAATCCGGATATCACGCTCTTTCAACCAGCTTCCGATTGCACGCATCTCTTCATGCAAACCGTCCAGAAAGTTTTCCACACGGCCGTTTTTTCGGTGAATGGCATAAGCTGGAAATGTACAGTATGCGCACTTTGTCGGACAGAACGGAATGCCGATATAAATACTCACTTCCTGTTTCAGCGAATAAAGGTCAGGCAGCGCGTTAAGCTGAATGTCCGCGATTTGTGCGATCAATTCACTTTTCCGCATCGATACTCGGTGGCGCTGCTGTAATAATTGCTTTGCTTTGTCAGTCGTATAACCATCTTGTTTATACATATGATAAAGCTTAGTCGGCCGAATGCCGGTCAGTATGCCCCATTCCTGCTGCATGCCGGTTGCTTGTTCTAATACATCGAGCAGGACATGTGAATACATTCTTTTTTTCTGACGCACCAGCTCTTTTTCTTCTGTCTCTGCTGCAGATTCTGCAAAATCAGAAGTGTATTGCCGGCCATTCCAATGCAATACCGCTGAAATGCTTGGCTCTGGCCCATTCATTTGTTCAGAAAATCGTATGTCAATAGCGGCGTCATCTACAGTTTCAGTTCCTACTTTTGATTGTTCAAAAAATAGATTGGCCAGATGGGTGAACATCCGGATCCAGTCTTGCGGAAACTCTTCAAATACATTTAGTTGCTGCATCATTCTCTCCTACTCTCCATCGATTGAAAAAAACCGGCCTGGGCCGGTTCCAATTATACTATTAATTGAAGCTTTCATAAAGGTCTTGCACAGGCTTCAACACAACACGGTTTACTTCTTCAATCAATTCGCTGAGCTTCATTTCTGCAGTCAGCATCGCCATGATTTTCGGATTTTCTTGGGCTAATTGTGCAGTCTTCTGTGCATGTTCAAGTTCTTCTCCTGCAATTTCCTCGCCGGCCATCTGTTTCTGCTGCAGATTCATTTGGATTTCACGGAAGCTTTCAAACAATACTCGGGCCTCTTCATCGCTCTTCACATCTTCCATAGCCGCTTTCACTTCTACATACTGATCTGTCTTGCGCAAAGTAGATTCCAACTTATTCATATCGTCATAAATATTCACTGTCATGTAAATTCCTCCTAGATTCCATTTAATGTGATAGCTATAATCCCTTGAATGATTCCGATCGCGCCGCCAAGCACTGCGCCAAGAACCGTAATCATTTTAAACTCTCTGCGTGAAATACCGAGTACCAAATCCTCCAGAACAGCAACCGGGAATGTATCGACCTGTTCTTTCACCATTTCGTCGAGCTTTAATTTCTGTAATGACTGCTCCAACTGAAGCTCTGCCTGCTTGAAGACAAACTTCACAATCTGCGGTGTGATATTGTCTGCAGTCCATTCCGCTCCCTTCGGCCAATAATGCTCTAAACTGTGGTCGAGCCGGTCTCTAAGTGCCAATTGATCCAGCGCATATTTTCTCACGGAATGAAAGACACTGTCGAAGTCGAACTCTGCCGTCAGTTTTTCCATTGGCTGCTGCTGGATATTGCGCCACTCTTTCCAGATCAGCTTATCGAGCAATTCCTTCGTTCCTGGTGCTCCCGCAAATCGCAGTGCTTCCCGCTGTATCTTACCGACGAGCGAATCCGAGTCTCCGAAGAACATATTCAGCATGCCGCCGAATGTTCCTTTTGAATTAAGGAAATCATCAATCAGCTTTTGGAACGTCTCTCTTCCTTCAGTTGAGTCAATATACTGTTCTGCACGCTGCAGCAAGAAATCCGAGGCAAGCGGAATTCTTTCCTCCACTTGCTGCTGCCAGCGCAGCGGGACAACTTCTTCCACCGTTCCAGTTGTCACTTTTAATTTCATTTCGGTCAATTGACGGTCGATCAATGTGAGCATTTTATCTTCCACTTGTTCCGGCAGATCCGCAGCCCCTGCGATTTCAAGCCAGTCATTCAATGTCTTGTCCGATTGCAGGATGTATTTATTCATTTTATCCTGAACAAACTTCTCCACACGCTCTTCCATGACAGGCGTCATCAGCTTTCTCCTGAAGAGATCAGGCGTCAGCAAATAATTCGTTACCGTCTTTCCCAGCTGCACCGCAAGCTCGCTGCGCCGTTTCGGAATCAAGCCAGGCGTAAACGGCAAGCGTGTTTTCCCAATAAATTTCGGTTCATGCGGCCTGAAAAGCATCTTGATCGCCAGGTGGTTCGTTACCCCGCCAATCAGCGCTCCAATAAACGCCATGAACAAAATTGTCAGCACTATTGTCAATCTTTTCACCTTATTCCACTTGGTCTTCGTCCAATTATAACAAAAACCAGCTGAATGAAAAGAAATTCGAGGCGGGGATTTTTGGCTTTACAATCAGGATTGAATCAGGTACGTTGCAAGTAGCGTCATTTCAGCTTTCTTATCATATAAAGGAGGTCAATGAATTCATGAAAAAAGAAGTTACCGATCATTTGGGCAGAACGCTGTTGTATGAGTTTCCTCCAAAGCGCATCGTGACATTGTGCCCCGGCATCACAGAAACTTTATTCGCATTGGGATTGGAAGAGGAAATCGCCGGACGAACAAGATATTGCATCTATCCTGAGGCCGCAAAACAAGTTCCTGCCGTCGCCGGGACGAAGGATTTGAATCTGGAGAAAATTCATGCTGTCAAACCAGATCTGATTATTATGGAAAAAGAAGAAAACACAAAGGAAATGGTCGAGACACTGTCAGAATTTTATCCAGTCTATGTAGCAGAAGTCCAAACGATTGATGATGCGTTTCGGATGATCACGGACATGGGTACTCTGACAGACCGTCAGCAGCAGGCAGATTTATTGGCCGCGGATATTAATCAGGCATTTGCAGAACTCCCTGCATTACCTGCTGCACGGGTAGCATACGTCATCTGGAAAAAACCTTATATGGTGGCAGGCAGGAGTACATACATTAACACGCTTCTTCAGCGAATCGGCTTCATCACACCGTTTGCCGAATCGGCTGACCGCTACCCCGCTGTGACGGAAGAACAATTTAAAGAAGCCAAGCTGGATCTCGTTTTATTAGCTTCAGAACCGTATCCGTTCAAAGAGAAACAGCAAAAGCAATTCCAAGACATGCTGCCGGATTCATCGATTCAGCTGATTGACGGCGAAATGTTCTGGTACGGGGCCCGCATGCTGCTGAGTGCAAATTATTTACAGACTTATGATTTTGATCTTTGATTCATTTCGTTCCATTATAGATCGTGGACATTCTAATTGCATGCTCCATCTCATCATTCATCGCAATGAAAAGTGGATCATGGGCCTGATCAAAAGGCGCTTTCAAAAGCATTTCTTTGTAAACTTCCACCGCTTCCAGTTCGTCAACCAGCGCATTTTTCGCACATTCTTTTAAATTTGTGCACGGCGCCATTTTTTTCGGATTCGGCACGAAGCTTCCCGTCATCATATAGTGGAGCTGCTGGAACATTTCATAGTGGCTCTTCTCGTCTTCATAAGCATGTCGGATAAATTCCTGCCACAGCGGATCACTGGTCAGCTGATACATCGACTTATAATAAAAGTAAGATCTATATTCATCTTCGACGGCATTTCGTAATTGCGTAACAAACACACACTCATCCTTTCGCTCTTTTGCTCATTTTATGAAAAGAATGGTTAGGATATCACCAAAATTAAAGGAGATGCTACAGATGCTGCAACATTTCAGTCATAAAAAAATGTTTGAAGGAACGGATCTCCCGGGCTGGACAATTTCTTTTTACTATCAAAACCAGCAGTATGCAGGCGATTACCATAAAGACGGTTCGGTGAATTGGACAAAAGGCATACCGCCGAATGAAACCGAAGTCTTGAAAATGGTTCACGACTTGATGACTTACCATGTCTATGAATGATTTTTCTGCTGAACGGCCATCCTTATACTGGAGGAGGTGCTGTTATGAGCAAAGAGAAATCCGAAGGCAAACAGCAGCTGGAGAAAGAGCGTCTGCAAAAACAGGCACAGAAAACCGAAAATGTTTTCGAAGACCAAAGCCGTATTCCCAACGAACAAAATGCCTTCAAAGAAACCCAGCCCAAATACGGAGAGTAACCAAAAGAACCTTGCTTTTTCAGAAGGTTCTTTTGGTTTGAATTTTAAGAGTCCTAACCAAAATTTGTGCTTGACAGACTCTGATTTGACTGTAATTGCGCAATATTAGGGTAAAGGGGAAGAGACCGTTCCCCTGCGTTCCAGGCGGACGCGTTCCGGAGGGCCCGCGGTAAGCCAACTTGGTCGCTTCGCTCCCGCAAGTTATCTTACCTGTCGAGCTGATCCTCCCGGAGTCGCTTTAGCCGCGGGCTTCACACGAAGTGAGTCAGGCAACCGTTGCCAAGCGAACAGCGTAGGGTTCGCTTTGCCGTATTTCTGTGGTCTTTGCAGAAATTAAGGCACTTGCGGCGTACTTAGGTTGCCTTCCACTTCGGTACACTGGCTGGTTTTTCAATATTTTTGGTGTGAGTAGGCAGTATGAGCATTCTATTTGAGGCTAGCACGATAGGTAAGGTGTTTCATGCAATACTTAGCATTCACCAGGGACACAGGTCCTTGTGATCAATGTATTTGAAAAGTCGAGAAACGAAAATACACCAGCTAAATCCGGACTCAGTAAAAAAACAACATGACATACATTCCCCACGCCAGCGAAGGCGCAACTGCGGGGTCGGCCGTTGCCATGAGCCAACTGGCACGGTCTTCGCCAGCTGGCTCATGGCGTAAGGCAATCCCCCAGCGCCGAAGCGGATTTAAACTGCAAACTCACACCTCATTAAAACTTCCTGCAAAGTCAAGTAACGAAACGCACACAAACTAAATCCACACACTGCCAAACTGCAGAAAGATTTTCGCAATACGCACATGACAGATTGTAAAGAACAGTTTTTGGCGCAGACCAAATTTTTAATAGTGAGTATGTGGCGGAAGACCGTTTCCTTACGTATCGAGCTACGGCTCACCCCGAATTCAAACTGCCGACCAAGTTACCTTTCACTCTCTTCATAATATATTCGCCGATAATAAGCGCCAGGAATTGTGTTTTCTCTATAAATAAATTATTATAAAAGATAACTAACTTTACATTACAGGAGGTGTACGCTTTGTGCTTTTTCCCCATTCGGTCTAAGCGCGGAGCCATTATTTGGACATTGCCATACGTTTGGCAGCATTTGCTGCCTTGATCGCACTCACCGCTTTTTTTGTCGCGTGTGAATTTGCCATCGTGAAAGTCCGTACGTCCCGACTCGATCAGCTGATCGTTGAAGGTAACAAACGAGCGGTGCTTTCAAAAAAGATTGCTGATAACTTAGATGAATACCTGTCCGCGTGTCAGCTCGGAATTACTATCACTGCACTCGGTCTCGGTATGCTCGGTGAGCCGACAGTCAAATTAATGCTCGCGCCGCTTTTTGACAGGCTTGCGCTCGATCTGAATGTGGAAACCATCCTTTCATTCGGTATCGCATTGGCGATTGTCACGTATCTCCATGTCGTCGTGGGAGAACTTGCCCCGAAGACCATAGCCTTGCATAAAGCGGAACAATTGTCGCTGACGCTTTCTGTACCATTGAATATCTTTTACCGGTTGATGTATCCGATTATCAAAGGGATGAACGTATCTGCCCGTCTAGTTACGCGATTACTTGGCTTCAAATCCATATCTGAATTAGAAGTAGCACACACCGAGGAAGAACTCCGTATCATCCTGTCAGACAGCTTGCGCAGCGGTGAAATTAATCAGGCAGAATACAAATATGTAAACCGGATTTTCGAGTTTGACGACCGGATTGCGAAAGAAATTATGCTGCCCCGTACGGAAATGATGACTATAGACAAAAGTATGACGTTATCGGACGTCTTTGAATTGATAGATGTGGAGCAATATACACGCTATCCGATTATCGACGGGGACAAAGACCATGTCATCGGCTTGATCAATATGAAACACTTGTTAACTGCTTATATTAAAGATCCGACTACCGGCGACAAGTCTGTCGTAAACTATATGCAGCCGATTATCCGGGTGATTGAGACCATGCCGATTGGGGATTTACTGCTGAAGATTCAGCGTGAACGTATCCATATGGCCATTTTGCTCGATGAATATGGCGGCACTTCGGGTCTTGTGACAATTGAAGATATTTTGGAGGAAATTGTTGGTGAAATCCGCGATGAATTCGATTTGGATGAATTGCCTGAGCTTCAGAAAATCGGACCTGATCATTATATTCTGGACGCCAAAATGCTCATTGAAAATGTTAATCATGCGCTTGAAATTGAGATTCTGGAAGAAGATATCGATACAATCGGCGGCTGGTTCATGGACCAGCGTTTTGAAGCCGTTCCGGGTGAGAAGATTATTGAACAGGGCTATGAATTCACCGTAAAAGAAGTAGATGGCCACCACATTCTCTATTTAGAAGCAATAAAACAGCGTTCTGAGGAACAAAACCCAGAAAGTGATAACAGCGCTGCGTTATAATCGAAAAGCTTTCCTGCCTGCCGGGAAAGCTTTTATCATGATTAACAGAGTGATAGTAAAAAGAAAGAAGTGAATAGATATGACAAAAAAGCAAGAAAATCTTCTGCTATTCATTTGGACAACGGCATTGACCGCCACTCTCGGTTCTCTTTATTTTTCCGAGATTAAAGGATATGTGCCCTGCACACTCTGCTGGTATCAGCGCATATTCATGTATCCGATTGTATTGATTGCCCTTATCGCACTTATTCAGAAAAATGCTTCTGCCGCGTTAACGACTGCCGCATTTGCATTGATAGGCGGCGGGATTTCCCTCTATCATTATGGAATTCAAAAGCTCACCTTTCTGCAGGACAGTGCGCCTGTCTGCAAAGGGGCTTCCTGCACCGGCCAATATGTAAATTATTTTGGTTTTATCACCATCCCGTTCATGGCATTCATAGCATTTACTTTCATTTTTGCTGCAAGTCTCGTAATGTTGAAACAAACAAAGGAGTGACATTAATTGAAGAAGTTATTAGCCATTGGCGGAATTATAGTGGTGATTTTTATTTTAATCATCGTGCTGAACAACAAGTCGAATGAAAAGAAATTAACGGATAACCCGTATGGAACTGACCAGCTTGATCAGCGGACAGTTGATTTATTGTCTAATGAAAATTATCAAAACATCGTGCTGCCCGACGAGCTAGATAAGCAAATTGAGAGCGGTGAACCGACTACTGTTTATTATTTCAGTCCTGCCTGCCAGCACTGTATGGAATTCACGCCTCGGCTGATGCCGATTGCCGATGAATACGGTGTTCATATCTATCAGTATAATATGCTGGAATTGGACAAACAGCTGGATTCCAAATACGATATCATGGAATGGCCGGCGCTTGTTCATTACAAAGACGGTAAAGAAGAGTTCCGAATGATCGGCGGACACCCCGACGAAAACATCAAAGCATTTTTCGATGAAATTGAGAGTAACTAAGGAGGCTGACCAGATGACTAGTTTTCATTACACAACGATACAACCCGGTGAAACAGTGGAACAGCTCCTCCGCGAACAATGGCAGGGAGGTAAAAAGACGGTTCACCAAATGCGTATGGACAAAAGCGTAACCGATTCTGAAGGCCTTCCTGTCGAATGGAAAGAACCGCTGCCTGAAGGCACAGAGCTGACTTTCGCTTTTTCAGATGCACAGTCGTCATATAAACCCGAACCATTTGATTTGCTGAATATCGTTTGGGAAGATGAGCATTTACTGGCAGTGAATAAACGGGCCGGAGTTTCCGTTCACCCGGAACAAGCGCCGGGCACAGGCACCTTGATGAATGAAGTAATGGGTTACATCTCTTCTACAGGCGGCACTTACGCTGAGCACGTGCACCGTCTCGATCAGCATACAGCGGGAATTCTGCTGATCGCCAAGCACCCGATTGCCAAGACAATGCTCGACCGGATGCTCGAACAGAATAAAATCGACCGTTTCTATACAGCTGAAGTAGAAGGCCAGCTGAGAAAACCGCGCGGCACAATCAATATGCCGATCGGCAAAGACCGCTATCATGCGACACGCCGCAGAGTGTCCCCTTCCGGCCAGTCTGCAGTCACTCATTTTAAAGTCCTCGAACGCCTGGCCAACAGTACGTTGGTCGAAGCGCAGCTGGAGACAGGGCGCACGCATCAGATTCGTGTCCACTTCTCGCATATGGGCCATCCTGTTGTTGGTGATCAGCTGTACGGCAGCGAAACCATTGCCAGAGGTCCTTATAAATTAATCGCTTCAAAGGTTGCTTTTGAGCATCCGATCACTTCCGAAGCTGTCCTATTAGAAACTGAATAAAATGTAAAGATGCCCGCAGACCAATGATCTGGGGGCATCTTTTATTTTATTAACAGTTGCTGAATTCCGCTTTCCAAACGTTTATCCACTTCTTTTGCGTCTTCGATATGTTCCACTATCAATTCATGGGCATCTGAGAATAGCGAATTGGCTTTTCTCAATTCCTCCTGCATTTTAGCGGACAATTCATTCTGCTCGGCAATCATTTTTTCTATAGAAGAAATATCTGCCTGACTTCCCTGCACGGTTTCCAGAATGGATCCGATTTTTGAAGCAGTCTGCAGACTGACCGTCACACCCTGTTCAATTAACTTCGAGCTTTTCTTTGTCGCTTCCAATGCCTGCAGAATTTCTTCTTTCAATGAATTGGTCAGCGACTGAATATTTTTCGTACTGCTAGAAGTGCTTTCCGCAAGATTTCGAACTTCCTGTGCGACAACGGAAAAGCCCTTTCCGTATTCTCCTGCACGCGCTGCCTCAATAGATGCATTCAAAGCCAATAAATTTGTCTGGGCGGCAATATTTTCAATCACCCCAACAATTGACTGAATTTCTACTGACCGTTCACTTAATTGCGTCATACTTACTTCTGACATTTCCATATGCTTGCCTAAATCATTCATTACTTCTGCAGTTTTACGGACTTCATCTGCCCCGTCTTCCGCTTCCTTCACCATATAAATGGATTTTTCTTCAAGCGAACGGCCGTTTTCATGCAGTATCATTGAGGATTCCGTTGTTTTCTCGCTGAGATCCTGAATGATATTAAAACTGCTCTCAATCTCTGAAACGGCCTCGCCCAATACATTGTGCTGCGCGTTTACTTTCTCGTGCTGCGTAACGGCCGCCGTTAATTCATGCTCCACTTGTTTATACCGTTCCTGATCCTGCTGCTGTTCTTCTGAGCTGACCGTAGCAGAATCAATTTCCTTTAATACCTCTGTAACCCGTTCTGATTTACGTCTGAATATCCCCATTTTAGTTCCCTCGTTTTCTTTAAGCTACATTAAAATATAGCCGGATCTGTGCCTGTTCTCTGATCTTTATTCATTGCGTCAATCAGCGCCATTTCCGCTTCTGACAGCTGAAAATCACTCACGTCACTATTTTCTTTAATACGGCTCTCCGTCACTGATTTCGGAATAACAATTAGATTATGCTGAAGATGCCATCTAATAATCACTTGGGCCGCCGTTTTCCCGTGACTTTCACCAATCGCATGCAATATCGGATCTTCCAATAAAGTCCCTCTTGCCAGCGGACTCCAGGACGTCACAGCAATTTGATGATCACTGCAAAATTGACGCAGTGGCACCTGTGTAAGCAACGGATGCAATTCGACCTGATTAACCATTGGACGAATGTTCGCAACCGTAAAAAGCTCCATCAAATGTGATTCATGGTGATTCGAGACACCTGTCGCTCTAATCAACTTTTCATCATATAATCTCTCTATCGCGCGATATGTATCAATATAGCTGCTGCTGACGGGCCAATGAGTCAAATAAAGATCTAAATAACTCATGTTCAGCGCTGTCAATGAACGCTCGAAGGCTTTCAGTGTTTCATCGTATCCCTGTTCATCATTCCACACTTTTGAGGTAATGAAAAGGTCTTCCCGCGGCACGCCGCAATTCCGGACCGCCTCGCCCACTTCTTTTTCATTCTGATAAATTGCCGCTGTATCAATTGCCCGATAGCCGAGTGAAATCGCTTTCTCTACTGCTGTCACAGTTTCTTCAGGGTCTGTCATTTTATATGTGCCCAGACCCATCTGCGGCATTTGTACACCATTGCTCAATAACACCATATGTTCAAAGATAGTTGGCATGTAAATTCCTCCTTCAAAAAACTGATAGTCTAATTGTACAGTTTTTTGTTTACTTTTACGAATAAACTTTTTTAATATAACGGCTTGATTTCTACAATAAAAACGAATATTATTGTGTTTGGTCTTTAATTTGTTCGTTATTTAAGGGGAGAATATATATTGTTTCAGTTGAAAAAGAATAATACCACTGTGAAAACTGAATTATTAGCAGGAATTACGACATTTCTGACGATGGTTTATATCGTCATTGTCAACCCGATTATTCTGTCGGATGCGGGTGTTCCTTTTGACCAAGTATTTTTAGCCACTATCATCGCGACCGTCATTGGAACGGTTTGGATGGCTTTATTCGCTAATTATCCGATTGCAATTGCTCCCGGCATGGGATTGAATGCATATTTTGCTTCTGTTGTGATCGGCTCAGACGGCCAGCTGGATTATCTGACAGCCTTCTCTGCTGTATTTATTGCAGGACTGATTTTCGTTTTACTTTCTATGACTTCATTTCGGGAAAAGTTGATCGAATCCATCCCGGAAAATCTCAAACACGGAATCACCGCTGGGATCGGATTATTTATCGCATTCCTTGGGTTACGATTATCAGGTTTAGTCGCACCTCACGAATCCAATATCGTTCAATTGGGTGATTTAACGTCTCCTCCTGTGCTATTGACAATTTTCGGCTTGATCGTAACAATTATCTTAATGAACTTGAATGTCTATGGTGCAATTTTCATTGGGATGATCTCCACAGCGATTGTTGCTTTCTTCACCAAACAGTTGAAATTTGAAGGCTTTATGAAAATGCCGCACCTGCCGGAAGGAATCCTAGTCTGGAATCCTATTCAGGCAATGAGTGACGTCATTACACACGGCCTGTACGGAGTCGTATTTGCATTCCTGCTCGTGACACTGTTTGATACGACAGGAACGATGATCGGTGTAGCAAAACAAGCCGGACTGATGAAAGGCAAGTCTCTGCCGCGTGCACGTCATGCGCTTCTTGCAGACTCAGTTGCCGCTTCTGTCGGCGCCATGGTCGGTACAAGCCCGACATCTGCTTATGTTGAATCTTCTTCAGGTGTAGCAGTAGGAGGCCGTACAGGGCTCACTACGCTGACTGTAGCCGTGCTGTTCATTATTGCGGCTTTCTTCAGCCCTGTTGTCAGTGCGCTATCAGGAGTAGCCGCTATCACTGCGCCTGCGCTTATTATTGTAGGAAGTCTCATGATCAGTGCCGTAAAGCATATCGACTGGGATTCATTCGATGAATCATTCCCGGCTTTCCTGGTAATCTTAACGATGCCGCTTACTTCAAGTATCGCAACAGGAATCGCACTTGGTTTCGTTACCTACCCGCTGCTGAAGATTACCAAAGGTCAGGCTAAGCAAGTTCCTTTATTGCTTTATATTTTCGCTGTCCTGTTTGCCTATCAGCTATTATTCCTGCCGCATTAAGATTTGTTAAGAACCTGTCACAAACTAAAGCGAAGGATATTTCATTTTTCATCCGTTTACGGTATACTGTGTGAAGGACTACTGATTTTACAGGAGGTACAAACAATGAGATTAATTTTAATTATGGCTGTTTGTGTCGCATTCCTCTCTGCTATTTTTACAGGCGGATACGAAGACAAGCCGGGCCAATCAAAGAAATAAGCACAGTAAAAAGGGACTGGCATATGCCGGTCCCTTTTTTACGTTAAATGAGCAAATTTTTGCTGCCTCAATGCTTCATAGATTAAAATAGCAGCCGTATTCGATAAATTTAAAGAACGAATATGTTCATCATTCATCGGAATGCGGAGACAGGTTTCCTTATGTTCTGCAATAATCTCTTTCGGCAGACCTGTTGTTTCCTTGCCAAACACAAAAAATATATCTTCGTCCTGATCCGTGTAATCAAATGAATCATAACTCGTCTCTCCGAATTTTGTAATGAAATAAAATTTCCCTTCCGGATACGCAGTGAAAAAATCTTCTATTCCGTCGTGGTACGTAATTTCGACATGTTCCCAATAATCCAGCCCCGCGCGTTTCAGCATTTTATCATCTGTTGAAAAACCTAATGGGCGGATTAAATGTAGCGCCGTGTCGGTACCTGCACATGTACGTGCGATATTTCCTGTATTGGCAGGAATCTGTGGTTCAAATAAAGCTACATGTATCGTCATTTCAATTCGTACCTTCCTTCAATTAGTTTGCAGCTGTTCGATGGCACGGTCGATTTCCTCTTTGACCATTGCCTCCTCCTCTGCCGGATATTGTTGCCGTAATGCCTCCGCCGCTTCAGATGTACCAATTCTTCCGAGCGTCCAGGCAGCTGTTGCCCTGATCACAGGCCGCGGATCCTCTGCCAGCATTCTGACTGCTTCAGGGATTGCTGATTCATCCTTAAAATGCCCCAATGCTATCAGCACATTTCGCTGAATAGGATTCTTACCGCGCCAAGAGCCCGACATATGCCCGTACTGCTCTTTAAACTGCCGGTTGGATAAAGACAGCAACGGCACCAATAGTGGCTTCACAAGCTCGGGATCCGGCTTAAAAGCGGGCTGATGGGTGTGATTCATTCCTTTATTTTTAGGACATACCGTCTGACAAGTATCACAGCCATACAAACGGTTGCCGATTTTCTGTCTGAATTCTTCAGGCACCGCTTGTTTCGTCTGCGTCAAGAAGGCAATACAGCGCTGGGCATTTAATTGGCCCCCTTGGATAAGCGCGCCTGTCGGACAGGCATCCAGGCATAACGTACAGTCGAGACATTGATCTTCCATCGGCTCATCCGGTCTGAACGGGAGATTAGTGATCATCTCCCCTAGGTAGACATACGAACCGAACTCCGGTGTAATGATCGCACAATTCTTTGCCGACCAGCCGATCCCCGCCCTCTCTGCCACAGCACGATCCGCAAGCTCTCCTGTATCCACCATGGAACGAAGACGTGCATCAGGTACTTTCGTCAGTATGAAAAGTTCCAGCTGCGCCAGCTTGTCTCTCAACACCGTATGATAATCTTCTCCCCAGGACGCACGGCAGAACATTCCCCGCCGTTCACCTTTTTTACCGCGTGGACTGTCTGCCATTTTTGACGGATAAGCAACCGCTATGGATATAATGCTCTCCGCCTGATCCATAAGCAGCAATGGATCTGTTCGCTTATCCAGATCCGGCTCTTCAAAACCGGATTGGTAGCTCAAACGCTGTTGCTGTTTCAGCCTGTCCTTCAATTTCACGAACGGGGCTGCTGTCGTAAAACCTATCTTGTCGATTCCAATGGCCGCCGCAAACTCACGTACTTCAACTTGCAACTGAGCGACATTCACCATTCCCCGCCTCCCTTATGATAAGATAAAGAAAAATTAGATATAGGTGATATCAATGCAACTCACTATCCATCCTTCTATATTTACAAAAATTCCTGATTTCAAATTAGGCTTGATCTATTATAACAAAACAACCGTCTCGGCATCACCTCAGATGCTGAAAGGGCGTCTTCAATTATTCCAGGAACAGCTTTATTTCGAACTGCTGGACAAAGATCTATCCGACTTTTCCGGACTGGCGGAATGGCAATCTATCTGGAGGAAACTAGGCTCCGACACCACAGTAACACCTCCAGCCTTGGAAGTGCTGATGAAACGAATCAAAAATCGCGAATATGTGCCTTCTTTTCACAGCGCGGAAGATCTAAATACATTCTTTTCCCTTCAATATGAAATTCCTGCCTCTATTTACGACTTGGACGAACTGACAGGTAATATAGAACTGTCAATCGGAACAGCAGAGGATGGCTTTGAAGGACTCAACGGCCAATTTAACACATTTGCCAACCAATTGCTCTTAAGCGACAATTACAGCAGTTTTGGCAGTCCCTACATCGACTCTGTCCGGACGGCTGTCACAGAGGAATCAGAAAACATCCTGCAACTGCTGTTCATCCATCCCTCATTAGACGCGGGAGAAGCTTTCCAATTAACGAATGCCTGCGGGAAAATGTTCACCAGCATAAATGGAGGAGACTTCTCTTCCGCTATTCTGACAGGTGAACGGCCAGCTTTTACAATTAAGAAAGAGGTGTGATCATGACCATCACATTAGCAGAAGGCGTCAAATTAAAAAGTATCCTCTCAAAACAAATACGTGATCTGGAATCCGAAGCGCGCAGAACCGCTTTTGCGACCGTGGAAAAAGGAACACTTCCGCCTCCGGTATCACGCACGCTTGAAGACATAGAAAAAGAAATTGAACTAGCGAGGATGAATCAGCGCAAGCTTGATTTTCTTATCTATACAGCAAACAGCACGCATACCGTAGATTTCGAAGGACAGCAGATCCCTTTGGTCGAAGCAATCGAATTGGCCATTCAGCTGCGAGCAAAAGCTAGCTTCTGTAAAGAACTTTCTTTAGCCAATAAAGAAGAAATCCAATACGGTTACGCAGAATCTACAACCGTCTACCGTGTCGCGCTATTTGATCCTGAAGCATACCGTCAGAAAGCATTGCTGGCAGAAAAGTCCGCTCACCAGCTTTCTAATCGAATCAATACGAAAAACTATACCATAACGCTGAATTTCAATGGATCAGAATATTTCTGATCTCCGGAAAGGTGAGACTCCTTTTCGGAGCATGGAGCGAGAAACAGAAACTCAAACTTAGTGATAACCAATGACTCGTCACCTGTTACACATTGACCTATGACCCATAACCAACCATGTCTATGGCAATAAACCCTTACGAGCAATACCCTTTCTGGCTTCTCCTCCATGGCACGCTCTTTGTCAATTTGACAAGAGCGTGTTTTTTAAGGGAGTTTTTTGAGTACTAAAAAGGAAAAAACATTAAAATCCTTGGTGATCTATTCTCTCCGGATACCAAAGTCGAACTCGTTTCTGTAAATGTGAGCCTCTAGTTTTTACTATATATTATTCATCAGGCGGGATAATCGTCAAGAAGCTTCTTACCAAAAGATTAATACTCCTATTCCCATGAAGGAAGTATCAATCTAAAAAGAACCAATCAATTATCGATTGGTTCTTTCTACTTCTTCTATCATATCTCCACTATCCTACTTGCCCCATATTAAGCAGTTTTTGTGCGGATACAAATCGTGCTCCCAAACCAATGATTAAACAACCGCCCCTATTGTGCTATCCATCTAGAATTTAAGGGAGTTTTAATCGAAAAAATTATGTCCCACTCTTGTACGTACTTTTTGTAAAAGTTTAACCATGGTTTCGGACTCATTATCAGTTAAAGATCCAAACATATATTTAACCATATCTTGATGGTTAGGCATGATTTCCTTCATTAAGCGAGTTCCCTCTTCCGTTAATATCACGTGTATAACTCGTCGGTCATCAGGGCATCCACTCCGACTTAATAATTCCTTACGTTCTAATTAATCTATCACATAAGTCATTGAGCCACTAGAAATGAGTATGGTATTGCCAATCTGCTGAATCGTTTGTTTCCCCTGCAGATAGAGCACCTCAAGAACAGAAAACTCTGTAATGTTCAGCTTATTACTGATCATTTCCCGTTTAATTCGCTCTTGAATTGCCTTGGTTGTTTTCATCAACACTAAATATGGTTGATTTTCACATTTTCCACTCATATAAACACCTCACAAGATGCTATCTCAAAATATGAAATCTCCTCTTTTAAGAGTACCTTTGTTCATACCACTGTTTAGCAGCTTCCACTTCTGCCATTGTAAGTTGATGTCCAGTACTTACCCATTGAACACCAACCGATGCATTTGCATCTTCTAATAGTTGTTGCAGTTCCACGGATTCTTGTTTTGGACAAATCGGATCATTCGTTCCAGCTGCGATAAATACTTGGATACCCGTTAAATCTGGAAGTATTATGCCACGTCTTGGCACCATAGGATGATGTAAAATTGCACCTTTCAGTGCATCTTTAAAGTGAAATAAAAGACTGGCCGCAATATTGGCACCGTTTGAATAACCAATAGCTACGATGTTTTGGCGGTCAAATTTATATTCTGCAGCAGCCTTATCTAAAAAAGCATTAAGCTCATTTGTATGGAATATTAAATCCTCCTCATCAAATATACCTTCAGCTAAGCGTTTAAAGAAACGAGGCATTCCATTTTCTAATACATTTCCACGTACACTGAGTACAGATGCATCCGAATCCACTATATCCGCTAGAGACAATATGTCATGCTCATTACCGCCTGTACCGTGTAAAAGTAACAGTACTGGTTTCTCGCTATTTGTTCCTTGTTTAAAAATATGTTGCATACTATTGTTCTCTCCTTTCAAAAGGTTACTCTTTAAAGTACACGTCTTCTATACAAGTAGGAATTCCTATATTTTTCTCCACTAATTGTGCTCACTATTCAGGTCTTTCAATGGAAAAAACCTCACCAATTGCTGCATAGTTAGAGCCTGCTAAACGACTGACCGCCTTTAAACCTTTAGGGTCGATTCGTCCATCTTCATACATTCCTTCATCCACATGAAATCTTACAACTTCTCCAATAAACAAGTCACTCCCTGGTCCTTCTCCACCTAGTGGAATTGCTTGGACAAGTCTGCATTCCATTCGAACTTTCGCTTCCTTCACGCCGGGTACAGATACTTTTTCACTTTTTACAAGCGTGAGATTTGCCAATTCGATTTCACTTTCAGTTGCAGGTATAGAGGCTGCCGTTTCATTGATCTTCGCCACATTCTCTTCATCCACAATATGAACCACAAATTGATGATTACTATAAATATTTCGAGCCGTATCTTTTAGATGGTCATTAGGTCTTTGGATAGCAAGTGAAAGCATCGGTGGATTGGATGAAACAATATTGAAATAGCTAAAGGGTGCGCCATTAATAATACCTTCCTCAGATTCGGTAGTAACAAACGCAATAGGTCTAGGAATAATAGAGCCAATGAGAAGTTTATAATTATCCCGTTCACTATTTTTTTGAGGATCGATCGAAATCAATATCTTCAGCTCCCTTATTTAGTCAATTGAACGTACTTGAATCGGAATAAGCGACTTAACTAGTTGCACTACCGAACCCCTTAATAACGACTTCTGGCGTTACTCCGCCAAATGTCCAGTTATTTTGTTCACCTTCTGCGCGTGCAACAAGTTCTATGTGCAAGCCATGTGGATCGTCAAATTGAACTACTTGTTCTCCAAAACTTTCTGCTTTTTTAAATGGAATCGAAAATGTTATCAGTCGGTTTTCACAAAAACTTAGTACTTCACTTGGGACTACATACGTTATCACACCGACTGTCCATCTCCATTTTTTCCTTGATAGGCATCTGCCCAAAGGAAAAACATAATAATTGTTCCTGGCTTTCCGCCTTCATCTCCAAAATAGAGATGGTACGTACCAGGATCATCGAAGTTCATGGTTTGCTTAACTAAACGCAAACTCAATATACCCGCATAAAAATCAATAATTTCCTATGGATGACCAACGATGGCTGTAATATGGTGAATACCCGCTGTTTGTTTTTTCATTATTATTTCCTCTTCTTTTGAATGGACTTCATAAATTCTGAGCAAAACCTTCAATTCACTTAATAACGTATTGCTCAGAATTTATTTATTAACATCACAAAATGTGCATTGGCACATTTTGTGACTCATAGAATGCTGAAAATTATTTACGCACTGTATTTAATGCAGTTGTCCAAGGGATGACTTGGTCTAACATTTGGTTTACTGAATCTGCTTGTACAGTAGCTGGTTTGAAGTCTGAACCATTTTCAAAGTCTGTAAATAATGATAATGCTGGATGTACACGGACATGTGCTATAAGTAATTCACTTAAAATACCACGTAAATGTTCTGCTGCACGAGCTCCACCAACTGAACCGTATGATACGATACCTGCTGCTTTGTTGTTCCACTCCTCACGTAAGTAATCTAACGCATTTTTTAGCGAAGCTGAGATTGAGTGATTATATTCTTGAACGATGAATACGAATCCATCTTGTTTTGCAATAATTTCTGACCATGCTGCTGCACCTGATGCGTCGCCGTCAGCTTCACCTAAAAGTGTTAATTTATAATCTGCAATATCGATAATCGTGTAGTTCGCATCCCCACGTTTATCTGCTAATTCTTTTACCCACGCCCCTACTTGTGGACTTACGCGCCCCTCACGTGTTGATCCTAAAATAATACCTATATTTGATTTTGTCATTCTATTTTCCTCCTCAAGTTTTGTTCCAAATAGTTTATTGAAAAACCCCATTTTTGTATCCCCTCTTTTATAAGTTCTCTTTTTCTATATTAAGCCTACTGCGTACTGTATCGATTGGTCTCACTGACGCCTCAATCTGTTCTCTTTTCCCTTCAAGGAATGGAGGTAAAGACAAGATCTCTCCCACTGTTTCATAAGGTTCATCTCCCATAAAGCCTGGACCATCTGTTGCCCATTCAAAAAGGATGCCAGGTGCAACCCTTGCATATAAAGATTCAAAGAAGAAACGATCCACATACCCGGAAGTACCGAAACCAGCGGCTTCCATATGTTCAATCCATTCATATAATTCTTTCGTATCTTCCACGCGGAAAGCCGCATGATGCACTGTACCGAATCCTTGTCGGCCAGCTGGTAAAGCCGTATTGTGTTCAACAATTACTTGTGCACCATTGCCGCCTTCACCAATTTCAAATAAATACAGCGAACCTTCTTGTGCGATCTCACGCATTAACATCACTTTTTCTAGAATCTCTTTTAAATAATCAAAGTGTTCGATGCGAATATGAATAGGTCCTAACCCTGTAATTGCATATTCCAATGGTACGGGACCATTTTGCCAAGGAGTTCCTGATTCAATCCCCTCATTAAATTCATCAGAAACCAACATATATTGTTGGTCATCAAAGTCGACGAATGAAATAGTTTTCTTACCAAACACTTCTTCAATACCGTTATTTTCCACCTTATATTTATCAAAACGTTTCAGCCAGTAATCAAGTGCTATGTCTGTCGGCACACGGAAAGAAGTTTTATAAATCTCGTTTGTTCCATGTGTTCCTTTTGCAATACCGGGAAAATCGAAAAACGTCATATCAGTACCCGCAGAGCCTTTATCGTCTGCAAAGAATAAGTGATAGGTTTGTATGTCATCCTGATTGACTGTTTTCTTTACTAAACGCATTCCTAATACATATGTGAAAAATTCGTAGTTCTTTTCTGCACTACTTGTTATAGCTGTTACGTGGTGAATCCCTTTTAAGTGGTTCATTATATTTCCTCCTAATTATTACTCTGAATAAATTTATCTTGAATTCGAGGTAAATTCACTCAAAATTTTTTTTGCGTAACTCTGCTGAATTTAATTTATCTATAGTCCATCTTTTCTAAGCGAATTACTCTTCTCTCATTACCTCTAATTCAAGTATCTCGAATTCGTACTAAATTTAACATGGATACACTGCAACTGTCAACACTTAATTTCTGGATAGTTAGTATTTTTGAAGGGTATGGCTATCATTAATACAAAGGTGAAATGTTTCCAGAAGCAGCGATACTCTTTAAAGATAGAAGCGAGTATGATGAAGGAATTAATGGCAAGTGGAAGCTGCTAATTATTTATAATTTGTCAATAAATGGTGTAACGCGATATAACGAGCGTCAGCGTCAGTTCTACGCAAAAGGAAATGATGGCGGAGGGTATAGTTCATCGTGAAGAATATCCACAAATCCCTATAGTCTTACGCCTTGATGTCCCATTCTTTTCTATACACTTTAAATCTTTTGTTTTTAATTTACGAACTTTTTCAGGTGTTACATCATTTAAAAGCGAATCCACTATCTTCATTCCTGAGAAAGTATGGAGAACTTGCCCGCGTATAGCACCTAAATAATCTTCACGAAGTACTTGCTGCTCGGCTTTTTCTGCATTTGTTAACCCTTCTTCACGCTGCTTTTTCGCTAATTTATTAATTCGTGGTAACAAGTCCAACATGTTTTTTCGCCGTCCTAATTGTTTTTGTATTTATTCAATAATTTGAGTGTGGAAGCAACGTTTCATATGGTCTAGCATTGTTTCTTCCAGATCAGTAAATGTTGATACCCCTCGTTTATGAATGGCCGTTTTGAATCCTTCTGGGTCTGCTCCTGCAACTGCTAAAAAGTCACAAATATCTGTAGTTACCCCAACAGTATGAACCTTTTCCACTCCTGCACGTCTAAATGTTTCAGCCAAATCTGTTTTAAAAAATACATTATAGTTTGTTTTAGGCGAATAAATTAAATTCTCATTATCATTTTCAAACCAATCGTATAAATCTCCGTATAATTGTTGCCCTACTGTGCCTACAATATTATGGGGTGCCCATAACTCAAAGTGTGGATCATTAGGTTGATGTGCATCCATCGAAACGACAACTACCTTTCCTTCCGCCAAAAATCTGGTCGCCAAATCCTTAATATAAGGCACTATTTTTTTGTGCTGGCTCACCAACAGTTAATGGTCCGTTTTTAGCTACAAAATCATTACTCATATCAACAATTAATAAAGCTTCTTTTGTCATTTTAATCCAACTTTCAAAGCTTTTCTAAAAAGTATATTCCTTTTATATGGTTTCTCTCTTATAAAAGCGCAGGTTTTCGATTGTATTTTTTGTTTTATCAATATTAGTCATTTTATTATCCCAACAAGCTTGACTTACGTTCACAGGATATTCTTCAGGATTCAAAGAACGTTTGTATTCTTCCCATAAAAGGTCTAGCCGTTGGTGTGCATAGGATTGAATCTCTTGGACCCTCGGACGTTCATACACAAGTATGCCTTCTTCGAAAATATTTGCGTGCAAGTCTTGGGCTGTAAAATTGGTGACAAATTTTCCAATGTACGTATGAACAGGATGAAACATGTGTAGTTTGGCCTCTTTATCTGGTTGTTCGCTCGCTAAGGTGATATAATCGCCCTCTGATTTTTTCGTATGATTATTGATAATACGGTATACATTTTTTAATCCTGGTGTCGTGACTTTTTCAGGGCTCGAAGAAATTTTGATCGTGTCACGCATCTGTCCATTCTCGTCCTCAATAGAAACCAATTTGTACACTGCGCCTAATGCCGGTTGATCGAAGGCGGTTATAACTTTCGTACCTACCCCCCACGCATCAATCTTCGCTCCTTGTGCATGTAAGCTCATAATCGTATATTCATCAAGATCATTTGATGCATAAATTTTAGCGTCAACAAATCCAGCTTGATCTAACAACTTTCTTGCTTCTTTTGAAAGATAAGCCAAATCTCCACTATCTAAACGAATACCTGTAAAATTTATAGTGTTGCCCAGTTCCTTGGCGACTTTGATTGCCGTAGGAACACCTGATTTTAGCGTGTCATAGGTATCCACTAAGAAGACGCAATTTTTATGGCTTTTCGCATATTTATGAAAAGCAATGTATTCATCTTGATATGCTTGAACAAAAGAATGCGCATGTGTCCCTGAAACAGGAAGTCCAAATCGTTTACCTGCACGAACATTGCTTGTACTAGAGAACCCGCCAATATATGCGGCTCTCGTCCCCCATAATGCGGCATCGAATTCATGTGCACGCCTAGTACCAAATTCCGAGACGGGCTGGTCACCTACAACTTGTTTGATCCGCGAAGCCTTGGTAGCAATGAGTGTTTGGTAGTTCACAATATTTAACAAAGCCGTCTCGATAAGTTGTGCTTCGACTAACGGTGCTTCAATACGAAGAATGGGTTCGTTGCCAAATACGATTTCTCCTTCTTTCATGGAACGAACAGATCCTGTAAAACGCAGCGTCCGCAGAAAGTCAGTATAGTCTTCTCGATAGCCAAGTTCTTTTAAATACTGTATATCGCTATCGGAAAAATAAAACGTTTGAAGATAGTCGATGATTCGTTCTAATCCAGCAAAAATCGCATACCCGTTTCCAAACGGCAATTTCCGAAAATACAATTCAAATATAGCTTTTTTATTATGGATATTGTCTTCCCAATATGCTTCTGCCATATTAATTTGATATAAGTCTGTGTGCAAGGCGAAGCTATCATCAATATAGTTGTTCATCACACTTTCCTCCTACCGGATGTATATTTCACGAATTTGTTTCATTGCTTTTCCGCAAAAGATCTTTTGCAAAATCAACAAGGCCATGTGCTTCTTTGGTTCGAAGAAATTTCACATCCAATCCATCTGGACCTAAACGGAATCGATCCAGCGCGTCAGCATCCTTGAAAATCTGATACAGCAGCACGGCCCGCTCGCTTAAGCTAGATGACTTTGCAATTTCTGATAAACCAAGTGAATCATCCTGATCATGGTAATAGGTCATGTAATAAGTTTGCTCATCATAGGGCAGCCCGTGCTCACGGCAATATTCTTTATAATACTCTGCGGCACGACCACCGTGTCCCTTATCAATTCCATCATCTAAACGACGGGAATCATGGAAAATGGCCGCCATTCCGAGAGCATCCATCTCTTCAGCACTTAAGCCTTTTTGATGACCGATGAGAAGCGCCAGTAACAGTACGCGAGAACAATGGCTTTTCGTATGCCATTCGCTATCCGGCAGCCAAAACTCCACGTTTTTCTCCATGTACTGATGCCATTGTTCATACATTTCTTTAATTGGTTGGTAGTCTCGATTATCCAGAATATTTGTTGTAAACACCTTGTATTCCCTCCTCTATTTCAACTGTACTAATTGATGTAACACTTCCGCAATATTGCCATCTATACCAATGGATTTAGCAGCAATCTCCTCTGGAATATAAACCTCACTCCCCATATTAAGCGTAATATAGGTAGCATTTTCTTCCTGATTAGTCATATTCATAAATGGTGCTTTGATCAATTGATTTCTTGCACCTACCCCTAATTCCAACAGCACTAATTTTTTTCCGTGCGCTTTTTCGATAAAATCCTTATAGGCCTGAAAGCTCATTTGCCATTCTTCGCCCTTTAGAAAGTTTCGATCAACTTCGACATGGACTTGCATAGGACCGCCGCATTTCGGACATTTAGGAATAAGTTGTGAAGGAACTCTTCCATCTTCTTGGTTTCGAGCCATATCACTCAATATTTCGTCGCCTTGATAAATTTGATCATGGCATCCACTAGAACACTGCAAATACCGACTATTGCCCTCTATTTCGAAAAGACGTTCATTTGGAAATCCTGCCAGTGTAAAATGAGAATCCGTGTTAGAGGTGACTACATGATAGTTTTTATCTTTCACCAGTTCATAAAGGTCCTTCATAACCGGACTGGCTTCCTTGTTTTTTAAAAAGTAGGCGTACATACGGCTGAAAAATGCCCACTTTTCTTCCTCGGAAGGATAGGGATAAAAGGCTCCCTGGACAATGTTACGGAAACCATATTTTTCACAAAAATCGCCAAATTGCTCTATAAAATCCGCATTTTCCGCAAAAATATGAATCCCGCCCGAAATAGCGAGGCCGTTACTTGCGCCGATTAAAATGCTGTCAGCCTGCTTGATTTTACTTAAAACTTCTTGATACTTCTTTTCCATGTCATACACCCTCCGTTTTTCACGTAATTTTGAATATAATACGAAGCCAGATTACTCAGTACTTATCCAATATCCGCATCTCTTCTTCCTTCCCGTTCAAAGCAACTTGTAAGACACGCGCGATATCTTCTTTAATGGCAAGTCCTTTTTCACTTAACTCCTGAGGAACTAGGGCATCTTTAGGATTGATTGTAATGTAGTAGGCATCCGGAAAACTGTAAGTCATATTCCAAAATGGTTCTTTAATGAACATCGGCGTCATGGTTCCTACGCCTAACTCTAGAAAGAGAATCTTTTTATCTTTGTTTTTTATAAGAAACTCATTGTATTTTCTTAATTCGTTTTGATAAGAGCTTCCTTCCAGAAATACAAAAGAGCGTATCCATGGTTCCATTTCCTGCCCGCATTTTGGACATGTTGGAATTAACTCTGTGGGAATTCTGGTTCCGTCTATGTTTGCATACATATTCTCAACTTGCTCTTTATTAAAATAGATTTGATCATGACAGCGGTTGCCGCATTGCAAATAACGCAAATCTCCTTGAAGTAGTGAAACTTTCTCTTCAGGGAAAGTCTTAGAAAACTGTGCGTCTTGATTCGTTGTAACAATAAAATAATTTTTGCCTTGAAGAAGTTGCAATAAATCTAGGTAGGGACGACCCGCTTCGGCATCATGTATTAACTTCATTTCAGTCGCAAGAAAAGCCCAGCGTTCTTCATTTGTAGGATAACGGTAATGATAGCCCATAAACATGTTTTGAAACCCATATTTATCTGCAAACTTCCCGAAATGCTTCTGAAAATTTTCATCAGCATAATAAAAACTACTGTGTCCAATTGCCTCGGACATCCCAGCAGCTCCACCAACCACAATCGCCTCAGCTTCTTGAATTTTTTGTCTCAATGTGACTATGTTGTCTTGATTTTGTTGTGTTAACATAATTTATTTGTCCTCCTTCGTATTTTTCACTTTCTTATCATTGAGCTACTTTCGCCTTTTCATTTAGGGCATCTTCAAGCACACGGGCAATATCTTCGTTAATTGCGAGTCCTTTTTCGCTTATCTCTTGAGGAACCACCGCATCTTTAGGATTGATACTGATATAGTGTGCATTCGGCAAACAATGAGTCATCTCCCAAAATGGCTCTTTAATAAACATCGGCGTCATGGTTCCTACGCCTAATTCCAGGAATAGTATCTTTTTATATTTATTTTTCATAAGGTATGCTTGAAATTTCATTATTTCGCTTCTGAAATGTCTTCCTTCCAGAAAAACACGGGATCGTACCCATGGTTCCATATCCTCCCCACATTCTGGACAAGTAGGAATCAACTCTGTCGGAATTTTAGTTCCCTTTATATTTGCGTACATTTCCTCAACTTGCTTTTTATTGAAATACACATGATCATGGCAACGGTTGCTACATTGATAGTAACGCCAATCCCCTTGAATCGCTGACACTTTCTCTTCAGGAAAAACCTTTGAAAACTGAGTGTCTTGATTTGTTGTCAGAACGAAATAGTTTTTATCTTGAAGCAGTTGCAATAAATCAAGGTAGGGCTTTCCGGCTTCGGCATCATAGACAAACTTGTTAAGAGTAGCAATATAAGCCCAACGTTCTTCTCTTGTTGCAAAACGGTAATAAAAACCGTAAAAAATGCTTTCAATCCCATACTTATCGGCAAATTTCCCAAAGTGCTTCAGAAAGGTTTCATCCTTCCGATACCAGTTGTATCCAGCGGCAGCAGATATTCCAGCGGCGCCACCAACCACAACCGCCTCAGCTTCTTCGATTTTCTGAAGTAATGTTTCTATATGGTCTTGATATAGTTGATCGAACATACTTAACCTTTCCTCCTGTCAATATATCTAGAAAATATTCAAGCGATATCTACTCCTCACAAATATCGATTGTAAAATTGAGAGGCGGAAACTATTTTCATGTTTTGAAACATGCTTTACTTGAATCTAAATATATTATATAGTCGGTATAGATACACAAACAAGTATGCACTTTTTAGACGCATACTATCTAGGAGGATAGTATCTTTATGAAAACATCCATATTTGATGGCGCTGACAATCAAGAACCATTTTTCGGCTACACCCTTTCCATCATCAGCGGCAAATGGAAACTATTAATTAT
Source organism: Sporosarcina cascadiensis (assembly GCF_009650995.1). Lineage (GTDB taxonomy): Bacteria > Bacillota > Bacilli > Bacillales_A > Planococcaceae > Sporosarcina > Sporosarcina cascadiensis. Next base: position 7,268 of record NZ_WHVV01000003.1, on the reverse strand, counting down.
TTACCATTTATCAAAAAATGGTACAGTGCGTTACAATGAACTTCAACGCATGTTAGGGAAGATAACTTATAAAACACTCAGTTCCGCATTAAAGGAAATGCAGAGTGACGGCTTAGTTCATCGTGAGGAGTATCCACAAATCCCTCCAAAGGTCGAATATAGCCTTACTGAAAAGGGACAAACTCTCTGGCCTCTTATCCAGGAAATGTGCAAATGGGGAGAGCATAATAAAGAACACTAAAGGGAGATAACCGGATATTCTGCACAGGTTTCCCAAATATAACTAGCCAAAAAGAAAAAATGGTTCCAATCATCAGTATTTGATGGTTGGAATCATTTTTATTTGGATTATTTCCATCTAATTCTTCTATGCGAAAAGAAAAAAATGTTGACAAAAATTCTATAAGCAGATAGGATATATTTCGTCGGTTAAGTGTGCTTAACTCAGGAGGGATATTATGCGTTTAAATCATCAAGAAATATTTAAAGAACTAACTGTTGCTTTTAGTGAATACTACTTAAATTATCTTTTGTATAATAAAAACGCACAAAAGTTCAATGCTTATAATTTAACAGCACAACAAGATACGATTTTATTTTTTTTGAAGGACAATCCACATATTACAGCAAATGAAATCGCCAAGAAATTCATGATTTCTAAAAGTGCAGTGAGCCAAGTATTATCGAAGCTCGAAACACTGAATTTTATCAAACGTGAGCCCAACCCAAATAACCATCGAGAGCTTTTCATCGAATTAGCAGAAGAAGGGGTCACTTATCAGACACTGAGTGAGGAAGCAGATGAGGAATTTATGACGAAGCACTTCGCTGATATCGATCTGGAACAATTGCGAAATGTATTACAAACAATGAAGAAAGTGAATGCATCCATTTCATCCTCCAACAAATAGGACCGTGAATTGTTTGACACAAAAATGGAGGAAATCAATTATGAATCGAAAAGAAAAAGTGTCTGTTGCACTTGCATTATTTAGTTTATTTATTGCTTATCTAGGGATGGGGCTTGCCTCACCAGTTATGCCGTCTATTGCGAAAGACCTAAGCTTGAGTGGCGCCATTGTCGGTTACTTGTTCGCTGCGATGGCCTTTGCGCAGTTTCTGGCTTCCCCTTTTACAGGTGTATGGGTCGATTCAATCGGCCGTAAAAAAATGATGATCATCGGTCTTCTGTTATTTACATTTTCAGAGGCACTGTTTGGCTTTTCAAATGAAACGTGGCTATTATTTGTGAGCCGTCTACTTGGCGGTGTAGGTGCCGCTTTCATTATGCCAGCTGTTGTTACGTTTATTGCCGATAAAACGACGCTAGCAAATCGTGCAAAAGTATTAGGCTACCAATCGGCTGCAATTAGTTTAGGATTTATCATCGGACCAGGAATTGGCGGATTTATTGCTGAGTTTGGGATACGCGCACCGTTCTTTTTTGCTACTGCCGTATCATTGATTACTGCCATTGTTATTTCCCTTGTATTAGACGATTCAATTTCAACAGAGCAGCTAGAAAAAAATCGTGCATCGGCTGTACGACCAGCGTTTATGCAGGAGTTTAAAAAATCTTTTAAACCACAGTACTTCACACCACTACTGGTCGTGTTTGTACTAGCGTTTGGACTGGCCGTTTATGAAATGATGTTTGCCTTATTCGTCGATGAAAAACTTGGCTTTACGATCCGTGATATTTCGGTCATTATTACAGTCGGCTCAATCGCTGGGGTTGTTGCTCAAATTTTATTCTTTGATAAGCTGGTCAAAGTATTTGGAGAACGAATGCTCATTAATTTAACCCTACTGTCATCCGCTATTTTTATCTTTATTTCGATTTTAATAGACGGTTACTGGACGATGATTGCCATTACGTGCATTGTATTTTTCTCTGGTGATATTTTACGCCCTGCCGTTACATCTTTTTTATCAAAAATTGCCGGGGAAAACCAGGGGTATATTGCGGGTATGAACTCTGCTTACACTAGCTTAGGTATCATACTAGGACCGATTATTGGCGGGATTTTATTTGATTTCAATATCGATATGCCTTATGTATTTGCCGCAATTGTGCTTAGCATTGCATTTGTGGTTTCAAGTAAAAAATTAAAGAAGCCTCACTTCAAATAAACCTACTTAAAAATTCACTATCCCACTAGATAGTGAATTTTCATTTTATAATCAAATCACTGACCATAATCATTTTTTCATGTAGCATACAGCGAATGTTGTTGTTTAATCTCCTTTATAGATAAATGTACACTATAATTCCCATATTCAAGAATTTTATCTAGAAAGAGATTCAATTTTTCTTGAGAGCTCACTTTTACTTTTATATGGTAACATCCTTCTCCCGACACCCGATGAACTTCCATTACTTCTTTTCGATCATTCATTAATCGAATAAACGAATCATGGTCTGTTGTTTTCATATAAAAAATAATAAACGCTGTATAAGAAAGACCTAACTTCGTTTCATCCACTAAAAGAGAGTAAGCTTTAATGACACCATTTTCCTCAAGTTTTTTTATTCGATTCCCTACCGCTTGTCCCGTCATATGAATTTGTTCACCCAAGTCTTTCCATTGGATACGTGAATTTTCGGACAGTAACCGAAGGATTTGAAAATCAATATTATCAAGTTCCATAATACATTCCTTTCACCGTGAAATTTTTTGAGCTGAAAGTGTTTCGCCAACTTATCGATAAAGATCAATAGACAAGATATGATTATAGTGTACCAAAATACTTTCAATGAGGTGAAGGAATAATGAGCACAGCGCTAATTATTGTAGATATTCAAAATGACTATTTTTCTAACGGTAAGATGGAATTAGTTAATCCAGATAAAGCTGCGGCTAATGCTGCTAAAGTTCTTGAATGGTTTAGACAGAACAATAAAGAGAATATTTTTCACGTTCAACATATCGCAGCTGATCCAGCAATGGGATTCTTCCTTCCAGATACAGAAGGTGCCGAAATAAATGAAACTGTTCAACCTTTGGAAAACGAAAGCATTATCATCAAACATTCCCCTAACAGCTTTTTACAGACTGACTTGGAAAGCAATCTAAGAGAAAATGGCGTTACCAAGGTAGTCGTAGTTGGAATGATGACGCATATGTGTATTGATGCAACAGTTAGAGCAGCAGTGGATCTAGACTTTGAGACGACACTTATTGAAGATGCATGTGCGACACTTGACTTATCCTATGACGGTAAGGTCGTCCCTGCTGAACAGGTTCATTATGCGTTTATCGGTGCACTTAACGGTATGTATTGTGCTGTAACTTCAACTGAAGATTTCCTGCAATAAGAACCACGATCTTAAATATAATAGGTATTTGGGAATCCGCTTATTTCCAAATGCCTTTTTATTTTATCGTTTTTCGGAAACTATCACCGGATTATTATGTGGAAAACCATCTTATTTAGTATGATTTATTCAGTAACATTACCTTTTACTACTTCATCTAATTTTCCTGTTTCTGGATTAATCACTAAGCCGTAGACAGGTGTTCCCTTTGTAAGTAGGGTGCTCCTTAATCATATTCACGCTATCTTTTACATTTTCAAAACCTGTTAGCCATTCAATATTAATTCACGCAAACTCTAATGTATCAAATGTTTGTTTAGAAACGCTCTTTTTGCATTTTCTTAATTGTTTCCACTGAACTTATATTGTTTTACCGCACCCATGATGCCCAATTACACAAACCTCAGTTACTTTTAGTTCATACAATGCTGTAACCGAGCACTATAAAACATCCTTAAAGATATGTTTTTTAAAATTCTTTCGGCATCCCCTCTATATTCTTCCGAGATAATTCGCTAATGTTTTTGCTTATTATATAGTAGGGGTTTTTTATGATGTTTTTGCATTTAATTATCCTGTATCTTTTTCATAGCCATGAAATGCAGGTAAAAATAAAATAGATTTCATGGATGACTGGTCGTCCTTCAGTAACTAATGAAAGGGATACATAGTATGACGCCGGTTGTCATGGTAGATAAGGCTCATCTATTGGATCGAAAGATGTTGGTCAAGGTCCGCTTCCTTTTGAATTTTAAGTTGGATGCGCAAAGCCCGATGGCCATCATTATGGTCGGCCAAAGTGAAATTTGAGACAAGCTGTTTAGTCCAAAATGGAAATACATAATTTTGAAAAGGAAAAGTACATAACGTTGCAAAGTAAGTTTTAATAAAAAAATTTTTGCCGGCTTCTTTAAACTTCTCCACTGTATTGGTATCGAATCAAAACCAATGGAGGTTGAAAGGAGTGCTGACAATACCTAAAATTAATTGTATCAAACTAATAAGAAATAAGACATCCAGAAAAGTAAAATTAACATGGACAGTCAAAGCGAAAAGAGCAGAAGAAAAGCACCTCAACTATGACAATAGTCAGGCTCTCTTTAAAGAGCTTTCCAGTCGTTTGGACAAGGGAATTGGTTACTTGTATTGGGGGTTGGGTTTATCCACTGGTATGCATTCTGTGAAATGGTAGGACTAACGAGGATGGACTTCAATTTTGAAGACGTTACAATAAATATATAGAAAAAACTTGGGATTACGCAAAGAACTCACCTGGAGGTTTCAGCACTCCGAAAAATGAAGAGTCGATTCGAGTTATAAAAGTAAATAAATTTACGATGTATTTATTCAAACGATTATTTGAAATGACATCTATAAACATTCATCAGCTAGTTTTTTTATTCCAGCATCAAAATATAAAGTTATAAGTAATGCCAATTTGAATAAGTTATTGGATAAATTTTTAGACTTACTAAAAATAATGAAAATTAATTTACACTGATTGCGCCATCCCCATGCCAGCATCTTTTATACCAAAAAGTATCAATGAACACATGGCAAACGACTCGGACATAAAGACTTCAAAACGACTTGGAAAATCTACTCACACATTCTAGATGAAATAAGAGAAGAGGATGAAGATGAACTGTTTCAATCTTTGATAAGATGGCTGTGAAGAATTTGTGTGATCTTTTTCAAAACACATAGAATTCTATCGTATTCAACCAAAATAAAAAGCATCTACAACATTGTTAAACAATGTTGTAGATGCTTCAGGCCTTTCTTAAATTAACAGGAAAAGACCAGTAGATACCCGAGGCCGGACTTGAACCGGCACGCCTCGCGGCATCGCATTTTGAGTGCGACGTGTCTGCCATTCCACCACTCGGGCAAGATTCTAAAATAAATTATAAAATTTGGAGGCGGCAACCGGAATTGAACCGGTGATAAGGGTGTTGCAGACCCTTGCCTTACCGCTTGGCTATGCCGCCGCTGTAATGGAGCGGAAGACGGGATTCGAACCCGCGACCCCGACCTTGGCAAGGTCGTATTCTACCACTGAACTACTTCCGCGTATCTAACTGGGGTAGCTGGATTCGAACCAACGAGTGACGGAGTCAAAGTCCGTTGCCTTACCGCTTGGCTATACCCCAAAAAATATGGGGCGGACGAGGGGAATTGAACCCCCGAGTGTCGGAATCACAATCCGATGCGTTAACCACTTCGCCACGCCCGCCATAGTATTAGTAATTATATTATAGAACTAATGAAAATATTCATGGGGCGGACGAGGGGAATTGAACCCCCGAATGTCGGAATCACAATCCGATGCGTTAACCACTTCGCCACGCCCGCCATATTTTTATTAGTAGGTATATCTAGTAAAGCTACAGGGGCAGTAGGAATCGAACCCACACCAAAGGTTTTGGAGACCTCTATTCTACCGTTGAACTATGCCCCTAAATGGTGGTGGGGGACGGATTCGAACCGCCGAACCCGGAGGGAGCGGATTTACAGTCCGCCGCGTTTAGCCACTTCGCTACCCCACCAGTAAGGATGCCGGCGAAAGGACTTGAACCCTCAACCTACTGATTACAAGTCAGTTGCTCTACCAATTGAGCTACACCGGCATATTAAATTAAAATGGTGGCTCAGGACGGAATCGAACCGCCGACACAAGGATTTTCAGTCCTTTGCTCTACCGACTGAGCTACTGAGCCACATTTGCTATGTTTAAGAACTTCGCTTAATACAAAGCGTATGTAAAAAAATAAATGGCGGTCCCGACGGGAATCGAACCCGCGATCTCCTGCGTGACAGGCAGGCATGTTAACCGCTACACCACGGGACCATTGGTTGCGGGGGCAGGATTTGAACCTGCGACCTTTGGGTTATGAGCCCAACGAGCTACCACTGCTCCACCCCGCGATAATATTAATGCTTACTATGCATTTTCTTCTACGCATCCAGTATAAGGGACACCTTACGCTTCGCTGTCGGTGTTACTCGCATTCTTCGTAATGCTCGTTGCTCCACCCCGCGATAATGCTATTCAGAAAAATGGTGGAGGATGACGGGCTCGAACCGCCGACCCCCTGCTTGTAAGGCAGGTGCTCTCCCAGCTGAGCTAATCCTCCTGGGTAAAATTGCGATAAGCTTCGCATTACTGCGTTAGCTGCAATCGCTCAATCAGTCACGTACTTAGGTACGCTCCCTCTTTCTCTCAATTGCTTTCTTGTAATGCTCGCTTCTCCCAATTTTACAGAAGCTGCGATAAGCTTTGCATTACGTGAGTAATAATTGTCTTGAAATGGTGACCCCTACGGGATTCGAACCCGTGATACCGCCGTGAAAGGGCGGTGTCTTAACCGCTTGACCAAGGGGCCGTGCAATAATGTATATGAGAGTGTAAATCTGGCGGAGAGCAAGGGATTCGAACCCTTGAGGCAGCGCAAACCGCCTACACGATTTCCAATCGTGCTCCTTCGGCCACTCGGACAGCTCTCCAATTTGGCTCCGCAGGTAAGACTCGAACTTACGACCGATCGGTTAACAGCCGATTGCTCTACCACTGAGCTACTGCGGAATAATTATAATTGGTTTGTGGCACAAGGTTTACAGCTTGTGTTACAGACTAGCGACGTCTTACTCTCACAGGGGGAAACCCCCAACTACCATCAGCGCTGAAGAGCTTAACTTCCGTGTTCGGTATGGGAACGGGTGTGACCTCTTCGCTATCGTCACTAGACTGTTTTTAAAGCCATGATTATTATACCAAACTGAGTGAAATTGTCAAACGTTTTTAGAAAAATTTTTCATTGTTCACTCAAAACTGAATAAAAGACATTGGGTAGTTCAAGTAACTACTTTTTATAATAGGTTAAGTCCTCGATCGATTAGTATCTGTCAGCTGCATGCGTCGCCGCACTTCCACCCCAGACCTATCCAC
>NZ_WHVV01000039.1 GCF_009650995.1 Sporosarcina cascadiensis | reverse complement strand
CACTAGCGTTGCATGAAATACACATAAAAACATAGATGTATATTTATCCCATTAAACTTTTTGTGACTAAATAAAAAAGGGAACAGGGCTATGTAACGAAAACCAGTTCCCTTTTTTTAGGCTATTTATTTACTTTTTCTTTTTCTTTTCCTTTTGACGTTCCACAAAATGCTGACGGGTAATCGGGCTGACAATCGCATGGTCTTCTCCAAAATTACGCTGTTTATCGTCTGGTATCGGTACTTTCTGTCGTCCCTTGCTCTTCCGAAGGGGGCGAGTGAACTCTTTCTTCAGTCGGCTAATCGGAACAAATAAATACTCCTGCACCGCGCTTAAAAAGGTCCAAATGGTTTTTTTAGGTGCCGTGACAAGACGCATAATCTCGGCAAGTGCGACCGTGATCAGTGAGATGAACATCTGGTTCCAGATACCCGTTGGCGATTGGCTGAACAGGTGATCTAGCTTCACATGCTGCTTCAGCCACTTAAAGAAAAGTTCGATATACCAACGACTCTTATAGGTCTCCAATATTTCTTCTTCCGTTAGATCTAGGCGGTCCGTCAAGAGATGGAAATCCCTGCCCTTGTCATCTTGGAAATGAATGTATCGCAGCGTCTCCTCGCGGGTCAGCATGGAGACAAACTCATTTTTGACGACTTGCGGATGTGTCGGCGTGAAGGAGCGCAAGGTCTCCATCCGAAAGTTTTTCCGACAGCGTACAAGAAAATGAATCCCCTGCTGTAGCCAGCCGCCCATTTTCGTCTTATGTGCATAGCCGCGATCCATCACATACAGGGCGCCGTCGGCGTCAATGATATGGTTGACAGCGTCCGAATCAGCGACATTACCAGTAGAAGGAATCATCATTTCCGGAAATACACAATTCGCATC
>NZ_WHVV01000038.1 GCF_009650995.1 Sporosarcina cascadiensis | reverse complement strand
CTTTAAATGATGGCTGCTTCTAAGCCAACATCCTGGTTGTCTGGGCAACGCCACATCCTTTTCCACTTAACAGATACTTGGGGACCTTAACTGGTGGTCTGGGCTGTTTCCCTCTCGACAATGGATCTTATCACCCACTGTCTGACTCCCAAACATAAATCATCGGCATTCGGAGTTTGTCTGAATTCGGTAACCCGGGATGGGCCCCTCGTCCAAACAGTGCTCTACCTCCGAGATTCTATCGTTTGAGGCTAGCCCTAAAGCTATTTCGGAGAGAACCAGCTATCTCCAGGTTCGATTGGAATTTCACCGCTACCCACACCTCATCCCCGCATTTTTCAACATACGTGGGTTCGGGCCTCCAGTCAGTGTTACCTGACCTTCACCCTGGACATGGGTAGATCACCTGGTTTCGGGTCTACGACCCCATACTCATTCGCCCTATTCAGACTCGCTTTCGCTGCGGCTCCGCTTTCTCAGCTTAACCTTGCATGGAATCGTAACTCGCCGGTTCATTCTACAAAAGGCACGCCATCACTCATTAACGAGCTCTGACAATTTGTAAGCGCACGGTTTCAGGATCTATTTCACTCCCCTTCCGGGGTGCTTTTCACCTTTCCCTCACGGTACTGGTTCACTATCGGTCACTAGGGAGTATTTAGCCTTGGGAGATGGTCCTCCCGGATTCCGACGGAATTTCACGTGTTCCGCCGTACTCAGGATCCACTCTGGAGGGAATGTGCTTTCGACTACGGGGCTGTTACCCACTGCGGCGGACCTTTCCAGATCGCTTCGTCTAACGCATTCCTTTGTAACTCCGTATAGAGTGTCCTACAACCCCAAGAAGCAAGCTTCTTGGTTTGGGCTCTTCCCGTTTCGCTCGCCGCTACTAAGGGAATCGATGTTTCTTTCTCTTCCTCCGGGTACTTAGATGTTTCAGTTCTCCGGGTGTGCCACGATTACGCTATGTATTCACGTAAACGTACTGTTCTATTAAAAACAGTGGGTTTCCCCATTCGGAAATCTTCGGATCAAAGCTCACTTACAGCTCCCCGAAGCATATCGGTGTTAGTGCCGTCCTTCATCGGCTCCTAGTGCCAAGGCATCCGCCGTGCGCCCTTTCTAACTTAACCTA
>NZ_WHVV01000036.1 GCF_009650995.1 Sporosarcina cascadiensis | reverse complement strand
CTTTAGGAGGCGACCGCCCCAGTCAAACTGCCCACCTGACACTGTCTCCTGCCCGGATCACGGGCAAGGGTTAGAAGTCCAATACAGCCAGGGTAGTATCCCACCAATGCCTCCTCCGAAGCTGGCGCTCCGGAATCCAAGGCTCCTACCTATCCTGTACAGGCTGCACCGGAATTCAATATCAGGCTACAGTAAAGCTCCACGGGGTCTTTCCGTCCTGTCGCGGGTAATGCGCATCTTCACGCATATTATAATTTCACCGAGTCTCTCGTTGAGACAGTGCCCAGATCGTTACGCCTTTCGTGCGGGTCGGAACTTACCCGACAAGGAATTTCGCTACCTTAGGACCGTTATAGTTACGGCCGCCGTTTACTGGGGCTTCAATTCAGAGCTTCGCTTGCGCTAACCCCTCCTCTTAACCTTCCAGCACCGGGCAGGCGTCAGCCCCTATACGTCATCTTACGATTTTGCAGAGACCTGTGTTTTTGCTAAACAGTCGCCTGGGCCTATTCACTGCGGCTCTCTCGGGCTATTCACCCTACCAGAGCACCCCTTCTCCCGAAGTTACGGGGTCATTTTGCCGAGTTCCTTAACGAGAGTTCTCTCGATCACCTTAGGATTCTCTCCTCGCCTACCTGTGTCGGTTTGCGGTACAGGCACCTCCCGCCTCGCTAGAGGCTTTTCTTGGCAGTGTGAAATCAGGGACTCCGGAGACAATTCTCCTTGCCATCACAGCCCAGTGTTATATGAAAACGGGATTTGCCTCGTTTTCCACCTCACTGCTTAGACACACAACCAACTGTGTGCTCACCCTATCCTACTGCGTCCCCCCATTACTCAAACGGCGGGGAGGTGGTACAGGAATATCAACCTGTTGTCCATCGTCTACGCCTATCGGCCTCGACTTAGGTCCTGACTAACCCTGAGCGGACGAGCCTTCCTCAGGAAACCTTGGGCATTCGGTGGAAGGGATTCTCACCCTTCTTTCGCTACTCATACCGGCATTCTCACTTCCAAGCGCTCCACCAGTCCTTCCGGTCTAGCTTCGACGCCCTTGGAACGCTCTCCTACCATTGATCCGAAGATCAATCCACAGTTTCGGTGATCTGTTTAGCCCCGGTACATTTTCGGCGCAGCGCCACTCGACCAGTGAGCTATTACGCACTCTTTAAATGATGGCTGCTTCTAAGCCAACATCCTGGTTGTCTGGGCAACGCCACATCCTTTTCCACTTAACAGATAC
>NZ_WHVV01000035.1 GCF_009650995.1 Sporosarcina cascadiensis | reverse complement strand
ATATGGTTGACAGCGTCCGAATCAGCGACATTACCAGTAGAAGGAATCATCATTTCCGGAAATACACAATTCGCATCCGCGACAGCCACGCGAACGTGCAGCTTGATACCGTAGGAATCGGTGGAGATCGCTGTCCAGTCCGCTGCGTTGTTTGGCAATTTCACGTAGGTTCCATCAATAATCCGAATGAGTCCCACGTTCGGCTGTAATCCCTTCGCATCCCCTTTGATTTGCCAAAAGTGAGAGGCGAGATGTCCTAATAGGTCTGCTAAATGCCCCGTATCGAGAGCGGCAAGCCGCCTGCTCAACTGCGCGTGGCTAAAGGACTCTGTACAAATTTCTTTCTGAAAATCTCGTTTTGCACGGATACCGATCTCCACCTTGCGAAGGCTTTTCCAACCGCATACGTTGGCCATAATGAAAATTTTCACAATCGCAAGATCGGTAAGTTTCCGGGCATCATAATTAAAGAGTGGGCAAGCTAACACATGGTTTGGCAGGTTCGATAGATATTGACAAAAGACTAAGTTTTGGTTTACACTTTTCATGAGAAATGCTCCTTTTAATAGTGTAGGGAACTGATTTAGTCGTCGTCCCTATCTACAATAGGAGTTTTTTTGTGTCTTCGCAACGATAAAACACTAGGATATTCAATAAATTACTATTTTTTACTGGTATGCAACGCTAGTGGGAACCACTTGTATCTTGTTCGTCCCTGCAACCTAATCGACTAACGGAGCCACGCATTGCATATATATCAGCAAGCATATATTAAAATAAGCAGGTGATATGATGGCAATGCGTGGGGATCAATCAGAATCAAAGCACATTTTTGAAAATAATCAGCACGTGACAGATTCAGAAGTATGGCATTTTGTCTCGGCACCGTATTTACAGCCAATGAAAGTTACCGTGAATGTGAACAAGCCGGGCACAGCAGCGGGTTATATATTTGTGGCTCCTTATACGATGTATGGAGAAAATATGGTAGGACAGACAGGTGCATTGATCATGGATGAAGCAGGTAATCCGGTCTGGTTCAAGTCGGACACCCCGGAAAAACAGAATAGGAATTTCAGAATGCAGACTTATCTTGGGTGCCCTGTCCTAACGACGTGGCACGGAACGATTTCTGGCACGGAATCCGCCAATCCAAGCCTTCCGATCGGTGATCCGCTGCCCGGTGCCGTCTTTCAAATCTTCGATCAGCATTACCAGGTGATCCGGACGATTGAGGCACAAAACGGGTATACGGCAGATGTGCATGAATTTACGATTACCGAACGAAACACAGCTTTGTTCACCGCAGTAAAGCAAGTACCTGCCGACTTATCCGTTTATGGAGGAGAATCGGGGGGCTATATTGATAATTTTGCAATACAGGAAATCGATTTGTCTACAGGTAAGTTGCTGTATGAATGGGATGTGCTGTCCCATGTCGACCCGGCGGATTCGATGGTGCCTGTTACAGCTGCGGCAGATAGCAATGGGATCTGGGATTGTTTCCATGTGAATTCGGTGGAGGAAGGACCGGATCATACGCTGTTGATCAGTATGCGGAATATGTCTGCGATTTACCATATTGATAAAGCGACAGGAGAAATCATCTGGCAGCTTGGCGGAAAACGGAGTGATTTCACTTTTGAGCAAGGTGCGGAGTTTTCATGGCAGCATCATGCACGCTACCGAACGGATAACCGAATCAGCCTATTTGATAATGCTTGCTGTGCCACACCGGATACGCAGCCTGCCGGACCGTCGCATGGTTTGATTTTACAGCTTGATGAGCAGCATATGACAGCGAAGGTGGATCGGACCTATTTTCACGATCCTCCAGTTCATGCATCCCATCAGGGGAATATGCAAA
>NZ_WHVV01000061.1 GCF_009650995.1 Sporosarcina cascadiensis | reverse complement strand
TATCATACGCTTCGAGTCACAGCGGCTCGCTTCCTTGCACTCCACCACTCCCCGTCCTTCTCGCTGCACAGTGTCGTATCTTTTCTTTTGTCTATAACTCCAAAAGCCTGCCGGCTTCACCTTTCTATTAGAACGCACAAAAAAGCCACTCCCCATAGGGAATGGCTTCGTGCCCAGCAACGTCCTACTCTCACAGGGGGAAACCCC
>NZ_WHVV01000060.1 GCF_009650995.1 Sporosarcina cascadiensis | reverse complement strand
TGCATGAAAACAGTACTTATTATAACAATCTAAGACGGTATGCTCATATTGTCACTCACATAAAAAGTTCTGAAACACCAGCCTAGTGTACCGGAGTGGAAGGCGGCGACTCGGGGAGGATCAGCCCGATTGGATGAGACAACTAAAGGGAGCGAAGCGACCAGTTGGCTCACCGAGGGCCCTCCCGAAAGCGTCCGCCTGAAACGCA
>NZ_WHVV01000059.1 GCF_009650995.1 Sporosarcina cascadiensis | reverse complement strand
CGGGGCCTTAGCTCAGCTGGGAGAGCGCCTGCCTTGCACGCAGGAGGTCAGCGGTTCGATCCCGCTAGGCTCCACCATTCATATTTTATTAAATGATCCTTGAAAACTGAACAGCAAAACGTTAACGAAATACAGTTTGTGCACTCTAGTTACACAAACAAAATGAGTATCTTAAATGATGCCAGCAAGAAACTCGAGCTAACTCGAATTTCTCTATTATGGAGAGTT
>NZ_WHVV01000034.1 GCF_009650995.1 Sporosarcina cascadiensis | reverse complement strand
CATCCACTACTAAAATTTTCATACAGTCCGCCTCCTCCTCTTCCACTCCGCATTCAGCAATCCAGACAGAATAATAATGACCGCCGTCAAGTAAAACCATAACACAAGCATAATAATGCCTGCCAACTGTCCGTATAGCCTGGAGTAATCAACCCGTGCTACATAATCGCCGAATAACAGCGACACCAGCTGCCAGCCAAATGCAGAAAATAGTGCTCCCGGCAATACTTCTTTCCATTTCATTTTACCAGTCGGAACCAGCTGATAAAACAACAGGAAGAATATCAATAAAAAAATGGTCCCGAGACCCCATTTAATATTCGGCCAAATATACAGCCAGCCCTGCCAAGCATCCAGCACATCGTAATACGCAATCACACGGTGCAGAAGCTTCTCGATCAAGGGTAAAAACAGCGACATCGGCACAACCAGCATAAACAGAATGGTCACCCCGATATTGCGAATGAACGTCAGCCAGAAAGGTTGCTTCAGCCTCTTTTCATTCGCCATATCCAATGAACGGGCAAACGACTGCACCGCAACAGAAGAAGTCCACAAAGCCGCCAGCACACTGATGACAAGTACTTTGCCATGGCTTTTATAAATAACTGACTGAACACTTTGCTCAATCAGCTGAAATGACTCTTCTGGAACAAATGGACGCAGCAACGCCAAGATACTTGCCTCCTGAACAGGCAGAAACTGAACAAGCGACAACACAACCAATAAAAAAGGCAGCACGGACAGCAGCAAATAATAGGCATTCTGTGCAGCCTGATCAAAAAAGCGTTCATTAAAAAATCGCTTAACCATCTTAATGATCATCAAAATCCCCCTCTGCCTGCTCGCTTCTAACTACAATATACCCTAATTGAATCCATCTCAATTAACTAAAAGTGAATTTCCCTTATCTTATGAAACAGTCGGTCGCATTAGACAACGAAAGCCGCCCGCTTATCTATATCAGCAGGAAAGAACTATTTATAAACTTACGAATGAATGATTACTCCCAATGAAAGCTATCTTCACACAAGTACTTCATATAATCATTTACGGGGATAAATCCGTAGTTTATATATAAACATCCTGTTGCATCGGTGGAGCGAGCCAAATAATCCTCCCACCGAACCAATCTTACCGCCAGCCGAGCCAACGAAAAACAGCTTCAGGTTTCCGACGCAAGAGAACGGGTGATTTATCTCTCCATGAGCACAGCGGCAAGGTTTATGATCAAGTACGGCAGGTCCATGATCACTGACAGGGAGAGAATGAGCGCGAGGGCAGAGCTTATGATCAGCTGTCAGGAGGCTAGGAGCGTTTGAAGGGAATGTATGATCAAACAAGCCTTAGGGTGATTGGTTTCATACTCCTTCACTTCTTGCTGCGCGATGGTAACTTTCACATACACATTTCCCCCTGAATGCACAAAAAAGCCACTCCCCATAAGGAGGCTGCTGAAAAACTTAAGTTTTTTTCAATACATGGCTCTTCAATCGAAAATAGGGCACGTTCCATCCGATTTTTGATGGAACGTGCCCTGTTTCTTGATCTGTTTTTATTCTTTTTGGCTCAGCAGCTTGATAATTCGTTTCAAGTTCACCGCAAATATGGTGGTGGCTCCTTGTACCTCCATGCCGAATACACCCGCTGATTTAGCCGTTTTATAGCCATGCGGATGTTTCAATTCACTATTTTTCGCTTTAATTTTATAACGGTTTTTGGCGAGTTGTTTAAATTCCTCGGTCTCTTGAAAGGCGGCTTGTTCTTCATGTTCAAGCGACTTGATCGTCACACTGTATGTTTTGCTTTTTGCGCCTTCCTTATAACATCCCTCGCGCATCGGACATACCTTACATTTTTCAATATCAAAATAATACGTGGTACTCTGATTCTTCTTCTGATTTTTTTTGCCTGTTCGTGCCTTTCGAGTTGCCAGGTGTCCAGCCGGGCAAACGAACATTCCTGTATCCTTATTGTAATCGAATGGGGTTGTTCGTCTTTCATTTCCATCGGTAACGGAGGGATTTAACTTTGCGATCAATTGGAGCTCCTCCAATTTGGCATATTCTAAATTGCCTTTACCTGAATACGCTGTATCGCCTAGAACCGTTTCGAACTCCATGCCAGCCTCTTTACTTTTGGTGAGTAATTCGGGAAGATATTGTCCATCACTTTTTTCGCCTGTTGTCACGATGGCCGCTGTGATAATTCGTTCGTCGCTCATCGCAATATGCGTTTTGTAGCCGAAGAAAGCGGTGTCCGCTGATTTATGCCCAAGTCGTGCGTCCGGATCGTTGGAATAGCTCCATTGGTTCTCATAGTCCTCAATGATTTCTTTCAATACATTGACTCGCTCTTTTACGGCAGGGATTTGTGCTAC
>NZ_WHVV01000033.1 GCF_009650995.1 Sporosarcina cascadiensis | reverse complement strand
GGTTCATACATAATATCTTCTCCTTTTTCTTCAGGCGAGGCCCTGACCTGCAGCAAATTCTCGATAGAGCATATGTGTATCAACCAGCTCTTTATGCGTCCCTCTGCCTGTAATTTTACCTTTTTCCAAAAATAATAATTGATCAGCGTGCAATACAGTCGCAAGCCGATGAGCAATAATGAGCGTTGTGCGGCCTTTCATTAAGTTCTGCAGCGCTTCCTGAACATGCGTCTCAGAACCACTGTCTAAATTAGAGGTCGCTTCATCAAGCAATAAAATCTCAGGATCATGCAGCAAGGCGCGCGCAATCGCAATTCGTTGCCGCTGACCACCTGACAGTTTCATCCCCCGCTCTCCGACCAGCGTTTCAAATTGATCAGGCATATCTTCTATAAATGAATAAGCGTTGGCTGCTTTTGCCGCTGCAATGATGTTTTCCATCGTCGGACGCCGTTCCAGTCCATAGGCAATATTATCGAGGATTGAACCGCTCAGCAGCGGACTTTCCTGCGACACATAGCCGATGCGCCCGCGCCAGTTGGATAAGGAGATTTCATTTACGGGAATGTCACCCGCCAGAATCTCTCCGGCGACGGGCTGGTAAAAGCGTTCTACAAGCGAGAAAATAGTCGTTTTCCCTCCGCCGCTCGGTCCGACAAACGCTGTCACTGTTCCCCGTTCAGCGGTGAATGAAATGCCGTTTACAACTTGTTTCCCCTCTTCATACGCAAAGTGAACATCTGAAAACGTCAGTGCGGCGCCCGGCTGGACAGACGACTCTCCCGCAGCCGGTTCAGATTTCATTTGCAGAATTCCCTGGATGCGTTCGGTGGCTCCCACCGCTTTTTGAAACGATGTGAAGAACTGCGCCATTTGGGCAAACGGCATAATGATCTGGAACAGCAGGAAGATGACGGCGACGAGAGTCCCTGCGGATAATGCCCCCTTGGCGACCTGTGCTCCACCGTAACCGAGAATTACAACTAGGATGCCCATCATGGTCAGCATCATGATCGGCGAAATGACCGCCTGGATTTTCGCTTCTTTTAAACCGTAGCGAAACAGCGACTGAATGGCGGACTTTCCTTTTTCACCTTCCGCCGGCTCTGCACGGTATGCTTTTACTAAACGGATATCGCCGAGAACTCTTCCCAGATGCCCGGAAAACTTCGCCATTTCCGCCTGCGTTGCCTTTGCTACTTTATGCATCAGACGGCCGAGCGGATAAAGTACGGCCATGCTGACCGGCACACTGACCAGCATAATAATCGTCATTTTCCAGTCAAGCACGAGCAAGATCACGACAGCACCGATAATCGAGATGACGCCTGAAATGAACGACACCAGATGCTCAGACACCAGCGATTTCAATACGGTCGTGTCCTGCGTGATACGGCTCATCGTCTCTCCTGTTTCATTCTGATCGAAATACGGCACGGGCAGACGCAGGACCTTCTGCCATAACTGATTCCGCAGGTCTGCCACAACCGTCTCTCCTATGTAAGCAAGCATATAGTAGGAAAAGCCTCCAGTAATCGCCTGGACGACAAATAAAATGAGCAGGAAGACGCCTGTTTTCCAGTTCATCAGTTCACTGGTGAATGAGTCTACCAAATCTTTGGTGATCAGGGGAACGGCCAGTCCCGCCACTGTTTCAACAAGCGAAAGGAATAAAGCAATCGCTGTGACAGCGACAGGCCAATGCAGAGTTTTAATAAGACTTGTAAAGTTTTTCAAGGATCCTTCTGTTTTCATTTACGGCCGGCCTCGTTTCAATTTTATTCCCACGGTTTCAGCTGCAGCCCTTAAAGATATTCTCCGATTTTCACCCAGTCTTCTTCGAGATCCGGCCTGAGTGACGGCCGGTAGAATACAGATGCCGGGTGAAATGTCGGCAGAATGGTGTATGACTGTTCTGTCCAGCTGTACTGCTGATCATCAAGTGAATGCAAATACTGAACCGGCTGCTTCAACAAGCGGCCATGCAATTCTGTCACTTTAGCCTGTTTTCCCAGCAGCCGTTGCAGTCCGACATTGCCCAGCGTGACAATGAGGCCGGGCTGCAGGTTGGCGACTTCATAATCTAGAACAGGCGCATGGGCCAGCTGCTCCTTTTGCGTGGGCGGCCGGTTATATTTTCGTTCCGTCAATGTGCCGTCACGTTCTTTTTTTGTACCCCACCGGTAAGGACGGCTCCGGAATGAACTCGTCATATAGACGTCTTCCCGCGACAGGCCGACGGAATCAAGTGATTTCATCAATTCATTGCCTGCACGTCCGATGAACGGCACGCCATGTATAGCTTCATGTTCGCCCGGTGCCTCTCCGATTAAAAGGATAGCGGGTGCTGCGGGACCTTCTCCGTGAACAAAGCCTTCCACTGGAAAACCTTCACTGCGCTTCAATGCTAGACGGGCAATTTCATCTGGAATCCGAAACATCGTATCAACTCCCTTTAGTAATTATAGAGCTTTTGGAGCGGAATAAAAAATATTAACCATTGAAAAAGCCGTCCCCATTTATGGTAAATGGAAACGACTTACGCTATTCTATGCCAGCTCTGTCTGTTTGGTTTCTGTTCCGAGCAGCACAACGGACAGCACACCGACCATAATCGCCGCACAGAATATGCCGAATATGATGCCAAACCCGTAACCCGCCGTCAGTAGTGAACCGACAAGCAGCGGACCGAATATACCGCCAACCCGGCCTATTGCCGCGGCAACGCCCGAACCTGTCGCGCGAATTGCAGTCGGATACTGTTCCGGTGAATAGGCGTACAGTGCCCCCCATGCCCCTAAATTAAAGAATGACAGAAATGCTCCTGCGATCATTAACGTCACTAATGTATCGGCATTTCCAAATGCCAGCGCGCTGAGTGCCGTGCCGAATAAATAAGTTGCCAGAACAAACTTGCGTCCTGCACGCTCAATCAGCCAGGCCGCACTGAAATACCCGGGCAATTGGGCGAGTGTCATAATCAGCACGTAGCCGAAACTTTTAATCAGGCTGAAACCTTTTAAGACCATCACGCTCGGCAGCCATAAAAACATGCCGTAATAAGAGAAGACCACTGCAAACCAGACAATCCACAGCATGATCGTGCGCTTTCTGAATTCCGGCGCGAGTAATCGCTTAAGTTTCTGACCGATGGATTGCTCTGTTTTGCCTTCCTGAATGAATTTCTTGGAATCAGGCAAATTCCGCCGTAAATAAATTGCATAAAATGCCGGCAGCGCAGTGATGATCAGCGCAACCCTCCAGCCGTAATCCGGAATAACGAAGTAGGCAATCAGTGCGGCGATGAGCCAGCCGGCCGCCCAGAAACTTTCGAGCAGCACAACCACGCGGCCCCGCTCTTTTGCAGAAACACTTTCTGAAACTAATGTAGAAGCTACAGGCAGCTCCCCGCCAAGCCCTGCGCCAACTAAAAAACGCAGTACGAGGAACGCCCATAATGCAGTCGTCAGCGCAGACAGTCCGCTGGCGACGGAAAACAGCACTAATGTAATCATGAATACCTGCTTGCGGCCAATACGGTCTGCCAGCAGTCCGAAACCGAATGCTCCGACGGCCATCCCGATGGAGTTCACACTGCCGATCCAGCCCATCTGGGATGAGGTTAAATTCCAGTCCACTGCAATGGCTGCAATGACAAAGGATAAAATTCCGACATCCATCGCGTCAAACATCCAGCCGGTGCCCGCTATGCCGAGTAATTTATTTCGCGACAACTCTTTTGTTTTCACTAGTCTTCTACCTTTCTCTTGAAAAGCGTTATAGTGTCTTTACACATGTAATTATAGCACTTTTTGAAGAGATTTGACTAGTTTTGTTTTAGGATGGCGGACAGGTATGAGCCCCAGAGAGGATATTATGATCGGGCGGCGCACGGGTATGAGCGCTGAGAAGGATGGCATGATCGGGCGGCGCATTGATATGAGCGCTGGACAGGGTCGTATGAGCGCTCGGCGGTATTCTATGATCAATGCTGGAAACATGCATCGGCTACGGCTTTTATTCGGGAAAATAAAATTTGTGGTGCTTCTTCAAACGTGCGAAAACGTCTGCTATCCGTGCGAAAAACGACTGGAAGCGAACCAAAAACGTCCAGCGCCGCACCAATCCGCATTTCCGCCGCGCCAAAAGCGCCCGGCACCGCACATTCCCCCCTTTACAGCGAAAATCTCCATACAAAAACCCCGGAAGGCTGAGCTCCCGGGGTAAAACTTCTTATAGTGCTACTTCTACTTCTTTGATCATTTCTTTCACTGACTGAAGTCCGCCGCCTGAAAGGTACCAGTATTCACCGTTCAGGTAGATCATTTTATCATTTTTGAATGCATTTGTTTTCTTGACCAGGTCGTTTTCAACAGAATCTTTTGCTGAAGCACCGTTGCCGATTGACGCGTCACGGTCAATGATGAACAAAATATCCGGATTTGTGTCCAGGATGTATTCAAACGTGATGTTCTGTCCGTGAGTAGAAGCCTCGATCTTTTCATCAGCCGGCTCAAAACCAAATACATCGTGAATGATTCCAAAACGTGAGCTTGGTCCGTAAGCACTTATTTTTCCTTCAGTTGCAAGGATCATTAATGCTTTGCTGTCTGATTCAGCCGTTTTCGCTTTAATTTCTTCAATACTTGCATCAACATCTGCTAACTCTGTGTTCATTTCATCTTCTTTATCAAAAATAGTTGCAATCTTTTCCATGTTCTCTTTGAATGAATCCATATAGCGCGCAGTATCTACACCCATGAAGATAGTCGGCGCAATTTTCGAAAGCTCTTCATATGAATCAGACTGACGTCCGGAAATGAAGATTACATCCGGTTTCATTGCGTTGATTGCTTCGAAATCCGGCTCTTTCAGGCTACCAAGATTTTCGTACTTTTCATCTTCATATTTCGATAGATATCCAGGAATATTAACCTGCGGCAAACCTGCCACTTCGATCCCTAATTCATCCAATGTATCCAATACACCAAAATCGAATACCACTACTTTCTCAGGGTTTTTTTCAAGAGTTGTTTCGCCAAGTTCGTGCTTGATTGTGATTTCTGTGTTGTCAGTTTTCTCGGCACTTTCTTCTGCTGCCGGTTTATCTTCAGATGCCGCGTTGTCAGCCGGCTTGCCTTCTTCCTTCGTGTTGCCGCAAGCAGCAAGTGCAAGCATTAAGATCAATGCGAATAGGGAAAGTGTCAGTTTTTTCATTTGAATTAGTTCCTCACTTTTTTTAAGAGTTGAAATAGACGCAAATACGGCAATTTTTCATTTGTTGAATCGGGATATCCATATCATAGATTTCCCGCAGTGATTCTGAATTGATAATATCGTTCGTCGGTCCATCTTTGACGATCCGGCCGTTTTTCAGTGCCACAATGCGGTCTGAATAAACGGAGGCAAAGTTGATGTCGTGCAATACGATAACGACTGTCTTGCCAAGGTCGTTGACGAGCTGACGTAAAATTTTCATGATCTGTACGGAATGTTTCATGTCCAAGTTGTTCAGCGGCTCATCAAGTAAAATATAATCGGTATCCTGTGCAATGGTCATCGCAATAAACGCGCGCTGACGCTGACCGCCCGATAATTCATCCAAATAGGCTTCCTGCATATCCATCAAGCCCATGTATTCCAGCGCCTGATCCACCATCCGCTCATCTTCTTCGTGGAGACGGCCCTTACAATGCGGGAAACGGCCGAATGCCACCAGTTCGCGGATGGTCAATTTGACGTTCATGAAGTTTGATTGTTTCAAGATGGCTACGCGCTTGGCGAATTCATTGGACTTCATATCCTTCACTTTACTTTTGTCCAGCAATACTTCACCTGTATCGGCATCCATCAATCTGCTTACCATCGAAAGAAGAGTAGATTTACCAGCCCCGTTCGGTCCAATAAATGATGTGATTTTTCCGCGGTGGATGTTCACATTGACCTTTTCGACGACTGCCTTTTTCCCATAAAATTTCGTTAGCTCACGAACTTGAATCATGAAGATCGACTCTCCTTTAATAGTAAATAGATGAAGTAAATGCCACCGACAAAGTTGATGATTACGCTCAATGTCGTGGAGAACGAGAAGACCCGCTCTACAATCCACTGGCCGCCGACCAATGCTACCACACTCATCAGCGCAGCTCCGGCAATTAAGATGGAGTGCTTGAACGTGTTAAAGAATTGATACGACAGATTGGCGACAATAAGCCCAAAGAAAGTAATCGGCCCGACCAGCGCAGTCGAAACAGCAATAAGAACAGCGGATAATATCAGCATGACCTTCACGACCGTCTGATAAGATACACCTAAGTTAATCGCGGTATCCCGTCCTAATGAAAGAACATCCAGCTCATTAATATAGCGCCAGCCGATGATCAGCGTCAGCACGAGTATCGCAAATGCCCACCAGACGAGATCGCCGTTGATATTGTTGAAGCTTGCAAACATTTTATCCTGTACACGCAAGAA
This sequence comes from Sporosarcina cascadiensis, assembly GCF_009650995.1. Lineage (GTDB taxonomy): Bacteria > Bacillota > Bacilli > Bacillales_A > Planococcaceae > Sporosarcina > Sporosarcina cascadiensis. Next base: position 248 of record NZ_WHVV01000033.1, on the reverse strand, counting down.
TTCATTCGGATCGATCAATACTTGCAGGAATGTCGAGATACTGCCGAAGAACGTTCCGACGATAATACCGACCAACAGCAAGAAGTAGATCGGCCGGTTGCCCTTGCCGAATAAAAAATGATAGAGCAGTAAAGCAAACAGTACCATGGCCCCTACCGACAGCATAAAGTTGAATTGCTGATTAATCAGTACAAAATGGGTAGAACCAAAAAAGAAAATAAGGACAGTTTGAAGTAAAATATATAGGG
>NZ_WHVV01000032.1 GCF_009650995.1 Sporosarcina cascadiensis | reverse complement strand
ACTTTATATTGCTGTTAACTTTTGGGGTTGCTTTGCAGCTATATAGAAAATATACAGGATCACTATGGATAAGTATTATCTTCCACATTGTTTATCTTGAAGTGGCCAGATATATTTCAATGGGCGGAATTTTTGAGCCAGATGTTGCTCTTTTAGAGTTTGATGAGACGTTTGGAGGCTTTCTGACGCTATATCTGTCATTTTTGTTTATAGTGATATTTAGTATAGTGGTATTGTCAGTTTTATTGCTAATTGATAGAAGAAAAGAGTAGCCTAAATTGCAATATTATCTCCGGCCCCCCTTAGCGTTGCATAGAATACACATAAAACATAGGTGTATATTTATCCCACTCGTATTCTTGTGATAACATTTGGTTCCTGTGCGAGAAACATTAAAAGGGAAATTTATACTTTAACGTAGTTCTAAAAACGCGTTTCTGTACAATGATTAAAAAGCTTGGTAAGTATTCGTTATTCGACTGTTATAGTCAATGAAATTCCACGGAAATCCCCACTGAACAACTACCGATTCCAGCAAGGAAATATACTTGTCCCTGTCCTATGGTAGAATGTAGGAAATATCAGAGAATGGGAGAGGGTTTTCATGCCAGTCTACAATAAATTGGTCCGCGATTTTATTCCCGAAATTATCGAACAGGACGGGAAAATATGCGTGACGTATGTATTGAATGAATCAGCTTACATAGCAGAAGTAAACAGGAAGATGCATGAGGAACTGGCGGAATATGAAGAGGCCAATACAGCAGAAGAATCAGTCGAGGAGCTCGCGGATTTATTGGAATTAGTCTACGCGGCCGCGCAGCATCACGGCGTCACGATTGAAGAACTCGAAACGGCGCGCAAAGAAAAAGCTGAAAAATGCGGCGGCTTCACGGAGCGGATCTATCTGGTTGAAGTGCAGGATGACTAGACTGCGCCTGCTCACGCGAAACCTGCTCGGCGGCTTGTAGCGTCTGACCGCTGAAGCCGACACGATCTACTGGATGACCGCCTTCCTGATGAAATCGGGCGTCAAGGAGGTTCTACCCGTATTGCATGAAGCTTCCCTGCGAGGCGCTGAAATCAAAATTCTGACAGGTGATTATCTGTCAATCACATAGCCGGATGCACTTGCTTTATTATTTGAAGAACTGCCGGGTGCTGAACTCCGCATGATCGAAAGTGGCGGCACGTCTTTTCATCCGAAAGCGTATCTGTTTAAATCTATAGACAGCGCGACGGTCATCATTGGCTCGTCCAACTTGTCGAAACCCGCATTGACTTCCGGTATCGAGTGGAATCTGTATGCCCCTTCTGAAGTCGATGCGGATATTTTCGAGACAGCAGCGGATGAATTCATGAAACTGTTCCTGTCTTTGAACACGGTGCCCGTCCATTTGGAACAGATTGAAAAATACCGGCAGCGCTACGACGAACTGAACCGAAGCCTGCCGTTCAGTGCGGGATTCGATCCGAAATCTGAAATCGAAATGACATTCGGTACTTCCGGTCAGGAACAGCAGATTGCCGACCCGAATGAAATCTACGCTTCTCCGATTTTGGAGCCGCGGCCCGCTCAGCAGCTGGCGCTGGATGCCCTGCACGACACAATCATCGCGGGTCACGAAAAAGCATTGGCGGTCCTTGCGACTGGACTCGGCAAGACCTATCTCGCCGCGTTCTTCGCAAAAAGTTATAAGCGCGTACCGTTCATCGCCCACCGTGAAGAATTGCTTCTGCAGGCACAGCAGTCATTCGCAAACGTCTTCCCTTGCAGGACCAGCGGAATCTATAACGGCTATCAAAAGGACAAGGAAACTGAATTCGTCTTCGCATCGATCCAGACACTCGCGCGGAAACATCACCTTCATCAATTTGCGCCGGATACATTCGACCTGATCGTCTTGGATGAATTCCATCATGCTGCAGCCACAACCTACGAGCGCGTACTCGAGTACTTCAAGCCGGCCTTCCTGCTTGGCCTGACCGCTACTACCCGACCGGCTCGACAACAAGGACGTCTACAGCCTGTGTGATGGCAACGAAGCCATCTCGATCCATTTACCTCGACGCAATTCGAAAACAGTGGCTCTCCCCTTTCATCTATCACGGAGTGCTGGATGAAACGGACTACAGCAATCTGAAATGACGCATTAACCGCTACGATGAAGAAGAACTGTTGCGGCTACAATTGCGCGAAAGCTATGCAGAAGCGGTGCTGAACGCATGGAAGGAACATAAACAAAGCCGCACGATCGGGTTCTGCTCATCGATCCGCCAGGCCGTCTTCCTGAGCGACTTTTTCAAGGAAGCAGGCTATCGCTCACTCGCCCTTCATGGCAAAATCGACCGCCATACGAGAACGACAGCGAGAGAAAAACTCGAATCAGGCGAACTCGACATCATCTTCACCGTCGACTTATTTAATGAAGGAATCGATATCCCGTCCGTCGACACTTTGCTGTTCGCAAAGCCGACCGAATCACTGACCGTCTTCACGCAGCAGATCGGACGGGGATTGCGCATAGCTGACGGCAAATCGCATTGCGTCATCATCGACCTGATCGGTAATTATCGCAATGCGCGAAAGAAATACCAGGTTTTTTCGGAAGACAATGAACTCCCTGCAAAAATCTGCAGCGTCACCTTCACGGTACCTAGTTTTTTCGAGTTTCATTTCGACACGGCTGTCATTAACCTGCTTGAAGCCATGAAACAGAACGAGCCGATCCAGCAGCGTCTGATCAATGCATATTTTGAGCTGAAAGAAGAACTTGGGCGGCGCCCGACGTACCTTGAGTTTCATTTGAAAGGGAAAGAAGATTCGAAAGCGATTCAGCAGAAGTTCGGGACGTATCCAGTGATGCTGGAGCATGCGAGGGATTTGAGTGAGCTGGAGAAGGAAGTGCTTGCCGCGCACAGGGACTGGCTGATCGAAGTGAATCGTACAGGTATGACGAAGAGTTATAAGGTGGTTTTGCTGAAGTATATGCTGTCGCGCGGGCGGGCTGGCTGGTATAAGCTAGTCACGCCGAGTGAAGTAGCGCCGTTTTTTCATGCTTATTTGATGGAGAAGCCTTATAGAAGAGATGCTGATTTGACGGATAAACGCGGGAAGGCGCTGCGTGTGTATGATGAAGATAAGGTTGCGAGATTGATTAAGGATATGCCGATGATTAAGTGGAGCGGGTCTTCTAAGGGGAAGATTTTGTTTGAGGGTGGGATGTTTGTGCTGCGGTTGGATGTGAATGTTGAGCATGAAGAGATTTTGTTTAGGTGGGTTGAGGGGATTTGTGAGTATCGGTTGGCGTGGTATTTTGAGAGAAGAAACACTAAGAATTAATCAGTATATGAATTCACTAGCCGGAAGTCTTATTCATAGTATTTAAACAAGGTACTCACACAATTCATTTCATGTTGAAAAGCGCAAGAAAACGGTCTCCCCTCCCTGCCAATCAAGAGATTTCAAGGTTGATCGAGCGTATTGATATCTGCGCTTCTGCCGCTGTACCCTGCTGTTTTAAAGCTGGAGTCCCAATAGTTGTTTCCCACATTGACGGGATTGCTCATCACCTTAAAAAAACATCCTGCATTTCGAGCGGGCTGGCGCTGCAGTATACCATGTCTCTCGCCGAAAGATATCTAGAATATTTGCAGACAGCTGAATAAAAATCTGCACAGAGAAAAGCACCTTCTACAAAAAGGTGCTCTACCTGCTTCTTATCCGAAAAGTATCAAATACTAGGTCCTAACGCAATTCAGATACAGTTCAGGCGTATCGTTCTATATACATGCTGGAGATATCCCTTACTGTCTAATAGGTATTCGTTCCTCAGATATCCATAAAAGTATCTCCGGCTTTTCCTGATTTCTGTAAAAAAAATCCTTAATTCAAATTAAGTTTAATAAACGAGCTGGCAATTCCTGTGTCATATAAGTAATATGTTGCACGGGAATTTGATTAGCCATTAAAAAGGTAATATACTCTTCCAAAGCATCTTCCCAGAACGGATTTTCAACTTGTCCTCCATCTGTCGATACTAACACATTTTGGTATCCTACATTTCTGATGATTTCTAGATTGCCTGGAAGATTATTTTTAAAACTTTGATCAGGCATTGGTTGTGCATAGCAAAGTTCTAGAAATACATTGTATTTCTGGGTGATCTCAATTTGTTCTTGCATTGACATGCCCACAATCCAAAATTCGGGATGTGTCACTACGATTTTATCAATTCCCAATCTTTTAGCTTCCTTGACAACCGTAAAAATCTCATCAGGAGAAAGATGACCTGTAGCCAATACCGCATCATACTCTTTAATTAATTGCAAAATACATTCCAATTCCTTAACTACTTTATTATCTTGTACACAAATTATGCCGTCTTCTCCTTGACTTAATTTTTCCATGTGATTTCTTGCATGGATTGTTGGAAGCCAAACAATTTTAGCTCCCATCTTTAAACCCGCTTCGACTGCAAAAGGATTCAGACCGCCAATTGCTTTATTTAATGTAATGCTCCCAAACATTGTTAATTCCGTCTCTTTATGTTTTCCTCGTGTTTTCATTTCATTTAATAAGTAGGCTCTATTCATACTTGTCCCAAAGTGGTTTTTTATCACTATTGCTCTTGCGCCTACCCGAATACCTGCATTCATGAGATCTATATCTGAATAAGCTCGTTCCGCTATGTCAGGCTTTGAATGAACATGCATGTCTATAACACCTTTTAATAATTCCTTCATCGTGGTTACCTTCCTTTTTATATGTTTTGATGAAATTAGTGTATAATCGAATCAATTTCCCCATTTTTATTGCGGCATCAAACTAGGCAGCCATAGTGTGAACCAAGGGACAAAGGCTAAAATTACAATGGTTACAAAGGCAGCGATCATGTAAGGAAAAACACCTTTTACAACTTCTGTAAATGAAGTTTTCGCAACAGCAGCTGTTGTAAAAAGATTTATGCCAAATGGCGGAGTAATCAATCCGGTAACGAGTGCGATACAAAAAGTGACACCTAGATGAAGTGGATCCATTCCCAGTTGAACGCCGATTGGTATGAGTATTGGTCCAAGTATTACAATTAAAGCTAACACTTCCATGAAACATCCAGCTATAAACAGAATCACTAATAACAGAATGATATATATATATTTGTTACCCAAAAAAGGTAACAAAGAATCTGCTATTGAAGTAGGTATCTTGGCGGCAGACAATATCCAACCGAAATTTGCTGACATTGCCATTATGAACATTACCATGCCTGATGTGACAGTCGTCTTTTTCATAGAATCAATCAAGTTGTGAAACTTGAATTCCTTATAGACAATACTTAAAAGGAGACTGTACACTACAGCTACTACAGCAGCTTCAGTCGGAGTGAAAATACCTTTGTAAATACCTCCGAGAACAATAAGTGGAAGAAGCAAAACAGGAAACGCGTTTCGAATAGAAATGAAAATATCTCTAGGAGAACTGCTGCCTACTGTTTGAATTTGTGTTTTTATATTACGATTCACTAATAAATTCACAACTATGAAAGAAACCGTTAACAACACTCCGGGTATAATTGCCGCAATAAACATTTCCGGGATGGATGTGTTCATCGTACTGCCATAGACAATCATTGCTATACTTGGCGGGATGACAGGGCCCAGTGCTCCGGCCGAAGCGAGAATACCTGAAGCCTGGGCTTTTGAATACCCGTTATTTAGCAAGGAGGGAAGCATGATGGCTCCTATTGCTGCGACTGTTGCAGGACCAGAACCAGTCAAAGCTGCAAATATAGCACAGCAAATGATTGTAACCGTCCCTACGCCTCCAGGTACACCACCTAGTATTTTTTCAATACATAATACTAATCTTTTGGAAAGCCCGCCAGTCTCCATTAAATATCCTGCAAAAATGAAAAGAGGGATAGCCAATAAAGGAAAACTATCTATTCCCAAGACCGTCCGTTGAGAAATTAAAATGAGAGGGCTCATATCCGTAATCAACAAGAAGGTAATACTAGACAAACCTATGACAAACGCGATCGGAACACCAAACGCTAATAATAAAAGCATCGTGCCCAAGAGTAGAATCGCTTCCATTATTCGTTTTCTCCTTCCGCTGTTGCTTTGTAATGTATGATAAAGTTATGGAATATACCGATCATCATTCCAAAAGCACCTACAGGTAAAGACAAATAGACAATAGCCATAGGAATTTGCAGGCTAGGCGTCAGTTGATCGGTCGTAAGAAAGACCATTTTTAAGCCATAAATGAATAGCACCACTACAGCAATCATCACCATGGCATCACAAGTTAGATTATGAATTCTTTTGAGGTTGCCGGTTAGCTTGTCATTCAATAAAGTCACTGTAGCATGGGCGTTTTCATTGATACAAATACTTGCACCTAACATGGTTAACCAAATAAAGCTGTATCTAGCCAGCTCTTCAGTACCAGTCATCGAAGCGCCCAAAATATAGCGAGTGTATACTTGAACGGCTATCGAGCCAGTTAAAACTGCCAGGAATATCAACGAAATCACAATAAAAATAGTATTTATGAACTTATTGATGTTAGACACGATATTGTTCATATTGATTACTCCTCGTATTAAAAGTAAGACAGATGCAAAAAGAGCAGTTCTTTCATTTCCTGCATTTGCATCTGCCATGGCTTCTAAAATCTTATTTAGACAATCTAGATTCGATTTTCTTCATCAGATCTTCTCCGATTTGCTCTTGATACTTATCATAAACGGATTGCACAGACTCCCGGAAAGGAGTTTTATCATCGATATTGTTTACCACAGCGCCGCTTTCTTCCATTTCCTTAAGAAGTTGTTCATTAACCTCCTGAGTGGAGACTCGCTCATCAGCAGCCGCTTTCTTAGCAGCATCTTCTACCAGAGTACGCTCTTCTTCGTCAAGACTTTCCCATATGCTTCTCGAAACACTAAGGGAAATAGGAGAGTAAAAGTGATCAGTGAGAGAAATATATTTACTTACTTCATACGTTTTAAAAGTGTACATAGGTGTGATTGGCTGTTCAAGTCCGTCAATTGTTCCTTGTTGTAATCCTGTAAACACCTCATTTGAAGCCATAGTTGTAGGATTTGCTCCTAAAGCTTTGAATGTGTCTACATACAAAGGATTTTCGGGAACCCTGATTTTAATGCCCTTTAGATCAGATACAGACCTAATGGGCCGAATGGAATTAATGACGCTTCTAAACCCTCCCTCTCCCCAAGATAGAATTTTCACATCGTATTGATCATACAACTCATTCTCAAGCTCGCTCATGATATCTTGATCATCTAGTACGTTATAAGCTTCCTCTTTAGTATCAAATAAATAAGGGAGGTCAAATGCCATGAATTTTGGATTAAATGATCCGAAGCTGAAATTTGTGATTACTGCTGCATCAATCGTTTGGATTTTCATTCCTTCTATCATAGAGATTTCACTGCCTAGTTGGGCATCGCTAATGATATCAACTTCAATTGAGCCATCGGAAGATTCTTCTACATAGTTTTTAAAATTTGATGCAAGCACATGATATGGATCCGTATCCTGCGCCGGATCGATATGCCCCAGTTTGATTACTTTCTTCTCAGTCTTACTTCCATTTTCTTTCCCGCTATCTCCTGCGCAACCGGCCAACATACCAAAAACCATCATACAAGAAAGAAACATAAGAAATCTTTTCATTATAAATCCCCACCTTTTAATTTTTAAAGTCTATATTTATCATGTACTTTTTCCATAAACAACATAACACACGTATTAAATTTATCCGCTTCATAATAAAACATCATGTGACCACTCTTATAAAACTTGTTTATTTCTGAATATCCTTTAATTTCTTTTGCATAAGCATCCACCATATCCAAACCATAATCGTTTGAATCACCGCCAAATATTGAAACAGGAACAGACAGGCTTGCAAGAGTCTTGAAGTTATCAGTTTGACAAAAGTCATAGTGTAGCTCCAAGGCTGTCCAAGGCGGTGTCAGCTTGAACTCATTGATTATCCAGTTACGATCGTCATCCGACATTTTTCCATTGGAAATCCGCTGAATAAATTTATTATAGAATGCATCTGCTTCATGATAAAGTGGCATGTAGACCTGAAGCCAATTATCAACATCGTAAGAGCGTGAGCGATGCTTATTCCATTGATGATCAGAAAAAGGATGCAATGAGCCGTCAATTAAAATTAACCCTTTCAATTTATAAGCCTCTGTGATTTTTGCGTAACTAACAACGACCGAAGAAGCAAGTGACCACCCGCCGATGACTACGTCCTCCAATCTCAAATGATCCACTAATTCTTTAATGTCAAGAGCGTTTCGAATGACAGTGTTATTGCCGATACTTTTTGAAGAACGTCCTTGCCCTCGTGGATCAAAAGTGATTACCCTGTAATGCTTTGATAGAGCGCTTACATTTCTTTCAAAGAATTGAGTGGTAGCTAAAAAACCAGGCATCAATATTAATGGTCTGCCTTTTCCAATATCCTCAAAATAGATATATGCTCCGTCGGAAGTCTTAAAAAATTGATCTTGAGTAAACTTCATGTGTATGCTCCTATGTTTTCAATCTAGGTTAACCTGATAAGCAGCTGTCTTAGTAGTTAAATAATATCAAGATCTGTCGTATAGGTCTAATATTAAATTTACATATTAGATATAGTGTTTATGTTATAATAAGTTTAGTGAAGATTGCAAAATTAATTATTAAGGGAGAGGAAAGCAGTGACAATGAAAGAACTAATTTATATAATTGCAATAGCAGAAGAAAAAAGCATATCGAAAGCAGCTGAGAAATTGTATATATCTCAGCCGTCACTCAGTCAGTGTTTATTGCGAGTAGAAAGAGAATGCGGCACAAAGCTTTTCAACCGAACCGCCAGAGGACTTTTTTTGACCTATGCAGGCAATAAATATGTAGAAACAGCTCTTAAGATAACCAACTTATATAAAAACTTTGAGAATGATCTGCTTGAAATTGATTATATGAGAAAAGGCCATATTAGTATTGGAACAACCGTGCATCTTGGCTCAATAATACTACCGATAGTTTTGTATGAATTTAAGAAAAAGTATCCAAATATTGAGATATCAATTAAAGAGGGATCGTCTAAACAAATAGAAATGAAAATTAAGAATGCAGAAGTGGATATCGGATTAATACACTCTCCATTACAAACGAATGAAATAACTTATCTGCCTATAAAAAAGGATCCTTTTTTAATAATATGTCATAAGGGAAGTCATTTAGAGGAATTGTTCAAGTATAAAGAGGGGAGTAACTATCCTTTTATTGAGTTGTCTAGCTTGTCGGACGAGAAATTTATTTTAGCTCATCCTTATCAAAGAGTTAGGCAGATATCTGATGAGATACTTAGCACAATAAAAATCAAGCCTAATATATTTTTGATAAGCAGAAGTGTACAAACAGCCATTAGTCTGGTTGCTTCGGGTTTAGGCGTGTCATTTGTGCCGGAGTCATATGTTTCACTTTTCAATTATCAGATCGTTCCCAATTTTTGTTACATTGATCAATGCCCCAACGCATATTGGACACTTGCTGTAGCCTATAATGATGAAAATAATTTAAGCGGTCCTTCTAAAGAGTTTATTCGTTTAGTTAAAAAGAATTTCTCTTGATTTCTATAATCACTTCAGCAAAGTTTTTATATCAAGACATAAAAAAGACCTTATTATTTAGCGTCAGGTACCAGGTCCCCACCCAATTCAAAAAAACTCTATTCTTTATCAAACTCAAAAAGAACTTTAGCTCTCAAAATTCAAATCACAAAAACCGCCTTCTCTCCATATTTTCATAAAGATTCTACAGGCAGCTTCATTAGACGCCGGCTGCTCTTCTGGGTATGATAGATCTAACAAAACTAAAGGAGAAATCCATACACCATGAAGAGAAAAAACAATTTAACAAGCGGCGGAGGTTCGATCCAGCCGTCCATTTATTCAGCCAGAAGCCCTTTTCGGTAGTTAGTATGAGGGATATCGCGAAAGAGGCGGAGGTTTCTTCTACACTTTTCTATAAATACTTTGACGATCAGCAGCGCCTCTATATAGAAGCCATGAAGATTGAAGCGCAAACAATGATGATTTGTATTTCTACTATCCATGAGCTCTCCGAATTAGTGGAATACTATATCCGCCACATGTTCAATGAAGAAGTCCTCTATCAAATGATGGCTTATTTCATGTTGGAAAGTGCAGGAAAACGGGCAGCCCTCCCTGCCAATCAAGAGATTTCCAAGTTGATCGGGCATTTCGAGTTTGTGCTTCTGCCTCTCTATTCTGTCGAGGCAAAGCGGGAGTCCCAATTGCTATTTTCCACATTGAAAGAATTGCTCATCACCTATAAAAATCATCTCTCATTTTCGAACGAGCAGGCGCTGCAACATATCCTGTCTCTCACCGAAAGATATCTAGATCATTTAAAGACAGCTGAATAAAATCTGCACAGCAAAAAGCACATTCTCCAAAAAGTTGCTTTGTTTGTTTCGTATTCGAATCAGTTGACAGCCATTTCCTTTAAGCGATTCTTCAGTATTTTTCCAACGGCATTACGAGGCAGTCCATCCACAAACACTACTTCTTTCACCGCTTTGTAGGATGCCAGCTTTCCCTTGCTGAAGCTGATTACCTCTTCTTCGGACAACTCTTCATTCGGAGCTTGTACAACAAACGCCCTCGGGACTTCTCCCCACTTTTCATTCAGCGCACTCACAACTGCTACGTCCGCGATCACCGGATGCTGAATCAAGGCCTGCTCCAATTCTGCCAAATAAAGATTCTCGCCGCCGCTGATGACCATATCTTTCAGTTGGTCCACGACATAGAGAAAACCATTTCCATCAATATATCCGATATCACCCGACTGCAGTTCTCCATCCACCACCGTGCTTCTGTAGGCTTCTTCATTTTTATAGTAACCAATGAAGACTTGAGGGCCGACGACGAGAATCTCCCTGAGTTCACCATTCGGCAAAGACTCTTTCGTCTCTGTATCCACTATTTTGGCAGTTCCGTGCATGACAGGCTTGCCCATCGAGTCATACTTTTCGGGGTCCTGCGTTTCTTTTCAAAACGTTAACATCTGGTTCCTGCGCAAGAAACATTCATGATTGTTTGAACTAACATGACTATTTGAACTTTCACGTTTGTTTTGCACACAGGAACCGACCACCGTGTTCTGCACCAACTGTAACCATGCCTGATAACACTTTATTTTACTATACCAATAGGTACATAAACTATCCGTGACTTGCCAATTACTACCCCGGCAGCATCTACTGCATGGACTTGAAAATACGGACAAGCACCCGTTAATTCCACAGCTGTCTCAAAGCCGTTCCGTTCCTTACAAACTACGACCGACATTGCGTAAGGGTTCCATCCAGCCAGCGTCTTCCAGCCTGCCACTTCTGTAGCACCATTCCACGACATATAAACAATGGCAGTATGGTTCCCATACACCCCCACTCCTATGTCGGGAAGTTCTAGTGGCAGTCCAACCCATTCATTTTTAAATGCTCTGTAGGAAAAATTATCGCCCGGAAATTGTATGTCGTAAATCATATGCAAAGCCGGATCTTCTTTTGTATTGCCGGCATAGTTAAACTCGGATACGTAAGGTCCCTGTCCCCAGCCGATCAACTGATTACCATTTGGCAGTTTTTGCATATTCCCCTGATGGGATGCATGAACTGGAGGATCGTGAAAATAGGTCCGATCCACCTTCGCTGTCATATGC
>NZ_WHVV01000031.1 GCF_009650995.1 Sporosarcina cascadiensis | reverse complement strand
TCCTACAACCATAGGGACAATATGAACATAGATTCCTACTCCAATATTCATCTTAGGCAGCCGGACTGTGTAGACAATTATGAATAGTCCAAGTACTGAAAAGAAAATCCCTGAAGATAGATCTTTTTTTATATCTGTCATTAGATCACCTCTTCTCCTTACTGTAAATTAACCGGCCACTCAGGTTTCTGACCAGACAAACATCTGTCAATTTCCATTACAGCATGCATAGCCATTCTATTCCGGCCTTCATGCGTTAAAGAAGCATTATGCGGAGTCAATAAAATGTTTTCCATTTTGAATAGCGGGTTATCTCTATCGGGCGGCTCCTTTCTAAACACATCTATAGCTGCACCTTTAATCAAATCTGTTTCTAGAGCTGTCAGTAAATCATCTTCTCTAACAACTTCACCACGTGAAGCGTTAATAAAAAATGATGTTGTTTTCATTAGTTCAAACTCACTTAGCGAAATGGAGTCAATCGTTTCTTTCGTTAAAGGACAGTGAACACTTACAAAGTCCGACTTTTTGAATACGTCATCCCGATTGCAGAGTTCTGAAATATAATCGGGAGCCTGGCTCAGATACGGATCGTGCCCAATAACTTTCATGCCAAAGCCGAGAGCTGCTTTTTTTGCAAGGTTACTTCCAATACGGCCAATCCCAATCACACCAAGTGTCTTACCTTCTAAATCGATATTATCCAGCTTATGACGAGCATCATAATTGCCCCGCCTCATTTCACGGTCGGCTTTCAGTGTATTTTTAGCTAAAGCAATCATCATCATGACAATATGTTCAGCTACTGTCCCGGTGTTTGCCAACGGAGTATTGGTTACAAGTATATTATGCTGAGCAGCTGATTCCAAATCAATGCAATCCATACCAACTCCATGCTTTGCAATAATTTTTAGTTGTGCCGCCTTCTTAATTACCTGCTCACTGATTGTTGCTGTTCTTGTCAGTACAGCGTCAAAGTCATGGATGATACTGGCTAAGTATTTTTCACTATCATCAGATGAAACTACTGTTTCATAACCTTTGTTACGTAAAAAATCTTTTGCTGCCATAGGAATATCCTGTGCTAGTAATACTTTCAACGTTTTCACTTCCGCTCTTTAGTATTATATTGTCTGCAGGCAGCTGCTGGATTTTCACCAAACCGGTGTGATCGCTTCTTTTCCTGAAAGTACTGAAATCATGTTTTCTACTGCCAGCTCCGTCATTTTTTCTCTTGTCTCAAGTGTCCCGCTACCCACATGAGGCGTCATAGTGACCAATGGAGACTTCATTAAACCGACTGATACTTTAGGCTCTTCTTCGAAAACATCTAAACCTGCTCCCGCTATGCGATTTTCATCAAGAGCCTTCGCTAACTCTGTCTCATTAACTAAAGGTCCTCTGGAAGTATTGATTAAAAATGCTGTTTTTTTCATTAAATCCAATTCATCTTTGTCTATCAAATAATGGGTTGCAGAATTATACGGCACATGCAATGAAACAAAGTCGGACTGCTTAAGGAGATCTTCCTTACTGACATAATGTAATTGGAGATCCTTTTCTGCTTCAATTCCAAGTCTTGTCCGGTTATAATAAAGAATTTTCATTCCAAATCCTGCGGCTCTTTCCGCAACGGCCTGTCCAATTCTTCCCATACCTAAGATTCCGATAGTTTTATTAGAAACTGCACTTCCTAAAAGTAAAGTGGGGGTCCAACCTATGAAATCCCCTTGTCTGATGAATCTGTCTCCATCGATTACCCGCCTGGATACAGCCAATAATAGAGTCCATGTCATATCAGCGGTTGCCTCTGTCAAAACATCAGGTGTATTCGTTACCATGACATTTCTCTTCTTTGCTTCTTGTATATCGATATTGTTAAATCCGACTGCATAATTAGCCACAACCTTAAGCTTGGTAGCGCTTTCAAGGAATTCCCGATCGATTTTATCACTCAATACTGAAATGATGCCGTCTTTATCTTGTATTTTTTCCAGAAGTTCCTTCCTTGATAAATCCCGATCTTCCATATTCATTTCTACTTCCGCAATCTCTTTTAATCGATCTACGGCATTTCCCGGAACATACCTTGTAATTAACACTTTAGGTTTTCGCAGCTCTTTCAACATTCACCATTCACCTTCTCTCTTGAACTTTTGACGAACATTCTCGCCAAATTTTTTAGCTCCTGCTTCCAACTGGTTTACAATATCCTCTTGTGTAAGACCCCAAGTATTCCAGCCTGAAGGGATTACAGTGTCGAGTTCATTATTATCCATAAATTGTGTACTTTCGAGTAATCGTGGCTCGTCTTCTTTAGGTATAACTAAAAAGCCATGTTTATCTGCATGTATCAATTGACCCGGCTTGACTTTACAGCCAAATACCTCAACCTCACAATTCCAGTCTATCGGGGTGACATGGGCATGACCTACACATAGTCTTTTTGAGAGTGCCTTGAAACCAAATTCGCCCATTTCGTCAATATCTCTTACGGCTCCGTCAACTATCGTCCCTACACACCCAAGAGACTTGTGAATGTTTGCATTTACTTCTCCCCAGAATGATCCTACGGGGTTGTGATCTTTATCTTGAGTCACTACTATTTTAGGACCTGGCATAGAAGCCATATATCTTCGGTACTCATTAACAGCTTTTGCCTTGTTTGCTTTATGACTCTCATTGCTCGGCTCTATTACTACTGTAACTGCGTAGCCGACCATGGGGCCAAGCTCCGGCATATGATCTTTGACATCCGTAATATTGGTACTGCCGATTGCTACATCATGGTCCGTAATTTGTTCCCAGCCATTATAGACAGCGGGTGTGTTAAACTTTCTCAGCTTCAGCAAATCGCTCTTCGAAAGCTCATAGTTATTTTTTGTCATTTAGGCCCTCCCAATGTTTTACTGTGTTTTTCAGCGTAGAAAAAATTAAAGAAGGAACTGTTACACCTATATACTCCGCACCAATTTCATAAGCATTAGTGATACTCTCTTCATCGGAAGCAAAAGTACCTACAATAATCCCCTTTTCTTTTCCTTTTCTGAATAACTCTTTCATCGTATTTTGAACTTCAGGATGATTTGCTCCTTCTTTTCTGTATCCCATGCTAACAGAAAGATCGGAAGTTCCTATAAATATAATATCGATACCAGGCACACTAATAATCTCATCAAAGTTATCTACTGCTTCCTGAGTTTCGATATGAATACTGACTAAAACATTTTCATCAGCCGCATCCAGATATTCAACTCCAGCATCTAAACCATAACGGGCCGGGCGAACTGAGAATGCAACGCCGCGCTGTCCATAAGGAGGAAACTTTGCTCTGGCTACAACAAATTCAGCATCTTCTTTCGTATTAATCATGGGAACCTGTACTCCTTTTGCTCCCCTGTCTAAGGCTCTTTGAACATCTGACACATCATAGGAAGTACGGACAATTGTCGTTAATCCAACGAGTTCAGCAGTTCTAATCATATTTTCAATTTCAGTAAAACTGAATGCACCATGCTCATTATCAATTAGGACAAAATCAAACCCTGCATGACCAATAAGTTCCACTACAAAAGGTGAATAAAAACTCACAAAAGCACCCATTGTCTTTTCACCGTTTTTCAACATTGTCTTAACTTTATTATCAAACATATATTTTCCTCCTCTAATTTATATTCATTTTTGAAACACCTATTTCCTTAATCCAAATTGAACACTGCCAACTTTAATTCAGTCATTTCTTCTGTTGCATACTTGATTCCTTCACGGCCTGTGCCACTGTCTTTCACACCGCCATACGGCATTTGATCAACTCTAAATGAAGGAATATCATTAATGATTACTCCGCCAACTTCAATCTCTTCAATTGCATGGAAAGCTTGTTCTATAGACTCTGTGTAGACACCTGCCTGAAGACCATAGGGTGAATCATTCACATAACGAATGGCTTCTTCAAAGTCATTGTATGGATTTATTAAAACAATCGGAGCAAAAGCTTCCTTACAGTTGATTGACAAATGCAGCGGTGCGTTCGCAATTATTGTAGGTTCAATAATAGATCCGTTTCGCTTTCCGCCACACAAGATTTCCGCTCCTGCATTTTCCGCTTCCTTAATCCATTCTTCTGCACGGATTGCCTCTTTTTCTAGGATCATTGCCGAAACATCTGTTGACTCTTCTGCGGGATCTCCAATCTTTAAGTCCATTGCAGTCCGGGTCATAATTTCAATGACTTGTTTATATAACTCTCTTCTTACAAAGATACGCTGAACCGATATACATACCTGGCCGGAGAAGGTAAAAGCACCTTCTACACAGCGCCTGGATACTTGCTCAATATCCTTTATACTGTCTATTATTACTGCCGAGTTGGATCCGAGCTCTAATGTAGTTTTTTTAAGACCTGACTTCGCTTTGATATCGAGTCCCACTTCCACGCTTCCTGTAAAAGTAATGAGCTTAATGTCAGAATGTGTAACAAGCACGTCCCCTATTTCTCCTCCTCTGCCGATTACTACTTGAAGAGCTCCTGCCGGAAGACCGGCCATTTCAAATATTTCAGCTGTTTTAATAGCACTCAGCGGAGTTTGTGAAGCGGGCTTCAGTACTACTGTATTACCGGCTGCAAAAGCAGGGCCTAATTTGTGTGCCACGAGATTAAACGGGAAGTTAAAAGGCGTAATAGCACCGATCACACCGAGCGGTTCACGTTTAGTAAAACCAAACTTTCCTTTACCGCCTTTGGCTGCATCCATTGGTATTGTTTCTCCCGTAAGCTTCTTCGCTTCTTCAGCAGCAAATTTATATGTTTCAATAGTTCTTAAAACTTCACCCCTGGCCGCTTTCAGCGGTTTGGCATTTTCTTTTGTCAAAATAAGTGCGCACTCTTCAAACTGTTTCTCAAATAATCGGGCCGCCTTTTCCAGAATATTAGATCTCTCCAAAGCTGTAAGTGCTTTCATTTTCCGTTGTGCTTCCTTCGCACTCTGAACCGCTTCTAACACATCTTCCTTTGTGGAAAATGGTATCTCTGCAACAACTTCGCCGCTGTAAGGCGACTTCAGTTTATAAGACGTCTTTCCCTCTTTCCATTGGCCATTGATAAACATTCTTTTTGAAAGTGTCATTTTGTTCTGGCACCCACCTTTCCCCGGTACGAATTTATATATATTTCTTTGATTGAATCCTCCGATAATTTGAATGGTGTATTTGCTAATAAACGTTCCACTTTGACGGCACTATTTGCCAATTCGGACAATGCACTTTCATCAATACCCAAGTCTTTCAGGTTAGTTGGAAGATCTAATACGTCCAGTAAATCAAACAAGTACTGAACAACAGCCTCCAATGCTTTCACAGGTTTCTGTGTAAAATCACCTAATTGTAAGAAGGAAGCAACATCGACCATTTCATTCGTACATGTTGTACCGATTTTTTCGAAAACATATGGCATGAGTAATGCATTAGCAACGCCATGCTCAATATGATATTTCCCGCCCAGCGGATAAGCCAGAGCATGAACTGCGCCCACACCTGCATTTGCAAGTGAAACTCCGGCCAGTGCACTTACCCACCCCATGCCGGTGCGCGCTTCCAGGTCAGAGCCGTTGTGTACTGCACGGGTGATATAATGAGGAAATAAGCGCATTGCTTTTTCTGCGAATATTTTGGTCAGTGGTGTAGCTCTTACAGAGATATAAGATTCAATGGCATGGGTGAATGCATCTACTCCAGAAGATGCGGAAACACGGGGCGGACATGACATGGTCAATTCGGGATCTACAATCGCAAGATCCGGCAGTAAGGCTGGACTAACAATTCCCCGTTTTAATTCTTGTTCCTCATCTCCAAAAATTGCATTCATAGTCACTTCAGATCCTGTGCCCGATGTTGTCGGTAATAATATGCACGGTGTTTTCCTAGATCCGATTTGCTGATTTCCGCTTAGAAATGGCTGTTTATCTTCTATTAACAGTAAAGCTGCCGCAGTTTTTGCAACATCCAGGGCACTCCCGCCACCGATTCCAATAACTAAATCGCAATTCTTTTCCCGAAGTATATTTGCAACATTTTCAACCAGCTTGAACGTTGGCTCTCCTGAAATATCAGTAAAAGTGAAAATCGGTGTTTCCGCAGATGCCAATACTTCTTTTAACTTATCAACTAAGCCGGCTTGGGCTACCCCTTTATCACTGACAATTGCAATCTTCTTTGGCGAATAAACTTTAATGTCTTCTACAAGATTCTTATGTGCCCCGGCACCGAATTTAAAATTGCCCGGCATTCTAAAATCAGGAATTAATTGTGTTGTGTTTTTTATAGTCAATTACATCATCCGCCTAACTTTATTTTATTGTAGGAATACGTATTCTTAAGCAGGTAAATGATGGTACGGCCTTCACCATACCGTCCACCCTCCATCAACTACCAGAGTGTGGCCTGTTACCATGTCTGATGCTCCGGAAGACAGGTACAGAATTGCACCAAACAGATCATCAGATTTAGCTAAACGCCCCATAGGTATACGATTCAACACTTCCTCCTTAAACTGTACATCTTCAAACATCTTTTTTGTCATTGGAGTTTCAATAAATGTAGGTGCCACTGCATTTACATTTATCTGATCAGGAGCCCATTCTATTGCAAGTGCTTTCATCATTTGTGTGACAGCACCTTTACTTGCACAATATACTGCACGATCATAGTAGCCTACGAATGCCATCTGAGAAGTAATATTGACTATTTTGCCAGATTTCCTGGTTTTCATATGTTTGCCGATTTCCTTAGTAATAAAAAACAAACTCTTTACATTTAAATCATTTACTGTATCCCAATCTTGCTCTGTCACTTCAATTGCGGGTTTGGGTATATTTGTTCCTGCATTATTTATCAAGATATCTATAGAGCCGTATTCTTTAATGATTTGATCTACAATCGCCGATATGCCGGATGTTTCCACTAAGTCAGCTGCAATAGGCAATGCCCGCCTGCCTTTTGCTTTTATTTCATTTGATAATGCCTGCAACTCGTTTTCGTTCCTTGCAATAATTGCTACATCTGCTCCGGCATCTGCTAGAAGCAAAGAAATTTCTTTTCCTATTCCTTTACTTGCACCAGTTATGACCGCAGTTTTCCCACTCAGACTAAATAGATTTTGTATAGAAACCAAGGTACTATTACCTCCTTCTGAAAAAATTATTGTATCGACTTTGTTGTAGAGCGTATGATCAGTTCAGGTTCCAGAATAATTTGAAAAGGCAATTCATCTTCTTTGCTATTTATGATATTCAACAGTTTTTCAAGAGCAATCTCTGCCATTTCCTGTTTGTTCTGCGAGATAGTTGTCAGATTTATATGCGGATTTGATGCGATATCGATATTGTCAAAACCTACCACAGAAAAGTCTGTCGGAACTCTCAAGCCCATTTCAGCTAAAATATCAATGACAGTAATGGCAATTTGATCTGATGCAGCATATAAACTTGTTGGCCGATTTTTTAAGGAAAGTACTTTTTTTAAAAAAACTTTTATTTTCTCGCTGTCTACCTGTCCACTGTAAACAATCATTGGATCGATCGTTAAGTTGAGTTCTGCAAGCGCTTTCTTGTAGCCGTTGTAACGCTGATGAAAAGTCGAGAAACTTAAAGATCCTGAAATGTAAGCAATTCGCCTGTGACCCAGGTCATTCAGATGCTGAACTGCCAGCTGAGAACCCTTTTCATTATCAGTTACCACATAAGGAGTACCTTTATCATCAGTATGTCTATTAAACAAAACGATCGGAAATTCTTTTTTCGCCAAGTCAGTGGTAACTGTATCCCTTCTGTCTACAGAAGCAACTAAAATACCATCCACTCTCCTGCCAACCATATTACGCAATGCCAGTTCTAAGTTTTCCAGACGATAATCCGTATCAGATATAATTACGTCAATTTCCTGTTCTCTTGCATCTGTAATCACTACTTTTGCCGTTTCAGAGAAAAATGGATTCGAGATGTCCCCTACGATTAGTCCGATTGTCTTCGTTTTCTTAGTAACCAGGCTTCTGGCAACCAAATCCGGGTAAAATTCTAATTCCTTTATTGCATCCAAAACTTTTTCACGGGTTTCTTTACTGATTGTAGGATAATTATTCAATACCTTTGAAACAGTAGATTGCGAAACTCCAGCTTTTTTTGCAATATCAATCACTGTTACTTTCATAATTAATCAACTTCTCTCAGTATTCTTTCATATGTGAATTTATTTAAGAATACGTATTCTTACCGATAAATAGAATTCTATACGCATTTATTAATATTGTCAATACTAATTATTAATGTTTTCTAAATAATTAGATTACTATTTCAGAATATTTATTAGCTGACCAATTTCTGCGCACACATCTAGAAAACAAATTATAAGAGATACTATATATCCGTAAAAGCTTCATTTCTATTGAATTATCGATGATTGGCTTACAGGAATATATATATAATTCGACCATGTTGCAGATACAACTGTGCGACAAATAGACGAACAGAAATTTAAACAAAATAAAATTCATGCCATTGATAAATCACTATTATTATTTTCTTCAAAGCGTTTTGTGTATTTCAATTTTACATAATCAATTCTATATAAAGAATTTATGACTACGAAGTTTCTTAAAACGAATGATAGTCTCTTACCAATTGACTTTTCAGAGGAAAAATCAACTTAAAAGAAATTGAATCAACCATCATTACATCTTACAATTGATCTAACAGAAAGGTCGTGAAGAAATGCTGAAGATTGGTTCAATCATTCTGCGCGAGCGAAAGCAGCTTCAGGTTACACAGGAAGCGCTGGCTTCTTATTGCCAAGTATCAAAGGCCTCCGTTTCCAAATGGGAAAAGTCGCAAAGTTATCCTGATATTACGTTACTTCCGAAAATTGCTTCGTATTTTGATTTGACGGTCGATGAACTGCTGGGTTATGAGCGGCAGCTGTCGAAAGAAGATATTCAGAAACGCTATTCGGGATTTGCGGAACGGTTCGGCAAAGAGCCGTTTGAAGAGTTGTTTGAGGAAATTGAAGAACAAGTGAAAGAGTATTATCATGATCCTGCATTCTTATTGCAAATAAGCATCTTACTGCTGAATCATCATATGCTCAGCACAGACGCGCCGGCAGTTCTGGAAAAGACCAACCAATTGCTTGTGCGGATCACCCAATTAAGTGACGATGTCTGGGTGTTGCGACAGGCGAATTCATTACGGGCGACAACAGCACTCATGCAGGCGGATCCTGAGACAACCCTGCGGCTGCTTGGCGGTGTCATCAAACCCTCTCTCGGCGATGAAATTATACTGGCGACAGCGTATGAACAAATGGGTGACAAAGAAGAAGCCAGACGTGTGATTCAGGTTATGATGTACCAGAATGTCATTTATCTCGTCGGCAGCAGTCCACTGTATTTACGCCTGACTTCTTATAAATCACAGGCCTTCAATGAAACGATTGAGCGTATGAATGACTTAATCGAATTATATGCTCTTAAAAAATTACATCCGAATATGTGTCTGCAATTTTATTATGGCGTCGCCCAGTGTGCCGCCATCAATGGCGACAGTGAATTGCTGTATACCTATTTGACAAAGTATGTAGACGTCTGCACGATTGATCTGCTGTCTTTTTCCTTGAGAGGCGATGAGTACTTTGATCTGCTGGAAGAGTGGCTCGAACAGCTGGACTTAGGAACGAATGCACCGCGTAATATTGAAATCATTAAGAAGTCCATTATTGATTCAATGAATGCGCCGTTTTTTGAACCGTTCAAAGAGGACAAAGTGATGCTGGAATTGCGTGACCGTCTTCGCTGGGGATTGGAGGAAAAACAATGAATACAGACTGGAATTTATTGATAGAATATCTGCCGTTTTTAATTCCTTTGATCCTGCTGCAGATCGGCCTGGTGATTTTTTCAGCAATTCATGTAATCAGACATCCTCATTATCGATTTGGAAACCAAGTGATGTGGCTGCTGATTGTACTGTTGCTCCAGTTCATCGGCCCGCTGATTTATTTTGTATTTGGAAGAGGTGATGGTGATGGTCGTACAAATTGAAGGTGTAACAAAGCGGTTCGGGAGCCGCACAGTATTACAGAATATTGATCTGGATATCCCATCGAACTCCGTTTATGGATTTGTCGGAGCAAACGGTGCCGGCAAGACTACGCTGATGAAGTGTATGCTCGGTCTGCTGCCGCTGAACAGCGGAACGATTACGGTGGCAGGAGAACGGGTGACATTCGGAGAGACTCCGTCCAATCAATATATTGGCTACTTACCGGATGTTCCGGAATTCTATCCGTTCTACACTGCGCATCAGTATCTTGAGCTTTGCGCAGTTATTACCGGCATGCCCGAGAAAGATAAGAAGCCGCGTATCGAGGAGCTGCTGACTTTAGTTGGTTTGGCAGATACCTCCTCTTCAATCAGCACGTATTCCAGAGGCATGAAACAGCGGCTCGGCATAGCCCAGGCCCTGCTTAACCGGCCAAAGCTGCTGATTTGCGATGAACCGACGTCCGCCTTGGATCCGGCGGGTCGTGCACAAATACTGGCTATTCTTCAGAAAGCGAAAGAAGAAACAACCGTTTTCTTTTCTACCCATATTATTTCCGACGCAGAGCAGATTTGTGATCATGTCGCGATGCTGCATGAAGGGAAAATTATTTTTCGAGATGACCTGCGAACACTGCAGCGGCAATTTCAGGATCAATTTGTCTTTCGCTTTACGATTGCTGCACAACAGGCGAAAAACCAATTGCAGCACACTGCATTTCAAATGGAATGCCGTGATAATGAACTGATTGTCCGTCTTTCGGATGACGCTTCACGGCTTGCCTTCATGACTGAACTGACGAAGCAGGGCATCATTTTGGAATCCATGCATCCGCAGACCAGACAGCTCGAACAGCTTGTACTGGAGGTACTCGAATGAATCAATGGATAGGTTTTTTTAAGAAAGAATGGTTTGAAAGTGTGAAAACCTATAAACTGCTGCTTGTGCTGTGTATCTTTGGGTTTCTCGGTGTGCTGAATCCTTTCACCGCTAAAATTACGCCCGTCCTGATGGAAAATCTCATGCCTGAAGGAACTGTCATTAACCTGCCCGATCCTTCCGCGCTCGATTCCTGGCTGCAGTTTTACAAAAATGTCCCTCAGCTCGGGCTAGTCGTGTTCATCTTGCTGTTCAGCACAATGATGTCAAAAGAGCTTGAAAAAGGAACGCTGATCATCCTGCTGACAAAAGGATTGCGCAGGAGCACCGTCATCACGGTGAAATTTTGTCTGGCTCTTTGTTATTGGACACTCGCACTGACTGCCGCCTTCCTCATAACGTATGCGTACACAGCTTTTTATTGGGATCAGAGCAATCTGCATCATCTTCTTTTTGCGGCGAGCTGCCTGTATGTATTCGGTATACTGCTGCTGGCTGTCACACTGTGGGGCAACACGTTTTTCGCATCGTCATACGGCGGCATCTTAGTTACATTCATTACGATCATCGCTTTATTCACCGCCTCTATTTTTCCGGTGGATGTTTCATGGAATCCGCTTGAATTATTTACTGTGCCCGCAAAATTATTGACCGGTGAAACGGCTCCGGCAGATATCTGGCTTCCGTATATTCTTTCCATCGGAGTTGCAGGATGTTTTCTGTGGCTGACTGTGTCCCACTTCAAGAAAAAGCTTCTATAATTGTTCGTCTAAAATCAAAATGAAACCGTTGACATTGATAATAAATTATTGTAAATTACTAAAGGGCGAACAATCCCAATGATTTTATATGAAAATATTCGTTAATAGAGGTGGAACTAATGGATACAGTATTTGATTACGAAGATATACAGCTGGTCCCTGCAAAATGCATCGTGGAAAGCCGTTCTGAATGTGATACATCAGTTATGCTGGGCGGACATACTTTCCGTCTGCCGGTCGTGCCTGCTAATATGCAGACGATTATTGATGAAAAGATCGCGATCCAACTGGCAGAGGAAGGCTATTTCTATATAATGCACCGCTTCAATCCGGAAAAGCGCGTGGATTTCATTAAGGATATGCATAATCGCGGGTTGATTGCTTCTATTAGTGTCGGTGTGAAGGAAGAGGAGTATGGATTTGTCGAGCAGCTGGCGATTGACGCGCTCGTTCCTGAATTCATCACGATTGATATTGCACATGGCCATTCCAATCAAGTCATTCGCATGATCCAGCACATCAAAAAGCACTTGCCGATGAGCTTTGTCATCGCAGGAAATGTCGGAACTCCCGAAGCCGTGCGCGAACTTGAAAACGCAGGCGCTGGCGCAACAAAGGTCGGCATCGGACCCGGGAAAGTATGTATTACGAAATTGAAAACCGGCTTTGGCACGGGCGGCTGGCAGTTGGCTGCGGTTCGTTTATGTGCAAAAGCAGCTTCCAAGCCAATCATTGCAGACGGCGGAATCCGCACACATGGTGATATTGCCAAGTCTGTGCGTTTCGGAGCCAGCATGGTCATGGTCGGTTCCCTGTTTGCAGGCCACGAAGAATCACCGGGCCAGACAGTAGAACAGGACGGCCAGAAGTATAAAGAGTACTTCGGCTCTGCTTCTGAGTTCCAAAAAGGCGAGAAAAAGAACGTCGAAGGTAAGAAGATGTTCGTGGAATATAAAGGACCATTAAAAGATACATTGATCGAAATGGAACAGGATCTGCAGTCCGCTATTTCGTATTCAGGCGGTAAAACGCTGAGCTCAATCCGCAACGTAGATTATGTTATCGTGAAGAACTCCATCTTCAACGGAGATAAAGTATTTTAAACAGACTACATCAGGGCTATCCGAAAAGTCATCTTCATCTGACTTTGGGATAGCCCTTTTTTGCAGCTAAACAGGGTTTGGTGCGGTGAACAATGAGATTGGCTCGGTCATTAGTCGGTTTCGTGCGTTTCAACAAGATAAATGCGCGGTCTTCATACCTTTTAGTTCGGTTCTGATAGTTTTTAGCGCGGTTCGGAGCTACTTTGGTGTGTTGCTGCTGTATAGCAGGACGATTCAGTTGAGTTTACTCTCCCCTGTTCGTAGAATGACAGAAGCAGGTAAAAGGAGTGATTTCATTGAGTAATCAAAAAGAACAAATTAAACAGCAGGTGCTTGACGCATTCCGTTTCAGACATGCGACAAAACTTTACGACGAAACAAAACTGATTTCAGATGAAGACTTCGAATATATTCTGGAAGCTGGCAGACTGTCCCCCAGTTCACTCGGCTCGGAACCGTGGAAATTCCTGGTCGTGCAAGACCCGGCGATGCGCGATAAACTCATGCCGGTGTGCCCGGGTGCAGTGGAGAAACTGAGAACCGCCAGCCACTTTGTCATCCTGCTCTCCCGTAAAGGTTTGCGCTATGACTCTGAATACTTACGCAGTCAAATGAAAGATATCCAGCAAATGCCCGAAGAGGTTATTGAAACGGTTACAGGACACTATCAGAATTTCCAGGAGTTGCATCATCTTTTGGAAAATGAACGTACGCTGGCCGATTGGTCTTCCAAACAGACCTATATTGCACTCGGCAACATGCTGACGGCAGCTGCACTGATCAGCATTGATTCAACACCTATGGAGGGTTTCAACGCAGACGAACTGGAAAAACTGCTTGCGGCGGAAGGTTTGCTCGGGGACGGAGAATTCAGACCTGCCGTGCTGGCGGCGTTCGGGTACAGAAAAGACGAGCCCGGACGTCCGAAAATGCGCCGTTCTTTGGAGGAAGTTGTTACATTTGTTTAAATGGATTTCCAATTCATGAATAGTTTACCGATTTATCTTACAATGATATATTTAAGTTCTCGTTACTCTGCGTTTTTTCGATCCGACGAGGAGGGACCCTTATGTTAAAAAGAGAGTATGGCTACCAGGAAAATGCTGCAGAATTTATCATTTATCATAATAATAGGTTCGATATTTCTTTTACTTCATGTCACCGGACTGGCAAGAAGATTTCCTAAAGAGATGTTGGATGCATTCCAGTTGGCGGGCATCCTAATTGCTTCATTGTTAAAGGTAAACAGTGAAATGTATAACATTGTCCTCCTATAAGTGAAATTTTTGAGGATGAAAGATGAGGTTGTAAAGTAAACAGGTCCATTTCCGTTACGGGTATTCTATAATCGGGCCATTAAATGGCATACGGCTTATTGTACCAGGGTAGTCTTAGTATAATAAGAAATAAAGGAGGCATAATCGTTTGAAAAAAATACTCCTGCTTTTTTCTATACTAAGTATTTTGTTAGTTAGTTCAGGTTGCGTAAATAAAATGATAGGGCAAAAAATAAATGTGCAGAATCGAACAGGAGAAGAAAATACTTTTGAAGAGTTTAGAGAAATTACTAAACGAAAACAGGTTAATAAAGCAATAGATATAGTGAAAAATGCTGATTGGGAAAATGCAGTGGTAACCATGGAGCGTTATGCTGACTACCAATTTCAATTTCCATTTAAAAATGACAGTGAAGACAAAATCGCATCTTATTTATTATGGATTAGCCCAAATGATGAAAATCTAGAGATAGTTACTGATAGTGATAGATATGTAAAATTAACAAAGCACGACTCAGCAGACCTATACAAAATTTTAACAGGAGATGAATTAATAAAGTGACTTTCAAGAATCGGACGCGATTGCCGTAAAAGCAATTTGCGTCCGCTCTGCAATAGGGACATTTTCTAAATGTAAAACGTAACATTTCTCCTAAGATAATCGTCTGAGTTTTAAAGGAGAGATACGATTATGAGAAAAATATTTATTTTACTCTTTTGTATGGTTATTTCTGGTCTACTGTTTGCCTGCGGTTCTGAAAACATGGAGAAAGATGTCAAAGCAACTTTTGTAGGAATTATTGAGGAAATCCATAGTAGTGGAACTGCTTACGTTTCTGTAATTGAAGTGAACGATAATAAAATTTCAGGAACTGTTGATATCAATATCCTTGCGAATGCAGAAGAAACGTTTCAAGTGGGTGATAAGGTTAGAGTCGGATATGATGGCACAACCATGGAAGTAGCACCAGTTAGAATTTCTACAATCACTTTAGAAAAAGTGAAGTAATTTCAGGCGTTTTACAATCGGGCGCTTTAACTGAATAAAGAAGCGCCCTGAATTTCATTATCGGGCCATTTTGTTGCATAAGAGCGGGGGAGATTAAAATGACGACAAAGAAGATACTCGCGATGTTTATTTGGATGGTTCTCGTTCTTTATTTGCCTAATGTAATTGGTATAGAAAAAAGTTTTTATTTTTATCTGATAGTTTTCCTCATAGCTTTAATAGGGATATCAGTAATCGAATACCTTTTCAAGAAAAAATTAATTAAAAGTAAGGATTTGCATAAAGAAAGATAGCCTTGTTAGACACTTGATTATTAAAATCGGCAGTAATTTATTCAAGAAAAGGGCACAATTCTATAATAAGGATTTATGTCCGTTCATTAATGGGGCCAGATTGTTCAAGGTAGATGAGGGGGATAGACATTGAATAAAGTAGTAAAAGGATTACTG
>NZ_WHVV01000030.1 GCF_009650995.1 Sporosarcina cascadiensis | reverse complement strand
GACTAGAGCGGCTCAGGAAAACACGGATAGCCCAGGAATCCCGAAGCAGGATACAAATGCAGCTTATGCAGTGCTCGTACACGGCGACGCAGCGTTCCCTGGACAAGGCATCGTACCTGAATCATTCAACTACAGCCGAGTCCGCGGTTTCCAGACAGGCGGTTCCATTCATATCATCGCCAATAATACAATAGGCTTCACGACTGAATACTATGATTCCCGTTCTACACACTATGCATCTGATCCCGCGAAAGGTTTCGAAGTGCCTGTATTCCACGTGAATGCAGATCACCCGGAAGAAGTGCTGGCTGTAGCCAAGCTTGCATTCGAATATCGTCAGCAGTTCGGCAAAGATGTTCTGATTGACCTGATCGGCTACCGTCGTTACGGGCATAATGAAATGGACGAGCCATTGGTGACAAATCCAGTGATGTATCATGAAATTCACAAGCACCCGACAGTTCGTCAATTGTACGGACAGCGTCTTGCGGAGCAGAACATCATGACAGATGAAGAAGTAAAACAAATGGATTCTTCCGTAATCGCGACAATGCAGGCTGCATATGACCGAGTGAAAGAAGAATCTGTAAATGCACCTAAGGTTTCGAATGCAACCCCGGAAGTTGTTCTTGCCGGATTGCCGCGCGACCTGGAAACCGGTGTTTCCGAAGACCGTCTGCGCAAAATGAATGAAGAACTGCTGACATATCCTTCAGACTTCACTGTATTCAGCAAGCTGGATAAAATTCTGAAACGCCGCCAAGAGCCGTTCAACGGCAAAGGAAAGATCGACTGGGCGCATGCAGAGCAATTAGCATTCGGTTCCATTTTGCAGGATGGCAAACCGATCCGAATGTCAGGTCAGGATATACAGCGCGGTACATTCGCACAGCGCCACCTGGTCCTGCATGATGAAAAGTCGGGCGAAGAATTCGTTCCGCTTCACCATATCGGCGGATCTAATGCTTCATTCGTGGCATACAACAGTCCATTGACAGAAGCAGGAATTGTTGGTTATGAGTTCGGATATAACTTGGAAGAAGATAAGACCATGTCAGTATGGGAAGCACAGTACGGCGACTTCTCCAATATGGCACAGGTAATGTTCGACCAGTTCGTTTCATCCAGCTATTCTAAATGGGGTCAGCAGTCAGGACTGGTCTTGCTTCTGCCTCATGCATATGAAGGACAGGGGCCTGAACACTCCAGCTCACGCATCGAAAGATATTTACAGCTATGTGCTGAGAACAACTGGACAGTAGCGAATATCTCCAGTGCTGCAAACTACTTCCATGTTCTGCGCCGTCAGTCCAAGATTCTTGGAAGCGAAGCAGAGCGTCCATTGGTAATCGCAACACCAAAATCATTGCTGCGTCATCCGTTAGTCGGAGCTGATGTCAATGATTTGACAGAAGGTCACTTTAAGACCGTTCTTGAGCAGCCGGGTACCGGTACTAAGCCTGAAAAGGTTAAGAAAATCCTGTTTGCCAGCGGTAAAGTAGCAATAGACCTTGCTGAAAAAATTAAAGACGGTGAAGGATTCGATCATTTGCATGTGATTCGTGTAGAGCAGCTGTATCCATTCCCGTCTGATAAGATTACAGAAATTCTTGAGCGTTTCCCGAAAGTGAAAGATTTGGTCTGGGTACAAGAAGAGCCGAAAAACATGGGAACTTGGTCATTTGCCTATAAATATCTGCAGGAAATCGCAGATGGAAAAGATATTTCTTATGTAGGACGCATTCACCGTTCAAGCCCTTCTGAAGGCGACGGTGCTTCTCACAAGATTGAACAGAATCGAATCATTGAAGAAGCTCTGAAAAAGTGATATAACAAGTAAGGAAGCTTTACAGTATAAGTAAAAACTACTTAGATGAAGTAGCAATCCGTTAAAAACGGGATATCTACGAGGAGGAATTTATTGTGGCAGAGATTATAGTACCTGAATTAGCAGAATCGATTACAGAAGGTACAATTGCAAAGTGGCTTAAGCAACCTGGTGAAAACGTTGATAAAGGTGAATTCATCGTTGAATTGGAAACAGACAAAGTAAACGTTGAAGTCATTTCAGAAGAAGCTGGTGTTGTATCTGAACTGCTGGCAGCTGAAGGCGACACAGTTGAAGTCGGCCAAGTAATTGCTATTGTAGGCGCTGCAGGTGCAGCGGCACAGCAAGCTCCACAAGCTGCTAAGGAAGAAACTGCAGCACCTGCTCCTGCACAGGCAGAACAGGCTGCTCCCGCTCCGGCAGCAGCTGAAGAATCATCTTCAGCAGACCGTACAATCGCAAGCCCGGCAGCACGTAAATTAGCGCGTGAAAAAGGAATTGACCTTGCAGCTGTATCACCTGTAGATCCAATGGGCCGTGTACGCGCACAAGATGTAGCAGCTCATACGAATGCTCCTAAAGCACAGCCTGCAGCTCCAGCTGCACCGGCAGCAGCGTCTAAAGACGACGGACGTATTACCCGTCAGAAAATGACTCGCCGCCGTCAGACTATCGCTAAGCGCTTGCTTGAAGTGAAGCAATCTACAGCCATGTTGACTACATTTAATGAAATCGATATGACAAACGTGATGGCTCTTCGTTCACGCAAGAAGGACCAGTTCTTCGATCAGAACGATGTACGACTTGGTTTCATGTCATTCTTCACGAAAGCAGTAGTTGCTGCACTGAAGAAATATCCATACGTTAACGCTGAGATCGATGGCGATGAAATTTTGTTGAAGAACTACTTTGACATCGGTATCGCAGTTTCTACTGAAGGCGGACTCGTTGTGCCGAACGTAGTAGATGCAGATCGTAAAAACTTTGCTGAAATTGAAGCATCAATCGGGGAGCTTGCTAAAAAAGCACGCGACAACAAGTTGACAATTGCTGACATGACAGGCGGTTCTTTCACAATTACAAACGGGGGAGTATTCGGCTCACTATTGTCTACTCCAATCCTTAACGGTACACAAGTAGGTATCTTAGGTATGCACACTATTCAAAAGCGTCCAATCGCTGTTGGAGACAACATCGAGATTCGCCCAATGATGTATGTGGCACTTTCTTATGACCACCGTGTAATTGATGGTAAAGATTCAGTAGGATTCTTGAAGATGGTTAAAGAATTGATTGAAAACCCTGAAGATCTTCTTCTTGGTTCTTAATCACTTAAACAAGCAAGCGACCCGCGGCTGTATGCGCGGGTCGCTTTTATATAGAATGAAAGAAAGGAGAGACCATTCCATGTCCTATTTAAACTGGTTGAACGCACCGACGTTGAAGACAGTGACGTGTACGCATTCGAATGCTGAAAAGTATGTGGTAAACCATATGCTGACAGCGGGGAAGTCATATGAAGTAAAAAACGAAACAGACGAGTTTATCTTTGTCGTTGATAATTCAGGAAAAGTAGGGGGCTACTACAAGACCTATTTTGCCAACGAGCAGTTGTAAGCAGTTTGAAACCGTCCTTGGAAAAGGGCGATTTTTTGTTGCAGATTGTGAATTTGTAAGTGACAGGAGAGCGTTTCCCTGCGTTCCGGCTGAAGTGTAAATCCTGCTGCAGTTTGGCAGTGTGTGGATCTGGTGTGTGTGTATTCCGGAACGCGTCGCCTGGAACGCAGGGAAATGGTATCTCAAAACTGCTTACACATTCATTTCCACAGAAAAAACCGCCCTTTTAAGAAGGACGGTTTTTGGATTCTTCGTATACAGAGAGCAGTCTAGTTTTCAAATCTTCTTCCATACGGGCAATTTCAATCTCGGCTGACTTACGTTTCGCGCGGCCGTCTGCCTGAATAACCAGCGTTTCCTCAATCGTCTGAATCAAGTTTTCTTGTGTCTTCTTCAGTGTATCGATCTCAATAATGCCTTTTTCATTCTCTTTCGCTGTCTCAATACTGTTCACTTTCAGCATCTCTGAATTGCGGAGAAGCAGATCATTCGTCGTCTTTGTCACTAATTTCTGCGACTCAACTGCTTTTGCCTGTCGATTCAAAGTAAGAGCAATCGCGATTTGGTTTTTCCAGAGGGGGATAGACGTCATGATGGATGCTTGAATCTTCTCAGCGAGCGTCTGATTCGTCTGCTGGATCATACGGATCTGCGGCGCACTCTGAATCGTAATCTGACGTGACAGCTGCAGATCATACAGACGCTTTTCTAAGCGGTCGACAAATTGTGCCATGTCATTCACTTCCTGCACCATCATCTGATCATTCGATTGTTGTGCTTTTTTATGAAGTTCGGGAATAATCGTTTGATTGATCTCCTCGACTTTTAATTCAGCAGCTGCAATATATACATTCAATGCCTGGAAATATGTTTTATTTTGCTCATATAAGCTGTCGAGCATCTTGACATCATCCATCAAACCGCGTTTTGAATGTTCAAGCTGCACACCAATCTTATCGATTTGTGTGCCGAGTTTTTGATAGCGGGTCATCATTTCCTGAACAGAGCGTGTGGCTTTGCCGAACAGACGACCAAGGCCAGATTTCTTTTTCTCCGACAAGTCGTCAGGGTCTATCTCTGACAGCTTGTTCATCAGCTCATTCAAGACGTCGCCGACTGGTCCTATATCTTTGCTTTGAACATGATCCAGCATCTTATGGGAGAAGCGGGAGAGTTCATTTTGTGCATTCGCTCCATATGTGATGACTGCTTCATAGTTACCGACAGGAATTTGTGCAGCCAGCTGCTTCGCTTTGACCTGTTCTTCTTCCGTCAGTCGATCAATCAGCTTAGTGGAAGATGTGCTTTCTGCAAGCGTTGACTCCATTTCCTTAGGTAAAAGACTGGCATCCAGATCAAATGGATTGTCCAGTAAATCGTCCATAGTTGTTTCTGCCTGTGTATTTTTATCTGTCATTAGAATGTTCCCCTTTCGATTCCAACAGCGGTTTACCTTTATTAATCGTTACATCCACAAAATCTATTTCCATTTTCAGCTGCTCCAAATCAGTCGCAACCGCACTGCGTAGATCTCTTTCCATTTCCAAATTTAAATCAGACAGCGTCTCGCGTGTATGCTGGAGTGCCACTTTGATTTCCTGATCTTTTAACGGCTGATTTACCAATAATCCATATTTCGATGTCAATTCTACAGCAGAATCAAGATGCGCGTAAAAGAAATTCTCCACTTGATAAAATTTGCGGGGATTCACTTGAACGATCTTAATAATTCTTCTGGCCATGGAAGCCATATCATATACTTGTCTAAATGCTTGTATGGAACGTACTTGTCCATACATATTGCCCAGCCGTTTCAATTTTTTCTTAGATTCAGAAACTTGATATTCAATATGTTTATATTCAGATCTTGTCATACCGTATTGTTTTAACGTAGATCGCAATTGTATTTCTTTGATGGCCAAGTTACCGCCTGCATACAATCCAATTCCAATCGCGGAGCTGACAACAAAATGTAAGCTCGTTGCTCCCAACAGAATAAACCAAGTCAGGAAACTTGTCGGAGCCAAAAGCAAGTGCCGTGTAAAGAAGTTTTTGATATGATTCATTTTTTTCAGGCCACCTTCCATTCTATCTATACATAATTTACGGATTAACATCGAAAAAGTTTCATCAAGTTGATAAGTGAGGGAGCTCAATTATTGTTCTTATAGTAATTATAGCTGAAACTGGACAAAAACTCATATATTTCGGCGCATCAATCTTTTTACTTTTCTATAGGTGGAAGATTTGCTAGAATTAATGTCATTCGTGCATAGGGCCAGTGAAGGAGTGCATACTAATGTATGAAGTAGTGTATATGAAAGCGGACTTTGAACCATGGTGGATGTTTGAGGAGTGGAGAGATTTTACCGTCTCTTCAGAAACATTTTTGGATGAAAAAGACATGCAGCAGTATCTCAATAAAGTCTTAACGGAAATGGAACAGCACTTTGAACGCTATGAGGCGCGCAAAGGATGTTTTCATGCATTTTGGTCCGCTTCCGAAAAACATTATTGCGACGGGTGTGAAGGAGATCTGCAGATTTATCATGGAATTGTTGTGCTGCATAACGATCAGCCGTGTATATCGTGAAAACATTCTGTAAGTTGTGCTTGTTTTAATTTGACATTTACTCCACTTATGGTATACTTGCTCTAAGTAAATTAAATGAACAACCGTATGCGAATGGATTCACCTATTACAAAAGTGATCGGCTTCGTCGGTACTTTTTGTAATATGTGAATTTTTTTATGCGGAAGTTCATATATTAACAAGTACTTATATATTTTTGGAGGTAATCGAATGAAACAAGGTACAGTAAAGTGGTTTAACGCAGAAAAGGGCT
This sequence comes from Sporosarcina cascadiensis, assembly GCF_009650995.1. Taxonomy (GTDB): domain Bacteria; phylum Bacillota; class Bacilli; order Bacillales_A; family Planococcaceae; genus Sporosarcina; species Sporosarcina cascadiensis. The sequence continues at coordinate 12,988 of NZ_WHVV01000030.1, read as the reverse complement.
TCGGTTTTATCGAAGTTGACGGAGAAGACGATATTTTCGTACACTTCTCAGCAATCCAAGGCGACGGATTCAAAGCTCTTGACGAAGGTCAGCAGGTTGAATTTGAAGTTGTCGAAGGTAACCGTGGTTTACAAGCAGCTAACGTTGTGAAATTATAATCCACTAAAAAAGGCATCCTGACGGGTGCCTTTTTGTATGGGTCATTTTATTTCGTAACTGTTTCAAGTGTGGAGGTAACAATGAAATCTTTTTCTGTTGTCATAATCGACTCACGTTTCACTTCGCCAAAACCCTTCACCAAGTATTTCCGATTAATGTAATCTTCGTCTTTTTGCTCCATTACAATTGCCTCATCGAATTTCTGATAAGGCGTTTCCACGGTCGCATCTGTTTCGGTGATTTCCCAGTCTTCAAACTTCGTCCCTTTTTCTATGGGGCCTTTCAAGTAAATTCCGATTGGCTGCATTGCCTGTAACTCTTCTTCATTCGGCAATTCCGCTTTAATCTCAACAGGCTGCTCTTGGAGAATCTGAATTTCATCACCCTCAAGCTTATAGACCTTCTGGATAAATGAACCGCCGTTATTCTCATGCACCACTACATAATCTTCTGTCGGTGAGTCCACAGTGATATCCAGCTCTGCATATTCATTTCCTTCTCCCTTATAGTGAGCGCTTGAGCCGTCTGGCAGGAAATAGTCGAGAAGAGATACATCTGTTTTCTCTGCACTTTCTTGTTCCGATTGGTTTTCATTTGTCTGTTCGTCTTTTATCGGATCATCCTTTGAACTGCTGTTACCGTCAAGAGAAGTGGCAGGTTTTGATGAGCAGCCGGCAAGTACAAGCAGAAGCGCAATAAACAGGAACAATCCATTACGTTTCATGTGAAAATCTCCTTTATTTTGTGGTATACCCGAAACAGCTAAAATTATTCAGCAAAAAGCCGCTTCCACAAAGGGAAACGGCTTTTTAACTTTATGCTTTTTGACCTTTCCATTCCAGGTACTCGTCATAAGACATCATTTTATCGAATATCGTACCGTCATCATTAATTTCAATGATCCGGTTAGCAATTGTCTGGATGAACTGATGGTCATGGGACGTGAAAATCATAGCGCCCTTAAACGCGATCAGACCGTTGTTCAATGCTTGGATAGATTCTAGATCCAAGTGGTTCGTCGGCTCATCAAGCATCAGCACGTTCGCGCTTGTCAGCATCATTTTAGAGAGCATACAGCGTACTTTTTCTCCACCGGACAACACACTTGGCTTTTTATTTACTTCTTCGCCTGAGAACAGCATACGGCCGAGGAAACCGCGTAAGAATGTTTCGGTTTCATCTTCAGGAGAATATTGGCGCAGCCATTCGACCAGCGTCTGCTCAGATCCTTCGAAAAATTCCGTGTTATCGATAGGGAAGTAGGCGCGGGTTGTCGTAACGCCCCATTTGATGGATCCTGCATCTGGCTCAGTTTCTTCTGCAAGAACATCCAGAAGAGCAGATTTAGCCAATGGATTACCAATTAATACTACTTTATCTTCTTTTCCGAGTGTAAAAGAAGCGTCTTTAATATAGGTCTTGCCATCAACTGTTTTTGTCAGATCTTTAATCGTCAGAACATCATTTCCAATGTCGCGCCCCATCGAAAAGTTCACGAAAGGATAGCGTCGGGAAGACGGCTTAATATCATCCAGCTCAATCTTATCCAGCGTCTTTTTACGTGAAGTCGCTTGTTTGGACTTCGATGCATTGGCACTGAAACGCGCAATAAACGCTTGAAGTTCTTTGACTTTCTCTTCTTTTTTCTTATTTTGTTCCTGTGACAGTTTTAACGCAAGCTGGCTGGATTCATACCAGAAATCATAGTTCCCTGCATATATTTGAATTTTACTGAAGTCTAAATCCGCAATATGCGTACAAACTTTGTTTAAGAAGTAACGGTCGTGAGAAACAACGATTACTGTATTTTCAAAGTTGATCAGGAACTCTTCAAGCCACCGGATTGCTTTTAAATCCAGGTGGTTGGTAGGCTCATCCAGTAATAATACGTCCGGTTTGCCGAATAGAGCCTGAGCAAGCAAAACTTTAACTTTGTCCGATCCTGCAAGTTCAGCCATTTTCACGTGATGCAGGCTTTCCGGAACGCCAAGACCTTGAAGAAGGACAGAAGCTTCAGATTCTGCTTCCCAACCGTTCAGCTCAGCGAATTCTCCTTCAAGTTCAGCTGCACGCATGCCATCTTCATCAGAGAAATCTTCCTTCATGTAAATCGCATCTTTTTCTTTCATCACTTCATAGAGAGTTTTGTGACCCATAATCACTGTTTCCATAACCTCAAATTCTTCATATTCGAAGTGATCCTGCTTCAATACAGCCAAGCGTTCGTCTTTTCCCAGTATGACGTTGCCTGTCTGCGGTTCAATTTCACCTGAAACAATCTTAATAAACGTAGATTTACCCGCACCGTTTGCGCCAATTAACCCGTAACAATTCCCTGGATTAAACTGTATATTTACATCTTCGAACAGTTTGCGGTCGCCGAAACGAAGACTAACATTACTCACTGCTAACATAATAAAATCCTCCTAAATTCACAATGCTCCTATTATACATGAAAATACGGCGAAATGAAATCTTTGACTGGAACAGATTGCATTTTCGGTTTACGATAAGAAGGAAAGAGAAAATCTGGAATGTTTTATTGAAAGCGAGGACTATCGTTGCGCTCGAAATCAACTCAAATTTTATTGCTGTTCGCTATATTTGCAGTGGCGCTCAATTTACGTCCGGCCATTACATCAATCGGTCCGATGCTGGATATCATTAGGGAAGATTTGACGCTTTCCAACACGCAAGTCAGTTTACTGACGGTCATCCCTGTCATTTGTATGGGCGCGTTTGCTATGCTCGCACCTATTCTTAACAAAGCAATTGGGCTGAATAAGACGATGTATTTGATGCTGCTCTTATTGGCAGCCGCCACAGGTTTACGTCTTATTGTGTCCTCTTTCAGTATACTACTGCTTACAGCTCTGGCTGCAGGGATTGCGATTGCGGTCATCGGTCCTCTTTTGTCTGCGTTAATAAAACAGTATTTCCCGTTGAAAGTTGCAGCGGTTGTCGGAATTTATTCATTCGGCATGGGAATGGGGGCAACACTCAGTACAGGTCTGACGGGAGTATTCTACCAAAAAGCAAATTATTATCTTGCATTGGCGATTTGGGCTGTTCTCGCCGTGCTTGGAATGATCGCCTGGCGAGTCAGCTCGAAAAATCCGATTGCAGTGAAACAAGCGATTGGCCAAACTGTGAAAAAAGGGGAGAGTCCCTGGAGAAGCAAAACAGCCTGGAGCTTTCTTGTGTTTTTCGGATTGCAGACGGCATTATTCTTTTCCGTACTGACATGGCTCGTGCCGATTGCCGTGACGAATGGACTGACTTTACTGCAGGCAGGCACATTGCTCAGCAGTATGACGGTCGTGCAGATTTTTATGAATATTGGTTTTCCTATTGCTTTGCAGCGCTTTAAAACACGGACACCCGCGTTGGTGGGTATTCTGCTGATCGGGATTGTTTCAATCGGTTTTATGTGGACTGAACAGCCTCTTCTTTTTTCAATCGGTGTATTGCTGATGGGTATTCCGCTCGGCGGCCTGTTTCCCATTTGTCTATTGATGCCGATAGATGCGACGGACACAGCTGAAGAAACAAATGCCTGGACTGCAATGATGCAGACAGGCGGTTTCATTATCGGAGGGATTCTGCCGCTGTTTGTTGCCATGCTTTATGATTACACAGGAAATCACCAAGTTACAATATTCGTATTTCTCCTTTTATTTACGGCTATGCTAGTATTGGCAATCAAGATTGGCCGAATACCCGGCAAAGCATGAATAAAGACGCAACCCGTCGTGAACAGAAACGTCTTTATTACAGGACTACAGCGATATTGGAGGAATGAAGGGTACATGGATGATCATTTGGAGGAACAGCTGCCGACGCGCAGGAAAAAGAAACGTAAACTCCGGATTGGCAGAGTCATTTTTACTGCCTTATTGCTAGGCATTATCGCCGTATCGGCTTATTGTTATATACAATACAAACAAGGGAAAGCGCTGACCGCGGGAAGTAAAATTGACCCGGGGGAATTCCAGGGTGATTTATTGAATCCACAAGACCCTACAACAGAAAATTATTTGCTGCTGGGCATAGATAACGACGGGTCGGGCAAGTACCGAACTGATACGATGATGGTGCTGTCGTGGGATCAGACCCATGGAACTGCAAATCTCATTTCGTTTATGCGGGATATTTATGCACAGATTCCAGGGTACCAATCCTATAAATTAAATACTGCTTATTATCTGGGCGGAGTACAGACAGCGAAAGAAACGATAACCGGCATGTTCAATATTCCGATTCATCATTATGCCGTAGTGGATTTCGATAACTTCGAATCAATAATGGATATTGCCTTTCCACAAGGCCTAGAAATGGATGTTAAACAAGAAATGTCCGAGAAAATCGGGGTCACGCTGACTCCGGGCGTTCAGCGGCTGAATGGCAAAGAATTATTAGGCTACGCCCGTTTCCGTGCCGATTCAGAAGGAGATTTCGGCAGGGTGAACCGCCAGCAGGAAGTTATTCAGGCAATTAAAGGGGAGCTGTTCAGTGCCCCTACTCTATTGAAGGCCCCAAAAGTTGCCGGCGCGCTGGATAATTTCATTACAACTGATCTTACGTCGAAAGAAGAGCTGACAAAATTACTGACGGTGTTAGCAAAACGCAAACTGGACATTAACACATTAAGAATTCCGGTAGAAGACAGCTATTCGTTCCGTTCGTATCAGCATGCGGGTTCTGTCATTGAAATTGATTTAGATAAAAACAAGGAAGCAATCCGTTCATTTCTAACGGCACGGTAACCGTTCATTCGGAGGGAGGAGAGAGGTTGTGAGACAGCCGCCCAAAAAGAATTCATTAAGGGATTTTTGGTCTATACGTTCGACATCACCGATCGTTGGATTTCTTGGTGGGCAATCGACTATATTTGTACTTCTCTGTCTGCTGTTCATCGGACTGATTATCTTGATCTTTACTCAAGTATCGTTCATTTTCTATCCGATCCGGGTCTTTTTCTCGACGGTCGTTCTGCCAGTCGTGCTCGCGACCATTCTTTATTACTTGATGCGACCAATTCTTCGCTTTTTGGAGTTACGGCTGCGAATTCCGCGGGTCTATGGAATCTTAATCATCTTCCTGGCAGCTGCCGGGTTGCTGACTTTGGTGATTTTTCTCGTGCTGCCTTTCTTGCGCGAACAGTCGATCAATCTATTCGAGGAGTTCCCTTCGTATTTTAAGCAGCTGATTTTGGATATGGATGCATTTTTCCGTAACTCTTTATTCGCTCCTATTTATGAAGGATTTAACTTCAATGTCAATACTTTTTTAGATTCCGGCTTTGAAAGTATCGGAAAGTTCTTTACCGAAACACTCGGAGGGATTGCTTCCGGTGTCACTTCTTTCATTTCTGCTTTAACCGGCATTATTCTAGGACTGTTCACGGTTCCGCTGATTCTGTTTTACTTATTAAAGGACGGAGAGAAGCTGCCTCAAGTGACTCTGCGCATGTTGCCTCCTCGTCTGCGCAATGATGCAATGATTATTTTTCGGGATGCTGACAGGCAGATCAGTGCTTATATTCAAGGCCAGATCTTAGTAGCTATTGCCATCGGAATCATGGTTTCCATCGGATTCCTCATTATCAAAATGAAATATGCCTTGCTGCTCGGGGTTCTGGCGATGTTTACAAGCATTGTGCCGTACTTAGGTCCGGTCATCGCAATTACACCAGCCGCTATTATTGCGGTGGTTACGTCTCCATTCATGCTGGTCAAGCTTGCAATCGTCTGGACAATTGTACAAGTGGTCGAAGGCAAGTTTATTTCACCACAGATTATGGGGAAGTCACTGCATATTCATCCGATTACCATTCTTTTTGTTTTATTGACGGCAGGATCACTGTTCGGTGTGGCAGGTGTCATACTCGGGATTCCTACATATGCCTTGCTGAAAGTCGTCGCCACTCACATGTTTCATCTGTTCACACTGCGTTATAATCGATTTGAAACAGAAGAGGACATGTATTACGAGGTGGAGGAAATAGAGAAGGATTTAGAAGAAGAGAGAGAATAACCCGCACGTAATCGGCGGGTTATTTTTTATGGAGTTTCGTACAGAATCGTACCGGTCTTCGACAGATCATAGCCGCCGATTGCACTGATTTTGACCTGGAATTCTGACGACTGTATAGTGGCAAGTAAAAAATCCCTCAGTTTCTCATTTTCATCAGTCTTTAAAATGACCAGATCATACTGCTCCTGAATGAGGGGAATAAAATCGACATCGATCAGACGGGATGTTTTTTCTATCCCCACACCCGCATCTGCCTTGCCGGAAGCGACCTGAGCAGCCACAGCCATATGATTCAGTTCTTCGTCATGATAACCTGCCAGCGTGCGCGGCGAAATGTTTGCGATTTGCAGCTGTTCATCAAGAAGCACACGTGCCCCTGATCCTTTTTCCCGATTGATGATACGAAGTCCAGGCTGTCCTAAGTCTTCCCAGCTTCTGATCTTTTTAGGATTGCCTTTCTGCACATAGATTCCGGCCGTTCTGCCGAGCAGATTGACGACAAGGTAGGAATGTCCCGTCAGCAGACGGTTGATGTACGGCAGATTATAAGTGCCGGTTTCGCCATCGAATAAATGCGTGCTGACGATATCGGCTTCTCCCTGCACCATTTTGATCAAGCTGTTCAAACTGCCTGCAAATGAACGCAGAGGACGAAAATCGAGATGCGCTTCTTCTATATAGCTTGCCAGTATGTCCAAGCTCAAATCTTGCCCGCTGATAATAACAGATGGATCACGAACCGGCTCAGCAGGCTGCTCTATCGGTTTAGCTGGAGCCGACTGCGACGGCATCATTTCACCGCCGCTTTTCAAGCGTTCCTTATAAGCAGTTAAATCGACGGTATCAACGCGCATCTGACGCCCGACGCGGTATGCTCGGATTTCGCCTTTTTTAATTAAGTCATAAACCGTCAGCTTTGAAACTTTTAAAAGCTGTGCAATTTCTTCAGTTGTATAAGAAATATTATTTTCTTTGTGGCTCATTTTTCAACCCCCAATAAACACTCCTTACTATCTTCCGTCATTTCCAACGAAAATGCAAAATTGACAAGTATAAGAATGCATAATATGATATTTTTAGATATAACTAGATATAAATAGATATGTTTAGTTATATGCAAATAAAAGAGGGGAGCAGTGAAATGAAGCATTTTTTATTTACAGCTTTATTTGCAATTCTGTCGATCTTTTTAGTTGGATGTTCGGAAAGTGAGAAACCTGAAGAAGCAGAACTTTTAATTTCCGCTGCGGCCAGTTTAACTGATGCATTGGAAGATGTAAATTCTACATACGAAGAGCAGCATGAAGGAGTTAAGCTGACATATAATTTCGGAAGCTCGGGGAAGCTTGCGGCAAACATCGAGAATGGGGCACCTTCTGATGTCTTTTTATCTGCCAGCTCGAAAGACATGAATGATATGGAAGACAAAGAATTGATTCTTGACGGTTCAAGAGAAAATTTCACTTCGAATGTGCTAGTATTAATTGCACATAAAGATTCTGACTCTAGGATTGATTCATTTAAAGATATTGATCCGGCAGACGTTGATCATTTTGCAGTTGGGGAGCCTGAATCGGTTCCTGTAGGACGTTACACGAAGGAAACCCTTGAAAACTTGAATTTATGGGAGCCTTTGCAGACTAAATTGGTAATGGGATCTGACGTACGCCAGGTTTTGACATATGTTGAAATGGGCAACGCTGATTTGGGCGTGGTGTACTCCAGTGACGCATTTGTTTCAGGGGATGTGAAGGTACTGGCTGAATCAGACCCAGAGTGGCATGCGCCGATTGTTTATCCAGGTGCGGTTGTCAAAGCTTCGAAACATCCAGAAGCCGCACAGGACTTTTTGGATTTCCTGACAAGTGAAAAAGGTGAAAAAGCATTACAGGAGTTCGGATTTAAGTAAGAGGAAAAGGGGGAGAGGGCTTGCTTGATATGGACTATTCACCTTTGCTGTTGTCGTTAAAAGTGGCTGCCATCTCCACTTTCTTCGTATTTCTGGCAGGCGTTTTTATCGCTTATCTGCTGGCGAAGCGTGATTTTTTCGGTAAAAGTGTTTTAGAAGCCCTGTTCTTGCTGCCGCTCGTACTGCCGCCTACCGTCGTAGGTTTTGGTTTGCTCATTTTATTCGGTAAGAAAGGCTGGATCGGCAGCTGGTTAGTGGAATGGTTCGATTTCCAGATTGTCTTTACATGGATTGGTGCGGTAATTGCTTCGATCGTCGTGTCATTTCCGCTCATGTATCAAAGTGCAGCCGCCGCATTTGAGAGCCTGGATGAACGACTTTCGAATGCTGCACGGACTATGGGGGCTTCAGAATGGAGAGTGTTTTGGTCGGTCGTCTTTCCACTTGCATGGCCAGGACTGCTGGCAGGACTGGTTCTTTCATTCGCACGAGGGCTGGGTGAATTTGGTGCCACTTTAATGCTTGCAGGATACATACCGGGTAAAACAGATACGATTCCGATGGCAATCTATTTCGCAGTAGAATCCGGTCAGATGGAAAAAGCGACGTTTTGGGTCGTCATAATTATTGTTTTCGGATTTAGTCTGATCTTATGGGTCAACTGGTGGAGCAAACGAAATATCCGCCGGTTTACACGTTCTTAACCGGAGGGAGGAAACAATATGCTGAACGTACGAATACATAAACAGCTCGCACATTATGAGATGAACATTGAATTTGAAATGGGCAACGAAATACTTGTGCTGGTCGGGCCGTCAGGGTCTGGGAAAACGACAATTTTAAACAGCGTCGCAGGACTGGTACACCCTGACAGCGGCATGATTGTTTCTAATAAACGAATATTTTTCGACAGCAATGAAAAGCCCATGCCCGCAAGAGAGCGTAAAATCGGTTATCTATTTCAGGATTACGCCTTGTTTCCGCATATGACCGTGGAGAAGAATATCTGGTATGGTGTGAAGAAAACTCAGAGAAACGAAAGCAAAGAGATGATTAAGCAGCTCCTGCAAGTACTGGGCATCGAACATTTGCTGCAGAAATATCCCCATCAAATATCAGGCGGCGAGAAACAGCGCGTCGGTTTAGCGAGGGCACTTGCTGCGCGTCCGTCTGTATTATTGCTGGATGAACCGCTGTCGGCACTCGATAAGGAAACAAGGCAGCAATGTCAAGATGAGCTTCTGCGGCTCCATAATATGTGGAAAATTCCGTTTATGATTGTTACACATGACCTAGATGAAGCAGAAAGACTCGGTGACCGGATTATTTATTTGGAACAGGGTAAGATTGCTGATGAGACTTGGTCTGTAAATAACAAAAACAAACAGCTCTGATTCATTGGAACAGAGCTGTTTGTTTTTGTTAAACCATAGTGAAACAGGTATACTGTAAGAGAGAAATTAAATTGTATGCAGTGAGGGATCTTCCAATGAAATTAACAATCAGCGAATTAAAGAAACATTTAAAACAACTTGATTCGAATGAAATCATTCAGCTCATTGCGGAACTTCATAAAATTGATGAAAAGGCACAACTTTTCTTTTCATTACAATTTGAAGGCGAGGAAACTGCACAGGAGCTATTAATACAGGAAAAAACACAAATGAAAAAAGATTTCTCTTTTACAGGAAGAGGTGTTCTGAAACTTCATTTGCCTGATGTCAAGAAACGGATCAGGGAATTTGCCAAACTGACAAATGATCGAATGAGAATTACAGATCTTCAATTATTTTTTGTTGAACTCGGCACGGAGTTTACGGTAACGTACGGCGATATCGACGAAGCTTTTTATACAAATATGGAAAACATGTTTGCTCAGGTTATAAAGACATGTGAGAGTAATGAAGAGTTATATAAAGCTTTTCATTCAAGGTTGCGCCAAGTAGTATCTGACAGTATAGGTACAGGCTGGGGGTATCACGATATATTGTCTGATCTGTATGAAAATTTGGAGTTTCATTATGATAATGAAGAAGATTATTGAGTAATTTTAAAAATGTACCGCTTATCAACCGAAGAGGAGCTAAAAAAGTGAGCAAGCAGCTGAATGATCGAAAAGCAGAGCATATCCAGATTGTGTTGGACGAGCATGTTACCGGCCATAGCATCACGACGGGCTTAGAGAACTATCACTTTATACATAACGCATTACCCGAACTGTCGTTTGATGACATAGATATAGAGCAAAACTTCTTCTCAAAACCCTGTAAATCACCATTTTTGATCAGTTCTATGACAGGCGGCGCCAACTTTGCTGAATCAATTAACCGTAACTTAGCGCTTGCTGCAGAGCAAAAAGGCTGGGCGCTGGCGCTGGGTTCAACACGCGCATTAATAGAGAGTGAGGCTTACCGCCCATCATTTGATCTTAGAAAGTACGCTCCCACGATTCCAATCATCGCGAATTTAGGAGCTGTGCAGCTGAATTACGGTTTCACTGAGCGCGAATGCAGAAAGATTATCGAATACACCGGCGCAGATGCACTGGTTCTACACCTCAATATCCTGCAAGAAGTTATTCAGCCTGAGGGAAACATCGATTTCAACGGTTTACTGTCAAAAATCGAAAAACTTTGCAACGATATATCGATTCCAGTCGGAGTGAAGGAAGTAGGCTGGGGAATTGACCGTTCGACTGCTGAAAAACTGTTAAACGCCGGAATTTCATTCATTGATGTTGCCGGAGCAGGGGGCACGTCGTGGAGTCAGGTTGAGAAATACCGAACCGATCCGATTAAACAGCAAGCAGCAGCAGCGTTCAGTGAGTGGGGTATACCGACTACTATTTCTATAGAGTCAGTCAAACCCGTTATGAATGAAAGAACGCTTATTGCGAGCGGTGGATTGCATACAGGTGTCGATGCGGCAAAATGTATCGCACTGGGTGCAGATTTCGCAGGATTCGGCAGAGCTATTTTAGAACAGGCTACCATCTCTGCAGAAAGCGTTTTACAGACAATGGAAGTTAGAGAATTAGAACTGCGGATGGCGATGTTTGCGGTCGGCGCAAAGAATGTCGGCGAACTGCAGCAAACAGATCGGCTGCAGAAGATAAATCCGTGAGCGGTGATTCACGGGTTTATTACGTATGCAAGGAGGAATCATTATGTGGAAATTAGTAAACGGTAAAATGGTTCAGACAACAGACGAAACAAGAATCAAATTCCGTACAAATATCAGTCAGGAGATTTTACAGCAATTAGAGGATTTATCCGAAGAATATTATACATACAACAATTATTTATTGGAAAATGGTTTACGGAATGTTTTAGAGCAAGGACTTGTTACGTATGATAAAAACTTGCGCCCGAAAGATCGTGTGCAATATAAAACAACATACGATCAGGAGTTGCTGGAATCGGTCAAGCAACTGGCGAAAAACCATAAGCTGTTTATTAACGATGTGATTGAATACAGTGTAGGTCATATCAATTTTGATGAATTGAAAACAAAAGATCATAAGAATCGTATTGAATAGCGGTATGAGAGGCCAATGAAGAGCGTTTGAAATATATCGATCAAGGAACGCCCCGAACATAATATAAATTATAGGAAGTTATATATCATTATGGAGTATACTTGCGATATTGAGACGGAACGGTATTTTTAAGTTTTTAACCTAATCGTTTCACTATCGTTATTTTGTAAATGATATCTACATATTACAGCGTTTTATTCAAGTAAATCTCTCAGTTTCATTAGGCCGCTATACCAAGAAAAATTCTATATTGGTCTGAATCACAATTCGTTAAAAATAAATTACTTCCTGCAAAATCTTCCGGATGTTCCATAATCAAATCTTTACACCAAAACTCTTCTTTATAATTGCCGATAAAATTGTACCGTTCAACTCTCAGTCCTGAATTTTCACTAAAAATTTGGTATGTTGAGGTTCCCAGTATGACTCTTGCATTTGGATGTGCATAGGAAGAATCTCTTTTCATTGTGACTTTTATTTCATTCAGATTACCATTCATGAATCTGAAAACGACATCCACATTCTCATAATCATATAATGTGATATACGTACTATGCGACAGATCTTGAATCATGGCATTTCCCCTATTCCACACTGTTAATATAATAAATGCTTTTTCAGTTCCTCTAGTACCGAAAGTTTCCAGCGTGCCCTATGCTTCTGATTCGTAATATATGTGTACTCTCTACATAATTGTGGTAAACTGAGCATATACTAAAAAAGACCGGGTGCGTCAACACCCAGTCAATGTAGCTGACATCCGCATGAAGTGCGGTTGACCAGTTAAAAACATAAGGTGTTACCAAAGAGTAACCACTCAGCTTACTGGGCAGTAGCGGAGGGTGGTTACTTTTTTCTGTTGATGAATAGAGCAATCATCACTACAATGGCTGTTGCCATTGCTACGAGGAACATCCCAAATTGGAATAACATGTTCATTGCTTTGTATGTCACCATGTAAACACGGGCTCACACGAAGTGAGTCATGCAGACGTTGCCGCAGGAAGCGGCGTACTTAGTCTGCCTTCCTTTATTCAAAGGGAGTGCCAACCGTGTGTCATATGGGCAGGGATGATCCCCCCCTCAATTTCAAGCTCTTTTAAAGCTCTCATAAAATAATCCTCGACTGGAAAAATATTTACAATTTGCCATTCCTCCATCATCTCCTCTTCTCTACTCATCATTACATTACGAGACTGTTAATTCCTGAAACAGCTCTATATCCTGTATTATTTTCTGTAATGATTGCTGCCAAAAGCTTCGCTGTGACAGATCAATTTGGAAATGCTTCTTCATTAATTGTTCTAAGGGTACCGTTCTGGTTTCACTCAGAAAGCTTTGAAACT
>NZ_WHVV01000058.1 GCF_009650995.1 Sporosarcina cascadiensis | reverse complement strand
GAATGTATGATCAAACAAGCCTTAGGGTGATTGGTTTCATACTCCTTCACTTCTTGCTGCGCGATGGTAACTTTCACTTTGCACATACACATTTCCTCCCTGAACGCACAAAAAAGCCACTCCCCATAAGGAATGGCTTCGTGCCCAGCAACGTTCTACGCACGCAAGGGGAAACCCCCAACTACCATCGGCGCACGAGCTTACCTTCCGTGTTCGGGGCTGCGAAGAACGG
>NZ_WHVV01000002.1:150207-331707 GCF_009650995.1 Sporosarcina cascadiensis | reverse complement strand
CCGGTTTTTTCCCCGCCAAAACCCATGATAATACCCATTCGGCCTCCAGTTTCCTTTTCTACCCAAAAAGCTTCCCCCCCCCCCCCCCCGTAAATAAAGACTACTGTAAAATCGGACTGCAACTCTAAAAAAGAAGCTCCTGCTATTCCCGTTTTCCCCATATTCTCCACTACACTCACACCCTTTTTCATATAATGATTTCATCGTAGACAGAAAGTGCAATCCTGTCAAAAAAGAAAAAACAAGTTTTAGATAGAAGGAAAGATGATAGGTAAACGGTTCTTCATTCTTAAAACTAATTTTTGCATTATCTATACGATTTAAAAATGAATTTTCTGCCATTCTTAACCTGCTGAATACAACCATCCTAAAGAACAATTGGCTAATCTAAATGTATGCAATTCAGAATAGTGTTCAATTTGTATGCTACACAGGCACCGTTCAACCCTCAAGCAGGCACCGTTCAAGCAAGCATCCTTTCATACACAATCCAGACCAAACATTTACACGGCCTCCACAGTCTGTTAACAAGTCTCCTTTATAGTGGGAATTGATTACAAATACAGGAGGTCGTTATGTTGAAGAAGAAATTTTTCAAGAAAGTCATTCCAGTTGCAGTACTTTCGTCTGTTGTGCTGGCAAGTATGATCGGAACAGGCGGAGATCCAGTGGTTTCTGCAGACGAGACCAAGAAGGACGAAACACCGGAAATCAAAAATGTCATTTTCCTAATTGGTGACGGAATGGGTGTTTCTTATACATCGGCGTATCGTTATTTCAAAGATGATCCTGCAACCCCTGCCGTTGAGCTGACTGAATTCGATAAGTATCTCGTCGGCCAGCAAATGACGTATCCTGATGACGATAATCAATCCATTACAGATTCAGCCTCAGCAGCGACTGCTATGTCGTCAGGCATCAAAACGTACAATAATGCCATCGCGGTAGATAAAGATAAAGAAAGAGTAAAAACGGTGCTGGAAGCAGCGAAAGAAGCCGGGAAGTCGACTGGACTCGTGGCCACTTCCGAAATTACGCATGCCACACCTGCTGCCTACGGTGCTCATAATGAAAGCCGGAAGAATATGGACGAGATTGCCGATGATTACTACAATGAACGGATTAACGGCAGCCATACGATCGATGTCCTGCTGGGCGGCGGTAAATCCAATTTCATTCGGAAAGATGTAAATCTCGCAAATTCATTCCAGGAAGATGGCTACAGCTATGTCACTGGAAAAACGGCATTGTTGAGGAATGACAATGATCAAATTCTTGGATTGTTTGCAGACGGCGGCCTTCCAAAAATGATTGACCGTTCTGCAGACATACCTTCATTAGAAGAGATGACAACAGCCGCGATTGACCGTTTAAAGAAGAATGATGATGGGTTTTTCTTAATGGTGGAAGGTAGCCAAGTCGACTGGGCGGGCCATGCCAATGACGTCGTCGGTGCTATGAGTGAAATGGAAGATTTCGAGAAAGCATTCAAGGCAGCGATTGATTTCGCAAAAGAAGATAAACATACATTGGTTGTGGCGACAGCCGATCATTCCACAGGCGGATTTTCAATAGGGGCCGACGGGGAATATAACTGGAATACTGACGTGATCAAAGCAGCGAAGCGCACACCTGCTTTCATCGCCCAGCAAATTGCAGAAGGTGCTGACCCGACAGAAACGTTAAAGCTCTATATTGACCAAGAGCTGATGCCTTTGGAAGCAGATGAAATTAAGAAAGTTGTCGATGCCGGTGCGAAAAGCAGCGATATTGAAACGGCCATAAAAGCTCTCTTTGACAAACGCTCCTTCACAGGCTGGACAACCGGCGGCCATACAGGAGAAGATGTTCCTGTTTATGCCTACGGACCAGGCAAAGAACGTTTTGCTGGATTGCTGGATAATACGGATCATGCGGATATCATTTTTGAGATCGTGGATGGTGGGAAGTAAACAGTTCTAGGAGGTTCTCCGGAAGGTTCACTGGATGGTTCACTGGATGACTCTCTGGATGGTGCCTGTGTGCAACACAACTTAGACACTATACTGACAAATACAATAAAAGGGCACTTTTCTGCAAAAGGCCGAAGAAGCAATCAGTAGCCCCCTGGAGTGTAACTGCTTTCGTCTATTCGTTCCTCCTTTTCACTGCTATTCCGGTTATTTCATTGTTTATTCGGGTATAGGTAAGAACAAATCAAGCTATGAGGAGGCATCCGAATGGGCAGAGAACAGGATGAATATTTTGAAGACCGTGCCGGGACAAAAGACGCACGCTATCACGTCGTCCCCCACGATGATGAGTGGGCAGTAAAACGAGAAGGCGAAGACGAGCCGGTCTGCACAGCGGACTCACAGGAAAAGGCTATCGAAGAAGCAAAGCAGCGTGCGGAAGAAGACGGAACGATGGTCTACATTCACAACGATCGTGGTCGGATTGAGGAACAGCTGGATTTTAAATAGGCGCCGAAATGGAGCGTACAGTTCTAACGCTAAATCTGATAACCCTGAAAATCCCTTTGCCAATTAGAATTGGTGAAGGGTTTTTTAGGTTTTTTTCGGTGCCTGTGCGTCACACAATTCAGACACTATTCAGACAAATCAATTCAAACCTCTACTTCCTCCTCCAGCTCTGCCAGACAATAATCAACGTATTCCCGCAGAGTTCCCACTGCCGGCGGATGCATGTACGACAGCAATGTCTCGGTATCCAGAAACCTCCATCCCACAGCTTGACCGCCGGCGTAGACGGGAAAGGAGCTAAACGGATAATCAATAAGTTCATTGACCATCGGTGTCTTCGTTTTTATCGGATTTCTATGAATATAGCGACTGACCGCCAATGCAGCCTGGGGACTTTCAACAAGGATGGGGGTATAGCGCTGCTGATAAATTCTGCCGACATGGTTGTAGCGCCTCGAATAATAATCACTGTATCTCCGGTTGATATGACCCATTATCCGGGACAGCTCAACGTCAGACTTGATCAGGAAATGATAGTGGTTTGTCATTATACAAAAAGACACCATGGAAAAATGAAATGTCTCGTGTGCATGATTGATAATCCGCAATAGATGGTACATATCCTCCGGCGTGTTAAAAATATTCTCGCGGTTATTCCCTCGCATAATCACATGATAATACACATTCGGCCTCCAATTTCGTTTTCTACCCAAAAAGCCTCACCTCCCGTAAATAAAGACTGCTGTAATATCGGACTGCAGCTCTGAAGAAGTAAGCTTTAGCCATTCCCATTGTCCGCACACTCTCCACTGCACTCACGCTCCTTTTTCGTATAATGATTTCATCGTAGACAGAAAGCACGGTACTGTCAAAAAGAGAAAATGAATTTTAGTTAGAAAGAATATTGATAGGTATGCAATTCTTCACCCTTAAAATTAAGTTTTGCTATACCTTTCCGACTTAAAAATGAATTTTCAGCTGTTTTCGGACATTTGAATACACTTTGAATATGTAACATGCACAAACTAAAACAGCAAAAAGCCAATCACCCCGAAGGACAACTGGCCAATCTAAGTGTATGCAATTCAGAATAGTGTTCAAGTTGTGTCGCGCACAGGCACCGCAAACAGCTGCACACAGGCACCCTAAATCAGCACTTTCTCCAAATGTTTAATTGTCGGAGTGAGATTTGCGAAAAAGTAGGCTTCCCGCAGCCGCCTTGCCGGAGCACTTGCCCTCTGGTATGCGGAACTTCCATTATGAAGCATGTCAGCTTGTACTGATTCCAATGTTAGATATGCAGCGCTCAAACGGATTCTTGCAACTTCCTTCCAGTCTACTGATTCCTTTGAAATGAGAGAAAGCAGCTGATATTCCAGCTCCGTTCTTTTCCGCTGCAATTCGGGTGCTTGTACCGGCAAATACTGATTGCAGCCGTTTTGCCGGTTGGCCGTTTTCTCGATTGAGCGCACAGACGCATCAGTCACTCCTAAGCCGAGAGGAATTTGATAAGCAATGAATGTCGGTCTGATGTTGGCAACGAACGCATCGGCTTCCTCCGATAATATTCGATCTTCCGCGATGAACACTTCTCTAAGTGAACAACTGAAAGTGGCACTGCCGTTCAACCCTAAGTAATCAGTTTTTTCTTTGAACGTCAAACCAGGTGAATCGCAGGAAATGACCATCATGATCTGCTGTTGGTCATTCAACCCGGCAATCGCACCGAATACATGGTCTCTCCCCAAATTGGAAACGGCGGGAAGCACACCTGATACCAGGTATCCGCCAGGTGTTCGCTTTGCTTTCAGATGAAGATTCTCCAGCCCGGCATAATGCTTCATCGGATTCGACAGGCCGGTTGCCCCCAGCAAACTGCCATCTTCCAGACTTGGCAACAAATCAGCCTTCAACCTCTCATTCTCTGTTGTACGGACATAAGTCAGAGCGGCTAGGTGACACCATAGACAGAAGGCGGTTGTCATGCATATTTCGGCAGTCTCTCTTACCAAATACAAACCATCCGAAACCACTTCAGACTGGGAACGGTCTCCCGACGACAACAGACCCGCTTCGCCGAGCCTGCGCAGAAAATTCTCCGCGTAAAACGCATCTTGATCGATTTTTTTCACATACGGTTTCAGTTCTTTCGTTAGTAACTCCGCAAGCACTTCTTGTTTTCCCAGTACCATCTGTATGGCGCCTCCCTCCCCTTCAGTTGCTTACTTATCTTCTGTCAAGATTTCTGTAATTGAATCAATTGGCGTCTGAACCGCTTCCCGAGCACGTTTTACAGCCGCTTCATCGGGTGCATCATAGAAGCAGAGACACTTCGACATATCTTCACAGACATACGTTCTGGCAAACGATACTTCCGGCACTTCTTCATAGTGTACTGAATTCTTCTTTTTGCGGGCCAAGTATTGATCCATCGTCAGATTTTCCGGCAAGTTCCATTCAACTAAATAATTAACGAGGTCTTTGCTCTGTTTCACGTTTTCTAAGTCATCACCCACCAAGCGGACATCTTTAACCAATTCAACAGGGATACCCGCTTCCTTTAAACCGGCAGCAGCTGTTTCCTGATCAGCTGACTCTACAATGAAAAACGAACGGGTGAAATCTTTGGACACCTGTATCTCGATGAGCGTCGATTCCTGCGCTTCCAGACTCGCCTGCAATTGTTCTGCCTTTTGATCCAATGCTATCTTTGAGTCCACGATTCCCTGTAAAGATGATGATTCGATTAGAAATAAACCCATTTGTAAAACCTCACTTTTTCTATTAATATATTATTCATATTAGTTCACTAAGTTAATAAAATCAATCTTTATTGTCGGAAATAAAGAAACATTTAATCCGCTATGCTGCCGATGATGTTCCAAAATGCCGGCCAACCCAATGTTCGAAAATTGTTATCAAACGGTCAAGTATAAAGCCGCTCAGTCCAATGAAGACGATTCCGGCAAATACATGGTCAAGTTTCAGCGTATTGCGCGCATCAATAATTAAGAATCCAAGACCCGACTGCGCACCGACCATCTCACCTGCCACGAGAAACACCCAAGCCGTACCGAGCGCCAGATGCAGCCCATTAACAATAGAAGGAAAGGCTGCCGGGAAAATGATCTTATACATAAGCGGCCATTTGCGAATCTCCATGTTTTCAGCGATTTTCAAATAATCCTGGTCGATTTTCCGTACACCCGCCACCGTAGTCAATAAAACCGGGAAGAAGGCAGCGATGAATATAATGGCAATGGCCGGCATATTACCAATCCCGAACCAGAGCACAATAAACGGCGACCAAGCGACCGGAGAGACAGGCCGAAGCACTTGAACGACCGGGTCGACAATCTTCCAGGTCCGCGGCATCCTGCCAAGCATCATACCCAGCAATATGGCCGGCACGATAGCGAGGAGATAGCCTGCAGCAAACCGTCCCAGACTGACTCGCAAATGTTCCCATAACGTTCCGTCTGCTACCATTGAGACGATTGCCGCTCCGACAGTTGGCGGTGACGGAAACAGCGCTTCTTCATATCCACCGATCCAGATGGCCGCCTGCCAAACAGCAACGAGAAGCACCATGCCGATCGTAAAATTCCATAACTTCCTTAGCCAGCCCATTGCATTCACTTCGCTTTATCGATAAATGTATTGTCCACAAACTCTTCATACACTGGCGGATTTTCCGTCAAGCTCATCTCTGTCATAAACCCTGCCAATCTGTCGTACTCTTCCTGTTCAATCCGAAGATCATCGTATGAAATCCACTCCAGAGACAAATCTAAAACTTCCTTATCCACTTTCATATACTTGCTAAATGATTCATAGACGGCATCATCCTTTCTATTTGCCGACTCGCCCGCCTTAACATACTGGTCAATAAAGGACTGAATGATTTCTTCATCCTTTTTGATAATATCATTGCGTAAAACAAGGACACAGCAGTAAGAATCAGGCCAGATTTCATCCGAGTGATAATGAACTTTCCCTTTATCCATCGCCACGGCCTGCGCGCCAAACGGTTCAGCCACTACATAGCCTGCGATCCGCTCTTCTGAAAGTGCTGCCGGCATCTCGGCCGGTGCCATCTCCACAACATTTACGTCTTCGTAGGTCAATCCGTCTTTTTTCAGCATTTCATTCAATAAAAGATTATGAGAAGAAAACTTATGCGGTATTGCATAAGTGGCACCTTTTAAGTCCGCCGTTTCCTCTATATTCTTTGAAGTAACGAGCACATTTCCATCCTTATGCCCCAGTGCGACTGCTTTCAGATCAATTCCCTGCTCTTTCGCCATCATTGCCAGTTGCACCAGCACAGAGGCTCCATCAATCCGTCCCGTATTCAGCGCATCCATCAAATCAGGCCATGAACCAAACTTGACCAGCTCCACATCATACCCTTCCAACTGTTCTTCAGGAGCATGCGACTCCATGTAAAGCGGGCCTGCATGAGTAATCGGTAAATAACCAATTTTTAAAGTCGTCTTCCCCGTTGCATTCGTCTTTCCTTCGTCTGCCTGTGTACAAGCCGACGTAAATACCATTGCCAAAACGAGCACTATCAATGAAAGCTTTTTCATCTATGGACCCCCTTCCCTAAATCGAATACTCGGGCATCGGCTGCACCCCGCTCAATTCAAATTCTTCAAGTATTTTCTTACGGTAATAATGAAAATCACCATGTGTGCGATCCCGCGGCTTCGATTGCTTAATCAACATCTCGTTATAGATTCTGCCGGGATGGGAACTCATGATGAGTACACGGTCAGAAAGATAGACAGCCTCATCGATGTCATGCGTCACCAGCAGAATCGTCGTCTTCTTCTGCGTCTGGATTCGAATTAATTCATCCTGCAAATTATATCGGTTGAAGGTATCCAGCGCTGCAAACGGTTCATCCATCAAGATCACGTCCGGCTGAATCGCAAAAGCCCTTGCAATTGCCACCCGCTGCTGCATCCCTCCGGACAATTCATGCGGAAATTGATGCTCATGGCCATCAAGCCCCACCAGCCGCAGCGCTTCCATAACCCGTTCTCTTTTATCCGCCGCAGGCATTGCTTCCCCTTCCAGCCCAAGCTCCACATTTTTCAAAACCGTCCGCCACGGAAGAAGATTCCTCTGCTGAAAAAGCATCACACAACGCTTCGTCGGACGGATCACTTCCTTCCCATCCAATAAAACCGTTCCGTTATCCGGCGGTAAAAATCCACCTACCATATTCAAAAGGGTACTCTTGCCGCAACCGCTCTTCCCAAGCAGCGTAACAATCTCTCCCCTCTCCACTTGAAAAGAGACATTATCCAACACCAGAGCCGATTTACCTTTAGTATGAAACGCCTTACTCACTCCGGCTACCGTAATCATCCCTCTCCCCCTCATTCTTTTTAAATAAAACAATTCCTATTAGTTTAGTAACCATTAACGATAGTTTATACCAGTCAAACAGAAAAGGCAACCAAATTTGAAAAATCTTTTATTTAATTTACCCTGGACTATTAGACTAATTCAATCAACTGAGAACTGAATTCGACACAAAAAATCCATCTCGTTTTGTATACAATTCAGAATAGTTTATAAGTTGTGTTGCACACAGGCACCATCTAACCATAAACAGCAGACATCCCCCGCTTACATAAGCGGGGGATGTCTGCTGGGTACAGAATACAAAGAAATACAGTCTTTTTCACTATCCAGGATAAGCACTATCTTTCCTGTAGAATATGAGTCACCTTCTTCTCTCCATCCTAGAAGATAACTGGATATCATATCTGCTCCATGACTTCAAATAAATACCTTGTCTTCGAATGATATACCTCTCCTCTCTTTAAGAGAGACGACGGAAAATGAGAATGACGTATCGAATCCGGATAAGACTGAGTTTCCAGACAAATACCTGAATAACCTATTTTATTGCCGGTGTAAACAATTACGGCAGGTTCTGTTGTTTGTATGATTAGCCTTCTACCGCTCTCCTGATGAGATAGAATAATTTCATCTGCTTGACTTTTATCCAGCACAAATGGATGGTCGAAACCTTTGTGATGCTGCATTTCCGATTGAAATTCTATCGAGGTATCTACTTCATCTATTACTTTTCCGCCGCGCATATCAAAAGCCGTACCTTCCACTCGGGAAATCTCGCCAGTCGGCAGCGCGTGTTCATCAATCTCCAAGTAAAAACTGCTGTCCAACTGTAATTTATGATTCCTGATAGGCCGTTTACCATCGCCGCTTAAATTAAAATAGGAATGATTCGTCGGATTCACCATGGTGTCTTTATCACAAACAGCCTGATAGCTGATGATCAATTCGTTGTTATGGGTGAGTGTATAGGTTACTTTCATTTCCAGATTTCCCGGATACCCCTCTTCCCCGTCCGGACTCCGATAAGTAAATTCGACGGCTGCTTGTTCATCAGCTGCCTCCACAATCCTCGAATTCCAAATCACATGACTGAACCCCGTGTTCCCGCCATGAAGATGGTTGAAATCTTCATTGGCAGTGAGTGTATAATCACGGCCTTCTATCTGCAGCATCCCGGATTTTATTCGGCCGGCAGTCCTTCCAATGACCGCGCCTATATAATGCGGATTTTCCTCGTACTCTTTAAGCGTATTCAAACTAAGGACGACATTTTCTTTATTGCCTTGTCGATCAGGCATATTAATCTCCGTGATGACAGAGCCGAAGTCCAGGCAATGTATGCCAAGACCCCGGTCATTCGTCAATTGATATAAAGTAATCGGCCTGTCGTCTATATAGCCGTAAATACTTTCAGTTACAGTAACAATAATCCCTCTTCCTTTCAGTCGCTGATTT
This sequence comes from Sporosarcina cascadiensis, assembly GCF_009650995.1. Taxonomy (GTDB): domain Bacteria; phylum Bacillota; class Bacilli; order Bacillales_A; family Planococcaceae; genus Sporosarcina; species Sporosarcina cascadiensis. Next base: position 322,411 of record NZ_WHVV01000002.1, on the reverse strand, counting down.
TTACTGGTTGACCCGTGTCGATCGAACGATAGCACGCCTCGATAACTTTCATATTTTTAACAGTGGATTCTCCTGTAATACGAGGCTGCAAGTCATTTAGAATAGCGTCGGAAAAATGTTCTACTTCCAACTTATAAATATCCCCAAATGTCTTTTCTTTTCGCGCAGTATCTCCGGTCGTAATAATAAGTTCCCCGACCCCGCCATTCCTGTCCGGGCGGTATGCATAAGGGACTTTAATTGTTCCTTTCATTCCTACAATTTCATATTCATTTCTGGCAACCATATCAAAACTGCAGTCAAACAGCGCTGTAATGCCGCTTTTCATTTTCAGATAGCCAACAGTACTGATATCTACTCCAGCTTTCAGTTCAGCAAAAGCAGACACTTCTGCCGGCTCATCATCTGTAATATGCCGGATCAGCTGAATTGCATAACACCCTACATCAAATAAACTGCCTCCCCCCATCGATTGATCCATCCGAATATTATCTTGATTCTCCAAATGAAACGAATGGCTGGATTTAATCAATTTAACAGGGCCGATTTCTCCTGAAGCAATAATTTCTTTCACGCGGTCATGCTGCGGATGCAGTTGGTACATATAGCCTTCCATAAACTTTACCTGATGATCTTCACAGGTCTTCACCATTCTGGCAGCTTCTTCCATATTCAATGCAGCCGGCTTTTCACATAGTACATGTTTACCTTTATTCGCAGCTTTTTCAACCCACTCCTTATGCAAATGATTCGGCAGCGGAATATACACAGCATCCACATTCGGATCATCTAATAGTTCTTCGTAACTTTCATATTCAGTAGGGATGTTTAATTGTTTAGCTATTTCATGCACTTTTGGACCTCGGCTTGCAATTGCCACTGCTTCAGCATTTTCAGCACGAAAAATAGCCGGTATAAATTGCGTCTGTCCAATATTTGCTGTACTGAGTATTCCCCAACGGATTTTTTTCATCTCAATCTCCTCCTAGTTTCTATAAGCTGCCAGTTGATCATTAATAGACTTTGTTTGGCTGTACACTTGCTGATAAATCGCAAATAACTCCTTATACTTCCGTACGTTTTCCTCATTTGGCCGATACACTTCACTGGTCTTAATGAAAACTTCCGCACATTCTTCTAATGAATGAAACCAGCCGCATCCTACAGCCGCCAGCATCGCTGCACCCATTCCGGGCCCCTGCTCGTTTGCTAATTTACTAACCTCTGCATCAAAGATATCCGCCTGCATCTGCAGCCAGGCACTATTCTTAGCTCCTCCGCCGATCGATACGATAGATGTGATAGACTTTCCGCTATCACGTAGAATACTTAATGATTCATTCAATGAAAACGTGATGCCTTCAAGTATCGCACGTGTAAAATCTGGTAAGCTGTGGGACGTGTCCATTCCAATAAAACTTGCTCTGATATTTGAATCCGCATGCGGCGTGCGTTCACCGACCAGATATGGTGTAAACAGCAAGCCATTAGCCCCTGCAGGCACTCCCTCAATCCCGCTCAACAGCTCCTGAAAACTTCGACTTCCAGCAAAAATCCTCCTATACCAGTCAAGACTGTGACCTGCGGATAAAGTGACGCCCATCGCATAATACGCGTTCTCTTTAGCGTGATTAAAATAATGGACCCTTCCTTCATAATCCTTGCCACTCGCAGTTTCATAGGAAAGGATCACACCGGAGGTTCCAATACTGCAAAGTGTCATACCATCCTTTAATATACCAGCACCGACGGCACCACAGGCATTATCAGCCCCTCCTGCAAACACTTTCGCGGTAACAGGCAAACCTGTTCGCTGTGCGATTTCATCTGTAATATTTCCTATAAAGGAATCGGATTTAACTAAAGGCGGACAGATAGCGAGATCTACGCCTACTGACTCACAAATTTCTTTACTCCATATCTTCTTGCTGATATCTAGCAACAATGTACCCGCTGCGTCTGAAAGTTCGCTGCTTATGGTTCCTGTCAGTCTATAACGCAAATAATCCTTCGGCAACATAAAATGGGCGATTTGACGATAAATCTCAGGTTCATGTTCTTTGACCCATAGTAATTTAGGCAGCGTAAAACCTTCTAACGCCGGATTTTTCGCCAGCATTAAAATTCGTTCTTTTCCAGCCATCTCATAAATTTCTTCGCATTGCTCAGTTGTGCGCGTATCATTCCATAAAATAGCGTTGCGTAATAGCTTCCCTTCCTGATCCACGAGAACCAGTCCGTGCATTTGCCCTGAAAAACTCATTCCCTCTATTTGTTGGGAATCACCTTTAAACTGCTGAAGTAATTCCCTAAGAGCTTCTATTGTCTTTTCCACCCATAGATCGGGATTTTGCTCACTATAGCCTGACTGTTTATGTATCAATGGATAATCTTTTGATACTTCATTACAAACCAGACCATTTTGGTCAACCAGCAGTAATTTCACAGAGCTCGTGCCTAAGTCTATCCCGATTACATATCGCACCCTCTTCACCCTCTCCTGAATTTATATAAAAGGACTGCACTTGAATAGTTCACAAGTACAGCCCTTATATCGTTTTATTCTGCTGCAGCTGTCAAAATATATTGGTTGACTAGAGCCTTCAGGCGTTCCGTTCTGCCTGATTGATTACTGACCGTTCTCAAATCCAAGGCGTATTTCTCGAGCTCATGGAAATTCGTTGTCCCCTCTGTAATCTCTTTTCCAATGTCCCTAGAAAAGCTGCTGTATCGCTCTTCTATAAAACCTTCTAATACGCGATCATTCAATAGCTTCTGCGCAGCCTTCAAACCGACCGCATAACTATCCATCCCGGCGATATGTGCGTGGAATAAATCCTCCTGTTCAAATGAACCCCTTCTGACCTTTGCATCGAAGTTCAATCCGCCGCTTCCCAAGCCGCCATTTTTCAAGATTTCATACATAGCCAGCGTCGCAGTATATAAATCTGTAGGAAATTCATCTGTATCCCACCCAAGCAACGGGTCACCCTGATTAGCGTCCACTGATCCGAGCATTCCATGGACTCTGGCGTAATGAAGTTCATGTTCAAATGTGTGACCTGCCAATGTGGCATGATTTGCTTCAATATTGAACTTGAATTGATCCTGTAAATCATACGTGTGCAGAAACGCCAACCCTGTCGCCACGTCAAAGTCATATTGATGGGTAGTCGGCTCCTTCGGTTTCGGTTCGATCAAAAATTGACCTGTATAGCCAATCTCTTTTGCATAATCTACTGCCATATGAAAGAAACGGCCTAAATTATCAAGTTCCAGCTTCATATTCGTATTCAGCAGCGTTTCATACCCTTCACGTCCGCCCCAGAAGACATAGTTTTCTGCACCTAATTCCTTGGCGACTTCGAGCCCCTTTTTCACTTTCGCAGCCGAGTAGGCAAACACATCTGCATTGACAGATGTCGCTGCCCCATGCACAAAACGGGGATGGGTAAACATATTGGCTGTATTCCAAAGCAGTTTCATCCCGCTGGATTCCATATTAGTTTTAATCAACTGAACAATTTCATCCAGATTTTTATTCGTTTCACGCAGTGAATTACCCTCAGGAGCGATATCAATGTCATGGAAACAAAAATACGGGACATTTAACTTTTCATAGAATTCGAAACTTGCTTCAACTCGCGCTTTAGCCAGGTCCATCCCTGAGTAGCGATCCCAATTACGAATCATCGTTCCGTTGCCGAATGGATCAGAACCATCCATGGTAAATGTATGCCAGTATGCCACTCCAAACCGTAAGATCTCTTCCATGGTTTTCCCAGCGATCACTTCTTCTGGATTATAGTATTTAAAAGATAAAGGATTTTTTGAACTCTTTCCTTCGTATTTAATCCGATTAATAGCAGTAAAATAACTCATACTCCATACCTCCATTTAATTCTTGTATTCATACCTGTTATTTCTTACTGGCAATATCAATCCAAACAGCCACAATCAAAATGAGACCTTTTACGATATACTGCCAGAATGTTTCTATATTCATCATGCTCATTCCGTTATCAATACTGGCCATTATCAAAGCACCGATCAGCGCGCCGACCACTTTTCCTCTGCCGCCCATCAGGCTGGTTCCGCCTATTACACAAGCAGCGATGGCATCCAGTTCATACATATTTCCGGCATTCACCGTGGCTGCGTTCAATCTGCTCGTCAATAGAACTCCCGCCACTCCCGATAGAGCTCCCATTGAAATGAATACCATCAAGGTGTTTCGTTTAATATTAATTCCTGATAAAGCAGCTGCTTCAATATTGCCGCCTATTGCATATACATAGCGTCCGAAAGCAGTTTTATTGGAAATGAAGACATAGATTGCTGCCAGTCCCACCACAATAATTACCGGAATTGGAACCCCCTGATACCGACTCAGCATATACGCTGCCAATAAAATAAAGAACGAGTATACAGCAACTTTTCCATAATCGATATATGCAGGTGGAATCAGCAACTCTAAATCACGTCTTTTTGAGCGATTTTTTAATGTCCAAAACAGTAATAAGAGAATACTGCCGACAGCCAATATATAACCGGCTGAAAAAGGCAAGTAACTATTACTGATAGACTTGAAGCTTTCATCCATCGGTGATATAGTCTGCCCCTTGCTCAGCCCAATAAGTATTCCACGGAAAATCAGCATACCGCCGAGGGTCACAATAAATGCAGGGACTGCCCGGTAAGCTACCCACCATCCTTGCCAGACACCAAAAAGAGCTCCGACTGCAACAGCAGCCACTACCACGGCAAACGTATTCCAGCCATGCCAGACTTGCAAAATCGCTGCCACTCCGCCAGTAAGACCTACCAGGGAGCCGACGGACAAATCAATATGACCGGCCACAATCAGCAAAGTCATCCCGATTGCCAGTACCGCAATTACGGCCATCTGCGAAAAGAGGTTGGAAATATTCCGTGAAGATAAAAACTCTCCTCCCGTGAAAAATCCAAAGATAAGGGCTATCAGCACTAAGGCAATAATAAGTGTATAAGCTTGAATATCTAATTTGAAACTGAGTTTACTTTCATTTTCTTCCGGTACGGGATTTTGTATCGGCTGATTTTTCATGGATTCTTCCCTCCTGTTGCACATACCATAATTTTTTCCTGCGTGGCTTCTTCTCTAGTGAATTCACCTGTAATTTTTCCTTCTGCCATCACAATAATCCGGTCTGACATCCCAAGCACTTCTGGTAATTCAGATGAAATAATGACAATACCCACTCCCTGAGCAGCCAATTCATTGATGATTTTATAAATTTCATATTTAGCACCCACGTCAATCCCTCTGGTCGGCTCATCAAGAACAAGAATCTTCGGCTGACTTAACAGCCACTTGCTCAACACTACTTTTTGCTGATTTCCACCGCTCAACTTTCCTACTTGCGCTTCCAAGGTAGGTGCTTTCAAATTCATCTTGTATGTAATTTCATCAGCTACCTTGATTTCCATCGCCTGGTCAATCACTTTTAGCTTCATTACCTTATTTAACGCTGCCAATGTTGTGTTTTTTGTAATACTCATTCCGAGCACCAAACCATAGCGCTTTCTATCTTCAGAAACGTAGGCCAAACCTTCTTTAATGGCATCAGCCGGGGTTTTAATCATAACTGGCTTGCCATCTATTGCGACGTTGCCAGAACTCTCAGCTGCCATCCCGCCAAATAAACCCATGAACAATTCAGAACGTCCAGCACCCATCAGTCCTGAAAAACCAAGGATTTCTCCTTTCTTTAAATGAAATGAAACGTCACTGATTATTCGATCACCGGATTTTTCAGTCAGAGAATAATTCTGCACTTCTAAAATTCCCTCTGTACTTTCCGGACGTTTTTCATATGGGAATAATTCTGTCAGCTCACGGCCGACCATTTTTGTAATAATATTATCTTCCGTCAAATTTTCAATGGAGTCCGTGCTGACCGTCTGACCGTCTCTCAGAATAGTTACGGTATCCGCCAATGACATTACCTCTCCAAGTTTATGGGAGATGTAAATACATGTAACACCTTCACTCCGCAAATCATTCAATAAATTGATAAGTATCTCAACGTCGCTTTCTGTTAAAGCAGCAGTCGGTTCATCGAGTATCAATATTTCTGTATTCTGGGTTAGCGCCTTACAAATCTCAATCAGCTGCTGCTTCCCAACTGGCAGGCTCCCCACTTTTACCTGGGGATCAATATTCAATCCTATTTTGGTTAACCATTTCTGAGCTTCTACATAGATCTTATTCCAATTAATAATCGGTGACCGCATGAGTTCATGACTTAAAAACAAGTTTTCAGCAATTGAAAGCTCCTCCACCAAAGCCAACTCTTGATAAATGATAGATACACCAGCTTCTTGTGATTCCTTAATCGTCTTAAATTCTACGCTCTTTCCATTTACCAATATCTCTCCATCAAAAGTTCCAAATGGATATACACCACTTAATATTTTCATTAAGGTAGATTTCCCAGCGCCATTCTCGCCGCAAAGTGCATGAATTTCCCCTTTACGTACAGAAAAGGAGACATTTTCTAACGCCTTCACACCAGGAAACTCTTTTGTTATATTCCTCATCTGGAGTGCGTAGTCTTCCATTTCAATTCTCCTTCCTATACAGATAAATTGAGAAGGCGGCTTACTGGGCCGCCTTTTCTACATATTTTTTATGGACGCTCATCTTCCGGAACATTTTTATACACATCGTCATAGGAATGGAATTCGTCTTTAATCACTGTATCCATAATATTTTCTTTTCCTACTTTTATAGGGTCCAGTTTAATGAAAGATACATCAATTTTCCCGTTATTCACTGTGGTATCCGACGTGATTTTTTCTCCTTTTGCCAGTTGAACAGCTACTTCAGCACTTTTTTCTGCAATTGCTTTAATCGGTTTATACACTGTCATCGTCTGTGTGCCTTCTGCAACACGCTGCACCCCTGCCAAGTCTGCATCTTGCCCCGAAATGACAGTTTTACCCGCCAGCCCCTGAGCATCCAATGCCTGAATCGCTCCTCCGGCGGTATTGTCATTCGATGCCACTACCGCATCAATATCGTTTTTATTGGCTGTCAAAGCATTTTCCATAATTTTCAATGCCTCATTCGCATCCCAGCCTTTTGCCCACTGATCGCCAACAATCTCAATATCCCCGCTGTCCACCAATGGCTGAATAATATTCATTTGTCCTTCCCTGAACATCTTCGCATTATTATCAGTTGGCGAACCGCCCATCAAAAAGTATTTTCCAGCAGGCGTTTTCTCTACCAAATACTCAGCCTGCATTTCACCTACTTGCACATTATCGAACGAAACATAAGCATCAATATCCGACCCATTTACCAGACGGTCATATGCCAAAACGGGAATCCCTTCCTCCTTGGCTTTATCTACTACAGGCGAGAGAGCATCTGAATTAATCGCAATTATTACCAAAGCATCAAGATCCTGAGACAGCATGTTCTGGATTTGTGATAATTGTTTACTTTCATCTCCATTCGCCGACTGAACAACTACTTCCGCCCCCAGCTCCTCTGCTTTTTTAACGAAGAAATCACGGTCATGCTGCCAGCGCTCCAGCGTTAAATCAGAAACAGACAGCCCAATCCGAAGCTTCCCTTCTTCTTTATCCCCCGACTTTGAAGAATCTGCTTCACCTGAACCTGCATCCTGCCCGCATGCTGCCAGCAATAATACCAATGAAGCGATTAGTAAAAACATGTGTAAGCCCTTACATTTACCCATTCCTTTTTCCCCCTTTTGATTGGATTTACTGTGTTACTAAGATTCTAACATTTCAAACTTTGTTTGTCTATCGAATAAACTAAGTTTATAGTATGCTATAATTATTCAGTAAATAGATCGTGATATAGAAAGTAGTGATCACATGAAACAAGTTACATGGAATCAACATATCGTAAAGCAAAAAAATAAAGAGATCGTCCTGCATTCTGTGATTGATTTGGCTCCGTTATCCCGGGCAGACATTGCACAGCGTTCCGGTTTAAATAAAGCAACAGTCTCATCCCTGGTAAACGAACTGATAGAAGAAGAATTGATTTTCGAATCGGGCCCCGGCAAATCCAGCGGCGGAAGACGTCCCGTGATATTGAACTTCAATCAAACAGCAGGTTATGCGATTGGAATTGACATAGGGGTGAATTATACATTTGGCATCATAACAGATCTGCTCGGCAATGTTCTTCATGAATCAGTAAAAGAATACAAAGCTGCCCTTACGCTCGAAGAGTATATTGGTGAATTGGACAGTATGATTAAGGAACTGATAGCTATGGCTCCTCCAACTAAGTATGGTGTTGTAGGAATCGGTATTGGGGTTCCGGGCGTTATTGACAATAGCGGCCAGGTACTGCTCGCTCCTAACTTAAAATGGATAAATACCGACTTGAAGGCTATTCTCGAAGAAAAGTTTGACCTTCCTATCGTAGTGGAAAACGAAGCGAACGCCGGAGCTTATGGGGAGAAACGATTCGGAGTCGGAAAGAATGTAAATAATTTAATTTTCGTCAGCGCAGGAATTGGCATAGGCGTTGGTCTTATTCTGAATGGCGAGCTATACAGGGGCATAAACGGCTATTCTGGTGAAAACGGGCATATGACGATTATAAAAGACGGAAAACTTTGTAATTGCGGCAATAAGGGCTGCTGGGAAGCCTACGCTTCCGAAAATGCATTATTGGAGAAAGCAAAGCGCCAAAAATCCTTAAACGGAATGACACTTGAACAGCTAATTGCCGCTGCTAAAGAAGACAATACAGATGCTGTCAAACTATTCGAAGAGACCGGTAATTATCTTGGCACCGGGGTTAGTAACCTAATCAAAACATTTAATCCAGAAATGTTAATTATAGGCAACAGATTATCAAAAGCAAAACCTTGGATCCAAGATGCAATGATCAATACAACAAATACAGAGCTTCTGCCATTTCATAAAGAAGAACTCGATATCACATTTATGAAACAAAACTTTTACGCAACGGCTTTGGGAATGGCAGCTTTTACAATTGAAGAATTCTTAAATTCAGAACATACGGTTTAACCAACTCCGCATCAATTTACTTTATGTACAAAATGAAATTGAATATTTTCTGTCACTGTATTCCGGAATCTGCATGGATTCCGGAATATTAGTGATGAACCTAGCTACTAATTCAGTGTTTTAATTCAAGAAACATAGATCAACTTCCACCATGCAAATAAACCCCAATAACCTCCTCCCCTTCATACTCCACTTTCACATGATAATCACCAATCTCATAATCCATTATATCTCCAGTATCATAATTCGATCCTGCAATTGCTTCTTTCTCCTCTTCGCTCATCGGATGATCCGCAGAGTCCCAGAAAGGCTCACCCAGCAACTGCCGCAGCCTTGCAGTCGTATCCTTATAATAAAATCCACTCAGCTCAATGCCAGCAACTGTATCGTTATACTCATCATAAAACACATTCTGGCCGTCCGGATAGGCAAGATACGACCCGCCCTCTGCCTCATATTCTCCCAGATGCACAGGATGCTTTTCACTATAAGCCGCCATCGATCCTCCGACTTTCAACTGCTCGTCCAAAATATAGCCGTTTTTCAGCCGATTCGCCAAATCATCAGGGAACATGCGATAAGGAAACTGGTCGACATAGCCGTCAATATCATGCCATTTGGCGATTAGCCCCTTATACATCTCAAACACTTCGTCTGCAAACCCCTCACCATACCAGTCACTGTCTTCCTTCCACTCATCTTCAATGAACAGCTCCCTTTCATTGATCAAGGTAAGCTTGTTCCCGTCAGGATGCCACTCATACGTCTGGAACAGCCAGCCCAGCGGTTCATCGTTGAAATACTGATACGTCTGCAGATACCGGTCCTCCACCACTTTCACTTTCTCCGTACTGGCATAAAGCACCGGCTCCCCCTCTACCGAAACTGAGTGTAATAGCCCTTGATCTGCAGTAAATAACGACAGCTCCCTGCCATTCGAATGAACCACCTCTGCAATCTGCAGCATCGACTGATCATCAACTTTTCGCATAGTAAATGGATCTTTCGATAAGTTTAGAGTGTAGGAAGCTGAATTCATGTCCTGCAAATACGCCTCGTCGCCTTCTAAATCAGAAAGGTAAAATTGCAGCTCCCCTTCATAGCGCCGGTCACCCGGCTGTCCGAACGCGGAACCTTCTCCTTCAGCGACCGTTTGTATACTATTTATGTCTGCCGGCAAGATGAATATCTGGATTTCCTTCCCATCTTCCAACAGCTTTTCGGTAAATAGAGCCTGTTTTCCGAGGCTTTCAACAGCGACTGCCGTATCTGTCCGTTTTACATCTTTTGGCTCGTAAACTTCCTTGGGCTCTGTCTTTTCTTCTGATGAAGCTACTGGTTGAACTGTAACTGTAGATTCTTCTGCTGTATCTTCTTTTTCTGAACAGCCGCTCACGCCAATCAAAATAGCCACGGTCATTGAAGCATAGCGAAGTAATTTTCTTTTCATTCTCTTTTCCTCCTCAAAACCTTTTCATTAAGAAACCGGATTTCCTAAATAGAAGGAACTCATTATTCTTGCCGTCTCGCCCTTCATAAGTTGCTTGCAAATACCCGATTATCTATTACATTGTGCAATCTTCCCTTCACTTTCACTGCGTTTAACACAGGACATCTGGTTATTTACTGATTAATTTACACTAATTAAATAGTAACACGACAATTAATTTCAGTAAGATAAAAAGTTCAAATAAATTCCCTAGTAGGTACTGTTTGAACGTAGTCTTCCCTCCAGCTGTCTGCTTCATATACTCCGTCCAACCTACGACAGAAATGGTTTCGTCTTGTTTCGCAAAACCTCCGAATTATGCCTAATATGATATTCGTATTCCTCAGACCAGAAGTTTGCCGCTCGCTTTCCACAGTTTCCACGTCATCAGGGATATCCTTGCCTTAAGCTAACTGCTAACTTTCTTCGTCGCGGTTTGGGGGCTTGCATCTTAGAGACTACGTCCATGCTGGGCGCACCAAAAACCCCCAACTTGAAGATACTCAGTTAGGGGTATTAATTCAACTTGTGTAGATAGTTGTAATCTACTTATTGAGCAATAGTGTACGACTTAGTTTCCAAAATCTGATTGGTGCTGCTATATGCACGAATCGAGACCGTTGAACCTGCCTTTAAATTAAGAAAAGTATGTGAGAACTCATTCCATCCAGTCAAATGAAGGTCTACATCATTGATTTTCACATTGTAAACATCACTTCTAGCTTTAATTTTGAAATTGTAAAGCCCTTCTCCCGCCACATGCTTAATGGATTGAATTGCTGCAGATGGATCAGCTATTTCAAAAGGCATTGATGTTTTAGAACTCAGGAATTTTCCACTCTCAGATTTAATGGTGGGCAATACTTCTAAGTGATAGGTTTTCCCCGGTTGATACGGCTGCAACGGTTTAACTTCAACTGTATATCCTCCGTCTAGTCTTTGGAGAGTAGTTGGGATTTTTCTTGTTCCATCTAAGATATAAATCTGGCTCGCATCAAGTGACTCTGAATGCACTGGCTGACTAAACTTGATTTTCCACGACTTATTGAGATTTTCAACCATTTGTGACGGGAAGCTCTTCGCAGACGTTTCAGGAGAAAACGAAATGACAAGTGCAGATATTAACACTACAGAAAGTACGATTTTTTTCACTAGCTTCAAAGTTCTCACTCCCTTACTGAGTTTTACCTATTTTCAAATCTTCCAATGTATAATATTTCAAAATATTTGTCAGTAATGACTTTTCCGTTAATACCGAATGCAAGGAATAGACTCCATCTAATGGCGTCTTAGGAACCTCGACGTATTTTTTATTACCTTTCGCCAGTTTTTTAAATACTGTTTCCGTTCGGCCACTACTACTTTTAACATCTATTCTAATCGTGCTATCTTTTTGCACGTTATCGAACACAACTGTAAACCGATTGTTAATAATTGTAGCTGGTTTAGTTACCGAAACATCGCCGGTAAGTAGAGTAGCCGTAACTATATCAGTTGAGTTAGAGGTTGTAGCTTCAATCGTCGCTATAGATTGATCCTTAAATTCTGTTACATATGTTGAGACTGTTTGTAATATTTTCTCTGGAACTTTTACTCCAATAGTATTCAGACCGTTTTTCTCAATATAAATTGCTAAACCGTCCCCCAGTATCTTGGAGAACTGTTCTGTAGTCCCTTCTAATGAAGGAGCACTTATAGTGATTGAATTTTTAAGTTTTATATCATACTTATAGTTCTCTAGGACACTTTTAGATACAGAGAGATTTACTATTTGCTTCTGTAAAATTGAGTAGTCAGGAACACCACCATTTAAAGTAATAGTAAGTATTTTATCATCAGATTCACTTACTTTAAAATCCCCCTCCTTTATAAGAGCTGAACTAATGCGTCCCCACTCTTTTGTTTGATTATCAGGTGAAAAACCTCGTACTAATGCAGACCTTTTAGAAGAATTTGTTTGAATTGTTTTATCCCACTTAGTATTTTCTAATTCTATTACAATCGCAAACGTTTTACTTTGAAGATCATTGGCTTTTAACGATAGTGATTCATCAGAAAATTTAGCTGAAGCAGTTTCGCCCATTTTTATACTGCTATTAAAAATAAAATCACCTGTTTTATCTTCAGCTTCTTCGTACCCACTCAAAACTTTAGAATTAATTGCTATATTAATATCCGGTGCCGCAGATGATGGATATAGAGGAAATGCAGGTAATTTAATTGATAGCTTATTCTTAGCAACTGTAAAGTTTTCACTTGAGATATCACAGAAAGGGTTATGCAGTGTGCTATCACCACAAGTAAATATTCGCTTAACATCATCAATTTTTAAGTCTGCTTTAAATTCCGCATGATCCAATGTAAAAATCAGTGTTTTCCCACCTTTTTTTATATCTATTGAATCTAAAGAAGTTCCCGTACCTGTCATAGTTGCAGTAACAGCGTTTATAGAGAATGCATTTTCTTTGATAAGATCCTTTTCACCTGTGCGAATACTGAGCAATTCATTCGGGATCGTGATTTTCACATTCTCGTTTGTTTCCGTTGGAAATTGCACCTCTGGTTCCAATGTTAAGATAGCTGTTGTATCATTTACCCTTTGAATAGAATAACCAATTTCCTTATCTCCGGCAGTAGTTAACTTGATTTTTCTTTCTGAACTCAACAGTATGTTTTCACTCACGATATCTTGCTTCCAAATATCGTTCTTCAAAGTAATAATCACAGTTTTTCCACCTTTAATAATATCTAGCGTATTAATTTTATTAGTAGATGTACCCGAAACTACGAAAGTCTGATCAGTAACAGGTGTTACTTTAATCAATTCAGTCTTTTTCTCGAATTCTGTTATATCCTTTAATAATTTAGGGTCTACTAACTTACTACTATCAAACACTATTTCACCGGAGAACTTATTAGAAATTGCAGGTAGTGTAATTAATATTGTTGTTTCATTATTTGTTAATTGAACATCTGCTCTAGCTTTAACTTCATTTTCAATCGCATCATCCAACTCAAAAGCACTTAATAATTTATTGCGCTTTACCGTATTTGAAGCAATATTACTTATCCATGTAGTATTCAAGAGTGTAAGAACTATCGTCTTACCTCCTTTATTAAAATCAGTTTGCGAAATTTCTGGAATCGCTGTTCCTGATAGCAAAACCTTCGGCTGTGCCTGTATCGTAAATGTTCTGTTAGGCACATTTACTGTATCTAGTAGTAGTTGATAAGGTACGTTCACAGATATAATTAAATCTTGCGTTAAAGATAGTTTTTCTACAGTCGGAATTGTAATAATAACTTTAGAATTTTTTACCCCAATATCTGAGGTAGTATCTTCACCTCTCGCAATATAACCGTCAATATTTTTCATTAACTCCTTCTTTATAAGACCCCACTGGTCATTTTGTTCAGTAACCTTTAAACTATCAATCAATAAGAACTTTTTTTCAGGTGTTAGATCTTCATCTGCAACCCATTCAGCACCTGTCAGAGTCAGTTCTATTGCTGTATTCCCAGAACTACTTTTCAAATCAACCTCTTTTATTTCCGGCGTTATCGTAAGCTCGGGTATCGCCACATCTGCTACTGCAATTGACGGTACGATAATTGAAAACAATAATACAAAAGCCATCAACCTTACGACTATCGAATACAACGCCTTTTCACTTCTAATTTTAATTCTCACTTTTAAAACTCCCTCCAATTGTATCTAAATAATCAGTAAACAACACAGATTTAAATAAGACAGGATACTCAACTTAAACAAGTCCTATCAAGCTTTACTTCTGAGGGTATTCCACGTTTAACCAACTTATCCAGAATGTTTTCCATATTTTTAACTATATCACCCTAGTAGACAAATTTCTAGGTGACTTAAGCCCTTTTCCCTGAACTCATAGAACTACTATACTTATAAATAATTTCAAATAAAGGACTTATGGTTTATTTATTGATATAAAAAATAATTTTCATCAATCACGACGAAATAAAGAGGTTTTATCTAATAAAACATAAAACCGGTAACTCAGTGGCTTAAAGATATCTAAGAAAGAAACTTAATAATCATAAAACCTGATTTTATTATAGTACTTTACTTTTCTCTATCCCTTACAAAATTTTTATAATAGCCTCTACAGCCCGCAATCCTATCTCTTCATTCTCACTAGTAAGCAGCTGTTGCAATACATCATCGCATGTCCTTCTATTATTGACTATGGGATTGCATGCACATACAGCATTTAACATCTATTACGTCTTTTTAACTAAAGAATGATTTTTTCGTTTTGCACGCCAATATTTTCTGCATATTAAAATACAAGATACCTACTTCGTATTCTTTATAACTTTTATTCATTCCACGCTTACCCGCAAATAATATCTGCACTTTCATCTCACGTTTATACTCTTTTTTTAAAAAAGTTCTTCCAGATTGATCTGAATATTTTAACTAATAAATCTTTACAAAACTTGACGTACCAGGCTTCTCACTCTTCTTTACTGTATATAGCTTCAATAAATAAAGGCACTTGGCATGAGTATTGCAAAGTATCTATGTATAACAGTCTTAGTGTGTTGGAGATATTAAAAGAGTGAAAGCATCGGCGTCCATTGTAAGCGCTTTCCAATATTACCTCCACATATGCTATTTCCCAGATAGGAGGAAATCACTTTGCTCAGACTGTTATTTTTCTATTAAACACAACTTTAGAGGAGGAAGAGGGATGGCAGAACATAATTTCGAAGCAGTGTTAGAAGATGTAATTGAGTGGAGAAGACATTTTCATCAGTTTCCTGAGTTGTCTTATGAGGAAGTGAATACGTCACAATTCGTATATGATACGTTGACTTCATTCGGCAATATAGAAGTGACGCGGCCGACGAAAACGAGCGTTATGGGACGGTTGGTTGGAAGTGAAGCAGGTCAGGTACTTGCGATGCGGGCTGATATGGATGCACTCCCAATTCATGAAGAAACTGAACTTCCATACGCCTCAAAAAATCCTGGAGTGATGCACGCATGCGGTCACGATGCCCATACCGCCATGCTATTGGGCGCAGCAAAACTGCTCTCTCAAAAACAGCTGACGGGAGAGGTGCGGTTTATATTTCAGCACGCAGAAGAATTATTTCCTGGCGGAGCAAAGGAAATGGTTGAAGCGGGCGTAATGGAAGGGGTAGATAAGGTAATTGGACTGCATGTGTTTTCCATGATTCCAGAAGGAAAAATCGCTATTGCTTATGGGCCATTTACAGCTAATTCAGACGTATTTGATATTGAAATTATAGGTAAAGGCGGACATTCATCTGAGCCGCACGAGACGATTGATCCCATTGCTATCGGAGCACAAGTTGTCAGTAACATACAGCAAATCGTAGCCAGAAATATAAATCCTGCAGATAAAGTCGTCGTATCCATAACAGAATTCCATGGTGGAACGGCTAAAAACATTATTCCCGATACTATTAAAATCGGCGGAGGGGTTCGGTCGTTTAATCAGGAAGTACGAGAGGAAGTTTCACAGCGGATTGGACAGATCGTGAAGGGCATTACGGAGGCGCATAATGCCACCTATGTATATGATTACGTTTTTGGTTATGGATCTGTTAACAACAACCATCAAGTCACCGCAGAAATAGAAGAGTTAATTACAGAGGAACTTGGAAGTGATTATATTTTAGAAACTCCTCCGATGATGGGTGGAGAAGATTTCTCCGCGTTCTCAAACGAGGTGCCCGGCTGTTTTATCGGGATAGGAGCCGCATTTACACAAGAACATGAGAAAGATCGAAATTTCCCTCATCACCACCCGAAGTTTTCAATTGATGAGAAGTCACTGGAAAATGGATTAAGGATATTAGCAAAAGCACCTTTTAAACTCTTGTAATGATATCCACAATTTGTCGTAAAGACAGCGGAAGGAAGTTTGCCTATGTTTCAAGAACCAGTCGTTGCAGCAATGGTTATTTTAGGGTTAATTGCGGTCGGCGAAGCCATCTCAATAGCCACTAAAGCAAGAGTGCCTATGTTATTCATTTCCTTAATGGGCTATCTCGTATTAGTCTGGACAGGTGTATTACCGAAAAGTTTGATAGAAGACTCTGGTTTTGTGGCAGTAGGAACCGTATTAGGGACCGCCCCCATTATCGTACATATGGGAACGTTAATTCCTATGAGAAGTATTAAAATCCAATGGAAAGCAGTAGTCATCGCATTATTAGGAATCCTGTTGGCCTCTGTGTTCATTCTTACACTCATCACTTTGCTATTCGATTATGAAGTGGCCGTGGCTGGAATCGGACCATTAACAGGGGGAATTATTGCTCTCCTTGTAACTTCAGAAGGTCTGAAAGAATTAGGGCTCGTTTCTCTGGTGACCATTCCCGTACTAATCATGGCACTGCAATCTTTAGTCGGTATTCCTTTGGCAACTAATTTATTACGAAAGTATGCTTTGAAAATCCGGTCAGGAATGGATGCAGGAACTTACGTTTCAGAATGCAATGAAAACGAAAAAGGCGAAAAAATAGAAGAAAAAGATAAATTCTTTCTGCCGGAAAAGTATAGGAGCAACTTGATTCTATTGTTTTTACTTTTTATAGGCGGTGCATTAGCAGTGATCCTTGGAAAGTATACCATTATCCCCTACAGTATCTGGTCTCTGATTATTGGGGTAACAGGCCGTGTCATCGGCTTCTATCCAGATCGTGTGATGGAACGTGCAAACGCGTTTACAGTGGGTATGGCCGGCATCCTGTTTTTAATTATCGTCATGATGAACGATATCACGTTCAGTATGTTCTTAAACTACTTGCCTCAAGTACTTGCAATTCTTCTATTGGGTGTAGCGGGCATCGTATTAGGCGGATTCTTAGGTTCGAAATTATTTAAATGGGATCCGTTAAAAGGAATTCCCGTCGCATTAACCGCCACTTTCGGTTTCCCGGGAGATTATATTGTGTGTGAAGAAGTAAGTCGAAGCGTAGGCAGAAATAAAGAAGAGGAACAGAAGATATTTGATGAGATACTGACACCGATGCTGGTTGGCGGGTTTACCACCGTTACATTCGGGTCTGTAGTGATAGCCAGTATACTGATTAAAACGCTGTGATAGATGGGCTTGGTTTGCAGAGGGTTATTCCTGAATAGATGTGACTCGGCCCCCTTTCGAAAACACCTTTATAGAAAGCAATCAAAGAACTCTGCAAATCCATGCAGAGTTCTTTATTTATGCTAAAGTGTTAGGTACCAGGTACACACACAATTTCACTCTGCATACAATTCTGAATAGTGTCCGATTTGTGTCGCGCACAGGCACCTTCCTGATAGTAAGTGTCCGTTCGAAAAGTTTCTTTTAACGTTGTGTTAGAAGGTGCTAAAGCTCTTCACTTCATGCTATCATACATACCGGACACAATAAGGACAGGTGACAACTATGACTGATCAAAATAAAGGAATTTTACTCATTTTACTCTCTGCTTTCGGCTTCTCTATCATGACGCTGTTTGTCAAATTATCAGGTGACGTGCCGACGCTGCAAAAAACGATATTCCGGAACGGAGTGTCGATGATTATATCCTTCTTTTTCGTACTTCATTTCAAAGAACGTTTCTTTGGCAAGCGGGAAAACCAGCCGCTTCTGCTTCTGCGGTCGACACTCGGCATGATCGGAATCATCCTGCTGTTTTATGCAATCGATCATCTCGTCATTGCAGATGCGGACATGCTTAATAAAATGAGCCCCTTCTTCACCATTATCTTTGCTGCCATCTTCTTGAAGGAATTTGTGAAACCGTACCAAATCTACAGCATCATCGCCGCGTTTCTCGGTACGCTGTTTATTATCAAGCCTTCATTCTCGCTTGGCATCGTGCCCTATGCAGCGGGAATATTGTCTGCCGTCTTTGCCGGCGCCGCCTACACTGCGCTTCGTGCACTGGGCGACCGGGAGCAATTTTATACGGTTGTCTTCTACTTTTCGGGATTCACGACAGTTGTGCTTCTGCCGTTCGTCATCTACAACTATGAGCCAATGACGCTGCAGCAGACGGTGTATTTGCTGCTCGGCGGAGTGTTCGCGACCATCGGCCAGTTCGGCATCACACTCGCGTACAAGTTTGCGCCCGCCAAGGACATTTCTGTATTCAACTATTTCACGGTCGTGTTCACCGCTCTGCTCGGCCTCTCTTTCCTTGGCCAGGTACCTGATCTTTATAGCATTTTGGGCTATCTCATTATTTTCGGTGCTTCGTTTTATATGTTTTTACAGAATAAGAAGCCTGCTTTGTCATGAAACAGGTACCAGGTGCCCATACAATTGAGTAAACCGAATTGTCTTTTAATTGTGTGCGCGTCTGGTATCTTTCACAATCAAAAAGCTCTGCATAATCCTGCAGAGTTTTTCATATTCTATAGCCGCTCAAGATGGAACAGTCATCAACTCTAGCCCCTGCTCAAATACTCATCCAGCGGCATCTTCTCAACAATCATCTCCGCTTCCACATCTTGCGCATCCAACTCAACGACGAATACACTTCGTTATACAAACTTACCGCGTCACCCCCATCTTCCAGCGTTTCATCCCTGCCCATATACATCACGGTCTGTACGAACTTCACGTCTTCAAACGATAACTGCATCAAGTATTCATACATCTCCCTGCCCATTTCCCGTTCTTCTATCTGACTTTCAGAATCATAAAAATCCGTAGCTCCGGACAATGTCATAATCCCTTCGCCAACAGCCAATTTAAGCCGTTCTTTTGCAAATGTAATCATATCCAATAAGATTAACTTTTCTCTCTGCCGACATAATCATTCCCTACATCACTCACCTGATACTAAAATATCACTTCATTGCTTCTCCACCTCAAAATTCCTCTTGCTGCTGTCCATTCGAATCGAATAAGAACTTTGCTTTTCATGGACCACCATCACATTTGTTCTAGCTTCCATCCGGCCTTTCAGCCTGCAGGCGCGAAGATATTTGCTTTCGAAGGAGTAGGCGCTGCAGTTTACGGTCATGTCGCTTCCGTCTATAAAAAAGACTTGAATATGCTCTTTGTCGATAGTTTTGAAACGGTCAATATCACCTGCTGAAAACCAAATACACTTCGGACTTGATGATGATTTGCTCGGAAACCAGTACAGGCCAAGTTTTTCACTGACAATGACCGGTGGCATGAAGATGTCTTCACCAAAAATCGTCCGCGTTCCGTCCACTGCGCCGCGAAGGCTAGAGCCATAGCAGCGAATACTGTAATCAACCAAATCTGTCGGACTGATATCGGCATATATGAAATCTCCGTTTTGCAATACCATCGATCCCAGCTTTCCTTCCTCATCATACTGCGGACAAATCATGTACGTTCCCTGTGTAATGATTGCATGTCGTAATCTCTCCATTGCTTTCTCCCCCTTTTTTCTGCTGACACTTTTCCAATCCGGCAAAAAAGGGTATACTAACACTAGGTCGGTAATACGCCGGCCGGTTGTCCCCGAGTGGTGTCTGCCCTGACGCTATACACTCGGGGATTTCTTGTTTCCAACTTTCCTCACCCACTACTCACCTCCTTCACTGCGCAGCCAGCCCACCAGCGCATCATTCGTTTTTTTATTGCTTCTCAAATAATAATATCGATCCTTCCCTCTAACCGAACCATCAAACGTACGCCAGATCTCCTGATTCCTCGCCCAGTCCACATGCGCAAGCCCCCTCATCCGGCGCTCGACTGTCTCCTTTTTCACTTCAAACCGTTCATGCTCCAGCCCTTCATACGCATATTGAGCAAGCGCCGACAGCAAAGGGAAACTGGCAAGCATAGACTCTTCAAAATTACCGATAGTCTTGGCTGGATACAGAGTGAACAGCTCATCGAACCATGTGCTAATCAATTCTATATGCTGCTCCGACTGCAGCTGATCTTCCGCCGACATGGCTATTTGCCTGTCCGTCAGCTTGCCGGTAATGAATAATGCCACGATGCGCCGCAGCTGTGACAGCGACAGCAGATTTTTATTCCTCGGCCGGACAACTGCTGTTTTTTCCATCTCTACGCCAGCCACCTTCAACTGCTCATGGTTCTCCAGCACTTTGTTCGTCGTCTGGCTGACCTCATCTCGTGAGTCGAATGAAATCCGCTTGGACAACGATACTTTCTTCCCCTTCGTATTCAAATCGATGTACAGCTGATCCGCTTCCTTTTGCGACAGCCCTTCAAACACCTGTACCGCCACCTGCACCTGATCGAGCATGTAGAACAAGCCGAATCCTTTTTTCTGCTCCGTCATGTCGTCGCTGCCAGTCATCCTGGTAATCGCCGAACGCAGTCGCGTAAGCGCTTGCATTCTTTGCGTACCATCGATGATTGTCAGCTTCTTTGGTTTCCCTTCATCCAAACTCCCTTCAGGCAGCATGGCAATGATCGGCGGCATGTAAATCTGCTCTTCCAATATATTATCCAGTATATACCGCCTGATCTCCCGCACTTGTCCAGTGTTCACTTCTCTCAGCACTAAGCGCCCCTCGTCGAGCATCTCCGCTAATTCATTTGCCGTATAGATGACCATCGACTGTTTTTTCTCAAATACCTGTTCAATGATCATGTAGCGTCTTCCCTTCTTCGTGAATGACTTTCAAGAACTTCATCATCGTCCGTTTTACCGCCGTAGTATTCGAATGATTTCGGACCCGACCGGATTGCTTATCGTACATATGGCTGAACAGCGGATCGTCATGCCGCCAGCTGCAGTGCCTTTTCAGGACCTTCAGCAGCCGGATCGCTTCCTTATGGGAGATGGACCGCTCACGTGTCAGCGTGAACACCGTGTAGGCCAATGCCATCTGCACACCTGTTGCCCCGCTCGCATAGCGCTTCCGATCTGCCATATTTTTCGGAAAGACTGACGGCCAGGAAGCAAAGAAAGCTTCTGCAATGGCAGGCACATCTTTCTGTTTACAATTTCGGTAGTAAGGATCTCCCGTCTTCACTGTCAGCACACCTTCGAATAAGGCAATCAAACATTTTCGCATCGTAATCAATGAAGTAATCGTCGTACTTTTTTCCGTCACACGCGATGTCAGAAATTCAATGTCCAGCTGCTCTTTCAGACGGTCTGCCACATTGCGTGTCAATTCGGTATACTGATCGCGCTGGTCATAACGCAGCTGCAAGCCGGCATGTGCCTCCCGCCGTTCCGTATTGCAATCCGTAAACAACTGCCGCTCCTCCTGCTGAGTCAAGTCTAAGTAAATTTGCATCGAAACAGGATAGGCATTCAGCTGCTGAATCTGCCGCTGCGCTTCTTGTGCTTTAACTTCATCACCCAATTCCTCCGCTGCTTCTTTCATCGCTTTCAACGTGCCGAGCGCAGATGATAATGCAGAAGACCTATGCTGTCCATCCAGTACGAATATCCTCGCACCCGGTTTCAACGTAAATCCTGCATCTGTTTCATCTATATTCCGCCTGCTCGAATAAATAAATGGTGAGAAATAAAAAGGCTCTCCGCGCTCCAAGCTCACTAAAATGAAATCTCGGATTTCCCGGCGCTTTCGCGGATCAAGCTGACGCTGTACTTCATTGTCCACCTCAAATATGGCCTCCAGCATAGAGAATCGCACCTGAGTACATAGAACCTCCTTGCCGAACTGTTTATAGCCTGTCCCACCCATCGTAGTGGTCATCATATTACCCGACATGAATATTCCCTCCCCCTGCCATTTGAATCAGTATATAACAAGAAAATTTACAAGTCCATCCTTATTTTGATTATTCCAACTTGACTGATAACATTATTTTTTTAAGAACGTTTTTTAGCCCGCTCTTTACAAATTTATTAATTGGTGGTAAAAGACATAAAAAAGTTCTCTAACCGCGCGGGTCAGAGAACTTCTGAGAGTAGGATGGCTACAATAAACTTACCAGCACTGGTAGTGATTATAGCAAGATTATCATTAATAAAAGAAGTAACCACCCTCCTAACGACTGAATTGATATCCCTTTTCTTTATACCCATCACAAAGGATGCGAGACATTATTTTTGCGAGTTCATTTTTTTGAATAGGTCCTTCTGGTGAGTACCATTTATAAGCCCAGTTACAACTTCCAAGGATGGTTTGGACAGCGATGCTAGGATGAACATCGATGAAGTACTGATTCTCCACCCCTTCTTTAAACCACACCGTAACCGTTTCGTAGTATAAATCAATAGCTTCCTGGGTTTTTCGAGTAATTTCAGCAGGCAATGATTTTTGTTCCTCAAAAAATATTCCTACTTTTATTTGGTTCTCTAAAATTAATAAAGTATGTTTCTCTATAATATTCTCAAATTTAATCTGGGCTGGTTCTTGTAAACGAATAATTTCGCTAAATAGTTTTCAGTTTTACTGATGATTTCTTCAATTATTGCCAAGCTAATTTGATCTTTGCTTTTAAAATAATAGTAAATTGCCGGACGAGTAACAAGTAAGTCCGACTCACAAATCATTAAAATACCGATGATGTCCGAAAAAGGAGGCAGTCGTGATTGTTTCATTACTCCCCAGCACCCACATAAAACGTATGAGGCAGCGGATCAACACTGGCCGCCAGATATACTTCGTTTTTATATGGTTTTTAATAATGACACGTCCGTCTAGTGAAATCCCTTTTGAAGTCGTCTTTCCGGCGACTCCCGTTGACCATCCCATCTCTAACAATCAGCAATGTGCTAAGACTCACGAAAAAAGCCCTGCAGAGATGACCGATTTCTCGACCAGAAAACTCTAATTCTCGACTCGTTTTTTATGAATGGTGACTTGTTTGTAAACCATTGAACCTCACATTAAAAGTATCGTAATAATTTTCTATAATATGCTTTCTGGCAATAAAACCATTTTGCTATTCAAACCGTTAATTTTAATTTCACAGTGTTAGACTCTAGATAGCCATCATTTAAAGACTTATACTGAGAATATCTTCGAGCAGGAAGTTTAAAGCTTACCTCAAAAAGGCATTTAGCAACTGAGTAATTTATGGTCTTTTAAATAGTCATGTACGTCAGCTGCTGTTTGTAAATGCAAAAGCTCTTTTTTCAGGTTTGTCATTTCTCTTGACAATTTTGTTAGTTGTAAACGTGCTGGTAAAATAGAGGATGGACTCATACTAAATTCATCCAATCCTAACGCGAGTAAGACTGGGATTGCTAAATTATCTCCTGCCATTTCTCCGCACATACCTACCCGTATACCTTCGTTATGGGCTGCCTCAATTACCCTGGATATCGATCGCAAGATGGCTGGATTGAACGGCTGATAAAGATAGGATATATTTTCGTTCATTCTATCTGCAGCCATTGTATATTGGATTAAATCATTGGTTCCGATGGAAAAAAAGTCGACTTCTTTTGCAAAATGGTCGGCCATTGCTACGGAAGCCGGGGTCTCAATCATCATTCCAATTTTAATGGATTCGGCAAGTAATACCCCTTCGGCCAGCAGGACGTCTCTTTCATCTTGCAGCAACTGTTTTGCTTCACGCAACTCTTCTAAGGTGGCTATCATAGGAAACATGATCTTAAGATTACCAAATTTGCTCGCCCGCAATAACGCCCGAAGTTGTGTACGGAATACAGTTTTATTTTCTAAACAATACCGGATTGCCCGCATACCTAAAAACGGGTTCATTTCTTTTGGGAAATGTAGATACGGAAGTTCCTTATCACCGCCGATATCTAAAGTCCTAATCACTACAGGTTTATTCTTCATTTCTTCCAACACTCGCTTATATGCCGCAAACTGCTCTTCTTCATTCGGTAACTGGTCACGATTCATATACAAAAATTCTGTACGGTATAATCCGATGCCTTCCGCTCCATGTTCTAGGACATTCTGAACTTCTTCAGGAGTGCCGATATTAGCAGAAAGTTCGATGCTATGTCCATCAGCTGTCACCGTTTTCGTGTTAATCAGCTTTTTGAGTTCCTCACTTTTCAATTCAAACTGCTTTTTCTTTTCATGATACTCTTTTATTTTTTCTTCAGTGGGGTTTATGATGACATACCCTTCTTCCCCATCCACGATGAGTAAGTCGTTATTTTTCACCTTTTCCATTATATTCTTTGTTCCCACTACCGCAGGAATCCCCATTGACCTGGCCATGATTGCAGTATGGGAGGTTCTTCCTCCAATATTAGTTACAAACCCCTTAATATATTGTTTATCTAGTTGCGCTGTAACCGACGGAGTCAAATCCTCCGCTACGATAATTACTTCATCCGTGATCAAGTCCAAATTGGGCAGCTCAACGTGTAATAGAATTGCAATCAGACGGTCCGTCACATCACGTATGTCAGTTGCGCGCTCTCTCATATAGTCATTTTCTATAGCTTCAAATAGTGAAACTAGCTTATCAGCAATTACATTTGCCGCATATTCGGCGTTAACATTTTCCGATTTTATTTTATCAGTAACTTCCCCAATGAATTCTGGATCTTCAAGAATCAGCAACTGTGCAGAAAAAATGCTTGCTTTTTCAGTACCCAGTCGCATTTCAGTCCGTTCTTTTATTTGATCAATTTCTAACTTCGCTTGTTTAATTGCATCCTGGAAACGTGATATTTCTTCGCTATGCTCATTTATTTGCTTTTTACTTATTTTAAATGAACTGCTTTCTAAGCAATAAGCACGTGCAATTGTAATTCCATTCGATGCCAGAACACCTTCTACCACTTTCAATATCTATCACCCAACTTTTGCTCACTGATCGCTTCGCTGAAAGCTTTTATTGCTGACTCCTCATCCGCGCCTGTTGCACGGATCGATATTACTGCATGAACAGGTATCCCTAACGCCATAACCCCAATAATTGATTTTAAATTTGCAGTTCGTTCCCTGAATACGATGTCAATATTGGATACAAATTGATTTGCAGTCTGTACTAGTATAGACGCAGGACGAGCGTGAATTCCTGCAGGATCAGTTATGATAAATTTACATTCTTCCATATGAATTCACCCTTTTCAAATTAAAGTACTGTGCTATTCCAAATTAATCCACACACTTTTTACTTCTGTATAATTATCCAATGCATAAGAACCCATTTCACGTCCAAAGCCTGATTCTTTATAGCCTCCAAACGGAGAAGCGGGATCCGTTACATTATAACAATTAACCCAGACAGAACCTGCCTTTAATTTATTTGCAACATAATGAGCTTCTTTCAAGTTTTCGGTCCAAATTCCAGCCGCTAAGCCAAATTCAGATTGGTTGGCACGTTCAATGATTTCGTCTATAGTTTCATAGGGCATGACTACAACTACAGGACCAAAAATTTCTTCTTGAGCAATGGTCATAGATTCCTTCACATCTGCAAAGACAGTTGGCTGTATAAAATATCCTTCTTCAGAACCCGTTCCTCCACATAGCAAGATAGCTCCTTCAGATTTGCCTTTATTGATATAATCTAATACGCGATTTTGTTGTTTTTTCGAAACCAGCGGCCCCATCTCAGTATCCCGGGCCAAACCACTGCCGATTTTCACCTTTTTCGCATAGGAAACCAATTCAGCTATGACATGATCATATTGACTTTGGTGAACATACACTCGTGAACCTGCACTGCATACTTCCCCTTGGTTCGCCATAATTCCTGAAAACACACCAGGTATAGCTAAAGATAAATCTGCGTCTGGCAAAATAATGTTTGGCGATTTCCCGCCTAGTTCCAACGTAACCCGCTTCATTGTGTCAGCAGCTGCCTTCATTATGCTTTTCCCTACTGCTGTAGATCCTGTAAAAGCTATTTTGTTTACATCTGTATGTTTAACTAGTGCATCTCCTGCTATATGTCCGAAGCCGGGGACCACGTTGATAACCCCTTCCGGAAATCCTGCTTCGGCAGCCAACTTTCCCAGATACAGCGCAGACAACGGTGTTTGTTCAGCAGGCTTTAAGACGACCGTACAGCCTGTCGCCAAAGCCGGCGCTATTTTCCATGCAGCCATCATTAAAGGGAAATTCCAAGGGATAATTTGCCCCACGACGCCTACCGGTTCATGACGCGTATAATTAAAATACTCACCGGCAACCGGAATGGTTTGTCCTACAATTTTAGTTGTCCAACCAGCAAAGTATTCGAATTGGCCAATTGCGTTAGGAATATCATTTCCCTGCAAGTCCGCTATCGGTTTGCCGTTATCCAGAGAATCTATTTCTGCTAACTCCTGTGTATGCTGTTCAATTAACTCTGCTAACCGATACATCAGTTTTCCTCGTTCAGCACCGCTCATCGTTGACCATGGACCGTGCTCAAATGCAGCTTTTGCCGCTTGTACTGCCTGATCAATATCTTCAGCATTAGCTTCACTAACCTGCGCCAACACTTCTCCATTTGCCGGATTATACGTACTGAATATTTTCCCGGAAACAGAATTCACAAATTCTCCATTGATGAATAATTTCTTAGGTTCACTCAAAAATTCAGAAACCTTTTTGGATAGTTGATAGTCTTGCATCATGCGTTTCTCCTCCTGTCGAAAGAATCAAACACTCTTTAATCGCTCGATAGCTTCCTGAATGTCATCCCTGAAAATGAATGATCCAGAAACTGCAATGTCAGCACCTGCCGCCTTGCACTGAGCTGCCGTTTCACTATTGATACCGCCATCGACTTCTATTTGGAAATTCAATTTATATTCTTTTCGCCATTTCGCAACTTCAGCTATCTTTTCAAGAGAAAGGGGATGGAAAGACTGCCCTCCAAACCCCTCGTCACAAGTTACAAAAAGCACAAGGTCCACTACATCCAAACAATGTCTAATAGTGTCGACTGGCGTTTCAAGCTTTAGCGCAATTCCCGCTTTCTTGCCTGCATTTTTTATTTCAAGCAGCGTTTTGCGTAAAAACTGAGTACTTTCCGGATGGATCACAAAGAAATCCGCCTCTGAATCTAGATAGTTTTTTATACTCCGCTCCGGCTCAGCAATCATTAGATGTACTTCAATAGGTAATTCCGTTATTTTTCTGATAGCTTTCACGGTAGCCGGACCCCATGTGATGTTTGTAACGAAACGGCCGTCCATGATATCAATATGGATGAACTCTGTGCCTTTTTCCTCCAAAAGACGAATATCTCTTTCTAAGTTCAGAAAATCAGCACTTAAAATCGAGGCTGAGACAATCATGCACTTCACTCACTTCCTAGCTTACTCCACAGGTTCAGGTCTATTGCCAACTTTTTTGACGTAAAGCCCTACTGGGATGGTGAGAATAATCAATACAATCAAACCAATCCAGCCAAAGTTGCCAATTTGTGCGATAACATAATCAAACATATTTCCATTCCAGAGTGCGGTCGATTGACCTTTGATTGCTGTAACCCCACTGTTTGCAGCGAGCTTACTAAAATACGGCGCGAACCAGGTGGCAATATATAGAACAATGACCATATTAATTACTCCACTGATGATTGTCTTTAATATATTCCCGTTATGGATGATGGTCGCCATACATGTAAAGAATGCGACGAATGCAAGATCCCCAAGCGGCAATACGCTGTTACCAGGCAATATAACCGCAAGGATAAGCGTAATTGGTATTAACATAGTTCCGATAATCTGTGTTGTCGGTAACCCAAGAGTGATAGCTGAATCCAGGCCAATGAAGACTTCTTTTCCATTAAAGTGTTTATTGAAGAATGCTTTGGCGGATTCAGAAATAGGCAGCAAACCTTCTACAATGATCTTTACCATGCGTGGAAACAGCACCATGATGGCCACTACACTCATTAGAAGATTTGCACCTTCCACAAAATTATAATCAGCTAAAAGTGCCAGAATGATCCCGAGCACTGTACCGATAATCACCGGATCGCCGAACATCCCGATTTTCCCCTGCAAATAAGAAATATCAAGTTTTGAATTTCGTAAAAAAGGAATGCGGTTATATACCTTATCTAACAACGAAAACAATGGTACCGTACTGGCGGCATATCCTTGAGGTATTGAAATCCCTTCTACACCTAGCATCCTTTGAACTTTCCTCGCAGAATAGTCCGCTGACAGTAAAGACCAGGTAGCCTGAATCAGGCTGGCTCCAATCCCAAGCACGACACTTCCCGTCACCAAGTGGACGACTGCTCCGGTAAATGCGTAATGAGAGTAGTTAAAAATATCAATATTCATAGTTTTAGTGAAACCAACTACCAACAATAGTAGGTTGAGAATAAAAACGGAAGGAATGATCAGCGCGCCCACTAAAGTTGAAAAAGCCACTCCTGCCGCCGCTCCGGATCCGATATCAATGACAGTCAGATTAAAAGAGAACCTTTCAACAATCTGGCCGACCGCGGGTTCTAGGCTGTCCGAAATCAATGAAATCGCCAATCCTAACCCGATGAATCCGATGCCTACCATTATCCCGCTTCTAATAGACTTCAGTATTCCCTGTCCAAATACCAAACTGATGACAATCAAAACAATTGGAACAAAAACGCTAGATCCAAGTGATAAGAAATAATCGACAACTCCCATATGATCTCCCCCTATTTCATAAGAACCTGTTTAATTTCCTCTTTTAAAGTATCTTCATTCATTCCCACTAAAAAAGGCATACCCAATAGAATCGGTGTCTTATATTTAGACTGGTCAATCCTCATGGATGTAATAAACAGATCAGCTTCCCCGTCATACATATCCAGCTCATAGATCTGCGACTGGGTGATGGTATATTTCAATCCTAGTTCCTTTAAATATTCATCTACTTTCTGCAGAATCATCGTGGATGTTGCAAGGCCGGCGCCGCATGCAATTACAATTTTTTTAGTCATAATAGACTCCTCTTTTCATTAAAATATTTTATCATCATCTTTAATAACTCTTCATGGGAGGCTGTGTTTTTTATCGAGTCAATTGCCTCCTCACTTTGTAACAACTGACTGACATTCTTTAAAATCTGCAAATGTTTTTCACTATCCTTTAGAATCAGCCCAATGATGAAGTCCACTTCTAACGGCTGCAGAGTTTCGATATTATTGAAGACTATCGGTTTTCCAAGCTTCAATATGACTAACTTATCCGTTTGGGAATAGATTGCTTCAGTATGCACAATTGCAACATTCATAGTTGTCAATTTAAGGCCCGTCGGATAATTTTCTTCCCGGATTTTTATGGCTTCTCTAAATTCTTCTGTAACGTATCCTTCCTTTTCAAGCACGTCTGCCATAAAATCAAAAAGTTCGTTCTTATCTTCAAAGCTGTTATTAAAAAACACTAAGTTTTCTTCGACGTACACTGTAGTACCTCCATTCCTATAACGAAAACTGAAAATCTTCCTTCCCTTTTCTAAGGAACTCAATGAATTCATCGGGATCAGTAAATGAACTGATGGGTGGAATTTGCTCATAATCATTTGATGCGAGTATCACTTTGTAAAGATGGCTTAACAGTTTTCTGATGATTTTCACGTCTTTTTCAGCAACTGCCAATAAAAGTATGACTGATACATGCTCTTCCTGATTCCATTTAACAGGCTTCGATGTAGTCATAATGGATATTTGGGTCTCATTGACACTCGACGAAAGGGCATGAGGGACTGCTACCCACCCTTGAACAACGGTGTTCCCTAAAATATCACGATCATAAATGGATTCTCTAAATGCTGAATTTACCATGCGGTCTTCCTCAAGTTTCCCAATCATCTTATTTAAACATTCTTCCTTTGTTGTACTCGCTTCATTTAGAAAAATGTATCTGGGATTGACAAATGTTGATAATAAATCTGTATTCAGCACTTGATCGTCGTTCTTTCTCTCCCGCGGGGAATAGTTCAAATAAAAATCGTATATATTTTTCAAGTCCGTATCGCTGACCAGAGGAGAAACATAGACTACCGGGTGATTGATTTCATTCAACCTAATTGAAGAAATGATAAAATCGACAGTTGATAGATCTTCTTGAACCAGTCGCGAAGCCGAAATTAAATTAAATTTTATATTCGCAGGCAAGAGATTCTCGATCCTCTGGATGATCAATTCAGACGTCACAATACCTGACTGACAAACGACCAATACTTGGGAAATGTTTTTCCTTCTTTCGATTGCCACTTGAAAATGTAGTGTAATAAAAGATATATCATCGTCAGTTAGTTTAATATTATGTTTCATCTCTATTTTTTCTATGGAATAGCGAATGATATGAAACAGAACACCATAGTTGGTTTTTATTTCATTCAACAACGAGTTATTAATAGTAATATCCGACTTCAGACGGTAAATCATTGGAACCGTATGGCTGATCAACGATTGAAACAAATTTTCATCATTGCTCAGATCTATCTCTATCGCCTGGCTGATTTCTGCTATCATTTCCCGGATATCCAACGAATAAAAGTCTTCTGCCCATTCATTGCTATGTGACGGTTCCATCCGGTGGGCGAACAATTCATTGCTAATATATTGGTGTTCTATTTCTGTAAATCTGCTGCCCAGTTTACTTTCTATATCCATGGAAATCACTTCAGCCATAGGATGTTTTCTTATTGCTTCCACACCGTCAATATGGATGTGAGGAAGACTAGTTAAGTGAAATCCACGGTTAGAGCGTTCTGTCAAAATTAATAGCGAGATGAAAAATGATTTTAGATATTGTTCAGGAATATTTCGGTTTCGATAGTAGCTGATTTTCTTTACAGAATCATAAACTGATTCCGTAACTTTTTTATCGAACAGGCTTTCCAGTGCATGTGCATAAGATGACAAGGAATAATTGTCTTGTTTTTTATTGATCAACAGATAAGCCAAACGTTTGATTGCTTTTTGAATATCTATTTCCTTCCCGGATACCTTCGTTCCTTTGCTGTTCGAAATTATTTTCAGATCTTCCCCAAACAAATGGCGGAGATTTTCAATATCTTTTATTAAAGAACTTGAACTGGTATATAAGTCCATCGACATAGAATTGTAAGTAACAACCTTACTATTAACAAGCAGCCACTTAGCAATCAGCATCTGACGATCCAGCGAACTTAAACTGGATTGGTTGTTTCTATAATGCTCTGCAACAGTCTGTATGAGATTTTTAGAAGCCGCAAAGTTACCAATAAGCTTAATTCCTTGATTTGGTTTCTTATCGATAACCAAATTGCATTCTTTAAACACATCTTTCAATTTTTCCAGATCATTAAAAATCGTCCGATTAGATACGTTCAGCTGATCCGCAAAATATTTAGCCGGTAAATAGGTCTCATTCTTTGTCAGCAGATCAATCAATTTTGCTTGCCTGGTTGAGATATCAAACAATATTGACACTTCCTTGTTTCATTTTGATATTCCATATATTCTTATTCAGTCACCAAAATGCAATCTAAATTCAGCATACACTTTATTCACCTATTATTTTGACATGACATGTTCGGTTCCTCTGCCTGATCTGGTCCCAATCTATAAAGTAAATATAACCAACCAAGCCAATCTGTAATGCTCCCTCTTCGATAATAAAGGTTTCACTGGTTCCTAAAAGTGTGCTACGCAAGTGTGCATCTGTGTTTAGCATCGTAAAAGCTTCCGGACTGATTCGTCCCTTGAATTCTTCTAATCCGACCTGTATATGTTTTGGACCCGGATGAAAATACTGGCCTTCAGTTGTACATCTGGGTGCTAATTTCTCCATGATATTATTCAAATCTACTTGCAGATACTCATCACCATAGTAGTTCCGGTCATAAGAGAGTTCTTCAAAAATTACCGAACATGTCGTATGGGGGCTTGCTACCACACATATTCCATCTTTAACTTTACTTTCGACGACAATTTCCCGAATCTGTTCCGTTATTTCATGATAGGTTACGCGGTTTCCATGGGAGGTCAATTGCAGTTTTCCGGAGTAGATCATTATTTCCCTCTCCTCACTTCTTTATATTGTGCTGCAGCACGTATCATCTTCTCCATCATATCTACAGGGTCGGCTGCCTTCACAATACCGCTCGTAACACCAACTCCGTCAGCTCCAAGTCTAAATAGCTCTGCAACATCCGCTTCAGTACGTATACCTGCTCCCTGTTCTACAAGTATACTGGGGTTTACTTCCTTAATCTTTTCTATAGTCGCTTCCACGTATATGCGATCACTTTTCTGATTTTGGCCAATCAGTTCAGTCGGTTCCGCCAATATTACATCCGGCGCCAGCATTGCAATTGCCTGCGCTTCTTTTACAGTATCCGCACAAACTATTGTCTGAAGCCCCGCATCTTTTGCCCTTACGATAGTTTTTTCAATTTCGCCTATAGTTAACGGGTTGTCTGCGTGATTCAACACGACAGCTTTTACACCTATATAACACAATGAATCTGCAAGCACATAACCCATGGCATCACCAAGTTCAACACTATCCATATGCTGTGCGGTGACTATCAAGTCAGGGCATTCTGCTACGATATTTGCCAGCTCAGTTTGTGGTCCTGTAAATAAAACAGTGACTTCGTATTGTCTCGCCAATTTATTCGCCGCATGCGCCAGCTTCAGCAATTTATCACCGAATAAAAAACTCTTCGGATTGACAACGAAAAAAGGGTCTCCTTTCCTGATCCTCACCCTCATCCCCCCTTTCATTAGTAAAGACGCACGCTTTTTGTATTGAATACTGTAAAGTAATGGTTCAGGCATTTCTCGATACCTGAATGTAATGAATTCCTGACGTCAAGATAATTACTACTCTCGAGCGTCACATCTTTCACAGCAGAGTTCATCAAATCGGTAAAAATATTTATTTTCACTATATTCCCTAGAGCACATTGACAGAGATTTTCATCTCCTGACGATGATCCACCATGCAATACTAGAGGTACGGGTACAGCTTGTGAGATTTCACGCAGTCTTTCAAAGTTAATATGTGGGGTGCCGGCATAATTTCCATGGGCTGTTCCTATTGAAATTGCCAATGAGTCTACTAGTGTTTTTTCATAAAATATCTTTGCATCTTCCACAGTTGTAAATAACGATTCACTTTGCTCTAAGTTTTCATAATTTTCACCAGAACCGACGTGACCGATCTCAGCTTCCACAGCAACTCCTGACGGTCTGGCGTAATCAATTATTTCTTGTGTTTTTCTGATATTATCATCTAATGAATCTTGAGAAGCATCGATCATCACCGATGTAAAGCCTAAATCGACCGCTCGCTTTACATAGTCTACATCTGTGCCATGATCTAGATGTAGAACAATCGGAACCTCCGCTTTCTCAGCATAATACTTGCCAAATAAAGCGGCTTCCTCCAATTTCATTTCTTCTTCATGAGCTTGAGCAAACGAAACAATGAGAGGTAATTGTCTTTTTTCCGCAACCGCTAAATAGGCACGTAAAGTGTTTTGATCCACAAAATTTGTAGCCGGAATGGCAAACTGTTTTTGTAAAGCGATTTTAAATAATTCTTTTGAAGAAACTAACATAGTTTCATGTTCACCTCACTTATAATATGTTCCCACAATTCAAACAATAACATGTAAGCGCTTTCTTATCATTTTAATTTATTGCAACAATAATAGTGAAAAAAGAAATATGGATCTTACTATTCAATATGTTTTCACAATCGAAAAAAACTCTTCTTCAATCATAAATGATCGTACTTGAGCTCCAATTAGAAAGTTAACACTTAAAAACTATATCTCCTACAATGCAGCAGAAACGTTGATTCTACTAATTTCATTAAATTATGTTGACTTATTATATAGAATCAAAATTTCCATCTAATAATTCTAAAAAAACTTTATAAACTTTCACTTTATTTGAAACCATTTCAGGAACTATCCGTACACAATAGTATACTTGCACACAATGCAGGTATGGTTTTCCAAATTTGAAGGGGGTTTTAGTTTTGAAGAAGTTGGGTTCTTGGGTATTCGCGCTTGTGTTAGCACTTGCTTTTGCTGTACCAGCCGGCAACGTGCAGGCGGCAGATACGAATACGGCAAAATTAGTGGTTGACGGGGTAGAAGTTGAGGGGTACGAGCAGCCGTTTTTCTCGAATGATGAAATTTTAATTCCAGTTCAGAATGTATTCAATGAAGCTGGTTTTAAAGTGACGGAAGATAAAGGTGTAGTAACTGCTACAAACTCTTACGTTACAGTGGATTTTAATGTTGCAGCTGGAAAAATTGATGTGAACGGGAAAAAGGCCAATACAGAATTCCCTCTTACATTACAGAACGCTGGAAATTATGTAACCGGAGAATTTTTATCTTCATTGGAAGGTTTCCAGGTTGAAGTAACAGAAGATCAGAAAACGGTTAATGTCACTACAAATCGTGTGAAAGATGTTGATGCATTCCTAGAGAAAACGCTTCAGGCTGACTTGAATAGTTTTTCTGCTGCTTTGACAATCGATCAGACAATGGAAGCTTCCTCTGAAGAAGATCCTATTCATATGTTGATGAATCTGAAAATGGATGCTATTCAAAATCCGCTGGCCATGTATATGGAAACAACGATGAAAATGAATATGATGGGCGAGTCACTGGATCAAATGCAAAAAGCATATGTCACAGAAGACGGCATGTATCAATACGACAGCACGATTAAAAAGTGGATCAAAATGGACGACGATATGACTAACCTGATCGCACAATCTTCTGCACAGCAGGCAGATCCGCATGCTCAATTGGAATTGATGAAGAAGTTCAGCGAAGGTGTTCACGTGTTTGAATATGATGACAAGTACGTCATGACGCAAACGTTGACGAATGAACAATTCAAAGACATGATGGATGAAATCATGAATCTGCTGCCTGGATTGCTTCCGGAAGACGTACAAGGCATGATTCCTTCCGAAGATAAAGAATCATCAACTGAAGAAGCAGAAGCAGTTGAAGAAGGTACTGCAGAAGAGGAAGGTTCAGTAGATGAGGAAGGTACTGCTGAGGAAGAAGGAACTGAAGCGGACATCGGTGATATTCTGGAAGCATTGAATTTGAATATCGAAGAGTACTATTCAGTTCAAACGATCGATAAAGAAACATTATTCCCTCTGGATCTTTCAGCTGTTACGAAAATGTCCATGAGTATGGAAGATGAAAAGATTTCTATTTTCCAAAAGATGAATGGAACGTTCAGCAACTTCAACCAGATTAAAGAAATCAAAGTTCCTGAAGAAGTGATCAAGAATGCGATTTCCATGGAAGAATATATGGAAGAACTTGGTTTGGGCGAAGAGTTAGAAATGGAAATCTGATGAAACAGGCTGCCACGGAAAATCAGTATTGATTTTCTGGGGCAGCTTTTTTGTTATTTTGTATGTGTACCTAGTACAGGGATAACGCTTGTTCCGAAATGGGTTTACATACGCGAATTCCCAGAATATACTAACCCTGACTCTTCCTGAGTTGGAACTTTTATGTAATTATTAAATTTGATTAAAAGGAGTTTTTATTTTGAGAAAGTCTGCAAGTCTATTAATACTATCTATTTTCATCGTAAGTGTATTATCCGCATGCGGCAGTTCACCGGACAAACAGCTGGAAGGTGCATGGAAGATCGTGGATGACCAGGAAGAAAGCCGATTCCTTGAGTTCAGCGGAGACAGAATGGTTGTCAGAAATGATTTTGACAGTCAGCCTGAGACAGTGGACTACCGGGCGACCGATTTAAAGAAAGGTAATTTCATTATCGACATTGCAGAACCCGGGACACAAACTTATCAATTCTTTCTGGAAGGCAAGTTTGAGAAAAAAGAAAAAATCAAAGTGAAGAGTGTGATGGATTCAAATGAACCAAATCCAAATATACAGCTGGTTAAAGTGAAGAATTTGGAGAAAGAAATGGAGAAAGCCAGAAAAGAACAGGAAAAAGCAGCAGCGATAGAAGAAAAGAAACGGAAGAAGGACGAAAAGGCAGCAGCTGCTAAGGAAGCAGAGAAGGAAAAAGCGCAGAAAGCAGAAAATGCAGCGAAAGAGCAAACGACAACTGAAACATCCGCTGCAACCACGGATGACAAACAGCCTGCCAAAGAAACGGCAAAAAATTCTTCTTCTCCGAAAGAGAACCACAGTGATCTGAAATCCCGCTATCTCAATAAATCCGATCAATTAGAACAAAGGATTATGAATGAGGCAAGAGCAGCCGATCCCAATGCACAAGACTTATGGGATGGATTTTTCGGACAGTACTATGACCAATGGGACAGCTTATTGAATGAGATTTGGGGCGCACTGAAACAATCCATGTCTGCCAACGATTTCAATAACTTGAAAAATGAGCAGCGCGAGTGGATCAAACAAAAAGAGAAAAGATTCGCTGAACTTCCGGACGAAACCGCTGCAAGCAGAGCATCTGGAATGGATTATCTTGCTTTCGAAACCCAAAACAGAGTTCTTTATTTAATAGAACATTATATGGACTGATAAAAATAAGGACATCCAAAAAGAATCAAGTCTCCAGTAAACAGAATATTATTTGCATGGCAAGTAGATTTTTCTATGATAAATGAACGTAAAACGGAGTGATTTGTATGAAATGTACTATTTGCGGCATCGGTTCGGTGCACGTACAGTTCGACGGACAGCCGCTTTGTATGGATTGCTATAATGCGATAATGGCGGATAAACTCGGGGTAGATCTCCCCGAACTGCCCAAAACATTTTCCGCCGCTGACACAAATGGTATTCAGCGTCTTTTCGAAGTAGAACGTCTGATTATGGGATCAGCCATTTTGCTGACAGCCCGCGAACGATGGGAGCACGGCTACGAATTTGCAGTGGATGGAGAGTTAACAGCCGATCAGCATACACTGTTCGACCAGCTGAAAGAAAAGACCAAACGAGGCGTGTCGAAGACTTATCTCGAAACAGGAAAGTATTCGAACGGACAGCCGTACACTGCTGTCAAAGAGCATCAATTGATTGGCGTGCTTTCCTATAATGAAACCGACAGCGAAGCACCGCTCGTCATCATAGACGGCAAGCCATATAACTGGGAAGAAGTCGGCCGTCTCCTGCAGGCGTTTGAAGGCTTTCAGCTGAAGATTGAAATGAAGGAATTGGCGGATGAGTATGATGAAATGAGAAGTATAATTCTAGTGACGCCCGACTAACTGCAAATGTGAACTGCTTAGGATACGCCAGATTCCATATCGATACAAAGAGAAAAAAGCTTTCTGAACGAGCAGAAAGCTTTTTTCTATATTTATACTAATTTGGATTATGTTTGTATCTGGTAATCGTTTTTCTATATTACATCGCCAGTTGTAATTAAGTACTGAAGCGCCTTTGGCAAGACACTATTCTTGATAAGTTGTTCATTTTCTCTAAAATACAACGAACTCTTTTTACGAATCTCATCGTCCACTTGCTCTGCAACTTTAATTGTTTGTCGTTCACAGGAGTACATAGCGGGCAGCAAGTTATAATCAAAGCTTTCAATAACTGGCGTGTCTCTTTATCCGCAAAACTGATATCCACTTGATTGATTGATTGATTGATCTCTCTTACTCTCTTCCTGCTCTTTTATCCAATCCTGCTGATCTCCCCCCGTATCCGGAGACTGCGGCACGGGACCTTTCATGAAAAGTATCATATCGTTCAGCTTCTTTTAATTCAATTAACGGATTTTCCAGTTCTTGTTCTCTGACATATTGTACTAAATCATAAGTCAATAATTGCAATAACTCAATGGCTTGACGAAGTTCTGTCGTCATGAGCAAACTTAATTCCTGTTTTTGTTGGAGAATCATCTCCATAGCCTTTAAACCTAACTATATGATCATGCCTATCTTTGAATGCGCTTTCATGTATCTGTCTTTATCATAACATGTCAGACTAACTTTTCGATAGAAGAATCCTGTTAAATGCGATGATCTCTCGCGTACAGTCCTTTTCATATGGTATAGTCTAAATATTCAATAGTGTTTCCTATAGTATAACTTACGGTTTGGAGGCTTCGATATGAATCAATTACTCAAAAAAGCAATTCTTGAACCAAATGAATTCAATCTATCAGCTAAAACGGCCTGGAAACAATATCAAGAGCTCGGAATACAATCAGACAATACGATACGTCGTGAAATCTCAGAGTCATGGAAAAGTTCCAAGAGTCTGGGAGTCAATCCTTTTCAAACAAAAATCCAAGAAATTGTTACCCATCACGATTTGGATAATCGTTTACGGCAAAATGAACAATTGCTGTCGTATTCCACTGAGCGAATTACACATGTTCTCGATTTATTAAATGAATCACAAACTATGTTATCTATTACAGACCGCCAAGGAACTATTTTGCACTCTTGGGGAGATTCGCAAACACTAAAACGCGCGGAAGTACTTAACATCTTTGACGGAGGCACATGGAGTGAGAAATCAGCCGGAACCAATGCCGTCGGTGTCACGTTAAAAACCAAACAATCCGCACAGGTATTATTTTCCGAACACTTCTGTGAGAAGAATCATGATTGGTACTGTGCAGCTACCCCCATCATCGCGCCTTTTACTAAAGAATTATTGGGGGTTGTTAACATTGCAGGGTCTAACCCCACACTCCATCCCCATACATTTAAACTCATTATTGCCGAAACTCGTAATCTGTCTAATTCGATTATAAATCAAGTGTATGACAGCGCAATACGTGAAAATCTTTTCTTGACTACTGCAATGGAAGAAGTAGAAGAGTCTATTTTGGTAGTGGATCGTGAGAAAAATATTATAGAACGAAGTAAGACCGCGATGGCAGATCCGATCCTTTCTAAAGCTCTGTATATTCAAACTTTTAGCGGATTAGATCAGCTCATAACTCATTCCATGCTGAGCGGCAAGAAAATCCTAAATGAAGAAACGAAAATACCCCATACAAAACAAACGTATAATTGCTCCATTCACCCGATTTCCTTCCAGAATATGTGCTTGGGGGCTATTATATCTCTAAAGAAAACCAGATCTTTGCCGAAAAGCGAGAAAGTGACGAGAAGCCAAGAGAAAAAAACATCTGATCCATTTCAGAATATAACCGGTTCATCCACTGCTTTCTCCCATGTTCTGAAGCAAGCCAAAAAGGCAGCAACGATTGACGCGACAATTTTTCTTTCAGGAGAGACCGGCACAGGAAAAGAAGTCTTTGCGCAGGCCATTCATCAAGCGAGCGATAGAAAGAATAAACCTTTTATCGCGATCAATTGCGGCGCCGTGCCACAAGGTTTACTGGAAAGTGAATTATCAGGCTACGAAGCAGGCGCTTTCACTGGCGCCAGAGCAAAGGGCAGTCCCGGTAAATTTGAATTGGCACAAGGAGGCACCATTTTCTTGGATGAAATCGGGGACATGCCCCTCGACCTTCAAGTTCATTTGCTGCGAATCCTGGAAGAACGTGAAGTAACCAGGATCGGCAGTGCAAAAGCGATCCCGATCGATGTCCGCATCATCGCGGCCACACACCGCGATTTGAAACAAGCCGTGGCGGAGGGTACCTTTCGGGAAGACCTGCTGTATCGTCTGAAGATCATCCAAATAACGATACCTGCCCTTCGAGATAGAATATCAGACGTCCCAGCGCTATCTCGTCGTTTTATCAATGAATTGAGCAGCCAATTCGGAAAACGGCATGTAGAGGTCACCGCTGATACTATAAAGTGCCTCACTGATTACCAGTGGCCGGGCAATATACGCGAATTAAAAAATGTCGTCCAGCAAGCATTATTCAATATGGAAGGTGAAATTCTCACTCCTTCTCACTTGCCTGCCGAGTTGACTACCGACTCTCAGCAAACTGACAAAGAACAGTTACTCGGAGCTTTACAAGCTGAAAATGGAGTTGTTGCGCATGCTGCTATACGTCTCGGTATCTCACGGGCCACTATGTATCGACGAATGAAACAGTTTAATATTACGGCTGAGTAACTAAGCCTCTAATGGATCTGCAATATTTTGCAAATCCATTAGAGGCTTTCTTTTGTAACTATGAGACAGTTTTCTGTTTCGCTGAGACACTCCCCTCATGAACTCATTCAGTTTAAATGGTATCGAAGAGTCTAATAAGTCCGATAACATTAACATTTTTCAGGAATCTTCTTTTTTGGCATGCTTCTTGCAATATCTATTAGTGAACTGCCAAATTGCGTTAGATCAGCGTTCAATTTTAAAAAGTCCTATTGATTTTAACGAAAGCAGGTGATGTGGAGATATGGAAACATTTGATTTGGCTGTGATTGGTGCAGGTCCCGGCGGCTATGTTGCAGCTATCCGTGCGGCTCAATCGGGAAAGAAAGTAGCACTTATTGAAAAAAGAAAGCTTGGAGGGACTTGCCTACATGTTGGCTGTATCCCTTCC
Organism: Sporosarcina cascadiensis; assembly: GCF_009650995.1. Lineage (GTDB taxonomy): Bacteria > Bacillota > Bacilli > Bacillales_A > Planococcaceae > Sporosarcina > Sporosarcina cascadiensis. Next base: position 281,575 of record NZ_WHVV01000002.1, on the reverse strand, counting down.
AAAACACTTTTGCAGCACAGTGAAATGGTGGAAAGCATTCAAAAAGCAAATGATTGGGGCATCCAAACTGGATCTATTTCGATTGATTTCCCTAAATTAATGAAACGAAAAGATCAAGTAGTCGAAACTTTGACTCAAGGCATTCATTACTTAGTAAAGAAAAATAAAATTTCATTGTTTCACGGGGAGGCTGCAGTCAATAAAGATCGTGTGGTGACGGTTAAGGATACTCAGCTAAAAGCACAAGACGTAATTTTAGCTACCGGAAGCAAACCATTTGTCCCACCGATTCCGGGACTTGAACAAGTGGATTATGTAACTACCGATTCTTTCTTTGAACTTCAAAAGTTACCCAGCACACTTGTGATCATCGGAGGCGGCGTCATCGCCATTGAACTGGCATTCGCCATGGCTCCTCTTGGTACCGATATTACCGTGATCGAAGTAGCAGACGATATTTTATTGACAGAAGATAAAGATGCTCGAAAAGTGATAACAAAACGCTTGAAAGATTTAGGTGTGCATATTGTTACAAGCGCAAAAATCGAAAATGTGACAAAAGAAAGTGTGCTGGTGGAAGGAACGAGCTATTCTTACGACAAACTGCTCGTTGCAACAGGCAGAAAACCGAATCTGGAAGTAGCTGATCAACTAGATTTACAACTTGATGAATCTGGTCGCTATATCGATGTGGATCCTCATTATGAAACGAGTACAAAACATGTGTATGCAATAGGTGATGTCATTGGCGGCTACCAACTGGCACACGCGGCAAGTGCGGAAGGACTGACGGCTGTTCAGGCAATCCTCGGCAAAGAAGTTACGCCGCTGGAACAAACCTCCATTCCGCGCTGTGTCTATACGCATCCTGAAATCGCTTCATTCGGACTTAGTGAACAAGAAGCTTCAGCAAGCGGCTATCAAGTAAAAACTACCCAGTCTGCTCTATCCGGGAATGGCCGGGCGCTTTCTATAGGTGAGACAGAAGGCTTTGTTAAAATCATTGCCGATACCACGTACGGTGAAATTTTGGGGGCCGTAATTGTCGCTCCGAATGCGACAGAGTTAATTCAAGAAATAGCGGCTGTGAAACATACAGAAGGGACGATGTTTGAGCTGGCAAATTTTGTGCAAGCGCACCCCACTCTGTCGGAAGCTATAGGAGAAAGCGCGAATGACTTTTTCGGACTGGCTATTCATAAATAGATCGTAGAGGAGGAATTTATTATGGAACAACAAACAGCATTATGGATTTATCAAAAGATGAATGAAATTCGTTTTTTTGAAGAGGAAGTACGTTACACATTCGGAAAAGGTCTTATTCCGGGATTTGTTCACTTATATGCAGGAGAAGAAGCGGTGGCTACTGGTGTGATGGCACAATTGGACGACGAAGATTATATTACAAGCACTCACAGGGGTCACGGACATGCCATCGCAAAAGGCTGCGATATTAAAGGAATGATGGCGGAAATCATGGGAAAAAAAGATGGTCTTGGTGGAGGTAAAGGCGGCTCCATGCACGTTGCTGACGTAGATCGTGGAATGCTGGGTGCCAATGGAATTGTAGGCGGCGGTTTTGGGTTAGCAGCAGGTGCCGCATTGACCATTAAAACATTAGGGAAAGACCATGTAGCGGTCTGTTTCTTCGGGGATGGCGCATCCAATGAAGGTACATTCCATGAAGGACTCAATTTAGCATCCATCTTAAACTTACCGGTCATTTTTGTTTGCGAAAACAATCAATTCGGCGAAGGTACACCTTTCCGATATGCATCTGCATCAGAAACAGTGGCTGAACGGGCACCCGCCTACAATATGCCTGGCGTACGTGTGGATGGAATGGACGTGGAAGCGGTTTACGACGCTACAGAAAAAGCCATTCAACGAGCAAAAGCCGGAGAGGGCCCGACTTTAATTGAGTGCGATACGTATCGGCAATACGGGCACTTTGAGGGAGACGAACAAAAATATAAAACCGATCAAGATCCGAACAAAGACCGTGATCCGATCACCGAATTCCGTGAAAAGGCTACGAAAAACAAATGGATGACTGCAGAACAGGCAGATAAAATTGAAGCTGAAGCGAAGAAGACTATTGAGGATGCAGTAGCGTTTGCGGAAGCAAGTCCTCTTCCAGATGAATCTACACTTTATACGGATATTTTCGCATAACAAAAGGGGGAACTTATGATGACGGAAAGAAAAGTCACATTTATGACAGCAATAAATGAAGCAATGGCGCAGTCCATGCGCAAAGATGAAACAGTTATCCTAATCGGCACAGATGTCGCTGGAGGCGCGGAAGTAGATCATTTAGTTCAAGACGACGGCAGATATGACGACGCATTTGGCGGTGTATTCGGTTTATCCAAAGGGCTGGTATCCGAATTCGGGCGGGAGCGCATCATCGATACACCCATTGCAGAACACGGTTACTTCAGTGCGGCTGTCGGAGCAGCAGCAACCGGCTTACGGCCAATTGCAGAATTGATGTTTAATGACTTTGTCGGCTTTGCACTTGATCCTATACTGAACCAAGGTGCAAAAATGCGCTATATGTTTGGCGGCAAGGCAAAAATCCCACTCACTGTGCGTACTGTCCACGGAGCCGGTGCAGGAGCTGCGGCTCAGCACTCTCAAACATTGTATGGGCTGTTCGGTGCGATCCCAGGTGTAAAAGTAGTCGTTCCTTCCAATCCCTACGATGCAAAAGGGCTGATGTTGGCAGCGATCGAAGACGATAATTTAGTCGTCTTTTCAGAGGATAAGATGCTGTATGGTGTCAAAGGAGAGGTTCCCGAAGATTACTACACCGTCGAAATCGGCAAGGCTAATGTAGTACGCGAAGGAAGTGACCTGACGATTGTAGCAATCGGTAAAATGGTGCAAGTTGCGCAAGAAGCAGCGGAGCGATTGAATTCTGATGGTGTGGAGGTAGAAGTCATCGATTTACGGACGATTGCCCCATGGGATCAGGAAACGGTAATTGAATCCGTGAAAAAGACCGGCCGCCTAATTATTATAGACGAATCCAATCCACATAATAATACTGCGACAGACATCGCATCCGTCATAGCCGACAAGGCGTTTGATTATTTAGACGGTCCAATTAAAACCGTATGCGCACCTAACACTCCTGTTCCGTTTGCCGCCAACCTAGAAAAAGCCTATATACCGGATGCGGATAAAGTGTTGCGTGTTGCTGATGAAATCATTACAGATTTAAAGAAATCTCATACGATGTAGGAGGTGAAATAAATGAGCGAAACTATTGTAATGCCAAAACTAGGAATGACGATGACCGAAGGCACCATTACAGAATGGTATAAAGAAGTAGGCGACACAGTGGAGAAAGGCGAACCTGTGTTAATGATCAGCTCTGAAAAATTAAATCAAGATGTAGAAGCTACTAGTTCAGGTATCTTAATTGAGAAGTTTGGTAACGTAGAGGATGAACTGAAAGTAGGAGATGCCCTTGCTTTTATTGGCGAAGAAGGAGAAAAGCCTTCTTCTGCAGATAAAAAAGATACAGACGCAGTCAGCGTAGACGTAACGGAATACGAAAAACCTGCATCACCTGCAGACATGCCGACTCAACAAGGAGTTACTAAACATCAGCGGTCAAATCGTATTTTCATTACGCCACTTGCCAGACGAATAGCGGCTGACAATGATATTGATATCCAATCGGTGACAGGATCCGGCGGCAAGGGAAGGATTACTAAACGAGATATAGAACATATTCTAGAGAGCGGTACACATATTCAAACAGGATCGCAACAGGAACTCGCCGCACAGCAATCAGCTGCGACAGCAACAGTTTCTGTCGGAGAAGGACTTTCACCTATGCGTAAAGCGATTGCTCGAAATATGCGTGATAGTTTATCACAGACTGCCCAACTCACATTGCACCGCAAAGCAAATGCCGAACAGCTAATTGATTTCCAACAGACATTGCGCGATAAATTAAGCGCCAGTAACTCGGAGATGAAATTGAGCGTAACCGTCTTATTAGCACGGGCTGTGGTGTTGGCTCTACAAGAACTGAAATCAATGAATGCCACATATCATGATGGGCAACTGAAAGAATTTGATGAAGTGCACTTAGGAATCGCGACATCTCTAGATGACGGATTACTGGTGCCAGTCATTAAAAATGCCCATCAAAAAACGATCGGTGCGCTGGCAAATGAAATGAAAGATGTAACAGAAAGAGCGCGAAATGGCGAAGCTGACCCATCACTTCTTTCTGGATCCACCTTCACTATTACCAACTTGGGCGCAAGCGGCATCGAATATTTCACACCGATACTTAACCCAACCGAAACAGGAATATTGGGCGTTGGTACTCTCCAAGAAGAATTAGTATTGGCAGAAGACGGAACGGTCAAAACCATCAAAAAGATTCCGCTTAGTATTACATTCGACCATCAGATTGTCGATGGTGCGAAGGCTGCTGAGTTCTTGTCTGTCTTAGTGAAGTATATCGAGTCTCCTTATCTGTTGGTACTCTAGTCTAAAAAACTGCAAGGAAGAAATTTCTTCCTTGTGGTTTTTTGATTTTTTGACAGGTCGTTTCAGGCTATAATTCTCTAATATTTATTTGTATCTCTTGTTCCAAACCGTTAAAGTGAACTGCTCGATATTGAGCAGTTGGATTTACAACTTATACATACACCTATTCCCTCTTTTTTTGTGTGTACCTGATAACCTTTTTTTCCAGGGAACATTCCCTTGAATCGTGCATAGTTTTCCGTTAGGGCGATGGTTGTCAAACAAAAATTTATTTGCGAGAACCACCCTTATGCTTCCTAAGGCGCGGGGTGGCTTCATCGCGATTGTCATCAAGACAAAAAAGTAACCACCCCCGCTACCGGCTAAGTAGATGAGATAGTTACTTTTTAAGTAAAACGCTCTTTACCTCTGGCCAACCGCTCTTCAGGCGGATGTCAGTTGCAATTGACTGGGTGTTTACCGCATCCGGTCTTTTTAGTTTACGTTCAGTTTACCACAATCATACGAAGAATACACCTGTTTATGAATACGAAAAAGGAGCAAATTGAATATTTGGATTCAGGCATGACCCGCGCCTTTCAACGGTTATCTATAGTATATTGTGTGTGTACCTGGTACCCTTTTTTTAAAAAGGAACCCTGAGAGGTTCCCACTTAATACTTCATTTTCAAGAAAGTCACTGCCATTCATCTTCATATTTTAAATTTATTTAGTAATCTCAAATTTGGCCTTAAGACCTTTAACCAACTTCTTTCCGCTAAAAGATTGAATTGTATCTTCTATAATGATCCAATACTCTTCCCCGCGTATAAAACTTCCGTTATTATCCAATGTTATATATCCATTGTTTCCGATATTTTCGACTCGCGGATTAACAAAATTAATTTTCTTATAGTTCTTGTCGAGAATAAATACACTCCGGCTATCCACCGTACTTTCGTTAACATTCATATTTAACTTTATTCTCCAGCTATGGCTCGCTGAATTGTTTTTAAGTGATGTATCCCACACTTTGTAACCTTCATAGGGATCAGTGACAGTTGAGGATTCTTTGACCGTTACTTCACTGACAGCTGTATATTCCCCATCTTCTGTTGTAACTGTTATGTTCGCTTTTCCTTTTGATTTAGCTGCCACATTACCGGATGCATCCACTGTAGCCACTTCTTCATTACTACTCGACCAGATTACTTTTTTATTTGTCGCATCAACTGGAGAAACTGTTGCTGCCAGTGCTGCTGTTTTTCCTATCTCCATCTCCAGTTTGGGGTTATTCAGACTTATTCCCGTTACATTTATAACTTCCCCGCCAGAGTTGATTTTTGCAAACCCGAATTTCTCATGGCTGGTTGTAAGAATATATTTGCCTGGACTGACCGTCATATTACCAATTTCATTATTTCCATCGGATTTACTTTCAAAGAAATACGAACTCGGCGGGATATTTTCCGAACCTTTAATTTTATTTCCCTTCTTGTCAATCACATATGCCATACTGCCTTGGCGTACAACAGCCAGACCATTCTCAAACAACGACACATCATCGAATTGCGGTTTAATCACTTCATTACCGTTTATATCAATAAAACCAAACTTATTGTTTTGTAAAAATCCCGCAACGCCTTCGTTAAACACCCTTAATTGCTCATACTGAAAAGGAATTACGGTTTTTCCTTCCATATTGACAGCTCCAAATTTTCCCTCTGCATTCATAATGCTGGCTAATGAATTATCATTAAATACCTGATATGACCCAAATGGATCTTTTACGAAAAAGTAGTAAAACTTAGGACCTGACCATAGTGTTCTGTCTTTCGTTAGAAATGTCCAATAATGATTATTTTTATTATTCGGATCTGTAAAGGCAACAGGTGCCATTCCCTGATTAAACGGCGCAGCACCTATAAATTCTATTTCATCATATAACATTTCGTATTCTTCTGAATTTATATCCGAGTAATGATCGTATTTTGCCAAAGTTCCTTCTGTCGGAAGGTAAGAGGCTGCATCATACGCCTCGCCGTATTTATCAAAAATAAATGTACCGGTGGGTGAATCTGCAGGTAGCATAACATATCCGTTATAAAAGACGGTGTCATACATCTCATCCAGAGGTCCGCCATACTCTTTAAAGTACCCATTGAGAGTGTAGAAATCGCTCTCTCCATATTTGACGCTTGTAGTGTTATTGTCCGGCGTTATAATGTAATAAAAACGTTGAACGTAATCTCCGTCACCTACATGTTTCTCCACAATCGCTTTTCCTTCTGAAAAACTGTGTGCGCGATCATATTGAAAGTCAATTACTGTTTCTCCTGCTTCGTTTATGTAACCCCATTTTCCATTTTTTCCAACTGCAGCCAACCCTTCTGAAAATGTTTTTGCATCATCATATAGCGGTGATATGGTTTCTGTGTAGAAGTATTGCCCTGTTTCTGAATGCGTTTCCGCCAAAACATTGAACGGAACTAGGACCGCAAATAACAGGATTGCTGAAAAAATTATTGATAACTTGCTAAAAAGTTTCCCCATGTCTTATCTCCTCCTCAATTCCATTTTTTTGTTCTTTAACCATTAATATTACACTAACGCCTTCAAATTTCACAGGACTTTTAATATAGAATTTCTATCTACATCTATTCTATTGTTCAACTTGTAAAACGAGCGCGGGCTGCATTCATGATTTCAGCAATTCTAATTGTGTGTCTACCTGATACCTTCTTTATAGCGCGGATTCAGTGTAGACATCCCTGCCAATTAGAACAATGTTTCCTCCATGAGAAAAAACTATCACAGAAAATCAGTTATTACTGACTTTCTGGACAGCCCCTCTTCTTATCACGCTAAGTTGTCAGACTAGTGTCTGAATTGTTTGTGTACCTGGTACTTTCTTATTATGTTTAGTATGTTTATAGGCAACTTGCCTGAAGTAATTGCGATTCTTGTATTGGGTGTAGCAGGTATCGTATTAGGTGAATTCATAAAGCCCCTTTCTGGGGGAATTTTTTTGTCGATAAGTCTGCTGTATTATAATGATAAAGTTTTTACATATCCCATAATAATGTGCAAAGCTATGAAAAAACTTCTCTGTTCTTGGCTGATTTATTGTGAAAAGTGACTACTGAATTAATGTACTCGGTTACACTAATTGTTTGGGAACAGATCTCTATTTTTAATTGAGCAAGCTGGTTTTGGTCGCTAAAATATCTCGCTTGTATGGGACAGTTTTAGCTCCATTGCCTTTATCAATATACCAAGAAGCCGCATAAGACTTCATTTATGAACATACTCTTATACGCACAGTTTCACGAAACGAAAAGCTTACGTGCTAGAGCCACAATGTTTTCTCCCAAGAACTGCAGGAAGCCACAAGCTTGCATTGTGCAAGTTTCTCCATAACCTTCGCACCATGCCTAACAGAATTCTTTTGTATGGAGACCTGGTAACTATTTTAACACGCATACAAAAAAGCCTGAAAAAATCCAGGCTTTTTTTGTTCGTTCTCCCTTCTACTTTGCAGGTTTAATAACTTTTGAATTTCTACCCATTCCTTCCAGGTCGGTATACTTCAACAACCGAGCGATATTCCGAACTCGGTGATACAAAAGTTCCTGGGTATGTTCTATTGATTCTTTCAATGTCAGCGGCCCATTTGCAATTGCATGCATGCTCTCAAAAACTTCATACAGATCATATAAATTACTTTCGATGGAGCCTGAAATTAAAATTGTAGGCTTTTTATGCCTTCTTGCCATTTTGGCAATTACATAAGGCAATTTCCCTTGTAATGTTTGGTGATCGGTGCGTCCTTCACCTGTTATTACCCAGTCACTATTCAGGATTTTAGCCTCCAAATTAATGCTATTTGCAATTAATTCTGCACCAGACTCCATTTTCGCGCCGATTGTAAGTAGTGCAAAGCCCAGCCCTCCAGCCGCTCCTGCCCCTGGAATGTCAGAAAACTGTTTTCCCAAATGGCATTCAATCTTATCAGCGTAATCCTTCAAGGTCTGATCCATTACTGCCAAGTCGGTTGATTTCACACCCTTTTGGGGTCCAAAAATGTATGTCGCTCCACTTTTACCACATAAAGGATTCTTCACATCACTCGCTATCCGTATCTCTGTATCCCATATACGAGGATCTACACCACTGTAGTCGACATCGTGAATCTTAGACAAGTTGTGTGGGTATGGTTCCAGCCTGGTACCATGCCGATCTTTAAAGGAGACGCCTATTCCTAGAAGCATTCCAAAACCGCCGTCATTCGTTGCACTCCCACCCAGACAAAATATGAATTTCCTGTAGCCTGCTTCTAAAGCATTTTCGATGCATTCTCCAATTCCGAGGGTCGTATATCTAAGTGGGTTTCGTCTCTCTTCAGACACTGCAGTAAAACCTACAAATGAAGCTACTTCAATAACCGCTGTTTGGGATTCTTCTAAAAGACCGTAATGAGTCTTTATTTTCCCTCCCAGGGGGCCAGTAACTGTTAAAGCTAGTTTCTTTCCTTTGGTTGCATGTAGTAAAGCATCAATTGTACCTTCACCACCATCTGCCATTGGAGTTACATCAATAATAGCATGGGGTATCTCGGTTTTAATGGCTGAACTAATAATTTCACCAATAGATTTAGCGGACTCGCTGCCCTTAAATGAATCTGGAGATACTAAAATCCTCATGACATACCTCCTGTCCACTCCCTCTCTTGTTCAATTTTTATCAATCAGTGCATATTTCTTTTCTATCTTTGCTACAAGAGAATAATTTGTGTCAACCATGTTTCCTACATATAGTTTTCCTATCTGTGTCAACGCTTGATATGCCTCTAACTTATCCCAGCCAAGTTCGATCATCCAATCTATCAATTCACCGTATGCTATTCGGGCAGCATCCTCCATTGGCCTGGCACTTCCCACCGCCATTAATTCAGTCGGACTTTCGATACGCGGCCATTCAAGGGACTTTCCTTTAATGAGTTCAAATTTCATTGTCACCTTACCTGTAACTTCCAAAGCAACACCGCATAATTCCCCTTCCCCTTGCGCGGCATGGCAGTCACCTGTGTAGAAATAAGCCCCTTCTACGTTAACAGGTAAATGAACGGAATTACCTGGTTTGGTATCCGGCACATCCATATTACCGCCATGTTGACCAGGCGTCAGGGCAGACACAGCTTCTAAGTCCGGTGCCGTTCCCATTGTACCCATAAATGGTTTCCACGGAAAACTCAGCTGTGTATTGTTTACCAGCATGCCGTCACTCAGCTGATAGATCCAGACTTTCTCAGGTAATGGTTCATGTAGCATTTTTGTCATTGAAGTGGCAGTCAATCCCCCGAAGTATGGATTTAAAATACTGACAGCCCAATCCCTTGTCGGCTCTATATCAATAATATGAACGATGAGTGTATCGCCCGGTTCAGCTCCCTCAATATAGATTGGGCCAGTTTGCGGGTTTAAATATTTCCCTAAGATTTCAGATGGGATATCTGTTTCTTTTGTAATTTGGTTCTCAAAGGCATCTTCAGTATAAATCACAACTTCCTCGCCTGGTTTTACACTTGCAATCGGTTCTAGATAACGGCTGAATACATAGCTATGTTTACCGGGCTGTTTTATAATTTTCACTTCTTATCACTCCTGTTCTCTTCTCTAAATGAGACTAAATAGTAATGTATTAAAATTATACTGTTAGGTATTTTTGGATTATCTCGGATGACAGGTCATCCGATGTATGTTCACCAATAATTCTTCCTTTATCAATTGCATAACAAGTATCGGCCAAGCTTTTAATTAATCCAAAATGTTGTTCCACAAGGAGGACGGTTAACCCTAAGTCTTTATTGATTTGCCTGATGATTTCTCCAATACTTTGAATAATATTTGGTTGTATTCCTTCTGAAGGTTCATCCAGTATCAATAAATCTGGTGTACCAATTAGTGCTCTTCCAATCGAAAGTTGGGCGCGTTCTCCGCCGCTTAACGTCCCCGCCTTTTGATGTAAACGCTCTTTTATCCGTGGGAAATAGTTGTAAATTACATCAAAATCATTGTTTTTCTTTTTTACGTTAATAGACTCACCCATTCGTAAATTCTCTTCAACGGTTAAATTAGGGAAAACACCATGGCCTTGAGGTACGTAACCTATACCAAGCCGGGCCCGGGAGTGAGTTTTCAGTTTCGTAATATCCTGATTGTTAAAATGAATTTCACCTGAACTTGAAGGTAACAGCCCCATCACTCCCTTCATCAATGTGCTTTTACCTACTCCATTTCGTCCTATTATGGAGACCACTTTGCCCTTTTCCACTTGAATTGAAATGTCTCTGATAACTATTATTTTGTTATATCCTGTTGTGAAATTCCGAATGTCAAGCACCTGATCACGTCCCTTCCGAACTATCTGAGCCTAAATAAATTTCAATCACTTCTTTATTGGATTCAATCTCATTTATATTTCCTTCTGCGAAAGTTGCTCCCTGGTGCAATACTGTAACTTTCTTTGAGATTTGTCGAACAAACTCCATGTCATGATCGATAAATATAATTGAAAATCCGTTTTCATTAAGACGCTTAATAATCTCGGCTGTAAAAGCTGTTTCTTCCGGCCCCATACCAGCAACGGGCTCATCAAGCAATAGTAAGTCAGGATTTGACAATAACGTCATGGCTATTTCCAGCCATTGTTGCTGTCCATGTGATAGATTGTTTACTTCCTGTAGCAAAAGATGTTCTATGCCGATCAGTTCGACAATTCTTTCTATTTCACCTTTTATTTCGTTATTCTTCATATAGTTTTGGGCTGCAATCCGCATATTTTCATAACCTGTTAACTCTCCGTACACACATGGAATTTGCATTTTAATACCGATCCCTAGCCGAGCACGCTGCCATGTAGGCATTTCGGAGATATCAGTGCCATTAAAGAGAATTTTTCCTGAGGTGAGGGAGTGTATTCCCATAATCAATTTGAATACTGTACTCTTCCCAGCACCATTGGGGCCGATCAGTCCACGCAGCTCTCCCCGTCTAATAGTCAGGTCTACGTGATCCACCGCCCGTAAACCGCCAAAGTCCCTCGTTACCTGGCTTAATTCTATCAATGCGTCTGATGCATCAGTAAGTTCCTGCCTGCTTAGTATCGCTTGCTGTGTCATTAGCATCTCGTCTCCTTCTCGAAGAAAATAATCGGTCCAGCGCATTGAAAATTGTTACTACGATCCCCTTCGGAACAATTAATATCACCATAATCAAGATGAAGCCCAATATTACCAGTGCATACTCACTTCCACTGACCGACAGCTTTTGTGAAAGAAAGTAATACAAAACAGTAAATATCATGACACCTGAAAGATTATTCCGGCCAGCTGCCGCCACTAGTACAACTGGAAGTGCAGCTGCTGATATTCCCATGGCAGAAGGAGATATATAGCCGCCCCAAGTAACATATAACACTCCACTGAAAGCAGCGAGGACGCCCCCGAATGAAAATGACAATGTTTGTAGAAGAGAGATATTATATCCGAGCAATTGGCTTCTTTCCCTGTTTTCTCGGATTGCTACAAAGCTATATCCCATTTTTCCATGTTGCATCTTCCTTAAAAATAGGTAAAATCCTATTAAGACTAGTATTATAAAATAGTATTGATAAGTACCTACTAAAGAAAACTGTATGCTGCCTATTTCTATAGAAAGTGGTGGGATATTATTGATTCCATTGTCTCCTCCCAGCAGCACACTTCCTATTTTCCATTGGGAACCAGCAGATTGCGCTAAAAAGGTTGCCATTACAAGCGTTACACATAAGGTAATCAATCCAACGAATACATCATTCACTCCGCCGTAAAACATGAAATATCCCAAAAGTAAAGCAAGTATCCAGGCAATAACCAGAGCTCCCACTAAGGCGACAATAGTCATCGTGTTATTATTAAAATTCATACTGATCATTGCATAGGCATAGGCCCCCACTCCAAAGAAAGCGGTCTGGCCAAAACTGAAGATTCCTGTTAATCCCCAAATAAGCCATAAGCTCATGGACAAGAACACCATTGAGAAAAAATAAGACATATTTAAGACATCATATGCGGAAGCGATAAGGGGAAAAAGAAGAAATACGATACAAAGTACAAGCATAGTAATCTTCTCGGAGTCGATTTTTTTGAAATTTTTCAAATTATCCATTTGTTTTTTTCACCCTCAATATTTTTTTCTCCAACAGTCCCGAAAAACCGGTCGGCCATAGTCTGATAAATATTATGGCCGCTACCAACAATCCCACTCTTCCTATGAATGTCCCAAATATATAGGAAAGAGCACTATGCACGATGCCTAATGTTCCTCCCGACATAACGGTTCCGATGAGAGGGTTCGCTCCCCCGACAATCACCGTTACAAAACTCTCCATTAAGAATCCTGTACCGAAAGTTGGTCCGATGGTCATCGTGAACGAAAACAACCCGCCAGTTAATCCGGCAAACATTGATCCAACCACAAAAGTAAGCGTATACATTTGACTTGTATTGGTACCCAGACTTCTGGCAATCTCTTCGTTTTGCATAGTCGCCCTGGATCGTAATCCGAACTTCGTATGCATAAACACCCAATATAAAAGCACAACTAGTAAGCAAGCAATAATAGTCAAGATTAAGCGGTATAATGAATAATTGATACCCCCGACTGAAAAGGAACCAAGCGGTGTGGAGGGACCTTGCAATGAAGGGCCCATCAAGATCAACATTCCTTGACCCATTATTAAACTGATGCCCCAAGTCGCAACTACGGAATCTTGAGGTCTACCATATAGATGTCGGATGATTAGTTTGTCAACAATAAATCCAAATATCCCTACACCTATAGATCCTAATATAATCGCGATAGGTATAGGGACTCCGGCCAAACAGGAGAGTGTCGTAATGTAGGCGCCGAGCATAATAAACTCACCATGTGCTAGATTAATGACCCCCATCATTCCAAATATGATAGCCAGCCCTATTGCAGATAAAATCAAGAATGAAAAGCTGTCCATAAACTGGTAAATTGCATTAAAAGCGTTTTCTAGGAATATGATAGTCGTCAACTCCCATCATTTTAAATATAGATGTTCGAAAATAGAGGAGGAGATTAATCCTCCCGGCTCTTAAATGATACTAATCAATTGGAGTATATTGCTGATTCGGAGAATCCTGCGTTAAGTCAATACCTTTTTCTTCATGTAGCCAGAACGGCTCCACCTGATCCCACTTATACAAGGTGCTGATCTTATGGTTTTCATCCGCATAAAACAAGTAGACATCCTTAACTGCATGGTGGGATTTCGGATCAATGGTTACTTTTCCAGAAGGCGCCTCCCAGCTCAGACCATTTTCCAGTTCAGCAATCACTTTATCTACATCAGTCGTGCCAGCCTGTTCCACTGCTTTCGCCCATAAGTTGACTCCTGTATACTGAGCTTCTGCTTCCATACCAACATAGTCATCGTCAGGGAACTTTTTACGAAACTTTTCCACAAATTCTTTTGCTTCAGGTGTATCCATTTCCTCCATGAAAGGTGCGGCGACATGCATATGAGCTAATGCAGGTGCTTCGGACCGTATATGCTCATATTGCTGCGCCATATTGATCGTGGTGGCCATCGGCAAGTCTTTGATTCCCTGCGTATTCCACTGTTCATAGAATGATGATTGTTTTTCACCGGTCAATAGCACAATTAGAAAATCAGGTTTCGCCTTTTGAATTTTATTGATACTACTGTTAAATTGGGATTCACCCAGCGGGATAAACTCTTCGCCTACAATTTTTCCGCCGAGATCTTCCGCAGCCATCCGAACCCAATCAGCAGTTATCTGTCCGAAGTTATAATCTGCGGCAATCGTATACACATTCGAACCGTAATTTTCAATCATATACTCCATCACTGTCATAACCTGGTGTTCAGGTACTGCCCCTGTAGGAAACGTATACTTACTTGCTACTCCGCCTTCATATTGATTATTATAAAAATACAGCATCTTATTCTCTTCCATAATTGGACGGATTGCTTCTCTTGAGGCACTTGAAAATGCGCCCATTATTACATCTACTTTATCTTTTAAAATTAGCTTTCTGGCCATTTCCTGAAAACGTTTATCATCCGACTGTGTGTCTGGAGCTACTATCTCGATTTGTTTACCTAACAACCCGCCATTATCATTGATTTCTTCAACAGCCAACTCGACAGCATGGGATTTTTGAATTCCGACAAGTGCAAAATCTCCTGACCGGTCTTCTAATACACCTAACTTAATAGTGTCTCCTTCCGCTTTCGATGAGCCATCGTCACCACATGCCGTTAATATAGAAGAGACAATAATTAGAAAGACAACGTAGAATAACGACTTCTTATAATTTCTCATAACATCCTCCTTTTTATTATGGCAATTTTTGTTTCGAAGAAGCTTAGTGATAGAAGATAATAGGGACTGTAATTCAAATTCACATCCTCTCACTTATCATTTGAAAGCCCTTATATTTCTATATCTATCTTATCAAGAATACTTAACTTATATTTTGTGTAAATTAACGAATTTTCAGATATTTACAGGCATTCTTTGTACTTAAAAACAATTATGACAATTTCAAGCGATTTCATATTCATATTTTTCCAATCACTTTTTAAAAATATTGTAAATACTGTGTACACTGGATATAAAAAATGTTATCCTGCCAGAACAGTTGACCAGCCAAGACTTCTAAAAAGTGAAGGAGAAAGAAACAAACGTTCAATTTAAAGAAAAATCATTTTTCTGTTAACATTTTACACCAAATCATCATTTGCAGGTTTAATGCATCACTAAATTTTCTTGGATCCAATCCCCACGATTCTTTGATTTTATCCAACCGGTATATTAATGTGTTTCGGTGAATATGCATCTCCAATGCGGTTTTCTTCAAATTTAAATTATTTGATAAAAAAACTTGTAATGTTTCCTCGATTTCTTTAGTTAAAGGAGGTTTTTGATTAAGGAAGGATGTGATGAAGGTTTGACGATAGTTCTTTGGTATCTGCGCCACCAGATTCATTGTTCCCCAATCTGAGATATGGGCAATAGTACGTTTAGAATTTGATTGTTTTAAAATATCAATACTTTGAATTGCCTCCAATAGACTTGTACGGTAACCAAATATTCCTTCGTATATGCCGCCAATTCCAATGTAATTAAAGAATCCTTCGGTTTTTAACTTTTCACTGAACTCCTTGCATGTTTTATAGTAGCCAAGTTCAAACTCCCGATTCGCAACAATGCAAACTACAAACATTCCTTTGCCTAAACCCGCGACAAAAGAATTGAAAGGAAAGTATTGTTTTATCGTATTGAATATCTGTGTCTCATTTTGATGCAGTATTTCATAATCAAATACAGACGCATTAAAATTACTGATTTGTACGGCAATCATCTTGCATTTTTTTGCAAGATCAATGCTCAGATAACTCGCTTCATTTTCTAGCCTGGCGAGATCGTTATTCTCCTTGTCTCTTAATTTGTGAATCCAATCCTCCAGTGCTGTCTGTTTAAAACGTAATTGTTCAATCAGCAATTGTTGTTCTAACAGTGTTTCCACAGTAATCTTTATTATATGGATAAATTTATAGATTTTTTTCGGATCTCCTGTAATGCCTACGACTCCCACAATTCTTTCTTTAATTACAATCGGTACGTTTACGCCTGCACTGGTCCCAACCATTTTGGCATCATTCACTGTGTGAATAATCCGTTCCCTCTTTAGTTCTATGGCTTCCAAAGCACCCTGATGTACTTGATTTGTTCGCTCAGAATCACCACTGGCTACGATTATTCCTTTTTCATTCATAATATTCACATTGTAATCAATAACTTTCATAATCTCATCTACAATAGGTTGCGCAATGTCAGCAGTAATTAACAATTTTCCTCCCCCCTTTATAACTACAATAGTAGCATAAATCCGTAAAACAATAGATTGATTTTCTTAATTCCTTTATAAACACTAGCGTAGTATAAACAGTTTCGAAATATTACATCTGTTCTTTGTCCACAAGGAAAAAACGAAGACGGCTGAACAAAGACAGTTAACATCCATTTTTTCACTATGCCTTTCTGCTACTGTGAAAAAAATAGATGGGCCGTGTTACGGCACACTTTTACCTTCGAACTTTCGGAACCAAATATGCGCGGACTTCTATAATGACGCCTTTAAATAGCGGCTAATCTGCAAGTAGGTTCGCTCACTTTTTGTTCGAAACTGCACCAGCACATTTAAGCAGTAGACGATCATCGCTAGATACACTTGGTTATGCACGCCCTGCTGGCTTTGTGCGTAGAACTTCTCGATGTTCAAATGTTGTTTCATCCATTTGAAGAACAGTTCAATAACCCAGCGCGACTTATACAGGTCTGCAATTTCGTCGGCAGATAAGTCAAACCCATTCGTGATCAGGTTCAGTTGCTTACCTTTGGAATCCAGTACTTTCAAAAGACGGAACACATTTTCCGACCGGTATTGCGTTGTGCCGATAATACCAGGGTATCTTCTGGTAACTGGAATTGTTCGAGCGACCGGACAACTGCGTTTTTCCCCAGATGAGAGACGAAGAAATGCCCCTTATCTGTCATGAGGTCAAACTGTTCGTAATCCAAATAGACATGGTCGAACACATACAGGCATTCCTTATCATTGACTAGAACCTCCAGTTGACCGCGATTGTGTTCTTTGGCGTTCGTCAGAACTGCATGATCAGGGTAGGAACAACCATTTTCCATAAACACGAGGCGCAGATTGAGCTTGATACCGGATTTCTCAAATGCAGTTTTTCGTCTATTCTTATCCATGAGTGAGTCCTTCTTTCATAACCACTTGGAATAATTCATATATCATAGATATTGAAAAGCCTTTAAGTTATAACAAAAAGAGAAGAGGTCGCTTATTCTAATCCGATTGCTCGATTAAAAGGCTCTCCCCCTTCTTTGATGACTCCATATAGTTGCTAAGGTTACGGATCTTTTTCTTCGTGTAACGCCTCGACATTATTCCTCATAATAAATTCACCGAGTCGCGCAAGTGATCAACTGCTAGATGTTGGTAGCGCATCGTAGAACGCAGATCGGCATGGCCGAGAATACTGGCGATGGTGATCTGTGGGACATTGCGTAAGGTTAGATGAGTGGCAGTGCAATGTCGTAATGTGTGCGGTGTGATTGGAATATGGAGATTCGCTAACTCTGCGGCCTTCCGTAGCTTGCTTCGGATATCCGAGGGACTGAGCGGCTGGTTGGTATAGCGAGATGAAGGAAAAATATAGTGACTGTTTGCTGGAAGGTGTTCAGTGTAATAGCTAATTATTATTTCTTTTAGCTGGTCATGGAGCGGCAAATATAAATCTTTCCCTCCCTTCACTTTTGGCAAATAAATAACTTTTTCATCCAGATGGACATGCGCTTTTTCTAATATACGTATGGGAGTTAAACGGGAGCCTGTGTAGTACAGCAGACTAAATATAAGGTGATAATTTGCGCCTAGTTGTTTCGATGCTTGAAGTAATTTCCTAACCTCTTCTTCTGAAGGTATGGTCGGTAAAGGGGTATATACTTTTGGCATTTTGATTCGCGCAGCTATATCGTGAGGATAATCGCATTCGTAGTATAGGTATTTATAAAATGATTTCAATGTTGCCAACCTTCGACTGACTGTGCTTGGCTTATTCCCCCTTCGTCTGCCTTCATCCATAAAGTTTAAGACGTCTGCTTTTGTAATTTCATCCATTTGAAAGTCATGATTCTTTTTTTGCTCGCCCATAAATATACAAAACCTCTCTAAGTCCTTGCCATATCCATCTATGGTTTCATTTGAATACCCCTGCCGTTGGAGATGTAGCAAAAACTTTACAGTACATGTGCTGAATACGAGTGGCGATCTGTTCATTTATCATCGTCCTTCCCTTTCTTTTTACTATATTTTAGAAAGGGCTGGAATGGGGTGTAGGCGATTTATTGGGGGGAAGTGCTGATTTGTTTAAGAGTGCAGGTGCAATAACGTTCACGGGAGCCGTTATAGCCGCAAGGACAGGGATTGGTTGTCGCTATTAACGTAAAGGACGCGGATAGCTCACTGTTTGTTTGACACGGCTGATTGTGACTTCTCCGGCTTCTATCGGCTAGCGCAGCATTCTAATGTTTTCCTAGAAAACTACCCGAGTTCATCCAGTCGTCTCATCAACGTGCAGGACATTCCGATGCTATTAGCTTCTTCATCAGATCATAGACAGGGGTCAGCCAGTCCTCTGTCACTCGGATCATCCAGTTGGATAGATTCTTGTCATTCGTCAACAAGCCATGGCTTTCCCACTCTTTTACCTGACGGTAAAGCGAAAGATATTGAATGAACTTGTCTTAAATTACTTTCGACATGACGCGTTTACAAACCATTTTTTAATTTGTGTATTAAACTTGTACGATTGGATACGTCTAATTTCTGATAGATGTTACCGAGGTGTTTTTTCACTGTATTAATACTTATGCATAAGCGGTTGGAAATTTCTTCATTTGTATACCCTTTCAGTACTTGCTCATATAATTCTACTTCTCTGCGTGATAGGAGCATAAGTAGGTGATTCTTCTCTTTTCGATTATTTATCTTATACATATAAATAGAGTATGGAATAGGTGTTGGATTCTCTGACATGTGAATGTTCGGAGTGATTTTCATTGTCCAGTCACCAATGTCCAAAGAAAATGGCTTATCCATCGTAAATAAATCTTTGGCAATACCGGGTAAAATGGAATGTTGGAAAAATGACTCCACTGATTTCAGGGGCTCGATTTGATTGATGATTTCTTGTGCAGCTTCATTATAAAATAAAATTTGTTGAAAGCTACTCAATTGAATAATACCTAAATTATTATGTTCTTTTGTAAGATGGAATGAATTAATCGCTTGATACTCTTCCATGGCCATATAGTTTTTAATTAATTGGTTAATATGCATAGAAAGCGTTTGCAATACTTCCCTGTCTTTTTGGTTAAACGGCGCATCGCCTTCAAATCTTGTAAAGCCGATTCCACCTAATATTCTTTTCTCATCTGTGAAATACATCACCATTTGATCAATCATTTTATGTTTATTCATAAAATTAATGTATTCCGAATTACGGTAATCGGAGTTTTCTGCAATGCTGTCCATACTTAGCACGATGTTCCTCTTTCCAATAATATTTTTACTTTGTTTTTTGGGATTCATGATATCTTCATCCCTATAAACTTCCGTGTAATCTAAAATTAATTTATCCGGGTGATTTAAAAATTGCATATTATACATATTAAATTGACTATCTGAAAACCAAAATAGAGAATGATCAAAATTAAACAAAGAGGATAGCAATGATTGAATTCTTTGAAAGGTATTAGAAGACTGTATATCGCTGTGGTTAATTATATAGATTATTTTCTCGTAATCAGATTTCGTCAATCTCATAATTATCTCTCCATTCATCCAATTTTCAATAAAATTAATCTTTATTGTAACACAAGATTGATAATTCAGAAGAGATTATACTTTCGGGTAATTGTTTTAAATGAAAGCACTTGCGATAATTGAATTATATTATTGAAGGGGGTATTTCAATGAAGAAAACAGGTTTTATTTATGACGAGACGTATTTTTGGCATGATAATGGTTCAGGAGCTTTGCATATGCAGTCTGGCGGCTATATTCAGGCACATACGTACGGAGAAGATCCGGAAACAAAAAGAAGGTTTAAAAACCTGATGGATGTCAGCGGATTAACACCTCAACTTCAATCTATAGCACCTCGTGCTGCAACGCGGGAAGAGGTTGAATTATTTCATCTGCCCGACTATATTGATAAAGTGAAAAAGTTAAGTGATGAGAATGGCGGAGATGCGGGACATACCGCTATTGTTGGCAGAGGCTCGTACGAAATAGCATTATTATCTGCAGGTGGAGCAATGACTGCTGTTGATGCCGTAATGGAGGGCATGGTTGAGAATGTCTATGCATTGACAAGACCGCCGGGACACCATGCAGAAGCACAGGAAGGAATGGGATTCTGTTTATTCAATAATGTTGCTATAGCAGCTAAGTATGCAAAAGAGAAATACAATTTAGAGAGAATTTTAGTATTGGATTGGGATGTACATCACGGCAATGGCACTGAGCAAGCTTTTTACGAGGATGAGAACACGTTATTTATCTCAATCCATCAGGACCAGCTGTTTCCGGCAGGACGTGGATATGTAGAAGATTGTGGGGAGGGTGCAGGTAAAGGTTACAATATAAATATTCCACTACCAGCGGGTACTGGAAACGCAGGATATATGCACGCATTTGAAAAAATTGTAGAACCCGTAGTGAATCAGTTTAAACCAGAATTAATTCTCGTATCTGCCGGACAAGATCCAAGTTTCTTTGATCCATTGGCCAGAATGATGGTGACAGCAGACGGATTCAGAAGATTTTCTGCATTTATGAAAGAGTTAGCGGAGAAGCATTGTGACGGTCGTTTAGTATTATGCCATGAAGGTGGATACAGTGCGGCATATGTACCGTTCTGTTCTTTAGCCATTGTGGAAGAATTGAGTGGAATTAAAACGGATGTAGAAGATCCATTTATGGACGCATTCGGAGTCCAAGTAGAAAATTTATATGATCATGAGAAGGAAGCAGTTCAAAAAGTGATAGATCAGCAGTCTGTGTATTGGGATGTACTACATGCAAAAGTAAATTGAATTAATAAAGGTAAAGGGACCTTACATGTCCCTTTACCTTTATTATCCTAACTATTCACATTCTTTATAAGAATTTTGGAAGAAGGAGGATAAAATGAAATACAAAAATACAATATTTGTTACTTACTACAGTGTGATCAGTATACTCATGGCTTTCCCACCCTTTATTACATGGGCAAATCGAATTGAACCTATGATTGTAGGCTTACCGTTTTCCATGTTTTATTTATTTTCATTAGTAGGCCTAATGAGTGTCGGCATTATTGTGCAGTATATCGTGGAAGATAGACTTGGCGAGCTTGATGTTACAGTAGATATGCCTGAACAAACAGAAGAGTTGGGAGGAGAAAACAATTGACAGCAGCCATCCCAACTATCATGATTTTATCTTTTTTCCTGCTCATGATCTTTATTATAAGAAATAACTTGGGTGTAAGGACATTTAATGATTATGCGACGGCAAATCAGTCTTTTGGCTTTATTGCCATCACATTTTCTGTGCTCTCGACTTGGTATACAGGCGCTATGTACACAGCTTGGGCAGGGATGACCATTTCATATGGATTCATTGCACTTTATGTAGTTGCCTATGCTTCTATCACTTTAGTAATCATGTATTTCATAATTCCTCAAACATACGTATGGTCTACAAAATATCGAATTAGTACACAGCCGGAATTATTCGGCTTTAGATACCAAAGTAAAACACTTCGAATTTTAATGAGTACCTGGGGAATCCTATTCACAATTCCTTGGTTAATTGTTGAATTAGTAACACAAGGGATTGTGTTCTTTTATGCAACAGGCGGGCTGATTTCTCAATTTTGGGGAATGGTCATCGGAATAACGGTCGTCGTTATTTATGTGTCTCTAGGGGGTATGAGATCCGTTGTTACCGCCAATATGTTCCAAGGTGTCATCATGATCATCGGTGGTTCTTCATTAATGGTGTTCTTTATGTATAAATACTTTTCAGGCTATTCAGCAGGAATGTCAAAAGTATTGAGTGAATACCCATTACTGCTCACATATCCTGGACCAGGTTGGGAGCCTTCCATACCTTATTGGACGTCAATTGTTATTTTAAGTGGATTAGGCGGCTTTATGTGGCCGTGGGCTTACAATAAATTATTTGCTGGAGACAGTGTACGTTCATTGAAAATGGCCGCGCTTACTGCACCGATTATAGGGGGAATCTATTATGCTTTATTTGTTATCAGCGGTTTGTTTTTACATTCCTTTACAGATGCCAAGGCGGATCCCCAGGGAGCATTCCTATGGATTGCAAGTGAGTCGGGCCCTTTTGCTTTAGGATTATTAGGCATTGTCATCATGGCTACCAGTGTGGGAACTGTCAGTGGAATCATCCAAGCCATCAGTACAGTCGTTTCAAGAGACCTGGCCCCTCTTGTTAAAAAAAATATCACTGATAAACAAGGATTAACTATTGCCAGAATTGCAGTACTCGTCATAGCAGCGGTTTCTATTTTCTTTGGAACAGGAGATTTAGGTCTGATGGTATTTTTAGCCTTAGCTTCTTACGATGGCATAATCTTACTATTTCCTGTCGTCATTTTGGGATTATATTGGAAAAGAGCAAATAAAGTTGGAGCGATCACGGGTCTCCTAGTGGGTACAGGTTTATCTATGGTACTTCGATTAAGTAACCCTGGATTTATAGACGACTTAGGATGGCAACCGGGGGTATATGGTATGGTTGTCAGCTTCGCCATTATGATTATCGCCGGCTATTCTAAAAAACCAACTGCGTTTGCCGAAAGCCTTTGGAACGATATAGATTTAGCGTATAAAAAAGCTGATAAGGAAGTTAAATTACCCGTGATTCACGCAATTCAGGTACGCGATGAAAAATGAGTTTGGGGGATTTTTAGGGTGCCAATCCATCACATAACTCAGACACTATTCTGAATATGACAGAAGCGGCTCGTGTTGCTTCTAAAGAAAATGGCCAACTGTCTTTTGCGATGGTTGGCTGTTTTATATTTTTATAGCAGCTAATTAGTTGAGTGTATCTAAATGAGTTTTCTGACCGCCAAATCGGTCGGAGGCTCTTTTTCTATTTTCTCAAGTTACGATACTGACTTTTCATATTTTTCGTAAGCCCGTAATATAAAAACGTAACTTCTCGGTACGCTGCACAAACAACCCCGCTTCTTCGTTTTTCTCAAAGTAATTATTTTCCTGCACAAGCTAGCTGGATTTCTGGAGACCATGAATATACCCATCCAGCAACTCACACTAAAAGAAGCGCTGTTTGTTAAATGACAACAATCAGCGTTTCTTTTCCTAAATCAGATATCTTCTCAGTCTATAGAACAAATATTAAACTCTGTATCTCCACAACTAGTAACTAGCTTGCCATTTTCAAACTCACCTGGCTCAGGCGATAAAGTAGTGTGAACGTTAGAATTGGTTAATAACTGTAGCGCAGCGTCTATAGAACCTGCAGCGACAATTGCTTCATCGTAAAAACTTTTTTCATAATATCTTTCGTTATTCAAACGAAGGTGACTTACTTTTTCTCCCTTTAAAAATCCAACCATAAAAGCATCATCATAAATATTTTTACTGATTGATATAGGTTTTCCTTGCTTTGCAAATACGACTTCAGCTATCTTTGTATTTGCTGCCGCCTCTGTTACTGCAATAGGCGTTAAAGCAGTAGCAACTAACACCGTTGATAGTGAGACCTTCCAGAATTTATTCATATGGCCCTCCTTGGCATATGGGAAATTGACGATTAATAACACAAACAACTTCCACCTGTTTTTAATAGAAAAGTAAGGATTAAAGGTAATTACTTCCCTAATACTAATCATATAGATCGGAAGAATTAAAAGCAATAGGTGTTTTAATAAGCATAATAAACGTTATCCGTATGCAACTAAGCTAACTACATGATACGCTTTCGAGAATAGTCTGCATATTAGCCTTCGAAGACTTTTGAAAACCGTTTCAAAAAGTTATCAGGCGAAGTATGGAAGTTTTATACCATGTACTATAGCGTTTCTGTGTCCTGTTATATTTTCGACCAGCGAGACTGTTTCATACTCACAAATAAGAACAGAATTTATAGATTATATTTCAAAAAATAGAAAATAGAATTTATTCAAACTGAAGCTGTTGTAACCTAACAGTGATCTGATCAGTAGATATTAGATACCGTAACTGACATTATGCTAGAAATGTTTCCTGAAAAAATTTCGTGTGAAAATAAAGGAATCACCTCGAATGCCTTGAAGCCACAATCCAGCTTGAAAGACAACAAGTGATATTTCAAGCATCAAAAAATCAATTTCTCACGTTCTTAACATAAATAAGGAGTTATTCATTAAGTTGAATCTTTTGGCAGCAAATTGAATCGTTTACACATCAGATACCACAGACCCGAATCAGCAAAAAAGACAAAAAGAACAGTATTTAATTATTCCCGGCATAAGCACTCCCTATATCGCAAAATCCACCTGAGCGGCCTCTTCACTTTCTTCTATCAATTCTCGCTCTCGTTTGGAAACATAGTCTCGGACCGAACGGTCGGAACCTGTAAACTGATGGTGTTCTACTAATAGATCATAGATTCGTTTTGCCGTCCGGCGAAACTTCTTTTTCTTTTTAGAGTCCTCAAGCAGCCATTCATCGATAATCGGTTTGACTGGATCCATTACAGGGGATATTCTTTTTTGTCTGATCGGTATCTCCGGATTGAATTCTTCCATGTCGGAATACTTCTTCACCGTCCGCCGATCTACCCCCATCTGTCGTGCTACTTCTGCATAGCTTCGACTTTTAGTATTCGTTTCGTGTCTGATATAATTAACTTCAGCCATTGCTAACATCTCCTATACTACCTCCCGTAAAGATATGCCCAAACAGGAGTGTATGTATTTTTTCGGATGTTGGCAAGTGGCCTTTTTTATGTACATAAATTAGTTGCCGTTTTCTACATTTCTAGTGTGCCATAAACAATATGAACAGCGATCTATTAAAAGAGGATGTATTAGTGTATTTGGCAAGTAGAAAATATATGATTTGGCAGTTAAAAATGTAGCTACTTGCCAACATCCTTTTTTAATGATTGAGTAATGATTCCTTGTGTCGAAAACTCTCTCTATTAAATACCAGTAAATGTGAATAATGAATTAAACGATCAATAAACGCTTCCGTCAAGATCGGATCTCCAAATATA
Organism: Sporosarcina cascadiensis; assembly: GCF_009650995.1. Classification (GTDB taxonomy): domain Bacteria; phylum Bacillota; class Bacilli; order Bacillales_A; family Planococcaceae; genus Sporosarcina; species Sporosarcina cascadiensis. Next base: position 256,088 of record NZ_WHVV01000002.1, on the reverse strand, counting down.
TGATTCCACTGTCCGAACTGAAGATTCGTCGTAACGATCACACTTCGCTTTTCGTAACACAAAGTAAGCACTTGAAACAGGAGCTCTGCTCCTTGCTTATGCAGTGGTACGTAGCCCAGTTCATCTAAAATCAATAGATCCAATCCTTCTATCTGCTTGTAGATCTTACTGAGCGTGCCTTTCTCATGAGCTTCCAGTAGTTGATTCACCAGCTGTGCCACCGTATAAAAGCGTACTTTCCTTTTTGTCTGATGAATCGCATTCCAGCCACACAAGGAGGCTAGAAAGGTCTTCCCAACACCTACCCCTCCATATAAAATGAGATTCTCTTTCCTTTCAATAAATCTTCCTGCTAATACATCCTCTTTTAATAGATCGCTGTTCATATGAATGCCATCCCACTCAAATTGCCTGCCGGATATATCCGGCAATAACGATTGCTTGATGAGAAGATTCAATTTCCGTTCTTCCCGTTGCTCGATTTCCTTTTCAAACAGCTTCAGTAAAAACTCCTCTTGAGAGGCTGCTTCCACTTCATGATAATGTTCACGAATCCAACTGAGCTTCAATCGCTTCGCATGCTCTTCGATCAATTCCTTCATGACTGCCCACCTCCAGCCATCGCGAATAATTGGTCATAATGAGTAAGCCCCCGTGAAGCAGATTCTACCATCGGTAATTTCTGTGGCATTCGCGGAAGCGATAAGGTCTCTCGAATGCCGCGTCCATTCACTAACTGATAGTAGACATGCTTGATCGACTCGGCAGTTGGATGTCCATGGTCAGAAGCCATACGTAATGCCTCAGTCGGCAGGTCGAAGCCCTGCTCCTTCAGAAGAACGGCCAGTAAGCTCAATGCCGCTTTCTTCTCTTCCAGCGAACAGGCTTCAAAGTAGAGCTTCCATTCTTCCGGTAGCTGGTCATAGAAGGAGCTGTATTTCAATGCCGTTGGCCGTTTGGCCATCAGTGTTAAGTATGGCTGCCAATTCATCGCTTTTCGTTCGCTTCCATAGAGTCGTGGGTGTGTGATGAGAATTTCATTCTTTTCATTTAGAATGGTTACTTGATCGAATGAAAGCTTGGCTGTCACTGCTTGTCCTGCAAAGCGGGGTGACGTGGAATACTGTTTTCGGTCAATCCGGATAAATCCATACTTGTCTGCTTTCAAATGTTCATAGCGAATGCATTCATAGGCTTTGCCTGGCAATTGTAACAGCTGCTCCTTGTCTGCCAAATGAAGTTCGGAAATCGGCAGCTCCTTTTCGTAATGTACTCTTTTTCGATCGCCCACACTCCAGGCAAAGGCTTGTTCATTTACGTCTGCCAAACGATGGTACGGTACAGCCGGCAACAGATAATTATTGCGGATATACTTCACCATGGACTCCACATGCCCTTTCTCATTGCCGCTGTTCGGATTGCAGAATTCATAGGAAAAACCATAGTGTGCAGCGAATCGCTCAAACTCTTCTGTGAGTTCCCGTTCGCCTTCCGGCAATACTTTTTTGACGGCAGGTGACAGGTTGTCAAAACGGATGGTATGCGGCACGCCCTCCATAAATTCAAACATATTCGCTAACCCTTGCAGAAAACATTCCCGGTTCTGCGACGGGAACACCTGGTATAGAAATGCGTTACTGTAAGGGAAGGAAAGGACCAAGAAATGCCGAATGACTTCCTCGCCTTCATGCAGGAAAGGGGCTTCTCCAAAATCCACCTGAGCGGCCCCTGGCTTTGTTTCTAATGGCAGAGCGGCCTCTTCACTTTCTTCTACCAATTCTCGCTTTCATTTGGAAACATAGTCTCGGACCGAACGGTCGGAACCTGTAAACTGATGGTGTTCTACTAATAGATCATAGATTCGTTTTGCCGTCCGGCGAAACTTCTTTTTCTTTTTAGAGTCCTCAAGCAGCCATTCATCGATAATCGGTTTGACTGGATCCATTACAGGGGATATTCTTTTTTGTCTGATCGGTATCTCCGGATTGAATTCTTCCATGTCGGAATACTTCTTCACCGTCCGCCGATCTACCCCCATCTGTCGTGCTACTTCTGCATAGCTTCGACTTTTAGTATTCGTTTCGTGTCTGATATAATTAACTTCAGCCATTGCTAACATCTCCTATACTACCTCCCGTAAAGATATGCCCATACAGGAGTGTATGTATTTTTTCAGATGTTGGCAAGTGGCCTTTTTTGTACATAAATTAGCTGCCGTTTCCTACATTTCTAGTGTGCCATAAACATTGAAAGGAAAGAGAATCTCATTTTATATGGAGGGGTAGGTGTTGGGAAGACCCTTCTAGCCTCCTTGTGTGGCTGGAATGCGATTCATCAGACACAAAGGAAAGTACGCTTTTACACGGTGGCACAGCTGGTGAATCAACTACTGGAAGCTCATGAGAAAGGCACGCTCAGTAAAATCTACAAGCAGATAGAAGGATTGGATCTATTGATTTTAGATGAACTGTGCTACGTACCACTGCATAAGCAAGGAGCAGAACTCCTGTTTCAAGTGCTTACTTTGTGTTACGAAAAGCGAAGTGTGATCGTTACGACGAATCTTCAGTTCGGACAGTGGAATCATATATTTGGAGATCCGATCTTGACGGAAGCGTTTATTGATCGTTTAATTCATTATTCACATTTACTGGTGTTTAATAGAGAAAGTTTTCGACACAAAGAATCATTACTCAATCATTAAAAAGGATGTTGGCAAGTAGCTACATTTTTAACTGCCAAATCATACATTTCTTACTTGCCAAATACACCCGCTGAATGAGCGACATCTACATGGGCTGCTTACGGAATACATCAAGGGCTATTACAACACGCACCGGACGCATCAGGGAATCAATGGCAAGACACCAATCCCTTCACCCGTTTACCTTCCGACTTCGGCAGAAGATACTGTATTGGAAGCTACCCCGTTGTTAAACGGTCTCTACCATACATACAAGAAAGCGGCTTAACCAATCCAGTTGAATATTTTTAACAGCCTTTTGAAAATGCTTATTTGGCATAATAATACTTTTCTTCCCTTACTTTCCAACCCCCTCTTTGAATCGGATGTTGAAAATCCAAAAATCTGGCTGAATTGAAAAAGCCATCCGGTGAAATCGTGATGATTTCTGTCCGGATGGACTTTTTGAAGGCGACAGGACGCATCAGGGAATCGACGGCAAAACACCAATCCCTTCACCGGTTTACCCTTCGACTATGGCAGAAGATACCGTATTGGAAGCCACGTCGGTGTTACATGGTCTCTACCATACATACAAGAAAGCGGCTTAACCAGTTCAGTTGAATATTTTTTAAAAGCCTGATGAAAAGGCTTATTTGGCATGTTCAAATTTCTATTCCCCTATTTACCGACCGCACTTTACTCCAAAATACCTGAGTAAATTCATGAAATCCTGCTAAATAAAAAAGCCATCCGATGAAATCGCAATGATTTCTGTCCGGATGGACTTTTTGAAGGCGACACGCATGATAGTTAGAAAAAGACCCCATGGATGTGTACTAATTAAAGTATAATCCATGAGGTCTAGTTCCACTATGTTCACTAGAATACTAGTTTTTATAGTAACGTTTCGTTTTTAATTAGTTAGAAGTGTTTACACCAGCTGTTTCTGTTGGTGATCCAACTAGAGCATTTGCAGCTGCACCAGTTGCAACAACAGTACTAGTTGAACCAGTAGTTGCACTTGTAACTACTAATTGGTTAGATGCATTAAATGAAGCAGTTGCATCAGTACCAAGTACTGCATTCAAAGCTGTTAAGAAATCAGCTTTTGTAGTAACAGTATCAGCAACCGTATACGTTTTTGCAACAGTATCAACTGTATAGATTAAATCTTTTCCATTTTCAGAAGTTGTAAGAGCAGCTAGAGCTACATCGTCTGCAATTGCAACAGAACCTACTGAAGTTCCTGCAGTTGCAGGAACGTTTGCTTCTGGAGTAGCGTTAACTGTAGTAGAAACAGTTGAATCCACAGATCCGTTGTTTCCAGTTACACGTACATCATAAGCTGTTCCGTCTATCAGACCAGTAATCGTGTACGTTGTTCCTGTTGCTGAAGTAGTAGCTGTTGTCCAAGTACCAGCAGCTGCTTTGTATTCAACTTTGTAGCTTGTTGCATTTGATAATGCAGTCCAGTCAACTTTTAATTCACCATCATTGCCTGCACCAAGTACGTCAGCCGCTGAAACACCAGTAACTGTTGAAGCTGCAAAGTTAGCATTGTTAGATATAGCATCAGTATCTAATACTTTGCCGTTTACACGTACAGTACCAGCTTTAGCAACGTTTTGTTTTTTATCTTTAATATCAATAGCAGGATTATCAGTAGTTACACCAACAACTTTCACGTCAACAGTGTTTGCTACTGCAATATTATCAGCAAGTTCTATTACAACTTCCTTATCATTGCTTGCTCCGTTAGCAACAGAGGAAATTCTCTGTTCAGATCCACCAATTACAACCGCAAGATCTGCAATAGTAACTGCGTTAGAAGTTAAGTTACCAATAGATTCACTAAATGTAAGCTTGATTTTCTTAGTTTGAGTAGCCGTTGCTGTATCGCTTACAAGGAATTCAGCCTTATTAAGAGTTGGTTGTGTATTGTCTACTAATGTAACAAGGTTAGTGTAAGCGTCTTTTGTAGCTTCACTCTTGACAATCACACTGCCATCTTTTGTCTTAACATTTTTGCTGATTTCAAGTAATTGCTGATTGTCAACTTTTGCAAAGCCCTCTGGTAATGTAATAGTAACCACAGTATTAGCATTATTCATTGCAATTTGAGAGCCTGTCAATGCTTTTCCATCTAATGTGTAATTTGACAGATCAGTTGCTGATGCAGACATTTCCTGTGCATATGTGATTGTCAATGTATTAACATTAACACCATTTACATTACTATTAGTAGCAGCCGATGAAGTAACTCCTGCTACTACAGGTGCAGCCGTTGTATCTTTATTAATAATTACAGATCCCGTTGTGTTTTGTACATTTTCAGCAGATTTAACTAATCCAGGAGATAATGTCACCGTGAAAGGAGCCTTATCGTTTGCAGGTGAAGAAGCACTGAATCCGTCAAGCGTAATAAGAAGTTCATCATTGTTTTGAAGTGCTACTGTACTAACAGCACGTGATATACCATCTTTATCTGTAACCTTGACTTTAGATTTATCTAATGTTCCAACTGCAGTTACATTCTTATCGAATTTCACAACAAGCTGACCACCATTAGAGTTAGAAATTTTATTTTCTAAGCCTGGTTTGATAGTTGGTGCACCCATCTCTTTCGAGATTGTTACATTACCAGTCGCTTTATTACCAACGTTATTAGCAGCGTCTTTATAACCTGCTAGCTCATATGATAAGTTAGCTGATGTTTCGTCTTTGCCGTATAAAGGATTTATAGATGATCCGTCAGCTACAAATGTTATTTTCCAAGTCTTTGAATCTTTTTGTGTAACACCGTAATTAGCATCTGAAACGCCTAATGTAAATGTTGTGTTACCCTTTTTAATAATAAAGCTTGCTTGATTTAGTGCAACAGAATTAGCAAAATCACTATATTTAACTGGTTCGCTAAATTCAATTTCAAAAGAACGTGAATCGTTCTTACTTTGAGTTACTTTTGAAACTGCCGGAGGTGTTACATCTGTGCTAATTGTATAGCTTCCAGTTACTACAGCTGCAGTATTAGTTTGTGGTGATGCCACAGTATCTTTTACATCATAAGCCACAACTCTATGTGTTCCTACAGCTACTAGTTCTTCAGGAAGTACATCGTTTAGAATGATAGAATAGTCTCCAGTATCTTGAGAGATGGTTGGAGCAGTGTTTAAAGGACCAGCTGGATCATAAACTGTTACATCATCAACTTTTACTACTCCAATACCAGCAGTAGTATTAATAGGCTCATCAAATACTAATTTCAACTTACCTGCTGAATTGATAGACGTACTAAGTAATTTTGGAGCAGCAGTATCAGTAAATGTTTTTGTAGTATCTGTATATTTAGCAACTTTTGATTGCTTGTCAGCAGATAGAACGCCGTTTTTCACGTCAATTGAGAACTTATCAGCATTTGCTAAAGCAGTAGCAAGCTTGAATGTTACAGTGTTTGTTGTAGCATTAAATTCAGTCACATGTAATACGTTACCTGTTTGAACTGCCGGTGAAGACTGAAGTCGTCCAGCTACAGCTGATGCAGTATCATACTTGGCACCATTCTGTGAAAGAATATAATTAGAAAGATCACGTGCAGATGCAGAGTCCACTGCTTGGTTGAACTTCACTTGAATTTCTGTAGGGTTAATCGCACTTTCCAGTCCATTCGCTCTAAATTAAAAGGCTCACAAACCCTTTAGTATCAATGGTTTGTGAGCTTTCATAAATTTAAGCAATTCAGGTTAATGTCGATTATGTTAACGACCCTGCCCGTACTTTTTGCACTTTTTCACGCCACATGCCATACCTTGGGAGCTACCACCACACGTCCCGCAGCCTCTTCAAAGGGAGCGTGACAATGGCAGTAGCAACCTGTGTAATAGACAGGCTACCCACTGGTAGTCACGTCCATTCATCGTACTTGTTCTTTTGGTCGTGGCTGTACAACTTGGTGTACCAGGCAGTAGTTTCCGGCCTGTCATGTCCGAGAAGCTCCTGGGCTTCCTCCTCGTCCATGCCGGACTGAATCATATTCACCGCGTACGTGTACCGCAAGGTATGCGGGGTGATATTTCTCCCCAAGACAGCGGAATAGGTGTCAAAGTGATGATAAATGAGTTTCTCTCCGACTTCTCTCGTACGCATTTGATTGATGAATACATAAGGAACTTCATCCGTCCGGCTGTCGAGATAAGCTTGTAGCAGCTCGGAGCAAGCTTGTGTGAACAAAACGACCCGCTCTTTATCGTACTTGCCAAATACTAGTATGCTTCGTTCCGTCCAATCTATAGCCGATTGTTGTAAATGCCGTAATTCGGTAATTCGCACTCCCGTCGTCACCAGTACCTCGACCATCGCCGCCTCAAATGGCTTTCCTCTTACGGTATCCCGCAAAATCGCAAGTTCGGGCGGCGTCAGATACGTGGGCAGCTTCTCTTCCGTTCTTGGATAAGGGATTCCTTTTGTCGGGTTAATGGGGACAATCTCATCTTCTTCGCAATAGGCAAAGAACTTTCTCAGTCCCCTCAGCTTGGTGGCAATCGTCGATAGCCTGTACCCTTGTCCTTCCAAGCTGATGAACCAGTTCCGAATATCCTGTTTGGTGACATTCTCCACGGGTTTTTGTACATGGTGAAGCAACTGTCTGACTGATGCCGTATACTGCTGAATGGTACTCGGGTCGAGCCGAAATTGGTACTCTACCTTAAATCGTTCCACGTGATCGATGGTATCCATTCTCTTCCTCTCCTTAGCCCATATGCATGCGATATGATTTGATCAATTTCCATTTCGGTGTCCGGGCATAGATTCTGGTGGTGGAACGGCTTTTATGGCCCAGTTCATTTGCGATAAAGGCGAGGTCGGCCCCTTTCGTACGTAAGTCTGTTGCAAAGGTATGCCGCAAACGATGTGGATAGAGAGAATCTTGGATGCCTGCTTCCTCGCCTAGCCGTCGGATAATTTTGTAGATGGTCGTTCTGGACAGTCTGTACCCCCATTTCGAAACAAAAGCGGCCGGATCGCTGTCCGTGCGGGAATCCAAATAGCGTTCGAGTGCAATGGAACATCCATCGGTAAAGTTGACCGGTCGAATCTTTCGTCCTTTGCCGGTCACATGTGCTCTTCGCTCTTCAATATCCACATCCGACCGATCTAACGTAACCAACTCGTCCACTCGGCAACCGGTGCTGACCAGCAGCTCAAAAATCGCCCGGTTTCTTGGCGTATCCGTTTCGCTCGCCGATCGCATTTTTGCCACTTCTTCTTTGGACAGGTATCTGGGAAGCGGTTTTGGCAGTCTTGCATACCATCTTTTTTTAATGGGAATCCGATCCACATAGCCTTCATCGACGCAAAATTGATAAAAAGAGGAAAGAACCGATAGACGATAGTTGACCGTCGATTTGCTAAGAGTTTCCTGCCTCTCTTTCAGCCATTCCAACATTTCATTGGGCGTCAACTCGGTATAACATTCCGTTCGGTTTTTAAAAAAGTTGGCTAGAAATCGCTTGTAGTTGCGAATCGTCAGCGGGCTTAAATTTGCTAACTTCAAATGGGATAGATACTCATTTATTGTCCTTTGGGTTTCTTCATTAACGAATAGCTCTTTTATTTGCCAATAGTCTTTCTCGACTGCCTTTCTCTTCCCGGCTGCTGGAGCGGGGGATTGATGAATATACTTCTGTTGAACGCAAAATTGGTAGAAACTTCGGAGCCCGCTGATATAGGCACTCAGGGTATTCTTTTTGCATATCGCTTGCCGTCTGATTAGCCAGCCCTCCACGTCCTCCGCTTTCACTTCCGAGAAAATTAATTCTATATCCAGAAAAAACCTTTGCAACTTATATTTCTCGGATTTTATGATTCTTTCACTCCTGTCTCGCTGTTTTAACTGCAGTAAATACGCATTGATAGCCGTCACATTTTCCGGAGCCATCAACGGGTTAGTGAGCACCCAGTATTCTTCCGGTTTGACCGGGTTCTCTTTCACATGGCCTCTTTTCAGACAATACTCATAGAAGTGTCGGAGGGTATTGCGTACCCCCGTCGTGATGGACTTGTTTTTTGCGAACTCGCTCTCGTGCATCCAGTCTTCTATTTCTTTAGGTTGGATATCAGAAAAAACCTTTGAATTCTCTTTGAAAAAATATTGCAAGTATCTCTTGGACACTGCTATGGAAGATCGTCCTTTATTCGCCTTTTCTAAGCTGGACAGAAATCGATTGATCACCTGCAGATTTTCCTGGTTAGCCAAGGTGATGCCCACTTCCCCATACTTTCTTTTGCTGGGAGGTGTTTTTTTATCTGGTACGGGGGATTGATCCATATACTTTGCCTGCACACAATAAGTGTAGAAAGCTCTTAGTTTTTTTAGATAAAGTCCAATCGTACGGGCTGTTCGTTTTTGTTCCTGTCCGGCCAGCCAGTCTCTGATTTCTACCGTAGTGATCGCGGAAAAGATTTTCTCTTCCTGCGAAAAAAATTGTCGCAACGTGCTGCGTTGACCAATAATCGTTGCTTTACTGACTTCATTTTCTTTCTGGCTGAGTAAAAACTGATTGACCGCCGCTTTCGTTTCAACATTACTAATTTCATTGTGAATTTCCCAATAGTTCTGCCGGCTGGAAAGCGGTGATTGTTCCATTCTTTTGGCTTCCACGGCAAAGTTGTAAAATGCCCGCATCGTTTTCCGATATTCTTCCACGGTCTTATCTGACCTTTGCTTGGTTTGTTCAGTTAACCAGTTCAAGATTTCTTCCTTTGTTACATGAAAAAACTGCGTTTGCCTTGTCGAGAAAAAACGACGGAGAACACTCCGATGACGTTGCGTGGCATATGGGCTTTTAGTTAGCTTTTCAAAATGAACCAAGAACGCTTTTACCATTTCCGCATTTTCGGGATGCAGGATTTCATCGTTCAACTCTCGATATTTCTCCATTTTCACGTTCTTCTCCCTTCTATGAGTTATACCGATCATATTCGCGTCTTTGATCGACACTCCGTAACCTCGTGTAGATGCTGGTACTATTCAGATTGGCATGTCCCAAGTAATCTTGAAGATAGACATCCTCCATCCCCTTGATCGTTAGATCCGTGGCAAAGGTATGTCGCATGGTATGTGGTGTGACTTTAAAACCGAGTGCTGTAGAATACTCCCGAAATCGTTGCTGGACTAAACATTGACTGAGTGGCTGTCCTCTTTGATTACAAAACAAATAGTCGCTTTCCATGGTTCGGGTATCCAAATAGGCTTTCATCCGTACCATACAGGCGGAAGTGAAACTGACAAAGCGTTCGTGTCCGTTTTTTGATTTGCGAATCCATATTTGTCGTGATTCCCATTTGATATCTTCCAATCGAATGTTCAGCAATTCACTAATTCTAACCCCCGTGGTATACAACGCTTCGACAATCGCACGTTCCCGGACATCGTCTAATGTCCATTCGCGAAGTAAGGCTAATTGCTGTCTGGATATATACCGCGGGAGGGAGTCTTCCTTTTGTGGAGACCTCACTCGTTTTGCTGGACTTTGTTTGACAATATTTTCTTCGAGACAATACGTGTAAAATGACTTGACGGCTACCAATTTTAGTTGGATGCTGCGTGGTTTCAGTCCTTCCTCTGTCATACTTGCCATCCAAGCACGAATATCTTTGGCTTTCACCTCATTCAGAGGTTTTTCACAGTGAGAAAAAAACTGAGTGAGGGCGATGGAATACGCCCGCACTGTCTCTTTGGAGAATTGATTATAGTTATCATCGAAAAACTCTTTAATGGTCTTCTGATTCATCTTCATCACTCCATCATGATTTGATATTGCAGCAACTTTTCTTCCGTTGGGATACGGGCATAGATGCGTGTCGTGTTCACATCTTCGTGACCAAGAAACCTGGCGATCAATCTTATGTTTGCTCCTCTCGCCAGCATGTTGGTTGCATAAGTGTGACGACAGACGTGAGGATGAAAAGACTGTTTCAATCCCATCTTTCGACTGACTTTCTGTAACACTTTTCTTATGCCGCCCGCTTGCAGGCGATCGCCAAATTTGTTTTCAAACAAAGGATCTGTCGGTTTAGCTGAACGTGTATTTAGATAAGCTTTTAACACAAGCGAAGCTTCGTTAGAAAAGTATATGTCACGAACCTTCTCCCCTTTTCCAACCACAATGGCAGTCCTGTTTTCCAGGTCGACATCCTCAATATTTAAGTTTGATACTTCCGTCACTCGACCGCCAGTGGAAAACAGGAACAGAATCAATGCCCGATTGCGAATGGGCAAACGTTCGATAAACTGTTTCACACGGGCAAATTCAAACTCGTCTAGATATTTGGGCAATGATTTCGGAATCTTTGGTTTCCATCTTTTTTTCATGACTGTCGTTTCCATATATTCTTCCTCCAAACAGAATTGGAAGAACGAGGAGAGAACATAGAACATCAATTCAATGGAAGTCGGCTTCTTTCCTTTCGAAAATTCATCCAACCAACTGCGGACGATTTCGGGCGTTAGTTCATCCAGTACGGTATGTTCTTGTAAGAACCGTTCTAATTCTCTTCGGTATTTGTCCACCGTTGTTTCTGCTCTGTTTTCCACCTTAAGGCTGAGCAGGTATTCATTTAATACCTCTCTGGTTGCTTCAGGTATCCCAACGGCGGTACTAATCCAATAGGTTTTTTTTGCTGTCATACTCTTCCATCCTTTCTTATTTACTGAAACGTCCTCATTCCTTTTGGGATAGCAAACCATCCATTCAACCCGATCCGTCAACGACTGTTTGCCATCACTTTGTCGCGTCATCTAATCCGTGCCTCCTCCTTTGAATGCTGGTTGACGGACCTTGCATATCATCCTGTCCATTCATATGCGAGTTCAAACATTTTATTGGCAACACGAAAAGCCCTAATTCCGTGGGGGAATTAAGGTTCCTATATATGTATATGCGAATTTTGAAATAAGCCTGGCAGTTTGGTTTCAATATTCCATTCATCAGTTGTTTGCCATTTTAGCTATCTGGCCCTCAGCAAACCTTGCTCTGACTTCAACCGCTACCTTGCAAGCTGTTGCCTGTAGTCAACGGCGGCTACTTATACTATGTACAGCAGTAGCAACCTTTATACCACCATGTTGTACACTTCAAAAATTTTTATTGCTACATAACATAACCCTCTTGGTTGCCAACACATCAAGTGAAATTCCTTGTATGTACACTTACAGTTTATTTGCCGAACAACCTAGTGGCGGTCTGCTTAATACCCTGCTACATTACGCATCCAGACACGATATCTTTCGAACATTCTACTTTTCTGCATTTTTAAAGAATAGATTTCAATTGTTGTGGCAAGACTGCAATCAGCAGCAACAAAAAATCAAATGGGGGTTATCACATGAACAAATTCGGCAATAAACTCAGAGAGCTTCGGGAAAGCAAAAACTTATCTAGACCACAATTAAATAAGGAGATCGGCATTTCAACTGCATTTATAGGCTTTCTGGAAAAGAATGAACGAAATGCTTCCAATGCAACCTGCGAAAAGTATTCGAAACACTTTGATATTCCTTTGGATGAGTTACTCGCCCTACGTGACGGCGGCAAAACTGAAAACATACAGACAAAGGAAACGGAAAGCTTACAGACAAACCCAGCACTTCCTGCGGTACTTCCAACTGTACAGCATAAGCCTCATCTACAACGGATGATGGATTTCTTGGAGTCGGTTGAAGAAGAAACCTGCGAGAAGTTGGTCACTGAACTGCTACAACATGGCAGTGAATGGTTGGCAAACAGGATAAGATTATTTACAGTCGATGCATTAGCTCAAAGAATTCTGGACTATCGTAGTAAGTGGTTGGCTGCGAAACCATCCATCCCTTCGGAACAAGAGCAAACAGAAGACTTGGCAGGTACACTTTCTCTTGATGAACCCATTTATTTCGAGATCCAGTATACAACTCAAATGATGAGGCTGACTTTACAGACCGAACATCAAACGCACAGTGAACTGTTTGAACAATGGATGGATCATTACCACGTAAGTTACGAGACCCTAGACATTGTACCTACCGACCGACAAGAGCATCCTACCATGCACTACTATTGGTTTTCACCAATCATGTCACCGTACGAGAAGTTTGAGTTACTGAAGAAGCTGCAGGTTGACCTATCGACTGTGAACACCTATGACAGCCAGTTGGACTGGTTGCTTCAACATTACGGTAAAAAAGATGCTTCGTGACCATCACACTTCAGTAACAAAAGAATAAGGTGTATCGAGATACCTCTATTTAGGTATCTTTTTTTGTTGTGATGTTGCATATCTCAGTTAGTCATTTTTTAATTACGTAACTTGTGGGCAACACCCTCACTTACACTATAGCCTTGTCTCACACGTTTTATACAACGAGTTTTAGAAACCTTCAGTTTTTTCTTTTGTTGCTACGCTACAAAGGATGCGTAATTGAAGCAAAACACCGTATGCATTGATTTCACCTTTTTTATTCAAACATCCCAAGATGACAGGGATGATGGAACATGCTATTTAGTAAAGCAAGTTGTGCACGACGACGTGTAAACAATAGTATGTTTGTGGACGGTATCATCCTGACTCATTTATTGAACAGGTATGGGCATATTGCATGCAATCAAAAAAGCAGCCAGCCACCGATTGTTGGGTGGTTGCCTGCTCTCTCCAATTGTATGGCAATACGTATTGGTACATAAACTTGAAATCATCTGATATGGCAGCTTTTCTATTTTCGATTGTAAAGTTACATCATTGCGTCTTTGTACTCGATAGTGCCAGAAGTCACTGCAGGCGGAGAGGGCAGCCTCAGGACAAACGCCCGGAATTCATTTACTGTGTAGATTGTTTGCTCTTCCGCCACGACCACCATCTCCACATGCTCCAGTATCGCAAGAATTTCGGGAAGGCTCTGGAAGGGGTCACGCAGAACTCGATCAAATGAATAAATCAATAAATGACTAATCCTAATCTCCTTCATTTCTAGTTTCCGTATCGTTGTCTCTAGTCTCGGCCGGATTCCCCTCATCGCCGAGTAGCCGACAACCTGATACTGTGCGTGAATATGAATACCCTGCTGATTGGCAAAGTCATTGATCGTCTGTTGCTGTTGGTCAATTTCCTTTCGCGTGCGGAGATAGGTTCTGCAATAACTGATTCCAACTTTCTTTCGCTCATTTAACAATTTTTCTCCTCCCTCTTGGTTTTTGATGACATAGTCATGCACTCTAGGTGGCCACGTCCTTCATTCCTTTTACCTTTCAATGGTTTACCATCATTCTTCCTGTTAAATAGCTGTTTGATACGTTAAGAAGCCTGCATTTTTCTATGGAATGATGAAGGGTTTAACGACAAAAAACCTTACCCCATAGCAAATGGGATAAGGCTTAAATATATGTACTTTCGGCAATCAATTCCTCAGTTACGTTTTAGCTTACTACCTACCAATCCTGCCACCAGACGTTTTTGCAGAGCTGGCAATCGAGATAGCCGAAATAAGTATCAATTATTAAAACTAGAACTCTGAGAGAGCAGACATTAATCAATATGCTAAACATCTTTCCTCCCTAGTTCATCTTTCACTTGCTACTTTTCTGAACCCGGTGATTAAAAGGAATTCTTTACGGCAATGATGATAAGGATTGGAAGTTAATTATATAAGGAGGATTTACATGAAACCAATTGAAAAGAATACCGGTTATTCCAGACGGTCAAAAAGCTCCACTCCGTTTAATCCCAGGAAAACTACTCACTTACAGAAATTTTTATTCAGCATGCTTATGGATAAGTTAGGGGACAACATAGAGGTTCTGGGAAGAAAAACATTGCAGGGCTATGTGGATAATGCTTTCGAATTCCATGGCATTAGCAAAGACGAACATTTAAAGTATAGAGAAATAAACTCCTACTACGCTGAACATTCTAAACTCGATATGTGTGAGCCGGATCTTCCGGGAGATATATATGGTTCAGTGGCTGAATTGTTAATATTTGACGATGAAAGCATGACCACTTACCTCAAACTGTTTTCTTACGTTTCCAGAAGTATTTGGTTAAGTTCATTAAAACAGTATTCTCCTTGGGATTTCGAAACTGAAATATTTAATATTTCATCTTATTGGCAGGAGTTACATGAAGCGGATAGTTTTAAATTGCCGGAGCCAGTTACTATTGAAGGCTGTGCAAATCTAGACGATCCTGTCTATTTCTATATTGAGTACAGTAATCGGATGATGAAGTTAGTCTTCCAACCAGCTGATATCTATCATGTCTATAATACAATTTGCGATTGGATTGGTTACCCTCAAGTTTTTTATATAACAGAAAAGGATACAGATTTATCCAGTGTGGAGGAAGATGTGATCCACTTCATATGGTTTTCTCCCGATACACCCGTTATCGAACAGTATAACATCCTTACAAAACAGGATGTATGGATTGATGAAATGCATACCAAGCGTGTCCAGCTCAAGCGACTGATTAATCACCAAATAAATACTAGAGCAAACATGAAAGAAGAGATTATTGTCATAGACCCTACAGTATATAGAGAGTAAAAGTTAGTGGATGTAGGTTCAGGTTTATTCATTGATGTTAAGGTTTGGGAGCTTTTTTAACTACAGCGGGAAGACAGCGGAAGATGCCTAACAAGCATCTTCCTTTTTATTCTTGAAAGTTCGCTGCCATTTTTAATTAACTGTTCATCCAGACAACATAATGCCGTTAAAAGAATGATACCCATGTCTATTACGACTTATACCTCTTCAACTTCATAATCACAAGCAAATTGCCCCAAATTAAATTTTAATGAAAAAAGTCTTCTCCATTTTTTTCTTCATTCCTCTTGGAGGAGCCGGTACATGTTATCGCATTTATAAAATTAACTTTTTCAGGGAGAGAGGGTAGTGAAGTTCGAGAGAAGGAGGGAGCGGAATAAAGGGGAATCTTAATGAAGAAAGATGAAGACTGCCTTTCCTCCTCAAATGCTCGGTGCCTAAGAAGGATGTACATTATTTACAGATTATAAGCGAGACATGGGAGTGGGAATGGAGAGCCGTTACCAGTGCGATAACTGTAAGAAGTAAAGGACAATTGCTCTCATCAATGACGCGAGCCGGGCTGCAATTTACAGGAGGAAGAGAGGAGAGCTTTCGACATGTAGTGATTGTATCCACAGGCGAGGATTTTATTCCCTCTCTCCTCCTAGACGATTTGTCTTTAGATAATGCGGCATTTTGATTAAGAGACCCACCCGACAACAAGCAGGAAGACCGCTGAAATAACATGGAACAGGGATAGGTAGTACAGCCACTGAGGTACAGCCATACGGTCTTCATCCGTAATTACTATTTCTTCATCAAATGCCTCTTCAATCTCTTGATCGGTTGCTCCATCCTGTTCCATCTGCTCAATTTCAAACTTGAATTTTGTCATGGAAGAACGGGCGATCAGGTTCGGGATGGTTAGCCCGATGATCAGATAAGACGCTGCATTAATGATGGCCAGCCATACTAGCAGCTGATGTCCTGTGAAAAAGACAACGGCAGGTGTTAAGATGACGAAAATCGAAATGAGTTTTGACATATCAACTGCTCCTTCTATGTATTACTTTAAGAATAGCATAGAGCTCCAGATTGTTATAGCTCCAGTGGAACTTCACCACCTGTTTCGTTACAATAGATGCTAAAACTATCTATACATTTTGGAGGGATTCTTTATGTTGTCATTTCTACGATCACTATACAAATTTTGTTCAGAGTGGATAGGCTACTTATTGATGTCTTTGAGAAATTATATATTATCCAAGCATGCAACTAGTATGGAAAACATCGCATTGAGGAGCCAACTCGCATCGTATGTCCATCGTTTTGAAAAAGAAAATATTCCAACACCACGGCCAACTCCTGCATTCCGGCAACTGTGGGTGCTCCTGTCTAAGCACTTGGAAAACTGGAAAGACTCATTAGTCATGGTAAAGCCCGACACAGTTATTCGCTGGCATCGGACAGCTTTCAAATTCTATTGGAAGAAAAAATCGAAAAAGTTAGGTAGACCAACGATTTCTAATGGAACCATCCAGCTAATTAAACGAGTACATAAGGAAAATCCGCTTTTGTCGCCGGAGAAAATTCATGAAAAGCTAAGGATACTTGGCATTGATCAGCCGCCGGCACCAAACACCATTGCCAAGTATCTGCCAAGCACACGAAAGCCGCCTTCCGAAAAACAGATTCAATCCTGGAAGACATTCTTGCAAAACCATCAGGAAGAGATATGGGGAACTGATTTCTTTACAATTTCCACACTGACTTTTAACGTACTTCATGTCTTGGTGATCTTGCACCATAAAACTCGTGAAATTATTCATTTCGGCGTCACGACGAATCCAACAGCGGAATGGACCATTCAGCAATTCCGGAATGCAACGCCTTATGGCAAGGTCCCTAAATACCTGATTCACGACAATGATCCCATCTTCTGTTCCAAAGTGTTTCAAGCCTTCTTACAGTCCTCAGACATTACGGCAAAGAAAACGGCTTATCGATCACCTTGGCAAAACGGATACGCTGAAAGGGTTATCGGTACAATTAAAAGAGAGTTGGTAGACCATGTAATCCCACTGAATGAGCGGCATCTATGCGGCCTTCTTACGGAATACATGAAGGGTTATTACAACACGCACCGGACGCATCAGGGGATCAACGGCAAAACACCAATCCCTTCACCGGTTTACCTTCCGACTTCGGTAGAAGATACCGTATTGGAAGCCACCCCAGTGTTAAATGGTCTCTACCATACATACAAGAAAGCGGCTTAACCAGTTCAGTTGAATATTTTTTAAAAGCCTTGTGAAAAGGCTTATTTGGCATGTCCAAATTTTTCTTCCCCTATTTTCCAACCTCCCTCCCCTTTGAATTGCATGTTGAAAATCCAAAAATCTGGCTGAATAGAAAAAGCCATCCGGTGAAATCATAGTGATTTCTGTCCGGATGGACTTTTTGAAGGCGACACCAATCCCTTCACCGGTTTACCTTCCGACTTCGGCAGAAGATACCGTATTGGAAGCTACCCCGGTGTTAAACGGTCTCTACCATACATACAAGAAAGCGGCTTAACCAACCCAGTTGAATATTTTTAAAAAGCCTTGTAAAAAGGCTTATTTGGCATGTTTAGATTTTTCTTCCCATATTTTCCGACTCTTTTTTCTCCCAAAATGCATAGGTAAATTCATGAGAATCCAGCTAAATAGAAAAAGCCATCCGGTGAAATCATAGCGATTTCTGTCCGGATGGACTTTTTGAAGGCGACACCGGACGCATCAGGGAATCAACGGCAAGACACCAATCCCTTCACCAGTTTACCTTCCGACTTCGGCAGAGGAAACCGTATTGGAAGCCAACCCGGTATTAAATGGTCTCTACCATACATACATGAAAGCAGCTTAACTGGATCAATTGAATATTTTTAAAAAGCCTTATGAAAAGGCTTTTTTTGGCATGCCCAACTTTCACTTACCCTATATTTCAACCTCTCTTTCCCATAAATTCCATGATGAAAATCCTGAAATCCAGCTGAATAGAAAAAGCCATCCGGAGAAATCATAACGATTTCTGTCCGGATGGACTTTTTTAAGGCGACAGGCGACTTTCATCGCACACGGCGATCCGTCAGCGATAGATTCTTAAAAGCTTATTTCCCCTAATTCTATTATATGAAGAGTTTATAGTTTTGAAAACCGAGGAATACTAATAGTTTTATAATATCGATTATTTAACTTTTCAGTCTACCTAAATTTAGAGAAAAATAGCCAGTCACAGATGATTATCCGGACTAGCTATCTAACCGTAATACACTTATTTTGGGGAAATAAGTTTTGTAAGACCCACCACAGACTGGGTTCCTTCGCTCCTGCTAGTTTTCTCCTCCTCGTCTGTTACCAGACAAGTCCAAACGGCTAGCGATCGACACTACTACAAACCCGCTGCCATCTTCTCGGCTTCACTGGTTCTATCCAACCTCTTCCGACAAGACTTCAAACGTTCCATCGTGCTGCTCCCTTGTTTTGATGACCGTAGGCTTCCACTATTCAGGTGTGGGCATGATTCGTTTAACAGTTCAAATTAGTCGAATCACCAACTGCTCATTTTGGAACAGAGAATCAGGTATGAACTCCTAGCCATTTCGCACACCTGATCGCACCACCCTGCCTACATGGATTCGTCGTCCTAGCCATAGTCACCTTTTAAAGAACCCCGCCCCAGAACCACTGGGTACGACTTCACCTGACTTCACCCCTTCGAGCAGATAGGCTCTCACTGGATGCAGGAGGATTAGGCTCGTGAGCTGTAAGGAACTGTTTATCACGCGTCAGAACTTCCCCGACGAATCAAGCACGATAGTTAGAAAAAGACCCCATGAATATGTACTAGTTAAAGTATAATTCATGAGGTCAAGTTCCACTATTTTCACTAGTAAACTAGTTTATATAGTAACGTTTCGTTTAGTTTTATTAAGCAGTAACTGTTACGGCAATTGTAATTTCAAATGTGTTCCCAGCTGCATCAGTTGCTTTTAAAACTACATTTCCACTTTCTGCAGCTGCAGAAGCAATTGTCAACGTAGTTCCAGTTATTGATGCAGTACCTGTTGCTAAAGTATCTGATTCTACTGTCCAAGTTAAGCCACTTGTACCAACAGTTAAACCAGTGATAGCTGTTGAAGCATCATTATTGATAGTTAAAGCTGTTGTAGCCAAATCTACACCAGTAGTAAAGTTTGCTACTGTATCTGATACAGCAGTTCCTGTACCTGTCGTCGCAGGAGTGTAAGCAAGTACTGTAGTATTGAACGATTTAGTATCGATTGCTCCACCTTTAGAGATAGTAGCTTCTAAAGTACCTGTTGTATCATCAGCATTTGCTAATGAAGCAGGGTTATATGCAGGACGTGTTACAACACCAGCATTATCAATAGATGAGTTGTTAGAAGCCCAAACAATTGAAGAACCATTAGTTGCTGGAGCAACTAAAGTTACATCGCTTTTCAATGCAGTTAGAGCTTCAGTTGCTGTCGCATTTACATCAGCTTTGTCTGCTGCTACTGCTTGAGTGTTAGCATTTGAAATAACTTTAGCTGGATCCACTTCTGCACCACTAGTTACAATAGAACTATTTTTAACAACTTCATTAGTTGCTGTATCTTTAATATGAATATCGCCATTGCTATCAGGAACTACAGTAATTGTAGCAGTCTGATTAACATTCACAGCATTATCCAAAGTAATGACAATTGTACCTTTGTTAGCTGCATCAGCATCAGCCACACTAGCAACTGTTTGTTTAGATCCGTTGATAACAACTTCAATATTATCTTCAGCATTAGTCAACGTAGAGCTCATTTTCTCACTGAATGTTAGTTTGATATCCTTAGTAGTCTCATCGCTGCTGTCAGCAACAGAATACTTAGCGGATTTCAATGTTGGTTTAACGTTGTCAGTTAGTGATACAACTTTTTCATAAGCAGATTTAGTCTGTAAATCTTTAACTACAAATTCACCAGCTTTTGTTTTTACATTTGTAGAAATGGCAAGCTTGTAATCTGTGGAATTTTTAACAGTACCTTCTGGTAAGGTGATTTCAACATTTTGCTTATCGCCTACAAAATCAACAGTTGAACCAGTTGGAAGTGCCTTACCGTCAAGTGTATAGTTTGAGAATTGAGTAGCAGATGAATCCATATCAACACCATAATCAACTGAAATTACATTGTTAGCGGCAGACGGTGCTGTTCCAGCATCAAGAAATGCAACGTATTTAAATGCATTAGAAGCAGCTTTAACTGTAGCTGTCAACTTGTCATTCTTTGCACCTTCAACTGCGTAAGCAGCTACTGATCCTGTCTGTTCCTTGTTTACAATTTTATCAGCTTTAAACTCCACAGTGTAAGGTTCATCTGTAGTGCTAGCCAATGCCAACTGTACAGTTTTGCCACTGTTAATCAAGCTAGGAGTAGAGGTAATTACCACGCCATCTTTATCACGCACTACAACATCAGCAGCGTTTGGAGAAGCTTTTAATTCCTCTTTAAACGTTACCTCAAGGTTATTGCCGTTGATTGCTGTTTTCTCAATAACAGGTTTCACATTATCTTTGTTGAGAGTTACAGATCCAGTGTACTTCTTACCTAGAAGAGAGCTTCCTGCTTCTGTATAGTTTTCAAAAGTAACACTTAATGTAGTGCTATTTTCTCCATCCGCATATAATGGGTTCAAGTCACCTGCTGCTGAATCTTTAGTCACAACAACA
Organism: Sporosarcina cascadiensis; assembly: GCF_009650995.1. GTDB lineage: Bacteria > Bacillota > Bacilli > Bacillales_A > Planococcaceae > Sporosarcina > Sporosarcina cascadiensis. The sequence continues at coordinate 235,079 of NZ_WHVV01000002.1, read as the reverse complement.
TAGTAACCAGATTTTCCGTCTACTACAGCATATTCAGCGTAAACTTCAGAAGTTAATGATGGAGTACTGCCAGTAACACTTGCAGTTGTAAATGTGTGGTTACCTTTTTTAACGACCAACGAATCAAGATTTGTTAAAGTAGCCGCTCTACTCAATTCAACAAAGAATTTATTTGAATTAACAGGCGTGATACTCTTAACATATGGAGCTTCAGCGTTTTTAGAAACTGTGAATGCACCATTGATCACACTTGCTACTACAGGATTTGCAGCTGCAGTATCAGCAATATCAAAAATCACAAGATCATGCTTACCTTCTGCTTTAGCAATGTCCTGCTCTTGTCCTGCTGCTAAATCAACTGTGTAAGAATAGTTTCCTGCAGTATTAGCTGCTACAGGTGAGAAATTGGCAGCACTCAAAGCAACTTCATCAAGTTTGAATAATGAAGTTCCAGTAGTTGCTACAGGTCGATCAAATGTTAGAGTTAATTGAGATCCAGCACCATTTACAGTAGTAGTTACCAATTTAGGAGCTGCTGTAATATTGTAAACCATTTGTGCTGATGCATAGCGTTCAAGAGAAGAACCATCTTTAGCTTTAATTGCGTCATTAGTTTGAACTACAATTTTATCGCCTTCTCGAAGTGCGTTTTGATCTCCACCAGTAGTGGAATCAATGTCTTTTAGACGAAGAGTCACTGTCTTACCAGAAGCTTTAATATCCTGAATAGCTGTGCCACCAGCAATCTTATCTCCATTCACAGAGATTTCATAATTGCCTTTAGTTTGTGCAGTTGTAGAATCGATGTCTTTGTTAAATGTTAATTGAAGTTCTTGAGCGTTAATCGCACTTACCGATTCAACTTTTAAATCTCCAGCAACCGGAGTAGTAACTAGGTTACCATTGCCATCGAATTCAGCAGGAGTAGTAGTTACATTTTGTGGAGTACCTTGAGCAATTAATTGATCGTGTGCGTTAGACGTATTACCAGCATTTGCTTGTAATGCATCGTTATAAGCTTGGTAAGAATAATTCTTACCATCTAAAGTCACATAAGATTTCGTTAAGACATTTTGCTTGTTCAATTGTGCAAGATCGTCAAATTGTTGCTTAGTAACTTTATAATAAGAGCCATCTTTAGATACAATAACATCAGATACTGAGTTATTAGTAGCTGCTTCTGCAGAAATTGTTGGAATGATAGCTGTAGAAGCTAAAGCTGCAACCAATGCCGCTGAACTCATTACTTTGAATGGTTTTTTCATTTTTTTCTGTCACCTCATATGTGTATTTTAAAAACAGGGCGAGCGCTAGTGCTGCCCTGTTTTCTATTCTATATTCGAATTACTTAACTGTTGTTAGTACTGCTGCTTTAATTACTGAATCTGCAATTGTTCCAGGGACAGTAATGTTATAAAGATTAGCGTTGAAAGAGTTCACTCTGAAGTTATAAGTAACTCCGTCGATTACTGTTGAGTAAGACTGACCACGGTTAGCTTCTGGTAGGTCATTCACGTTAAACCCAACCACTTTTTCACCAAGACCATTATTATCGATAGATGTTGTGAAATCTCCTAGAGACACGCCTTCACCTGCTCCTCTAACTGTAACTTTTACAGTTGCCTGTACACTCTTGTCTCCTGCATATACATTAACAGTTACGTTTGCAGTACCAACAGCGACTGGAGTGATTTTAAGTTCGTTATTAGTAACCGTTGCAGTAGCAACAGTTGCATCAGAACTAGTAGCTGTCACACCGATAGTTGCAGTATTTGTAGTGTTGTTTGTTACTAATTCGCTAGCAGTTAGAGTTAATGTTTGGCCACCAACAACTAAAGTCTTTTCAACGTTCTTAGCTTCTAGTGCTGCACCAGTGTAAAGGTCTTGTGGACCAGCTTTTGAAGTGTCTTGTTCAACGATATAGAAAGTAGTAGTGCCATCTTTCACTTCGCGAGTTACAGTAACTTTACCTTTTTTCAACTCTTTGATGAAATCATCAGCAGTTGCGATTGGTGTGTTACCAAGACCACGGTAAGCATATGTTACACCAGTTTCGCCAGCATATTTAACTGGGTCTTTACCGATGAAGTTAAGCTCTTTCTTATCAGAGTTGTAAGATACAACTTCATCTGTGTGGATTGCTCCAACTTCTTTAGTACCTGTGAAAGTAGCTGTTGCTTCTTTCGCAGTGAATGCATAGTCCTTACGATCAGTATCGATTGCAGTTCCTGTTGCAACTACACGTACTGCTGCATTCTTGTCCTGTGCCGCAGTTACTACTAAATCTGTATTAGGTGAAGTGTAAGTAACTGTATAGCTACGGTTAGGAGAAATGATTTGTTCTCCTACTTTCACATCGCTAGCACCTGTGTTAAAGATTGTGTACGATACATTCTTGATAGAAGTATTTGGTACAGCTTTTCCACTTTGGTTAACAAGAGCTGCTTTGAATACTGCAGGTCCTTGACCTAGGAACTCTCCAGTTTCTTTTCCAGCATTATTAAATACTTTCAACGCTGCACCATCAAGGTATGCTTCTTTGAAGTAAGAGATCGAACCAACTGTGAATGGCTCTCCTTCATCAAGTTTACCTTCAACAGCATTAGGAGTGTTTACGTCAATCCAAGCGATTGGTGTAGCATAATCGTTTTCAACGTCACTACCAATGATGAATGAAGCTTTACCATTGTTATCTGTTTTAACAGAGATTTGTTTACCTGCATAGTATTGATTATCATTGTTATCTACTTTGATGAATTGAGCTTGTGTGTTAGTAGAGATTACACGGTCCAAATCTTCGTTGAATGCAACGTTAACTACTTCGTTTTTCGCTACGTTACCTTCTTTGTTTTTAACAACTACATTGTACTTACGACCGTTGCTTACACCCTTAGCAGAAACTTCTCCACCGTCACGAGTTAACTCAATAGCATACTCAGCTTGTTGTGCTGCAAAAGTTACTGTAGATGCTTTTGCTTGTAATAGGCTAGCTTCATAAGTAGATGCAGTCTTGTTATTGTCAGTGTTTAAACCAAATACTACTGGAGTAGCTTTTGAGTTTGTTCCTGAAACTGTGAACGTTGCTTCACCTTTTGAATCAGTAGTGATTGTAGCAGTTGTAGGTGTTTTATCATTAACAAGTTGAGAAACTTTCACACCATTAACTGTAGCGTTTGAAAGCTTGTCAGGTGTTACATTCAAGTTTTCTGCTAGAGAAACGTTGAATGTTCTGTTTGCTTCTGGCTTACCAGTTGTAGCGTTTTTGTAAGTTACTTTATAAGTCTTGTTTGCACCGTTATTTACAGTGTTTCCAGTTGTTACTTCTTCAATGTTAAGAATAGTGTCTACACCCCAGAATACAAATCCTAGGTCACGCACAGATGGTGCGCCTGTAGGGTAAGCAGTTACTTGGTCAGTTCCTGCCGAGTATTGAGTGTAAGAGAAAGTAGCGATACCATCAGCGTTTGTTACAGCTTCAAAGATTTGATCTTTGTTAGTTGTGCCAGTTGTGTTAGCTTTCACGTTGAAAGTTACAGGGATACCAGCTTGTTTTACACCAACGTCAGCTGAAAGGATAGCCTGTTGACCAGTTTTTCCTTGTACAGATTGGTTAGTGATTTTGATAGTTGAAGGAACTACTGCAGATACACCAGTGAATGAACCGATTGCTTTTTCATTCAATGTAACTGTGTACTTTTCTCCACCTTTTTGAACTGCAGTTGTCAATACAACTGTTTTGTCGTCAGTTTGTTTTACTGCAGCGTTAGATACAGTTAAACCGTCGATTTTGAAGTTCAAAGAGTTGATGTTGTCAACTTTATCTTTCATAGCTACTTCAACAGTAGTAGCGTTGATTGCTTTTACTGAAGCAACTCCAGGAGCTACTGTTCCAGTACCTACATCAGAGAAGTCTGCGTTCAAAGTCTTGTGCAAGAAAGTTGCAAAGTGTCCGCGAGTTGTAGTCTCTTTAGGGTTGAACTGAGGTGCAGCTGGGTTTGTGATGTCGAAGAAGTCTAATACGTCGATTGCTGGACGTGCTTCTGCTTTTGCTTTACCTAGGTCAGTAACGTCTTTTTTGAAGTCTTGTGCTGCAACATATGAAGCAAGATCGATATCATGTACGCGGTCGAATGCGCGAACAAGAACGATTGCCATGTTTTCACGAGTGATGTCGCCGTTTGGATCTAGTTTACCGTCTGGAGTACCGTTGAATACACCGTTGTCGAATACTAGAGCAGCCATTTGTAGCAACTCGTCATTTGAAGATGACTTAAGATCTGCAAAGCGTGGCTTTGTTTTGTAGTCAGTTGGAACTTTATATCCTTCAGTCTTCAACCATTTACCCATCAATTTAACTACGTCAGAACGAGTTAATGTTTTGTTAGGTTTGAATGAGCCGTCTGGATATCCAGTGATAACACCTGCATCAGATAGAGCGTCGATTGCTGTTTCGTGTGTGTTGCCTTTTGTGTCTGAAAAGTCTGCCGCGAATGCAACTGGTGCTACTGCTGATGCTACTAGTGCAGCTGAAGCAGCCCCTACTACAAACTTGCGATATTTCGTTGGTTGGTTAGCCATTGAATAATTTCCTCCTCTTAGGTATCTCTGTTTTTGCCGATTTACTACCTATGTATGAAAGTAGTAGGCATTACACAGTAAAGTATAGATAAGAACGGTCAAGATGTCAATTGAATTTTATAAAGTTTGCTAGTTTGCTAACAAACATCGACAAATCTTTTTTGCCGCAACTTCTATTCTACTGATTTTTCTAGAAGATGCAAGTATTTGCCAACATCTTTTTAAAATAGGGTATTTTGGTCTTGGTTGGTAATTCAGACATACAAAAAGGCTAGAACAGATGGGAACTGTTCTAGCCTTTTTGTTTGCGGTCAACCAACCGTAACGCTTCGCGTGGCATTGTGCTATATGCTAAGAGAAAATTATCCTTACACTTCCGTATTCTATCATTAAATTTACTAGATTACAAGATGTGATTGATAGTTTATGTTTTAATATTGAAATGTTATCTTAGTTGCTGTTAAAATCATTTCTTTTTATACACTTCCAGTAAAAACTTCGGAAGATTCATCTGCCGCTTGATCCGGCTCGGCTCCAGCATCAATCGGTACAGCCACTCCGCCCCGGCTTTCTGAAAAGCAACGGGCGCCCGTTTGATATTGCCTGCCAGTACATCAAACGATCCGCCGACTCCCTGATAAAGTATCGGATGCAACTGATTTCGATACTGCTCGATCCACTGCTCTTGCTTCGGTGAACCCATCGCGACAAACAAAATATCAGGTCTCGCTTCATTAATAGCATCAAGTACAACCTGCGTATCTTTTTCATATCCGTGCTGGACGCCTGCAATCTGAATGTTAGGATGCAATTCCTGCAATCTGGCTGCCGCCGCATCCGCCACTCTCGGTTTCGCGCCGTAGAGGAAAATTCGTTTTCCTCTAGCAGCTGCTTCCTGTACAATACGGTCCATCATGTCGATTCCCGTTACCCGCGAAGCAATCTGTCCTTTTTTTAGCTTTGAAGCCAGAATGACGCCGATACCATCGGGAATTTGAAATTCCGCTCTGTTCAGCAGTGCTTTCAATTCGGGATCTTCTTTCGCTTTCATCAGCTTTTCTGGATTGATTGCGACGACCAGTGATTTCTTACCTTCTTCGATATTCGCGAAGACTTTCGGAATCAGTTCATCATAATTTTCTGTGTTAACAGCAACGCCTAGTATTTCTTCTTTCATTGATTAAGCTGTCCTTCTTTTTTGCCGTCCCCGAGTTTAAAGTACCGGTATTCCGCCCGTTCCCATTTATCAGGATTCAAAGCGTTTTTCGTATCGAGCATGATCGGTCTCGGCTGCTTCGTCTTCAAGCTCGCTGGATCAAGCTGCTTGAATTCGTCATGGTCGGTAGTTAATAGAAGCAAGTCAGCATTTCCGATGGCTTCTTCAAGCGTTGCCATCTGCGTCGGATGCTGCAGCTCCTTGATATGCGGATCGAATGAAGTAACTTCTACTCCCAGTTCCTGCAGTGACTCGATCACTTTCGTTGCCGGGCTTTCGCGCATATCGTCGACGTTGCCTTTGAACGCTAATCCAAGAACCGCCACTTTGCCGTTTTCCACACCATACTGTGATAACAGCTTCTTCGCCCGTTGTGCCGTGTACATCGGCATGCCGTCATTTGTCAGTCGGGCTTTTTTGATGATGTCCGCTTTATCCGGTGCCAGTTCAACAAGGAACCATGGATCCACTGCGATACAGTGACCGCCTACGCCAGGCCCTGGTGTATGAATATTCACCCGCGGGTGGAAGTTCGCGAATCGAATGGCCTCCCATATATCCACATCAATACCTTCCGCGATTTTCGCGAGTTCATTGGCAAATGCAATGTTCACGTCGCGGTATGTGTTTTCCATTACCTTAACGAGTTCTGCTGTTGTCGCATCCGTTAAATGAATCGTCCCCTGCACGAATGCCTGATACAATTCCTTCGTCATTTCAGCTGACTTTGGATTGATACCGCCGACGATCCGGTCGTTGTTGACCAGTTCTTCAAAGATTTTGCCGGGTATGACTCGTTCCGGTGAATGAGAGACGAATAGTTCTTCTCCCATGATCAAATCTGTTTTACGCAGTTCCGGCAGCATGACGTTCTCTACTGTCTTCGGCGGAACGGTAGATTCCAGAATGACGAGATTGCCTTTCTTAACGAATGGCACAATCGAAGCCGTTGCCTGACGAATGAATTCCAGGTTCGCTGTGTTGTCCGGATTGATCGGTGACGGCACTGCTATAATGAAGACATCTGCTTCAACAGGTGTGGTGGAAGCTGTGAAATGCCCTTCGTCCACCGCCTGCTCAAGACGCTGCTGCAAACCGTTTTCTTCTATATGAAGCTGTTTATTATTGATGAGCTGGATGGCCCGTTCATTTTTATCGACGCCGTGCACTTGCAGGCCGCTGTTCGCGAACATGACTGCTGTCGGCAGACCGATATACCCGAGTCCCACTACGCATAGTTTCTTTTGCATAAGTTTTTCTACCTTCGCTTTCCGTTTATATGATGACATCCATATAGTATACCAAGTTACCTACCGGGCGACTATACTTATTTAGTTTGTGTTTTTTGTACGGTAAATGGTGTGTACGTTCCTTGTTTAACGGATCGCCCACCCGTGCTTTTGACGCCGGGGTGTACGATGAGCATATATTCCGCACCCAGCTGCATTGGCTTCGCCGGCTGGATGGACATCGTTTTAGTATTCGTGATTTTTTTCGTTGTAGGTATAGAGACGCTTCCGAATTTGATAAGTTCCATCTTATCGAAACTCTTCTCGGATCCGAAGTTCATCGGCTGCGTAAACTGCACATTGAATACTTTCTGTCTTGGAACGTCAGTCGGCCCTGCAACCGCCTTGTACTTCTTTTCAGCAAGTTTTGCGGTAATCAGACGTTTATGAATGCCTGTCATCTCTGTGCCGGGTGCCATTTTGATTGTCGGCTGCACTCCTTTATGCTGTACCGGCGTTCCTTTTGGTCCGGTGTAATGTCCAGTTGTCAGCTTCAATGCACCGCCGTTCTCCAGTTCAAATAACGACTGCACACTCCCTTTGCCTTTCGTACCTTCCCCTACGACAACCGCCGCTTCCTGATCTTTTACACTGACCGCGACGATCTCAGACGCGGAAGCAGAGAATCGATTGACGAGGACGTATGTGTCAGCCGGGAATTTATTCTTTGCTGGAATCGCTTTTGCTGACTCAACCCCCATACGCGTTTTCAATTTATACGCATCCTTCACTTTCGGGAAGAAACCTAATAACTGCTCTGCACTCTCGACATATCCACCGCCGTTATAGCGCAAATCAAGAATCAGTTTCTCCGCGCCTTGACTTTTCAGGCGTGCCCAGTGCGTATTGACGTCTTCCAATAGATGCGCTGAAAAAGTCTTAATTTTCAAATAACCGATATTTCCGTACATCATATGTGACTGCACATTGGTTTTATTCATAATCGGCGCATTAACGGAAGCCACTTGAGTAGACGGTCCCGCACTCGCATATTGGTTCAAGTACTCCTTATACTCTGTAGGCGTCATATAGATCGAGTATTCATCCAGTTGAGCAATAATTTCATTAACCGTTTTAGCTTTACTGATATTCGCTGGCTTTTCACCGTAATAATACAGTTCGACAATCTCTTTCACTTCGTCAAGCGTAGCTGCATGCGAAGTGGGTGCAAGGCAGAGCCAGGCGATGATGGCCGCTGCCGCGAAAGCTGTCTGTTTCATTGCGTTTCCTCCCCTATGGTGCGTTCTTATATGTATCTTCTCACTATACCCTAACCAGCTGCGATTAAGCGCCTGTCCGCATTTATTTTTTAGAGAACAAATTGACCCAATAGACCGTGCCGTCCTTGCCGGTCGCCGTCCCCGCTCCCATATGACTGAATGAACTGCTCAGCAGATTTTCCTTGTGACCGGGCGAAGCCATCCATGCCTCCGTAACACCTTTAGCCGTGCTATAGCCTGCCGCAATATTCTCTCCATACGCTTTCCATTTATAATTAAACTTCGCCAGCATCTCCGGCACGGTGCCGTAGGTCTTAGAAGTATGCGACAGCTCTCCATACTTCGCCATATCCTCCGCTTTCGCAGCCGCAATCCGGTTAAGTGCCGGATCCGCAAGCAGCGTTGCCACTTTCGCCGCCTTCCGCTCCGCATTGACATTGATAATAGTCTGCGCCGCCAATGAAGGCTGAGTCACAGGCGGTTCAGGTTTCGGATCTGGTTTCGGCTGTTCCGGCTTTGGAGTCTCCGGTTTAGGCTGTTCAGGCGCCGCCGGTTTCTGATGATCCACATAACGCTTCTGTTTCGCATCATACGTAATCAGCCCCTTCGCCCGCTTTTTATCAAACTCAATCGTCCGATAAAGAAACGCCGCCATCTGCGCACGCGTAACCGACTCATTAGGATTAAACTTAGCTCCCGGCCGCGTCGTCGTAATATTCAGCTCCGCAATCGTAATAATGTATTTATAAGCCCCATTCGACTTCGACACATCCGCAAATCGAATAAAATCATTATCATCCGTAATAATGTTATAACCCAGAACCAGCAGCTTCGCCATCTGCCCGCGCGTCAGCGGTTCATTCGGATTGAATTTCGCTTGATTGGCAAACAGCCCCTTCTCCGTCAGCGCTCGTATATGTTCATAGGAACCGTGAGCCGGCGTCACATCAGTAAAGTCCATCTTATACGCATGACTCGGCTTCGCCTTAATCGCCAGCGCAATCATCTTCGCAGCCTGCGCCCGAGTCACCGGCTTGTTGATACCATATGTATTATCAGGATACCCATTAATAATCTGATTCGCCGCCATATAAGCAATCGCTTCCTCCGCATAATGCCCAGCAGGCACATCCGTAAAAGTCGCCGCCGAAGCACCCGGCACATATATAGCCGATGCAGCCACCGTCACAGCAGCCGTGCCAATAAACAACCTCTGCCCATTTGAAAGTTTCATAGTTTCAACCTCCTTTTGTAGAGTATACTGGATAACCGCCCAGTTTTGCAGGGGGATTTGGTAGGAAATACGTTTTATGAGCACGCAACACGTCTTAATGAGCGCCCGCAAGGGTCGCATGATCATTCGTGAATGGTCTATGAGCGCCTGGCACAGAGCTATGATCACGCGCCAAGGGCCAATGAGCGCTTGAGCCACTCCTATGATCAAGTAAGACAAAAACAAAAGCGCATGAAAAAAACCATGCGCTTAAATGGTGGAAAAGCCAGCTTTTCATTAAAAGATCGTTTATGATCACCGCTTCATTGTCCATGATCGCCCATCCCGCCTCTATGATCATACAAACATCTCCCATGATCACTCGTCCAATAAGTATGAGCGCTGGACAATTCTATATGATCACTTGCAAGGTCTCTATGAGCATAGCCAGTTTCATCTAGAACGATAATTTAGCCGGGATACTCAGCAATCGCGAAGAAAGTTGATAGGTCGATGTCCTATTCTTACCATGCAGCTCGGTAAATTCATTGGTCAGTAACCGCTTTGTCGTATGGCGTGAACTTGTCCTGCTGAATTGTCGGAACTGCTGATTCGTCACTTGCCCGCCTTCTATGCATAGCCATTCTGTAAGGGTATTCAGATGGCAAAGGGGATCTTTGTAACCACATGTCTGGCACTGCCAAGTTCTCATTCGCCATTGCATACTGAATCGGTCGCACACCTGACAAGTTACGCCGGTCATGAGTTCTTCAGATGCCAGGTCATATTTCTGCTTCATTGGTAGGGGATCAAATACACGGTGGGATTTCGCTAATTCGCCGGCCAGATGCTGCACCTGTCTTTCATTCAAAATGGCAGTATCCATTTCCAGCGCGCGTAGTTTATTGGGGACTTCATAGGAGAAAACAATTCGGTGGGCTTCCATATTCTCGATATTCAGCTCATTATGATAAGCAAACACGACATAATCTATTATCGGAATATCCACTTTCCGCTGCGCCAGCCAGTTTCGCAGAAAGTACTTTTTGCGTTCAAGCTCTTCAATCGGACTTCTCAGCACAGTCCGCTCACCCGCCGCAGACTCCCGAATAAACTGCGTAGGATTTTGCTTTATGTGAAGCTTTCCTGCAATATTCTTGATCTCAAACAAGACAATCACACTCGGCGTAATCAGCAGCGAATCAATCTGAAAATAAAATTGATCATACTTCAAATACAAATCATGCAATATAGCATGCGGATAGCACGGCACAAACTCACGCAAGTGGTAATCAAACTCTTTTTCGCCGCCAAATCCTGCCTTTCCGTTGTAAAAATCCATCCGCACTTTCTCATATTTCGGATGAGCAGACGGCAGGCGCTTTAATAACGCATGCTGGCCGATCATCACTCTTGGCATTTCACGTGTTTTATAAATCAAATATACTCCTCCCTCTATTAGCTATATACTCTATTATAGCAAGTATTCAGAGGAATGGGACTTTATGGATAAAACTCATTTTTGATGCGGGTTTGGAGGGTGAAATTGAATTTTCATTTCGAAATAAGTGGGAAAACTTGATTTTGGTATCCGAGATTCTACTATTTTGAAAGGTTTTCAATAAAATGAACACTAAGTACTAATTGTTTTCAAATGCCATGAGCGACTGCGTACTGTTTATGATCACGCCAGCCGGCTCAATGAGCACACAGACAACCGCTATGATCACCCAGCAACACTTTATGATCACTCAACAAGGTTCCATGATCACTCGACACGATTCAATGATCAAACGCACTTCCACCAAGCTGAATTTGCCGCTATGGCACGCGCTATGATCATCTCCGCACCATGTATGATCACGCCAGCCGGCTCAATGAGCACACGGACAACCGCTATGATCATCCAGCAACATTCTATGATCACTCGACAAGGTTCTATGATCACACAGGAGCACCCAATGATCACTCACATACGCAACGCCAACCCCCCTCCCCAAAAACGAAAAAAACTGCCACAAGGGCAGTTTTTCCATCTTAATGCTTCACCATATAACGCACATAACTTTGCCAGTGCACACCTTTCCACTTATCCCACTCCGGCAGATACAGCGGCTGCGGATGGAAAACTGACTGATTATCCAACCTGTCATCCAAGTTGACATTATACAACGCAACTGCGCCCGGCTGTGTGCCGCTCACTAAAATCGAGCGGTCAAGCGACGTAAACGGTGTTTCCACAACAGTCTGCACTGCACGGCCTTTGCTGTCGAGCGTCCACACTTTCGCTGTGTCATTATGTTTATTCACCAGCCAGCTAGTCTTAATGCTCGTCGCCTGATTGGCTTCATTCGTCTGGATGAACGTGTTGACATTCGTGCCGAACGGCAGTTCCAGCTGCTCATCGTACGGCGCAATACGCACTTCATAATACGCCAGTGGATTGTCCTTCTGCGTATTGCCGAGCGCCTTATAAGCTTTCAGCCATTTATCATCCTGTGCAGGCACTTTGGAAACCGAAACTACTGTCCCGCTGAGCGTAGAGATTTCAGTCGGATAATCAGGGGTAATGCGCTCCTTGATATCCGCCAGTTTTTTCTCTTCTTTTGTAGGCACAGACTGTCCCTCTGGCATCTCGATTATGCCGCCTTCAGGTGGAAGTTCATTTTCCGTATCGTTCGGATCTATAACCTCATTATCCGGCTCAATCGTGCTGTCCGGCTCTTCAATCGTCGTGTTCGGATCTTCGAACTCATCTGTCGAATTATCTATTGAACCATCCGGATTGCCAAGCGTGCCGTCCGGATTGTCATCACTGTTGACATCCGTATCGGGATCTCCGATGTCCGTATCAAAGTCCTGCAAATCCGCATCATTCCCGCCTGTCTTCGAACGATCGACATCATGATTCAAATCATCGCCAAACTGATCTTCCACCACTGCAGGCGGTGTGCCGTCAGCCGATACAGCCGCCACTTCATCTTCCGTACCGCTGACCGGTGTTTCTTCCGGCACTTCTTTCGACACAAACGGTGTACGAATCGCTTCGTGCTGGATCGTCACAAAACTGCCCGGCTCGATATCCTGCCATTCATTATGCAGAACATACGTCACGATCGTCTGGTCCGTACTATAAATATCGACCGAAGCACTGTCGCGGTTAATCTTCACCACGTAGCCGTTCACCGGACTCGTCATCGCCGCTTCTGTCGGCAGCTCGTCAATCTTCGAGTCCAATGTTTCGATTTGACGCTGCACTTGGGCCAAATCACGTTCCGCATCGGCAATCGCCTGCGCGAACGTGCCTTCCCCTACCACGTCAACGCCTACATCAATATTCACTTGCACTTTCTTATCATCATTCGAATCATACGAATCACTGTTGCCCCGCGATCCGTTGCTGCTTTTCTGCTCATACTCCAGGTCGCTGATCGTCTGACGAATCGTCGACACCTGATTTTGCAAAGCTGCCCGCTCCGCATTTAATTGACTGCGCTGCTGATCGATATGATCGGTCTTCAATGAAGCAAGTTCCGTTCCAAAATCGACCGTCTCTCCTTCATTCACCAGCCACGAGTCAATCGTCTGGTCTTCCTTCAAATACACCGTATGCAAATCTTTCGGCGCAATGAAGCCTTCTTTATCCAGCTCTTTCGTGTAATCGTCCGCCGCCAGCCGCTCATAGCCGTTGACATAAAATGATTTCGGAATCACACTTTTCTCGGAAAACACGAGATAACTGTTGAGTGCAATAAAAGCTGTCATGAGGACCGCCACGATGATATTCCGTGATTTCATCATTTACAGTCCCCCAATCATCAATAAATTCAGCATTTTTTCTACCGGAACGAAACCGACTGCCGCTGTAATGAGCGCAAATACAATCTGCAATGCGATCAACAGCCAGATCACATCTTTGCGGACTCCTTCGCCTTCTGCATCATAGAAGCGAATGAACCGGTATTGCACCGCCACAACCAGCGCGGAGAATATCGTCAATTGATTGACGAAGAAGATAATGTACCAGTTTTCCAAAAATGTCATCGCCAGCGGTCCGAATGAAAGGATCGAAACGCTCGCTGCCTTGCCTGCCAGTGCGAACACCAGGAAGTTAATCAGCTTCTCAAATAACAGCAAGCCGACAACAACCAATTGCAGTTTCAGCAATGGTTTGAACGCAATGTTCGTGATCATGCTTAAAATCCAAGCGACGCCCCAGAAATGAAATGCCATGTAGATGACGGACCACAAAATCGATCCGACTAATGAAGCGTAACGTGCAATCGTGTAGTCATCGACTGTACCGTTCGCCAGAATATACGTCATCGTTTCCGTATTCATACCCCACATGTCGCGGAGGATGAACAGAATGATGCCTAAAATGAATACACCAAACACCCGGCGCTTGAACCCAGCCACCGCCCCTTGCCCTAATTCGCCGGCAAGCCGGTCTGGATATACTAATGAACGCCAATAACCGTAAGTAGAATACATATGTACTTCTCCTTTGCCTCTAACGTGTTCGTTCGGATTTTCTGAAATTCTATCTCTCTTACTTTATCAAAAAATGGCGAATTTGCAACGATTGTCTCGTATTGAAGTGGAATTTGATAGGATTGGAGTGGTTTTGGGGGTTGGGATGATAATTAATTACACGATAATAAGTATTTTCATTCTCTCGTTTATCATATCCGCATTGTGTCAATGATACATATAATAAAGACATAACCGTACACAGCGTACACCTTGTACAAAGTGTACGAATATGATAAAATAGGAGGTGAGAGGAGTGATGATCATGCAAGCTGTTCTTAATGCCAGCGATGTGCGTCAACACTGGAGCCAATTCAATGACGATGTAGTTCGGGAAGGGCCTCGATTTGTTAAACGCAATCGAGATGAGTGGGCTGCACTGAGTTCCGAGCATCTTAAAGCTGCATTTGCCACTTTTATATTCGAAGCAACAATCATCCAAGAAGATGATGGCACCTGTACTGCTTCGCTAGTTGACTTTGATATTGTAGAGAATAGTGACACAGAAGAAGAAGCTTTAGAATTAGTAGCAGATGAATTAATCGAATATGCCAATGAGTACCAAGATAATTTCAATTTATATTTCCACTCCCCTAATCGTCACGATCAATTCCCTTACATCATGAATGTTTTAGTTCAGGAAAATCAAGAAGATGTAAAAGGGTTAATTAAGTGCCTAGCTGGAGAGAAATAGAACGCTTTTGCCAGCGTGACGGCTGGGAAGAATTCAAAAAGAAAGGCCATCATATTTATTTCAGAAAAGTTACTGATGATGGCACAATTAAACGGACAAAAGTTTCTAGGGGAACCGGGGAAGTAAGAGGACATTTATGGAAGGAAATACTTTATAAGCAGTTACAGGTCACAGAAGAATACTTTAACAGTATGAAATGAAATGCGGCTGCGATATGAGGTGGCTGCATTTTTTATGTCTGTATATTTAGTTGCCACTATATCAATAGCGCAAAAATGTTCAGCTCACCTGAACTTCTTTTGAAAGCATCGATAACTAGATTACCATCACGATATGTTAATCACTACTTTCCCCTATTAAGAGCTCAAACTAGTTAAAATAACAACTTCAATGAACCTTCTAAATCTATCTACCAGAAAACTAGGATTGGAGCGTAAGGCGGTCGACTCCGGGAGGATCAGCCCGACAGGTGATGACAACCTAGGGGAGCGAAGCGACCAGGTTGGCTCACCGCGGGCCCTCCGGAAAGCGTACCGCCTGAAGCGCAAATCCCCACCTACCATCCTAAGCATCTCCCCCTCCTTAGTCCCCAGACTCATTTATCCGAAATTCCCTAGTAAAATATAATCATTTAATAATCTGAATGTTTAAAAATCCGTAATATCGGTTATAATTGATCATATCGCGGGTATGTCAAGTAATAAGGGCGTTGACCCGTGACATTACATAAAGGAGTGATGAGCGATGAACTTGGAAAAGACGATTGAGTTTACGTGGCAGGACTTTGCAATGGGCCTTGGCGGATCTGGACTTTTCGTACTGGCGCTCCATTTCCTGACACTATGAGGACATGGTCGATACAGTTTCAGTCAACATAAAAACACCTCGGTTTTGACGCATGTATGATGCGGTTCAACTGAGGTGTTTTTTAATTGGTGATAGTCATCAAATCAGTCGCAGTCCTTCCGTCAACTCCTTAAACAAGAGCCGGTTTTTCGTTTCCAGCGCATAATCCACCATGCGTTCCCAATTCTCTTTCTCCAATTGCTGCACCAATCCCTCTGCTTCACGCGCACTTTCCTCTTTTAGATGGCCTTCCACTTCCATCGCTCCTTCGAGTATAGTCGACAAATGCATATGCAAATCGGAAACTAGCAATAATTGATAAAGTGGGATCCTGATGAACCGACTCCCCCGCTGAAAGACAAATACCTCTCCTAAGTTCTCAATTTGCAGACTTTTCGTATTGATGATAATCTCCTTGCCCTCAGACGGTACAAACTGGAACACTTCGTCATTCTTTTTAATGGAAAAATACTGATAGGCGAATACAAGACGTAAGTTGAACTCTTCCTGACTGGTGAAAAAGGGCTTGATTCGCTGGATGAGCAACATGATGTCTCCCTCCTTGTTAATTTAATGAATATTCCGATTATTAATAATATATCACAATTAGAAGGCTTTTGTGAATGATATGTGTCCAGTTCCATCAAATATGTCAATAGATTTTCGGTTCTACACTAGATTCTATTTTTGATAACTTGTCCAGTACTCATTGAGGTTTGAACGGGTTGTGTATTTGTAGTTTTAACCCGCTTCGGCGCTGGGGGATTGCCTTACGATATGAGCCTACTGGCGAAAGGCGTGCCAGCAGTCTCACAGCAACGGCCGACCCCGCAGTTGCGCCTTCGCTGACGTGGGGAATGTATATCATGTAGCTTTTTTGGCAGAGTACGAGTTTAGTTGGTGTGGTTTGGTTGCTCGATTACGCAATTGTATTAACTACAAGAATCTTAGCCTTTGCAGAATGATAAGTAGTGCATGAAACACTTCACCTACCGTAATAATCTCTAATATTATGCTCATACTGCATACCCACACAAAAAGTTCTGAAAAACCAGCCAGTGTACCGGAGTGGAAGACGGCGACTCGGGGAGGATCAGCCCGATAGGATGAGACAACTAAGGGGAGCGAAGCGAAAATAGCGTGTAGAAAGAACCCTGTATTGCCTTAATTTCTGCAAAGAGCGCAGAAATACGGCAAAGCGAACCCTTCGCTGTTCGCTTGGCTCACCGAGGGCCCTCCCGAAAGCGTCCGTCTGGAACGCAGGGAAACGGTCTCCTCCTACTTACCACGTTTCATATCACAGACACTTCAAAAATGAATCTTCCACCTTCTTCTCAAGCAGTGGTAAAGCACTCCGGAAACCGCTATAATAGAGGGAATGCTTTTTTATAAGGAGTTGATTCGATGCAAATGACGATTGAACGCATCGCAAATTTGCACGAACGTGAAATTGAAGAATTCATGAACCATATTAAACATACATTCCAGCCGACTGTGCCGCAGCAGGCGGAGACCGTCCGCAAGGCGGCTTCTTTAGTCCGCATGAACGCAATCGGCGCCTACCGCTACACACAAAGCGAACAGTCGCTGATGGCCAACATTTCAGGCACGGAGTCGGAATTCGCACGGCTTTCTTTTCAGACGATGGAGCCTTACTGCACCTGCCTGAACGACAGCTGGTGCGCGCATCAGATCGCGGTCGTCTTTCATTTGTATTCGCAGTTTCATTCGCTGTCGGACTGGCTGCATAACTGGCGGCAGTCCGGCTCGGTGCAGACGCAGCTCTCTATCCAGCAGCGTACGCCGGATGCCTGGATTTCTGCTTTGACACAACTGGTGAAGCCGCTCGGGGAACTCGATCACAAAGACGGACCGACGGGCTTTTTGCATTACGCATCGAAAATCGAACAGCAGAAGACGCGGCTTTCTCCTTTTGAATGGGAATGGAAGCCGCTCTTTACGCTGTACTACGAATTAACGCTGCTACAGGCGGCCTGGCGGTTCCTGAACAGCGAGCTATCATCGAACGATTCCTATCAGTACGGCAAGTGGCAGCTGACGATCTGGCTCAATGAACAGCTGTCCGAATTGAAGGCCGGCATTATTCAGCTGAGTTCGAAATCCCGGCTGTTTGAAACCGATGCCTTCCATATCAGGCTGAAGGATCTGATTCATTCGTTTGCAGTGGAAGAAGACGGCTTATTCTCGAAACGTTTTGAGGCGTTCAGGCTCGTTTATACAGAGCTCTATACCGATGAAGCCGAATTATCTGAGGCAATCCGCCGCCTGGAAAATGAAACTTCGACGGATGCTTCGCTGTTCCGTGCATTTCTTTATTTGACGTCGGGGCGTTTTGACGAGCTGGATCGCGAATTGGAAGTGCTGGATCCGACGGCTGTTCCGCAGTGGCTGGCGTTTGCGCTGTATGCGAAAGAGGACGAGGATTTTGACATTGTCCGGTCGATTATGCTGCAGCTGCTTCCCCACCTCGCGGACTATTATCAGCAGCTGGCTGTCCGCAACCGCCCGGCTTTTGCGGAAGATATCGATCAGCTGCTGGCATTATCGGATGTACCTGAAGAACAGCGGGACCAGCTGTTTCAGTCATACGGACCGGAAGCGAACCGCGCGTACGGGCAATTTTTATTCGAAAGAAGCCGGTATGACGAGTGGGCTGCGCTGATGCATCTGACCCGGAATTCAGTCGATATGATTGATGGCAATGCGCTGAAAAAGGCACTTGCCGAAGATTCGAGGGCGGTATTCCCGCTGATGCATGCGGAAGCTTTGAAATTAGTAAAAGAAAAGAATCGCGACAGTTACCGCCGTGCCGTGCGTTTATGGAAGCAAATGAAAACGGCTGCCAAACGTGACGGCCGCAATGAATTTTGGAACCGTTATATCAACACAGTCCGCCAGCAATTTCCCCGCCTGCGTGCACTGATGGAAGAAATGGAGAAAGGAAACTTGCTGCTATGACCCAATCGAACATCTTGCAACTTGCCTTGGAATTAACGCTGAAAGAAGGACAGGACGGTGCGTTCCTGGTCAGCGCGAATGTCGCCGGAGAACTTCGGGATATTTCGTCGGACATGCTCGTATCGTATTTGTTTTATTCGGATGAACCGACGCTGTACGGCATGCTCGTTCCGCAGCGTGACGGCTGGATTGACGTGACGATTGATGAATTGCTGCGCTTGTTTTCTTCTGCAGGGCATCCGTATGTTCATTATGCAGGTGCGACAGAAGAAGATGACGATGTGCTGACGGCGATTCGGGAAGCGGCACGGCTCTGGCAGGACCCTAAGCTGTTTTCGCATATCCAGGCAACCGACGGAGGTTTAACGTTTGATATGCAGGAAACCGGTCTGTCGGATCAAGCGGGACGCTATGTTTCGCTGGCTGTCCGCGGTCAGCTGGCGACGCTCGGTGTGTCCATGAAGGATTTCCCTGCGCTGCTCCCCCACTTCCAGCAATACGGCTGGCCGCATAGTGAATCCACTAAGCTGCCGTTCCGTGTGGCGCTGCGTTTGACGGAGCCCGATATTGACGAGACGGACTGGCTGCTGGAGACCATCCTGATCAGCGAACGCGGTGCGCAGTGGTCGCCTGCGATTCGCAAAGTACATGCTCCGATTGAGGAAGCTTTGCCTGCTGCACGTAAGAAGTTTGCACCGGATATTCAGGAACGTCAGGCGGAAATGGCAGGGATTTTCCGTTCCATTGAGCTTGCTGCGGAAGATCAATTTGTCCATGAGCTGCTGAATGATGCGCAAGTGCGGGTGTTTATTCAGGAAGACCTGCCTCTGTGCCAGGCATTTGATTATCCGGTAATTCTGCCGGCGTGGCTGAAATCGGTTACGGAGACGAAGCTGAAGATCCGGACATCTGCCGGCATGCAGTCATACCGTTCATCTGCGAGTCTCGATCAGGTGCTGTCGTTTAATTGGCAGTTTTCATTGGCCGGAGAAAATATTGACCGTGAGCAATTTCAGCGCATGGTGGATGAGAACCGTGAATATATCCGCGCGGGCGATGAGTGGTTTCATTTGGATCCGGCGTGGCTTAAGCGGATCCGTGAGTTGATGGAGCAGGTGGATGACGGCGAGTGGACGGTGAAGGATCTGCTGTTCCATGAGGTGCCGGAAGAGATTGCGCCGGTGCTGGACGAGGAAGATGAGGATGATCCGCTCGTGGCGTTCTCGATGCAGCAGTCACTGCGTAAGGTGATGACGATGCTGCAGGAGAAGAAAGGGCTGCCGGAAGTGCCGGTGCCGGAATCGCTGCAGGCAGAGCTTCGTCCGTATCAGCAGGAAGGCTTTGAATGGCTTCATTTCATGCGGGCTAACGACTTTGGCGCCGTGCTGGCTGACGATATGGGACTCGGAAAAACGGTTCAGCTCATTGCCTACTTATTGTATGTGCATGATTTGCCGGAGACGAATTCTCCTTCGCTGATCATCTGCCCGACGAGTGTCATGGGCAACTGGCAGAAGGAGCTGGAGCGGTTTGCACCTTCTTTGCGGGTGCATTTGCATTATGGAACGAACCGGGCGCGTGAGGAACAGTTCGGCGAGATGATGGCCCGGCAGGAAGCAGATGTAATTTTGACGACATACGGCACCGCCACGCAGGACGGCGAGATGCTGTCGGAATATACATTTGCGAGTGTGGCGATCGATGAAGCGCAAAATATCAAGAATCTGCAGACGAAGCAATCGCGGGCGATTCGCAAACTGCACGGCGTTCACCATATTGCGCTGACCGGTACGCCGATCGAAAACCGACTGTCTGAGCTGTGGGCGATTTTTGATTTCATTCATAAAGGCTATCTCGGCAGTTTCCGCAAGTTCAGCGAGGAATTTATCGTACCGATTGAGCGGGATGACCTCGAAGCGGAGAAGCGGAAATTGCGCGCGCGCATTCAGCCGTTCATGATGCGGCGGACGAAAAATGATCCGGCCTTGCGCTTGAATCTGCCGGAGAAACTTGAGCAGAATGAATATGTTCCGCTGACGACAGAGCAGGCAGCGCTTTACGAAAGCTTTGTCGATGAGACGAAGTTTAAGCTGGAAACGCTGACCGGATTTGAGCGCAAAGGTTTGATTTTGAAAATGCTGAGCCGCTTGAAGCAGCTTTGCAATCACCCGGCATTGTTCTTGAAAGAAACGCAGGTGCCCGCTTCCGAGCTGACGAAACGTTCTAATAAACTCGCGCGGATCGTCTCGATGGCCGCGGAGATTGCGGCGAACGGCGAGCAATGCCTGATCTTCACGCAGTACATCGGTATGGGCCAGATGCTGCGCCAGTGCCTGTCGGAGCTGCATGGCATTGATGTGCCATTCTTGACGGGCAGTATGCCGAAAGGACAGCGCGATGCGTTGGTCGAAGCGTTCCAGAACGGCGAGTTCCCTATTTTCATCCTGTCGCTAAAAGCCGGCGGCACTGGATTGAACTTGACGCAGGCGAATCACGTACTGCATGCGGACCGCTGGTGGAATCCCGCTGTCGAAAACCAGGCGACAGACCGCGCGTACCGGATCGGCCAGACGAAGTTCGTGCACGTGCATAAGTTTGTGACGGTCGGGACAATTGAAGAGAAGATTGACCAGATGCTCGGCGAGAAAGCGGCATTGTCAGCCGATTTGATTCATTCGAGCCAGTGGCTGACGGAGCTAAATGATCGCGAGCTGGAGGATTTGCTGAGTTTTAATTGAGATGGGTTTGGCGGGGCGGGGTTTGAGTTTGGCGCGGTGCGACGCCGGTTTGGTTCGGCTGATGCCGGTTTGGTTCGGCTGATGCCGGGTTTGGTGCGGCTCCTAGCCAGAGAAGCTTCGCGGATGATCATAGAATCCGCTCAAGCGCTCATTGCCCTGCCCCAGCCGCTCATACACACCGGCTGCATGATCATTCGCCCAAACCGCGTGATCATAGCGCACACCGGCGTGATCATTGAACCCGCCCCCATACTCATAGCCCAACACTTCCCGCAATACAACCAAAGAAAAGACCAGCATCTCGAGCGGATGCTGGTCTTTTCTTGTTATTTTCTGACGGATGGGACGAAGAAAGGATTCGAGGTGTTTGTTTCGAGGTAGTTCAGGCGCTCGTTGAGGTTGGCGATGATGCGGATCAGCTGACCGATTTGGGTTTCGAGGCGCTGGATATCTTGCTGGGAGACGGGAGGGTGGTGTTTCGAGAGGGTTTTCTGGTTTAGAGTCATGGAGTTCACTTCCTTTCCGCAAAGATTCTTTATGTATCCCGCCGGCTCGCTGCTGGAAGTGGTCTCCAGACGCACGTGCGGCGGATGAGTCGGCGTAAACTTATTCAGTTCCTATGCTGAATAGCTGGTTCTCTTGAGGGGTCCCCACCCCCGCACAGAGTGTTTTCTTTCGGCGAATATGCTTGTTTGTAGTGTCTTTCCAGTTTTCTCTTTTTTCGTTTCTCTTCGATTATAGGTACTCATTCTCGGAGTTGATCATGAGTGAAAGTGACTGCGATGAACGGCCGATTTGCCTGTTTCTCTCCCCCCTTCTTTTCGAGTGATGCAAGTATTAGAAAATAGGCAGTGCTTGTCCTTTTTCAGCGACTTCAAATTGGGACGCTTCGTCAGTTGATTGCGCTTTTATTTCTGTTTCATTCGGCTTCGCTGACTTGGATGAAAGAAAACGGACATCTGAGCAAACAACTTCTGTGACATACACTTTTGTGCGGTCTTCACGTTCATAGCTGCGCGTCTGGATGCTGCCGCTGACGCCCACGAGCGATCCTTTGCCACAGTGGCGAACGAGATTCTCCGCAGTTCTTCCCCAGACAGAGCACAGGACAAAATCTGTCGCAATCTCACCGTCTGCGTTTTTGAAGGTGCGGTTGATGGCGAGAAAGAATGTCGTGTTGACTCTTCCTGAAGCGAGCTCCTTCAGTACAGGATCTTTTGTGATGCGCCCAACTAACGCCACTTGGTTCACTGGTTTCTCCTCCTTTCATTAGGTTGAGCTAATCTTATGACAGAATGAACCGTCCTGGCAAAGCGGCAAAATTCATTTTTGGGATCGATAATGGGCTGATTTATTAATTTTCATTCGGCGGCTTATTGTGGAATCCGCATAGCTATGATCTTTACCTGAATAGATCCTCACGCATTAATGAATTTTCGGCTGTTTCGCGTTTTTGTGCTATACTGAGGAAAATTGTACCGGGGTGATTTCGAATGAAGACGTTTAAAATGATTTCAGTAGAAGTCATGCAGGATGACGGAGTGCTTCCATTTCCTCTGTATGACGGCATTATTATCAATCAGGAAAACAGCCACCGACTATGGGTGCTCGAGTTGTTTATCGATGAAAAATATAAAGATATTATGGAAAAGTGGAAGACGGAGAAAACGATATTGACTGTGCGGGTGGTCATTTCCTATCCGGGGAATGAACCTGCGTCGTTCATTGTGGCGGTTGAGGACTGGAGTCAGATCGGAGAACGTATTTCCGTGCTGATGAAAGGCCGTCTGGAACGCGCCCGGTCGAAGTATGCGGAGCATTTGCTGGAGGAGCTGCTCGAAGACGGCTTGGAGGGCGATGCCTTGCTGGAGCAATTTGAAACAGCGATGTGGGACCGGCCGAAGCTGCGCCGGGATAATATGCCTGCGGAATAAAGAATGCGGAGCTGTCACTTTTGTGGCGGCTTTTTTTTAAGTTTGGGCTATGAGCACGGATGGAACGAGTATGAGCGCCAGCCATGCGGGTATGATCACGCGGACTGTCTTTATGATCATTCGGCCGCCGAGTATGATCGTGCAGCGCATATGTATGAGCGGTTGTGCGATGTCTATGAGCATACGCAGATTTCCGCAGCAAACTAAGACCAGGAATGTTGGTTACGAGCGCCACAGAAACGGTTTCGAGCGCGCAGACACAGTTTTGGAGCGTTTGCCCCGGCGTTACGAGCGTCTGAAAGTACTTTTCGCGCGCTTGAACAGGCTTTTGGAGCGTCTGGACATGTTTTTCGCGCGCAAAAATAGGTTATTCGCGCGTTGAGACAAGTTTTTGGTGCGTCTGGACGTGTTTTTCGCGCGCTTGGACAGGCTTTTGGTGCGTCTGGACGCGTTTTTCGCGCGCCCACCTGCGTTTTTTCTCGTCTAGACAGTTTTTCCCCATACTAAAAACGGCCCCTGCTACTGGCAGGAGCCGTTTTCGACAGCTGGAGCATTATCGGTTGTCTTTACGATCTTCGTCACGAATGATGCCGTCCGGCGCTGTGTCGCTGCTGTTCGTTTTGTCTTGAATGGTGCTGTCATCGCGTGCGCCGCGATTACCGTTTTCCCCATCCATCAGACCGTCGTCCAGATCTAAGTTTTCATCGAGCGTGTTCTGGTTGTTGTCGTCGATGATTCCTTTGCGGTCCTCGTTCATGACGCCGCCGTTGTTCCCGTTATTCTCATCGAGACCATCGAGATTCGGGCCCATGCGCTTGTTGTCGTTTGACGTGTTGTCTCGCTCCATATTCTCCATCGGTGTTTCATTGTTGTCTGGAAGAGCGCCGTTATCCGTGTTACAAGCCGTCAGGACGAGTGCAGATGCAAAGACTGCTGGCAGTGCTTTTCTGATCATAAAAAAATTCCTCCTTTTTGCGTGCTGTCAATCATACGCTCCGGTACGATCTTTGTTAGCTTGTGCGAAAAGGGAGGAACTATTCATGTTACTTCTTTTGTTGCTGTGCCTTGGCTTCCAATACATTTTGGACGTATAAAGCTTCTGCTTTACAGCCATATTCATAATGGGTATCAAGCTTTTCCTGCAGGATTTCAATCTGTGCGATCTGCTCCTCGGAAGGCGGGTCGTTGAGGATGCGGACCAATACTTCTTCCACACGTTTTGCCAAGTCCTGATGAAATTTGGGATCTGCTTTGATTTCTTCAGGGATCTTCTCATACCAAAGCGCTTTGGTCGTGATGTATTCACGCCAGCTCGCGTAAAATTGTTCTATATCGTACTTTTCTTCCGCCCAGCCGATATCGCTCATATATTGCTCGAACGACTGCGAAATGGAACGGGTAATACTGCTTTTTATATTTGGAGAAAGCTTTTTAAACATGCTCTTTTGTAACCTCCCACTGTATGCCGGTGATGGCAATCCAATGTTCATTGTATCAAATTTTCACTTCTATGCAAACCGTGAGTTTTTCGCTGATTCACTGCTTTTGCACAGGACCTAGGGCAAATGTGATTTCCGTTTCACATGCGACTTCACCGTCAACAGTGGCAATCGCTTTTCCTTTGCCGATTGTTCCGCGCAGACGAACAATTTCGACTTCAAGGCGAAGTGTATCGCCGGGTATTACTTGACGCTTGAACCGGCAATTATCGATGCCTGCAAAAAAAGCCAGACGTCCTTTGTTTGACTCCATTTTCAATAAAGCGACGGCACCGACCTGCGCGAGAGCTTCTACGATGAGAACGCCCGGCATGACCGGATAGCCTGGAAAATGACCGTTGAAGTACTCTTCATTGATGGTCACATTCTTCCGTCCTACAGCACGTTTGCCTTCTTCCAGTTCTTCGATGCGATCGACCAATAAAAATGGGTAGCGATGCGGGATAATTTCTTGAATCTGCTCTGCTGACAGCATAGGAAAACTCTCCTTTGTTCGAGTATGTCTCGTCCGTTACATTTTCATTCACAACAGTAGATAATGAAAAATTATTTGCCATTCATTATATCAAAAATATGCTGCCATGTGTCTTTTTGGAAGACATCGCCTGCTGAACCGTCACCTACGACGCTGAAGCCGATGATGGCGCCGAGCAGTGCAGCCAGGACCATAAGGGCAAGCAGGATCAGCAGGCGCAGCCAGATGGGGAACATGCGGATGCGCACCCATTTCAGTTCGCCGGCCGGCACTTCCTGTTTTTTCGGATTTTCTTTCGGGCTTTTATTCGGCCATTTGGCTTTGATGCGCGCCCAGAAGTTTGCGTCTGTTTCAGCCTTTTTATGACGATCGTTACGCGAAGGCTGATTCGCTTCAGCGGCCTGCGGGATCTGCTTTTCAGTTGTACGATTTTCATCTGTCATAGTCAGTACTCCTATTGCACGCTTAGCGGATGCCATTTATTAGACCCAGCATTTGATCAGCCATCGTTACAGAACGTGCATTAAATTGATACGCACGCTGCGCAGAAATCAAATCTGTCATCTCTTTTTCATAATTGACGTTGGATGCTTCAAGTGCCTGGTTTTGCAGGCCGATCTGACTGCGTCCGGCGCCTGTTAATTCTGTCAGTAAATCATTCGCCTGGATACCGAGTCCTGCAAGATCTGCAGGCATTCCAAAGTTCGTTGCAGAAAGCTGCACCATAGAATTAGGCTTTTCCAGTACCGTCACACCGAGCTCGAACGTCTGACTTCCACCCGGCTGCGTCACTTCAAGCAAACCGTTTGGATGGACGTGGTAATTCGTTGCTTGTCCTGAAAACATGATCGGGCGCCCGGAGCTGTCCGCCACAGGCAATCCCTCTTCATTGACGAGCATATTCTGGCCGTTATCCATCGGTGATACATAGAAATTCCCTTTACGAGAATAAATGATTTCTTCTCCGCCTTCACCCGGCTGAATCAAATTAAAATATTGTTTCGGTTCCGTCAGGGCAAAGTCCAGCTGGCGGTCCGTCACTTGCAGCGAACCGACTTTCCAGTTCATTTGAACACCGCCCAGCCGTGAGCCGGTTCCCATGCGTATACCTGCTTCTGAACGGCGGTCGGCACGGTCAGCTTTATCGTTATTCATCTGCTGGTAAAGCAGTTCTTGAAATTTAGCGTCAGTCGATTTATAGCCGTGTGTAGCGGAGTTTGACAAGTTATTTCCAATCATATCAAGCTTATGCTGCAGCTGGTTCATCGTGTTGACTGCTGTGGTCATTGTGCGAATCATAAAAAGCGGCTCCTCTCTTGCTTGGACAATCCATAATCAGCGAGCATCAGTTGACACGTCCGACTTCATTTACTGCTTTTTCCATGCTGCGGTCATAGGCCTGTAAAATCTTTTGATTGGCTTCAAATGCACGATATGCCGTCAGCATGTCAGTCATGGCGCGCGCTGCGTCCACATTGGAATCTTCCAGGAAGCCTTGCTGCATAGAGTAATTACCGCCCATCGGCAGCGCCTGTCCGTCCGGTGCCCGGAACAAACCGTTATCGAGTTTCGACAGCAGATCCGGCTCTGCGGAGTATGCTACACCGAGTGCAGCTGCCTGTCTGTCTCCCTCGAAAATGATGCCTTCTTCCGTAATACGGATATCATCGCCGGTAAGTTCAATGCGGTTGCCGGTTGCGTCCAGCACATACAGTCCGGACGGGTTTGTTAAGTAGCCTTCTGCACTGACAGTGAAATTTCCGTTCCGTGTGTAGTATTGTTCGCCATTTTCGCCTTCCAGCGTGAAAAATACCGTTCCGGCTACACCTGTCTCTTCATTGACATCCATCGGTCCGTCGATCAGTGCAACATCTGTCTTCAATTCTGTTTCCCGCAGCTGACCTTGGGCGAATAAAGGCAGAGTTTCTTGCATATAAACGCCGGTGGACAGTCCGCCTACCGGTGCAAGTCCTTTAAAATTCAATCCTTTTTCCGTCGGCACGCGCGCTGCATCGAGACGAGACATGAACATCTCAGGAAAAGCCCTGATTGTCGACTGCTCCGCTTTAAAACCAGGTGTATTGACGTTGGCCATATTGTTCGCAAGCATCTCCGTTCGGCGCTGCTGTGCGATCATGCCCGATCCTACCGTGTAAAAACCACGAAACATTCCATTTCACTCCTTTTATTCCGTTCTCGACTTCATTCGCTAGATGCGAAAGAATGATACTTCTTATTATACACTAATTTCCGGTAAAATGTCGTTATCTGCGTGAACGTGCAGCAGATTTCCCCACCGTCTCCAGCAGGACGCCTGTCCCGATAGCCACACAGTTCAGCGGATTTTCCGAAATGAACACCGGCACTTTTAATTCTTCGGACAACAGCATATCGATTCCATGAATCATCGCACCGCCGCCTGTCAGGAACACACCGAGGTCGATGATGTCCGCAGACAGTTCAGGCGGTGTCTTTTCGAGTACGTTTTTTGCAGCCTGGACGATTAAGTTCACCGATTCTTGCAGCGCTTTATTGATTTCTTCAGAAGTGATGGTCACGGTCTTCGGAAGTCCGGAAACCATATCACGTCCTCGGATATCAATTTTACTCGGCTTGGCTTTTTCAATGAACACCGTGCCGACTTCCTTTTTAATCTGCTCGGCAGTGCGGTCACCGATCAATAATTTATGCTGTTTTTTAATATGCTGGATGATGTCGTGATCGAACTGATCGCCTGCGGTGTTAATGGATTCCGACGATACGATGTCGCCCATCGATAAAACGGCTACATCCGTCGTGCCGCCGCCGATATCAATGACCATATTACCGGTCGGCTGGAAAATATCCATACCCGCGCCGATCGCTGCGACTTTCGGTTCTTCTTCCAGAAATACTTGCTTGCCGCCGGACTTTTCAGCTGCCTGGCGAATCGCTTTCTGCTCGACGCTTGTGATATTTGTCGGACAGCAAATTAAAATTCTAGGCTTGGATAAGAAACCTTTGACATTTAATTTATTAATAAAGTGACTGAGCATAGCTTCCGTCACATCAAAATCTGCAATGACGCCATCTTTCATTGGACGCACAACGACGATGTTCCCCGGCGTCCGCCCGACCATCTGGTACGCCTCATCCCCGACAGCCAGTACTTTTTTTGAGTTTTTTTCAATTGCCACAACCGCGGGCTCGTTGATGACAATGCCCTTCCCCTTCACATGAATCAATAAGTTGGCTGTTCCCAGGTCAATCCCTATATCTTTCGAAAACATCGCTGTCGCTTCCCCTTCCACCCTGTTTATATGTAGTATTCTAACTATGAATTGTATCATATTTCCTATTCGAATGTCATAGTTCGTTAGGATATTTATATTTACTGTCGGAAAATGCTGGAATCCGGCCGGGCCTATGAGCGTTTGCGGGGGCTGTATGATCACGGCGGCGTGCGTTATGATCACGCGAAAGCCTGGTATGATCATGGATCCAGGCGGTATGAGCGGCTGGCGCAAGAGTATGAGCGCTTGAGCCATTTCAATGATCACGGCGGCAGAATTCATTCGAATTAATGTCAGCAGCCCAGTCAGGCGCCCCAATATGCCGCTGAACCGCGCTAAAAGGGTCCGGCCGCGAACCAAAAATGCAGTCGCGCGCACCATTCCCGCTGTTCCCAATGAAAATAATCCCGCTATGAGCGCGGAAGCAGTCCCAATGATCACTTCGGCGTGCGTTATGATCACGTGGCAGCCTGGTATGATCACGCATCGGGGCAGTATGAGCGGCTGGCGCGGGAGTATGAGCGCTTGAGCCGTATCCATGATCATGGCGGCAGAAGCTTCATTCGAAATAATGTCTGCCGCCCAGCCAGGCGCGTCGTCCAAATGAAATGCACAAAAAAAAGAGACTGCACAAGAAATCATCCCATCTGATTTCTCGTTCAGCCTCTCTCCACATTCATTTAAAAGCCGTCGTCGCAACGATCGCTTTCTTCCAGCCGGCATACAATTCTTCCCTTTTTTCCTCTTCCATGTTTGGCTCGAATGTCCGGTCCAGACGCCAATGGGACGCTATCTCGTCACAGTTCTCCCAGAATCCTACAGCCAGCCCCGCAAGATACGCAGCTCCAAGTGCTGTCGTTTCATTAATCGTCGAACGTTCCACTGGTACATCCAGCAGATCGGCCTGAAACTGCATCAAGAAGTTATTGTCAACGGCCCCGCCATCCACACGCAATGTTTTTAATGAAATTCCTGAATCCGCTTCCATTGCGTCGAGCACGTCTTTCGTTTGATAGGCCAGCGATTCCAATGTCGCCCGCACGAAATGATCTTTCGTTGTCCCGCGGCTTAATCCGAAGACTGCGCCTTTGACGTCACTGTCCCAGTATGGCGTTCCGAGTCCGACAAATGCCGGGACTACATAGACTCCGTCCGTTGAATCCACGCGGTTTGCATAGAGCTCACTTTCAGAAGCGTTACGGAACATCCGCATCCCGTCGCGCAGCCATTGAATTGCAGATCCCGCCACGAAAATACTGCCTTCGAGTGCATACTCTACTTTGCCGTCAATCCCCCAGGCAATCGTTGTCAATAGACCGTGGTCGGAAGTTACGGCTTTCTCGCCTGTATTCATCAGCATGAAGCAGCCTGTGCCGTACGTATTTTTCACCATGCCGCTTTCAAAACATGCTTGGCCGAATAAAGCTGCTTGCTGGTCTCCTGCGATCCCTGCGATCTGTGCTTCATGGCCAAAGAAATGCGCTGTATCGGTAGTTGTATAAATCTCAGACGACTGGCAGACTTTCGGCAGCATGGACGCCGGTATATCCAGAATTCCGAGCAGCTCCTCGTCCCATTTCAATTCGTGAATATTGTACATGAGCGTTCTAGATGCATTAGAATAGTCCGTCACATGCGCTTTACCGCCCGACAGTTTCCAGATGATCCACGTGTCCATTGTACCAAACAGCAAATCGCCGTCTTCTGCACGTTCCCTCGCTCCCTCTACATGATCAAGAATCCATTTAACCTTGGTGCCTGAGAAATACGAATCGATCAACAGTCCCGTTTTGCTGCGGAATAATTCGCTGTGTCCTGCTGCTTTCAGTTCTTCGCAAATTCCTGCCGTCTGACGTGACTGCCAGACAACCGCGTGATAGATCGGATCTCCGGTATGCTTGTCCCACACCACAGCGGTTTCTCGCTGATTGGTAATGCCGATTGCTTCAATTTGCGAAGCAGCGATATTTTTCTCTGACAGCACAGCCGCAATGACAGATAAAATCGAACTCATGATTTCATCCGCATTGTGCTCCACCCAGCCAGGTTTCGGAAAATATTGCGTGAATTCCTGCTGCGCCGTGTGATGGATTTCTCCTTTCGAATTAAATAAAATCGCACGGGAGCTTGTCGTTCCCTGATCAAGTGCCAAAATATACTTTTCTGCCATCCTGCATTCCTCCAATAGACTCGTTTTACTTACTCGAATCAATGCCGTCTGTGAACGATTCCCACAATTCGTGGTCGGAAGTAGTCACCGCCACCGCGCCTGCACTGAGCGCATCGTCGATATGTTTCTTCGTGCGGATCAAGCCGCCGTTAATAATCGGAATGCCTGTTTGTTCCTGCACTTCTTCGATAAGTTCAGGAATAACCCCCGGCAGCATTTCAATGAAATCAGGCGCTGTCTGCTTGATCAATGAATAGCTTTTTTCGAGCGCAATTGTATCAAGCAAGAACATGCGCTGGATCGCAATAATTCCCTTCGCCTTGGCTTTTGCGATCATATTCGAGCGTGTAGAGATGATGCCGGCAGGCCGAATATCATTGCAAAGGAAGTCTGCAGCAAAGTTATCCGTCTTCAAGCCCTGAATCAAATCCGCGTGAATGATCAGTTTCTTACATCGCTTGTCCGCCTCGTGCTTCAACGTCTTTACATTGCTGATATGCACTTCCAGCAGAACGATGTATTCAAACGGGCTTGCCAGCAGCCTTTCAAACTGTTTTGCCGTACGTGCTGCCGGCAGGATTTTCTGGTTGTGAAAAGGCATGTTTTTGCGCTCTCCTCTCACTGCTTTTTTCTATACTGTCAAACCACAGTCGTAGCTTTCCTGATTTCCTCATTCAATTCCTCTTCGTACTGTGTGCGCTGGTCCCCGGACCATTTCAAAATAGCAGCCATTTCATTGAGCACATCCATCTTCCCTGCCCGCACATTAGCGATATGGAAATACAGATCGCCCGTCCGGCGCACGAAAAAGTCCGTCGGTTTCACGGTCATTTCCTGTTCGATCGCATAGCGCAGTTTCACGTACAGAATGCGGGGCATGTCTGTCGCCGGCTCATACGGAATCGCAAATACTTGATCCACATTCGAGCCGTAGAGCGCCGCCAGATGACGGCTTTCACGTTCTGTGAAACCTGCCGCCTGTCCGCGTTCGACCGCCTGGCGAATGAAACGCTGGTAGTTGGATGATCCGCCGATGTCACCGCCGGAAATCGGGAAATGCTTCGTGATGCTGCGCGGGAATTTACGTCCCGTTTCATTGGACAGCTGACGTACGACTTTGTTGACGACGGTCTCTGCCATTTTACGATATCCGGTCAGTTTTCCGCCAGCAATCGTAATAAGCCCTTTTTCCGATTCCCAGATTTCGTCTTTACGGGAGATTTCCGAAGGGCTCTTGCCATCCTCATGAACGAGCGGGCGCACACCTGCCCAGCTGGACTCGACGTCCATTGCCGTGATGTCTACTTTTGGGAACATATAACGGATTGCATGGAGAATGTACGCACGGTCTGCTTCTGTAATTTGCATTTCATTCGGATCGCCTTCATAAAATGTATCGGTCGTGCCGACATAGGTCTTCCCTTCACGTGGTATGGCAAAAATCATCCGCTTGTCCGGCGTGTCGAAGTATATCGCCTGTTTCAGCGGGAACACGGACTGATCGAATACGAGATGGATGCCTTTTGATAAAATCAAGTGCTTACCCGATGTTGTGCCATCCAGATCCTTCACTTCATCCACCCACGGGCCCGTCGCATTGATGACTTTTTTCGCCTGGATCGTCAGCTTTTTATTCGAAGTCATGTCCTGTACGTGCACGCCGTCGATTTTCTGCCCGTCATCATAGGTGAAGCCCGCCGCCTTCGCATAATTCAAGATGACCGCGCCTTTTTCCGCCGCCGCTTTCATCACTTCAATCGTCAGCCGTGCATCATCCGTCCGGTACTCTACGTACATCCCGCTGCCCTGCAGTCCATCTTTTTTCACTAACGGTGCCTGCTTGATTGTCTGTCCGACGTTCAGCATCGTTCTGCGCTCGGACTTTTTTACCCCTGCCAGGAAATCATAGACCTGCAGGCCGATCGCTGTCGAGAAACTGCCGAACGTCCCGCCTTTATGGAACGGCAGCAGCATGCGTTCAGGTGTCGTGACATGCGGTCCGTTTTCATAGACGATGGCCCGTTCTTTGCCGAGTTCCGCCACTTCCTTAATTTCAAACTGCTTCAGATAGCGCAATCCCCCGTGCACAAGCTTTGTCGAGCGGCTGGACGTGCCGGAAGCGAAATCCTGCATCTCAATCAGCGCCGTCTTCAAACCGCGCGTAACGGCATCCAGTGCAATCCCTGCCCCTGTAATACCGCCCCCGATTACCACTACGTCAAATAACTCCGAATCCAACCGATCCATTACTTCTTGGCGCTTCATTGCTGAAAATGTAGTCATGCTGCTCTCTCCTTTAAAATGTATTCTTTTAATCAATCACGCCTCGGAGTGATGGCGTCTGGATTTTGAATCGTGCTTGCACGATTCAAAATCCATGACATCCGCCGGAGGCTTTTTTATCTGTTTACAGATAAAAAAGAGACCTCAAAAGAACGATTGCACTCGACAATCACTCTTTGAGGTCTCTCAATAACTCAAACCAGAAATATTAACTTGTCTGTATTGTATCAAGCCGGCGAATAGATTACAAGTAATGGGACTCTTCACTTGGCATCCGCCTTCTGCGCGGGGATTTCATTTTTCCATTTTTGACGGGTCGCCTCTCCTCCGCGCAGGTGGCGGATTGATTTATGGTAAGCAAGGATTTCTGCGACTTGCTCCGACAGTCCCGGATCGACGTTCGGCAGCCGCTCGGTCAAATCTTTATGCACCGTGCTTTTTGAGTAGCCGGTGGCACTGGCCAGCGCGCGCACGGTCAGTTTCGTTTCGATCAGCAGCTTTCCGAGACGTACGCAACGCCTTCTAATTTGCTCGTGCACGCCCTCTTCCTTTCTCTCTTCACTCTTCACTCCTTTAGGTACTGTATTGTATGCGTTCTCTTCCGAACATATGAAAAAGCCATTCCGGGGGGCTGGAATGGCTCAGGAAATTCAGTATTAAAATGCTAGGTAGCTGTGCGGATTGACTGCTTTGCCTTCTTGATGGACCTCGAATTGCAAATGAACGCCCGCTTCCGGATTCCATTCATTCTGCGTTGTCACTGCGAGTACTTGTCCTTGCTGGACTTCATCGCCCTCTTTAACGAGAACGCCTGTCAATGAACCGTAGACTGTCGTCATGCCGTCTGCGTGCTTGATCTTGACTTCCGTGCCTTTGAACGAATCCACAATGACTTCCTCAACCGTTCCGCTCATGGCTGCAACTGCTTCGAACGGCTGTCCGTCCATTGAAATGGCCAGGCCATTGCTGGTGACATACGTTTGTTTAAAAACGAGCAATGCTTTTTCGCGTGTAGCTTCATCTGCTGAAGGATCATAAAACTCTTGTAAAATAGCGACTTGGTCCAGCTGGTCTTCATGGAATGGATACTTCAGTGTTTCTTTGTCCGCGTTCGTTTCCACCGTGACATCTTTATTCGGCTGATCGATCTTCGCCACATCGGATGTAGCAACTTCATCTTTGCCTGTCATAGCGGAGTATCCCCATACCATGCCGACAAATAAAAGCGCGACTCCCGTATAAATGGCAGGCCAGAACCAGCCGTTTTTTGCTTTTTTGCTATCCTGAGAAGGGATCTTTGGTTTTTCTTCTCTCATTGTCATCACCTCACTTGCATTCTTTGCAAGTTACGGGGATTTTAAACATTCTTCTCCTGATAAATTTATTTTTTGTATGCGTGTCCCTGTATAATAGTGGGAAATTATCTGTTCTGCGGTCCAGCCTTTCTGCGCAAATGCTTCCGCACCGTACTGGCTCATCCCGACGCCATGCCCGTAGCCAAGCGTTGTAATATGAACAATTTGATTATTCACGTCATAGGCAATATTAAAATCCGTCGACGCCAAATTAAGTTTCTCTCTGATCTGCCGCCCGCTCGCTTCATACTGGCCGGCAATAATTTTCTGAACCCGGCCTGTTGGATTCCTGACGAGCTGCAGCTCCCGGAATTCATTGGCATCCCAGTTCAATTGGAGCTTGCGGTTCCATTCCGTCAGCGTCATCTGCAATTTACGCTCGACTTCAGGCGCCACGTCCTCCTCCCCCGGACTTTCTACGCTTTGCAAGTACTCTACAGGATTGCCGCTGAAGTTCTGCGCAGCTTCCGTCTGGCCGTTAGATGTAGAGAAGAACATCGCGGAGATGATTTCCTCGCCGTGAACAACAATGTCCCCCCTCGTCGATTCGGCAGCTGCCCGGATCTTTTTCTCATTCTGCTTAAACGACTTCCCCCAGCGTTCCTTGCGCTCAGCTTCTGTCCGGTACACTTGCGCCGACACATCCTTCGCAATCGGCTTCTTTCCTTTATCCGTATTGCGCGCCGCATAGGTACGCGCGGCAATCACCTGGGCCTTCAGCGCTTCCTCATGGAAATCAGCCGGCATCTCGCCAGCCACAACTCCCACCACATACTCTTCCAATGAAAGCGGCTCGTCCACCCCGGTGACCGTAATCATAATATCGCACGTCTTCTCCTTTCGCTGTTCTGCCAGCTTCAGCTCTGGCGCTTGTTTTAGCAGGATTGGAATAAAAAATAAAGTTAGAATGATGAATAAAAGGAGTAGTTTTTTGTACATACTGGACTATATGCAGCTGTGGAGATTTTCATTCGTGGAATGGAAGAGGGATTCAAGATCGCAAAGCAATCAATTACGCCTCGGCGTAATTGGTCCAGATTTTTTTCGAGCTCGCTCGAAAAGCTCCCTTGAAAAATCTGTGACATCCGCCGGAGGCTTTAACTTAATTCAGCCGGAGTTTGGCACTTTCACTGAATTTTGCTGAATTAAGTTAAAAAACCATGAACAGTTTATGGCTGTCCATGGTGTTGATTTCATTAAACCAGTTGTGTTGCTTCGGTAACTTCCTGTTCAGATGAGACGCGTGTAATATCGGCACCCAGTGCTTTGAGCTTTTTGTCGAAGTCAACATAGCCGCGGTCTAGATGAATGAGTTCAGTAACACGAGTGACCCCTTCTGCAACGAGGCCGGCTAAGATTAATGATGCAGCGGCACGTAAATCAGTTGCTGCGACTTCAGCTCCCTGAATCTTGGATGGTCCGGATACGATTACAGAGCGTCCTTCAATCTTTACGTCAGCATTCATACGGCGGAATTCCTCCACATGCATGAAGCGGTTTTCAAATACGGTTTCCGTCAATACACCTGTACCTGTTGCCGTCAGCATCAATGCCATCATTTGTGACTGCATATCAGTAGGGAATCCTGGATGCGGCATCGTCTTCAAATCGACTGCCTTTAATGGATGTTTCGCTGTAACTCGAACTCCTTCATCCAATTCCGTTACCACTACGCCCATTTCCGTCATCTTGGAAATCAAAGCAGTGGAGTGTTCAGGCACTGCGTTTTCAATGACGATATCTCCGCCAGTGATCGCGGCTGCCACCATGAATGTTCCTGCTTCAATACGGTCCGGAATAATGTGGTGGACAGAAGCATAAAGTGTAGAGACACCTTCGATACGGATATTGTCTGTACCGGCGCCGACTACTTTACCGCCCATTTCATTAATGAAGTTCGCCAAGTCCACGATCTCCGGTTCTTTTGCAGCGTTCTCGATCACAGTGGTACCTTCAGCCAATGCAGCAGCCGTCATGATATTTTCCGTCGCGCCGACGCTTGGGAAATCCAAGTAAATCTTTGCGCCCTTCAAACGTCCGTCAACTTTTGCTTCTACATGACCATGTCCAAAAGTGATTTCAGCCCCCATCGCTTCGAAACCTTTCAAGTGCTGGTCAATCGGTCTTGAACCAATCGCACAGCCGCCAGGCAATGCAACTCGGGCAAATCCGTTACGCGCCAATAAAGGCCCCATTACTAAGATGGATGCTCTCATTTTACGTACAAACTCAAATTGCGCTTCATCCGCCAGTTTTCCTTGAGAGTCGATGATCACTTCATTGTTCTCCGGGTTATGCGTAATTTTCGCGTTTAAGCTTTTAAGTACCTCATTGATTGTCCGAACATCAGACAAGTTTGGCACATCACGAATCACGTTTACCCCTTCAGATGCCAATAAAGCAGCTGCTAAGATCGGCAGTACCGCATTCTTCGCACCTTCTACACGCACGTTCCCTTGTAAAGTCCGTCCGCCGTTAATAATAATTTTTTCCACCACTAGCCCCTCCGAGTCAAGTTTATCCTTCGCCCACAACTTATTATCATCAATAAACATTTCTGTTGTTATATTCAGCACATATCCATTCAGTAAATTCACACATAAAACACATTCTATTGTACCCCGTAAAACTTTACTAGACAAGTAACTTCAGGCGCAGTTTTTGAGTATTTCATACGTAACCTAGTATATGTGGCTTTTTGACACAATGTGTATATTACAAGCGATGTAATATTGGACATATTTATCGTAATACCCTAGTTTAAAAGACAGTACACACTTTTCGACAAATTAATTTACGCACGGCGTGTAGTTTGTATATTGTGTGGCGTGTTAAGAGTTAGTTGTAAATGGTTTTGCAGTTGGGATTTGCGCTGCAGACGGTACGCTTTCCGGAGGGCCCGCGGTGAGCCAACTTGGTCGCAAGCTCCCCAAAGTTGTCTCACCTGTCGGGCTGATCCTCCCGGAGTCGACCGTCCTCCGCTCCAATCCAAACCCTGTATTGTACTTAAACAAATGCAAAACTAATATTATCCTGGTAAAGAACTTAGTATAGTTAATTAAAATACCTTTGGAATCAAAATAAGTTACGCTCTTGAGAAAAAAGACAATACTCTTTTTATATGCAAAATGCTTTGACAAATCACGAAAACATAGTGCAGAAAGTTACTTACCCACTTACACAGCTTGAGGGCCATGACAGTTGATCGTAGAGCGGAAGGCGGCGACTCCTGAGGGATCAGCGTGCGCCTTGAGACCCCGCAGGAGCGTCAGCGACGAGGAGGCTCAAGCCACGCCCCTCGGAAAGCGTCCGCCTGAAGCCTAGATCAACGGTATCTTAACTGCAACGCAAAATACATAAGTAACGCTAAGGTTTTAACTTCTTTCAGCCGGAGTTTGAACTCCGGCTGCAATCCCAGAGCACTTCAGCTGAAGGAAGTCAAAACCAGGTCGCCCATCTTCCTGACCAATAGGATATGTCTAAAAAGAAATTTGATACGGTCGAACCAATTGCAATACTTAGCAAAATAAACAAAAGCTGTGTTTGGAAGACGCGGTTTTTACGGATGATTGCCTGAGTCAAGATCGCCTGCAATGCATAAAAACTAATCCCAATGAAAAAAATATGCGATACAATCGCGAGCAATGGATTACTGCCGAGTGAACTCATTTTCCAGGCTCCTTTCAAGAAATTTATACGTTTTGGTGCGCTTCAGTCCTCTTTTGGTGCGTTTGATACAGACTTTGGTTCGGCTGAATCTCACTTTGGTGCGCGCGGCTTCTGTTTTGGTTCGTTCAAAAACGTTTTTCGCGCGTTCCGGTAAACTTTTGGCGCGCTCGTACAGTTTCAGACCGATTCGCCGGCTGCCTGCGATATCGAGATACTAAAAACGGGCGGACAGAAGCAAAGTCTGTCCGCCCTCATACTGCTATTTATACACGCTGCTCATACACTTGTATACGGTTGATGGCACGTTTCAAATCAAGCTCAGCTAAACGCAGGTCTAGACTGTCGGTTTTTGTTTTCAAGTCGGATTCTGCTTTCTCTGCTGCTTTCTTTGCGCGTGCAATGTCAATGGACTCAGCCATTTCAGCACTCTGCGCCAATACAGTAACCACTTCAGGACGAACCTCGATGAAACCTCCGTGGACTGCGACAGTTTCTGTCTTGCCGTCTGTTTTCAGGCGAAGTGCTCCAATTTGAAGCGGTGCTACCATTGCGATGTGGCCGGGAAGTACCCCGATCTCACCAGCTTCAGTAACTGCAATCACCATGTTCGCATCCATTTCACAAACAGGGCCGTCGGGAGTGACGATATTCACTTTGATTTTACTCATTTTTTTCCCTCCTGGTCCCTATTCTTAGACTTCGACACCCATGCCTTTTGCTTTTTCGATAACTTCTTCAATGCGTCCGACTAAACGGAATGCATCTTCAGGAAGGTGGTCGTACTTACCTTCCAGAATTTCAGCGAAGCCTTTAATCGTTTCAGCAACTGGAACATAAGAACCTTTTTGTCCTGTAAACTGTTCAGCTACGTGGAAGTTCTGTGATAAGAAGAACTGAATACGGCGAGCACGGTCAACAATCTGCTTGTCATCTTCATCCAACTCATCCATACCCAGAATCGCGATGATATCCTGCAATTCACGGTATCGCTGAAGCGTAGTCTGTACTTCACGTGCTACACGGTAGTGTTCAGGTCCGACAATTTCAGCACTTAATGCGCGTGAAGAAGAAGCAAGCGGATCTACTGCTGGGTAGATACCCATCTCAGAAAGCTTACGCTCCAAGTTCGTTGTCGCATCCAAGTGAGCAAACGTTGTTGCCGGAGCTGGATCCGTATAGTCATCCGCTGGTACATAGATCGCTTGGATCGATGTAACGGAACCTTTATTTGTAGAAGTGATTCGTTCTTGTAACTGACCCATTTCTGTAGCCAATGTCGGCTGGTAACCAACCGCAGACGGCATACGTCCAAGAAGTGCAGAAACTTCAGAACCTGCTTGTGTAAAGCGGAAAATATTATCGATGAACAATAAAACGTCTTGTCCCTGCTCATCACG
This sequence comes from Sporosarcina cascadiensis, assembly GCF_009650995.1. Lineage (GTDB taxonomy): Bacteria > Bacillota > Bacilli > Bacillales_A > Planococcaceae > Sporosarcina > Sporosarcina cascadiensis. The sequence continues at coordinate 195,719 of NZ_WHVV01000002.1, read as the reverse complement.
GAAGTGCTCAGCCATTGTCAATCCGGAAAGTGCAACACGCATACGTGCGCCAGGCGGCTCGTTCATTTGACCGAAGACCATTGCCGTTTTCTTGATAACGCCAGAGTCCGTCATTTCAAAGAACAAGTCATTTCCTTCACGCGTACGCTCACCAACACCAGCGAATACCGAAATACCGCCGTGCTCTTGAGCAATGTTGTTGATCAATTCCTGGATTAGAACTGTTTTACCTACACCGGCACCACCGAAGAGTCCGATTTTACCACCCTTGATGTATGGTGCTAGCAAGTCAACTACTTTAATTCCAGTTTCCAGAATTTCAACTTCTGTGGAAAGGAATTCAAACGTTGGTGCTGCACGGTGAATCGGGTCACGCTGTGAATCAGCCGGAACTGGTTCAGCTAGGTCGATTTCCTCGCCTAGTACGTTAAATACACGTCCGAGTGTAATGTCACCGACTGGAACAGAAATAGGTGCACCTGTATCTAATACTGGCGTTCCGCGTTTCAGACCATCTGTCGAGGACATCGCAATCGTACGAACCGCATCGTCTCCAAGGTGAAGTGCCACCTCAAGAGTCAACACTTCAACTGCGTCATTGCCGCGGTCGATATTAACCTTCAATGCGTTATAGATCGCAGGGAGTTGTCCGTCTTGGAATTTAACGTCGACAACCGGACCCATAACCTGAAGAATATGTCCATTACTCATGCTTTTCCCTCCTGTCTTACTTACCTAAAAAATGATTTATTCGAGTGCTGCAACGCCGGCTACGATTTCGGTGATTTCCTGAGTGATCGCTGCTTGACGTGCACGGTTAAATTGTAATGTTAACGAATCGATTAGTTCAGACGCATTGTCTGTCGCCGTCTTCATCGCTGTCATACTGGAAGCATGTTCGCTCGCCTTTCCATCCAGCACTGCTCCGTAAATGAGACTCTCCGTATATTGAGGGAGAAGTGTTTCGAGAATCGCTTCCGCAGAAGGCTCGAACTCATAGGACGAAGAGGCAGATACGGATGAAATATCTGTGAGCGGAAGCAATTTACGTTCAGTTGCTTCGTTAGAGATGGCGGAGATGAAGTGGTTGTAATACAAGTACACTTCATCGTACACGCCTTCTGTGAACATGCCAACAGCCCGATTCGCGATATCTTTTACTTCTTCAAAACGAGGGTGATCCGAAAGCCCGATTAGACTTTCTTCAATCCGATATTCCAGGCGGCTAAAGTATTCAAATCCTTTTCGGCCGATTGGAATAATGACCACTTCATCTTTCGACTTATGGCGTTGTTCGATTGCTCGGCTGACGGCACGAAAAATGTGCGCGTTGTATCCGCCTACGAGTCCACGGTCAGAAGTGACTACGATATACGCAGTTTTCTTGACGGGACGCGCAGTAAGCAATGGATGTCCTGAATCTTTCGTTACGGCTGCTATGGCACTGACCACTTCTTCTACTTTATCCATGTAAGGCACGAATTTCTTCGCGTTAATCTCAGCACGGTTCAGTTTAGAAGCAGAGACCATTTGCATCGCTTTCGTGATCTGGCTCGTCTTTTTTGTTGAAGCAATACGGCTTTCTATCTCGCGTAAGGACGCCACTGGCTATTCACCACCTTTATTTTAAGATCAGTTGAATCAATCTCGCCTCGGCGTGATTGCGTCTGGATTTTGAATTGAGGCCTGCACGATGCAGGTCATGCAGTCGTTGCCGCAGGATGCGGCGTTCTTAGACAGCCATCCTCTTTAACTCTTTACAAAATCCCTGACATCCGCCGGAGGCTTTATCTGAGAATCAGATAAAACTTATGCTTCAGAAGTCACGAAGTTTTTCTTGAATTCGTTGAACGCTGCGCTCATTACGTCATCCGCTGGAAGATCTTTTGTTGTACGGATATGATCATAAACTTCCGTGTGGTTTGATTCTAACCAGCTAGTGATTTCAGCTTCAAAACGCAATACGTCTTTTACTGGAATATCGTCGAGGTAACCGCGTGTCAGTGCATAAAGGCTGACAACTTGGTATTCGACTTTCAACGGCTTATTCAAATCCTGCTTCAAAAGTTCAACTGTCCGCTGACCGCGGTCAAGTTTCGCTCTGGTAGATGGATCTAGAGATGAACCGAATTGTGAGAATGCCTCTAGTTCACGGAATGCAGCAAGATCCAGACGAAGTGTACCGGCAACTTTCTTCATCGCTTTAATTTGCGCCGATCCACCAACTCGGGAAACCGAAAGACCTGCGTTGATAGCAGGACGTACGCCTGAGAAGAATAGGTCGGACTGAAGGAAGATCTGTCCGTCTGTGATAGAGATTACGTTCGTTGGAATATAAGCGGAAATATCTCCTGCTTGTGTTTCAACGAATGGAAGTGCAGTAATAGAACCTGCTCCTAATGAATCATTCAATTTTGCAGCACGCTCAAGTAAACGGCTGTGCAAGTAGAAGACATCCCCTGGATATGCTTCACGGCCCGGAGGACGACGAAGTAGAAGGGAAAGTTCACGGTAAGCTGCAGCTTGTTTAGATAGATCATCATAAACAATCAGTACGTGCTTGCCGTCGAACATGAATTCTTCTGCCATTGAAATACCTGTGTATGGCGCCAGGTAAAGCATTGGAGACGGGCTTGACGCAGATGCTGTAACAACAATTGTGTAATCAAGAGCACCATTGCGGCGAAGAGTTTCAACAACTCCGCGCACCGTGGATTCTTTTTGTCCAATTGCTACATAGATACAGATCATGTTCTGGTCTGCCTGGTTTAGAATCGCATCGATCGCAACAGTAGTCTTACCTGTTTGACGGTCACCGATGATTAGTTCACGCTGTCCGCGGCCGATCGGAACAAGAGCGTCAATCGCTTTGATTCCTGTTTGCAATGGTTCGTGAACTGATTTACGCGCCATAACCCCTTGTGCAGGACTTTCAATAGGGCGTGTTTTTGTTGTGTTGATCGGACCTAATCCGTCAACTGGTTGTCCAAGTGAATTGACGACACGGCCGATCAATTCTTCTCCGACTGGTACTTCCATAATACGACCTGTACGACGAACTTCATCGCCTTCTTTAATGTCTGTGTATGGCCCAAGGATAACGATACCTACGTTGTTCGCTTCCAAGTTTTGTGCCAGACCCATTACGCCGGTAGAGAACTCAAGAAGTTCCCCCGCCATGACATTGTCGAGGCCATGAGCAAGTGCGATACCGTCACCTACACGGATTACAGTACCTACTTCACTTACTTCCATTTCAGACTGATAATTTTCGATCTGCTGTTTAATCAGACCGCTAATTTCCTCAGCTTTGATGCCCATGTATGTCACCCCTCTTAATTCAAATTAATTGATTAATTGACGCTCAAGACGCGCTAATTTTGCGCTGATGCTGCTGTCGATAATCTGGTTGCCGATCTGTAAGCGAATGCCGCCGATCAGGCTTGGGTCAATCAAGTTTTCGATATGCAGTGCCCGCTTCCCTACTTTATGCGCGAACGCAGTAGAGATGGCATTGCTCTCTTCAACTGTCAACGGACGTGTAGAGAACACTTTCGCCTCGGCGATTCCGGAAGCCGCATTCGCAATTTCCTGGAAGTCTTCGATAACGCTAAGTGTTTCTCCGATACGGCCAGCATCGATCAGCACATATAGTGTGTTCAGTACAAGCGGATTCGCACCGTTGAAAAATTGCCCAATTAATTCTTTTTTCTTTTGGATAGAGAATTTAGGAGTGCTGAGCATCTCACTTAATCCTTTTTCCTCTTTAAATACCTTTTGCAGCTCTTTCAAGTCTGTCTGTACAGCCAGAGCCTGCTGCTTTTCCTGTGCAGCTTCAAACAATGCAACGGCATAACGTCTTGCGACTACCGATTGGCTCATTGTCCTTCCCCTGCCTTCACAATCGTTTCTTCGATCAATGCGCGGTTATCTTCCTCAGAAATTTCTTTTCCAAGAACCTTAGACGCAGCCAAGATGGATAGAGATACGAATTCTTCACGAACCGCTGCCACAGCTTTCTCTTTTTCTGTTGCGATTTCGAGAGTTGCTGCTTCTTTCATACGGTTTACTTCAGCGCGTGCAGCCGTAATCAGCTCTTCACGTTGAGTGTCACCGGATTTTTTTGCGTTTTCGATGATAGCTTGTGCGTTGTCGCGTGCTTCTTTCAATAAAGAACGCTGCTCTTCAAGAAGCTTTGCAGATTCTTGTCGGCTTTTTTCGGCCTGCTCGATCTCCGTGGCGATTAACTGCGCCCGTTGATCCATTACACCCATTAACGGACCCCATGCAAACTTCTTAAGAAGTACCATGAGGATCGTGAAAAATACGACAGTGACGATGATGTCACCTAAGTTGAGTCGCTGGTTCAAACTAGCTAAAAATCCTGCGTCAGCGTTTGCTGATAAGAGGACGAAGGTATCCAACACGATTGTTTCACTCCCTTCAAGAGCTCATGACTCTTTCGTTTCTGTCTTCCGCGTGTTTGGCAGAAGTGTTCTATGTTTTTCTGCAAGTTTTCACTTTTGCATTATAGAAGTAACCTGATTCCGTTGATTTCCGTTCCAGGCGGACGCTTGTCTTGCGGGCCCGCGGTGAGCCAACTTGGTCGCTTTGCTCCCCTAAGTTGTCTCACCTGTCGGGCTGATCCTCCCAGAGTCGCCGCCTTGCACTACAATCAACTAAGCAGTATTTATAATGCATTATTTCTTGTGCAGATAAGTAATTTCATTTGTTTATCCACATAAAGCAATGGCGAAGACCCATACTACGTGCTTCGCCATATGTTGCAAAATTATTTGTTCATTACGATAAACGCAATAACTGTTGCGATGATTGGAAGTGCCTCAACCAATGCAACACCGATGAACATAGTTGTTTGTAGAACGCCGCGTGCCTCTGGCTGACGAGCGATCCCTTCAACTGTCTTAGAAACGATCAAACCGTTACCGATACCTGCGCCAAGTGCACCTAGACCAACTGCTAGTGCTGCTGCTAATAAACCCATAGTGTATTTCCTCCTAATATTTGTGTAGTTTTGGTTTCCCTAAAATAGGGTATTTCTATGTTTAGTGGTCTGTGCTGACTTTGTGAGCCATATAGACCATCGTTAACATAACAAAGATAAATGCTTGGATCGCTCCAATGAACACGGAGAAACCTAGCCATGCAAGTGCTGGGATCACAGCCCCGACTAAACCGAAGACGCTGGATGCACCAAGTGTTGCAAGCAAACCAATCAAGATTTCACCTGCGAAAATGTTTCCGTAAAGACGAAGACCGAGTGTCAGCGTGTTTGCGAATTCCTCAATAACTTTCAATGGTGCCAGGAAAGGTATCGGCTGGAAGTATTGTTTGAAATAACCGCCAAGTCCAAGTTGTTTAATACCATAGAAATGCGTTAACGCCACAACTGTAGAAGCGAGGGTTAACGTGATAACTGGATCGGCTGTTGGAGATTTCCACCAAAGTTCGTGGTCCCAACTGATAGAGAATGGAAGTCCGAGCATATTTGCCACGAAGACAAACATGATCAAGGTAATTCCGAGCACGTGGAAGCGTCCGCCCGTTTTCCAGTCCATGTTATTTTTAATGATGCCTTTGACGAAGTCCATAATCCATTCCATGAAGTTCTGCATGCCCGTTGGTTTCATTTGAAGCCGGCGAGTGGATGCAACTGCAATCAGGAAGACGATCAGACACGTCACAAACAACATCAATATATTCGAAGGGTTGAACCCGATTCCGAATAAAACAAAATGTGGATTTTCATGATTCACGTTTTTGTTCACCTCCCCTTGCTAGTAAAGTGTTAATGCTCTCTATAGAACAGCAGTCGATCAGTGAACAGCAATACATAAGGCACCATTAACCCGATTACTGTGCTGATCAGATTGAACTCTTCCGGCAGAGACAGTGCAATGGCTGCCGCCGCTACACCCGATGCAAAACGTAAGCCCATGCCTAATGACTTCGCACGCTTTTCCTCCGTAATGGCCCGGTCAAACCGTTCCATCCGTCGAACTAAAATCCAAAAGTTGTACATGCCGAAAAGTGAACCTAAGATGAGTCCCGCGAAGATTGTCCGGTAGTCCAAAAAGAACCAACCGAGTCCAAACAATGCAAGCAAAAAAAAGAAGCTCTTCTTCTGCCTTGTAAAAATTTCCTGCATACTTTGCATTGTCGGTGATTCTCCTATTTCGTATTTGGATTCCAGCAGCGATGTTGAAGAGTTGAGCAGCTCCCCCGACGTGTGTCGAAAGAATTGAGACTTTGTCGTTTCCATCATTTTGAACGACATAGACTCCCGGGTAGGAATCTGGAAATTGTAAGTGAAGCGCCTTTTATTGTTCACCAGGTAGCGTTGCTTTGTGTAAAGCAGACAAAGAGGCTAACAGGCGTTCATATCAGTAAGAATTGAAAGCGTGAAAACATCATTTCTGTATTCAAGATATGTATGTGTCTCTTATCAATCTTACCCTTTGCTAGCATACAATAGGGGGTTTTTTATGTCAATTGATTCAAGGGAAATTATTCACAATGTGTTCTCTTTGTCAAACATTCGACATATTTGTTTCGTGCTTTTTGGGTTGCGTTTTTTTGTGGTTTACCCCGGTGTGTTTTTGGTGATCTTTCTGGCAGAAAGTGCTGATGGCGTAAAATTAGTATGTTGATATAGTATGCAGTTTGGGATTTGTGCTCCAGCCGGGGACTCTTTCCGGAGGGCGTGGCCTGAGCCGCTTCCCTCGCTTTGCTCAGACCAGGGTCTCAGACTCACGCTGATCCTCCCGGAGTCGCCCCGTCTTCCGCACAAATCCTATACGGTAAGCAGAAAAACAGTGCTTGTTCACTGAAATTATTATCTCAATATGTATTTGCTCTTAATTCTTCAAGTGTATTGTACAACACTACTGCCTGATTTACTTTGTTCAACTGCTTAAACTCCTGCTAAGGATAATATAATACTAAGTGTTATTCATATAACTTCACAAGTCGATTGATTACTATACTTCGTTCGGAAAGAGTTCAAGGTTTAGAAGCACTATTATTTACTCACTAAAGATTAGATAATGTGGCATGCAATTTTATATACTATGTGAACCTGCACACTTCTTAGATTTTAGAATAGTATAAGGAACTTACCCCTTATTTATACAAACTAAGTAGGATTGAAGCGGAAGAAGGGGCGACTCCGAGAGGATCAGCGTGCGCCTGGAGACCCCGCAGGAACGCAGTGATGAGGAGGCTTCAGCCACGCCCTCCGGAAAGCGTCCCCTTCTGAAGCGAAAATCCCAAACTTCACGCAAAGTCTTCTTTAACTAACTAATTTAAAACAGCAGACCACCTTAGTAATCGGCAGTCTGCTGTTTGCTTATTATATAGAAGATAAGTATTTCAATAATGACTCGACGATGCGTTCGGAAGCGTGTCCGTCGCCGTATGGATTATGGGCTTTGGACATTCTTTCGTATTCATCATCATCGGACAGCAGCGTGTCGGTCAGGTTGAAGATCGTGTCCTCATCTGTTCCCGCAAGCCGCAGTGTTCCAGCTTCGATACCTTCCGGGCGCTCGGTCGTGTCTCGCAGGACAATAACGGGTTTCCCTAAAGAAGGCGCTTCTTCCTGGACGCCGCCCGAGTCTGTCAGGATAATATGCGAACGCGCTGCGAAGTTATGGAAATCCAGAACTTCCAGCGGCTCAATTAAATGAACGCGGTCATTGTTGCCGAGCAGTTCATCCGCCACTTCACGCACGGCCGGATTCATATGCACCGGGTAAATCACCTGGATGTCATCATATTTATCGAGCAGGCGGTTGATCGCGCGGAACATATTGCGCATCGGCTCACCTAGATTTTCCCGGCGGTGTGCTGTCAGCAAAATCAGACGGTCGTCACCCAATTGATCCAACATCGGATGGTGATAGTCCGGGTTCACGGTTGTTTGCAGCGCATCGATCGCCGTATTTCCTGTAATGAAAATACTTTCTTCATTTTTTCCTTCATTCAGCAGATTCTGCGCTGATTTTTCAGTCGGCGAAAAATGCAGATCCGCGATAACGCCTGTCAGCTGGCGGTTCATCTCTTCGGGATACGGTGAATACTTATTCCATGTACGCAATCCCGCTTCGACATGACCGACAGCGATTTGATTGTAAAATGCGGCAAGACTGCCAATGAAAGTTGTCGCCGTGTCGCCGTGTACGAGCACGATGTCAGGCCTCGCTTCTTTCATGATTTTATCGAGACCTTCTAAACCGCGTGTTGCCACATCGATCAGCGTCTGTCGTTCCTTCATGATATTCAAATCAAAATCAGGTTTGATCTTGAACGTTTCGAGCACCTGATCGAGCATTTCGCGGTGCTGCGCTGTAACGGTCACAATCGATTCGATTTGCTCTGGATGCTTTTCGAGTTCGAGCACAAGCGGCGCCATTTTAATGGCTTCCGGTCTTGTCCCGAAAATCGTCATCACTTTCCACTTTTTAGTCAATGAATGGTCCCTCCATTATTTCGTGCCAAATAAACGGTCACCTGCGTCACCGAGGCCAGGCACGATATACCCGTGTTCGTTCAACTTTTCATCTAACGCGGCAATATACACATCAACGTCAGGATGCGCTTCCGTCAATACTTCGACGCCTTCAGGTGCAGCAACCAGACACATGAATTTGATGTTGACTGCTCCGCGCTTTTTCATTGAATTGATGGCTTCGACTGCAGTTCCGCCTGTTGCAAGCATCGGATCCACTACGATGAATTCGCGTTCAGCTACGTCAGAAGGCAATTTTACATAGTATTCAACCGGTTTCAGCGTTTCCGGATCGCGGAATAATCCCACATGCCCTACTTTTGCCGCGGGAATTAATTTAATAATGCCGTCCACCATGCCGATTCCTGCGCGCAGGATGGGAACGATACCCAGTTTTTTACCTTCAAGTATGCGGGATTTCGCTTCGCAGACCGGTGTTTGAATCGTAATTTCTTTTGTCGGCAGGTCTCTTGTGATTTCAAAAGCCATCAGAGTGGCCAGTTCATTCACAAGTTCGCGGAATTCTTTCGTTCCCGTGTCAGACTTTCTTATATACGTCAGTTTGTGCTGAATTAATGGATGATCAAATACGTGTACTTTTGCCATTAGTATCGCTCCTTTTCGGAATATCTTGTACATTATAACAGAAATCACACGGCAGGCGGAGGGAAGTCCTTTGTTTTTAGATTCAGATTATTGCCGCCCGGCGAATGAACACCGCGTATGATCATACATCATTCAGCCGCGCTCATGCAGAACCTGCAGGTGATCATATATTCCCTGTCGGTGATCATACCTTTCCGCCGGCTGATCATACACAGCGGCCAAGTGATCATAAACTGCAGCGCCGTGCTCATAGACAGTCTTCCCCTCTAGAAAAAGCGCCCGGCACATTGGCCGGACGCTTAATGACTTATGAATAAAGAGGATGCTGATCTGTCAAAGCTGTTACTGCTTTACGCGCTTCTTCTTTTGCATTTTTATCTTCATGGTTTTTCAAAAGTTCCGCGATAATGCGGCCGACTTCCTTCATATCGTCTTCTTTGAAACCGCGTGTTGTAACAGCCGGTGTACCTATACGGATACCGGAAGTGACAAATGGTCCTTCCTGATCGAAAGGTACGGTATTTTTGTTTACGGTAATACCGATTTCATCCAGAACATGTTCTGCCGTTTTACCAGTCAGGCCGAGTGACTGAAGTTTTACTAGGACGATATGGTTATCTGTACCGCCAGAAACCACATCAATTCCTTCTTCATTCAGTTTGGCAGCCAGTGCTTTTGCATTTTTCTTCACTTGCTGTGCATACGTTTTGAACTCAGGCTCCAAAGCTTCTTTGAATGCCACCGCTTTGGCTGCGATTACATGCATCAATGGACCGCCCTGGACACCCGGGAATACTGTTTTATCAATTTTACGGCCGAATTCTTCAGCAGTTTCTTCATTCAATAAAATGATTCCGCCGCGTGGTCCGCGCAATGTTTTATGTGTAGTTGATGTCACGAAATGTGCGTGCTGCACTGGATTCGGGTGCTCGCCTGTCGCAACTAAGCCTGCGATGTGCGCCATATCCACCATCAAATATGCACCGACTTCATCCGCGATTTCACGGAATTTCGCGAAGTCGATTTCGCGCGGATATGCACTTGCACCGGCTACGATCATTTTCGGTTTATGTTCGAGCGCTTTTTGACGGACATCTTCATAATCAATGACCTCTTCGTCTTTTGTGACACCGTACTCGACAAAATTATACAAAATTCCGGAGAAGTTGACCGGAGATCCGTGCGTCAAGTGACCGCCGTGGGATAGATTCATACCGAGAACTGTATCGCCCGGCTCGAGTGCTGTGAAGTAGACTGCCATATTCGCTTGTGCACCGGAGTGAGGCTGAACGTTGGCATACGCTGCACCGAATAATTCTTTTACTCGGTCGCGTGCAATATTTTCCACAACGTCAACATGTTCGCAGCCACCGTAGTAACGGCGACCCGGATAGCCTTCAGCATATTTATTCGTCAAATACGATCCTTGAGCTTCCATTACTGCTTCCGTTACAAAGTTTTCTGATGCGATTAATTCGATGTTGGAGTTCTGGCGGTTCTTTTCTGCCATGATTGCTTCAAAAATTGCTGCGTCATCACGCTGTACATTGCTTAAGTCCATTGGTTACTATCCCCTTTTTTCTGATAATTTCTATCTTTGTTTATTGTACACGTTTCATTCGTACTGCGCACGGCTTCCGCCAATCAATTTTGGACGAGTGGTCGCTAATGTGATATTTGCTTCGCCGACTTGCTTTATAGAAGTGCGGATTGGCACGACTACCGGCTTTAATTGCATGCCGATCAAGGTCTGTCCAATATCGATTCCGGCATTCGCCTGAACGGCCTCCACTACTACCGGATCGCTAAATTGCTGATATACATAGGCGGACATCGAGCCTCCCGCTTTCACAACCGGCACGACCGATACAGGCTCTAAATTAAATTGCCTGGCTGTCTTGCGTTCCAGCGTTACTGCGCGGTTGATGTGCTCGCAGCCTTGAAATGCTAAATGAATCTGATGTTTATCAGCGAATGTCTGCAGCGGTTCAAACAGTGCTTCGCCGATTTCCAGCGCGCCGTTCGTCCCGATGCGCGAACCCGCCACTTCAGACGTGGAGCAGCCGACGATAAAAATCGTATCGGCTGCAAGCGGCGCCTGTTCCGCAAACTCCGTCAGTGCCTGTTCCAGCTGCAGTTTCCATAATTGAATGGCATCCACATCGTTCACCTGCTTTCTTTATTGCTTTTCGAGATCCATCATTTTATCTATACGGCGCTCATGACGGCCGCCTTCGAATTCCGTTCCAAGCCATGTACTGACGATTTCACGTGCAAGACCGGGGCCGATGACGCGTTCACCCATCGCAAGAACATTGGAGTCATTGTGCTCTCGTGTTGCTTTTGCGCTGAATGTGTCGTGAACGAGCGCGCAGCGGATGCCTTTGACTTTATTGGCGGCGATCGACATACCGATGCCTGTGCCGCAGATTAGAATTCCGCGGTCTGCTTCGCCTGCTGCGACGGCGTTTGCTACCGGGACGGCGTAGTCGGGATAGTCGACGGAAGCGTCGGAGTCCGGGCCGTAGTCGGTGTACTCAATGTTCATTTCAGTCAGCAGGTTGATGATTTCGTGACGGAGGTTGTTGCCTCCATGGTCCGAAGAAATTGCAATTTTCACTGCGCACCCTCATTTCTAATTTTTACTTATCGCTTATTCTACCATTGTTAGATAAAAAAATCATCGGTTTTACTGCAATGTTTTGGTTTTTTTGATTTTTATATTGTATGGAATGCCAATAAAGGCGAACGTTGTGGTGATAGAACATAGTTATTGTACGTGTTAGTTTGTTTAATTCGGTTTGAAAGACGGGTAAGTGGCAGGCTACCGTTTCCCTGCGTTCCAGGCGGACGCGTTCCGGAGGGCCCGCGGTAAGCCAACTTGGTCGCTTCGCTCCCGCAAGTTGTCTTACCTGTCGGGCTGATCCTCCCGGAGTCGCCGCCTTCCACTCCGGTACACTGGCTGGTTTTTCAATACTTTGTGTGTGCGTAGGCAGTATGAGCATAATATTAGAATGATTATAATAGGTTAGGTATTTCATGCAATAATTAATATCCTGCAAAGGCTAAAATTCTTGTAACCAATGCGTTTACAAAGTCGAGTTACGAAATCTATACGAATTAAATTTATACACTACAAAAAAGCAACATAACTTACATCCTAACACCAGCGAAGGCGCAACTGCGGAGCGGCTATGAGCGCGAAGTCTGGTTCAATGATCACGGCGGGATGCTGGATGATCACTCAGCCGAGCCGAATGATCACGTGGCCGGTATCTATGAGCGGCTGAGGCTGAGCTATGAGCGCTTGAGCTGGTACTATGATCATCCGCGAAGCTTCTTTGGCAGCTAGCCGCGTTCTTTGCCAGTAAGCTTATCACGTAAGGCAATCCCCCAGCGCCGAAGCGAATTTAAACTGCAAACACACACTTATTTCAAACTTCCTGCAAACTACCAAGCCAGCACGACATAAAAAACCTCCCGCTTGTCCATCAATACTCTGACGTTTAGCGGGAGGTTTATAACTATTCTGGAGTTCGGTCAAACTTCCGGATCACTTTATAAAGCTCTTCGGACTGCACCTTGAGTTCGAGTGCTTTGGCATCTGTTTGTTCAATAGAGGCTACTTGCTCTTCGGTTGCCGCCCGGACTTCTTCTGCGCCTGCTGACGTTTCTTCTGCAATGGAAGCAACTTCCATCGACTGTCTTGCAGTGCGTTCGATTGTCTGCATCTGGCGGCTGACGATCTCGGTGATTTCGTCTACCGATGCGGCCATAGTGTGAATCGTCTCGGTCATGGACTGGACGTTTTCATTGGTTTTCGTTGCTCGTTCGGCTTCTGAGGCTGCCGTGTCGACTTGCCGTTTCATATCAGAGACGACTTTTTTGACGTCTGACTGGATGCTTTGGACAAGTGCCGAAATCATTTGGACGGCGTTGGCACTCTCATCAGCGAGGTTGCGTACTTCTTCCGCAACAACGGCGAAACCTTTGCCATGTTCACCAGCGCGCGCGGCTTCAATAGAAGCATTCAGCGCCAATAGGTTCGTCTGTCCGGCGATGCTGCCTACCACTTCAACGATTTCGCCGATTTTATGGGCGTTTTCATCCAGCACTTGAATCGTTTCCAATGATTGCTCACTTTGCTCGGTCATTTGATGAATGCCGGACAGCACAGACTGGAATACATCCGTTGTCGTATGCAGCTCTTTCAGCATCGCTTTCGAATGCTCGGATGACTGGCCTGCGCGGCTGTTTACTTCCTGCGCAAGCTGACGAACATCTTCAATGGCATGGACTGTATCCTGAATGGCAGCCGCAGTCGTCTCTGCACCGTTTGATATTTCACCGATTGTACGGGCAATCGCATCAGACTGTCCGGATGCCGCGCTTGTTTCTTTCGTCAATGCGTCAACTGACTGGACTGTTGCCTGGAAGTTCGATTCGATCTGCTCGATGATACTGCGCAAATTCAACACTACTTGCTGGAACGCTTTAGATACCGAATGAATTTCATCAGATGAATTCGGTAATTGAATATCCACGCCAATTTTCCCGTCCGCCACTTTCATTGCAGCAGTTTCCAAACGCTGCAGAGGCCTGGTCAAAATGATACTGAACAGTGCCGCTAAAATCCCCGACCACATAACCCCCATTGCGTACGTCAGCAACTGAAATACGAATGGCCGGGTATTCGGGAAGAATGTCGGCTGCACCCAATTAATAAATACTGCACTCGTTGAATACGTGATGACTGCAAGAATTACGACAAATAAGACCAGCTTTTTGCGCAGCCCCACTTTTTTCGTTCTAGTTTCGTTCATTGTTTTCCCTCCGAAAGCTGCCGGGCGATGGTTTGAATGAGTTCCGTCAGTTCCATGTACGTCTCGCGGTATGTCGCCAAGTCGCCGCCGTATGGATCATGGACATCAAGTCCTCCGCTTGCACCTGCATACTCTTTTAATGTAAAAATCTTGTCTTTCATACCAGGAAAACTGCGGTGCAGCGTATCCCGGTGGCCCGCTGTCATTGTTAAAACCAGTTGGGCCCATTGCATATCGGCTGGTGTAAGTTCATTTGAGAATCCATCGAATGAAATACCGGCTTCTGTCAGCAGCCGAGCGGAATTCGCTGAAATCGGCTGTCCATCCATCGCATATATTCCTGCAGATCTTACTTCCACACCAGGCAAGTTTTCATTTTTCAGCAGCGCTTCCGCTAACGGACTTCTGCATGTGTTGCCTGTACAAATAAAATAAATTTTCATTTTCTTCACCTACTATACAGAATAACGGATATATGAGAAAAAAGAAACAGTAATTGTTAAAATATGAAGGACATTACACCTATTATTATGAAAATCACGCCGGTTATACGTCGAATAAATGTGCCATTGATGAAAGGTATCCGACCTGTGGATAACAATGCAATGATAGAAAAGAAAAATGAGAAAAAGCCTGAAACAAAAATGAACAGCCATTTATTGAGCTGCATCATGCCGAATGTTACGCTGACGGTGAACGCATCCAGACTAACCATCAGTGCCAGGAAGATCGGTGACATCTTGTGAATCATCGACGGCTGTTCTCCGTCATCCAGTAAGATATGCAAGCCGATTAATCCGAGCATAACACCGGAAAGCACCTGACTCCAGCCCGCAAAAAGGTGGACGGTCCATTCGCCCATATAGAAACCAACGAGCGGCAATAGCATATTTAATAATGTTGTCCACAGCGCGATCATCAATCTTCCGCGCCGCAGTTGCAAAACGGTATAGACAATGAGGATATCAACTGTCGTAACAATTGCTGCTATAATTTCAATCAAAAAGTAAGCCCCCTCGCAGTTCACATGCATCTATCCTATGCGTCTGCTGAAGGGGGCTATTCGTTTATTCCGAAAAACGTTTGCCGTCTGAAGCTTTTTCAAGCCGGTTCATGACGGCGGCACCGATACCCGAGAGATCTGTTTCTACTGCGAGGATCACATCGGCTTCCGTGGCATCACTCTGCCGGATCGCTTTATAAAGATTCGCCGCCATCGCTTCATGGCTGCTTATTGCTCCTGTCGAAAAGTACCAGTCTGCATTCGCTGTATGCAATTCATCGGGACCAATCACAGCAACCCGTTTTCCCTGACGATGAATACTATTCAGCGCAGTTTCCAATCTGGCGGCGTCCGGTTCGATGACGAACAAAGGAGCTTCCGGTGCGTAATGCGTATATTTCATGCCGGGCGCTCGCGGAGTTGTTGTCTGATCTTCCGGCTTGGCCGCCAAATGAACGGTGCCGATCAGTTCTTCTATCTGCTCTTTGGAGATACCGCCGGGACGCAGAATAACGGGCGGAGTAACCGTGACATCCAGTACCGTAGATTCCACGCCGATTCCTGTTGCGCCGCCGTCTAAAATGAGCGGAATCTTTCCGAATAAATCATGATAGACGTGCTCCGCTTCTGTCGGACTCGGCTTTCCGCTGCGGTTCGCACTGGGTGCTGCAACAGGCAGCTGAAGTTTCTGCAGCAGTGCCAAGGCTACAGGGTGATCAGGCATGCGGATCGCCAAAGTATACATGCCAGCCGTGACTGTTTTCGCGATAACGCCCGGTTTCATTTCCATGACGAGCGTCAAAGGCCCCGGCCAGAAAGCTTCCATTAGCCTCTCTGCCACTTCTGGCACTTCTGCCGCATACTTTGCTGCATCCGATTTGTTTCCGATATGTACGATGAGCGGATTATCCGCAGGTCTTCCTTTTGCTTCAAAAATCTGCTGCACTGCCTGCTCATCTGTGGCAATTGCTCCGAGTCCGTATACTGTTTCAGTCGGAAATGCGACAAGGCCGCCCGATTTCAAGATATCCACAGCTTGTTCATATGTCTTTTCATTATCCACGAGGTTATCCACTGATTTCATTTGCGTTTCCATCTGTCCAACCCCTTCTTATACACATTTTACTTATTTTATCCACAAAAATTGTGAATAGTTTTACGAGAAGATCGACTTTATCCACTCCCAAATGAAGAATGTAACAGGTTCTTCGTCTGTTTCAACCGCTGCAGTTTCTTCGGGATAGCAAACATTCGGAAACAATCCACACCACCAATTATCCCCTTTGCCTTTGCCAATTTTCAAAATATAGCTGTCATACACGTCTTGTTTTTGAATCGCAAAACCGATGCGTTTCGGCGGAATGAGTGCCGCCTGGTGTTCGAATGTCACGGAAAGTCCGTTTGCCTGATGAGCTGCCAGCTGTGTAATCTCCGCGCTTGCTGCTTCCATTCGGCGCTGCATCTGCTCCGGCGTTCCCGATTCATTGACTGCCGAAGCGAGCAGCGGGGCAATTTCTTGTTGAATCTGCTGCTTCATCTGCTGGTCTTCAACCGTATTGGAATTTGCCAATATGCGAAACTGCGGCATTTCACTAGTTTCCGCCGGCTGATAGAATAGGATCAGAACTCCTTGAATTGCAAGCAGCACCAGTATAAATTCTATAATAGCAAGAACCTTAGAAGTTTTCGTTTGTGGTTTTTCAATTGTGTAATCTTGTAACATGTCATCCCCTCCTGCACTCTATCATGAGCCGCAGAAAGAGATTTTATTCATGTAATCTCACAAAATATCATTCGGTCTTTTTTATTGATATCCTGAACGATCTCCACTTTCGCCTGCGGGAAGGCTTCCTGCAGGAATTGCTGCACTTTCTCTCCTTGTAAATAACCAATTTCAAAGCCAATGAAAGCCTGTTTATTCAGCATAGGAGAAAGACGTGCTGCAAGTCTCCGATAAAAATACAGTCCTTCTTCTTCGGCGAATAAAGCGGACGCCGGCTCAAAACCATATACCGTTGCAGACATTTCTTTCTTTTCCTGTTCGGCTATATATGGAGGATTGGAAAGGATGATATCCCACTTTTGCGGTGTGAGCGGTTCTTCCATATCTCCCTGCAAAAATGTAATGACGGCATCATTACGCTCCGCATTGCGAGCGGCAACTTTTAGCGCTTCTTCGCTGAAATCAGTAGCCGTCACATTTGCGGAGGGACGTTCTTTTTTGAAAGCTACTGCAATCGCACCGCTTCCTGTGCCGATATCTGCCATTTCAATCGGACGGTTTCCGAATAATTTATTCGCACGTTCGAGCGCATGATAAACCAATTCCTCTGTTTCCGGACGCGGTATCAGTACATGTTCATTTACTTCAAATGAATAACCGTAAAAAGACTCTTCACCGAGAATATATTGGATCGGTTTGCCTGTCAGTAGTTCTGTTATATAGCCTGAAAATTGCGAGCGGAGTTCATGCGGCAGCTCTTCACGCAGGCTCGCCAGATAGTCTGACCGGCTTTTTCCCGTGACTGCCCGCATCGCTAATTCCGCCGTATTTGCATCAAGCCCGCGGGCATCCAGCAAATCCTGGGCGCGTTTAACAGATTCCCAAATCGATTCAGTCATTTTGATCCAGACTTTCCAGACGGTGCGCCTGCTCTTCAATGATGAGCGCGTCGATCACTTCGTCCAGTTTCCCTTCAATTACTTGGTCCAGTTTCTGTATTGTCAGGCCGATGCGATGGTCAGTAATGCGGTTTTGCGGAAAATTATAAGTTCGAATCCGTTCTGAACGATCTCCCGAACCGACTGCGGATTTCCGCTTTTGATCATATTCTGCCTGGACTTCCTGCATGAACTTATCGTACACACGTGCACGCAGTACTTTCATCGCTTTTTCTTTATTTTTGATTTGAGATTTTTCATCTTGTATCGATACCGTGATGCCAGTCGGCAAATGTGTCAGACGAACAGCAGACATTGTCGTGTTGACGGATTGGCCGCCCGGTCCGGATGAGGCAAATGTATCTGTACGAATGTCTTTATCATGAATTTCAATCTCCACTTCTTCGGCTTCCGGCAGACAAGCGACCGTGGCAGTCGACGTATGAATCCGCCCGCCGGACTCTGTCTCCGGTACACGCTGTACGCGGTGCGCTCCGTTTTCGTATTTTAATTTGGAGTACGCTCCATTGCCGTCAATCATGAAGATGATTTCCTTGAAACCGCCAAGTTCAGTCGGTGACGAATCGATCACTTCCACTTTCCAATGATTCATTTCGGCGAAACGCGTGTACATACGGTATAGACTGCCTGCGAATAAAGCGGCCTCGTCGCCGCCTGCCGCACCGCGGATTTCCATGATGACACTTTTATTGTCATTCGGATCTTTTGGAACAAGCAGTATTTTCAGATGTTCTTCAAGCGGCCCGATACGTTCTTCCAATTCATCGATCTCCATCTTCACAAGTTCTTTCATGTCGTCATCCAGCGGTTCATCGAGCATTTCTTTTGCGTTTTTGTATTGAGCCTGCACTTCTTTGTATTCCCGGTATACTTCAACGGTTTCCTGCAAATCGGATTGTTCCTTCGAATACGTACGCAATTTATCCAGGTCATTGACGATTTCCGGATCACTCAATAATTCATTGAGCCGATCGTAACGGTCTTCCACTGCCTGCAGTCTGTCGAACATAATGATTTCACCTCTTCTGGAGTATTGGGTTATTTCTGTATAGCAGAACCGCCTATCCGTTCGAGCTTCTGGATAGACGGTGAATGTTTTTTATTTTGCCTGTTCTGCACGGATGCCTGCCGGTACTTCATGATGCTGGCGGCAGCGCGGCTCGTAAGCTTCAGAAGCGCCGACCAGCACAATCGGATCATCAGAGCTTGCCGGACGTCCGTCAATCAACCGCTGGGTGCGGCTCGAAGGAGATCCGCAGACCGTGCAGACTGCCTGCAGTTTCGTGACCAATTCGGCAACTGCCATCAAGCGCGGCATTGGTCCGAACGGTTCTCCTCTGAAGTCTTGATCGAGACCTGCGATGATGACACGAAATCCGCGATTGGCCAGGCCTATCGCCACTTCTACAATTTCTTCATCAAAAAACTGTGCTTCATCAATGGCGACCACATCGAAATCATCTGTCACGAGGTTCGGTATTTCTCTCGCTTTGGAAATCGGATTGGCGATCATCGACGTGCCATCATGGCTGACAACCGCTTCTTCGCTGTAGCGATCATCGATTTCCGGCTTGAATACCGCGATTTTCTGTTTGGCAAATTCGGCACGGCGAATCCGGCGAATTAACTCCTCCGATTTTCCTGAAAACATACTGCCGCAGATGACTTCCATCCAGCCGCCTTGCATTGAAACGTACATGGTCAATCTCCTTTCAGCTTGTTGCTTATGTATGGTTGGAATCTTGCTGCGGGTGTTGCTTTTGAAGTTTCTTTCAGCCGGCGATAAACCTTATGAGCATCCGGAACGTCAGTATGAGCCCTTGCGGACGGTTTATGATCACGCGCGGGGATCGTATGAGCGTTCAGGCGGTTTTAATGATCACGATGCCGCGCAATATGAGCGTTCGTGCGGGTTCTATGATCATTCAGCCTCAGATTTCACACGTCTGACTATAAAAATACCCGTCTGGCACGACTGCACCTGACGGGTATCTGGCATTTGATTACTCTTGTTCTTGTTCTGACTTGATGCCGTATTTTTTGTTGAAACGGTCGACACGGCCGTCCGCTGCAGCAAACTTTTGGCGTCCAGTGTAGAATGGGTGACATTCTGAGCATACTTCCACTCGAATATCCTCTTTTACAGAACCTGTTTCGAATGTATTGCCACATGAGCAAGTTACTTTTGCAAGTTTGTAATCCGGATGAATTCCTGCTTTCATCGGTCTCTCTCCTCTCGCCCTGAACCATCTGGAACAGAGTATAAATTTATAAGGCGTTCTATCGGCAGATGCCAATAAAACGGATCGATGCCGTACACAGCCCGTATTTGTCAGCTGTATATGCAGTTGTACGGAAATACCGTACTTGAATAGTATATCAAAATCGGACAGGCTGTGCAACAGTTTGGTTTGGGTTTTTATTGGGTTAGATCTTAATGAAGTTTAGAGCTACTTTGTATGCAGTAGGGGATTTGCGCTCTGGGTGGACGCTTTCCCGAGGGCCCGCGGTGAGCCGACTTGGTCGCAAGCTCCCCAAAGTCGTCTCATCTGTCGGGCTGATCCTCCGGGAGTCGCCACCCGACGCTCCAATCCCTACTATGTATCACAAAATACTAAGTATTGCTCGTTGAATCTTACTAGCTGATGTACTCTGAATCTAAAATAAAATTTCAAAATTGTTTCAACTGCTTTGAACTTAGCAATGATCAATGAGACATGAAATTTTATATACTATGTGATCATCAAAACTTCTCAGATTTTAGAAAACTTCAGTGCTCTTGCTCTGTGTTTGTATTAGCAAAGTAAGGATTGAAACGGAAGACGGGCGACTCCTGCGGGAATAGCAATTACTTTTGCGAGTAAAAGCGTAGCGTTATGAGCATGAGCCTTGAGACCCCGCAGGAGCAAAGCGACGAGGAGACTCAAGCCATGCCCGCGGAAAGCGTCCCGTCTGTAGTGAAAATCCTCTAGCACTAAACTAATGCACAAAATTTTTTTATTTAAAATCCTTAAATCAATCCCTTGCCCTTACGATGCGCTTTCATTTCTTCATTCAGCTTTTCAAAAAACTCTTCGTTGTTGTCGGACTGGCGGAGTTTTTTCATGAAGCGCTCGGTGAAGTCGTTGGAATCAGAGAAGGTTTTTCTGATGGCCCAGAGTTTTTCGAGTTTTTCCGGCGGAATAAGCAGTTCTTCTTTACGTGTTCCTGAGCGGCGGATGTCGAGTGCCGGGAAGATTCTGCGTTCGGCAAGGCTGCGGTCGAGATGCAGTTCCATGTTGCCGGTTCCTTTAAATTCTTCATAAATGACTTCGTCCATACGGGAGCCGGTTTCAATCAGAGCTGTTGCCAGAATGGTTAAGCTGCCGCCCTCTTCGATGTTACGTGCGGCACCGAAGAATCGTTTCGGCCGGTGGAAAGCAGCCGGGTCAATACCCCCGGATAATGTTCGTCCGCTTGGAGGGATGACCAAGTTAAACGCACGTGCCAGACGAGTAATGGAGTCCATCAGGATGATGACATCGCGTTTACTCTCTACCAGGCGCATTGCCCGTTCAAGTACCAGTTCTGCCACTTTGACATGATTCTGTGGTTCTTCATCGAATGTAGAACTGACCACATCGGCGTTTACAGAGCGTTCGATATCCGTTACCTCTTCCGGTCTTTCATCAATTAGCAAAACGATTAATTCCGCTTCCGGATGGTTCGTTGTGATAGAATTAGCAATTTCTTTCAGAAGCATCGTCTTTCCTGCTTTTGGTGGAGCAACGATTAATCCGCGCTGACCAAATCCAACAGGTGAGACGAGATCCATAATTCGTGTCGAAACATTACTTTTTGTCGTTTCTAATCGGATCTGCCGGTCTGGATATAAAGGAGTAAGTGCCGGGAAATGTACACGCTCGCGTGCTACTTCCGGGTTTTGGCCGTTTACTGCTTCTACCTGAAGCAGCCCGTAGTACCGCTCATTTTCTTTTGGCGGACGGACTTTTCCGGTAACTTTATCGCCGTTACGCAGATCGAAGCGGCGGATTTGGGATGCCGATATGTAAATATCTTCGGAGCTCGAGGAATAGTTGATCGGACGCAAGAAACCATAGCCTTCCGACTGGATGATCTCCAGCACACCTTCCATGAAGAAAAAGCCTTCTTCTTCTGCACGTGATTTCAAAATCGCAAATATTAATTCTTTCTTAGTCAGCTTGCTGTAGTTCGTAATCTTGTACTTTTTCGCAAGCGCGTACAGTTCCTTGAGCGTCATATTCTCTAGGTCTGCAAGGGTAATCATCGTCATTTATACGCACACCACTCTTCATTTATAGTATTAGGATTATTTGACGCTATTAAACAGAAAGGAGGACACTTGATGTCCTTCCTTTCCGCAATAGCCTGCATTATGGATCGTTGATAGTTTCAGGAAATAGAAACCCGGCTGAACCGGGTGGTGAGGGAGTTAGTCTTGCATAACGAGAAGTGGTTTTTTCTTCATGCTGTGGCGACCTTCTACAAAACGGATTGTGCCTGATTTAGAACGCATGACAAGTGACTGTGTCCGGCAATATGAACCTTTGAATTGCACGCCGTCCATTAATTCACCGTCTGTTACACCGGTTGCAGCAAAAATACAGTCATCGCCTTTTACCAGGTCATCCATTTTCAATACTTTATCGACATCGATGCCCATTTTGATGCAGCGTTCTCTTTCTTCATCATTAGAAGGAACGAGACGCCCTTGGATCTCTCCGCCCAGACATTTCAATCCAACTGCCGCGATTACGCCTTCAGGAGCACCGCCCATGCCGAATAAAATATCCACGCCTGTGTCATCGAATGCTGTATTCAATGCGGCAGCTACGTCGCCGTCTTCAATTAACTTGATACGCGCGCCTGCTGCACGGATCTCTTCGATAATTTCTTTATGACGCTCACGGTTCAATACAGAGGCTACCAGATCATTAACCGATTTGTTTTTCGCTTTCGCTACAGCTTTCAGGTTGTCTGTAACTGATGCATCTATATCAATCTTGCCGACCGCTTCAGGTCCGACTGCGATTTTGTCCATATACATATCAGGAGCATTCAGCAAATTACCTTTGTCTGCAACTGCAAGTACAGCAAGCGCATTCCATCCGCCTGACGCTACGATATTCGTGCCTTCGAGCGGATCAACCGCAACATCAACTGCCGGTCCGTGGCCTGTCCCGAGTTTTTCACCGATATATAGCATCGGAGCCTCGTCCATTTCGCCTTCACCGATTACGACTACGCCTTCCATTGGAATTGTATCAAATACTGTTCTCATGGCTTCTGTAGCTGCATCATCTGCTTCATTCTTCAAACCGCGTCCCATCCAGCGGGCTGCTGAAACTGCTGCCGCCTCTGTTACACGCACTAATTCCATCGATAAACTACGTTCCATACTGTTTTGTTCCTCCTGTTTGCGGTAAGGCGCTTGTCGCGTTTTACCTTTCATTTGCCTACGTCCGCACCCATGATTGCACGCTGTCTGGATGTGTCGTTATGGTCTATTATACACGAAATTACAAATTACTGTCACTCGGAAATTGAAGCTGCGGTCAGACCTTCTACTTTTTGAATATCGGCACCAAGATTTTGCAGCTTGGAGATGATCCGGCTATAGCCGCGTTCAATATGTTCGATATCCTGAATTTCTGTTTCTCCGCTTGCAATCAAACCGGCAATCATCAGCGCCGCACCGGCACGCAGATCAGATGCGCGCACTGTTGCCGCCTGCAATTGAGTAGGTCCTGAAATAATTGCAGAACGCCCTTCCACACGCCCGTCGGCATTCATTCGGCGAAGTTCGTCGATTTGCTTAAAACGCGCGGGATAGATCGTATCCGTTAAAATCGAGGAGCCCTGCGCCTGGGTCGACAGCACGCAGAACGGTTGCTGAAGATCCGTCGGGAATCCCGGATAAACCAGTGTTTTCACATCCACTGCTTCCAGCTTCTCCGTTTTCGGAATAAAAATCTGTTCTTCGCCCACTTCGATTTTGACGCCCATTTCACGAAGTTTGGCCGTAATTGCTTCGACGTGCAGTGGAATGACATTATCAATCGTAATACCATCGCCGACTGCCGCCGCCATTATCATATAGGTTCCCGTCTCAATTCGATCGGGGATGATCGTATGTTTCGTACCGTGTAAACTTTCTACCCCTTCGATTCGAATGACGTTTGTTCCGGCTCCTTTGATGTTCGCGCCCATATTGGACAATAGTGTTGCCACATCAATGATTTCCGGTTCTTTTGCTGCATTTTCAATCACTGTTTTTCCTTTTGCCATGACAGCAGCGAGCATGATATTAATGGTCGCTCCCACACTAACAACGTCTAAATAAATTTTGGCACCGCGCAGTTCATCTGCACGCAGATAAATCGCACCGTGTTCATTGGTCACTTTTGCGCCGAGTGCTTCGAATCCTTTAATATGCTGATCGATTGGCCGCGGTCCTAAATGGCAGCCGCCGGGCAGTCCGATAACCGCGTGCTTAAACTTGCCGAGCAATGCACCCATCATGTAGGAGGATGCCCGAAGTTTCTTGACATTGCCGTTCGGCAGCGGCATAGATACAATTTCTGAAGGATCAATCGTCATTTTGCCGTCTTCCACTTGCACTTTGCCGCCGATTTCTTCCACCAGCAGCTGCAGTGTCTCTACATCAGAAATTTCCGGAAGACCTGCAATCGTTACCGGCGAATCAGCGAGAATAGCTGCAGGAATCAAAGCTACTGCACTATTCTTTGCGCCGCTTACTCTCACAGTCCCTTGCAGCTGTTTTCCACCTCTAATTTTGTAAACGTCCATTTCGATCTCCTTTTGTTTTGAATCCAGATACCATCACGCCGGAGCATGATTGATTCCGTCACTTATTCGTTCTGGTTTCCCAGTCTTGTAAAAACTGATCGATGCCTTTTGCTGTCAGCGGATGGGCGAATAAACTTTTCAATACATTAAATGGTGTCGTTGCAATATGCGCCCCTGCTAAAGCGGCAGCCGTAATATGTTGAGGATGTCTGATCGAAGCCGCAATAATTTGCGTGTCCAGATCATGAATCGTGAAAATATCTGAAATAGTTTCAATTAGTTCAGTTCCATTTTGTCCGATATCGTCTAAACGGCCAATAAAAGGTGACACATAAGTTGCGCCGGCACGAGCGGCCAGCAGTGCCTGGTTCGCACTGAAGATCAGCGTGACATTTGTTTTGATGCCCTCTGCAGCAAATACTGAACAGGCTTTCAGACCTTCAGGCGTCATCGGCAGCTTGACGGTAATATTTTCCGCAAGGGCAGCCAGTTCGCGTCCTTCTTTAATCATTCCTTCTGCATCCAGTGAAATTACTTCTGCGCTGACTGATCCGGGAACAAGTGCAGTAATTTCTTTCAAACGGTCATGGAATGAAATATCTTCTTTTGCCACCAATGAAGGATTGGTTGTTACGCCTGAGATAATCCCCCAGCTGTGTGCTTCTTTTATTTCATCAAAGTTTGCAGTATCTATGAAAAATTTCATGTCATGTTGCCTCCTAGTTTTTACTGTTAAAATACAGGCTCTTTATAAAAAAGCACGCTTCACAGTTTACTTTATGATAGTTTACGTAGTATGGGTTAGTAAGTGGAAGAAGACCGTTTCCCTGCGTTCCAGGCGGACGCGTTCGGGAGGGCCCTCGGTGAGCCAACTGGTCGCTTCGCTCCCTTTAGTTGTCTCATCCTATCGGGCTAATCCTCCCCGAGTCGCCGCCTTCCACTCCGGTACACTGGCTGGTATTTCAATACTTTTTATATGAGTGGCAGTATGAGCATACTATTTAGGCTTATTATGATAGGTTTAGCGTTTCATGCAATACTTAGCATTCTGCAAAGGCTTAGGTTCTTGTGATTATCGCGTTTACAAAGTGAAGAAACGAAACCACGCCAACTCAACTTACACTCTGCAAAAAGTCAGCACGTTATTACTTACCCACACCAGCGTAGGCGCAACTGCGGGGCGGTGCTAAGCAAACAGCGTCGGGTTCGCTTTGACGTATTTCTGCATTCTTTGTAGAAATTAAGGCAGTGATACACGTTCTTCGCCAGCTGGCTCAAAGCGTAAGGCAATCCCCCAGCGCCGAAGCATTGCCAAATTACAACATAGTTCTCTTAATACATACCAGACAAGTTATCAAGAAAAGATTTTAATCTAGACAAAAAACACAAAAGAAGGAGACATATTGCGCTCCTCCTTTGTTGCGGGTATTTCTGGATTACGCTTGCTGGGAACTGCCGAATTCGCGCATTTTGCCGATGACAGTTTTTTTGATCGCTTCACGCATCGGTGTAAGGAATTTACGCGGATCATAAACATCTGAATCTGCATTCAGTGTGTCACGGACCGCCTGTGTTCCTTGAATTTGGTTTTCTGTATTGACATTGATTTTAGACGTGCCCAATGAAATCGCACGCTGGATATCTTCAGTAGGGATTCCTGTTCCGCCATGAAGCACGAGAGGAATATCCCCTTGATTCGAGATTTCTTCCATTTCTTTAAAGCCCAGGTTCGGTTCCCCTTTATACGGACCGTGCACGGAACCAAGCGCGGGAGCCAGGCAGTCAATACCTGTCTTTTCTACAAGTTCCCGGCATTCTGCAGGATCTGCATAAATTACGCCTTCTGCGATAATATCGTCTTCCTGTCCGCCGACAACCCCAAGTTCAGCCTCTACAGAGACATTATGCTGTTTTGCCAATTCCACTACTTTTTTTGTGGTTTCGATATTTTCTGCAAGCGGCTTGGACGAAGCATCAATCATAACTGAAGTGAAACCTGCTTCAATTGCTTCTTTGCATTTTTCATAGCTGGAGCCGTGATCTAAATGAATTGCAACCGGCACAGTTGTTCCGTAGTCCTCCATCAAACCTTTGACCATCATGACAACTGTTTTGAAGCCGCCCATATAACGTGCCGCGCCTTCAGAAACTCCTAAAATGACGGGAGACTTCTCTTCTTCCGCAGCCTGCAGTATTGCTTGGGTATATTCTAAGTTATTTATATTAAATTGACCGATGGCATATCCTTCTTTTTTACCTTTAATCATCATATCTTTCATCGAGACGAGTGGCATGAAAATTTCCTCCTTGGCTTTCGACGGTTTGTCTGTTTCATTATTCTTTCTGCTCTCTAGCATATCAAATTCCATTCATTATTACTACTGTCAGACGTCTCGTCTTTCCAACCTGTTCAAGACTGTGTCGCGTACTTCAAATATATCAAAAGGTTTCGTGAAGTGGTGATCGACGCCAAGTTTCCCAGCTTCGTCAGTCAGTTCGATTTCACTGTAGGCCGTCATCATCATGACAAGTGCATCAGGCATTTGCTTCCTGATTTCGCGCAGTACTTCGACACCGTTCATGCCGGGCATTTTCATGTCCAGCAGTATACAGTCCGGCTTCATCTCACTCAGTATATGTAAGGCGTCCTTGCCGTTTGAGGCTAATGTTGGTTTAAGACCCGCTTGTTTGAATATTTCTTCCAGCAGCATACGTATGCCCGGCTGATCATCGACTATCAATATTTGCTTCAAATGAATTCCTCCTCAATACTTTTTTGACCATAAACCTTTTTTGAAATACATATAGAAGATAGCAGTTTCAAAGAACACGTTTTCAAATGAAAATATTTTTATTAAAATGAATTTTAAATTAGTACTTATTTCCAGACGTAAAATGGTTACGCGGGAAGAGACCGTTTCCCTGCATTCCAGGCGGACGCTTTCGGGAGGGCCCTCGGTGAGCCAAGCGAACAGCGAAGGGTTCGCTTTGCCGTATTTTTGCGCTCTTTGTAAAAATTAAGGCAATACAGAGTCTTTTCTACACGTTATTTTCGCTTCGCTCCCTTTAGTTGTCTCATCCTATCGGGCTGATCCTCCCGGAATCGCCTAAAACCAGTGCTCCTAACGCTACGCTTTTATTCGCAAAAGCCGTTCTTCGTGACGGCTTTCACTCCGGTACACTAGCTGGTTTTTCAATAATTTTTATGTGAGTGGCAGTTTGAACATACCGTGTGACCTTTTATGATAGGTAGTTTTTCATGCAATACTTATCATTCTGCAAAGGCTAAGAATCTTGTGTTAATGCTTTACAAAGTTCGAAAAAGGAAACCATGCCAACTAAATCCATATTCTGCAAGATAGTAGCATATCATGCATTCTCCACACTAGTGAAGGTGCAACTGCGGGGTCGGCCTTACGCCAGCGCCGAAGCGGGTTCAAACTGCAAACACTCACTTCGTTCAAACTTCCTGCAAAATCGAGCAATGAAACCCGCACACACTAAATCCACACCATTCAAACCGCATTTCATTCTAATGTATATTATTCGTAATAATTCCATTAATTCCTCTATTTAAAGTCATTGGTTTTTGCACTTCTTGCTTTAATTTCTTATACTGAACATTTGGAGGGATAAATATGAAGATGTTAACGACCCAGATTCGAGGTCTTTTGGAACGAATCGCGGATGGACAGGAAGAGTCAATAGAAGAAACAGCCCGGCTGCTCGCTCAGGCTTTGGTTGGAGAAGGACGGATTGTGATTGCCGGTTTTGAAGAGATGGACGCAATCACAGCTACTGCTTTGCATGGAGCTGAGCCTTTGAAGCGAGCTGTCCATTATACTGAGGACCTGTCGTTCACTGCAGCAGACCGTGTTTGGCTGCTTGCTCGAAAGGCGGATCATCCGTCTGCTCTTCAGCTGGCCAGGCAGCTGGCAGATAAATTCATTCCATTTGCCGTCTTGACAGCAGACCCGCATGACGAAACCAATGAACTCGCCGATCTGGCGTTTACGTATATCTCGACAGGGCTGAAAAAAGGATTGATCCCGGGTCCAGACGGTGAACGGATTGTGCAACCTCATGCCCTGGCAGCCTTGTTCGTCTATGAAGCAGTAAAATTATCGCTCGACGAGATGCTCGGCGATGATGACGATTTCGAATGAAAAAACGCCCGCAAAAGTGTTAAAAAACTTTTGCGGGCGTTTTGATTATTTACGATTGTCCAATGCTGCGCGGATGAATTCGCGGAACAACGGCTGTGGCCGAGTCGGGCGAGATGCGAACTCCGGATGGAACTGGCAGCCGATGAAGAATGGATGCTCTTGCAGCTCCATTACTTCGATGAGACGGCCGTCCGGGCTGATTCCCGACACGATGAAGCCGGCTTCTTCAAGCTGCGCGCGGTACGCTAGATTGATTTCATACCGGTGTCGGTGACGCTCGTAAACCAATTCTTCACCATATGCATTATACGCTTTCGTGTTCTCCGACAATTTACATGGATAAGAACCAAGACGCAATGTGCTGTCTGCTTCTTCAGCAGTATGGCAGTCAGGGTGGAATGTTGTGACATTGTGTTCAGTTACTGTGTCAAACTCCAATGAATGTGCCTTGTCGAGTCCGGCGACATTGCGGGCGATTTCTGCAGCAGCTAATTGCAGTCCCAGACTGATGCCGAAGAACGGTACTTTATGTTCACGTGCATACGTAATCGCTTCGATTTTACCGTCAATTCCACGATCTCCGAAACCGCCGGGAACCAGGATTCCATCAGCGTCCCCGAGCAATTCTTCTACGTTTTCCGCAGTTACTTCTTCAGAATTAATCCATTTGATATCGATATCTGTACTGAATGCATATCCTGCATGACGCATAGCTTCCACCGCTGAAATATACGCATCTTGCAGTTCAACATATTTACCGACAAGCGCGATTTTCACTTTTTCTTTCAATGATTTTACGACTTTCACCAGTTCTTCGATATCGGAAATATCCGGCTGCGGTGTTTCCAGTCCAAGGTAATCAACAACAATCTGATCCATATGCTGTTCATTCAGACGAAGCGGCACTTCATAAAGTGTTTCAGCATCAAGTGCTTCAATGACTTCCTCCGGCTTGATGTTACAGAATAACGCAATCTTATCCTTCATTTCCTGAGGAACCGGGTACTCACTGCGCACGACAATCATATTCGGCTGGATTCCGAGACTTCTTAATTCCTTTACGCTGTGCTGAGTCGGTTTTGTCTTCATTTCGCCTGCTGCATGAAGATAAGGGATCAAGGTGTTGTGAATGTACATCACGTCATTTTTGCCAAGATCCGTCTTCAATTGGCGGATTGCTTCAAGGTACGGCAATGATTCGATATCGCCGACACTTCCGCCGATTTCAGTAATTACGACGTCGGCATCCAATGTTTCGCCTGCACGTTTGATCAGCTCTTTGATTTCATTCGTGATATGCGGAATGACCTGAACAGTCGCTCCTTTATATTCACCGCTGCGCTCTTTGCGGAGTACGAGATCATACACTTTCCCCATCGTCACGTTAGAGTATTGGTTACATTGAATGTCAATGAAACGTTCGTAGTGACCGATATCAAGATCCGTTTCAGCTCCGTCTTCCGTCACGAAAACTTCGCCGTGCTGGTAAGGACTCATCATGCGCGGATCAATATTAATGTATGGATCAAATTTTTGATTCGTTACTTTTAAACCGCGGTTCTTGAGCAGTCTGCCAAGTGATGCTGCGTTAATCCCCTTACCTAAAGACGATACAACGCCGCCGGTGATAAAAATATATTTAGTCATGTGTAGTTCCTCCATTTGTTCTATTTACATGCTCGAAGGCTGATGAAATCAATCTCGCCTCGGCGTGATTGGTCGGGATTTTGGATAAGCTTTGCGAAATTAGCTCCCCTCAAAATACCTGACATCCGCCGGAGGCCACATCTGAATCCAGCAATGTTACACCGCTGGATTCAGATGAAAAATAAAAAAAGCGCCCCAGTTGTAGTGAACTACAATAAGGAGCGCGTATACACGAATTCATGTGTCCTTTTCAGGAGCCCATACAAATCTTATATTTTCAGGCGCTAAAAGTCAAGTCTTGTTATTTTTCTTCCTCGTACTCTTCGTCTTCCTCTTCTTCTTCCTCATCCTCTTCATCAAGGTCGAGTTCTTCATCAGGAATCACTTCTAAATCGTCATCAGGATCAATCAGATCTTCTTCGATTTCAACGACTTCTTCCTCGTCGTCGTCTTCTTCAGCATCATCATCATCTTCTTCGCCGAGTTCGACATATTCTTCGTCGAAGATCTCTTCATCCTCGTCGTCGTCTTCCACTTCTTCGTCTTCATCATCATAATCTTTTTTCTTCTTTTTCTTCTTGCGGACTTTTACGACCGGAGCCGTTTCTTCTTCGATTTGATCAACCGGATACCACTCACGCAGCCCCCAGCGATTGTCTTGGATCGCAAGGAAACGGCCATCGATGTTCATGTCTGTGTAGAATTGAACAAGTTTATCTTTCATTACCTTATCAGAAACGCCTGTAAGTTTCTGGATTTCGTCCATCAACTGCTGCAAAGTCAGGGACTCGCGTCGTTCTGTAAGGATTTGGTAGGTAATATTAATGAACGACTCTTCTGCGAGCTGTTCTTTCGTCATTTCATGGATATTCAATTTATGGCACGTCCTTTCTTCAACACATAAGCATAGTTTACATTATATACAGTTTCGGTTCCAATATGCTACATTCTTTTGCTTCTCTTTACGTTTCTATACTCATTAATTGTCAGACATCCCAGATAGATAGACGCAAAGGCAAAGGGAATGACCCCCAGTCCGCTGCTGTAAAAGATGAATGTGAGAAGAAACAGAAGTACAATTATAACCGCATGATAATACCATCTCACCTTCAACACATCCCTTTCTCTTCGTTCCTTACATTATACGGATAAAGTTAGCAATTTATCCACTATGGAGCAGTTGTTGTTTTTCATATGTAAAATCCTGCAGAGTGCTATGAGCGCGAATGAAAGCCGCATGATCACGCAGCCGGCCGCTATGAGCATCCGCGCGGGCACTATGATCACCTGAACATTGCGCATGATCACCTGAACGCAGACGATGATCACCAGCCGCTCTCCCATGATCATCCGCAAATGAAATCTTAAAAAAGCTGCGCAAATTCACGCAGCTTTTGAGAGTGCTTTACATATTTCTTCGATACTGGCCGCCTACTTCATACAATGCATTTGTAATCTGGCCAAGGCTCGCAACCTGTACCGTTTTCATTAGTTCTGCAAAGACATTGCCTCCTGATACAGCTGTTTGCTGAAGATTCTGCAATGCCTGTTCCGCTTCATCGGCATATTTTGATTGGAAAGCGCGCAAGTTCCGTATTTGCACTTCTTTCTCTTCTTTCGTCGCCCGCGCAATTTCCATATTATCGATATCTTCTTCAGACGGCGGATTCGGGTTCAAATACGTATTGACGCCGATGATCGGCAGTTCGCCCGAGTGCTTTTTCATTTCGTAATACATCGATTCTTCCTGAATTTTACCGCGCTGATACTGCGTTTCCATTGAGCCGAGAACTCCGCCGCGGTCATTCAGCCGGTCGAATTCCTGCAACACGGCCTCTTCCACAAGGCTGGTCATTTCTTCAACAATGAAAGCCCCCTGCATCGGATTTTCATTTTTCGACAGACCATGTTCCTTCGTGATGATCATCTGGATCGCCATTGCGCGGCGCACGGATTCTTCCGTCGGTGTCGTGATCGCTTCGTCATAAGCGTTCGTGTGCAGGGAGTTACAGTTATCCTGCAGCGCCATCAGTGCCTGCAGTGTCGTGCGGATATCGTTGAAGTCAATTTCCTGCGCATGCAGGCTGCGGCCTGATGTCTGGATATGATACTTCAGTTTCTGGCTGCGTTCATTGGCGCCGTATTTATCACGCATCGCAACCGCCCAGATTCTGCGCGCGACACGGCCGATCACCGTATACTCGGGATCCAGACCGTTCGAGAAGAAGAATGACAGATTCGGTGCGAAATCGTCAATATTCATTCCGCGGCTCAAGTAATACTCGACATATGTGAAGCCGTTCGCCAATGTGAAAGCAAGCTGTGAAATCGGATTCGATCCCGCTTCCGCAATGTGATAGCCTGAAATCGATACGGAGTAATAATTGCGCACTTTTTTATCAATGAAATACTGCTGAATATCGCCCATCAGACGCAGCGCAAATTCTGTCGAGAAAATGCAGGTGTTCTGTCCCTGATCTTCCTTCAGAATGTCTGCCTGTACCGTTCCGCGGACCGTCTGGAATGTCAGCTCGCGCACTTCCGTAAACTCTTCAACCGAAAGCGTGCGGCCAAGCTCCTCTTCTTTTTTGCGGACTTGCTGATCAACGGCGGCATTCATGAACATCGCCAGAATGATCGGCGCGGGGCCGTTGATTGTCATCGAAACAGATGTGGACGGTGCACAAAGATCAAAGCCTGCATATAGTTTTTTCATATCTTCAAGCGTACAGATGCTGACCCCCGACTCGCCGACTTTACCGTAAATATCCGGTCTCTCGTCAGGATCTTCTCCATATAACGTGACCGAATCGAAAGCGGTGGACAGACGTTTCGCATCGTCGTCTTTTGATACATAGTGGAATCTGCGGTTTGTGCGTTCCGGCGTTCCCTCTCCTGCGAACTGGCGCTTCGGATCTTCCCCTTCACGTTTAAACGGAAAGACGCCGCCTGTGTACGGGAATGAGCCGGGAACATTCTCGCTGTACACCCAGCGCAGAATTTCTCCGTAATCTTTATATTGCGGCAAGACGACTTTCGGGACCTTCAATCCTGACAGACTCACCGTGTTAAGTGCCGTACGGATTTCTTTGTCGCGGATTTTCACCACATATTCATCTTGCTTATACGATTCTTTCAAAGTCTCCCAGTTTTCCAGTGTGCGTTTTGATTCACCTGACAACTGTTCTTCCACGCCCTCTTTCAAACTCGTTAATGAATCTAGTAATGCTTCATTAGAATCCGCTTCCCGAACGGCTTCTATCGCTCCTTCGAGCTGGAAAAGACGCCGCGCCAATTCTTCCTGCTGCTTCGATTTCGCGTGGTAGCTGCGGACAGTCGAGGCAATTTCACGCAGATAATGACTGCGGTCAGGCGGAATGATGACGGTCTGCACCTGTTTCGTAACAGAATCAGCATAATCCGTCGACCAGTCCAATCCGCATGAAGTATTCAGCTGATCGATCAATGCAGCGAACAGCGTATTCGTTCCTTTATCATTGAACTGGCTGGCGATAGTTCCGTAAACCGGCATCTGGTCGAGTTCATCTTCGAAACGCATGTGACTGCGCTGATACTGTTTGCGGACCTGATTGAGCGCATCTTCCGAACCTTTGCGTTCAAATTTATTGATGACAATTAAATCTGCGAAATCGATCATATCAATTTTTTCGAGCTGTGTAGGCGCACCGAATTCACTCGTCATGACATACATTGAAACGTCGGATATATCGGTGATCTGCGCGTCGCCCTGCCCGATTCCGCTCGTCTCGACAATAATCAAGTCGTATCCTGCGGCTTTCGTAACGTCGAGGACGTCATGAATGGCAGTCGTCAGCTCAGAACGGGAGCCGCGTGTAGCCAGACTGCGCATATAGACACGGTTATTGAAGATGGCATTCATCCGGATTCTGTCACCGAGCAATGCTCCGCCAGTTTTTTGTTTCGTCGGATCGATGGACAAGATGGCAACGCGCTTGTCAGGAAACTCCTGCAGAAAACGACGAATTAATTCATCCGTCAGAGAACTTTTCCCCGCGCCGCCTGTACCCGTGATGCCGAGTACCGGGGTCTTCTTGGAAAGTTTTCGTGCGTGCTCCAGCAATTCTTCAGCTGCCTGATCTTTTTTCAGATGCTTTTCTTCCACATAGGTAATCAAATTAGCCAGTACGCCCGGCGTTTCGGCCGTCAGCTGTTCAAGATTGGCCTCTTCATTTTCGACAGCAGTGGAGAAGTCGGACAGCTCCATGATGCGGTTGATCATTCCCTGCAGGCCCATTTTCCGTCCGTCTTCCGGAGAGAAAATCCATTGAATGCCGTATTCATGCAGCTCTTTGATTTCCTTCGGGATAATGACACCTCCGCCACCGCCGAAGATTTTAATATGTGAAGCGCCTCTTTCTTTCAGCAGATCATACATGTATTTGAAATATTCTACATGACCGCCTTGATAGGACGAGATCGCGATGCCCTGGACGTCTTCCTGAATGGCAGCGTTTACAACTTCCTCAACAGAGCGGTTATGCCCGAGATGAATGACCTCTGCCCCTGTTGACTGTAAGATTCTGCGCATAATATTGATCGAAGCGTCATGCCCGTCGAATAAGCTGGAAGCCGTCACGAAACGGATATGGTGCTTCGGCTTGTAAATTTCCTCAGTTGCCATTTAAATTCCGCCTTTCCATACAAAGAGACACACGCCGCAGCAAACTGCCCCGGCGAAGTCACTTGTTTATTTTGCCAGACCTTGAATAATCTGATCCGTCTGTATCTGAATGTACTGCTCCAATGAATAACTTTTGCGCAACGCCCATCTGCGGAACGACCACATCTGTCCCTGTACTAGAATATGATGCGCCGCAAGCGCCACTTCATTGGGACGGATCCGCAGATTGCCCGCTTCCATGCAGCGCCGTACGATCGTTTCAAACAGCTCGACCATTTCCAGCTCTTTTGTCAGCACATAGCGCAGCGCTTCACCGGGCAGCGATTTGGATTCCTGGTACATGACCAGGAACTCATCAGACATATGATCAATCACCTCGTAGTACTTTGCAATCGCCACACGCAGTCCTTCCACCGTGTTATCATTGGTGTCCAGTTCAGAAAGACGAACTTTTACCTCATGATAAATATGATCGCAGACAAGATAAAGAACATCTTCTTTCGTACGGATATACTCGTAAAGCGTGCCGATGCTGAAACCTGCCTCCTTGGCAATTTCACGCGTTGTCGTCCGATGGAACCCTTTCGCGATAAACAGCTTCACGGCCCCGCGGCTGATTTGTTCACGCCGTTTCTGGATCAAGTCTTCGTCTTTCACGGTAGATTTCACTTCATGTTTTGGCATAGAGTTCCCTCCCTCTGTTATTTTGTGAGCATACGAGAGATAACGAGGCGCTGTACTTCTTGTGTTCCTTCGTAAATTTGCGTAATTTTTGCGTCACGCATATAGCGTTCCACCGGATAATCTTTTGTATAACCGTAGCCGCCGAATACCTGAACCGCTTCTGTAGTTACTTTCATTGCGGTATCGCCGGCCATCAGTTTCGCCATGGCAGACGCTTTACCGTACGGCAGGTCGTTTGATTCGAGCCAGGCTGCCTGATAGGTCAGCAGGCGGGATGCTTCGATTGACGTCGCCATATCCGCCAGTTTGAAGCTGATGCCTTGATTGGCAACGATCGGCTTGCCGAATTGCACGCGTTCTTTCGAGTAATTAACAGCTGCGTCCAAAGCGCCCTGTGCGATGCCGACTGCCTGCGCTGCGATTCCATTGCGTCCGCCGTCCAGTGTCTTCATCGCGATGATGAAGCCCTCGCCCTCTTCGCCGAGCAAATTTTCTTTCGGAACACGGCAGTTATCCAAAACGACTTCTGTGGTAGGTGAAGAACGGATCCCCATTTTCTTCTCTTTCTTCCCTACAGAGAAACCGTCAAATGTGCTTTCTACGATGAATGCGCTCGTTCCTTTGTGTTTTGATTCAGGATCGGTTACCGCAAATACGATGTATGTATCAGCAATTCCGCCGTTGGTAATGAAAATTTTCGAGCCGTTCAGCACATAGTCGTCGCCGTCTTTTTTCGCTGAAGTTTTCATTCCGCCTGCGTCAGATCCTGAACTTGCTTCTGTTAAACAGTATGCGCCAACTTTCTTGCCTTCTGCAAGTGGGCGCAGGTATTTTTGTTTTTGTTCTTCGTTGCCGTATTTGAATAAAGGCCATCCCGCGAGTGATGTGTGCGCGGAAAGTACGACGCCTGTAGATGCACAGACTCTGGAGAGTTCTTCTACTGCGATGACGTAGGCCAGGTAATCGCTGCCGATGCCGCCGTATTCTTCAGGCCACGGAATGCCTGTGAGGCCGAGTTCCGCCATTTTGTTGAAGATGTTCATGTCGAATGTTTCATCTTCGTCGCGCTGCGCTGCTGATGGTGCGACTTCCTTTTCTGCAAAGTCCCGTACCATTTTTCTGATCATTTCATGCTCTTCTGATAGTTTAAAGTCCATAGTTTTCTCCCGTCCTTTGTGGTTGTTTAAATTTTTTTATCTAGTATTGCCGATATAGGCTTGCAGTTTGGGAATTAGAGCAAAGATGTGCTCCTAACGCTTCGCTTTTACTCGCAAAAGCCGTTCTACGTTACGGCTCTCGCTGCAGACGGGACGCTTTCCGGAGGGCCCTCGGTGAGCCAAGCGAACAGCGAAGGGTTCGCTTTGCCGTATTTCTGCGCTCTTTGCAGAAATTAAGGCAATACAGGGTTCCTTCTGCCATTCTTCTCTCGCTTCGCTCCCTTTAGTTGTCTCATCCTATCGGGCTGATCCTCCCGGAGTCGCCCGTCTTCCGCATCAATTCCCTACAAGTATGTGTGATACATTGCTGTTGAAAGTTATGTTGTAATCAGTTAGTGAGCAAAAGTACGCTGTTCACCCCAGAACGTGCGTATCTCTTGTGGTTACGAACCAATCGGCCGGCCGGGCGAACCAATCTCGCTCTTAACCGAGCCAAACGGTTGTGGTGCCGCACCAATAAGTGCCGACCGCGCGCCAAAACAGTGTTTCAGTGAACCAATCTACGCTGCCAGCGAACCAATCGGCCGATCCAAAGTCAGCTGGTGAGGTGCTTAGCGATGACGACGCGCTGGATTTCACTGGTGCCTTCGTAGATTTGGCATACTTTGGCATCCCGGAAGTAGCGTTCTACGGGGTAGTCTTCGGTGTAACCATAGCCTCCGAAAATCTGGACTGCTTCGATGGAGTTGTCGACAGCTGCCTGGGAGGCGAATAGTTTGGCCATGGAGGCTTCTTTGCCGCATGGTTTGTCTTGCGCTCTCAGCCAGGCTGCTCTATAGACGAGCAGTCGTGCGGCTTCTGTGGCGGTTGCCATGTCTGCCAGTTTGAATCCCACGCCTTGATTGGCAGCAATTGGTTTGCCGAATTGTTCGCGCTGTTGTGCATAGGCAGTTGCCGCTTCGAGTGAGGCTTCGGCAATTCCGAGCGCCTGGGCTGCGATGCCGATCCTGCCGACATCGAGATTTGCCATGGCAATTTTGAAGCCGCCGCCTTCTTCGCCTAAGCGGTTTTCGACGGGCACTTTCATGTTGTCGAAGCTGAGCGCTACAGTCCGTGAACCGTGCAAACCCATTTTTCTTTCATCCTTGCCGATTGAAAGACCCGGGGTATCCCGGTCGACGATGAAAGCGGTGATGCCGTATGTGCCTTTTTCAGGTGCCGTATTCGCGAACACGATATAGACATCGGCTTCTCCGCCGTTTGTGATAAATATTTTAGAGCCGTTAATCACATAATGATCATCTACCCGCTTAGCCCGGGTTTTCAATGAGCCTGCGTCCGAACCTGATGAAGCTTCCGTCAGACAGAAAGCTCCTAAAAATTCCCCGGAAGCCATTTTTGGCAAGTAGCGGTTTTTCTGTTCTTCACTGCCGAAGTAAAGGATGGGATTCATTCCCACTGAAGTATGGACTGACAGCACAACGCCCATGACCGCGCTTACTTTAGATAATTCGTGAATGGCGATAATATATGACAGGAAATCCATTTCGGAGCCCCCATATTGTTCAGGAGCCGTGATACCCATCAGACCGAGTTCCCCCATTCTTCCAAGCAGTTCACGCGGAAACTCTCCTGCTTCCATCCGCGGTATCCACGGTTCAATTTCCTTGTTCGCGAAATCACGGACCATCTGGCGCATCATTTGTTGTTCTTCTGATAAGTTGTAATCCATCTTCTTCACCTCACGCTTTCGGCTTATTCAATTATTCAGTACGTATAGAAACCTCTGTCCGTCTTTTTGCCGAGCCATCCTGCTTTGACATACTTGCGCAGCAGCGGACAAGGACGGTATTTTGAATCCCCGAATCCTTCATATAGTGTCTCCATAATATAAAGGCATGTATCGAGCCCAATGAAATCAGCCAATTGCAGCGGCCCCATCGGGTGATTCATCCCCATCTTCATCACATCGTCGATCGCTTCTTTTGTTGCCACGCCTTCATACAGCGTAAAAATCGCTTCATTGATCATCGGCATTAAAACACGGTTCGCGACAAATCCCGGATAGTCATTCACTTCGACCGGTGTTTTGCCGAGCCTGCGTGTCATTTCTTCGACTGCTTCATAGACTGTGTCGTCTGTCGCAAGTCCGCGGATGATTTCCACCAGCTGCATGACAGGAACGGGATTCATGAAATGCATGCCGATGACTTTTTCAGGCCGTTTTGTCGCGGCGCCGATTTCTGTGATCGGCAGTGATGACGTATTCGTCGCCAAAATTGTATGCTCCGGTGTGATTTCATCGAGCTGTGCGAAAATAGATGTTTTCACTTCCATATTTTCAACAGCCGCTTCAATGACGAGATCCGCGTGTTTGGCATTTTGCAGATCGAGTGACTGTGTAAACCGGCCGAGAACTTCCTGCTTTTCTTCTTCCGTCATCCGCCCCTTCTCCACATTGCGTGACAGGTTTTTCGTAATGACAGCAAAGCCGCGGTTATATGCTTCTTCTTTTATTTCGTGGAGCGTTACTTGGTAGCCTGCCTGAGCGCAGACTTGAGCGATCCCGCCGCCCATCTGTCCTGCGCCTATGATAAATACATGCTCAATTGCCATCTGGTCTGCCTCCCCGTTCATTAGTTTTTAGGTACTTCAATCATAATGGCGTCACCCTGCCCGCCGCCTGAACAAATGGCCGCGATGCCGATTCCGCCGCCGCGCCGTTTCAGTTCATTGGCAAGTGTCAGGACTACACGCGCCCCGCTTGCGCCAATCGGATGTCCGAGTGCGACTGCCCCGCCGTTGACGTTCACTTTTTCTTCGTCAAGACCGGCGATTTGCGAGCTGGCGAGTGCCACGACTGCGAATGCTTCATTGATTTCAAATAAATCGATTTCATCCAGTGATTTACCTGTCTTCTCAAGTAATGCTTTGATGACGTGTCCCGGTGTCTCCGGAAATCTTTCCGGTTCAATCGCAACTTCTGCGTGACCCAGGATGACAGCAAGCGGTTCTTTGCCCTGCTTCTTCGCTTCGCCTTCGTTCATCAGTACAACCGCGCAAGCTCCGTCATTGACACCCGGCGCGTTGCCGGCAGTGATCGTGCCGTCTTTATCAAAAGCCGGACGTAATTTTGAAAGCGATTCCAAAGAACTGCCGCGTCTTGGTGCTTCGTCTTCAGAAACGACCAGTGCCTCGCCTTTACGCTGCGGAATGCTGACAGAAACGATTTCTTCCGCGAATAAACCGCTATCCATTGCTGCAAGAGCACGGTCATGGCTTCGTAATGCCCATTCATCCTGCGTTTCACGGCTCAATGAAAACTCATTGGCTGTGCTGTTGCCATATGTGCCCATGTGAACATGATTTGGTGAAAACGCACAGGTCAGGCCGTCGTAAATCATGCCGTCGATAAGTGTCGTGTCGCCCATCTTTAATCCTGAGCGTGCGCCCGGTAAATAATAAGGTGCATTGGACATTGATTCCATACCACCTGCTACGATGATGTTCTCTTCACCTAATCGGATCAGCTGATCGCCAAGTGTGATACTGCGCATGCCGGAAGCGCATACTTTATTGACGGTTTCTGTTTTCACACTATAAGGGATGCCGCCTTTTGTTGCTGCCTGTCTTGATGGGATTTGCCCCTGTCCCGCCTGTAAAACGGTACCCATGATTACTTCATCTACTTGCTCTCCTTGAACGCCTGAACGCTCGAGTGCCGCCTTGATCGCCGTGCCCCCCAGGTCACTGGCTTTCTGCGAGGATAATGCGCCCCCTAATTTACCAAATGGTGTTCTTGCCCCTTGTAAAATAACTGTTCTTGTCATTCCATTCCCTCCTATTTTTACTGACTGAACGCTCGCTCGACTGATGAGTAATAAACTAGAGGGCACAAAGACCCTCTAATTTATCCACTTAACATATTGTTAGCGTTTTAGATACTCTAATTGTACGTTACCACCATACAATTCGCAATAATTTAATTCTGCTTTCCATCCGTGTTATTCGGTGTTTCATCCGCGTTTTCCTCGGTTGCAGCCAATTCAGATTCGGCAACCGGTTCTTTCGTCGGAGTTTCGGCAGATCCCTCAGCCGAGGTTTCAGTCGGCTCATCTGCCGGTTCCTCGATTTTCACTTCCAAGGATTCGACCAGCGGTTCTTCAACTACTACTTCTGCAGATTCTTCCACAACCGACACTTCAACCGGAGTCTCTTCTACAACTGCTTCTTCTATGACAGCCTCAACAGGAGCTTTTTCCACTGCAATTTCTGCAGCTTCTTCAACAATTTCTTCTTCAGGCTGCGGAGCAAGCTGTTCCTCGCCGAAGATCGAACGCTCGAGCAATTCCGCGATATCGTATGTGCCGACCTGCTCTTCGACTTCAATCGCCTTTGTTCCGTCAGACAGCATCGTTAAGCAGTACGGACAGCCGGATGAAATAATTCCGGGGCTGACTTCCATTGCCTGTTCTGTACGTGCTACGTTGACGCGCTGGCCAGTATCTTCCTCCATCCACATCATACCGCCGCCCGCTCCACAGCACATGCCGTCCTGGCGGTTACGTTTCATTTCGACTAGCTCTACGCCTGGTATTGCTTTCAGGATTTCACGCGGCTGATCGTAGACATCGTTATAGCGGCCCAAGTAACAGGAATCATGGAAGGTAATAGTTTCATTGATTGCGTGCTTAGGTACCAGCTTGCCTGCCATTACCAAGTCATACAGCAATTCTGTATGGTGTTTCACAATCGCTTTAAAGCCAAAGTCCGGATATTCATTCTTGAAAATATTATATGCGTGCGGATCGATCGTGACAATTTTCGAAACGTCCGCTTTTTCAAACTCTGCAATATTCGCAGTAGCCAGTTCCTGGAATAAGAATTCATTGCCTAGACGTCGCGGTGTATCTCCGGAGTTCTTCTCTTTATTACCGAGAATCGCGAAGCTTACGCCGGCTTCATTCAATAGATGTGCAAATGAAAGGGCGATCTTCTGCGAACGGTTGTCGAATGCACCCATCGAACCGACCCACAGCAAGTATTCGAAGTCTTCTTTTGCTTTCTTCGCTTCTTTGACTGTCGGGATGTGCAAGTCTGGACGTGCATCTCTCCAGTTTTCTTTCTCTTTACGATTCAAGCCCCATGGATTACCCTGACGTTCAATATTTGTCATCGCGCGCTGAGCATCTGCATCCATTTTACCTTCTGTCATGACTAAGTAACGGCGAAGGTCAATAATCTTATCCACGTGCTCATTCATTACCGGACACTGATCTTCACAGTTACGGCAAGTCGTACATGCCCAGATTTCTTCTTCTGTGATGACATCGCCAATCAATGAAGGATTATACAGCTCATCAATCGAAACGCCTTCCGCTCCGGCAGCAAATGCCAGCTGATTGCCCTGCGTATTGTTGAACATCAGCTGAGGCACCCAAGGCTTTTGCTTTGTCATGACGGCACCTGTATTTGTCAGATGATCACGCAATTTTGTAATCAAATCCATCGGTGACAACATTTTCCCTGTGCCAGTTGCCGGACACATATTTGTACAGCGTCCGCATTCCACACATGCGTAGAAGTCGATCATTTGTGCTTGCGTGAAATCCGTAATCTTCCCTACACCCAGAGGCGGCATATCTTCTTCATCTTCCACTTCTTCAAGCGCCTCAAAATCGATAGGCTTCAAACGGCCTGCATGATCAAGTCGGTGGAAATACGTATTGACAGGTCCGGCGATCAAGTGCGCGTGCTTGGACTGCGGTACATAGACCAGGAAAGTCAGCAAAGTCAGCAAGTGCACCCACCAGCCAATGAAGAATATGGCAGCCGCAACGCCTTGAGGAACTCCGCTGAATACCATCGCGATGAGCGAGGCCATCGGTTCTGTCCAAGTCGTTCCTTCTTTATGCCAAATCATATTTGCGCCGTTTGCAACAAGTGTCGATACCATAAGCGTACCGATGAAAATAAGGACTAATCCTGATTTCCAGCCGCGCTTCAAACGGACAAGTTTTTCAACGTAGCGACGGTAGAATGCCCACACGACTGCTACTAGAATGAGAAATACAACAATTTCCTGGAAGAATGTAAACGCTGGATACAACGGTCCTAACGGTAAATGTGATCCAGGTTTTAACCCTTTCCATATTAAATCAATTGCCCCAAATTGAACGAGCAGGAATCCGTAGAAAAATAGTACGTGGATTGCCCCGCTCTTTTTATCTTTTAACAGTTTCTTCTGTCCAAATACATACACCCAAATCTTTCGAAGACGTTCTTTGACATTATTATCGAACTCTTCTTTTCTCCCCAGGCGGATAAATTGATAGCGCGTTTTCAGCAGATATAGAAACAGTCCGAATCCGTAAACGGTAACCGCCAGAAATAATATCCAGTTTGCGATGAGTAACACATTCATCTTATTCTCCCCTTCCTCTGTTTTCACGCCAGTATAATCACGATAAAGCGCTTACGAGTAGTTTAACATATGTACAGTGTAAATTATGAATGAGCATTCAGTCAACTATTTTTGAAAATTTATTTAAGCAAATATAAAATGCGAGCAGGGGATATTTACCCCTGCCGAAAGATTGGAATCATTTATTACCTGTAATTCTGCGTGGTTATCAGGCGATAATCAATAGCTTTTGATACTAATAAGTATACTTTTCTATACTTTAAAATTATTTGTGCACATTTATATAATAACAGTATAGCAAATATTCTGATACTATAAGAAGAAATAGTTAGACACAGAATAGGAGCTGATCAGAATGAATCCAATCTACGCGCGCACTTATCAACAAGTTTTCAAGACCGCACTCGGTTTCCTGCCATGGCGTGAACCTGAACTGCTGCAGGGACCGGGAAGTCTAGAGCAGCTGCCGGAGAAAATAAAGAAGCTCGGAATCAGCAGTGTGCTGATCGTCACGGACCAGGACATTGCAAAGCTTCATTTGATGGATGGTCTGCTCACTGGACTTGATTTATTGGGAATTAAATACTTAGTTTTCGACCGCACCGTGCCGAATCCGACAATCGCGAATATCGAAGAAGCCCGCGCACTGTATGCGGCGAATCGCTGCGAGGCGCTCATCGCGTTCGGCGGCGGCTCGCCTATCGACTGCGCAAAAGCGGTCGGCGCCAGAATTGCGAGACCCTCAAAAAGCATCGCACAGCTGAAAGGCTCGTTACGCGTGCGCAAGGCAATTCCGCCTTTATTCGCAGTGCCCACCACTTCAGGCACGGGCAGCGAGGCGACACTTGCGGCCGTCGTGA
This sequence comes from Sporosarcina cascadiensis, assembly GCF_009650995.1. GTDB lineage: Bacteria > Bacillota > Bacilli > Bacillales_A > Planococcaceae > Sporosarcina > Sporosarcina cascadiensis. The sequence goes on along the minus strand of NZ_WHVV01000002.1, from coordinate 151,643 downwards.
CGAATCCCGATACGAATGAAAAGTACGCCATTATGGATCCGGCATTGCTTCCGCAATACGCTGTTCTGGATCCTCTGCTGACGATGAAACTGCCGCCTTCTATTACGGCAGCAACGGGGTTGGATGCGTTGACGCATGCTGTGGAAGCGTACATCGGCAGAAGCAATACGAAAGAGACGAAGCAGTGGAGCCGGGAAGTTGTCAGGCTGGTTTTCGGCAATGTATACGAAGCATACTCCAACGGGGAGAACCTGGCAGCACGGACCAATATGCTGCAGGCCGCTTATTTGGGCGGCAAGGCGTTCACTCGGGCATTTGTCGGCAATGTGCATGCCATCGCGCACACCCTCGGCGGATTCTACAATGTGCCGCACGGCCTCGCGAATGCCATTATTATGCCGCATGTACTGGCGTATTACGGCAAGCATGTGTACGAGCCGCTGTCTGAGCTTGCAGATGTAATCGGGATTGCCGCGCCTGGCGATACGAAGCAGATGAAAGCGGAGAAGTTCATTGAGGAGATCCGCGCTTTGAATCGTGCGATGGGTATTCCCGAGAAGGTGAGCAGGATTAAACCGGAGGATATCCCGCTGATGGTCGGGCGGGCGGATGCAGAAGCGAACCCGCTGTACCCGGTGCCCCAGATCTTAAACAAGAAGCAGTTTACTGAGCTTTATGAGTTGATTCAGGAGTGAGGTTTCTAAGCGTGTATTCGGATTTAGTTGATGTCCGTTCCGTCGCTCGACTATGCAGGAATTTTGAATGAAGTGTGGGGGTTTGCAGTTTAAACCCGCTTTGGCGCTGGGGGATTGCCTTACGCCATGAGCCAGCCGGCGAAAAGCGCGGCTGCCTGCCAGAAGAAGCTTTGCGAATGATCATAGTATCCGCTCAAGCGCTCATAGCCCAGCCTCAGTCGCTCATACACATCGGCCACGTGATCATTCAACTCGGCCGCATGATCATACCGCATCCCGTCATGATCATTGAACCAGGTTTCGCGCTCATAGCCGCTCCGTAGTTGCGTCTTCGCGGGTATGTGGAATGCAGGACATGTAGCTTTTGGTATGTTGTGGATTTAGTAGTAAGATTCCGGTGTACGACTTTGCAGGAAGTTTGAATGAAGTGTGTGTTTTCAGTTTAAACCCGCTTCGGCGCTGGGGGATTGCCTTACGCCATGAGCCAGCTGGCAAAGACCACGCCAGTTGTCTCATAGCAACGGCCGACCCCGCAGTTGCGCCTTCGCTATTGTTGGAGAATGTATGTCATGCTGCTTTTTTACTAAGTGCAAATTTAGTTGGCGTAGTTTCGTTGCACGACTTTGCAGGAGATTGGAATGAAGTGTGTGTTTACAGTTTAAATCCGCTTCGGCGCTGGGGGATTGCCTTACGCCATGAGCCAGCTGGCAAAGACCACGCCAGTTGTCTCATAGCAACGGC
>NZ_WHVV01000002.1:0-150107 GCF_009650995.1 Sporosarcina cascadiensis | reverse complement strand
CGACCCCGCAGTTGCGCCTTCGCTATTGTTGGAGAATGTATGTCATGCTGCTTTTTGGCAGAATACGAGTTTAGTTGGTGTAGTTTGGTTGCTCGACAACGCAATTGTATCGATCTCAAGAACAGCCTTTGCAGAATAATAAGTATCGCGTGAAACACTGCACCTATCGTAATAATCTCAAATAGCATGCTCATACTGCATACTCACATAAAAATTATAGATCAGCCCGATAGGATGAGACAACTAGAGGGAGCGAAGCGACCAGTTGGCTCACCGAGGGCCCTCCCGAAAGCGTCCGCCTGGAACGCAGGGAAACGGTCTCTCCCCACCTTCTTATGCACTGAAAATCCTACTTGATTAGCATGCACTGCACAGCAAATCCCAATCTGCACACTAAGCATCTGCTGGCATTCACCCCATGACTTTATTCAAACAAAAAAACAGAAGCCGCAAAGCTCCTGTTTTTTACTGCTTACTTATCCTTCTTCTCACCAGTACGGAACACCTTCGCACTGCGGACATACTCATTATCCTTGATGCCGAGGCGTGCATTGACGATGCGGGCAGCTACGAAGAGGTAATCAGACAGCCGATTCAGGTAGCGCTGGACAACCGGGGACACATCGTCCGCTGCGTTCATTAATGTTACTGTCACTCGTTCTGCGCGACGTGTGATCGTGCGTGCGATATGCAAAGTAGCAGCGGCCGGCGAGCCGCCCGGCAGGATGAACCGCTCCAGTTCAGGCGCTTCTTCCATCAGTTTGTCAATTCGCTCCTCAAGTACCGTAATCGGTTCTTCATCGAGTTTATAATGGCGCTCCTTCATCACATTCGCCAGATCACCGCCGCCGTCGAACAGTTCATTCTGAATCGTTTCCAAATCCGTCAGAATATCCCCGAACGTATCCTTATCCAGCTCCGTCATTGCTTTGCCGACGAAGGAATTCAGTTCATCGATCGTGCCGTATGCCTCCACGCGCAAGTCATCTTTTGCTACACGCCCTCCAATTAAACTAGTCGTTCCTTTGTCTCCTGTTTTCGTATAAATCTTCATTTGTCTTCACTCCTTTTAATTATTTGAGGTATGCCGTACCAGATCCGTGTGACGTCTGACGCTTCTTTGCATAATTGCTGATAGACTCTGCCGCAGCGATCACGCAGTTCACGCTGTTCCGCTTCGAGCGGCACCACGCCGCGGCCGATTTCTGTCAAAATGAATACCGTGTCCGACTTGCTGACGGCTTGCACTGCTTCATTCGCCTGCTCTTCCGTCAACTGTGCATTCTTCAGCCATTCATGCACATCCGAAATGATGAGACGTTCGCCGGGCTTTGCGGATGCTGCTGTTTCCATTGTACAGAAAAACGCCGGCTGATCTCCAATCCAGCGCTTTACGTACTCCGTTTTGCCGTTATAGGCTCCTCCGATATAGATGTGCATGGCTTCCCTTCTTTCCATTGCTGTTCATCCGCCCATTCGAATTGCCAGGCCGAACCATTCTGTACATTCCATTCCCAGAAGGGCTTTTGGTCTTTCGAAAACAAATCGAGCAATAAACGGATTACGCCACTGTGCGTCACCACTACCATTTCATTCGGCAATTCATGAACAGCAGCGAGTACCCGTGATTTCACTTGTTCCAGTGTCTCTCCGTTGCGCGGCGCTTTCTGCCAGGGATCATCCAGCCATTGCCGGTAGTCCGGGTCATCCTTCAATTGTTCATATGTTTTCTCTTCAAAATCGCCGAAATGACATTCCCGCAAGCGCGGATCTTCCGTAAACACCGCCTGCGGAAAATAAATTGCTGCCGTCTGCCGGGTTCTTTTCAGGTCGCTGCCGTATACTTGTTCTACTTCGATTGGAAATTCAATAGCGTCTCCTTGTGTAGCTAGTAAATCGCAATCTGTCCAGCCGCAGTACTGTCGTTTTTCATTGGCAGTTGTTTTTAGATGGCGGACGATAAACAGACGATAAGAACGAGCCATAACAACACCTCCATTCCTTCAATAAATGCACCGCATAGATCGCCCGTAACACCGCCGAAATGCTTGATGGTCCAGCGCCGGTACAGCCAAACTGCGAGCACGATTGTTATGGGCAAGACAAACACTATGGCGAATGAATGATAAAGAACAACAAGTGCGATTATGATGATCAGACTGATAAAGACTGCGGCTAGCTGCATCCTGCCTAGCAGGAAATGCTGCTTAAAAAAGTGTGCCAGGCCGCTTTGCTTGGCTGTTTCTGTTGTGGTGAAATACAAGATCATTGCTGAACGCGAAAGAATCGGCACCGCTATGAGTATAGCCCAGCCGTGCGCCAGAGCGATGATTTCGATAAACAGGCCGATTTTCAAACCGAGCAATAGAAGTAAGGACAGTGTACCAAATGCACCGAGCCGCGGATCTTCCATGATGGTCAGTCGTTTTTCACGATCCTGATAAGAGAAAAAGGCATCGCCGAGATCTGCGAATCCATCTGCATGCAGACCGCCTGTCGCAATCAGCCCCGCCAGCAGAATGAGCATCGCGGCGAGAAAACTGTTCAGATCACTGACGATGTATGCTGTTCCTGCCAGCAGCAAGCCAATCCCTCCGCCGATAAGCGGCAGCGCCATATACATGCCCGATACTTCTTTTTTCCCGAGCGGCAATTCTTTTTTAACAGGCAGCGAGGTGAAAAATTGGAGCGCCAGTAAAATGCTATTCATCTTCTCGCTCCTTTACGCCAAAATAGTTTGAATCGGCATCCATTCATATCGGGGCCTCGCCTTTCCAGACGATCGGCAGACCGTGGTCCATTTCGATTGCGTTATGGCTGAATTGAACGAGTTGCTGATGCTGCACACCAATTGCCCTGCGGTACACTTCTGTTTCTTCTTCATAATGCGGCCATTCGTCGAGTACTTCATTCGATACGATAACGAGCTGGGCAGCGATTTCACTTATCTCCAGCAGAGTGTTCATCAGCTGTTGCTGCTTCTGCGCAAGACATCCGGAGCGCCGCCAGCATGGATTACCGTCTTCGATTCCTTCATACATTTCATTCGCAAGCCAAGTCGTCATGCAGTCCCAGAGTATGAGATCGCCTTCCTGCAATTGTGGGAGTGCAAGATGAAGATTGGTCGGCTGCTCGATCGTCAGCCACTGCGCATCTTTTCGATCCTGCCGGTGCTTCGCGATCCGCCTTTGCATTTCTGCATCAAACGCCACGCCGGACGCAATATAAACGAGCCTGCCTTGCTGTGAGACGAGCAGGTTTTCAGCGTACGCACTTTTACCGCTGCGCGCGCCTCCGCTGATGAATGTCACTGTTGCGCGAACCATGCGTCCATCTCCTCCCGCAGTTGCTCCATCATCGCTGCCGTTTTCATACCAACACGCAGCCATCTGCCGTCCATTCCCCGAAAGTTCTCAGAATGACGCAAAACGTAACCTCTTCCTAATAAATAACGATAGAGCTTTCCGGATTCCTGCGCTGGTTTAAATATCAGATAATTTGCCTGGGAGTCGACTACTTGGCAGCCGTGCAGGCGCAAGAAATCACTCATTTTCCGGCGTTCCTTTTCTGCATGGCGAACGGCTTGCTCACGGTACGCTTCTTCTTTTAAACAAAGCACACCAATTTCAGCCGCCAGCCCGTTGACATGCCAATGAGGAGCCTGCTGTTTGATCGAAGCAATAATAGCTGGTTCTGCCACCAGATAGCCGAGACGGATTCCAGGGATGGTGTACATTTTCGTCATGGAACGGACAACGATGACATGCGCATGCTGCTGTATATGAGCAATGAATGATTTTTCTTCATCTGCAAAATCAATGAATGCTTCATCAAGAACTACTTCTGCCCCGCAGTATTTTGCTGCTTCAATAACAGTCAGCAATTCTGCAGGTGTCGGTAGCAGACCCGTTGGATTATTCGGCGTGCATAGATAGACTGCGTCCGCATTTGGCAAAGCCTCCAGAATTTTTTTGACAGGCAGCCGGAAAGCTTCTGCTTCTTCTGCCTGAATGCAAACCACTTCTGCTTCATTGGCCGCTAGTGTCGCGCGGTATTCCGAAAACGTAGGGTCGATCAGTAAGACCCGTTTTTCCCGATAGCGTCTTGCAAGAAGTGACAATAGCTCAGCGGCTCCGTTGCCTGCGAGCACCTGCTGCGGATCGATGCCATGGTAGGCTGCAGCTGCCGATTTAAACGGTTCACCGTCCGGATCTGGATAACTTATTAGTTTCGTTATCAAATCAGGCCAAGCAGCTTCTACAGACGGTGGCAGCCCGGCCGGATTGCAGTTTTCACTGAAGTCGAGTACTTTTTCAGGAACGGGCAAGCCGATTGAATGATAGAGTCTCGCACTATTTGCGCCATGTTCAGGCAATTGCATACATCAACACTCCAATCACAGTAAATAACAGCCAGAACGTCCAGGATGCGATATGCATTTGTCTGATGGACGAGCGAATGTGTGACGCGGCAATGCGTAATGAGGCAGGCTGAGGAGGACCCATCTTCGCACGTTCTGAAACTTTGCCGCGATATGTATTTTTGCCGCCAAGCTCGATATTCAGCTGCCAGGCGGTTGCCGCTTCCAAGTAACCGCTGTTCGGACTCGGATGGCGTTTCGCATCACGAAGCCAGCCGCTGAGACGCTTGCCCAATGGATGCCCGCCTTCATTCAGGCTGAATAAAATGAGCAGCAATCCAGTAATTCGCGATGGTATCACATTCAGCAGGTCATCCATGCGCGCGGATACTTTGCCGAATTGTTCATAGCGTTCATCTTTATAGCCGACCATGGAATCCAGTGTGTTGACCGCTTTATACAGCCACAGACCCGGCGCTCCGAGAAGAAACGCCCAGAACAGCGGTGCCGTGATGCCGTCCGATGTATTTTCTGACACTGTTTCAATCGTTCCGCGAGAAATCTCCGCACTGTTCAATTTATCCGTATCCCTGCCGACGATCCAGCTGAGTTTCTCCCGCGCTTGCGGCAAATCACCCGCCTCCAGTGGTTCATACACGGCAAGCGCTGCGTCCTGGAGGCTTTTCTGCGCTAAACCAGCCGCGATCAACAGTGCTTCCACCGTAATCCCGGCAAATATATGCAGCCGATAAGCAAAACTGACGAGCCAAAGTACGAGTGCAAATGTCACACCGACAATAATCAGCCACAGCAGTGCGCCTTTCATTGTACGAAGCCTTCCTTTATTCAACAGCTTCGTTAAATTGGCAATTGATGTGCCGATCCACTTGACGGGATGCGGCCAGTTTGGCGGGTCTCCGATGAGCCGGTCGAGCACCATACCGATCGTGATGGCAATTAAGTGAGCAGGCATCATTCGGATTCACCTTTCGCTTTCCGGTATGCATGAATTGCGCGCACCGTACATTCGTAGACACCTTGCCCGATCAGTTTCCCGAGCTGTGTGATTGGCCCTGCATACGGCAGCGAAGCGCCTTGCTGGGTTGACGCGATCAACAGGCTGTCCGTTGAGGTCCCTGTCGCAATCGTGCCGGATTCGGGGTCTTCGACTTGTTCATCCTGCAAGGCTTTCGTTTTCGCTTCCGTTGCAGTAATCATCGCTTGGACAAATGCTTCTTCCGATAGCTGCCCGTTGATGAATACCCATGTATTAATGGTGCCAATATAGGGAATATCCTCACGCTGCCAAGATTTCGATACATCTACGGCATTGCCGACACCTGCAGTAACAGCGATGACAATGGAGCCGAATTCTCCTTGAAACTCTTCTATTTCCACATGTTCCGAACCAACCGCCGTCATCATCGCCACTGTATCAGTCAGATGATAGCCGTGTGCCCGTAAATAATCCGTGTTCTCACGCTGCACGTCATCAATATCGTAATCCGCACGCACGCTTCGATTGACAAATGTCCGATACCAGCCGATTCCTGCATTATGCACGGCAGATGAAATCGTCTTCAGCGGCTGCTTTGTCTGCAGGAAAACATGATCTCCGCGAATCTCCAGCTCTTCTTTCATTACTCGGAATGGCTGGATCTCACCTTGCAGATCCGGGAGAAGTGTCATCTGAGGTTTTGGCATTTCAGGGTGAGCCTGTGTTTTGACGCGCGCCTGATAAACTGCATGTATTTCCTGCTCCAGCACCACCTCTTGCGGTGTACCGATAGCCGCCACTTCCCCCTTCTTCAACAATAGCAACCGATCACAATAAAGTGCTGCCAGATTAATATCGTGGAACACCGAGACAACAGTAATGCCTTTTTGATGTGCTTGATTGCGGATCGTATCGAGCAATTGCTGCTGATGCGCGATATCCAGGTGATTCGTTGGCTCGTCCAGCAATAAAATTGGTGCTTCCTGCGCGAGTGCCTGCGCAACAAAGACCCGCTGCTGCTCGCCTCCAGACAGCAATTCAATCGGCGTATCCGCATAGCGTGTGATGCCCGTATAATTCATTGCGTCCTGAACTGCCCCCTCGTCCTGTTCAGACCAACTTGAAAAAATACCCGACTGATGCGGGTAGCGTCCGAGCCCGACCGTATCTTTAACGGAATGGGAAAACGCGTGCGCGTGCAATTGCGGCAGGACAGCCACTTTGCGTGCGAACTGCTTCTGTGTGTAGGTAGCGGAATCCTGGCCATCGATCTTCACCGTGCCGTGCTGTTTCGGCAGGATGCCTGAGATAATCTTCAGCAGCGTTGATTTCCCGCTGCCGTTCGGTCCGAGTATGCCAAGAATTTCTCCTTTTTCCACATGAAATGATACCTGCTTCACAATCGGTTCCTTGCCGTATCCCCCTGATAACTCATGTACTTGCAGCATGTCACATCGCTCCTTTTCTGCGCTGTTTATAAAAGATATAAGCAAAAACCGGAGCCCCGATGAATGCCGTAATGACACCTACAGGCAGTTCCGCCGGCGAAATAATAGTCCGTGCCACCAAATCGCAAATAATTAACAAAGTTGCACCATTAAATAACGACAGCGGCAGGACATGTCGGTGATCCGATCCCCATAACAGCCGTGTCATATGCGGCACCACTAACCCGACAAAGCCGATCGTCCCCGAAACAGCGACCGCCGAACCTGTCAGCACCGACCCGCCAAGTAAAATAAGCAGCTTGCGGCGTTTTACATTGACGCCCAAATGATGTGCCCGCTCTTCACCGAACAGCATCGCATTGAGCTCCCGGCGATTGAGCCAGAGAATGAACGAACCGCCAATGAAAAACGGCAGCACCATTGTAATATACTTCCAACCGCGCATCGATACGCTGCCAAGCAGCCAGCCGACAATCTGCCGCAGCTCTTCCTGTGTCAGCGCAATCATCAGCGACAGGACGGAGCCGAGAAACGAACCGAAAATAATTCCTGTTAATATGATCGTCTCCATCTTCATGGACCTGTCGACCAAACGGGCAAAACCGATGACCAAAAACATTGTAATCGCCGCACCGGCCATGCTGAATACCGGAAGTGTGAAGGAGCCCAGGAACGGCAGCGAAATACCAAAAAAGAGTGTGATCACAGCGCCTACAGAGGCACCGGATGACACTCCGAGGGTATATGGATCTGCTAACGGATTTTTCAGGAGCCCTTGGAAGGCTGCTCCCGATATGGCAAGTGACGCACCGACAATTCCTGCCAGCAGCACACGCGGCATGCGTATTTTCCACAGGATATTGCTCGCAGTTGCGTCCGTATGATTCCATAGCGTCTCTATAGGTATATTCACTGCACCGATCGATACACCAAGCCAGATTGCCACCAGGAAGGTGGCAATCGACACGGCATAGGCGAGGGCTGTTTTATTCACCAAAAACCTCTGGATAAACAGCTTTTGCAAAAGCTTCTAATCCGTCCGCTAAACGAGGACCTGTCCGGCTTGTGATATTTTCATCTACTTGTACTACTTGATCTTCTTTTACTGCCATGACTGTATCGAATCCGTCACGCTTTTTCACGCTTTCAATAATATCCGGCACGTAGCTGTACATGACTAGGATAACATCGGGATTTTCATCGACGATCGTTTCCGGACTCATCATCACCCAGCCATCTTCGGTCACTACGTTTTCCGCATTGATCATTTCTAAGAATTGTTGTGGGAAAGTATTTTTACCAGGCGCATAGATTTCAGGCGCATCGGATGTTTCCGCGAAGACGCGTTTCTTTTCCGTAATATCCGCTGCCTTCGTTTTGATTTCTTCCACTTTCGCTTTCATGTCTTCCACGATTTGATCGGCTTCTTTATTTTTATCCATAATTTCGCCGATCACTTTGATTGATTCATACGTTTCATCAAAAGTCTCTGCAGTCGGTACGACAATCACTGGAATGCCGGCTTCGCGAATTTGGTTCAGCCCTTCTTCGCTTGATCCCATCATCATTTCATGTGCAAACACAGCGTCAGGCTTCAGAGAAATCACCTTTTCGACGTTCACATTATAATCACCGACTGTATCCAATTTTGTTGCTTCTTCCGGATAATCATCATTTTCCGTTACCGCAATCACTTTATCGCCTGCATCAACGCCGAATAAAATTTCCGTGTTGCTCGGGATCAGTGAAATGACTTTCTCAGGAGCGCTTTCGAATGTAATATCTTCTCCTGCTGCATCATTGATTGTATACGGGTAGTTAGTTCCGTCTGTATCTTCCGCTTGTTTCTGATCAGAGCTTGCGTCTTCCGTAGCCTGACCGGAATCAGCCGGTGTTTCTTCTTTTTTATCGTTTCCGCATGCTGCGAGCAGCAAAACGGCGAGCATCGCTGTGAGTAATAACTGCCAAACTTTCTTCATTAACTATTTCCTCCTCTGGTGATTGTGGGTGATTACACATGCTGCTTACAAAGACAAAAAACCCTCCGTAGATGCGGAGGATTAAGCGGATGAAGACCATTATAGACTTCTTCCACTTTACCTATCCTCGTAGGCTGTGCGGAACTGAATCCTAAAAGGCAGGTATCTGGCTTGTGCGCTTGGCACTTACAGTGGCGGGACCGCATCGGCTTTGAACCGATTTCCCATTTCATCTCTGTTTGACTGAGAGAACCTTTTGGAATGTATGTAATTCGTAATCTGCTTTATTATACTACAATTCGACTGAATGTACAGAGCGGGCGTTGCGTGCTTGAGTTGTCTCCATTATCACATACGGCGGCTCTATAACTGTTTCACCCAGCGCTGAATGAAAATAGCAATCGCACGAAAACGATGTTGGAGCGCACCAAAACAGTGCTGCAACGCGCGAATACAGAACTTTCCCGCACCAATACAGCTTTGCAACGCGCCAATACAGACTTCAACCGCACCATTCGGGCTTTCATTCGCGCAGAATGATCATAGGACTCCCACAGAAGACCATAATGCCCCCGCCGGCGCTCATACTCCTCCGGCTAGTGATCAATCGACCAGTATGCATGATCATGCCAGGCCTACGCATGATCAAAAACACATTCTTCCCGCTCATTGAGTGGCATCCACTGTTTGTACTTGCATAACTTGGGAGAGCGCTATGATCACGGCCAGACAAATAAACAGCAAAAGCTGCCCGGTCAGTCATATAACATGACTCAGCGGGCAGCTTTTAGATATCTTACATCCGTTCTGGTGCTTCGACGCCGACTAGTTTCAGTGCGTTTGCGATCGTCGTGCTTGTGGCGGTGATGAGTGCCAGACGTGCTTCGGAAAGATCTTTGTTTTCCGGGTCCAGTACTTTATTGGCGTTATAGAAACTATGGAATGCGGCAGCGAGTTCCTGGATATAGGTCGTCACCCGGTGCGGTGCACGCAGACGGGCTGCGTCACTGACCAATTTCGGGAAGTCGCCGAGTTTCTTCAATAGTTCCAGTTCTTTTTCGTCATGCAGCAGTGTCACGTTTTCTGTTGACGGCTGCATATTCTGCTCTTTTGCCTGGCGCAGAATGGAGCAGATGCGGGCATGTGCATACTGTGCATAATAGACTGGATTTTCATTGGACTTGGAAACAGCAAGGTCCAGATCGAAGTCCATTTGTGCATCGCCTGAACGCATGGCGAAGAAATAACGCACCGCATCCAAGCCGACTTCTTCCACTAATTCGCGCAGTGTGACAGCTTTTCCTGTGCGTTTGCTCATCTTGAACTTTTCGCCGTCTTTGTACAATTGCACCATTTGCGTAACTTCAACTTCCAGCGTGTCCCGATCATAGCCGAGCGCCTGGATTGCTGCTTTCATGCGCGGAATATAGCCGTGGTGATCAGCGCCCCATATGTTGATGAGCTTATCGAAACCGCGGCGTAGCTTATCCTCATGATAGGCGATGTCCGGCGTTAAATAGGTGAACGATCCGTCCTGTTTGATCAGCACACGGTCTTTATCGTCGCCAAACGTAGTAGAACGGAACCATGTGGCCCCTTCTTCTTCATAGACATGACCATTTTCACGCAGTTTATCAAGCGCGACTTCGATTTTGCCGTTGTGGTATAACGAAGTTTCAGAGAACCAGTTGTCAAAATGAACACGGAAGTCCGCCAAATCTTTCTTCAGCTTGTCGAGTTCGATCTGCAGACCGTGTTCGCGGAAAAATGCCAAACGCTCTTCTTCCGAGACTTTTGTATAACGGTCGCCATATTCATTGGCAAGTTCCTTCGCGATCCCAATGATGTCTGCCCCCTGGTAGCTGTCCTCCGGCATTTCCTTCTCCAAACCGAGCGCTTCGAAATAACGGACTTCAATTGACTTAGCCAGATTATTAATTTGATTTCCCGCATCGTTAATATAGTATTCACGCGATACATCGTAACCCGCGAGGCCAAGAATATTGCATAATGAATCACCTAAAGAAGCGCCCCGCGCATGCCCGAGGTGCAAGTCGCCTGTCGGATTGGCGGAAACGAATTCCACCTGCACTTTCTGATGCTGTCCACTTTCGGAATGCCCGTATTCGCTGCCTTGGTCGAGAATAAATTTCACGACGTCCGCTAAGCTGTCTGCCTTCACACGGATATTCAAAAAGCCGGGACCCGCAATTTCGATTGATTCGATCGCTGTGTCTGTTGTATCTAAATGTGCCAAAATCGCTTCCGCAATTGCACGCGGCGGTTTCTTCGCAAGTTTCGTCAGCTGCATTGCGATGTTCGCTGCATAGTCACCGTTCTCTTTATTTTTCGGCGATTCCAGTTTGATTTCCGGAATATCCGCTGGTTCCAATAGACCTGTTTTTTCAACAGCCTGCTGCAAAGCCGCTTTTATTTCTGACTGAATCTGTTCCACTGCATTCATTTTGGTACCTCCGAATAGGTTATAGTCAATTGATGTTTCCCCAATAAATTTCCTTCTGCATGCAAATCATAAGCCACTGAAAACCGTCCCGGTGTCCAATGAAGCTCCTTTGTGTCGACCAGCAAATCCATGACTGCCGGGCCGTTTCCGTATGTGCCGAAACGCGCATCGTCCGGACGGAAAGGCAGCCTCATCTGAACGCCGCCTTTGCGCATGATGAAGGCATCTTCTGCGTGCAGTTTCACCGTTGTGCGAACCGGCGGCATTCCTTCGTTCAGTTCCTCAAACAACAGATAAGCCTGTCCCTTTTTTTCGACGACCTGCCCTTTTGCCTGTATTTCATGCGCTTCCGCCGGTTGTCCGGGATGCTGAATCACTGAACGGAGCCGGACCTGCACCGCTTGCTGCTGGTTTGGTGCTTCCATTCGATCACCGCCTTATGTAGATAGATTCACTTATTATACACTTCTTCCGCCGGTACTTTCAATGTTACCGAGTCCAAACTTTTTGCCATCCACCGTTTAATCTATGGGAAACCATACCATACTGACAAAAGATACTTGAATGGAACGGGATGGGATGTTCAATGAAACGTACCGACTATATAAAATCTACTAATCGAAAAAAGCTCAGAAAACGGTTTTTCTCACTCACCATCATGATGACTACAGCTGCCGTCACTGTTTTGATCGTACTACGACTCTATGCTCAGATACTCGGCGCACCTTCATTAAGCGTACCAAAAGCGTCTCTCTTTCTCGATCATAGCGGGCATCAGATCGGCGACCATTTCTCACAGCAGCGCAGATATTGGATGAAGCTTTCCGATATTTCACCGTTTCTGGCCGATGCATTTGTGGCAACAGAGGACCGGAAATTTTTTGAGCATCATGGATTCGATTACAAGCGGCTTGCAGGAGCCGTGCTGAAAGACGTCAAAACGATGAGCAAAGCACAGGGAGCCAGCACAATTACTCAGCAATATGCTAGAAATCTTTATTTAACGCATGAAAAATCGTGGACGAGAAAAATTCAAGAAGCACTTTTCGCTTACCGCTTAGAAGTGTTCTACGATAAGGATACAATTTTAGAAGGCTATTTAAATACGATCTATTTCGGACACGGGATGTACGGGGTAGAAGCAGCAAGCCGGTTTTATTTTTCAAAGCCCGCAAAGGAACTGACCCTTGAAGAAGCTGCTGCCATTGCAGCGATCGCGAAAGGCCCTTCCCTTTATTCGCCTCTTGCAAATCCGGAAAACTCCCGCAATCGCCAGTTGCTTGTGCTGAATCAAATGGAGAGCGGCGGTTATATTTCCGAAAGTCAGCAAAAGCGTGCAATAGATGAGCCGATTGTATTGAAAACGGAAAGTTGGGAAGACGTGAAGCAAGTTGCACCGTATTTCTTGGACGCGGCTTGGCAGCAGGCCGAAGAGCTGTTGATTGCAAAAGGCCGTGTGCCCGCTGAAGGCGGCTGGAAAATCCGTACGACTCTGAATCAGCATCATCAGAAAACGGCAGAAGAGGTGATTGGGCAGTGGATGCCTGAAAATGATTTACAGGTAGGATTCGTTTCAATGGCGGCAGATACAGGTTTTGTTACATCGATGGTGGGCGGAGTGAATTTTGCAGATAGTTCATTCAACCGGGTTACACAGGCAAAACGGCAGCCCGGTTCCGCAATGAAACCGATTTTATATGCGGCGGCTCTGGAAAAAGGCTTCAATCCACTGACGTTCATGACAGCCGAGAAAACTATTTTCACCTATGATGATGGCCGCTCAACGTATGAGCCGAGCAATATTAACGGCAAGTTTGCGGGCAAGCCGATTTCATTGGCACAGGCAATGGCAATTTCCGATAATATTTATGCAGTGAAAACGCTGGAGCAAATCGGTTATAAACCCTATACCAAAATGGCGCAGCGCCTCGGAATCGATGTCTCGTTTCAGGAATCACCCGCCGTTGCACTCGGAACATCCGATGTGACGCTGATGGAAATGACGACCGCCTATAACCGCATCGCGTCAAAAGGCGCTGAGGTTGAGCCGCAGATGATTTTGTCGATTACGGATGCGAACGGGAAAATCGTCTATGAGTACGCGGATAAAAAACCGAAGCAAATCATTTCGGCGCAAGATGCTTTTGTCTTATCACAAATGATGACTGGCATGTTCGACCCGGTCTTCAGCGACTATTTATCCTCCACTGGATTATCGATGCGGCCAAAACAGTCCCGCCCGTATGCCGCAAAGTCCGGCACAACGATTTCCGATCAGTACTTAATCGGTTTCTCTCCTTCATTGACCGCAGGAATTTGGACAGGTTTCGACCGCGGCAAACAGCTCGAAAACCTGGATGATAAGGCGGCATCGAAGAAGATCTGGATCGATTTTATGGAAACCGTGCATGAAGGAAGCATTCCGGAGCCTTTCCTGCCTCCTACAGGTGTTCAAAGCGTGATTGTCGATATCGAGACTGGCGGCATCGCGGTAAATGAATGCCCGAAACAGCGGGTTATGTACGTGAAAGATCAAGATGTCCCTAAAAAACTGTGTACCGACCGTTCACTAAGGGAACAAAATTCAGGTACAAAGAAAGAATCCAAACTAGAACTGTTCCCCTTTTCATTTTTCGAATGAAATAAATCGAATAAAAAAGCCTCGCCCTCCGATCCGCGGAGAGTGAGGCTTTTTTGACTGCTGCAAAGCTATTGGATGAATTTGCCCGCTTGGGTTTTACGGCGTCTTCAAAGAATAGTAATCTGCACCAGCTGTCCTAGATTACAGCAGCAAAGCTGTATGTACAGTTTACTTCCTTTACAGCCGACATTCAACCTCAAAGGGATGCCAAAATGAATTGTCACATTTTCGACTTATTTAGACGTTTTGCAATTCAGCCATTCTGGCAGAAAGTATTATTCGGTACGCAGTCCTTCATGCAATTCCGGCGTGCTGCGTTCCCATAATTCTGCATTGTGGGAGCGCAAAAAGTCAGCTAGGATCTTCTTTGAACGATCGTCCATTTCATCGACGATAATCTGGCGTTTCATCGACTTATCCATCCGGTTTACGTGATCCGCCAGCAATTTATAGCCTCGGCGTTTCTCACGGTTAACGACCATTTCACATGCTGTGACACCTGCATAATATGGGCCTTCTTCACGATAATCAATCGTGACCCAGACGAGCCAGTATGGTTTTCCGCCTTCGGAGTCTTTTCGGTTGGTCGTAAATTTGATGCCCCGCTCTGTATCGCTGCGCGCATGCATTGCGCCCATTTCCACCTGCGCAGTGCCTTCTTCCACGTCAATGATGACAGGTGAGATATTTTCCAGCGACAATGATCCGATGCCAAATCCTTTATGGCCATCTGTCGGGTCGTTTTTAATAATGGTAAAGCCTAATTTCGGCTTGGAGTTTTGTTCATTCGCCATGTAAATCCCCCTCTATGTCTGTTATTATATGTACTATACCTGAATTTTCTGCTAAGGAGGAAGTAATATGCCAATCGTGACCGTAAAAATGTTCGAAGGCCGCACGGATGAGCAGAAGCGTGCGCTTTGTGAAAAAGTGACCGAGGCCGTGATTGAATCTGTTGGCGCACCTATTGAAAACGTCACTGTCATCATCGAGGAAATGTCCAAGAACCACATGTCCAAAGCTGGCGTCAGAGAGTGCGATAAGTAAGCGTTAGGAAGGATTCTCCTGGTGAGGGTCCTTTTTTTGCGGTTGAAAGTGTGTATGCAGCTGGAATACCGTTTCTCCGCGTTCCAGGCGGACGCGTTCCGGAGGGCCCGCGGTAAGCCAACTTGAAGTGCCAAGATGTGCTCCTAACGCTTCGCTCCCTCAAGTTGTCTTACCTGTCGGGCTGATCCCTCCCGGAGTCGCTTTAGCCGCGGGCTCACACGAAGTGAGTTATGCAACCGTCGCCAAGCGAACAGCGAAGGGTTCGCTTTGCCGTATTTCTGTGATCTTTGCAGAAATCAGGGCACTTGCGGCGTACTTAGGTTGCCTTCCACTTCGGTACACTGGCTGGTTTTTCAATATTTTTTATGTGAGCAGGCAGTATGAGCATTCTATTTGAGACTAGTACGATAGGTAAGGTGTTTCATGCAATACTTAGCATTTACCAGTGACACAAGTTCTTGTGATCAATGCATTTGCAAAGTCGAGCAACGAAAACACACCAACTAAACACCGCCACTGCAAAAGAACAGCATATCATACATTCCCCACGTCAGCTTAAGCGCAATTGCGGAGCGGTTATGAGCGCGTAGACCGGTTCAATGATCACGGCAGGATGCGGTATGATCACGCGGCCGAGTTGAATGATCACGTGGCCAGTGTGTATGAGCGGCTGAGGCTGGGCTATGAGCGCTTGAGCAGATACTATGATCATCCACGAAGCTTCTCAGGCAGGCAGCCGCGCTTTTCCAGCACCGAAGCGAGGTTAAACTGCAAACACATACATTCTTCAAACTTCCTGCCAGGCCGAGCAACGGGAGCAACATCAACTAATTCCACACCCTGCGAAAAAGCAGCATAACATACATTCCCCACGCCAGCGTAGGCTCATAGCGTAAGGCAATCCCCCAGCGCCGAAGCGGGTTCAAACTGCAAACACACACTTCGCTCAAAACACCAGCAAAGTCGAGCAACCGGAACCAATCACAACCAACCATAACCAAAAGGATTCTCAGCAAAGAGAATCCTTTTTCATTTGCGTATTCAGCTGGCGGAACAGGTTTGGAGTTCTTCTATGAAAGCGAAGGCCTGGTCCATTTCCTGGTCCGTGAAATTCAGTTTATTTTTTACGATGCGCACCTTGGCAACTTGCTCTTCTTTGTCCAGCTGATCGAAAAACAGCAGTGTAGACACCAGCTCCAGAAAACGTGAAGACTTTTCATTCAGACGGCCGATACAGTCCGGCAGCTGCGTTTTTGGTTCATCCGCTGTGCCGAGAAACTTTGAACCTTCATTTGTCACCTGATAGCAATATTGCTTGTACGATCCCTTGTCCTCAAAACGTTCCGCAAGAAAGCCCATTTCGCATAATTCCTCTACCCGCAGCGTCAGTTCCTCCGAATACGGCCCGTACATATGAAGCTCGTACTTTTCAGCAAACGGGAAATCCATCTTCTTCAATATATAAATCATCTTCTGCATTTTCTTGCGGCCATTTACCTCATTCGCCAACGACACAAACTGAACGATTTTTGCGTGCTCTTGCAGCAATTCGCGCAACCCCTCTCTTATCTTCGTAACACTTCTAAAATCTTCTCATGCAGTAAGTTCGATCCGTCCATCAAAATATCTTCCGGATAATAAATTTTATGATCTGTACGACGTTTGCCGGAAATGGCTTCCACCACGTCAGACATTCTGGACAATTCGCGCAGATCGCCGTTTTTCATTTGCAGATAAATCGGCACGCGTTCATTTTCTTCGCCCGGACGGTAAAAGTCATACGGCAGGTCGGATGAAGAATCAGTCACCAGATAATATTCCGGATCCAGCCCCGCCTGCTCGAACAGTTTCATCAGCTCGCCGATTTTCATGTACTGTGAAGCGGGATCAAACTCTGCATACTGGAACAGGCGCCGATTGACGAAACGGTCGCATAAGTCAGCCAGGATCGAGTCTTCCTCTTCCATCCACAGCTGAAAATACGTTAGAAGAACACCTTCATCGAGTGCTATGTATTGTTTTAATCCGAACTCTTTCTTGAAGAACGAAATGAAATGGGCAGGCTCTTGTTTAAATGCATACCCTGTTTCGAATAAATATCTCGCCCGGTGAAGAATTTTGATCAGAATGACTTCCGCACTCCGCGACACCGGATGAAAATACACTTGCCAGTACATTTGATAGCGGCTCATGATGTAGTGCTCGACCGCATGCATGCCGCTTTCCTTAATGACGACTTGCTCCTCCGTCGGCCGCATGACGCGCAAGATGCGTTCCATGTCGAAATGACCGTAGGAAACGCCTGTGTAATATGCGTCGCGCTGCAGATAATCCATCCTATCCGCATCGATCTGGCTGGAGATCAGGCCGACGACCAGTTTATCAGGATAAGTTTTATCAATAACATCCGCTACTTTTTGCGGAAATTCCGGTGACACACGGCTCAATACTTCATTGACCTCCGTCTGTCCCAATAAAATCTGCTGGGTGAATTGCTCATGATCCAAATTGAATACCTTTTCGAAAGCGTGGGAAAACGGTCCGTGACCGAGATCATGCAGCAGTGCCGCACAAAGTACGACGAGCCGTTGGTCTTCATTCCACTCTTCGCGTCCGCTGAAGCCGTCGTCAATAATCCGGCGTACGATTTCATAGACCCCCAGGGAATGCTGAAATCGGCTGTGCTCGGCGCCGTGGAATACCAGATAGGTTGTCCCGAGCTGGCGGATTCTGCGCAGGCGCTGGAATTCACGCGTGTTGACCAAGTCCCAAATGACACGGTCTCGCACATGGATATAGCGGTGCACCGGATCTTTGAACACTTTTTCCTCAGGCATTTTTTCATTTGCATACGGCATGTCGTCACCTCATCCTTCATTCTATCCAGTATAGCAAAATTCGACGCAAGACAACATAGACTCAATGGTGTATTTTGAGTTTCGAAAGTTTGGTTTAGAAAAGCTGGGAAGAATGCCCACCGGCCGTATGGGGAACCAGATGCCGAAAAACACAGCAAGCCTCCCAATGTACAACACCTGATTACCATGCTTCTCCTGAACTTTTAATAGAATTTTCCAAGTCTCTGAATAAATGTTTCATTGGCTGGCCATAATGGCAGTAGAAAGAGAGTACAAGACAGGAGGCATGGAGATGGTGAAAGTTAGACAGGATGCATGGTTGGAGCAAGATGATGAGTTGTTGGCAGAGACGGTGCTGAGGCATGTGAGAGAAGGAAGTACGCAGCTGAGTGCGTTTGAGGAAGTAGGAGACGCACTGAACAGAACGGCAGCAGCATGCGGATTCAGATGGAATGCGGTAGTTCGCAGAGAATACGAGGGTGAACTGTCAGAAGCGAAGAAAGAGAGAAAGCAGACACTGCGTGTGTTAGGCACCGATTTTAAAAGACGCAATCAGCAGATGTACAGCGCAGAGCCGGGAGCAGACGGCCAGGAGAAAATCCAGGTTCCGCTATCCGCACTGTCGCTTGATACAGTCATTGCCTATCTAATCCGCATGCATCATAACGGCGGTGCCGACACAGATGCACTGCGCTGGAAACAGACAGCGAAAACGGCGGCGGAACAGCTGAAATCGATGGAAGACGAACTGGAAAAGCTAAAAAAAGAAAACCGCACATTGAAAGAAGATTATGAGCAATTCGTTCAGATCATGAACCGCGCACGCAGACTGATCGCACTCAACGAAGAGAGCGAACACGTCGCACCGCTTTTCACAATGGAACCTAACGGAAATTTAGTATCATCAAAAGAGCCGCCAATCAGTCATTGATTGGCAGCTCTTTTTCTTATGACAGCATTTTCTGATTGCGGTCAAAGACACGCTGCAAATAAAAACCATACAGATCCAGTTCTTCATCAGTCAGCCCGCCGTGCCTGATATCTTCAGTCAGTGAACGCAGCAATAACTGCAGGCGGATCACGACTTCATTGACAGTCAGCTGAGTATTAAGAATCTCCGATAAAGAAGCCATGACTTCCGGCCGGATTTCCGGATACGCGAACTTCGTCTCTGCTCCCTGCAAGCCCGTCTCGTACACATCACGAATGAAAGCCGCCCGCTCAGAGCCGCTGCCTTCCACGCAAAGATAGACTTGCACTGCCACGCCTGAGCGGAGGCGGCGCTGTGAAATACCAGCAAACTTCTTGCCGTCCACACTCAGGTCATAGGAACCCGGGCAGTAGGAGCCCGCGATTTCATAGGCTTCGATGCGCTCACCGAGTTCCGGAAACAGTAGTCTGACGAACGCAAGCATTGCATCATAGCCTACCGGAATATCGATGGAAGACTTCTGTTCAGAGAAAATCAGCGAGATATTCAGTACACCTTCGTCCAGAACAACTGCGAGACCGCCGGAATTGCGGACGATGGATTGAAAACCACGCTGTTCAATCAGTTCAATCGCCTGTTGAATAAACGGCATGCGATGATCCTGGATACCGAGGACGATTGTTTTGTCATGCACCCACGTTCTCACAACCGGCACACTTTTTTGCTGCCCGACTAATTGACAGAGCGCATCATCCATCGCAAACGATTCCAGTGCAGATCGATTCCGCGCGGTGATGGATTCATCAATAAAACGCCAGGACGGCTGATTCAATAATTTTTTATGCTGTGACATGTCCAGCTCTCCCATTGCTGTTTCTCTAGTATGTATGCAGACGCTTCACAATGTGCGGTTTACAGGCTTTGTGCTGCTGTAATTAATGAAAGTTTATAGACATCTTCAGCGGAACAGCCGCGTGACAGATCATTCACCGGACCATTTAACCCTTGCAGAATCGGTCCGATCGCTTCGTAGCCGCCCAGACGTTCCGTTAATTTGTAGCCGATATTCCCTGCATCGAGCGTTGGGAAAATGAATACATTCGCATCCCCTTTAATAACGGAATCGGGGGCTTTTTTCGCTGCAACAGACGGAATATACGCTGCGTCAAACTGGAATTCTCCGTCAATCAGCAACTCAGGCGCCATTTCCTTGGCGATGCTTGCAGCTTCCACCACTTTTTCCGTCTCTTCCGTTACAGCAGAGCCCTTTGTCGAGAATGAAAGCATCGCGACGCGCGGATCGATTCCGAACGCTTTTGCTGTTTTCGTACTTTCCACTGCGATTTCCGCCAGTTCTTTTGCGGAGGGGTTGACTGTAATTGCACAATCTGCGAAAATCAACCGCTCTTCTTCTTTCATCATAATAAAAGCGCCGCTTGTCTTTGAAATACCAGGCTTTGTTTTAATAATCTGCAGAGCAGGCCTTACAGTATCTGCCGTAGAATGCGCAGCACCGCTCACTAAGCCGTCTGCACGTCCTGTATAGAGTAACATAGTTCCGAAATAGTTGACATCCTTCAACTGCTCGCGCGCCTGTTCAATTGTTGCCTTTCCCGCACGGCGTTCGGTAAACTTTTCCGCCAGTTCTTCACAATAGGAAGCGTTTGCAGGATCAATCAGCTCAATCTCACTGATATCAAAACTGCCTTCTGCCGCCGCTTTCCTGACCGCTTCTTCATTGCCAAGCAAAACAGGCGTTACAATACCTTCCTGCTGCAAATGAACTGCCGCTTCCAAAATCCGTGCATCTTCTCCTTCTGGCAATACAATTGTTTTGCCCTTCCCTTCCAGTTGCGCTCTGATTCCATCAAAAAGATCTGCCATATCCAAGTCCCACCTTCTGTTATATTTTCCTATTCATCATACCTGAAATTACTATACAATTCACTATGAGTTTCGAACTTTTCAGACATTTCCTTCCTATAGGCACAATTTCGTCAAACATCATCTATATGCACCCCCTATATCGTTATCGTCTGCAGAACGTTTATGATACACTTGAAAAAGAACATATTTTGAATTAAAAGGAGACTGAATTACAGTGAACGAAGCAGCGATTACATTAGATGGTTGGTACGTACTTCATGATTTCCGAACAATGGACTGGGCTTCTTGGAAATTAATTTCTAAAGAAGAGCGTCAAGCAGCAGTCAATGAATTCCTAGGCTATCTGGAACGCCTTCAGCAAGCAGATGAAGCGAAGACAGGCAGTCATGCATTTTATACAGTGATTGGTCAGAAAGCCGATTTCATGCTGATGACTCTGCGTCCGACAATGGATGAGCTACAGCAGCTCGAAGCAGAATTCAATAAACTGACGATCGCAGACTACACGATTCCGGCATACTCTTACGTGTCCGTTGTGGAATTGTCCAATTACCTGGCAGGCGAATCTGACGAAGACCCGTATCAGAATCCATACGTCCGCGGGCGCCTGTATCCAGAATTGCCCCGCAGCCAATACGTCTGTTTCTATCCAATGGACAAAAAACGCGAAGGCAATGACAACTGGTATATGCTCGACATGGATAACCGAAAGAGCCTGATGCGCAGCCACGGCATGATCGGACGCGGTTATGCAGGCAAAGTGAAGCAGATCATTTCCGGATCTGTTGGTTTTGATGATTACGAGTGGGGCGTCACACTGTTTTCAGACGACGTACTGCAATTCAAGAAGCTCGTTTATGAAATGCGATTTGATGAAGTGAGCGCGCGTTACGGCGTATTCGGCTCATTCTTCATCGGTACGATTTTGGAAGACGATAAACGTGCAGCATTCTTCGAAGTATAAGAAATTCCCGGCCGCGAATTCATTTCGCGGCTTTTTTGCGTTCATTCGTCGGATGGGCCGCGTCTGGCGCGCGAAAGTCCTCGCTGACCGCGCGAAAAAGGCCGTGCAACGAACCAAACATGCATCCGACCGCGCGTAAATACAATTGCAACGCGCCAAAGCCGGCTCCCCGCGAACCAATCGACCCGTCTGCCGCACCATTCGGGATTTTATCCGGCCGTGTGATCATAGACTATCTGCAAGCGATCATGGCATCACCGCAGGCGCTCATACCCGACTCGCGAGTGATCATACAGCCCGTCCAGCTGATCATAGCGGGCCGCCGAATGATCATGAACCTCCCGCATTCGCTCATACCCCTTAAAAAACTACCTGTCATACTACTGCCTGTCCATACATAGAATAGGGGCAAGGGGGTTTTGCTTTGGCTGTTTTGGCAGTAACTGTACTATTGCTTCTATTCCCCGACCGAACAAGACTGCACACTTATCTAATGAAAGGATGTTGAAATGGTTCAATATTATTATCCAGGCTACGGCCAGCAGCAAATGGTACCGCCGCAAGTATCAGTCCCGGGAGGTAATCCCAACACGCCTCCATTCAGGGAGCAATCGTACATCGAGAATATTTTACGGCTGAACAGAGGGAAGCCCGGAGTTTTTCATTTTTCATTCGAGCATGCGGTGGAGGCCGGCAAAAACACGAAAGAAGTTGCGGGAATGGTCGAAGCCGCGGGGCGCGATCATGTAATTCTCAGCGAAGCGAATACGGGACGGCGCTATCTCTTCCCGATGATCTACTTCGATTATGCGGAGTTTGATGAGGAATTAAATTACTTCGATCAGACGCCGTAATAGCTAAAAAACGGGCTCCTAGGTTTTCCCAGGAAGCCCGTTTCATTGTTTATAAAGCGTCCATCACCGTTCGGAAACGCGGCAGATCGTCTACACGGATCGCAGCTGCACGGTAACTCTTCTCGCGTCCCAGGAACAGCACAGCCGGAAGCGGACGGTTGAAATGAATAACAGCCTGCGGAAATGCCTCCTCAAAATCCCTCGCAATGAAATCGATCACTTCTTTATTTTTCAGATTGCAGGAAGCGGCGCTGTCTCCCCAGTCAATTCGCTGAATCGCGTCAAACGGGATTTCCATTCGTTTCCCCAGTCCCAATGAAATTTGAAGACGGTCACTCTTAACTTGCAGTGGATTGAGACGCACAACTTGAATATCCGCCATGAAATATAGAACTGAGTAAATATTCAGCAATAACAGCACAAGCGATAAGATCATCGACTTATCATGGAGCCACCAATGAATACCAATCGTTTCGATGGCAATCGCGTGAATGAGCATCATATAAAACGCGATAAAGCTCGTATTGCGGTGCATCGTGAAACTTTCAGCTTTCTCAGGCGGCTTCTGTTTCCAAGTTGCAAACGCATAGTAGAACATCAGAAACTCAGCGGCCAATATACGGATGATTGGATGATCCGAGACTTTTTCCTTCACTAGGGCCGGAAAAACAAAAAGCCTGCTCGTTTCAGAGGATTTCATTTGGCGAAGGATCGACGGCAAATGTTTGATCAGCAAGATGATCAGCCATACTTCTGCCAGTATGATGAACAGTTCGATGCCTAATGCGGCATATGGAATGAACGCAAACGGCTGGAAGTAAGCTGCGGGCACGATGAAGCGCGAGGCGAACAGCCCGAGCACAACCCACGTAATGAGCCGTTTGAACGTGAAGCCTTTGCGGCGCGTGATCGCCAGTATCAATAGCGGCGCTACAATGGCCAGGTCAATGATCGAACCCAGCACGACTCCTTTCGCTTCCGCCGGGCCGGGAATGACAGGCAGGCGGTAAATGAGGAAGTTGCTGACGAGTACGAACAGCAGCAGTACTGTAAAGAAAGTATTTCGTTTACTGGAAAACACCAAGCCCATGATGCACTTCCTTTCAAAAGTAAGTTATGAAAAAAGACAAAGGTTACAAAACCTTTGTCTCAATTTCCATGCTTCACAACAGCCACAATCAGCATAATCCAGCCCGCGATGAACGCCACGCCCCCGATTGGTGTAATGGCTCCCAGTATTCCGATGCCCGACAAGCTGAGCACATACAGACTTCCGGAGAAAATAATAACACCTGCAAGCAGCAAGTATCCTGACCATGACAATGCAGCGGAAGGACCAAGCAACGCACTGCTCATTAATATACCGACAGTAATCAAACCGACCGCATGAAACATTTGGTACTGAACCGCTGTTTCCCAGATGGCCAGATAATGCTCAGACAGACGATCCTTCAGCGCATGTGCTCCAAATGCACCGAACGCCACTGCGATTGCTGCGTTAATCGCTCCTGCTATAATAAAAAACGGCATGAATATTCCTTCTTTCTAACGTACATACGGTTTTAGTTTACCATATTCCTGTCACCTGAATAAAAGACTTTTCGAACGGTTTGTGGCAATGCTAAAAATCGAACAGTGACTCGCCGTTTGCATCCGCTTCCTGCAACGGCTGTTCATTCAGCGATGCGACCGGCTGCTGGATAGTCTGCGGTGCTGACGGCATAATTGCCGCAGGTGAGTCACTCAGCATGACATTGCACAGCGCACGCACTGCAGATACCGCTTCTCTTTTCACCTGTTCACTCTGCGCTTGTTTCGCCAAGGCGATTTGCCGCTCTATTTCCTTCAATAATTGATCGGATGAAATCATCGTATTCCCGTCCCCTTCTTTGATTCGAACTTCAAGCATTCCATTCCGGATGAACGCTTGACCACGATGGATGGCATCATTTTGGTTTTAAATCCATAAGCCTTGCAGCCACGGGGATTTTTGGGATCCCATGTCGTGTAAAAATGTATGCATTCGAAGCAGTTGACCGCCATTGTCCCACTCCCTTTCTAGCCGCGCAGCTGTTCTGCCGACGTTTTTGCCCAATCTACCGGTTCCTCGCCCCATCCGCGCAAAAAATCATTCGTCTTAGAAAAAGGCCGGCTGCCGAAAAAACCGCGGGCCGCGCTGAACGGGCTCGGATGCACTGATTCAATAATCGCATGCCTTCTCCGGTTAATCAAAGCCGTCTTCTCTTGGGCATGGCGGCCCCAAAGAATAAAGACGATCGGCTCCCTGCGCAAAGACAGTTTCCGGATCACTTCGTCCGTAAAGAGTTCCCAGCCCTGCCCTCTGTGTGAAGCGGCTGAACCTTCGCGCACAGTGAGGACCGTATTCAATAATAATACACCTTGTTCGGCCCAGCCTGTCAACGTGCCGCTCGCAGGTATCGGAACATCCAAATCCGAAGAGAGTTCCTTAAAAATGTTGCGCAGACTTGGAGGAATCTTGACGCCGGGCTTCACGGAAAAACTCATTCCCTGCGCCTGATCCGGTCCATGATAAGGATCCTGCCCCAGAATAACCACTTTCACCTCATGATACGGCGTTAATTCGAAAGCAGTCCACATATCCTGCATTTGCGGATAAATTACGTGTGTTGCATACTCCGACTGCAAAAACTTCCGCAGTGTCTGATAGTACGGCTTATCAAATTCGTCACTCAGTACAGTATCCCAATCATTGTGAAACACCGGCTTCATATGCATCACTCCTTGAATTCGACCTCCAGCTCATAACCTGCAAATGAAAACATTTCCTTCAATGTCTTCTCCGCATTGCGCTCGGCCGTTTGCAGTACGTCTTGTTCAGACGCCTCTTCCAAAATTAAATTCTTTGCTTCATTGGCAAGTTCGTATCCTTCTTCTATATCCGCTTTCGTGCGAAATAATCCTTCTACCGAATAAACTTCCACTTGATCGAAGTAAATTTCCGCACCTCCAAGGAATTCCGCCGGCGGCACACTCAGGTGGACTGTCTTTTCTGTATCGTCAATTGTCAGATCACTTTCCGTAATATTGCTCAAGTCAATCCCTGCTTTGACGGAGCCCGGGATGACGACCAGGAGATTACGTTTCGTGCCCGGCAGATTGACGCCGATGCTCTGCCCGAATAACTCGTTGTCGGTGCGTTCGACGAGAACTTTGGTATACGCTTCAGCCGTCGTCAATTCCTGAAGCTCCTGGACATGCTCGACAAATGCGCCTTTTTGTTCCGTGAAAGTAGAGCCCATCTTAATGAGATAAAATCCGGCAACAGGAAGAATAATGATGGCTGCTGCAAGCATCAGAATAAGGAGAATATACGTTTTTCTCCAGGAAGACCATAAAGTATAGCCCAGCCGCAAAAATCCCATTTTGCGCTTGCGTTTCTTTTTCGCCTTTGGTCCCGGAGTGATCATTTCCTCGGCGGTGACAGACGCCTCGTCCTCCGCCCGTCCGATTTCATGCTTTTGCGATTCAGACGGATCATGCCTGCTCATGATTCACGACCTTTCTATATGGATCATTCGATAAAATACATCATATATCTCTATCTATCTGTACGTTCTGCAAGGTAATAAGTTTCATTTTCTCACAGTGTCAAATAATGCAACTTAATAGAAGATACTAGACCTATAGTATATACGAAATAATTGTGTTCAGGCGGATTGTTGTTTACTATTAGATACAAGAAAATCTGCAAATAAAGGGGACGTTTAATGATGGGTTTAAAGAAGACTTTGACGATTGCGGGTTCTGATACTTCAGGGGGCGCCGGAATTCAGGCGGATTTGAAAACGTTTCAGGAGCACGGGACATACGGCATGACTGCACTGACAGTAGTTGTGACAATGGATCCTGATAATAACTGGGCGCATAATGTCTATTCACTGCCTATTGATGTCGTAAAAGCACAGCTGAAGACGGCGCTGTCGACGGGAATCGATGCCATCAAAACAGGAATGCTGAGCACGGAAGAAATCATTCGCACTGCCGGGCAGGCGATTGATGAATCGGGCCTGGATCACGTGGTTATTGATCCCGTCATGGTCTGTAAAGGCGAAGATGAAGTACTGAATCCCGGAAATACCGACGCGATGATCGAATACTTGCTGCCTAAAGCTGAAATTGTCACGCCAAATTTATTCGAAGCGGGACAATTGGCGCGAATGAAAACGCCGAAGACGATTGAAGAGATGAAACAGGCTGCTGAGAAAATTCATCAGCTCGGCGCACGCAATGTGGTGATCAAAGGCGGCAAGCAGCTGGAACACGATAAAGCGGTCGACCTGTTTTATGACGGGAGAAGCTTTACTTTATTGGAAGCTGATAAAGCAGATACACATTATAATCACGGTGCCGGCTGTACGTTTGCGGCCTCTATTACAGCAAATTTGGCAAACGGCATGACGATTAAAGACGCAGTCATCGAAGCGAAGCAATTCGTGACGGCCGCCATCACACACGGCTGGAAGCTCAATGAATATGTCGGGCCTGTCATGCACGGCGCGAAAAACCAGTTCGAGACGCCGCATATTACGCTGCACGAAGTCTGACGA
Organism: Sporosarcina cascadiensis; assembly: GCF_009650995.1. GTDB lineage: Bacteria > Bacillota > Bacilli > Bacillales_A > Planococcaceae > Sporosarcina > Sporosarcina cascadiensis. The sequence goes on along the minus strand of NZ_WHVV01000002.1, from coordinate 123,088 downwards.
GCCACTCTGCTGCCGGGTCTGTCCCGGCTTTTTGTGAGCCGTCTAATCGCAATCAAAGCGCGCTTTCGTTATACTGAGATTATATGGATTGCAGACAAATCATTGCACTGCACACGGCAGTCATTTGTCTGCTGTCCGTGAATCAACGCACTACATAGGAGGATACGTATGCAAACTGTTGACGTAAATCATTTACAGGAGTTACTGGACTCCTTTGCCAATAAAGATGTATATATTCATTTGGAAACGACGAATGGATCATATGCCGCTCACTTTCAGGAAGGCTTTTTCAACGCCGGCGCGTTCATTCGAAATATTGTCATCCGCTATGAACTCGGAAAAGTAGCAGGCGACTCCCCTCACCGTATCGGGCTGAAACTGCCGAGCGGCTGGATTTATGCGCAGGGTATCACGCATTATGAGCTGGACGAGCACGACCGCTTGTTAATGGCAGGTCTCGGGCCTGACGGAAAGCTTGCAGTGGCGTTTGAAATCAGCGAAACGCCATTTGCTTATTAAGAAGGGAGATTTTTTATCATGCAAAATGAAAGACATGTATTAGTCGTTTTCCCTCATCCCGATGATGAAACTTTCGGGCTTGCCGGAACGATTGCTAAGTATATCGAAATGGGAGTTCCCGTGACGTACGCCTGCCTGACTCTCGGTGAAATGGGCCGGAATTTAGGCAATCCGCCATTCGCCAACCGCGAAACACTGCCGCAGATCCGAAAGCAGGAGCTGTTGGATGCATGCGCCGCAATGGGACTGACCGATCTGCGGATGATGGGGCTGCGCGATAAAACGGTTGAATTCGAAGACCCGGAAAAGCTGGTGCAGATGATGACCGATCTGATTGAGGAATTAAACCCTTCATTAGTCATCACCTTCCATCCGACGCTGGCTGTGCATCCCGACCATAATGCGACAGGTGCGGCAATGGTCGAAGCGGTACGGAGAATTCCGGAAGACAAACGTCCGGTATTGCACGTGAAGGCGTTCGCGAATGAGACGGTGGAAATAATCGGCAAGCCGGATGTTGCGTTCGATGTGAGCGACGTGGCGGATAAGAAAATTGCTGCATTGCGGGCACATGCTTCCCAGACGGTCTGGATGCTGCCCGATATGGAAAAGCGCTGGGCCGAGAAGGATCCGGAAGCACTGAGCTGGCTCCACAATGAAGAATCTTATACTTATAAATTCGACTAAAAACCGCAGAGTGTCTGCGGTTTTTTTATTGGCCGGATGTAATTGGTGCGGTTGGAAGCCGGTTTGGTTCGGTGAAAGGGCGGTTTGGCTCGGTTGGAAGCCGGATTGGTGCGCTGCCGCTGACGTATGGTGCGTTGCCGGGCAGCTTTGGCTCGCTTCCGGCCTTCTTTCGTGCGCTGATGCGCATTATTGGTGCGTTTCCATTCTTTAATTCCCGTCCATCGCTTTGATCAGCGCGTACAGCGTCTGCAGTTTCTTTTCGAATACTTCGACATTCAACGAGCGGTCCATTTGCACGCGGGCAGCATTCTGGGCTTTCATGGCGGTCTGCATATAGCCGGATGCATCTGCGATTGCTTCTGCATAGCGGCGGCTGATGTCCTCAATCAATTTCTCCGCCTGCTGATCTTCTGCACAGAAGGGCACGAGATCCACCAGCTCATCACGTGGGCTCTCCGGATCATAGGCATGCGGTTTCGTCGAATCAAATAAACAAACGGAAAGCTCAGGGAACAGTACGAGATCAATGCTGGAAGGATCAAGTCCGCACCAGCCGTACAGTACATCGATGCCCCGATTCGCCGCCTCTTCACCGAGCGCGCGCATCATCGTCGACTTACCGGTTCCTGCTAATCCTTTAATCAGCAGCCGCCTGCGCATTCGTTTCGTGATAGACGGAATGAAATCATGCGCTTTGCCGGCAGACAGGGAACCGATAATCCGGTGGGAAATGTCCGCGGTTTTTGCCAATTCAATCGTCCCAAAAATCCCCTCTTTCAATTGTTCTGTCAAAGCGGTATGCCGATCCCAGTCCATCCGCTGAATATTGACCGCTTCCCACTCGTCATGAATTTCTTTGGCATTTTCCAGGGCGGCCAGAGATTTTCCGAAACTGTACTTTTCCTGCTTCAGCAAATCGCCCACTTCTTCATGCTGCTGGTATAAATGTTCCTGATGATAGACATCGTAGAAACAAAACACCTTATGCCGTCCCCCTAAATCCGTCGGTTCGAATGAAATCGGGTGCGAAGCCTGCAAGATAAACAGCTTCAGTTCATTGACGTAAATCGCATCGGTTTTATCCGTATGCCCGGGATTCATGAAGCGGTCGACAGGATGCCCCCTTTTCACGAAGTACACCGCCAGATCATTCAGCACCTGCGACAGCGAATGTGTAGGCAGACATTTAAGGAATATCGTCTTCCGTGATTCCTCCAGCAGCTCCTCATATTTATGCATGACCCCTTTGCCTGTATAAGCCGTTCCCATGTATTCAGTAATATGACCGTATATGCCAACCATCCTTTCTTTCGTCTTTTCATTCTATGTACAGGCAAATAAAAAAAGCACCGCTGATCCGTACAGGAATAAGCGGTGTAAATTCGTAATCATTAGCATGCAAGGTCAGTGTCTTGATTGGGAATATTTCAGGAGCACTATATATAATACGGCCGTCACCACAGCGGCAGCCGCGTAATAGTACCAGATACCGAAAAGCAGCAGCTTGGTCATGATTATGCTGACGAGTACCGAAACAACCATGCCTGCTATACATCTAATTCTTCCAGAAGTGACGAGTTTCCCGCTGAATTCATGAAATAGATATCCGATGACTGTGCTGATTACAATAATAAACACAAACACAGCGACAAGCGTGAAATAGATCAACATAGCAGACTCCTTATGAAAATAATTTTACTGAAGTATTTCATTCTACTGCGGCTTATAAAAGTTCGGCAGTCCCATATCATACAGCAGCTGTTGAAAATCATCATACATCAATCGATTTCCTATATCTGCGCTGTTTAGAACTTCTTCTCTTAACCGCTGGAACAATTCATGTTCAGGAAATAGCAGATCAAATGACTCTCTATTATCTAATTCTATCAATAAATGAATGATCATTGTATATAATCCCGGGTATTCTGACTCTATACCCTCCCGATTTTTTAAGAAAGACTCAATATAATCAGGTAAGTAATAGTAAGCGTCCGGGTCAAACAACGGATCTTTTCGTAATTCTTCAACCGGCTTAAAAATAAAAGCAGACAATGCATACCAGTTTCCAAGACCTGACGCAAAAACCAGAAGCGAATATTTTCTCACCTCTGCATCTGAACTCGAAAAATAATTAAAATAATACTCAAAGTTCCGGCTTTCCCATTCCTTAGAAGTAATAAACGCACCATATTCCAGACCTTCTATGATTCTTTTAGCTTTTTGAACAGTGGTTGCTGACATGACTGACCCTCCCTTTTATCATTTAGTTTGAGTTTTTCATCAGTATACAGCCTATTCTTCCCCGTCTACAATAAACTCAATCTGCGCTTCTATCAGGTATTCCTTTTCAACATCGCCCGCCGTGTCAAAGCTTGCATATCCGTCCACAATATAATGACCGCTTGGATAGTCTTCTTTCATAACCTTTTTCATAAATTCTTTATACTCTTCCGGGTCGTGTTCCGAGTAGCTTCCTCCCCCACGGGTTTCTTGGCGCAGCGGCTCACCTTTTTTCAAAACGGTACGCTCCTCTGCCATAGTAACTCCGTATTCAATTTCATAATTCCGTGTAGTTTCTGTCATAGGAAATAAAAACGGTGAACTGCCGTGTCTGATTTCCATTTCATTTTCGGGACCTATATATTCCAGCTCCGCGTAAATTTTCACATCTTCCCCTTCGCCGTAGTGATCTTTCTCCGAAACAAGGCGATAAATGAAATCACCTTCCATAACTTCAGCCGTTGTTTTTAGTTCATTCGGCTCCGGCAATCGCTCTTCATCCTTCACTTGCTCCGTTTTCTGACAGCCGAACAGAGCAAGGGAACTGAGTGTGAGTAATAAAAAAATGATCAGTATTTTCTTCATTTGTTCTTCCCCCTTTTATAAGTTAGACTTTATGTTTGGGGAAAAGTTACAATTTCCTGATGATAACAGAGGAATTCTAAGCCTTGATTCTGGAATGTCCAAGTATTCCATGCTCATACCGCATTAATACTATAGCGCCCTTCAGGTGCTTTTATTTCAAAATAATATTTCTGATTTTTCTTTAGTTTTTCCAAATCAGCAATTTTACCGGGCGAAATAAGAAACTCATCAATAATGATATTTCCTTGTTCGTCCTTTACTCTGAGCAATACATTACTCTCATTATTTGCATCATTAACGACCTTCTTTTCCCAAAAGATGCTGTCATATTCTATAAAATCTTGTTGGTCAATCGAATTATGAGAGAAACTTATACTCTGCCATTCTTCACTGTTGTCAGTTATATTCACTATTCCGCTGACCATGGGCGAAAAGTATTGATTAACAACCCCTACATGTTGAAAGACTTGATAACCAATTATCATAATGAAAAATGTCAACAGCGAAGCAGCAATAACTTGTACCCGCCGCTTTTTATTAATTCGCTTGAAAGGTTCTTTCGCTTCTTCAACATTTGTCTCGGCAATATACTGCATCGGCTGCCGCATTATTTGTAAAGTTTGATTGCATTGTGTGCAGCTCTCAATATGGGTTTCTACTTCAGAAGCAGTATCATCACTGCAAATACCATCAATATAAGAAGGTAATAAATCCTGTATAATATTACATTTCATTCTTATCCAACCTTTCTGCTAAAGTGCATTTTGCACGATAGTATGTAACCCTTGCCCAATTTTCATTTTTTTCAAAGATCATCCCGATTTCCTTGAAACTCAACTCCAGTTTTGTGCGAAGTAAGAATATTTCCCGTTGAGGTTCTTTTAATCTTTGAATTTCCTCCTGAACTTTCTGCTGCGTATCTTGCTTTATCACCGCGATGTCCGGCAGGTCTTCATTAGATGGAAGTTCTATACCCGTTTGAGCCAGGTGTTCAAGACTGGAATAGTTTCTATACTTCTCCCGTTTTAAGTGATCGTAGTAAGAATGCTTCGCAATCTGGCATAACCAGACCGACATTTTGCATTCGCCATCGTAGCGTTCAATCGATTTTACAGCTTGATAAAATGTTTCCTGTGTCAATTCTTCTGCTAAATCTGCATGTGAGGTCAAACAAAGAAGAAATAACTTTATTTCATTTGCATAGGAAGTATAGACTTCACTTAAATCCTCCAATTCCCTCCTCCTTCCTTATTGTGAAACCGGCACACCTATATATAGATTGAAAAACCTATTCGTTACAAGTTAAATGAAATAATTTCGCGAGAATAAATTCGACTTTTCAGCAAATAAAGCCAATTCCTTAGTTTCTCCTTCCACTTTTGTGTTAAAATGGTATTGTACCATTCATTAATTAGTAGATTCACGTTCTGCTTCTGGAAAAGTAAACTATGCTTTTATAAGGAGGAGGAATTGTAAATGGCTAAAGATGACAGAAAGAAAATCATTAAAAAGAATGAAATGCGCACGAAGGAAATTTCAAAGATGATAGGTGAAGGCGGAATGGGCGCTGATAAATACTATGATATTAAGAAAGTAGTACCTGGAGAAGAAACAGCCGACAGTACAAGCGATAAAAAATAGCAATCTTAATAAGCCGCTTTCCAAATGGAAGGCGGCTTATTGATTTCGGCTTATGCTCTTTTATAGCGCAACAACACTTTCTCGTCGTCTTGATTCGTAATCCACAAAAGCAGCTTTTTACATTGCGGCATGGCGATCTGAATAAACTGGCCAATGAACAGCACGACAAATAATGTCCCGATTCCCACTGGCCCGCCAAGTAAAAATCCGACCAGGGTAACAATCGCTTCAATTGTCGTTCTCGCTGTACGAAGGCTCCATCCGAGTTTATCCACAAGCAAAAGCATCAGGCTGTCCCGCGGTCCGGCACCGAGGTTTGGCGAAACATAAATCCCGACGCCGTATGCCATCACCAATACTCCGAGCACAAAACAAATGCTTTGTGCAGCAACGGATGTCACGTCAGGCAGCAGCCAGTTAAAGAAGTCAATAAACAAGCCAATCACCAGCATATTCAGCCACGTTCCCCATCTCGGCCATTCCTTCAGGGCAAGAGAGGACACCGTAACAATTAAAAGTCCTGTGAGAATACTCCAGGAACCAATGGTTAATCCAATATTTTGGAACAGCCCGACGTGCAGTACGTCCCAGGGTCCGATTCCGAATCGCTGTCCTTTAATCGTCAGGGAGATGCCAAGCGACATGATCATCATTCCGCCGACAAAAAAAATCCAGCGCCAAGCCAATAAATTACGCATACACATTCTTCTTTCCTCTAGTTGTCACGTGCTCATTCTTCCTATTGTAGCAGAAAACTAGGAAGATGTGAGGCTATTCCTTCACAATGTCTGCAAATTGAGCTTTCGTGACAGCAGCCAGGTCACGCGGAGCCAGCTTCATCTGCAAGCCTACTTTCCCTGCACTGACAAATATATAATCCAGCGTTTCTGCCTGGGAATCAATGAATGTTGGAAGTTCTTTCCTCATACCAACCGGCGAACAGCCACCCTTTACATAGCCTGTTTCCTTCGTCAGATCCTTCATCGGCAGCATATCGACTTTTTTGAAACCTGCTGCTTTAGCTGCTTTTTTCAGATCCAGCTCGTCTGCCACCGGGATGATGAACACGAAGAGGTCTGTTTTGCCTGCCGCGGCAACGAGCGTTTTATAGACATTCGCTGCGGGAGTATTGGTTTTAGCTGCTACCGAAAGCCCATCGTTTTGACCATCTTCGATCTCATAACTGCGCACTTCAAAGTCGATGTTTTCACTTTCGATAATTCGGATGGCATTGGTCTTCGCGGATTTTTGTTTTTTTGCCAATTGAAAAACCTCTTCCTTCATAATGAAACTTAAAAAAGCCCACTTCACTGAATTTCAGAAAATGGGCTTCGATGACTTATAGCTGCCTGCTGACGAAAATACTTTCCAACTCCATCAGACACTGACATTCAATTCAGGACGTTCTATCTGATACTGGTTAATTCTGGCCTGACTTTGAATATCATAGACAGAAAAAGCATTCTCGTAACGTCTTTGCAGGCGGTCTGCTGCCATATCTGCAGGTACGGCTTCTGTACGTGCTGATACAGCTGACATCTGCTCGCGAAGTACTTTGGCCCGGTTATGAAGAGACAGCTGCAATTCAGCCTGGGCAATTTTTGCCGATGCTTTGCTGCCGAGCTGGTAATCCGCTGTCGTCGGTTCCGGCACGGAGTATGCTTCTCTGCGCACATCGCGCCAAAGATCAATCGTTTCTTCTAAGTTATTGCCAAGCGGGATGGCGATGTTTTTCACTTGACCTGCGCCAAGCTTTTGGAATTCAGCTTTTTCATTGGGAACCTGTTCAGCGTTTTTTTGCTCTCCGCGCAGAAGTGCTTCCAGATCTTCTAAGGATTTATTCGCCTGTTCGCGAAACTCTGTCTGTTTATCATAGGCATTTTCCGCATTCCTTCTTCGGACTGCGTCATACCGCTGCAGTTGTTCAGCAGCGCTTGCAAACCCCATTACAGCATTCATCGCATCCACCTCCTAAGGAATTTTCTTCATTACTTCTTATTCTACTGAAAGTCAGTTAGTCAGCCAATCGGGCTAAAGAACGCTTTCTAAATTATCAATTATCTCTGACTGCCTGTATAAAGACTTTTACTGTCAACTTTTTTCAGATATGCGGGTGAAACCTACTATGTATCTCCCATAACATGTGTCTAATGAATACCCTTATTCAGCTGCACATAAACCTGGATGTTTCATGGAATAAAGCGGTGTGAGATATCTCCTCATTTTTCCATAATAAAAGACAAAATATGTTTGGTGCGGTGGGAGATTATTTTGGTTCGCAGAAAGTTTGTTTTGGCGCGGCTGGGGGCCGCTTTGGTGCGGCAATTCTCGCTTAACGCGGTTTTAAGAGGTTTTGGTTCGTCCCCCGTCTGTTTTGGCGCAGCAAGGCTCTGCGTCGGCTTGTTCTGCTAGTTCACTTATTCAAAAAAAGGCTGTCCGGGAGAATCATTTCTGATTCTCCGGACAGCCCATCTGCAGAAGTTCAAGTAATCATTTCAGCATATTATTTAGTTTCGGCGGAGCTTCTCCCGGCAGTTCCGGTTTTTCATTCGGCTGTTCTTCCAGGAATTTAGTTTCTATCATTTCTTTTTTCGCGGTATTCTTGCTGTTTTTACCTTCCAGGCGGTCAATCGTACGTTCAATGGTTTTATTTGGTGTAGAGAGTGTGACAATCGTATCGCCGGTCTGTGCTTGCAGCTCTTTTTCCGCTGTGTAGAATTCCATATCACCATTTGCCCGTAAAATATACAGCAAAATCGACTGATCATCCCGCTCGCGCAGATACTGCGTGTAGCTGTATTGATTCGTCAGCAGTGTTTTACGGAAGACGTAGCCTGAAGTCATCCGTTCTTCCAGTTCATTGATAGACAGGCTGGGTGTAAACAATAACTGCCCCGTCGATAAATTAATCTGCCTGTCTGCTGTCCGCTTATGCGTCATCGTCTGGAAAAGCAAGTCGCGGCCCAGGTCAGGTGTAAAGTCTGCACATACATGCGCGTTATACGTGTCCATTTTGGTCATGGCCAAAATATAGCGATAAGGCGTCAAGTCCAAGTGGTACCCTGTGTGCTCGGAGAGAATATCGCCCATATACGTCGGAATGCCAAGTTTCCGCGCATTAGACAGCCCGCCCCACGAATCTTCCATAATGAGCACTTGATGATCATCATCCTGAATAGACTTTGCAAGTTCTGCTGTGAAACGGGAACTCCCAATCAAAACAACTCCGGTTTCTGCAGGTGTCGTCAAATTCAACTTCTTCGCGAGCCAGCCGATCGAGAAGCCGTGCACGACTACGGTAGAAAATACGAGCGCGAACGTCAGCGCTGTCAGCAGCTCTGCATCCTTATAGCCATTTTCCAGCAAGATAGTTGCAAAGTACCCCGACACTGTCAGCGCTACAATTCCACGCGGTGCAATCCAGCCGATCAGTGTCTTTTCTTTTACGGTCAAGTCCGTGCCGATAGTTGACAGCCAGATTGACAGCGGGCGGACAACGAAGAGCATCGCGAGTACATACAGAACGATTTTCGGGTTCAATATTTCAATCAATATATGCGGATCGAGCGACGCAGTCAGCATAACGAAAATTCCCGATATCAGCAGCACTGAAATATTTTCCTTGAAATGCCGGATGTCCTGCAAAGTCGTCAGCGGCATATTCGCCATCGTCATCCCCATTGCCGTGACAGCGAGCAATCCTGTTTCATGCATGATTTCATCCGAAAGAACAAAGACGAATAAGACCAGTCCGAATAAAATCGGCGCTTTCAAATACTCCGGAATTCTTCCCTTCTCAAATGCTGATCCGAGAATACGGCTCGTTCCCCAGCCAAGCAGGACGGAAAACGCTGATGCCCCGACGAACAGCAGCATCGTTTTTGCCGTCACTTCATTATTGATGAATTTGATTGCTTCGAATGCAAAAACTGCCAGCAATGCGCCGAACGGATCGACGACTATGCCTTCCCACTTCAATATAGCAGCAGGACGCGGTTTCAGACGGGCCTGCCGAAGCAGCGGCAGAATAACAGTCGGCCCCGTAACGATGAATAATCCGCCGATAATGAAAGCTACTTCCCATGATAATCCGGCAATATAATGAGCTGCCAGCGATCCGGCAATCCAGGCGATGAACGCACCGAATGTAACAATCCTTGCAACCGGCCGGCCAAATCCTTTAATTTCTTTAAAGTCTAAATTCAGACTGCCTTCAAATAAAATAATAGCAACTGCAAATGTAATAATTGGGCTGAATAAATCCCCCATTGACTGCTGCGGATTGATCAAGCCGAATATCGGGCCGACCAGCAAACCTGCAATCGCCATCACAACAATCGCCGGCATTCTTGTGCGCCATGCAATCCATTGTGATCCAACTCCAATTAATATGACGAACATTAAGTCCATCAGCAATGAATCAAACATTTCCGCAAGGCCCCTTTCATTGTGTTCCAGCAGGCGAACTGTGCTGCCCGTTCTTCATTGTAATAAACTATTATACATTTTCATAGGCTTAGAGGAACGAAGCAGGTTCAGAAAGGGTGGTTCCAATCGAACAACAAGTCCAAAAAAAAATAGTGATGTATCTTTCTATAACTGACGGAAAAGGAAGTTATCCTCTGCGACGTGCAGCAATACTTGCAAATGCTCTGAAATCCGAAGCAGAAATAACTTTCCTGTACGACACGGAAACAATACAGCCAAACACCGATTTCACCTATTATTCAGTGGATGGTCCTTCTTCCCTGCTGAAGCATGTTGCCGATCTACAGCCCGACCTTTTCATTCGGGACGGCGGTGTCAGCCACAGAGAAGAAGTGGCCAAGCTTCAGGAGTTAGTGCCAAGCCTTCTGCATTTTGATGATTTTGGCGAAGGCGGCCATTTAGCTGATTTAGTCGTCCAGACACTTTACGAGGAAACGCATGAGACGCTTCCTGATCATTACACTGCCGGTCATGAGACGTTTGCAGCAGATCCTTCACTGAAACGAAGCCGCGGTGCAGGGCTGAAACGAAAAAAGCCTGCCGACTCGCCGCATCTGGTGATTTCATTCGGCGACGAAGATCCCGGAAACTTGACGTATCGGGCGCTGCGGCATATTAAGCAACTGCAGATCCCGCTGAACGTGTCTGTTTTAATTGGCTCAAATTATACTCATGACGTGAGTGAAATACAAATGATGGCGCTCAGTCGGCGGAACACGAGGGTCCTGCGCGCTCCGCAAAATCATACGGAAGTTTTTTCGAAGGCTGATATGATTTTATGCGATGCCGGTTATACACCCTATGAGGTGGCAGTCATCGGTGTGCCTTGTATAGTGCTTGCCCAAAACGACTTCGAATCAAACCTCGGTTTCCCGACGGAACAGAACGGTTTCATTCACCTCGGGCTTGGCCGCAAAGTGACACAGTCAAATCTGCTGAATGCGATTATGGAGCTATTGCTGCATGATGCAAGAAGAGAACGCGCAGTAAAGCGTCAGCTGCGGCTGAATGTCGGGGATGGCGAGGAGAAGCTGCTGGAGGCGATTCGTTATTTGCTGGAGTTTCCGAAACGGAAAAGGGCCGGATATGTTACACTAAGGGAAAATCGCAGATAGGAGTTTTCCCAATGAACAAAGAGCAGCTTACACAAGAAATTGCCAGTCTGAAGATGGATTACATCAGTTTGCAGGGCGATATCGAGAAACTGGAGTCAACGGGCCACAACAAGATGATCGAGAACGCCGAACGCCGCCTCGCCGGCATGGAAGAACGACTAGCAGACCTGAACAAACAGCTTGCCGAAGCAACTGAATAAATGTTAAACAGCCTCCTTCTCGACGAAGTAAGGCTGTTTTTTTGGTATGCAGTTGAGTAGTTTGTAAGTGGGGAGAGGCCGTTTCCCTGCGTTTCAGGCGGACGCGTTCTGGAGGGCCCGCGGTGAGCCAAGCGAACAGCGAAGGGTTCGCTTTGCCGTGTTTTTGCGCTCTTTGCAAAAATTAAGGCAATACAAGGTTCCTTCTGCACGCTAATTTCGCTTCGCTCCCTTTAGTTGTCTCATCCTATCGGGCTGATCCTCCCAGAGTCGCCTAAAACCAATGCTCCTAACGCTACGCTTTTACTCGCAAAAGCCGTTCTTCGTGACGGCTTTCACTCCGGTACACTGGCTTGTTTTTCAATACTTTTTACGCGAGTGGCAGTATGAGCATGCTATTTGAGATGATTGCGATAGGTGAGGTCTTTCATGCCATACTTATTTTTCTACAAGGCACAGGTTCTTGTGATCAACGCGATTGCAAAGTACTATACCAACTAAATCCGCACTCTGTAAAAAAGTAATATGACATATTTTCTACATACCAGCGAAGGCGCAACTGCGGGGTTAGCCGTTGCTGTGAGACAACTGGCGTGCTCTTTGCCAGCTGGCTCACAGCGTAAGGCAATCCCCCAGCGCCGAAGCGAATTTAAACTGCAAACACACACTTCGTTCAAACCCCCTGCTAAGTCGAGAAAACGGAATCACACCAACTAATTCCGCACCCTGCAAAAAAGCAGCATGTCATACGTTTCCCACACCAGCGAAGGCGCAACTGCGGAGGTCGGCCATTGCAAAGCGAACAGCGGAGGATTCGCTTTGCCGTATTTCTGCGTTTTTTCAGAAATTAAGGCAGTGAGGCATGCTCTTCGCCAGTAGGCTCATAGCGTAAGGCAATCCCCCAGCGCCAAAGCGAATTTAAACTGCAAACACACACTTAGTTCAAAACCCCCTGCTAAGTCGAGGCACGGAACCCCTCCACATACTAACAGGACACCAGAAAAATCCCACAAAAAAAGCCCACAATAAATGTGAGCTTAGGCAGTTACGTATTCTTGGGCTGCTTCATCTTGTACAAGAAGTTCTTTCAAATACTTCTTCGCGCGGAACAAGCGGGACTTCACTGTGCCGATGGAAACCTTCATCAAGCCGGCAATCTCGACCAGCGAATATTGATTAACGTAAAAATACTCGATCGTCTTGCGGTAAATGCCGTCAAGCTGTCCAATCTTCTGCTGTACCAGCATCTGAATGTCATTCTGCTCAATCAATTCCACAGGTGTTTTTGCGTCACTGGGAACCAAATCTAGAATCGGAACGTCTAATGTATCAGGCTGGTTCATCACGTACTGGCTGTGACGCACATTTTTTCGGTAGCGGTCACGGAATGTATTCATACAGATGGTAGTAAGCCAAGCTTTCATGCGGTTGACTTCACTCATTTCACCGCTGTATCGCACCACTTTCACCCATACGTCCTGCATGAGATCTTCTGCTTCTTCTTTATTGCGGGTCAATTTAAGACATAGATGATATATATAACGGCCATATTCTTCATATAATGCGTTTAAGTCTGAATTCATAAGTTAGTACCTCCGTTTGAACTGGTACCCTAATTATGTCAGACCGTTACGGGACAAACCATCGCTTTCTCTTTCAGCAACCTTACATTTGTGTAAGGTTGCTTGACATCGTTTTATGCCTCGACAAGCTCTTCTTCATCTGGAATTTTTGTAATCTGCAACCGCAGAATCTTTGTGCGGTCCATTTCTATCACTTCAAATCGCAATGAATTGTATTGGAACACTTCGCCAGCTTCAGGAATATGTCCGAGTTCTTGGAAAACAAAACCGCCAATTGTATCATGGTCGGTCGGAATCTCCACGTCCAGCAGCTCAATCACGTCCTCAATATCCAGGCGTCCCTGACAGATCAGCAGATTTTCATCCTTTTCGAATACCATCGCATCTTCCGCCACATCGGTCTCATCTTCAATATCCTGCCCGATCATTTCTTCAATAATATCTTCCTGTGTCACAATACCGAGCGTACCGCCATATTCATCAAGCACGATCGCCATGTGTTTCTTCTGGGTCAGCATGCGCTTGAACACCAATTCCACACTGGCTGTCTGCACCACGAATAAAGGCTGCCGGTCGATCATCTCTGAAAACTTCTTCTCCGGATACATGGACCACTCAATCAGCATTTTGGAATAAAAAATACCGACGACCCGGTCAATACTTTCTTCATATACAGGATAACGCGTATAGAAATACTGCAGCACGACATCCCGCACATCTTCATATGACGAATCCATTGATAATGAAATGATATCGGTGCGATGAGTTTCCATCACATCCATGACGTCTTTATCGCGGAAATCTAAAACACCTTTCAAACGAATTGATTCGTCTTGACCGAATGTCCCTTCAGTCGACGCGATATCCACCATCGACCGTACATCTTCCTTGGTTAAGGTTGCTTCGGTCACGGCGCCTTTTGAAATCAGACGCACAAAGAAATTCGTAAATTGTGCCAAAATAACCGTCAACGGAGTGAATAATTTAACAAGCAATGTGATCGGCGGCGCTACAACGTACGCGATTCGGTCCGCAAATGTCGCAGCAATCGTCTTCGGCAGCACTTCGCCGAATATAATCAAGACCACTGTCAAAATTCCCGTCATCAAGCCGACGTTCAGCCCTTTATCAATCGCAATCATCGTCACGATTGTTGGCATCAAAATATTGGCGACATTATTCCCAATCAAAATGGCCGTAATCATACGGTCCGGTTTTGAGAGTAATCTGCGCAGTTTAATCGATTTAATATCACCCTGATCGGCCCGAAGCTGAATTTTCATTCGGTTTACGGCCGTCAGTGCAGTTTCACTTCCTGATAAAAAAAAGGACAAAAACAAACAAAGTCCCAGTGCAATAAACAATTGCGTCTCCCCCAGCTTTTCTCATTAAATAAACAAGCGATTCCCTGTCACTATACCACTTCTGCATTTTTATTATTCCGTTATTATACCATAGATAATGAATAAGCCGTTAATGTGAAATGATCGATATTCTGCAGGTTTATTCATTGATTCCCGTGTCAATAAGCGTTTAAACCTGATATACCTTGAAATTCTGCTATACTGTTGTGTAGAAATAGCATACAGAAAAGAGGTTTTTAGATGAGTAAATTTGAATCAGCAGATCAATATTTCACGAAAAATCGGGAACGCCACATGAATGAGTTGAAAACATTCTTATCCATTCCGAGTATCAGTGCATTATCAGAGCATCAAGCGGATATGCAAAAAGCGGCGGAATGGCTTGCCGATGAATGTAAAGAGACCGGCCTCGAAAATGTTTCAATAGAAGAAACAGCAGGACAGCCCGTCGTCTATGCGGATTGGCTGCATGCAGAAAACCAGCCCACTATTTTGATATACGGACACTATGACGTTCAGCCTGTCGACCCGCTTCATTTGTGGGAAACTCCTCCATTCGAGCCGGCAATCCGTGATAATAAATTATATGCGCGCGGTGCGAGTGATGATAAGGGCCAGGTGTTCATGCACATCAAAGCAATCGAGGCACTTATGCAATTGAACGGCAGACTTCCTGTCAACGTCAAGCTGATGATTGAAGGCGAAGAAGAAATCGGAAGTCCGAGCTTGGAAGCCTATATTAAAGAGAACCAGGAGAAACTTGCTGCTGATCTGATTGTTATTTCCGACACAGGCATGTATGCTCCCGGACAGCCGGCCATCTGTTACGGTCTGCGGGGTCTCGCGGGTGTGCAGATCGATGTAAAAGGTCCAAAAGGCGACCTGCATTCAGGACTGTACGGAGGCGGTGTGCAGAATCCGATCCATGCGTTGACCGAAATCCTGGCTTCATTCCGGGATAAGGAAGGCACGATTGCGATTGACGGATTTTATGATGATGTACGCGATCTGATGGAAGAAGAGCGTGCAGGCTGGGCAGCACTTGATTTTGATAAAGAGGCAATAATGAAGGAAGTCGGCGTTAAGGAACTAACCGGCGAACCGGGCTACTCCTACACAGAGCGCGTATGGGCCCGTCCGACTCTCGAAATCAATGGCGTATTCGGCGGCTTTTCAGGCGAAGGCATCAAAACCGTGCTGCCTTCCGAAGCAGGCGCGAAAATCACGTGCCGCTTAGTCCCGGATCAGGACCCCGACGATATCATCAGCAAACTGAAAGCACATATCGCAGAGCATGAACCTGTCGGATGTACGGTCACTGTTACCGAATTCGATAAAGGAAAGCCTTATTTGACGCCTTATGACCATGAAGTGATTCAGGCGGCAGGCAGAGCATATGAGAAAGTATACGGCGTGCCGACAGTTTATACACGCGGCGGCGGCTCGATTCCGATTGTAGCGGCTTTCGATGAAATTCTTAATTTGCCGGTTGTCCTGATGGGCTTCGGTCTTGATACCGAAAACTTCCACGCTCCGAATGAACATTTTCATTTGGAGAACTTCGACAAAGGGCTGCGTGTCATCAGCAGTTATTATGACGAAGTGGAAAAGTTGTCGTTGAAGTAAAAAATAACGGTTCGGAAAGTTCTGTACGTCAGACTTTCCGAGCCGTTTTTTGCTTGAGCTTTATCTGATTGATTGCGGAATGAAATGTGCGGCAACCGCCTGTTTAGTGTGTTTAATGCAGGGTTTGGTGCGGGGATGAACGCTTTTGGCGCGTGGATCGGGCTTTTTGGCGCGCGACAACGATAACCGGGTCTCATTTCATAAAAAAAACTGCCCGGAATCGTCCCGGGCAGTCTGACTGCTGTTCATTCTGCTGTATCTTGCGCGGTTTCGCCAAAATAAGTAACGATTTCGTCTACCGGCTTGCGGGGTGCTGCTTTTGGCGCCGCATCGAAATAACCGAATTGCAGCATGCTGATGATGCGCTCACCCGCTTTCACGCCGAGACGTTCGCGGAATTTCGGGTTATCCAGGAACGGCGGTGTTTTCCAGCAAGTGCCGACTCCTTTATCCCATGCCAGCAGCTGAATGTTCTGAATCAGAATACTCGCTGCCGCGTAATCTTCCAGACGTTCTTTTTGACGCGGATCTTCGGGCACAACTATAAAAACTGCTGCGCCGGCTGAAGTAAATTTTTTCATTTGCTTCTCCAGATCATCGTCAGAAAGCTGCTTCCAGTTGGCCACGCCGAATTCCTTCAGCACTTCCAGAAGCTCGTCGTACTGTTCTCCCGCTGCAGCTATTAAACGCCAAGGATTACGGTTTCCATGATTCGGTGCCCATACGGCATCTTCTATAATTTCCGGTATGATTTCAGGTTCGATCGGCTGTCCGTTAAAGTTTTTTATCGAGCGGCGCGTAACGATGGCCTCCCGTACCGATAATGCTTGTTCATTCACACTCAACCTTCTCCTTTGCAAATAAGTTTCTGATTTTCAGTATACCTCATTCAGACAGTCAGTTACTAGAGGCTAAATGAAAACACCCGTTTCTATTCCATGCTGTTCAGGAGAATTGATCATTAATTTTAAAGAAAATATATTTGGCATTCGGTGAATACGCATAGGAATCTTTATAGTCCCAAGTCCGATGATAGGCGTTATACGTATGTGCATTAACGAGCGGCATGGTGCCGTCCTTCGCTGTCACAATCGTCGAGTGGTCAAACCGGCCGTCTCCCTGGAAATCGTACGCAATCACATCGCCGAGATCGAGTTCCTCCGCCGTACTGACCTGCCTTGCCGTCAGTCCTTTTTTGGATGTTCCTAAATACCAGCGCAGTGAGTGGGCGACTGTAAAACTAAAACTCCACGTTCCATTGCGCATCCACCAACCTTTTTCCCGATTTGGATAACCGTGCATCGGCGCCCCGCCGGCCAGCAAACATTGCGAAATATAATTAGTGCAGTCATCTTCAAAAGCAGGAAAAGCTGGATTCCTGCTATCCCACCACTTGTCCGCATACCGCACTGCTGCTTTTCTGTCATACAAAAAAAACCCCTCCTTGCCCATGTATATGAACAGGCAGAGGTTTTCATCACCACCGCGAGTTTTACCGCAGGGACTTTGCGGGTATTTACAGAAGTAGCTGCTGACTTGGCGGAAGGGATGGAGTGAGGAGTCGAGAAACATAAACACACTACTAAACTCGCGATTTGCCAACAAGCAACATGATATACATTCTCCAACACCGGCGAAGGCGCAACTGCGGAGCGGCTATGAGCGCGGAAGCCGGTTCAATGATCACGACGGGTGTCGATATGATCACTTGGCCGGTATGCATGAGCGACTGAGGCTGGGCTATGAGCGCTTGATCGGGCGCCATGATCATCCGCGAAGCTTCTTTCTGGCAGGCAGCCGAATCCTTCGCCAGCAGTCTCACAGCGTAAGGCAATCCCCCAGCGCCGAAGCGGATTTAAACTGCAAACTCATACTTCATTTGAACTGCCAGCAAAGTCGGGAAACGGATTCCGCATAAACAAAATCCAAGCCTTTTATTACAATAAAAACGCCCGCTCTCAAAAACTTGTGAGATCGGACGCCTGTTACGATATGTATGGAGCATAGGGGGCTCGAACCCCTGACCTTCGCACTGCCAGCGCGACGCTCTCCCAGCTGAGCTAATGCCCCTCGTTTCTGGTACAATATAGAGTATATCAATTATCACATAAAAAGACAATAGGCAGGAAAGGTGGTATGACAGATGCAGCATGAAGAAAGAGAACTCATGGACTCGGTGCCGCTATGCGATTCTAAAGGGCTTCTCAACCCCGAATCTATCGGATTTGCTCGCAGTCCTTTAGTGGTCAGCAACCTTAAAGGACAGTTCATGAAAAAAAAGCGGTGGAATTATTGGTGCATCTATGGAGAAGACCTGTTGTTTTCTACAACAATCATTCATCTTGACCATAAAGCCATTTGTCAAATTTACATATTAGATTATGAAACACAGCGTTTTTATGAAAAACATCTGACCCTGCCGCTTGGCAGACGCATTAAAATGCCGGAACAACCATTGGACAGTATTAAATTCATCCACGAACAGCTCACTGTCCAGTTTGTTCACCTGCAAGGCGAAACCCATTTGTCTGTGACGATTCCGGATTTTGATAATGAGGTGCTGCATGCAGATTTGCATATCATCCATCCGGACAAAGATGAATCGCTGAATGTCGTCATACCGAAAAGCCGTGACACGTTTCATTTCACGTCAAAACATGCAATTTTGCCGACTGGCGGGTTTGTTAAAATCGGCGGGCGGCGTTATGATTTCAATCCTTATTACAGCTTCGCGATCCATGATTATGGCCGCGGCGTATGGAATTCCATGGCGGAATGGAAATGGGGATTGGCATCTCAGCGAACCGGCGGCAAACGAGTCGGCCTGAATTTGGGTGGCGGCTGGACGGACGGGACAGGGCTGACGGAAAACGCCGTATTCGTGGAAGGGAAGATGTATAAAATCCATGAGGACGTGCTGTTTACAGGTACTGATGAAAACTTGTTGAATCCCTGGAAGATTCGGACGAAGTTCTCAGAAGATGTGAGTCTGACATTCAAACCGTTTTTCCAGCGTCAGACACTCGATCAGTATTTCATTCGAAAAATGTCAGTGAGTCAGATGGTGGGCTATTACCATGGAAAGATTCGGCTGCCGAACGGTCAAGTACTGCCTATCCGGCAAATGCTCGGTTCAGTTTTACAGCGAATTGATCAATAGTAAAGTTTCGTCCTATTGAATTGGTGGTTTAGCCTGCACCATTTACGGTCATAATATAAGTATTATGACCGTAGAAAGGATGTCGCTCATGTCAGTTAAACGAACGTTATCGATTATTGGTTTTTCCTCCATGTTGATTTTGGGAGGCTGCTCTTCCAAGGAAAAGGCACCTGATAATGATGATCCAGCATTAGGTTATGAAGATGAAGACAAAGGCAGCTCCGTCAACACTGGGGACGGCTATGGATTCACCGATTTCGATTTGACTATCAAGAAAGACGGCAAGAAAATCGAAACCGACTATGAAGATGTCAAGCCTTCCGACGCTGAATATGTCAATGAATTTCAAAACGTAAATGAAGAAGGCAACGATGCCATCGACAGCATGCATAAAATGTTCATGGAGATTCTGATCGACAGTGATACGTCAAAAGAAGAAGCAATCGACAAGATTCTCCAGTGGTACGGGCTGGATGATTACGACGAATTTGATCTTGACGTGAAATTTACTGATGATAAAACACTGGACATTGATGAAAAGAAATAATCAAAAGCCATTTATCCGATTCAACGGGTAAATGGCTTTTTTCAGTCTGTATTTCGAAGCATTCCGTAAAAGATCCCCTGCCGTTCGAGCAACTCGTCCTGGCTGCCTGACTCGATGATTTCCCCTTCTGCCATTACATAAATTTTATCTGCCTGCCTGATGGTATTCAGCCGATGTGCGATGACAAAGCTCGTCCTGCCTTCCATCAATCTCTCCAGTGCATCTTGGATCGCCAATTCTGTAACGGTGTCTATACTGCTTGTCGCTTCATCGAGCAGCAGCAGTGCCGGATCGGCAACCAGCGCGCGTGCAATGGACAGCAGCTGCTTCTGACCCTGCGAGATTTCTTCCCCGCCTGCTGTCAGCACCGTATCATACCCCTTCGACAATTTACTGATGAATGTATGTGCATTCGCTTTTTTCGCGGCCGCTTCCACTTCTTCATCGGTCGCGTCCAATTGTCCATAACGGATATTCTCCCGCACCGTCGCTTCAAATAAAAACGGATCCTGCAAAACGAAAGCCATTTGACTGCGCACGGTTTTTCGGGGCAGCCGGTCGATCGGCACACCGTCAAGCAAGATCTGCCCGCTGCCGGCTTCATAAAATCTGGAAAGCAGCTGCATGATTGTCGTCTTGCCTGCCCCTGTCGCACCGACGAACGCAGCTGTTTCTCCTGGTCTTACATGAAAACTGATATTCCGCACTATCGGTTCTTCGTCGTAGCCGAATGTTACGTCTTTAAATTCCACATCACCGTTCAGGAGAATTTCATTTGCTTCCGCTTCGTCTTTTTCAACCGGTTCATCCATGATGGCGAAAACACGCTCGGCTCCTGCGATAGCAGACAGCACCGTATTGAATTGATTGGCGAGGTCGTTGAGAGGACGCGTAAACTGCCGTGCATATTCACTGAAGATTACAATCGTCCCCACCGTGACGCCGCTAGTTCCCGTGACCGCCAGCAGTCCGCCTACACCCGCCACAATCGCGAACGACAGATTGTTCAGTGTATTCATCACTTTCGGAATGAATCCCGAATAGGTCTGTGCCCAGAATCCTGCCAGTTTCAGCCGGCCACTTTTCTCTGCAAATTCCTCCATTACCTGCTGCTCCTGTGAAAATGCTTTGACGACCCGCTGGCCGGATATCGTTTCTTCAATCATACCGTTCAGCGCACCGATTGCCTGCTGCTGTTCTTTAAACAGAATACTTGTCCTTCTGGTAATCCAGCGCATCGCGAAAAACATCAGCGGCACGATGATCATGGTCAGCAAAGTCAGCAGCGGGCTGAGATACAGCATGATCGATACCGTGCCGAGCAAGGTCAGGACACTCGAAAACACTTGGATTAGCGAAGAATTCAGCGTCTGGCTGACATTTTCAATATCATTTGTTACACGGCTCATCAATTCACCGTGCTGGCGTTTATCGAAAAAGCGGATGGGCAGTTTTTGCAGATGGCTGAACAACTGCGTGCGCATGCGGTAAACCGTCTGCTGTGCAATACCGACCATCCAGTAATTCTGCAAATACGAGGCAACCGAAAAGCCGGCATAAATGGCAAGCAATCCGCCGATCTGCACACCAAGACCCTGCGTTTGTTTCGGAATGATATAGTGATCTATGATATTTCCGATCATCAACGGACCGAGCAAAGCAAGTGCTGAACTGACAAAAACGAGCGCGAGCACCGTAATCAACAGGCCGCGCTGCTGATCGATCAAGCGCCAGATACGCGTAAGAACAGACTTCCAGTTTCCTGCTTTCTGTATCTGTTTGCGATTGCGTTTACTAAAATTCTCTCTTTGGATAATTGGTTCATAGCCAAATGGTTTCAATCTCACTTCACCCCTTCCGTCTGCTGAGATTCTGCAATTTCCCGGTAGAATGAAGAGGATGCCAGCAATTCAGCATGCGTTCCATGCCCGACAATTACACCTTCTGACAGCAACAGGATGGAATCCGCAATCTGGGCAGTTTGAATTTTCTGCGTGACGATCAGCATCGTTGTATCTTCTTCCTCCAGCGCCTTCCACAGTGCCCCTTCTGTCTTTACGTCCAGCGCACTTGTACTGTCGTCGAGAATTAAAATGGAAGGTTTACGAATGAGCGCACGTGCAATCGATAGCCTTTGTTTTTGGCCGCCCGATAAATTGACGCCTTTCTGGCCGACGCGCGTTTCATAGCCTTCCGTAAAGCGCTCTATCGAATCACCGATCTGCGCTTTTCTGGCAGCTTCTTTCACTTCTTCAAGGCTTGCCCCCTGCTTGCCCCAGGAGATATTGTCGTAAATAGAGCCTGTAAACAGCATCGACTGCTGCGGCACATACCCGATCATGCCGCGCAATGTAACCAGTGGCCAGTCTTCGGCTTTCCGCCCGTCCAGCAGCACTTCCCCCTCAGTCGCCTGGAACATTCGGGGAATAAGCTGCAGCAATGTGGATTTGCCGGAACCTGTCGCACCCATAATCACGAGTTTTTCGCCCCGCTTCACTTCGAACGTCAAATGTTTCAGCACAGCCTCTTTCGTATTCGGGTAACAGAATGAAACATTGTTAAAACAGATGTCCACTGCTCCGTGGTATGTATCGTCTGCCGCTTGGAGAGCTTCAAGCGCATCATCTGCAGACAGTACTTCTTCCATTCGTTCAGAAGAAGCTTTCGCACGGGAAAAGATCACAATCAGAAAAGAAAACATCGAGAACGCACTTGTCATGCGCATCGCATAGTTGACGATGGCCACGACATCTCCGACCGGCATATCCGAATGTCTCACTTCGGCTGCGCCAAACCACAGGACTGCCATAAAACTCGCATTCATGATGAACAGCAAGACAGGTAAAATCAATTCCATCAGACGCATTGCACGAACACTGTCCTGTTTCAACGCTTCTGCAGCCTTAGAGAAACGGATCGACTCAAAAGTCCCGCGCAAATAGGCTTTTATCAGCCGGACCGCCTGCAGGTTTTCCTGCACCAGCCGGTTGACTCCATCTAATCTGCGCTGGACGATGCCGAATAAATGTACACCTTTCTTCGCCATAACGACTAAAAACACCGCTAAAAAAGGTGCCCCTGCCAATAAAAAGACCGCAAGCTTCGGATTGACGACAAAAGCCATGATCAGACTGCCGAGGACCATCAGCGGCGCTCTCGCCATAATACGCAATCCCATGAACAGCGCATTTTGCGCCATGGTCACATCACTCGTTAAACGGGTGATCAGGCTAGATGCCGGGAATCGCAGAAAAGCTGCGAGAGTCAGGGTCTGGACTCTTTCGAACAGAGCCTGCCGCAGATCATAGCCGAAACTTTGGGCTGCATGGGAGGCAAAGTAAGAGTTAATAACGCCGGAAAAGAGCGCGACGAATGCCATACCAAGCATCGCAGCGCCCCACACGGCAACTGTACCGAGATCTTCCTGCATGATCCCGTCATCTATGATCTTCCCGATCAACAGCGGCTGGATCAGCTCAACTGACAATTCCAGCAGCATTAAAAGAATAGCGATCAACATCGGCCATTTATAAGGAATGGCATACCGGAAAACTGTCTTCATTTGCTTCACCTCTGACTCCGTATCTTTGCTGTCCTAATTATGTCACAATGCAATACGGAGTGTACAGATGAAGACGTTACAGCTCAAACGGTTCATGCTGAACAACCGGGTCAGGCGGCGCTGTCGTCTTCTTTCGTTTGCCGCCAACTGACAGCCACACGACACCAAGAAGCATAATCATCGCACCGCTGATCTGCCAGATCCCCATCATTTGACCGAGCCACATGACCGAGACAAT
Organism: Sporosarcina cascadiensis; assembly: GCF_009650995.1. Lineage (GTDB taxonomy): Bacteria > Bacillota > Bacilli > Bacillales_A > Planococcaceae > Sporosarcina > Sporosarcina cascadiensis. The sequence continues at coordinate 99,496 of NZ_WHVV01000002.1, read as the reverse complement.
CATAGCAGTGAGCGGCTCGAAACAAGACAGCACGCTCGTCTCGACAGGCGTAATATAGGTCATACTCTGCAAGAACATGATGAAGGCTAATGTACCCATAATAATAACTAGCAGCAGCACAAACATGGCAGTTCCGTTCAGCAACACGGATAGATTCATGAAAAAAGACGGGATGTTGAGAACAAATAACGTCAGCCCGCCAATGAACATCCCCCACCCAACGACCAGCAAGACGCCCCATTCCGCCATAAGTACAACGGGGTATAACGTATAAAATGTAAAGGCTATTCCGACAAAAACTCCCCATACAATTGCGGTTGTATTCAATGAAATACTAGAAAATGATCCATTTGTCAGTAGGAGGATCAAGCCGAACAAGGCGACGATCATCCCGATTACCTGACTGCCGGGCGGGAAAGAACGTTGTGTAATAGACAGCAGGATAATGATATAAACAGGGGCGACGAACTGGAAAAGCGTGGCGACAACAGCATCACTGTTGGCAATCGTCTGGACGAAACCATACTGCACGCCGAGCATCCCGAAGACACCGAATAAGACCATCTTGCGCAGCCAGAGCTTCTGTCTCATAGGACGCGCTACCTGCACGCCTCTGGCTTTAAGCAATAAAAGGACAGTGGCGCCTGCAAACGTCAGCCGCAAAATGAGCATCATGGAGACAGAGATCTCACTATGGTCCAGAATCCACTCCATCATAGGACCTGTTGCCCCCCATAACATAGAGCCAAAGACTATCATCATAATCCCTTTTAATCGCATCATAATCCAACACCCCTAACAAAAATTCTAGTACCCATTTTAATTTATAGTATAAAGTTCACATATAACATCTAGACACAGCGCGTTTATCGCTTATAATAGTTATATAGTAGAATCGGAAAGGAGCATTCTAATGAATACTACAAGCTTACCTGAAACTAAAGAACATCATTCATTAGTCGATAGTCTCGATAGATATCAGTTAGTCACCCATACCGACGGAGAAGGACTAATAACCTATGCAAATCAAAATTACTTAACGGTCAGCGGATGGACTCCGAAACGAATCATCGGGAAATCCATCTGGCAGATGTTTTCCGACGCCCCTGCCTCGCAACAGACAGTAAATACGATTTGGGATCGTTTGCTAAGCGGTAAATCCTGGTCGGGAAAAGTCGAAAAAATGACTCGCGACGGGGAACCGTTTTTCGTTAATATGCTTGCCGTCCCCACTCTGTCTGATGATGGAGAATTACAGTCCGTCTTCTTTTTAGAGTTGGATATAACAGAAGATATCCGGCTGCAGGAAAAATTGGGCGAAATCGCATTTATCGATGTAGAGACCGGTCTGATGAGCCGCCACAAACTTGAACAAGTAGTGAATGAATCCATCAAACTGGGTCAGCATTTTTCATTTGTCTATTTAACGATCGATCATTACTTCACTATGAAAGAGCTGCAGTCTACGGAATCCGAGACGCAGCTGATACAAGAATTCACCAACCGTCTGAAACGCTACTTCCAGGATATGCCGATTGCGCGCATTGATACGAATAGTTTCGTCGTTCTGACAGCATTCGGTGATTGGTATATTCAAGGCTTCTATGATTTCTTGAAACAGCAGCCGATCTATTTGAGCCATAATGCACAGACACTTTCCATCAGCGGCGGGATCGTACGTTTTCCTGAGGATCAGAAAACGTATACCCAGCTGTATAAAGTGGCGCTGACTGCTGCAGATGAAGTGATCAGCCAAGGAGGCGGCAGGATTGCATCGCTTTCCGCCGAGTCCCATAAAATTCTAAATCGCCGTTTGGAAATCGACCAAAAGATGCTGACTGCGCTTGACCGTAATTCATTGCATGTTGCCTATCAGCCGCAATTCGATATCGCCAGCGACGGCATCAATTGCTATGAAGCGCTCGTCCGCTGGGAAGACGAAGATCTCGGCATCATCAGTCCGGATGAATTGATTCCGATTGCGGAGGAAAACGGTTTGATTGAAGAGATCGGCGCGTATGTGGCGGAAGAAGCCATGACATTCGCAACGAAATGGCACCGTGCCGGCACAGAGATGACTGTCTCCATTAACTCATCTGTCCGCGAATCATTGAATCCGCAATGGAAAGATCGCTTAATCTCAATTTTAAACGAGACGGGCTGTCCGGCAAATAAAGTATATATTGAGTTCACAGAGAAATTCGCACTGAAGGCAGAAGAAGAGCAATCCGTCATTTCACAAATGTCGGAACTGCAAAACCTGGGCATGCAGTTTACACTCGATGATTTCGGCTCAGGCTATGCCTCACTGCGCTATTTACAGCACTTGCCGATCAGCAGCATCAAGCTCGATCGCCTCTTCATTGAGAATTTGCTGAGCAATCCAAAGACACAAAAACTGGTCGAAGGCATGATTCGTTTTTCCAAGTCGATGGGCTTGTATACAATCGCTGAAGGCGTAAGCAGCGAGCAGCAGTTTGATATGCTAAAGAATATGGGCATCGATGCGGTCCAAGGCCATTATATTGGAATTCCCTTGCCGGCCGAGCAGATCAAAATCTCCTAAATTACTTTTACACAAATTAGATGGAGCTCCTTTCATATAGAAAGGGCTCCATTTTTGTCGTGCTCATTTAAATTAGTGCGTTTCTTTACAGCTTAATGGACGAACCGCAAAAAGACAACCCTTCACTACTTTTCTATCTGATCCAGCAATGAAAAGTCGTCCAATGAATAACCGGATATTTCATTGGCGGCGATGGTATAGACGGTATTTTCACTGTACAGCAGCCGCTGCACTTCCCGTTCCCAGTCCATATAGTCAAGTGGCAGTTCTTCGGTCAGGTCGGCTTTAGCCGTGATTCCGTTTTCCGCCGTAATCTCGTATATCATCGCTCCCGCTTTCTCCAGATTCAGTTGATCTTTGTCTTCATGATAGACTGTAATAGGAAAACCGTACAGATTGCGTCCCGGATGAAGGAACAGCGCATGGTGATTATGCTGAACAGGAGAATACGTCCCCTGCCCGCCAATGATTTCCGAACCCTGCTCTTTTGGATTCGCGAGATCCGTAACGTCGAATAATGAAATTTTCATACCCTGCGTTTGAATAATCGGTTCCCCGCCTGCCTGCCCTTTTTTCGCTACTGTGTCATAGCCGAAGCCGATTAGATGATTTTCGTCAAGCGGGTGTAGATAATTGCTGAACCCCGGGATTTTCAGTTCACCGAGTACAGCCGGATTTTGCGGATCCGCGACGTCCAGAACGAATAAAGGGTCCGTTTCGCGGAACGTCACCATATACGCTTTATCCCCCATGAAACGCGCCGAATAGATGCGTTCATTTTTCGCCAGATTTTCAACAGAACCTGTCTGCTTCAAATCCGCATCCAAAATGAACAAATGATTTTTTGCGATATTCTTTTCATCCCAGAGATTGCCCTCCGTCGTAACCGCCCGGAAATAGCCGTCATGCTCATCCATCGAAAACTGGTTGAGGATGGAGCCTTTCAGCTGGGCTGCGCTGAGGAAATGTACGTCCGTGCCGTCCAGTCCGAACTTAAACACTTCGCTGTTGCCTTGCATCGGCTGGTTTCCGTATAAAGTCGAAGTCAGATAAAGATGATCTTTCGACATATAGAGCTGTTCGCCGCTGCCGAGATATGCTTTTGTTTCGACATCGCCTGTTTCACCGGAACGGATATCAAGCGTCGTGATGACGGAGTAGGAAGGCTCCATTGTGCCGGGAAGAATGGATATTTTATCTGTACCGATCGGCTGAATGTCCTTCCCGTTCTCCGAATCAAACACTTTCGGCAGCAAATGATCTTCTGTAACCGGCAGGTCCATCAGCCAGTACATCGGCCGGTTATTCGTCACCATATAGACGTGCGGGCCGATTTTCCGGGTCGCGATGATATAGCCTTCCGCTCCTGTTTCGCGGAGCAGTAAAGGCTTAGCGCGGTCACTGACATCATAGATGCGTATCGCGGACAGCTCTTGCATATACGGCATTTCTTTCTCGGTTTGCGGATGATTCGGTTTCCCGCCGATTACGACGAGCAACTCCCCGTCAATATAGAGTTCATTCGGAAAAAATTCGTTTTTGAAATCGATCTTGCTGATGACCGCAAGCTTTTGAGAATTACGGATGTCAGTGATGGTCAGATTTTCCTGGCCGGTCACGTCATAAATGAAATCGCCGTCAGTCTTGACAATGTCTGATTCATCGACGCCTTCGACTTGCTGGTTGGTCGCGGAATAGTCATATCCTCCAGCAGACGCTTTGTCTTCCGAGGAAGATTCCATGACGATACTGCTTTCTGCGGTCGCCGCATACTGGTCGTACTGCTCTGCCCGCTCGAAAAAATTCTTGATTTCATCAATGGACGCAACAGGCTTCACCGCTTCCATGACGGCGAATGAAACCGCTGAATTCGCCGACCTGTTCCACCCCCTGAAACTATTTTTCGGTACTTTCAATTCATAGTTTCCCGGCGCCAGGGAGCTGACAGTCATCGACATCCGATCTTCTGCCAGGGTTATTTCAGCAGGGTGTTGCTGCTGAGTAAGATTGGTGATGGCAAAATCCTGCGGCAGTACGCCCGCTTTAACCGGCGCTGTGAAATAAATCGTCACAGGCTGCCCCGTAAGCGCCGAGTGGGCGGATGTAATATGCACCCGCGGCCAGAAAAAGAAGCTCGCCACCATAATGATTCCGACAGCAGCGGTAACAAGTGATGCCAAAATCCATCTGCTTTTATTCATCGTGTTCATCCTCTCTCTTTTTGTATGGTTATGAGAGTAGACTGAATTTTTTTAGTTTGGTTACAGGGGAAAAGTAATAATTTGAAGGTTTTTTGACGCGATGAATATGTACAGACTATATCGCGGGGTAACAATATACAGTAAACTAGGAATTAGTGGTGCTGAATTTGGCCGGTCAAGAAATAAACCCGGCATACATTTTAGCTGACGAAGACGGCGAAAACCTTACACGATAGCCTGTTAATTCCTCTTGCAGGCGCCGAGCCAGAATTTCACCCTGTTCATTATGAGCCTCTTCCTTCTCCACTCCGCCGGCAAGCAGCAGATCCTGTTCCCAATCCATCCAGTTTCCGTACATCCGCACCCAGCCGGTCAGCCCGAATTTTAATTCATCTGACGCGGGAACATCGGCTATATCCAGATTGCTGCCGCATTCGTCACACCAGACTGCATCAGCACCGGTGTCACCTTCGACCTTTAAATAAAACACTTCTTCTTCGCAAAAACATTGCATAGATATGCACCTCGGATTTATATTATTTCTTCCTAGTAAGATGAAAGCAGGATTCAGTTCCTGTGCAATTTGATCGACTAAAAGTTTTTTACTTCTTCCTATGACACGCTTGCAACCTTCCTGATCTCAATATACATAATTATCCATATCCGTATTTTTCCATACTGAAGTACAAAAAAATCCTGTGTTCGTATCATTGCCCGCCTCTTCAATTACAGGTTTCAATCAGAAAACGTGCAAGTTAGCGAGATTGCGGTATGAAACCGTTGAATTCAGTATTCTCAAGGATAGCCCTACTACTGAGCCTATTCCATTCATGCACCTCAGTGAAATGCTGGGCCAATTGATTCGCTTGAACAGTAACGCTTTTTGGATAATCAAGTACCTCCAACAGTTTAATGGCATTCCTGGTTATCGAAGGCCCATTGTGAACTTTATAATCAAATGACACTTTATTGTTTTCAATCGATTCTCTGAAGTGATAATTTCGATACACCCCCTTTGCAATTTCTGTTAGCTCAATATCGTGTGAAGCAATGATAATCATGCCTTGATTTACAGATAGCCACTCCATTATCGCAGCTGATGCTGAAATTCTCTCGACAGTATTTGTTCCTTTTAATATCTCGTCAATAAATGAGATTATAGGTTTCTTTTCTTCACTAAGCCTAATTATTCTTTTTAGGGATTTAATTTCTGCAATAAAATAACTATCTCCACGCAATACATTGTCCTGAATTGCCATGGATGTGACAATATAACTTGGTTTCATTGTCCAACTTTTAGCCAATACAGTGTTAATAGTTTGCGCCAAAATAGCGTTAATAGCTATAGCTTTAATGTATGTCGATTTCCCTGAAGCATTAGAACCTGTAATAAGTACACATTTACCAAACCTTGAAGAATTCGTTATTGGATTATCAAGAAGTGGATGTGCCAAGTCTTCAAATAACAGCTCTTCTTCTTCTACAAACTTAGGAGTCGTGTATAGTGAAAGCCTCTTCCGATAAAATGCGACTGCAATCGCCGCATCAAGTTCGCCAATTGATTCCCATAATTGCTGGTACGCCTCACGATATGTAAACAGCGTTTTAACAATTTGATTGTAAGCAATAAAGTCCAGTAAAAATATAATCCGAAAGTATTCATACAACACATCGAAGTCCCCGCCCCTGTTGCCGCCAATCGATAATACTCTACCCCAGAAAGAAGTTACTTTTAAGCCTTTTCCTTCTCCTTTGAAAATATCCTTATATATAATGAATCTTGGATGTTGAACAGAAGCTAGACTTTTTCCTGTATTTACAATGGCAGCCGCATATGTAATTGAATGCAAGTCATTTTCCAACAGTGTTTTATTCCGATAATATATCACTAAATTTATTACAAATGAACTGAAGAGACTGACTGCTCCATACTTTAAATTAAAGAACATAAAGATAATCGACAAAATCGGTAAGCAAGAAAGAATGATATATATATAATCATTTTTAATCTTAGAGCCATTGAATTTATAAAAATATGAGGATGTATCTGCATAATTTCGTTTTCCTAGATTTGATAAAATTAAAAGCACTTTCTCTCTTAAAATATGGTCATTCGCAAGCAATGTATATAGTTCTTCTTTTTCAGTAACATCTACAATTTTCGGATCTATATCTCTCAATTGATTAAATAAGTACTCCGAACCTAAGCTGGACTTTGTATAGTTTAGTTTTTCAAATATCTCTTGCATCGCTAAGTCATCCCATGTCAGCTGATCCACACCTGCATAACAGTCTGTAAAGTTTTTTTTGTTATCCCAGTACGAGGAAATGGAATTGGCGTCTTCCCTTATAGCAGTATAAGTCTCGCTTTCCCACTCTTTTCGTAACTGTTTTAATTTCTGACGATTCCCAGTTAGAAAGAGATAAGTAATGATGATAAAGAAAGAAATTATAGTAACTAATATAACTGGACTTTCCATAATAGCATCCTTTCTTTCTGTCCTTTTACAAGGGCCGTCTCTACAAAACCTCTACTGACTCCATTGGAATAATGAAAAAGAGGAGTTGTACTGTGTCTCATAATCAGACTTTCTATGAGAGGGCTTTATTTTGCTTATATCCTATTTTCCATCTTGATTATATGAAGCTTTAATCGACTTTCCTATTTCCTCTAAAAACGCTTCTTCTTCCGGTGTCAAAATAGTAGGGAAATTAAAATTAGCTATATCAGGTTTCATTGACGCTTGTACTTCTTGCATTTGTTTAAGCAATTCCTCTTTGTTATCTGCATGTTTCATTGCAATTTCTGATAACTTTACGGCCACATTAAATGCTTCAGGCGATTGTGGGCTGGCTCCCTCACTCATCACTTTCTTCAATGTTGACAACCAGTCTAGCATCTCTATATCCACTTGATGTCGCTGTTCTTTCGGAAGCGATGAGTATTGTTCAGCAACTTCTTCTGAGCAGTGTTCTTTTAACCACTCTATCTGTTCTTGTTCATTTTCCATCTTGAAAAGAAGTGAACTTAAAACTAGCCATGTGATTGGCTTCCCTTCTCTCAAAAGAAATTGTACATGCTCGACCGCTTCAATAGCATGATTTAATTCTTTCCTTTTTTCTGTTAGTAATATGTGTTGCCAAGATAAAGACATTTCAAATTGTTTTGGAACAGTAGAGCCATTATCAATTAAATCTTTGATTTCTTGTAATGAGTAACCTAAAAATTTTAAGGATTGAATTTGCTGTAGTTTCGCTAAATCTTCAAATCCATACAGCCTGTGACCAGAATTATTTTGCTTTGCTGGTATTAGTAATCCTAATTCTTCATAAAATCTTAATGTCCTTACAGTTGTTGTTGTACGCTTTCCAAATTCACCAATTGTAAAAACATGTTTTTGACTTTCCATAAAATGATCCCTCCATCAATATTGGTATAATTTAAGTTTAGCCTATGACGTTACGGAGGAAGCAAGTTAAATTATCATAATCGGGCTATTTAGCGAAAATAGTTATGAACTCTAATTTCGTTAAATAGCCCGATTTCGGCGCAAACTTTATTCAGCTAATTGACCCGATTAACAGAAGAACGGGTAAAACAGTTATTCAGTCAAATTTAATTCATAATGATAAAATTGTGTGTCTCGTACATAACCATTTTTCTCATATAGTTTTTGAGCGCCATAATTATCCGGTGCGGTCTCCAGCGCAATACTTTTTGCACCCGTTTTACTGGCATATTCTTCCGCCTTCTGTAAAAGCAATTGTCCTATTCCCAGTTTTCGGGCTTCCTGATCAACGAACATATCATTCAATATCCATGCTTTTTTCATCGAGATGGATGAAAAGACGGGATACAACTGGGTGAAACCAGCGTACTTTTCCTTGTGCTTCACAACAAATATTACCGATTCTTCATTTTCTAGACGTTCTTTTATATACTTTCTTGCGCCCTCTGCGTCTGACGGCTGGTCATAGAACACACGGTATGAATTAAATAAATTTGATACACCTTCTATATCCTTAATCGTAGCCTGATATGCTTCCATTACAATTTCCCCCTGTCAGTTGTTTTGCGGTGCCTTTTGCGGTGCCTGTGTACGAAACAAACATGAAAGTTCGAACATTCCTGTTTGTTTGAGTAATCGTGAATATTGAAACATACACGATTGTTTGGCACACAGGCACCATCAAATGAACACTTCATCGATTTTCGGGCGGTCATAATCTAAAATCCATTCATTGAATTCTTCATACATCCATTGAATTGCTTCCGAGTTCACACCCAGCAAATCACAGCCTCTGTCATCGTAGACATAGTAGATCGTTCCTTTTGTTTCATTAATAAAATAGACAGACTGGTGAATAATCGGCCTTATTCCCATATCCTGATTGCAAATGGCCTTCAACAGTGCCGCGTACCGGAAATCCGCACGCCGGCATGCAAGACTGAACCGATGTGTACGGTAAGTCGCATCTTCATCGTCTTCCGGATAAATGTACGGCCGGTTCTCGTGCCGAAGCCGGATCAAGACCGAATTTTCTTTTACATACTTCGCGAAGATATTCAGCTTCCTCTGCAAAGCCGCCACATTTCCGTAATCATGAACATCGACCACAAGATAGAGCTCATCTTCCGGAGAGTGCAAGGCTTCAAATAAATCGATTGCCCGCCGATAGACCCCTTGTAAATACAATGGATTCTCATGAATACTGACAGAGCTCTCGTTCACCCCAAGTTCGAACCGGATTCCTGCATCCCATGAGTAAAACAGTGGCGACTTGAGCTCCAGTCCGGGGAAGTTATGCTTCATAAAATTATTTAGTGTCATATATCCTCCTTCTTTTCGTTTATGAAATTCATTTATCTGAGTTACAAACTACTAAGCACGCACTCTCGGCAGCCGTTTATTCCGTCCGGCTAACATGTTAATAATGTAACCGAGTTTTACAACAATTCAAAGCATTTCATTCAAATAAAAAAAGACCGCCCCGGAAATCATGATATATGACTTCCCGGCCAATCTTCCTATAATTCATGCTTGTATATACATCAGGTTTCTAATCTGTTTCTATAAAGTCATTATACATACGTCATAGCTACATAAATCACAACCGGCATTGTAACCAGACTCAAAATGGTCGAAACCAGTGTTGCACTTGAAACATTTTGGGGTTCGGTCTGAAATTGAATTGCATACATCGTTGTATTTGCTGCTGTGGGGGTTGCCGCCATGATTATCATAATTTGTTTTGTCATTGTATCTACCGGCATAAACAGAACTAGAACAGCTGCGATAAGTGGTGCGACCGCAAGTTTCAGAGACAGAGCAGTAGAAAGTTTTTGCCAATCAACTGACTTTACTTCTATATTGCAAAGTTGCATTCCCAATGTCACCATAATTATAGGAATCGCTGCATCTGCTATTAAATCTACGCCGCTTGCAGCCGCACCAATTGGAATATGTAACCAATGAAAAACCATACCCGCAATCGCGCCATAAACCATCGGCATTCTTCTAACAGCCCTTAGAGCTGCTCTCATTCCATCGTGGTCGGGACTTCCCTTTGCGGCATAATACACACCTAGCGTGCTCATTAGCAATTGTTGAAGCACCATCAATATGACAGCTGTCTCCATACCTGCAGCACCAAACAGAAAAAGAACCAGCGGTGTTCCATAGTTTCCATTATTCATGAAAGCGCTTGACAGGACAAGCCCGCATCGTTCAGTCTCAGTGAACCCGTATAGTCTGGATAATATGCTTACAACGGCAATCAATGTTAAGCTGAGTGCCAGCATATAGATGGCAAGATATCCAAATGAATAATCAATTTCTTGTTCATAAAATGTTCTAAACACAAGAAACGGTACAAAAACATACAATGCCAGATTAGAAATAACTTTTGTCTCAAGCTTTAGAAATCTTTGTGCAATATAACCGATGCTAAACACAAAAAAGATCGGCAATAGTATTATGACGATCGACATACCCATTCTCCTTCAGTTTTAAGGGTGTACAATTTATTAAAAAAGGGATCCAACAATCTGGATCCCCTCTTCATTCATCCGTTAAAAACAATAATCTTTTCTTCCGTCATTTCTTCGATTGCATAGCGGGGACCTTCTTTACCTGTTCCACTATTTTTCACACCACCATACGGCATATGGTCAACACGGTACCCAGAAGTATCATTAATGATTAATCCGCCTACATGAATTTCATTGATCGCCTTCATAGTAAATGCCAGATCATTTGTGAATAATCCTGCCTGGAGACCAAATTCAGAATCATTCACACGAGCAATAACGTCATCTTCAGAACGGTAAGTACTTACCACGACAACCGGTCCAAAAATCTCTTGCCTGCATACTTTCATATCATCATTCACATTAGTAAGAATCGTAGGTTGATAGAAGGCTCCGTCGCGTTTACCGCCCGTTTCCACTGTCGCGCCCTGCCCAGCTGCTTCGTTTACCCAGTTCTCAACACGTACAGCTTCACTCTCAGCAATCATGGGACCAATATCGGTAGCTTCATCCATTGGATCACCCAGAATCAATTTCTCTGTTTCTTCTTTCATTTTTACCAGAAATGGTTCATAAATATCTTCGTGAACATACACTCGTTGAACAGAGATACACACTTGTCCGGCATTATTAAAACTCTTCTGAGCAGCCAGTGTTGCTGACTTTTCCAAATCTGCATCTTTGTGTACGATTGTAGCAGAATTATTACCGAGCTCCAGTGCTACCTTACGAAGGCCTGCTCTCTCTCGAATAAACTTCCCGACAGATGGACTTCCGGTGAAAGTAATCATATTCACATCTTGATTTTTGAGCAGCCACTCCCCGACCGTAGAGCCGCTGCCGGTAATCAAATTCAAACGGCCTTTTGGAAGTCCCGCCTCCGCCATAATATCAATAAAGATCAAAGTGCTGACAGGGGTGGTTTGTGCCGGCTTAAGCACTACGCTGTTTCCGGCAGCCAATGCTGGTCCGACTTTGTGGCACATAAGATTTAAGGGCGCATTAAAAGGGGTAATCGCTGCTACAACACCGATTGGGAAACGCCTTGTAAATGCTTGACGTTGTTCAGACCCCGGCGCTGATTCCACAGGTATTCCTTCCCCATGTATTCGTTTTGCCTCTTCAGCAGATACTTCGAGAGTCAGCGCAGCTCGTTCTACTTCCCCTTTACATTCTGCTAACGGTTTACCTACTTCTCCCGCAAGTATTTCACCAATTTCATCTTGGCGGGCACGCAAAGCAGTTGCTGCTTTTAATAGCACGGTATATCGGTCATATGGAGAGAAAGGTGTTTTTAGTGACTCTTTTGCATATTTAACAGCAAGATTTACATCTTCCTCTTCCGCTACGGCTGTTCTTGCCATTACTTCTTTCGTATATTTATTAAACACATCGTTATTTACAGACTTTTCATGCCACTCGCCGTTGATATACAAACCATAAGTACGAACTGAAGTTTTGCTATCCATTAATCGTCATCCTCTCTGTTAATTGGTAATGACCTTTGTGTGCGTTAAAAGTTCTTCTGCTCTTCCTTGACTGCCGAACACACGAATCTTCTCCTGAACTTTTTCTTTCATACGCAAACGACCGCGTCCAAGCGTGCTAGCCACAACAATATCATCCGGATTCTCTTCTAATGCTTCCTGAATCCCTCTGGTAAACGCCTGACGCAATTCAGTATCCACATTGATTTTGGCAATTCCAAGTCCGATTGCACGCCGTACTTGTTCATCCGGAATATCAGATCCACCGTGAAGTACTACAGGACGTTTGACAGCGGCAACAATTTCTTCCAAACGCTCAAAACGAAGATTCGGTGTCTCTTTATACATGCCGTGCGCGGTTCCAATCGACACAGCCAGATAATCGACATCTGTCGCTTCTACAAATGCCACCGCTTCCTCAGTTGTTGTAATCAGTGCATCTTTCTCATCTACTGTAATATCATCTTCTGTACCGCCAATTTTTCCAATCTCGCCCTCTGAACCAATTCCAAGAGCTCTTGCAACATCAACTACTTTTTTTGTTATTTCTATATTTTCTTCAAAGGAAAGACCTGACCCATCAAACATGACAGATTGAAAGCCCATTTGAACTGCTGACATTGTCTGCTCGAATTCTCGGCTATGGTCGAGATGAATCGCAATTGGCACGCTGTACTCTTTTTCGTAAGTATCGATAAGACCTTTTAACGCCTCCATTCCTAATGTTTGAATGACCTTTTGTCCGATCTGAATCATAATTGGCGCTTGTTCTTCTTTAGCAGCCTCCATTATCGCTATAACAGTTTCAGCATTATGAGCGCTGAAAGCTCCTACGCCGTATCCATTTTGAAACGCATGATCAAGCATAATCTTCCCATTAATAAACGGCATATAACATGCTCCTCTCTATCTTTTTAATTCAATATGATAATGATATTGATCATTTCTGTATTTAGTCTTTGTGTACTCCATAGGATGGTCGTTCAATCCATAACTGAGACGTGTCATTTCAAGCAATGCTTCACCGGGACGAATTGCCAACAGGTCTGCTTCGGGAATTGTGGCATTCAGCGCAGTGATCCGTTCATTAGCTTTGTTCAAGTAAATCTGATTGTTTTCCAGAATTTCATAATACTTGGCTTCATTCAAATCATACTTCATCAGGATTCGGCCTATTTCTTCCGGCCAGCAGCTCCGCTCAAGTGCAACTGGAATATCATCTGAAAATCTGATTCTTTCAATCAGCAAGACAGGAGAATCCGCCGGCACTTGAAGCATTTCACTTTCATAGTACAGATCTGTTTTAAACTCTGCCCTTATCAAATTAGACCTGGGCACAGAACCTCTTTCCATGACCTCTTCAGCAAAACCCTTTAATTGTCCAAGATTTCCGACGAGCTGCTGGGGTTTTACAATTGTTCCCCTGCCTTGTTTCTTTTCCAATAGTCCATTTTGCACCAGCACATTAATAGCTTGACGAATAGTAGTGCGGCTGACACCAAATTCACTTATTAAATCTTGTTCAGTAGGAATGAGCTTATTTGTTTTCCAGGCTCCGCTTTGAATACGATCGATGAGTATATCTTTTATCTGCAGGTAGAGAGCTTCACCTTTAACAGGCTTGAACTGTTGTTTTGACATGTGGTTAATCTCCTTTTATCGGACGGGGATAGGCCGTGATCTCCTCTCCAATGAGCGGTTGCAGCCAATCATAATACAACTTCCGATTTTGTATAAACTGTTCAGGCATGACTCTTTCTCCCGCTTCTACCACTTTCTGAAGCGGCACAGGAATCATGTCGACAGCATAATGCCGGCGAGGCTGACGTCGGATGGATACCATAACGTTAGATAACCCTTCACGAGTCCATTGCCCGCCCACTCTACCTACAGTATAAGCTTCTTTTCGGTCAATGTCAGAAATAGCTGCCGAAAAACTTCTCTGATTCATGCCTAGGAGCTCAGCCCTCGTCATGACGCCAAACTCTGTCTCCAAAAGTTTTGCAACTTCCTTCGATATCCCCCCCAGCACCTTGCGTCCATCGACAATTCCCTTTTGAACCTGCTTTCCGTCGCTCCACTCCACTCCCTCACTCATCACCACTGTGGCATGGCCAAAACGTGTCAAGGCATCATCTACACTCGCTATAAGTTCTTCTTTTCTCATTAAACGTTCAGGAAGAGCAATGAAGTGCGGCCCCTCTTCTTCATATTGCTGCAACAGACCGGATGCCGCTGCCAACCAGCCTGCATTTCTCCCCATAGTCTCTAAAACACGGATCTGTTCAAAGTTTTTCATTGAGGCAAGATCCCTGCTCATGTCTCGTGTCGCCTGTGCAACATAACGGGCGGAACTGCCAAAACCCGGAGCATGATCGGTCTCGCCTAAGTCATTATCCACTGTTTTGGGCAGTCCGATCACTTGCAACTGAAAGTTTTGCCGGCGTGCTTCTTGTTCGACTTTCAATAGCGCTTCCATAGTGCCGTTTCCCCCGATGAAAACTAGAGCATCTACATTTTGTTCCTTTAACTTACGCACACCTTTTTCAATATTTTCATCGGTCAAAGGAAATCTTCCGGAACCAAGGCAAGCTCCGGGAACTTGATGGTGAAGCCGGATTTGTTCAAGTGCCGCTCCATTTCCATCCAAAAAAAGACCCTTTGTCAACCCTTCGTACCCGTTTTGGATAAATAGCAGGGAATGATCTTGTAACACTTCTTCAACAAACCCTGCGAGGGTAGCATTTATTACAGCCGTCGGTCCCCCCGCCTGGCCAATGGCTACTTTTTTCATGCAACCCCCTCCCTTCAGCCTTTTGTATAGATAGTCGTTTGTATTCCCAGTTGTTTTCCGAGTTCAATCAGTTCATCTGCAACATCGTCATAAACAATTGCATAATGCGGTTCAAAGCCCTCTTCCATCAGGCCGTAAAGTGTCTCGTTAATCTCTGTTTCCAGTTCAACTTCAACAGATGTCCCGTTAAATCTTTTTGGGGTATCCAGTGCATTTCCACGCATAACCAGAAGACGGTAACCATCTGGTGTGTAACCCAACCTGAAGATTGTTACGCGGCCAGGCTTTAGGCCAAACTCCATCGTGAAGCCAATTTTGCGATTTGGATGAACTCCCGGACGTGCACCTTGATCAGGATGTGCAAGTGAGTACGCCCCAGCTCCACAATGCCAAAAAACGACGGAATTGCTCGCTTCGTTCACGTGCACCATGTCACCAAGATACGGCGCGCTTCCCGATAATTGCTGTAAAATAAACATGGAAATAGAACCATGAATGTCTGACTCGCATGATGATACGATACCGTCTTCAGTGAATTGAGACAGCGTAGAACACGCAGCTGCTCCCAACTCATTAAAGAAATCCGGCCAACAACGGATTGCCAGTGCAGATACATTCTTCTCATTAATCAGTTCTTGAACATATGTTGTAAATTGAGCAAACCTTATAACAGTTTCTTCATTACGATTCAGACCGATTACCTGTTGCTCAGCACGCTCAATGGCACCTTCCCATTTTTCATGCGGAAGCTTTACACACTCTTGAAACGCTTTGTCTAGATCGAATTTTTCTAACGTGACACCAAGTTGTTTTTGAAGTAATTCTTCATCTGTTCCAGAGAAAAAGAATCCGGGCGGATGTTCACCAATTACGCCTATTTTGAGCTGTTTCAGTTCACTCAGAACCTTTTGCACTTTCAGCTGATTTCTTATTCGCTTTTGTACTTGCGCTTCATCTGCATTCCCGAATACGAAACTAAATGGATGTTTTGCACAACGCAGAAAATTGCTTGTACTGTTTCCGCCTGTAAGTGAATTGAGCCGGAGACGTCCGCCGACACTGGGCTCACGAACTGACCAAACTATAACTGGCACTTGCACTTCCTTAATAAGTTCTTCTATAAATTCCGCATCTGCGAATGTTACACTTTGATAGATACTGACAATGATCTCTTCAGAGTTAACTGTCTTAAGAAATACTTGTAAATCCTCGGGTGACGTGATGATACTTTCGGGTTCAACCACATTACCAGTCAGAGTATGAAGAAATTCTGAACTTTTTTTCCGTTCAGCTTCACCTGCTTCAAGATCAAATGTTTTTCTGCCGATCGGCACATAAAGAATACTCATTTTCAGCATAACCGGTCACAACCTTTCTTCGCTGTTCTTTACATCATAATAACATAGGTAGTGATCTTATTAAATAGATTACTACCTATTAATTTTATTTCATTTTTCCTGCAGCTTTCTGAAAGATTTCTTTAAACGGGGAAGACTTTCTGTAAAATACCGGCGTTTGGCCGATTGGTGCATTTACTTCTATCATGCCGCCGTTCGTTTCTTTTCCGCTCCAAAAATGTACCCACTCGTCCTCTGGCAGATAAACTTCCCATTTTTCTCTTCCTTCTTCGTATACAGGAGCTACAATCAAATCCGGTCCCAGCATATACTGATACTTTATATCGTAAGACCTTTCGTCATTTTCATATTCCATGAATAATGGACGCTGTATCGGAATTCCCTTTTCAGCATTTTCTTTGCTCAGCATTTTCAAGTAAGGTTTCATTGCTGTATAGACATTTGTCATTTCCACAAAATGTTCAAGTGTTTCTTCATCTTGATCATACTGGAAGCAGTCATCCGGCCGGTTTCCTTCATGAGTCCGCATAACCGGCGTAAAGGCTGCCATATCAACCCAGCGAAGAAGCAGTTCTTTATTTCGTTTATTACCGTGAAGACTCGTATATCCTCCTATATCGCTGTGATGAATGCCATTCCCGCTCATACCTGCTGATAAAGCGGCAGGTATTACTGATGCCAGACCATCATCGAGACTCCAGTCCACACTTTGATCGCCTGCCCACAGCAATGGACAATACCCTTGAGAACCTGAATAACCCGCACGCATGAAATAGACGATATCTCCCCAGCGACCCGCTTTCTTCACTGCGTTATGGTTCACTTTAGCCCACAGCACCGGCCAGGCATTATGCATCATTGTTGCCGGCTCTCCATTATGAAGCTTAAGGTCTGTTGGAAGGTACTCACCAAAGTCTGCCATCCAGCCGTCCATACCGAAATCGATCATATTCTTTTGAATCACGTCTTCATACCATTCAAACGCTTCTTCATTTGTAAAATCTACAACTCCGCAGTAAAATTCACCGAAATCCACCATATAGTCCCCGCCATCAAGGCCGGTTGCAAGATACCCTTTTTTATGTGCTTCTTCATATAAGTCACCTTCCACTGCCACATAAGGATTAATGTAACCGAGAAAGCGTATTCCTTGCTGTTTCCACTCTTTCACTTTTTTATCTAGCCCCGGATATTCCTCTGGATTCCATTTCCAATTCCACATCAGACGTTTACCGAAAGAAGTATGACGCTTGCCTTGCCAATCCTGACACCATACCGCTCCAATCTTCATTCCTTTTTCCAGTGCGCGGTCAATTTTGTTCTGTACAATTTCTGTTCCGCCTTGCATGCCCAGCCAGATTCCATCAAACGCCCAGTCAGGCAGCTCTGGTTGTCTTCCGAGACGGGCAGTCAACTTCTCAACTAAACTTTTATAGGTATCGCCCGCTTCAAACAGGATAGAAGCAGGTGCCTCCCAGATGTGCAACTCATGAAAATCGTCCCGTCGAAAATCAAAGTCTGCAAACGCAGTAGTCTCAACATGACAAAAATATTTATTAGTAGATATATAGGTTGGTTGCGGATAGTTCGTATTGTAATAATCCCCGCCCGCCTGGTCATTCACATCTGCCTGCCACGTCGTATACGTGGATTTATTTCTTCCTACTCCGGGCTCCGAGGTCCATAGCGGGAAGTTCTTCCCACGTAAATTGAAATACGAAAGTTGTTCGCCGCATCCGTAAACTTTCTCGTCCGCATCTGCTGCAACACGAACCCAAAACCTATTAAATAGAGGATCAACCAGTTCGAATGAAACACGAAGCCCTCCTACATCTTTTCTCAAAATCATCTTCAGCAAGATATGGTCTTGGGAGAAGTGACGGAAGGAAATTTCGCATTCATCTTCCTCATATTTTATTGTTGCATAACGCAAAGCGACTCTCTCTACCACGTAATCCTTTATTTTAAAATTGCCGCGATACATATCAATCGTTTCTTCGCCACTTCCAACAAAGATAAATGGATTAGTTGGAGAATGCTTAAATAGCAAGCGTCCTTCCAGACGAATTTCAAATTCTTCTCCATGATGATCCACTTTAAAAATACTGTGTGTCGCTTGTTTTCTCATTTTTTATTCCTCCTGATGTTTTAGTTATTACGAAGTTTAGTCTTTTCTGTTTCCACCACTTCTTTATATTTATGAGTTATATAACTCGCATACTTTTTATTCCAGGATTTCAATACAAATAAGTAACTCATAAATCCTAGAATAACCGTACCAATCATAGCAGGCCAGAACCAGCCCGATACAATTCCATCTTCGTACGCAACACCAATCGGTGAAAATAAAACATAGACCATTACGACAAGGCTGATCAAAACAACAGAAACAGGCACTGTATATTTCCATGGCACCATGTCTACTTTTGGATGCGCACGGAACTCATGTGGTACTTCAAGTGGGCGAATACGTCCTACCACTATCATCATTAAAACTTCAATAACAAAGAGAATTCCCGAGATATGAATAAAATTCATGGTGATCTCTATACCGAATAATTGATTTAACCCCCATACGAGCATGTAATACGTGATTACGTGGAAAATTATCACTATCTTCGCCCCGATAGCTGGAATTCGTTTTGAAATAATACCCACAAGTACAATAGCAATTATTGGAACGTTGAAAAACCCTGTAAATTGGCGAATCAGATCCCAAATCCCATCCGGTGCATTCATCAGCATCGGGGCGATAAAGAAGGATACAAGTGCCAAGATACTGCCAAAATATTTACTAACAGTAATCAATTGACGGTCTGTTGCATCTTTTTTAATTGCAGCCTTATATACATCCAGAGCAAACATAGTTGCTGCACTGTTTAACAGTGAATTGAAACTCGAAAATACTGCACCAAGAAGGACAGCTAAAAATAATCCTGACATAAACGTCGGCAATAAGTTGGCTACGATGGTTGGGTAAGCCAAATCAACCGGATCTACTGAACTTCCATACAAATGAAATGCAATAATTCCAGGAATCATCATCATGAACGGAACAGATAATTTATAAAACCCTGAAAGTAATACTCCCTTCTGACCTTCTGCTAGATTTTTCGCTCCCAGTGTTCGTTGAATCACGTATTGGTTTGTGCCCCAGTAAAACAAATTCATGAAAATCATACCCGTAAAAATTGCCGAGAATGGGACTGAATCTGTTTTTGAACCGATTGAATTTAATTTTTCTGGATTTTCAATCGTTATTGTTTTCATGCCTTGGAGAATGTTGCCATCCCCAAGCGCAATAAATCCAAGTATCGGAACGAGCAGCCCAATGAACAGCAGGCCTATTCCATTCAACGTATCTGATACGGCTACTGCTTTTAGCCCGCCAAAAATTGCATAAATTGCACCAATAATCCCGACTACCCAAATGACAAGCCATACGGATGACTCAAAAGAAATCCCTAAAAGTCCCGGCACATCAAAAAGTCTTAAAATTGCTAGTGCTCCCGAATATAGAACAGAAGGAATGGTAACCAATACATACCCAAGCATAAACAGAATAACTACATACCTGCGAACACCTTCATCGTATCGTGTACTTAAAAACTCAGGTAATGTTGAAAACGCACCGCCAAGGTATCTGGGTAATAACATAAGAGCCATAATTACAACGGCAAAAGCAGCTGTTACTTCCCATGACATGTTGGATAAGTTTGACCGGTAAGCTTGTCCGTTCAAGCCGATAAGCTGCTCGGCTGATAAATTCGTCAAGAGTAATGAACCGGCAATAAAACCGCCGGTTAATCCACGGCCCGCCAGAAAGTAACCATCAGAGTCATCAATTGAATTCCTGGTTTTCAAATAAGAGATATAAGCAACAAGCGCCATGAAGAACGCGCAAGAGACCAATGTGAACGTAATACTAGACATATAATTTCCCCCTTTGTTGTTCTGTCGGGTAAGCAATTGTTATATTTTCTCCTATAATGCCTTCATGCGCCCCCTGTTCAACAAAGCGGGTATGTTCTGAATGAGCTATAAGCCATTTGTTTTTCATGAAAAGAAGAGGGTCAGCATCTTTTTCTTCATCTGCCAGCGGCGTATTCGTTCCTTTAGGTAAAATAACAACACACTTAAAGCCTCGATCATTTACTTTACACGGAGCTAAATGAAGCGTTGTTTGATACATCTCTATTACAGCACCGCATGGAACAAAGAATGCTTTAATATTAGCAACATTGTAAGTGTCTTTCACTAATTCATTTGTATGACCTAATAGAAGAATGAAATCTGTAATAGCCACATTGATCTCACTTCCTTTATGGAACTCAAGCCCGCCGAGTGATGAGTTAATTCCGTTACAATATCCAATTTGTATGGGCATGCCTCCAAAGTAATGAGATTCAATATACTTTTTCATGCCTCCCGCCTCTAACTTATCCAGTGACGGCACATATTCATTCCCGGTAACAGGGATGGGTATTTCCATCATCCGTTCGGCTATTTCTTCGTGCGGGAATCTATTCAGGACTTTACCGTAACGGCCGAAAGAAGCACTATGCACACTTTCCAGTTCAACATGCCGATTCATCTCTTTCAATAAATCAATCAAACAAATCCCTCCACCAACTCATAGTGATGTTTAATTAAACATAGTAACCTTTTCTCATATTATATTGTAAACGCATTCATTTTAGCAAGAGTTTTTAGAAAATTAAACAAATAGACCTGAATTGTGTATACCTCATATAACTCTTTCAGACACTGTATACCGCGCTCTTTACTCAGTAAGAAAATTATTACTAACCGAGTCATGATATGTAATCAGTACTTTTATCCTATGAAATCAGATCCTCTGTAGTTCTAGAATTCAATAAAAAGACCGCCCAATGAAAGTCGTGAATCGTGACTTTCATTGAGCGGTCTTTTTTTGTACGGTGCCTGTGCGCGTAACAAACATGAAAGTTCAAGCAATCATGTTTGTTGAAACAATCGTGAATGTTGAAATAAACACGATTGTTTGGCGCACAGGCACCATCCTTATGCTTCCACAGTTGCTGATTTGGCTGAATAGCGCTTTTTGAATACGAGCGCGAAATAGCCGAACGTTAATGCTAGACAAGCTACCATGAAGCCGATCAGAACACCGTTGCTTGCCCATAGATGTGACATGTCGCCGGTGGAGATCGATGCTTTGAATGCCTGGACAGAGTATGTCATCGGCAGCAAAGTGTTGAAGATTTTCAATGGTTCCGGAATTAATTCGAGCGGGAATGTTCCGGCACTCGTAGTCAATTGCAGAATCAAAACGATAATCGCTACAAAACGACCTGGATCCGCCAAAATAGAGACGAGCATCTGGACAATTGCGATGAAAGTGTAACTGGTGATAATCGCTGTCAAGATGAACATCGGTGTGTTGACTGTTTCCATGCCCAACGCATACTTGACGACCACTACCGCAAGCAATGCCTGAATTAATCCGACAACTGCCAGCACGGATACTTTACTGCTGAACCAGCGGAATGCGCCGGTTGGTGTTGTCGCCGGCTCCATCATCGGGAAGACGATCGACAGCAGCAATGCGCCGACAAATAATCCTAATGAAAGGAAGTACGGTGCGAAGCCTGTTCCGTAGTTCGGCACTTTGTTGATACTATCCTGTTCCACTTCTACCGGAGACGCGGCCATTTCATACGTCTTGTCGGTCGGATTCACTTCGGAAGCTGTTTCATTCGCTTCTGTCAGTTTATCCTGCAGTGTAGCGGTTCCTTCATTCAATTCAGTGGCGCCTGAAGCCAGTTTTTCAGAGCCTGCCGCCAAGTCTTTCGATTTGGAGACGAGTGTGCCTGTTCCCTGCTGCATCGTACCGGCGCCTGCAGTCAATTCGTTCAGGCCGTTTGCCAAGTCTTTAGAGCCTGCTGCTGCAGTTTGCACACCGCCGACTAATTGCTTAGAACCTGCTGCCAGCTGGCTGTTCCCGCTCGCAAGCGCATTGGATCCTTCGACCAGTTTTCCAGAATTACCTTGAAGCTTTTTCAATCCGGCAAGTGCTTCTGAATGTGCGCCCTGCAATTGACCGGCAGCGCCGTTCAGTTGAGCAGCGCCTTGCTGCAGCGCGCCCGCTCCTGAAGATAATTCACCAAGACCGCCTGCTACTTGCGCGCTGCCTTGTTTTAATTCACCTAATGCTGCCTGCAAAGCACCTTTTTGGTCATCCGGCAATTGTGCAAGGATGGGTCCCAGCTGTTCAGACAGCTGATTGATGCCTGCGTTAACGCCTTGAGAGCCAGCTGCCAATTGATCAGCCGCACCTTTCAAGCCGCCGGATTTCTCCGCAATATTACCAATACCGCCTGCGAACTCTGCCTCTTTCGCACCGATTTGTGCATAGCTTGATGCGAGTTGATTAACACCTGCCGTGTATTCGCTGATTCCAGCCTTTAAGCTGGCGGAACCTGTTGCTGCTTGATTGGCACCTGTTTGCAGATCATTTGCACCCGCGGATAAAGTGCCTAGACCTTTAGACAGATCATTTGCACCTTTTGCAGCTTCATTCGCACCTTGTGCAAGCTTTGTAGAGCCGTCAGATAAAGCGACACTGCTTGAGGCTAGCTGTGCCAGATAACCTTTCAAATCACCGGTTCCGTCCGCAAGTTTCGCAGCGCCGTCATGCAGTTTCCCTGCACCGTCCGCCGCGTCGCCGAAGCCTTCGCCCATTTCCGTGATGGAATCAAACAGCTGCTCCGCATATGTGGAAGTGACTTGCTCATTGACTTCCGCTTTGATGCGATCCATTGCCGTTTCACCGATTTGAGCCGACAGGAAGTTGTATCCTTCATTCGGCTTGTAAAGAATGTTTAATTTCTGCGGATCATCATCGAGCAGTGTCGTTGCGTGTTCCGAGAAGTTTTCAGGAATTTCGATCGTAATGTAATAATCCTGCCCTTTCAATCCTTCATCTGCGCGTTCTTTCGTGACATTCTGGAAATCGAATTGCTTACTTTCCACTAATTTATCGGCCAGTTCCTCCCCGAGAGCGAGCTGCTCATCATCGAGTTCTGCGCCTTCATCCAAGTTGACGACGGCTACCGGCAATTGGTCCATATGGTCATATGGATCCCAGAAAGCCCATAGGAACATGCCCGCATATAGTACGGGGATAAATAAAATTGCGATCATCGGAACGATCATTTTGCGTGTGCGCAATAATTGTTTCCATTCCGCAAACGTCATGGTTTTCTTCATTAGTTATTTTCCTCCATTTTCGTTTTAGACCGGTTGACCGAAATGCTCAAACAGTCATTTTATTTCAAAAGAAAAGTCTCAGACTAAGAGACTGGAAAAAATCGTATCGCTTAATAACTGTGCGATTTCTTCTTCTGTCAGCTGCCGGTCATGTGTTTTCGACCAGTCGACGACAAGTGCCAGATAGGACTTGAATAATAAGTATGCAACCAATTCGCTGTTGCAGGGCTTGAGTTCACCTTTTGCAATGCTGCGCTCGATTTTCTGCCGGACATATTCGATGATTTCCTGCTCGATCGACGCCAGCACTTCTCCGACCATCGGCGTCCGGAGTTCTTTTTCTTCTTCGATCAATTTGACATACAGTTGATGTGTTTCTCTAAACTTCAATAGCTGCATGAGCCGCGTATGTGCGTTGACTTCGAATGAAGCACCTTCGATCGTGCACTCATCGGATACCCGCCGCATTTCTTCGATCATTTGCCGGACAATCGCGTGAAACAGTTCTTCTTTGTTGGCGAAAAATGTATAGATGGTGCCTTTTCCGACATTGGCGATTTTTGCAACCTGATCCATCGTAGTGGCTTTATAGCCGAATAAAGAGAATGATTTCTCTGCTGCCAATAAAATTTCCTGTCTGCGGTCCACTTCTTCACCTCACCTTATGTTATGACTGTAAAACGTTTTCGGTCACTAGGTCATTATATTACACCGGAAGTGAGGAAGTTGCAAGTGTTTTATGCAAAAAAATCGGACGGCTCAATTAGATGAGCCGTCCGAGCTGACTACTGACGTGGATTGACCGACCTGAAAGCGTGCCTGCGGTTCAAGTTTATTCCAGTAGCCGATCAATTCCATTGAAATACCGCTCAAGTCTATTCTTTCCTCTTTAAAAACAGTAGGATCCACAGCAAATTTCAATCTCGTTTTCGAGCGTGGATAAATATCACCCGGCACCATTTCCGACTGCTTGAACGGATTCTCTTCGAAACCATTCGGCAGCAGCAGGTCGTAGCTGATCGACAGGGTGCCTTCCCGGATTGTGCCCGACGTATCGTTGTTGATTTCTACAAAATAGGCGATTTCCCCATTGTCATGCACTGCCGCTTCTTCTATAGATAATGAAATCCCTTCTAAGTCTTCCACATGATACGCCGCGCTCTGCTCGTTCGGCATCTGCTCCTGCAGCATTGGCAGTACCAGTACGATGAACAGTGCAACGGCAGCTGCGGCAACAGTCCAGATAATGACGCCGCGTTTTTTATTTTTGAAGGACGTCCGGTTGATCTGCCGGTGAATTTGCTGTTTTTCCTGTTCGGACAATGAAATCCCCTCTGTTCCTTTTTTCATTTCATTGGAAAGCCTGCGATCGAATTCATCCATGGTCCTCTCTCCTTTCGAGTTTTTCTTTTAACGCCTGTTTGCCGCGCAGCAGCCTGGATTTTACGGTGTTATGGTTAATCTGCAGGACGTCGCTGATTTCCTGCATGGTGAGTTCTTCATAATAATAGAGAATGAGCACTTCTTTATGTTTAGGTGCGAGCCTGGCAAGCTGCTGCATTATCTCATTGGAAGATTCTTTTTGTATGTAGTCCGTCTCCGTCAGTTTGTGGTCGCGTACTTCCGGCGCTTCCTGTTTATAGAAGATATTGCGCACACTCCAGCGCTTTTTATGATCTTTGCATAGGTTGATCGTCATGCGAATGAGCCAGGTTTTATAGCTGGACTCATGACGGAAACTGTCCAGCTGATGATAACTTTTGATCAGCACTTCCTGTACGATATCTTCGCTTTCTGCCAGATCATTCAGATACAGATAGGCAATACGTTTCAGATCGTCACCGTAATCGCGGATGAATGAGACCAGCAGCTCTCTTCTATCCAGTTCTCCTTCATCATATTGCATCGGTTTTGCCTCCTTTCATTGATTAGACGACTGTCGGGCTGGTTTTGACCCATTTATCTTTCGGGGTACCCTTTCTTTTGGGATCCCCTTCTTTTGAGGTGCCTGTGTGCGAAACAATCATGAATGTTTAAACTTTCATGTTTGTTTGTATAATGACGACAGTTTGATAGGAATAAAAGTAAAACTCACTATTTAACTTGATCACCTATTATCCTAAAGACTAATCGTATCTCTATTTTCTTAAACTTTATATTCTTCCATGACTTTAAAATATGTCGGGTATATTTGACATTATGATTGATATATTATACGATCACTTAATCAGGAGGTTCGGCCATGGCAAAAAATTTACGACTGAAAGCGGCGCGGGCAACAAAAGATTTATCGCAGGCAAAGTTAGCTGAAGCAGTAGGTGTGACGCGTCAGACAATGAATGCGATCGAGAACGGCGATTACAATCCTTCTTTACAACTTTGCATTGCGATTTGTAAAGCACTGGATCTTACGCTCAATGATTTGTTTTGGGGGAATGATTAATGAAGCTAACAAGATACGATGAATTTCAACTTTCTATAAGGCATCGAATTGCGTTCCAGACAATGATCATTACATTTATAATGATTATGATTAGCGGTTATGTAAAAACTTTTTATGGAACTTGGGCAAATCCCATGCTCGAAATGCTGGTGCTGATTATGATTCCCGCCATGTATTTCAGCACCCTATCGATTGCCAAGAACGCTTATTTGCAACAAAAAGATCAGCCAGCTTTGATTATTATTCTTATGGGACTCGCCGCTGTGCTTTCAGGTGCTGCCGTGACTTCTAATATACTAAACGGGATGTTCACTCTTATCGAGAATGGCCAGCTCTCCAATCAAATCGGAAGTTTGCTGCTTATGATTTATTCAGGCGGCACTGCTATCGCTTTGCTGATACGGAGAACAAAAAATAGACGTATGATGGAAAAAGAGGAATGAAACCTTTACGAAGCAATGGTGAAATTACGTAAATGAGGGTGTTGAGCAATGAATGACTTTTATACAGCATTAGCTTATGTGGATAAAATGGTTTACGAACCAAATAACTTACTTGTAAATACAGTCCAAGAGGAAAGGCAAAACTCTAAGTACGGTGCAGGTACATTTCAATTAGCTTCTAAAACAGTTCGTTTCAGAGTGGCAAACATTACTCCCGCAAAAGCAGGACAGTTTGTTGCGTTTTGGGAAAAAGATGAACATAATAAAAATCAGCCGTTTGCTTATGGAGATGCTCCTGATTTATTAGTCATCACTGTCTTTGCTGATGAAAGTAAATTAGGCCAATTTATATTTCCAAAGGAGTTACTTGTCACACAGAATATACTCCGATCCAATTCTGCAAAAGGAAAAATGGCATTAAGAGTTTACCCTAGCTGGGACCACCCCACTAGTAAACAAGCAATAAAAACCCAACAATGGCAGCTCCCCTATTTTATTGATATGAGCGACCCGAGTAAATTGCCCAACAATAAAATAATGGAACTGTATGCGCTTTAAAAACGTGCCTGTGCACGAAACAAACATGAATACTTAAACTTTCATGATTGTTTAAATAATCGTGAAAGTTGGAACAAACATGATTGTTTGGCACACAGGCACCTTACACTGGGCACCTTACACTAACTGCGTAAATTGAGCAATTTATATTTAAATAAAACTGTCATTCCAAAGTTCATTACGAAATGTACAAAAACAGGCACTAAGATATTGCCGGTTTTAAAATAGATCCACCCAAAAACCAGGATGGGTATACAGATATTCAATAACATGATGGGCTTTTTAAAATATTGGACATGAAAGACTGTAAACAATAGAGCTGTCAACAGGATGGCGAACCATTGATAACCCATAAATAGGAAAAGTAAGTTTTGAATAATGCCTCTAAATAATAACTCCTCAAATAATGCAGCTGCAAACATAAAAATAAAAATAGCCGGCAATGAATCATCTTGGTATGTTTTATTGTTGTCGTCAATATAATTCGCAGGAATAATTAAAGTCAAGATGAGCCCGAACAACAATAAAGCAACAGAAGAAATTCCTGAAATGATTAACAACTCTGCCGGCTTATCAAAAGAAAGGAAGTTTTGAATTGTGAATACATCGTAAACGATAAAAGCAAAAATGACGGCTAAACAAATAAATGCAAACGAAGAAAATGCGAAAACTGTTTCTTTGAGCTTGAATTCATGCTTTGAATTATTGGATTTGTCTTTTGTAGAGTCCATATATGAGTTCCTTTCTGGATGAGTTTCGTTTCAATTCATTCTCTTTTTCCATCGATGATAAAATGTTGCTGCGTATGTCATAACTGCCGGCCCTGCAATGATAAGAGCAACATAAAAGGTGAAGATGCTGACCGATTGGATGACTCCTGACGTGAATTTCATCAACAGCCCTGATAGGACCATCAGACCAACGACATAGAGCGTCACTGTTCTTACAGGAATAGCTAGACGTCTGATTTTATCTCGAGCGGACTCACTGTCACTATAGATCGGTACCGTTCCCCTATCAGCTTTGAATATGTGCATATTATATTCCGTGCACACATGCGTCCAGCCCGCAATTTCGAACATCCCAAAGTATTCATCCTGTTCATTCGGCTCCAGCAGGCGGTAATCAATGCTGTAGATAACGTCCTCACTTTCGCCTTTCTCCAATTCGTAACCTGCACAGCGGAACCTTTTCAAATGCCAGCCCCGCAATGCTTCGCGGCGTAATTTCTTCATATCGCCAGCTTCTGAAAAAGCTAGTCCTGCAGACATCATATATTTTGTTTTCCCCATCATACACTCCCCCGCTTCAATCCCTTTTCCGCCATCTCAATCATTACTTTCCGGCGGACGATATCCGCTTCGAGCGTTTGTCGGCCTATATCCGTTAATGTATATACCTTCCGGCGCGAATCCGACTCATCTTGCAGAACGATCAGCTGCTCCTTCAGCAGCTTTTTTATAATCGTATACAATGAAGCCGGCCCGATGACGAATGCTCCTTCTGTCGTTTCTTCTACCAAACTCATTACGGCATACCCATGCCGCGGCTCCGTGAGCGAAGCCATTATATAGAACATCGAATCCGTCAGCGGCTCAAATGATTTCAATTTTCATTCCCCCCCCTCTATATCACTTTACGATATATCTAAATAGGTTATATCGTAAAGTGATATAAAGTGGCAACCTATTTTGCGAATCTTTCTGGTTGTTCAGGTTTTGCTGCACGAGAAATAATTATAAATGCTGCAATTTTCATGTTTATTTAAACAATCACGTTTTTTTAAACTAGCGCAATAATTTTATGCTCATATACGATAGACGGTCCTGCAGAGCTATTCCTCCACAGGACCATACATCCACCAGCCGTTAAACCTCTATATACTATATTGAAAGAGTAGCGTGTAAATAATGAGATTCATCGGATCAACTCATTTACTTGTTCCCATCAAACAATCGAAAGTCAGACGAACGTCCAGCAACCCCGACTTGATGTTGTGAATGCTCTACATATCGAATTAACCTAATAGTTTTATTACGATAGAAGCGTTAACGTTTGCTTGTGTTCCGCCTATTAAAGATGCAAGGCCGACTGCCGCTGCAGAAGAATGATTTCGCAGAGTTAGAACATCTCCAGCTGCCATAAGAATTATAGACTGACCGTTGTTTTGCTGCGTTCCCGCGCCTGCACCGTAAATTGTTCCTATAGCTAGAGCCCCGTTTAAGAATAGGGCAAATTGATTGGGTTCTGTGCCAGACACAGAAAAAGTTACCTCGTAGGTTCCCGGAGTAGTAACTACAATATTAGTTGTGCCTAATGAATGTGTAATCCCCGGTGTCATTATACCGTTCGAATCAAAAGTAACGTCAGCTTCTATAGGTACAGTTTGGGGAGTTAGATTGTAAACGTACCCAAATTCAGATAACCCACCAGCCATACCTGTAGCACCAGTCGCTCCCGGGGCGCCTGTTGGTCCTGGGACTCCGGCTGCTCCTGGGGCGCCTGTTGGTCCTGGGACTCCGGCTGCTCCTGTGGCGCCTGTTGGTCCTGGGACTCCGGCTGCTCCTGTGGCGCCCGTTGGTCCTGGGACTCCGGCTGCTCCCGGGGCGCCTGTTGGTCCCGGGACTCCGGTCGCTCCTGTGGCGCCCGTTGGTCCTGGGGATCCAGTCGCTCCCGTGACGCCTGTTGGTCCTGAGGCTCCGGTCGCTCCCTGGGCGCCTGTTGGTCCCGGGACTCCGGCTACTCCTGTGACGCCCGTTGGTCCTGGGGATCCGGTCGCTCCCGGGGCGCCTGTTGGTCCTGGGGATCCAGTCGCTCCCGGGGCGCCTGTTGGTCCTGGGGATCCGGTCGCTCCCGGGGCACCTGTTGCTCCCGGGACTCCGGCTGCTCCTGTGGCGCCTGTTGGTCCTGGGACTCCAGTTGCTCCAGGGGCTCCCGTGACACCCGCTGGACCGGGGGCTCCGGTCGAACCTCTTGCACCTACTGGACCAGCCACTCCTTGTGGGCCCCTAGGTCCAATTGGTCCGGCAGCTCCAACAGCTCCTTCATATCCTCTAGGTCCTATACATCCCCTTGGACCTCGCTTGCAATTACAATGTTCTGAAGAGCTGCAAGGTGAACATTTATTGCATTTACAGTTCTGTTTCCCGTGTTGATTGTAAAAATCATTGAAATCCATATTTCCACCTCCCCTCTCTCTAACATATTCAATAAAATGAAGAGCAGATGAGAAGATAACACTAAACCTGCAATAATTTGGAATAAAAAAAGTTAGGTTTTTTATTAAGAATCTGTTTGGTTTCGGGTGCCTGTGTACGAAACAAACATGAATACTACAACATTCACATTTGTTCGAACAATCATGAATGTTTAAACTAACATCATTGTTTTGCACACAGGCACCGGCAAAAAAAATTATACTTCTCTTGTAAACTTTTAAACGGCGTGGGACTCTTTAATAGTGAAGGTCGCGGGAGAGGAGGAGCTATGGACTCGAAGCTGCTGTTGAAAATTTATGAGAAACAGGCAAGAATGATTTATTTTTATTTGAGGAAGAACGGCTGCAGTCATGAAAATGCGGAAGATATTGTGCAGGAGAGCTATGCCAAATATATTGCGTATAGCAGCGGAGTTCCTTCGGAGAAAGCTCTGGCCTATATTTTCACGATTGCTATGAATGAATTCAAAAAAATGCTGAGGAAAAAAGGGCGGGAGCAAGTGGTACTGATGGATGAGCATCTTTTCTGGAATAATTTTGCGAATGAAGATGACACCGAAACGATTATATTGCACGGCGAAATGAAATATGAGATCGCAAGGACTCTGGATCAGATCCAGGAAGTCTTTAAACAGCTGCTGCTTTTGAAATATGAAGCAGAATTGAGTTATCGAGACATTTCTTTGCTGCTGGGGATGAAAGAAGCTACGGTCAAGACATACTTATTCCGGGCCAGAAAAGAATTTCAAAAGAAATGGAGGGAATTGCATGAATGAAGAGCTGGATGACCTATTTGATGAGAAGAAAATAAAAAAAGCAGTGAGAAAAGGAAAACGGAAGTCTGTACTTACAATTATTGTTGTATCTGTTCTCGTATTTATCGGGCTGATTATCGCCAATTTCGCTATTTCAGCCTACTTCAGCCAAAAAGCGTTCAAGCAATGGGATGCAAACGTTCGCCTCAGCACACCGAACGGCTATATTAGCGAAACGGTTGATTCAACAGGAATTTTAGGCGGGATGGGCACGTATAAAGTGTCAAAAGATATGAAAATCAAGCCGGTCGTCATTGAACAAAAACAATATCAATTCGGACTCATCCCTTCTGTCCTGATTTCAAGAGGCAGAGGCGGCAATATCGGAATCACAGGAGAGGACTGGCAATTTTCCTATAAAGAAAATGGCTGGCGAGAGCTGCTGTTTTTCCATCCAAGTGTCACGTATAAGGAATATAAACATGACGACGAATTAATTTCGAATATGCCTGGCGATAAGATCTTCGAGGTGGCTCTTTCCTTCGACCAGCCGTATAAACCGAGTGAGCTGCCGTTCATGGAACTGCCAGAGATGACGTGGTTTTGGCTGAACACCTACAGTGACACTCAAATCAATGAATTCCAGCAGAAAGCCAAAGAACACGATTGGTCTTCCACTTTTATCCGGGAAAATAACGCATTAGGCTTTTCCATCAATGACCGATATTTCTCTGCAAGCGATTTAGCGTATGACTACGAAGAGTTCTTAAAACTATTGAAGTCGAGCGGTTTCAAGGAACATACGGAGGCTTACGACCGGATGAAGGATAGAAAAATTGAAGAGGCCGAAATACTTGGCGTAGTCGTTTACGGCACGAAGGAGGAGATTGCAGACCTGATCGACAAACCGTTTGTGACAGCTGTTTCATTGGGCGGTGTGATTGATAATTATTGATCGTTTTCTTAGTAAAAGTCACAAGGATTTCTGCTGATTACAAATAAAAGGAGGCTTTCGATATGCAGAAAAAATTGAGCAAGTCGTCAACCGACAGAGTAGTAGCTGGTGTTTGCGGCGGGATTGCCGAGTATTTCGGCCTTCCTTCCCTCGTTGTAAGGATTATATTCCTTGTCTTTTTTCCCAGCTTGATAGCATATATAATTCTCGCCTATCTGCTACCTGAAGGTTCGTTATATTTATAAAGAATTTCTATGTAAGAAAGTAAGAAAGTGCCTGTGCGCGAAACAAACATGAATATTTAAACTTTCATGTTTGTTTAAACAATCACGAATGTTTCGCACACAGGCACCTAACAGGAGCAGGGTCAGGAGCAAAGTTCGGCACCGATCAAATGGAGGTTTGCACTATAGACAGCTCGGACAGCAACTCCAGCGCCTGTTCGATCAGTTCGACTTTCTGCACTAGCGCAATCCTCACATAGCCTTCTCCCGCTGTGCCGAAGATGCTGCCCGGAACCATGACGACGCCGGTTTGTCTGATCGCTTCAAAGACAAATTCTTTGTCGTCCATCGCGAACGGATACTTCGCCCAGACAAACATGCCGCCTTCAGACGGTGTTGTTTCCCAGCCGAGTTTTGCGAGTCCATTCATTAACGTATGATGGCGCTTGGAAAATTCTTCGCGCAATTTGTCTGTGATTTCCTCGCCATGGTCGAGCGCGACAGCGGCAGCTTCCTGGATCGGGCCAAATGTGCCGTAGTCGAGATTGGATTTCAGTTCATGGAGCACTTTGATCATTTCTGCGTTGCCAACAAAATATGCAATCCGCGCACCTGCGAGACTGAAGCTTTTCGACAGCGAATTAATTTCCATGCCGACTTCTTTTGCGTCGGGTGTGGTCAGGAAACTTGCGGGACGGTCGCCTGTAAAATAGTATTCCGAGTAGGCCGCGTCATGCAGGACGATGATTTCGTGTTTCTTTGCGAATGCGACGACTTCCTCGAAGAAGGCTTCATTCGGCATTGCAGGGACTGGATTGCCCGGCAGGTTCAGGATCATTAATTTTGCCCGTTTCGCCACGTCTTCCGGGACTTCATTCAGATCGGGAAGAAAACCGTTTTCCGCGAGCAGCGGCATGTAATACGGCACGGCGCCCGCCAGTTTGATGCCGGCATCGTATGCGACATACGCGGGATTCGTTGTTAATACATAATCTCCTTCATCACAGAACGTTAGCGGCAAATGAACGAGGCCTTCCTGAGAACCCATCGTCTGCAGGATTTCGGTTTCCGGATCAATGTCGACGCCGGTTCGCCGTTGATAATAATTTGCGACAGCTTCATGGAACCGCTTCGTTCCGCCCAATGTGTAGCCATAGGAAGAGGCTTTTGCACTCTCCTCGGACAGCACTTTCCGGACACGTTCATCCGGTGGAAGGTCCGGACTGCCGAGACTCAGGTCGATGACTGGAGCGCCCGTCGCCTGCTTCTCCGCTGCGGCTGCTTTCAAATCACCGAAGATGGCCGGCGCAAAGATGGACATTTTTTTCGAAGGTTGGAATTTCATTGAAGAAGCACTCCTTAGCTGTTATAGAATAGTTGACTTCTATATTGTAGCATGTGTGCTTTCATCGAAAAAGGCCGGTGGTATAGCCCGGATTCACAGATACTTTTCCATCCGGATATCCGACCACATTCTCCCGTTCGCGTATGTAAAATCTTCAATTCTTCCAATTTCCGTATAACCGAGACGGTGGTATAGATTCTTCGCTTTCGTGTTGAATTCAAAGACGCCTAGTTCAATACGCTTCAATCCGTTCAAGCGAATCTGCTCCTCAATGAATTGCATTGCCTGAAAACCGATTCCCCTGCCGCGTCCAGCAGCTTCTCCGATCGAAATTCCGATCCACGCCGTTCCCTTTTCTTTCTTGAATAAATGCTCCGGGTCCACCATATAATTCACATCGCCGATGATGTGGTCCTCTTCATAAATCAAATAAATCTCCTGACACTTCAGCTTCTCCACCAAGCCCTGTACTGTGATCGTTTCATGCGCTCCCGGCTCCTTACGTTCCTGATTCGGCTCGGTTTTCGACACAAAGTCGGGGTCCTGCCGCCAGCGGTTGAATACATCCACCACCTCTTCCGCCGGCTCTGTCAGTTTTTCAAAATGGATTTCCATGCAATGCCTCCTCATCTGTCTATATAAGCTTTTTTACTAAACGAACGCCTTCTTTAGATGAAAGAAGGCGTTCGATTACTATTTATAAATATCACCGCGGCTCACTCATTTAATTTATGACACGATTTTAATGTAACTATTGTCCAACAAAAGTGCCTATTGCAGAAAAGCAGTTCAATTACTTATAATTATTACTGATTTAAAATGGGGGTACACAAGGGTATATAGGCAATGGGAACACTGTAAGTAACACAGTCCCCTAGTTTGTAGTTACTTTATAAGTTCTTTTATTTTCACTCGAATACCTTCCAAAACTTCAGTGTTCACCTGTCCAAATTTCTTTCTGACGATACTTTTAGAAAGCGTGTAAATTTTGTCTGTCCTAATCTCCGATGTCACCTTAAGTTTACCTTCTGTTAAATCTTTTGATTCAATCACTACTGAGTACGCAAGATCCTTAATTTTTGAAGTGATGGCTAATACTACAATATCTTCAGCCAGTTCGTTGTAACTATCGCTTGAAATAATAAGTACAGGACGTTGCTTCTGCTTTTTCAAATCACTGAATGGAACTGGTACTAAAACAATGTTACCTTGTTTATACATTGTTCCAAACCTCGTCATCGATGTCATTATCCCAAAAACCCAAACTACTCTCACTAGCTCTTGTTAACTCCTCAGACACACTTTTATCTCTTTTAGCTTTTAAATACTCTGCAAAATCCAGAATTTTGTCTACTTCTTGCTCAGGTATTTCATTAATGATTTTAAGTAAACGATCCCTGGCTGTATCCATGTAATGATCACCTCTTCCATGAATATTTTATATCATTATATCACTTCATGTTATGACACACTATACTATTCAAAGTCAAAATCTTAATATACAATCGTGTCCGTTTGCTGTAGTTAACTTTTTAACAAATATAATAATCTCGTTGCAACAACTACCTCAGTGCTTCATAAATAATTAAGTTACATGCATATGAGAATCTGGCTCGATCAATAAACAGCCTACTTAATCAGCACCTCAATCTCCTCCTGATTCTCCTCCGCCAGATCCTCCAGCAACTGATTGGCTTCCTCGTTAAAATCTTCCGTCTCATCTACTTCATAATGATACGGACCTAATTTCGACTCCAAATACGTCATCATATACGCATTTTGTTCATTGACTCGCCGGGCATATTCCCGCTGGAACTCTTCCGGCTCCATATGCAGCTTTTTGGCCTGTGATTCGGCGTATTCACGCAGCTGCCGGCCATTTGGATCTACGGTATCCGCCGGAGGCAGTACCGCAAACCCGTTATCTTCCGGATCCAGATGTCCGGAAATATCCAGGCCCAGTTTCTCCACTTCCTGTTTCACCAGCTCCATTTTTATGGCCCCGTCCAAATATTCCAGCACCTGTTTATCCGGATACAAAAGCCGCAGCTCCCCGACCGTAATCTCCTGCCCTCTGACAATGGCCGCGGGTTCGTCATTATCGTATTTTGTTATATTGCTGCATCCGGACAGCAGGATGAAGAGGAGCAGCACAAAAGAGAACTTTAATGATTTCGACATCCAGACACCCCTTTCTTACCACTTTTCCCCTCATTGATCCTCGGCTAGAAACTGTCCAAACATTACCACTTCTCGATATGCTGATACGAATCTGGGCCATAGTAACGTGTAGTCGTGTCTTTAAAAGAATGATAAAAAAACGCCACTGCATTAGCTGTTTTCTTTTCCCTCAATCGCAATCTGTCAGTCTCTATCTCCGGAAACATATTCAATCCCTTTTATTCTATATGGTCAGTCTGCCTTCCCTTTTTCATCCATGTCAAAAACATGAGTGATTCCCCAATGAATAACCCGATCGCCACTGCCAATATTCCAGATTTATAGTCCGGTTGCTGCATCGTAAGACCGGAAACTATGAAACCGATGAGTAATCCAATGATGATAAATAAATAAGAACCGATTCTTTTTCTAAAATATTCTGTCATAGTAACTCCTTTCGCTCCGACTCAACCGTCCAGTACGCCGAGCTTTCCATCATTTTACTACACACCCTGCCCTATTCCAATAAAATTCCAGAGTTTTCGGATTTCATTTGCATGTTTGTCTGTGTACGCGGCGGGAATACTACGGATAGAAACTCATATGGAGGAGGATGTACGATGGCAAAAGATCGTTACGAGAAAATTGATGAACAGGTTCCCGGCCAGACGCAGTCCGAGCAGCCGGGTGTGGAAGAGGAAATGCACCCGATGCCGATTTATGATGACCCCGAGTTTAAAGGTTCGGATAAACTGAAAGGCAAAAAAGTGCTCATTACAGGCGGTGACAGTGGAATTGGACGTGCAGTCGCTGTGGCGTTCGCCAAGGAAGGCGCGGACGTGGCGATTGCTTATTTGGCTGATCAGGAAGATGAAGACGCAGATAAAACCGTAGAATTGATTGAGCAGTATGGCGGCAAGGCGAAAAAATATCAGATCGACATCAGTCAGGAAGCGAATTGTGAGCAGCTGATCAAGCAGTTCGTTGAGGATTTTGGCGAGCTGAATGTGCTGGTCAATAATGCCGGCAAGCAGTTTCCGCAAAATTCCATTGAGGATATTACCGCCGATCAGCTGAAGGAAACGTTTGAGACGAACTTCTTCGGCCTGTTCTATCTGTCGAAGCTTGCAGTCAATCATATGAAGAAAGGCGACTGCATCGTCAACACTTCGTCCATTACGGCGTACAACGGCTCGCCCGGCCTGCTCGATTATTCCGCAACAAAGGGCGCAATCACAAGCTTCACGCGTTCATTGGCATTGAGCCTGGTGGATAAAGGTATCCGTGTGAATGCAGTCGCGCCGGGGCCTATCTGGACGCCGCTTATCCCGGCAACTTTCGATGCGAAGAAAGTGGCGGAACATGGTGCCGATACCCCGATGGCACGCCGAGGGCAGCCGGCCGAAAATGCGCCGGCCTATGTGTTTCTGGCGTCGCAGGATTCGAGCTATATGACGGGGCAGACGATTCACGTCGACGGCGGGAACTTTGTCGGTTCCTGATGTTCCAAATTCGAATAAAACCAGCATGGCCCGCGTGGCTTTGCTGGTTTTTTTGATTGGATGATCATTGAACTGCTGCAAGCGCTCATTGGACCTTGTTACGTGATCATATCTCCGCGCCGAGCGCTCATTGAGCCTTGCCAAGCGCTCATACGGCAGCCTCAAGTGATCATAAACACCTGCCAAGCGCTCATTCACTCACGGCCGCCACGCCGGTAGCATGCGGTTCAGTAGTTTATCCGCGCGTTCGCCGAGTACGTACTCCGCTTGCATGATCGTATGGATTTCCCGCGTCCCTTCATAGATGACAGGCGCTTTCGAGTTCCGCAAATAACGGGCGACTGGATATTCGTCGGAATATCCGTAGGCTCCGTGAATCTGCACGGCATCGTCGGCGGCTTGATTGGCAAAATCGCAGGCCTGCCATTTGGCGAGTGACGTTTCACGCGTATTCCGGACGCCGCGGTTTTTCAGCTCGCCGGCGCGGTAGACGAGGAGCCGGCTCATTTGATAGCCCGCCTCCATTTTCGCGATCATCTGCTGGACAAGCTGGTGTCCGCCGATTTTCACACCGAATGTTTCACGCACCTTTGCATAATCAACGCTCGCTTCAAGACAGGCCCGAATCAAACCGACCGCCCCCGCCGCCACCGTGAACCGCCCGTTGTCGAGCGCGGACATCGCAATCTTGAATCCTTCCCCTTCTTCCCCGAGCAAATTCGCGGCAGGCACGCGGATATCTTCGAAAAACAACTCTCCCGTATTGCCCGCCCGGATGCCGTACTTCCCTTTGATGGCTTTCGACGAAAATCCCGGCATCGTCCGCTCCACGATAAATGCGCTGATGCCGTGATGCTTTTTCGATTTGTCGGTATAGGCGAACACAAGGAAATGATCCGCCGTGTCGCATAATGAAATCCACGTTTTCTGGCCGTTCAGCACATAGTCGTCGCCGTCCCGCTTCGCTGTCGTCTGCAGCGCCGCCACGTCCGACCCTGCACCCGGCTCCGTCAGTCCGAACGCGCCGATTTTCTCGCCTTTCGCCTGCGGAACCAAGTATTTATGTTTCTGCTCCTCGGTCCCCCACTGCAGCAGCGTCATGCAGTTCAGGCCGGTGTGCACAGAAACTGCCGTCCGGAATGCCGTATCGCCACGTTCGAGTTCTTCGCAAAGAATTGCCAATGAATTATAGTCCATTCCGCTCCCGCCGTACTTCTCGGGAATACAGACGCCAAGGAAACCGAGGTCCGCTAGCTTCTTCCAAATCGCCGGATCAAACCCGCCTTCCGCATCCCACTTCGCAATATGCGGCATGATTTCCGCGTCCGTGAACTGCCGGGCGGTCTGCCGCAGCATCTTCTGTTCATCTGTAAATGTAAAGTCCATCTGAATGTCCTCCTTTACAATGAATCTATCGTTCTTCAATCACCACGCCGCGTTTTTTCATTTCTTCAATATACAGCTCACCCGGCACAATCTGTTCGGGCGGCCAGGCTCCCCGTTTCGTGATGACGCCGTTGCCGATCATCTGTGCCACGACGGAAATCGTATTTGCCGTTGCCCGCGCCATTGCAGTTTCATTCGTCGTCTGGTCTTTTTCGGTAATCAGATTGAAGGTGACGGTCTTCGGACTGCCATCTTTCTCCCCACTGACAATCACGCGCAGCAGCACCGCGTCCGACTTATCACCAAGCCGCAGCCGAGGAGTCAAATGCGCCATCATGACATCGCGCACACGCAGCGGTTTGCCGTCGACGTAAATGGATGATTCCCGGTTCAGCAGTCCGAGTTCCGCGAGCAGCCGGGCTTTTTCTGCGTGCCCAGGATAGCGAATGGTTTTATATTCGAGCGTCGTCACATTCGAAAACGATTCCAGCATCGTCGAAGTACCGCCTGACGTGTGGAATGCTTCCATCGTTCCGTATCTTTCGAATTCCAACGGCTCCACTTCCGTCAATGAAGGCAGTTCCAGCACCTTTCTATCCCGGATGACACGCGACGGATCGGTATAGTGATCAAATAGTCCTTCCAATGAAAACACGACATTATAATCGAGCGGCGGCTCCGGTTTGACAGGCACCCCGCCGACATACAGCCGGATTTCATTGGTCTCATCGAGTTTTGAGACACCGTAACCCGCGAGAATGTTGATCATGCCGGGCGCGACGCCGAGATCGGGAATGAGCGTCACGCCTTTCGCGGCAGCCTGTTCATGCAGCGCAAGAACTTTCTCCGTCGCCCCGCCGATGTGGCCGCCGAGATCGACGACGTGCACGCCGCGCTCCACCGCACACTGCGCGACCCGCTCATTAAATGTATAAAACAATGCATTGACGACGATGTGCCCAAGCGCGATGACGTCACTCAGCTGCACATCATTGTTCGCATCAAGCAATAAAATATCCAGTTTATCCGACATCAGCTCTTCCGCAAAATCCTCTGCCTGCCGAATCGCCCGGTCCGCAAGATAGACTTTCTTGACCTCATCCTGTTTCACGAGGTCCCGCACGACTTCCCTGCCCATCAGTCCTGCACCCAATACTACGACTCTCATCTGCTCATCCCTTCCTGTTTCTTACTCCGTATCAATCTGCGCACGCTGCAGCCTGCCGCTGAAGTCGATATAGACGCTCTTCCACTCCGTAAAGACATCGAGTGCCGCCACGCCTGAATCGCGGTGGCCATTGCCGGTTCCCTTCGTGCCGCCGAACGGCAGATGAATTTCCGCGCCTGTCGTACCCGCGTTAATATAGACGATTCCCGTATCAAGGTCCCGCTGCGCTTGGAATACTCTATTGACATCCTGCGAGAAGATCGAGCTCGACAGGCCGTATGCGACGCTGTTGTTGACTTCGATCGCTTCTTCGAGACTGCTGACCGTGATCAGCGAGACGACCGGGCCGAAAATTTCCTCCTGCGCCAGCCGGCTGTCCCAAGCCACATCTGCGAATAAAGTCGGTTCGAAATAATGGCCTTTGGCGAATTCCCCTTCATTCAGCATATTACCGCCAGCAACCAGCTTTGCGCCTTCACCCTTGCCGATTTCAATATAGCTGCTGATTTTCTCGAGTGCTTTATCGTTGATGACCGGACCGACTTTTACCGATTCATCGAGCCCGTCACCCAGTTTCAGCTCTTTCATGCTTTCGACGAGCCGTTTTTGCAGTTCATCTTTGACATCTTTATGCACAATGACGCGGCTGCATGCGGTACAGCGCTGTCCTGCCGTTCCGAATGCACTCCATAAAATGCCCTCAACCGCCAGATCCAAGTCGGCATCGTCCATCACAATGACCGCGTTCTTGCCGCCCATTTCAAGCGATACTTTCTTTAAGTGACGGCCGCCGAGTTCTGCGACATGCCTGCCGGTTTCCGTCGAGCCGGTGAATGAAATGACCCGGACATCGGGATGTTCAATCATTGCCGTGCCGACGTCAGATCCCGCGCCGTACACAATATTCGCGACACCGTGCGGCAGGCCGGCTTCTTCAAAAATCAGCGACATTTCATATGCCATCAAGGGCGTTTCTGTAGCCGGTTTCCAAATGAATGTATTGCCCGCAACGATGGCGGGAAATGACTTCCACGTGGCAATCGCAATCGGGAAATTCCACGGTGTGATCAGCCCGACGACCCCGATCGGCGCCCGGACGCTCATTGCGAATTTATCCTGCAGTTCGGAAGGCACCGTTTCGCCAAACAGCCTGCGCCCCTCGCCTGCCATATAATAGGCCATGTCGATGCCTTCTTGCACTTCGCCGCGCGCTTCTTCCACTACTTTGCCCATCTCTTTCGTCAGCACTTGCGCGAGATGCTCTTTGCGGTCTTTCATGATGCGCCCGATTTCATACAGATAGTCCGCCCGCTTCGGCGCAGGCACCAGTGCCCACTTCTTCTGCGCTTTCTTGGCTGCCGCTGCGGCTTTCTCCACGTCTTCTGCCGTAGAAAGCGGAACTTGCGCCAGTTCTTCACCGTTTGCCGGATTCAAAACCGCCGTATAGTCTACACTCTCTTTTTGCCACGCACCGTCGATATAGTTTGTCAGTTTCATTTGCCTGTCTCCCTTCCTGATCTGTATCGTTTTCACTGTTGCCCTATATAAGAACTGTTCGACAATATACTATGCTATTCCTTTAAAGCGTCAGGTATTCCAATGATCTGAAGGAATGAGTAATGTCACTGAACACACTTCGGCGCTTACGGATAGCTTAAGGCATTAGATTATTCTCCCGCGTTGGCAATGCATAAAAAAACCACTACAGCCCGTCAATTACATGACAAACTGCGGTGGCTATAATTACTTACATCAAAAACCAAATATACTGTGCTTCATCCGGAGAGCCCGGCTTCACTTCAGCTGCTCGCGGATACGGCATCTTCTCTGCAGACGTATGAATCAGCGCGCCGACATAAGGATTCGCCTGCTCCGCTTTGACAAACAGTTCCGCACTCATTTCACTCGCACCCTGAGACTTTTCCATCTCGATCAGCCATGCTAAATACAAATAAGCTGCATCATGCTCTGAAATCTCCGCACACGCAGCCAGCACTTGCTCAGCCTGCTTGATTTCATTCTGATAAATCAGCGATGAAATGGCCAGATAGCGCACACTCTGGTGATCGTGCAGATCGCTGGTCAGCGCAATGAGGAGGATTTCACTTGATTCGCCGTAGCGTTCCTGACCATACAGCCAAACACCATAAGTCAGTAAAGCGCGCAAATACGGACGGTTCGTAACGAATGCCCACGTGTCTTCTGCACGATCGTCAAACTGTTTCTCGCCGGAGAATATAGCCTGTTTCAGCAGCTTGTCCTGTTCTTCTTCAGAATCGGTCATCTCCGCACGAAGCAATAATGCGTCGACGTTCGTCGGATCCGCGCCGTACGCCATCTCGGCGAAGTCTGTGCGCTGTTCCGGTGTCTCCGCATGATAGGCCATGTAGCAGAGCATCTGGGATTCCTGCTGACGATTTTCCGGCTCGAACGGCTTCTGCACCGCCTGCTGGATATAGGCTTGCGCTTCCTCCATCGTATCGAAATTCTGATTTGCAGAAAGCATATGGATCTGCCAGCTTGTCTGCTCGTCGGGACGCGGATCAGTTCCAATATAGTAAGGGGCACCTGAGCCGTTGCCCTGCGCCATCATTTCTTCCAACTCGCCGATTTTGCCATACAGCGCATCGGTATGTTTTTTGAATGAAGAAACGGAAACTCCGAATAGGTTGGCAACTCCGCCCTGAGTATAGGTTTCCTGCATCATGCTGACATCAGAAGCCAGCTGGAACGCAGCAGCCGCGAGCACTTCAGGCTTGCGGAATTTCGGCTGTTTTTCCACGAAGTAATAGGCCATCAAGGAAAGTAGCATTTCATAAGCACCAGGCAGCAATTCGACATCTTCCAGCTGCGCATCCAAAATCTCGACCACTTCCTGCTGAAGCGGCGTGAAGTTCTGTTCCACGACTTCCGACAGTGTCTGTGCATCGAGCTTGCAGACAAACTCGTAAATATCGAGCAGATAGTCTTTAAAGAATTCAAAACTATTTTGTTCCTCGCTGCTTTCTGCTAGACTGCGGACTTGTTTCACCAATTCATCACTCATATGTTTATTGACGGCAACCGCTGAAATCGGCATAACCCAGCGCTCGTCATTGCGCCATTCTTCCAGCACGATCGCGAGAACTACACGGACATCTTCCGGCTCGCCGGCTTCCCTCGCCAGCCTATATTCCCCTTCACCGAGGATTTCTTTCATATGATAGACCTGCTCGTCGGATGAAGTCACTTCAGCAAATGTGACGAATGAATTCTGCCAGCTCTTCAGTATATTTCGAACCGCTTTATTCTGCGTACGGTTCAGTGCTTTCACCAAGTGGCGGCGCCAAAGATCTCTGCGAACAACGAAGAAATAATAATCGCTGACATTCGACATTAATTCCTCTTGTTCCATCCACTCACCAAGCCGCTGATTCCACTCCGCTAAAATTCCCTGCAATTCTTGAACCTCTCCAGGCGGTAAAGCTGTTTCATAATACTGGTTAAGGACATTCCGCAATTCCAGCTGAATTTGATTCGTGCCCGGTTCGTTTGTCCTGCCGCAGCAATTCTGCACGATTTCCCCGCTGCCGCATGGACAGTTCTCTTTATTTCCTATCACATCGAACACAACCTTTTTCTTTTTATCATAACATAAAAAAAAGAGGCTCCGCATTACACGGAACCTCATATTCAGGACTTGAATTTCTCGCTGACTTCTTCGGAAGGTTCAAATTTCGGCGGAACGACACGTTTAATGAACAGTGCCAGTACCAGAGCTCCTACCGTAATGAGCGTAGAGATAAAGAAGGCGTGGTTGATGCCGTCGAGCATCGCCATCCGGCCAATCTCCTCTTTCATTGATGAAACATCGACGCCCGAAGCCATCAAATCCTGCGCCTGGGCAGCTGCTGATTTATCCAGCCGGTTGGTCATGATGGTCAACAATATCGCGGAGCCGATCGCGCCGGACACTTGCTGCAATGTATTGTTCATTGCAGTACCGTGCGGATTGGATTTCATCGGCAGTGAATTCATACCGTTCGTCATGATCGGCATCGTCACCATAGAAAGACCGAACATCCGGATCGTATAGAGCATCATCAAATAATAATAACCCGAATCAAGCTCCAGACGGCTGAGGAAATAGGTCGTGACCGCGGCAATTGTCAGTCCGGTATAAGCAAGCGCACGCGGACCGTATTTATCGAATAATTTACCGGTAATCGGCGACATGACACCCATCGCGATTGCACCCGGCAGCATGAGCAGTCCTGCATGGAATGGTGATATTCCGCGGACGTTCTGTACGTACAGCGGTGTCAGAATCATCCCCGAGAACATGGCGACAGACAGCACGACAGAAATAATAGAAGCCAGTGCGAACATCGGATGCTTGTAAATCCTGACATCCAGCAGCGGTTCTTTCATACGCAGCTGTTTTAACACAAAGATAATGAGCGATACTGTACCGACTGCAATGGTTCCATACACTTCAAGTGTGCCCCAGCCTTTGTCACCGGCAGAACTGAAACCGTAAAGCAGACTTCCGAAACCGATACTGGATAGAATTAAAGAAGTTACATCCAGTTTCACATCCCGGTTCGGCGTAATGTTCTTCATTTTAAACAGTGCAAACACGATCGTGATCAGCGCAATCGGCAAGACGATGATAAACAGCATCCGCCACGAATAGTGCTCCACTACCCAGCCGGATAATGTAGGGCCGATTGCCGGTGCGGTAAACATGACCAGACCGAACATACCGAGTGCTGCACCACGCTTCTCAATCGGAAACGCAGTCAGCATGACATTCATCAAGAGCGGCATCATCAATGCAGAACCTGAAGCTTGAATCATACGCGCGACGATGAGCAGACTGAATGTCGGTGCGACAATCGCTAAGAATGTACCTAATGAAAACAGTACCATCGCTGTCAGGAAT
Organism: Sporosarcina cascadiensis; assembly: GCF_009650995.1. Classification (GTDB taxonomy): domain Bacteria; phylum Bacillota; class Bacilli; order Bacillales_A; family Planococcaceae; genus Sporosarcina; species Sporosarcina cascadiensis. The sequence continues at coordinate 54,728 of NZ_WHVV01000002.1, read as the reverse complement.
ATCTTTTTATTCGTAAACTTCGTAATAAAAAATGCGCTTGCCGGAATTAAAATCCCGTTCACAAGCATAAAACCTGTCGTCAGCCATTGAACATCTGACGGGCGAATCGAAAATTCATTCATAATGACGGGCAGTGCAATATTGAGCAATGTGTTGTTCAAGATGGCGACAAAGGCCCCAATGAACAAAATCGCAATAACCCCGTATGGAGGGTTTGCATGTAATTTCTTAATATCTAATGTCTCTTCCATTTCATCCTCCTGTATTTCCCGATAAATAGTAACAGAGATTTATTTTATACCGTTAGTCTAATTAATTCAACCAATAAACTTATAAAAATTAAAAACGTTGATATTACAAGGTTAATTGTTTACTATTAGCAGTATACCGACAGTACAAAATAAGTTACAGATACAGGTGGGAATTAATGAACGATCGAAAAAAGCATGTTTTGCATACTGCTAAGCAACTGTTCATCAAGAACGGTTTTCAGGCGACGTCCATTCAAGATATTTTGGATGAAGCCCATATATCAAAAGGAACATTCTATAACTACTTCTCTTCGAAAAATGAATGCCTGATGGCGATTTTGCGCGACGCCTACCATTTATCGTTCCTGCGCAGGAATGAACTCGCGATCGGTCAAGACTTATCCGATCCGCAGCTTCTTTCGGATCAGATCCATATCCGGCTGACAATGAACCGGGAGCAAAACCTATTGCCTTTATTTGAAACTGTCGTTCATTCGCCAGACGATGAACTGCGGCAATTTGTCAAACAAATGCACTACCGGGAACTTGCCTGGATTGCGAAACGGCTCGCTGATATTTATGGGAATCAGGTGAAGCCGTATGCGTATGATTGTGCGTCGCTGATTTTCGCCTTCATTCAGCATTCATTGAACGTCTGGAAGAGTTCCACGCCTGAACAGCTTGATACAAAACATCTCATCGACTTTGTCATGCAGCGAATGAAAGTCGTCATCCCGGACATCATCGACAAGGATGAACATTTCCTGTCACAAGGCCTGATCGAGACGATTCTAAAAGGCGCGGAGCATTACCCGATGACCCAGGAAGTGCTCATCGGGAAACTGCGGGAATTCATCGGGCAACTGCCTGACGGCGAGAGTGCAAGTAAATTATACAGTCAGTTCCTGCTCGACGAACTGTCGGCAGATGCGCCGCGGATCTATTTGCTGGAATCTGTTGTCCGTTCGTTCCGCCAGTCATTTGAAGGTACGGATTTTCAGCTGCAGGCAGTGGAGCTGTCGGCTGCAGTCTGGCTGTTTATCGATAAGACAGAATGCTGAAAAGCTGTCCGGGGCATGTCTCCGGACAGCTTTTTTACGTTCTGATTCCAATGAAAAGTACGGACGCGCGCCAATCCGCCGCCGCAACGCACCAATCGCGCGTGACCGGGACCGGCCGCAAATAAAAAAGGGGCTGTCCGCGGTGACGTCCCGGACAGCCCTGCTTTCTCTAGTTACCACACTCGATGATTCGGTTCTTCGCCATTCGCCGATGCAAGCAGCGCCTGCTGATTCAGCTTCATCATCGCCAAACGTGTCGGCAGGCTCGCACTGCCGATATGCGGCAATACCGTCACATTCGGCAGCGTCAGCAATGGATTGTCGAGCGGAACAGGCTCTGTCTCGAAGACATCCAGGCCTGCTGCATGAATCCGTTTCGTCTGCAGTGCTTCGAACAGCGCCTCTTCGTCCACAATGCCTCCGCGTGCGACGTTGATCAGAATTCCTGTTTCTTTCATTTGACCGAGCTGTTCCCTGCCGATCAATCCTCTCGTTTCCTCACTGAAAGGCACGAGTACCAGCACGAAATCAGATTGAGCCAGCAAGTCAGGAAGTTCGGCATAGCGGCAGCCGTACATATCTTCCATTTCCGACTTTCTGCTGCGATTATGGTACAGGACATTCATGTCGAAGCCCTTTGCCCGTCGCAGCACCGCTTCACCAATCCGGCCCATGCCGATGATGCCGAGCGTTGCGCCGTAGACATCCATCCCGGTAAAACCAAGCGGCTCCCATGAAGTCCACTTGCCGCCACGCAATGCATGTTCCGCACCCATCAGGTCCCGGGCTGTCGCCATCAATAAGGCAAATGCCAGGTCCGCCGTCGTTTCCGTCAGCACATCGGGTGTATTCGTGACGATCACGCCTCTTTCATTCGCTGCTTTCACGTCGATATTATTGTAGCCGACCGCCATATTCGAGATGATTTTCAAGTTAGGCGAAGCATTGAATACCTCTTCGTCGATCTGATCAGAAATCATCGTCCATAATGCATGCGCAGACGCCGCTTTTTCCAGCAGTACATCACGCGGCACCGCTTCACTTGCAGAAGGCCACATATCCACTTCATAGACATCACGGAGCGGAGCCACAATCTCTTCCGGCATTTCCCGGCAAATAAACAATACAGGTTTCACAGACATTTCCTCCTCAGCCGCCGATATAGTTCATATTGATTTTCTTGCGGTTCTTTACTGTCTGTTCCGAGCGCTCGTCTGAATAGCGATCTTTTCTGCCTCTCCAAACGTCCGCGATGGCTTCAAACAACTCTTCATCCGTTTTGCCCGAACGGATCAATTCCCGTATGTCAAACCCGTCCGACGCGAATAAACACGTATAGAGTCTGCCTTCAGAAGACAGCCGGGAACGCGTGCATGTCGAGCAGAACGATTCCGAAACGGACGTGATGAAGCCGACTTGCGCGCCGACATCGGAATCCAGGTAGCGATAGCGTTTTGCCACTTCGCCGTAATACTCTTCTTCCGCCGGTTCCATGTCATAGACGGACGACAGCATGTCATAGATTTCCTTCTTCGTCACGACTTTATCGAAGCTCCAGCCGTTGTCATTGCCGACATCCATGAACTCGATGTAGCGAAGCGTGATGCCGAGATCCTTGAAATAGGCCGCCATCGGCAGAATTTCGCTTTCATTGACTCCTTTTTGTACGACCATATTCACTTTGATTGCAAAACCAATGTCTTTTGCCTTTTTAATGTTTTTCAGAACGAGATCAGGCGTGATGCCGCGTCCGTTGATCCGGCCGAATAATTCGGGATCCAGCGCGTCCAGGCTAATGTTCAGGCGCCGCAGCCCCGCATCATACAGCGGCTGCGCATATTGTCCGAGCAGCACCGCGTTCGTTGTCAGTCCGATGTCTTCGATTCCCTCGATGTCATGAAGCTTGCGGATCAGCTCCGGCAAATTCCGGCGCATCAGCGGTTCGCCGCCTGTCAATCGAAGCTTCTTCACACCCAGCTTTGCGAAAATACGCGCCAGACGTTCCAATTCCTCGAATGAAAGCAGCTGATCTTTTGCCAAAAATAAATAATCATCTCCAAAAATTTCTTTCGGCATACAATACGTACAGCGGAAATTACAGCGGTCTGTCACTGAAATCCGCAAATCCCGAATCGGCCGTCCGAGCTGATCGACGATGGCATCCATCTGCCTCATCTCCTTTCCAATTCACATGGCGTATTGACATTTTTAAATACAAGTTCAGGCTGTTCCGTCAGCAGTCCGCCCTCAATCCACTGCCCTCCAAGCTGAGCCTGGGCGTGCATGACCCGGCGGTTGCCTTCATTCAACGCCTGACGTATGGCCGGTTTCGCCGCCGCTTGCCAGACAGAAACCAACGGATGGCGTTTGCCTTCCACCGTTACTGCCGAAACATCTCCCTGATGCTTGTTGAGGAGCCGGCCGATTACCTGCTCTTCCATAAACGGCATATCGCAGGGCAGCACGGCGTAACGTTCCGCTTCGACAGCTTCCATACCGGAAAGTATGCCTGCCAACGGCCCCATTCCCGCATACCTTTCCAGATCCGTCGTCAAATGAATTTCATTCGGCAGTTTCTCCAGGAATTCAGAGCGCGTCACTACTACGATTTCTTCGCAAAAAGGCTGCAATGCCTGAAGCGAATACTGATAGAAAGGCTGTCCCTGATAATCAGCAAATGCTTTCGGAGAACCGAATCTTCGCGACTGGCCCCCCGCAAGCAGAATGCCGGCCGTCTGCTTCATCCCCCGCTCACCGGCGGAATGAACGCGCACACATCACCCGCTTGAATAACATCTTCTTTTCTCGCGTATTCTTCATTCACCGCGACATGAATCGTGTCTCTGCCAAAACCCGGATACGTCGTTTCCGCCCAATCCAGAAGTTCACCGACCGTTAAAGGAGCGCGTTCCAATGATTCCTCTCCCTTACCCGTCAACTCCCGCAATCTTGCAAAATAATGAACTGTAATCACTGTAACCCGCTCCCTTTCTCTGGATATTTCTTCTGTGCGCCGATCCACTCTTCGCCGTCTTCCCAGATTTCCTTCTTCCAGATCGGCACGACTTCCTTGATCTGCTCAATTGCATATTCATTCGCTTCGTATGCTTCTTTTCTGTGCGGAGAAGACACGGCAATGACTACTGCGATATCGGAAATCTTCAATTCACCGATTCTATGCGCCATCGCAACGCGGACACCGGGCCACTTCGCTTCCATTTCCGCGCCGATTTCCGCCAGTTTCTTCTCTGCCATCGGAATATATGCTTCATATGCCAGATACAGCGTCCGGACTCCGTGCGTCCACTCCCGCACATGCCCTGTAAAGACCGTCACCGCGCCGGCGGCAGGATGCAGGACAAAGTCGCTGTACCTCTGCGTATTGATCGGCTGATCCGTAATTTCATACTGTTTCATTTGCCCCCGCCTCCCTGCACCCAGTCCAGAATCCATTCATCCAATGAGGAAATATCCGCGAAAATATCTTCTGTATACGCTTTACGGATGATGCCCTGCAGCTGCTTCAAATCTTCCCAATCGCCTTCATTGCGCAGAAGCACAATCTTTTCTCCAACTTCCTGCTTATAGCCTTCTATCAATAAAACATCCGGCTGATTTGACGCCGTCAATGTCTTTAGCTCTTCAAATGACTGATATTTCTGTTGAATCAATTGTATCATATTTCCGCCTGCCACGAGGGTCGAGACGGCCCCGGCTTCCAGAAACTGCACCGTATCCGTATGAACAGGCGGCAGTTCAGGCGCTCCTCCATGTCCATGATGTTTCAGCACTGCAACTTCAAGCCCCTCACTCCGAAGCACGGTAATCCAGTGGGAAATCAGCGCTGTCTTGCCGCTGTTCTTGAACCCTGTCACATGCAGCGTCTTCATAATTCCCAGCGCTCCGTCCCTTGTTCCGTCCCGAGCAGCAAGACATCGACCTGCGTGCCTTTCTCATAGCCCCTCGTTCCGCTCGGCAGCACGATGATGCAGTTGCCGCGCGCAATCGAAGATACTGCACTCGATTTATTGAAACCTGCAGGGGTCGCCGTAATTCCCTGAGGCGTCATGTCCCATGATGCCCGAATGAAACGGGTGAAAGGATTTGGCTTCTCGAAATCCTCTCCGAGAACTGCCTGAATGCGCGGCAAGTAAGGAGCGGTACAGCCCATCATCGAAAGAATTGCCGGTCGCGTAAACAACTCGAAACCGCTGAAGCATGCAGACGGATTGCCCGAAAGTCCGAACAGCAATTTGTCGCCGAGCACTGCCACAGTCGTTACACTTCCGGGGCGCATCGCTACTTTATTGAATAAAACTTCCGCACCGAGACGCTCGTAAATCGCAGGCAAATAATCATAATCACCGACCGAAACACCGCCTGTCGTGATGAGCAGATCCGTTTCTTTCAGCGCATGTTCCACGATTTCCATACATGCATCCAAGTCGTCTTCCATCATGCCGTACGCTTTCGATTCAATGCCCATCCGTGTCAGCTGCGCATGGATCATCGGCCCGTTCGAGTTTCGGATCTTGCCGGGTACGAGTTCATCGGAAACATCGAGCAATTCTGTGCCTGTTGACAGCACGCCTGCCACCGGCTGTTTGGCGACTTTCACTTCTGAATAGCCGAACGTCGCAAGCAAAGCGATCGTTCCGGGGTGGATGACGGTTCCCGCTTCAATCAGCTGCTCACCTTTTTTTGCATCTTCGCCCTGCCGCGAGATATTCTCCCCCGCTTCAAACGGTTTGCGCAGTGTGAAGCCCGTTTCATTCTCCACGGTCTGCTCGAGCATAACGACCGCATTCGCCTGCTCCGGAATAATTGCGCCTGTCATGATGCGGTACGATTCACCCGCCTCAACTGCACGGTCCGCCACATGTCCGGCACCGATTTCACCGATTACTCGAAATGCTTTGCGTTTTTCACCGGATGCACCCGCCGAGTCCGCCGCACGAATTGCGAAACCGTCATAAGGTGAGCGGTCAAAAGGCGGCACGTCATGCTTTGCGATAATCGGCTCCGCCAGCACTCTGCCATACGTTTCTTCTAACGGAAGGATTTCCGTCCCGAGCTTATGTACGTGGGCCATGACGCGCTCCACGGCTTCCGCCACTTGAATAGGCTTTCGAATTTCTACCACTTACATCTCCTCTTTCTTTTGTTATACTAACGAGTACAATGAATGAAACGAAAGGATGAATTGTATGTCCGAACTGACTCACTTCAATGAACAGGGCCGCGCGAAAATGGTCGATGTATCCGATAAATCCGTGACATTGCGCACCGCAGTCGCCAAGTCTTCGATCATCGTCAACGAATCGATCCATGAACAGATTACTCACGGCACGAATAAAAAAGGGGACGTCTTCGCGGTTGCTCAAGTCGCAGCCATCATGGCCGCGAAAAATACCGCAACGATCATTCCGATGTGCCACCCGCTGCCGCTGACCGGCGTGGATGTCCGGTTTGATTGGAAAATTGATGTAGCACAGCCGCATTACGAAGTGCTGATCGAAGCAGAAGTGAAAACGAAAGGCGTCACAGGTGTCGAAATGGAAGCCCTGACAGCCGCTTCAGCCGCTGCGCTGACGATTTACGATATGTGCAAAGCCGCCGGCAAAGAGATGATCATCGGTCCGACCATGCTGCAGACAAAAACCGGTGGCAAAAACGGGGATTACGAACGCGCAGACTGAGTTCTGCGTGTTTTTTATTTATTTGAGCAGGGCGGCTCGGCGGAACGAGCCAAACATGCTGCCGACCGCGCCAATCCGCTATCCACACGAACCATTCCTGCTGCCGCATGATCATAAACCCTGCCCAACCGCTCATAGCGAACCGGCAACCGCTCATTCAGTCCGCGCCAGCGCTCATAACGACTCCATATCCGCTCATACCCTGCGCTCACGTGATCATTCACCCCGTCCAACCGCTCATACGCCGCCATTCAGCCTTCCAAATGCTTCGTCAATTCATGCACAATATGCGGAAGCTCGGGCAAAATCAGTTTATCCATTGCGAGCGTCACAGCTTTTGAGGAACCCGGCAGCAAAAACACCGCCTGCTCGCCGACTGTCCCCGCAGCTGCGCGGCTCAGCAAAGCTTTCGAACCAACATCTTCCGTATAGCTCAGAAAACGGAACAGCTCGCCAAAACCGTCCAGCGGCTTCGTGAAATACGGCGTCACCATTTCCACCGTTACATCCCGCGCACCAATGCCCGTGCCGCCCGTGAAAATCATTGCCTGAATTGCCGGATCCAACAGCCAGTCCGACAGCTGACGCACGATATGCTCGCCTTCATCGAGACAGATGCCGTGTTCCTGTACGCGATGCCCGGCGTCTTCCAGCTTCTCCCGGATAATTTTTCCGCTCTTATCATCTGCTTCCGTCCGTGTGTCGCTGATCGTCAATACTGCCACCGCAATGGACTTCCTGCGTGCTTCCTGCGGCAAATGAGACTCTTCCATTTCAACTGCCCCCTAACCGAATAATGAATGATAGATTTTGCGGCCCGCCTGCATATTTTTCAACCCGTGAATCAGCAGGCGTCCGTTGCCGAATAAAATACAGCGGTACCCTTCCGCATGAAACTCCACGAAAAACGGCGTCTCGCGATAGGGCGTCTGCAGCTGCTGTGCCACCCGCACGCCGTCAGCCACTGTCAATTCCCGGCTCGCATCCGGAATGATCTGTACCGTATCGCGTCCGCAGAGCACAGCATACTGCGTACCCGACTGCTGATGCAGCGCAGGATACACCGGATGGTTCCCGCATGTTTCACAATCCGGGTTCTTCATTCGGCTGATTCCCGCCTCAACAGATGTATTGTTCCACACATCAAAATGCAGGAGCTTCGTGCGCATGGCTGCTTCATTTCCAGTCAGCCATTTTAACGCTTCCGCACTTTGATGCGCCGAAGAAATCTGGACAGCAGGCGCAATCACCCCTACTGTATCACATGTTTCATTGACCGCCGGCAACACCGGCAGTAAACAGCGGAAACAAGGAGTCCTCCCAGGAATAAAAGGAAAGACGCTGCCGGAACTTCCGACAACGGCTCCATAAATCCATGGAATCTCCATCTTCCAGGAGACATCGTTGATCAGCAGGCGCGTTTCGAAGTTATCAGTCGCATCGATCAGCAGATCAGCGCCGGCTGCCATCTCTTCCAGCAACGGTCCGTCTACGTGGTCAAGCACAGTACGGATTTCCACATCACCGCGGACCGAAAGCAAGCGCTGTTTTCCAGCGACTACTTTCGGAACACTGTTGTCCGCATCTGCTTCCGTGAACAGTTGCTGGCGCTGCAGATTGGATGATTCGACATAATCTCGGTCTGCAAGCGTTATTTTACCGATCCCCGCACGCACGAGCGTTTCAGAAACCGCAGAACCGAGCGCGCCGCAGCCGATGATGACGGCGTGTGACTCCGAAAGTTTCTGCTGGCCAGGCACTCCGATCGGCTGAAACAGCGTTTGTCTTGAGTAACGATTTTCCACTTCATCTACTTCCTTTCATTCAACCAGAAACGAAGGCATCGGTTATGGTAACCGATTGCCTTCTGTTGTTACGGGGCTGATATCGCTGAATGATCCAACATAACGGACCACATCGCCTGTGCCGTCTTTCACCGCACTGATGGATAAAAACTCCAGATATTCTTCGCCGTTTTTCTTCTTATTCCAAATTTCACCTTGCCATTCACCATGCTCGGCGATTTGACTCCACATCTCGTCGTAATAGGCTTTGTCATGGCGTCCGGAACTAAGGATACTTGGACTTTTACCGAGCACTTCTTCCTCACTGTAACCCGTCAGGCTGGTAAATGCCGGATTGACCGTAACGATCTCGTCATTTTTATTGGTTACCAGGATTCCCTGTCCTGTAGAGTCGAACACCTCTTTTGACAGGCTGACACGATCCATATAATAGAGCCAGACAACCAGCACGAGACTCACAAGCGACACTTGGGAGAATGCCATGAAGCCGATTGAATAGGAACCTGTCATCGAGAAGATTGTTGCGAGCAATAACGGAGGGAAGAATCCGCCCAGGCCGCCCATCATCGAAACAATCCCGTTCACTGTTCCCGCCTGCTTGCTGAAATAAAGCGGAACCAGTTTAAAGATGACGCCGTTTCCAATACCTGCTGCTGCAGCGATGATAATACTGCCGACTGTATACAGCGCAATATCCGGAGAAAACGCCAGAATAATTGAAGCGAATGTCAAACCGGCAAAACAGCCCATCAGCAGGAACAATGGCTGGAATTTATCCCCGAGCCATCCGCCTACAGGTCTCAATAACGTGGCAACCACGATGAAACCGGCAGTCCGCAGCCCCGCGTCCACTTTCTCAAGTCCAAAGTAATTGACCAGAAAGTTCGGCAGGAATATGGTGAACGCCACGAATGAACCGAATGTAATGAAATAGAATAAAGAGAAGAACCATAGTTTCTCATTCTTGTAGACACCTTTTATTTGCTCGACAATCGGCGCCTTTACTTTTTTCTCCTGGCGGTCACCGAAGAAGAAATTCAGTGCGATAAACACCAGCAGCAAAATCAAATACATCTTAACAGTCAGTGACCAGCCGAATTTCATGGCCAGTACCGGTGCGGAGAACGTCGTAATGGCTGTTCCGATATTCCCCATTCCGTAAATCCCATTGACCAGACCATGCTTTTCTTTCGGATAGTATTTCGGAAGCGAAGTAACACCCACCGAGAAAATCGCGCCACCCACCCCAAGCAATGTACCGCCGATCAACAGTCCTGTCACTGTCGATGTTTCACTTATGTAGTAGACAGGAAATAAAAGCACGATGAAACTGACGAAAAACATGACGCGCGCGCCATAGACATTCGCATAATAACCGAGCGGAATACGCAAAATCGAACCAAGTACTACTGGAATTGCTGTAATGATGGCCACGCGTTCAGGCGGGATCGAGATGTCTTCACTGATAAACGGCAGCAATGAAGAAATAAGCACCCAAACCATGAAACCGACAACTAGATTCGCCGTCTGTAACGGCAACTGGATCTTTTGTGTCATAGGAATCCATCCATTCTGAAGTTAGTTACATTACTATGTTTCTCTATCACTCTTTCTTACTCTGGCAAAATCGATGTATACATTTGCTCGAACAAGTCATCCTGCTCTTTCGCCCGCAGGACATTTATGACCATCGGAAAAATCACATTCTCTTCCTTAACGAAATGAATCATGATGACTTCGAACGCTTCGCCCGCGTCTTTCACGACGTCCTGCATCATCTCTAAGCTGAATGACGACAGATCGCCTCTCGTATGATGGAGGAAATGTCCGATATACGCATCGATTTCATCATGTTCTTCCTGCACCGCCTGGACCGGTCCCTGATCGCTGCCGACATATTGTGCCAGCATCGGAAACAGATACGTTTCTTCCTTTTCCGTATGGTTTTTCAACGGTTCAATGAATGCGACGACCATCTTGCGCAATTGCTTCAGCGCAGCCAGCCCTTCTTCACGGGAATACAGCTCTTTTTCAAAATTCAGCACAATCGCATGCCATTGGTTCATTTCATGCATCAGGAATTGATGTTCATTTTCCAGAACACGCAAGACCGGCAATGTATGGGTAAACCCCGGATTAACCATCTCACTTCGCCTCCCGTCAGAAATTCAAGAACTTCTTGCGCAGCGCATATTCGACCAGTTCCGGACGGTTCTTCAATTGAAGTTTATCCATCAACTTCGCCTTATGCGCTTCTACTGTCTTCACTGAAATATAAAGCATTTCTGCAATTTCTTTATTTCCGTACCCTTTCGCAACAAGCGGCAAAATTTCAATTTCCCGTTTGGATAAAATCTTGAACGGATCATCTTCGTTTTTTGCTCTGGGTCCTTTTTGGACAAACTCCCGAATAAGCGACGTCGCCATCGAAGGATGTACATAGGTGCCGCCCTCATACACTTCACGAAGCGCACTGATCAGCTCTTCATCCGGCGCATTTTTTAAAATATACCCGGAGGCACCATTCTTCAAAACATGGAACATATACTCTTCATCATCATACATTGTTAAAATCACAATTTTCGTCTCAGGAAAATCTTCGTGTATTTTACCTGTCGCAATCAATCCGCTCTGACCGGGCGGCATGCTTAAATCCAGCAAAATGATGTCAGGCCGGTGCTTGGCAACCAGTTCATATGCTTCCAATCCATCCGCCGCGGTCGCTACGACTTCCATATCCTCTTGATAATTCAAGATATGCATAAATCCGGTCCGGACGACTGCATGGTCATCAGCTATTATGATTCTCACTCGCTGCCCGCCCCTTTCCTGCTGGAATTTCTACTTGAATTTTGGTCCCTTCATCTGCACGGGAAACAATCGTTATATTCCCGCCGACCAGTTCCACGCGTTCCTTCATTCCGAAAAGACCGAGTCCTGTTCCTTGAGGGGCAAAATCATTGACGTCAAAGCCTACTCCTTCGTCCTCTATCTCCAATTGCAAAATCCCCTGCTCGTCTTTCAAGGTCAGGAACACTTCTTCCACTTCCGCATATTTCATGGCATTCAGCATAGCTTCCTGCCCGATCCGGTAGATGACGGTTTCAATTTCCCCTTCATAGCGTTTCTGCTTCAGATCGGAACTCAAATGCACGATCAGACCGTAATTTTTCTCCAGCCCTTTTATATGGGTGCGAAAAGCTGCTTCAAGTCCAAAATCATCCAAAACCGCCGGACGCAATTCAACGGATAAATGTCGGATTTCATCCAATAAACGCATCAAGGAACCTTCTGTCTGACGCAGTTTTTCCAGTGCCTTGTCATTGACATCCATATACTTCAGGACGCGCAAATCGACGAGCGAACTGAGCATTTCCTGCGCCACACTGTCATGCAGTTCCCGGGAGATGCGCTTGCGTTCATTTTCCTGCGCCTGAATCACCTGCTGCATCCGCATCTTCTGATTCAGCACTTCCGCTGTCTGTGTCTGGCGTGTTAAGTTGCGCAGCATCAATACAGAAGTCCCCTGCGCTTCATCAATCACTTGATAGGTTGCGCTGAAAGGCTGCAGACCAAGATCTTTTGTCTCCAGAAACAGCTGGAATGAAGTCAGTGTCTCCTGAGGCTTCGACATGAAACAGGAAACACAGGTCATCTGCTCGTCTTCACTTGTAAATCCCCGGCAGGTCAGACAAATGGAGTTTGCTTCCCCTTCGAGCATTTTTTCGTAAATTTCCGGTTCGACGATCTCTTTGGCGGCTTCATTCATCGACAGGATCTCACCGTTTGCCGCAAAAAAGAACATCGCTTCTGTTGTGCGCTCATATAGTTTCTGCAGCAAATCTGTTAGGTTTTCACTGTTCGATAATGTCATCTTTCATTCGCTCCTTATGATAAAACGGTCCGAATTGCGAACCGACAGCCTGCTTGAAGTGTTCAAATCTTTCTGCAGTCATCTTCTTCGATTCGCGGTACCCGACCAGCAGCACGCCCTGTACATGATCCTCCTGGAATAAAGGAATGGCGCCGAAACTCTTCAGCTTTTCGAAAATGAGAATGGGATAATTGTAAAGATCTTTCGCCTCTACATGTTCACTCACATCATTCACCATCATCGGCTTACCTGTTTTAAAAACCAGTCCCGCAATCCCTTTTCCTGACGTAAGGACAATTCTCCGATAGCTCAAACTCAAGTTTCCAGTGACATAACGCCACTTCAGCTCATGCCGGTACTTGCTGAAATCCACGAGCGCCAGTCCAATGAAGTCTGCTTTCAGCGTCTCCTTCAGCTGTTCAATCGCCGAATGAAAATGAAAATTCTGTTGTCCGTTCATAGCACGCTCTCCTATTATTCATCATTCGCTCATCGAGGTGTATGTTTCGTCGGCTGATGTTTTCTATATAGAATATAACTTCTGCCTACATAATTCAACGGTACACTCCATACATGGACGAGACGAGTAAACGGCCACATCGCGAAAATGAGGAATCCTGTCAGAATATGCAGTTTAAACGCTATAGGGACCGCTGACATAAAGGCAGCTTCCGGCTGGAAAATGAGCAGCGAGCGGAACCAGACGGAAATCGTTGCACGGTAATCAAACCCCGGCGTCATCGTGTTCGTGATCAGTGAACTGTAGACACCGATGAAAACAATGAACAACAGCAAAGAATTGACAATCAGATCCGAATTGGATGAAAGCTTACGGACATTTGATTTCGTGAACCGGCGTGCCGTCAGGATAATCATTCCGGCCAGCGTGACAACTCCGAAGAATCCGCCGCCCCATACTGCGCCGATATGATACATATGGTCACTGACGCCCATTGCACGAGTCCATTCTCTCGGAATCCCGAGACCCGCGACGTGACCCAGAATTACAGGAAATATTCCAATATGGAACAGCAGACTGCCGATCATCAATTGCTTTTTCTCAATGAATTCACTTGACTTGGCTGTCCAGCCGAACTGATCGTTCCGATAACGGAAAATATGGCCTACAATAAATACTGCAATACAGATATAAGGAAAAATGACCCAGAGAAATTGACTAGTCATTGGTTGGAACCTCCCGTTGAATGCACGATTTACAAGTTTCCCGCAGTGCCCGAACTAAATGAAAATAAGGGCTTTCATACTTTTCCAGCGCTTTCATCAAAGAATAGCTGCCGTCTTCCATAACCGCCAGCAGCATGGAAAAACTCTGCTGCGCCCGCGGATCCCCCTTCCATTCCGCTGCGTAAATAAATTCACACATCAATGGAAGCAGATCAGACAGTTCCTCGTCCGGCATCTCTAACCCGAACATTTCATACAGCACTTTCAGCCGTGCCAGCATTTGCCCGCGCTCTTTAGAATCCTCAAATTTCACGAAAGTCATAAAGAGTGTCGCGTCTTTCTGAAAATCAAATGTATAGGTGTACAGCTCCTGAATATCGTCGAGACTGTACGTCTGCATCGCCCGCCAGTACGTTTGAAGATCTTCGTAACCCGCTGCATCAGCGGGTACGAATTCCTCCCAGACTGACGGATGAAACGTCAGTTTTTCTGGGTAGTTCAGTTGATTCGAGAAAAAACCGAAAATCTGTTTCTTTTCATATAGAAGATCAAGATTAATCACGCCAGATCCCCCCATAGAAATTCTCTTCATAAATTTCTTTGCCTGTCTTCACAGAAGCTCCCGGAGTTACTGGTCCGCAGCCGTCACAACCTCCATCCGAGCCCATGACTGAATAGGAATACGGGTTTTGTGCCGGTGCCTGTTCGCCGTACGTACCCATGCCGTCATAACCGGCAGATCCCTGCGAACGGTAGACGTTCATCTGGCCTTCCTTATGGGACGTCGGGATCACAAAGCGGTCTTCATACTTCGCAATCGCAAGCAGGCGGTACATGGCTTTCGTCTGTGAAGCGGTCAGGCCGACACGCTCCAGTTTTGATTCATCGAACTCTTTGCCGGAAGAAACCGCACGCATGTAAGAACGCATCATCGCCATACGCTGCAGGCCTCCTTTCACCGTTTCCACGTCTCCTGCCGTCAGCATATTCGCCAGGTACTGAAGCGGTATACGCATTTCTTCGATCGCCGGGAAAATCATATCCGGATTCTTGATGGAGTCTTTCCCTTCAAAATAGTTCATGATCGGGCTGAGCGGCGGTACATACCAAACCATTGGGAGTGTACGGTATTCCGGATGAAGCGGGAATGCCAGCTTATATTCAACAGCCAGTTTATAGACCGGAGAACTTTGCGCTGCCTGAATCCAATCTTCGGAAATACCATCTTTGATCGCCTGCTCCATGACGTCCGGATCGTTCGGATCAAGGAACAGATCAAGCTGTGCCTGATATAAATCTTTCGGGTCCGGTGTAGACGCCGCTTCCTGCACACGGTCTGCGTCGTACAGCAAAACGCCCAGATAGCGAATTCGGCCTGTACATGTTTCGGAACAGACGGTAGGAAGTCCAGACTCGACACGCGGGAAACAGAATGTGCATTTCTCCGCTTTATTCGTCTTCCAGTTGAAGTAGACTTTTTTGTAAGGACAGCCTGTCATGCAGTAACGCCAGCCGCGGCAAGCTTCCTGGTCAACCAGCACGATACCGTCTTCATCGCGCTTATACATTGCGCCTGAAGGACAGGATGCAACACAGCTCGGGTTCAGGCAGTGTTCACAAAGTCTAGGCAAGTACATCATAAATGCCTGTTCAAAATTAAATTTGATTTCTTCTTCGATCTTCTCGATATTCGGGTCAGTCGGGCCTGTGATGTGAGCACCTGCCAGCTGATCTTCCCAGTTCGGACCCCATTCCGGATCCATGTATTCGCCCGTAACGACAGATTTCGCACGCGCAACCGGCGTATGCTTCTGATCCGGCGCAGCTGTCAGTTTCTCGTAGTCATACGTCCAAGGCTCATAGTAATCTTTCATTTCCGGCATATCCGGATTGTAGAAGATCTTCCCGAGTGCGATCTTGGAAAGCTTCGAGCCGGATTTCAGCTCAAGTTTCCCTTTCCGCAGCTGCCATCCGCCTTTATAGACTTCCTGGTCTTCCCAGCGTTTCGGATAGCCGATCCCCGGTTTCGTCTCTACGTTGTTGAACCACATATATTCCGCACCTTCACGGTTCGTCCATGTCGTTTTACATGTCACACTGCACGTATGACACCCGATACACTTGTCTAAGTTCATCACCATTGCAACCTGCGCTTTAATTTTCAAGCCAGTTGACCTCCTTCATCTTGCGGACCGCGACATACACATCTCGCTGATTTCCGATAGGTCCGTAGTAGTTGAATCCATAACTGAGCTGAGCATAGCCGCCTACCATTTGAGTCGGCTTCATATGAATACGCGTCGGTGCATTGTGACTTCCTCCGCGCTGCTCGGTAATTTCCGAGCCCGGCATTTGAATGTGCTTATCCTGTGCGTGATACATGAACATCGTACCTTTAGGCATCCGGTGACTGACAACAGCGCGCGCATTGACGACACCGTTGCGGTTATAGACCTCGAGCCAGGCGTTATCGTCGATTCCGTGCTCCTCGGCGTCCAGATTTGAAATCCATACCGTAGGACCTCCGCGGAATAATGTCAGCATATGCTGATTATCCTGATAAGTGGAGTGGATGTTCCACTTGCCGTGCGGCGTCAGATAACGCAAAACGAGCGTATCCTGACCTCCGACAATCTCCTTATCACGATCCGCGAACACCATCGGCGGCAGTGTCGGTTTATAGACAGGCAGTGCTTCCCCGAATCCAAGGAAAAATTCATGATCCAAATAAAAATGCTGTCTGCCCGTCAATGTCCGGAACGGAACCAGCCGTTCGATATTCGTCGTGAACGGCGAGTAGCGGCGTCCGAGTTTATTCGAACCGCTGAAGACCGGCGTCGGAATGACTTCACGCGGCTGCGCGGTGATGTTCGCGAATGTGAAGCGCTCGGCTGCACGGTCGGCTGAAATATCCTTCAGCTCGACTCCCGTGTCTGCTTCCGCTGCTTCAAATGCCCGCTGTGACACACGTCCGTTTGTGGCGGAAGACAGAGTCAGCATCGTTTCTGCCGCGTGCTTCGCCGTAAACAGTTTCGGCAGGCCATTTTTAATCGTGTCATCTTCATAGACGCCGTTGATGCCTTTCATCATTTCATACTCTTCGGCAACCGAGAAGCTGACTCCGTGCGCGCCGGTTTTCCCTGTCGACAATAAAGGCCCGAGCGTAATGTACTTATCGTAGATCTTCGTGAAGTCACGTTCGACAATCGTCATACCCGGCATGGTTTTGCCCGGAATTGCTTCGATTTCGCCTTTACTCCAGTCCTTCACTTCACCGAACGGCTGGGCAATCTCCTGAATCGAATCATGCGCAAGCGGTGATGTTACCAAATCTTTGTAGACGCCCGGCAAATGAATTTTCGCCAGTTCTGAGAATGTTTCAGCGATTGACCGGTAAATATCCCAGTCCGAACGCGATTCCCACAGCGGATTGACCGCAGGATTGAACGGGTGGACGAACGGGTGCATGTCTGTGGAAGAAAGATCCACTTTTTCGTACCATGTCGCTGCCGGCAAGACGATATCCGCATACAGCGGCGTGGCCGTCATCCGGAAATCCAGTGCCACCATCAGATCCAGCTTTCCTTCCACTTCATCACGCCAGACCATCTCTTCCGGCTTCATGTCTTCATTCGGGCTGGCCAGCAAGCCGTCGGATGCTCCAAGCAAATGCTTCATGAAGTATTCCTGTCCTTTTGCTGAACTCGAGATCAGATTGGAACGCCAGATAAAGAGCGACCGCGGGAAGTTTTCCGGAGCGCCCGGGTCTTCTGCCGCAAATTGTAATTCGCCGGACTTCAGCTGATCGACAACATGACTGACGACTTCACTCGTTTCCGTCTTGCCAAGCTTCGCCGCGTCTTCCACGAGCTTCAGGCTGTTCTGGTTGAACTGCGGGTATGACGGCAGCCAGCCAAGTCTTGCTGCCAGTATGTTGTAATCCGCCGGATGCTGGTATCTCGCCTCTCCGCCAAGCGGGGACATGAGTGTGTCAGCGCCGGCCTCTTCATATTTCCACTGATCCGTTGCAAAGTAGAAGAACGAAGTCGCGTTCTGCAGACGCGGCGGGCCCTGCCAGTCTTTCGCGAAGGCAATCGTACTCCAGCCTTCGATCGGGCGGCATTTCTCCTGGCCGACATAATGCGCCCAGCCTCCGCCGTTCACTCCCTGTGATGCAGTCAATGTGACTAAGTTCAGGATTGCGCGGTAAATTGTATCACTGTTAAACCAGTGATTGATCCCCGCCCCCATGATGATCATCGAACGTCCGCCGGTATCGATGGCGTTCTGGGCGAATTCCATTGCAATTTGCGTAACCAGTTCAGGCTTCACATTCGTGATTGATTCCTGCCAGGCCGGAGTATAAATAGAAGTAACATCATCATATCCAGTCGCCTCCAGCTCGCTGTCGATCCGGTTGACTCCGTATTGACTCAGCATGACATCATATGTCGTCGTCACCAGACGCTCGCTTCCGTCCGCAAACTGTACTTTCATTGCAGGAATCGGACGTTTGAATGTGCCGTTGCCCCGCTGATCAAAGTAAGGGAAATGAATTTCCTTCCATTCTGCTGCATGTTTTTCGACAGAAAGAGCCGGCTCGACACGTGTGCCGTCTTCATTGTCCAGCTTCAAATTCCACTTGACGTCTTTCTCCCAGCGCTGTCCCATCGTCCCATTCGGCACAATGATTTCATCTTTCGCTTCATCTAACAGCACCGGTTTCCAATCTGCGTGTTCCGACTGCTGGCCCAGATCACTTGCTCTGAGGAATCGTCCGGCTTTATATGAATCTTCATGCGGGTCTAATAGAATTAAAAACGGCATATCTGTGTACTGTTTGGCATAGTTTAAGAAGGTTGGCTCTTTGCGCTTCTCATAGAACTCGTCCAAGATTACGTGAGTCATTGCCTGCGCAACCGCTGCATCGGTTCCTGGATTTGCCGCGATCCAGTCATCTGCATGTGTGACACTTTCCGCATAATCCGGTGCCACGGAAACTACTTTCGTTCCTTTATAGCGTACTTCAGTCATAAAGTGCGCATCGGGCGTTCTCGTCAAAGGAACATTCGAACCCCACATGATGATATAACCGGCATTGAACCAGTCACTCGATTCAGGAACATCCGTCTGCTCGCCCCAAATCTGCGGAGAAGATGGCGGAAGATCCGCGTACCAGTCATAGAAGCTCAGCATTTCGCCGCCCAGTAATGAAATGAAACGCGCACCGGATGCGTAGCTGACCATCGACATCGCGGGAATAGGGGTAAACCCTGCCACGCGGTCGGGACCATATTTCTGCACCGTATAAATCAGCTGCGCCGCGATCAGCATCGTCGCATCACGCCAATGAATGCGGACATGCCCGCCTTTACCGCGTGCACTTTTGTATTCTTTCGTTTTTGCGGGATCTTCGACAATCGCAGTCCAGGCTGCAACAGGATCTTGCTTTTCCTGAAGTGCTTCGTTCCACATGCGCCACAGTTTCCCTCTTATATATGGATATTTGACGCGAAGCGGGCTGTATTCATACCAGGAAAATGATGCACCGCGCGGACAGCCGCGCGGTTCGAATTCCGGCATGTCGGGACCGCAGGATGGATAATCGATCTGCTGATTTTCCCATGTGATGATGCCGTTCTTGACGAACACTTTCCAGCTGCAGGAGCCTGTACAGTTTACGCCGTGTGTTGTACGCACCACTTTGTCATGCGACCAGCGCTGGCGATACATGTTTTCCCAGTCACGGTTCTTTTCTTCAAGCACCGACCAATTCCCAGAGTAACTTTCAACAGGTTTAAAATAATTCAGTCCAAATCTCTTTTTCATCGAACATTTCCACTCCTTCTCAGAATGTCGCTTCAAATGAACACAGACATATTCATCAACTTACCCTAAAATAAACTAATTAATCGGAATTAAACTAAGGGTATTCCCTAGTTTTGTTTTTATCACGTAAGACTTATGTCATGAAATCTAGTACTCTGCTATCTACTTCTTAAGTATACGCCGTTTCCCGGCAAACTCTATTAGGGTTTTCCCTTTTCTCCCGTCAAAACACCCTGCTTTGTGTTGCTTCATTCAGTTTGTTTGCGTGAAAGTGCGGGTGAGTAGAGGGAGACCGTTTCCCTGCGTTCCAGGCGGACGCGTTCTGGAGGGCCCGCGGTGAGCCGACTTGGTCGCAAGCTCCCGCAAGTCGTCTCACCTGTCGGGCTAATCCTCCCAGAGTCGCCGCCTTCCACTCCGGTACACTAGGCTGGTTTTTCAATAATTTTTATGTGAGTGGAAGTATGAGCATATTATTTGAGACTATTACGATAGGTGAGGTATTTCATGCACTACTTATTATTCTGCAAAGGCTAAGATTCTTGTGATCAGTGCATTTGCAAAGTCGAAAAACTGGAACGTACACCAACTAAATCTGCTTCTGCGAAAAAGCAGCATGATATACCTTCTCCACACTAGCGAAGGCGCATCTGCGGGGTCGGCCGTGGCTGTGAGACTGCTGGCATGCTCTTCGCCAGTAGGCTCATAGCGTAAGGCAATCCCCCAGCGCCGAAGCGAGTTTAAACTGCAAACACATAATTCAATTAAACTTCCCGCCAAGTCAAGAAACGAAGACCACGGCAACTATATTCACACTCTGCAAAAAAACAGCATGAAATACACATCCAGCACCGGCTTCAAGAGAAAAATCTCACATTCTGACAATTTCACTATACTTCTCATAATATTATGTTGATTTTATTTAGATAGGTGTTAGAATTATAGTTAAAATGAAAGGTTAGGTGGATGATACCGTGTCAAACGAATTAAACAAAGTTCTTCGTTGTGAAGCACTGAAAGACAAAATTGTTACAGCTGAAGAAGCAGCATCTTGGATCGAGGATGGCATGTCTTTAGGTATGAGTGGCTTTACTTTGTCAGGAGATGCGAAAGCGGTTCCATTGGCATTAGCTGAAAGAGGTAAAAACGAAAAGTTCAAAGTAAACGTTTTCACAGGTGCTTCTCTCGGACCGAACGTAGATGAGCTGATGGCTGGAGAAAACTTGATCAACATGCGTATTCCTTACCAGGGCAACCCGGTGATGCGCGGCAAGATCAATACCGGCGAATCTTTCTATATTGACCAACACCTTTCCCATACGTCTGAATGGGTGCGCCAAGGCGTGATCGGACCGATTGATTATGCAATTATTGAAGCAGCTGCAATTACGGAAGACGGCCAGATTATTCCGACTGGTTCTGTAGGTAACTCACCGATTTTCGTACAGGAAGCAAAGAATGTCATCATTGAATTAAATGTTAACGTACCTGCTGAATATGAAGGACTTCATGATATTTATATTCCTGAATACCAAGGCGATAGAAAAGAGATTCCTGTCTATAGCGTGACGGATAAGATCGGTACTCCGGGAATCAAAGTAGATCCTGCAAAAGTACGCGGAATCGTTATTACAGAGAAGATGGATATTCCATCCCCAATCGTTCCTCCGGATGAAGAGACACAGGAAATTGCTAACAATTTACTCGACTTCTTCCGTGACGAAATCAAGAAGGGCCGCATGGACGAAACATTGATGCCTCTTCAATCAGGTGTTGGTTCTGTAGCAAACGCAGTACTTGACGGCATGAGAACTTCTGAGTTCAAAGACATCGAAGTATATTCCGAAGTACTTCAAGACGCAATCTTCGACTTGATCGACGACGGCGTAGTGAAATTCGCTTCCGCTACTTCTTTGACTCTTTCCAAGAAACGTCTGGACAGCCTGAAAGAAGATATCGGTAAATACCGTGATAAGTTAGTATTCCGTCCACAGGAAATCTCTAACCATCCGGAAGTGATCCGACGTCTGGGCATCATTTCATTCAACACAGCACTTGAGCTGGACATCTACGGAAACGTGAACTCTACACATGTCAGCGGTACACGCATGATGAACGGTATCGGCGGTTCCGGTGACTTCGCACGTAACGCGCGTATTGCGATCTTCGTAACGAAGTCGTACGCAAAAGGTGGAGATGTTTCATCGATCGTACCTTTCTGTTCACACGTAGACCACACAGAGCATGACGTAGACGTGATTGTTACGGAACAAGGTTATGCGGATCTTCGCGGCCTGGCTCCACGACAAAAAGCAGAAGCATTGATCGAGCACTGTGCACACCCTGATTTCAAGGATGAGCTGCGTGATTACTACAACCGTGCGAAAGAACAAGTTGGCGGACAAACTCCACACATCTTGGAAGAAGCACTTAGCTGGCACGTAAATCTTGCGAAGAACAAGACAATGCATAAAGCGGCAGAAGCACAGAAATAAGTTGGGTGAATGGGCGAGCGGATTAATTTCCGCTCGTTTTTTTGTTTTGATTAGGATGTTGGCGGCTGCGCGGCGGGGCTATGAGCGCTGGCAGGGTTGGTATGATCACTCGCATACCGTGTATGAGCACCGCCGGGTCGGCAATGATCACCCCGCGGCCTTCAATGATCACTTGCGGGTATGGCATGAGCGCTGGTGCGTATTCAATGAGCGCGGACCTTCCTATGCATATTTAGCTGTCATCCCGCACGTCTCTTCTCCTCTATCCAAAATGATGATCATTTCCAACATCATTCCACTCAGCATCTTGATAATGATAGCTAACATTTTCGTCGTAATAGACATAGAAAAAGAACACCCTCTGATGTCTTTCAATCAGAAGTTGTTCTTTTCTTATGCTGTGATAGTATGCTGTGATAGACTTCAGTTCTCTGAATCATTCCACCGGTGCTAGCTCGTCTGCTCGAAGAAGTCCGTCTTCGTGTCGTCGAAGTTATCGACATACGCACGAATCCACTTCATCGGATTGTCGGTGAATTACTGATACTACCTCCACTGTAATTCCTTTACCGTGCAGCTCTTCTCTAGTATGATATGATGAAAATAAAGGTGGTGAGCCAAATGAAAGATGGTCTTAATCCCAATCAAAAGAGAAAGTATGGTTGGCTCGACAGTGGGTTAAAATGACAGGCGAGCGCGCAAGAATTGATGCCAAGGCAAACGACACATATATCATTTATGAAAAAGACGGCGTGTTATGTAAAGAATACCCTAACGGAAAAGTAGTTCCATTGAAGAAGACTGGTGAATCTTAATGAGTACAAATAAACCCTCGCTATACGTGTTTGCCAGTAACAATGGCAGCGGTAAAAGTACATTACGCAGCCTCATTATCGACAAAATCGGCTTAGATATCAACATAGATCCAGATGCTATTGCGAGAAGGATGGATCCTGCCACCCCTGAAAAGAAAAGAATATCGGCTGGTAAAGAAGTTATTCGATCTGTTCGCCAATATATTAAAGAAGGTAAAAGTTTTTCAATTGAGACTACATTAGCCGGAATGAATGCTATTAAGAGAAAGTTATGAAATAACCATGTTTTATGTGGCTCTCAGCCATGTGAATCAAAATATAGAACGTGTAGCAATGCGTGTGAGAAATGGAGGACACCATATCGCTACTGAAGATATTATAAGACGCGATAAAACTTCATTTGATAATCTGTATCAATATGCTTACCTTGTAGATAATCTTATCTTAATTGACAATAGCGAAGATGATGGGCAAATTATTTTGGAAGTGAATAATGGCCACATTACATTCCAGATAATAAATCTCCCTGCATGCTCAATCCCTATCCTAGAAAGGTTTCAACAATAGACAATTGTTCGAGACATCTAAATAAGTTCACAGGGTTTAAGGTAATAGGCTCGGTTCATGGAAGAAAAGAGCTATCAACAAATCAAACAAAGAACACCTTTGTCAACGTTTTAAAAGACGATTAACAATAGAACTAGCAAGAAAACAAAAACAAGGACACCAATCCAGAATCGATTCGTGTCCCTGCTTGTTATGCTATTCAATATTTTCTACCCGTTACCTTTAAAGCCGCGTTCACTTCCCATAGCTTACAAATCATCAAACCCATTCAAATCACTAGTTTTCACATATTGCCGGCTCGTCTGCTCGAAGAAATCGGTCTTCGTATCGTCGAAGTTATCGACATATGCGCGGATCCATTTCATCGGATTGTCCGTGAACTCTGGATAAATCTCGCTCAGGCCGAGCATGCGCAGCATTTTATTCGCGCGGTATTTGATATAGCCTTCCATCTCATCGAGGTCCAGACCATCAATTTCTCCCAGCACATAACGGCTCCAGATGACTTCCTGTTCGACGGAATGGCGGAACTGATCATAGATCCAGTCCGTGAATTCGTCGGTGTTGTACCCCGGGTTTTCAGCCAGCGCCGCACGGAAGATATCGCTGATTGCCTTGCCGTGCTGCAGTTCATCGCGGTTGATATAGGAAATCATCGTCGACGTGCCGACCATTTTCTGGTGGCGCGCCAAGTTGTAGAAAAATGCGAATCCGCTGTAGAAGAACAGGCCTTCGAGTAGCGTGGTATAGACCATTGCTTTCAGTACTGTCTCGATTGTCGGGTTCTCCGCAAAATCATTATACACTTCCACGATCCGCTCATTACGCTTCATTAATACCTCATCTGTGCGTCCCATTTCGAATGAAGCCATCTGTTTATCAAGATTCGTGACCGATGAAAGCACATACGCATAGCTGTGATTATGCTCACTTTCCTGATCAGCAATCGTTGCCATGATTGACTTTACAGACGGATCCGTCGTGAAATCAGCAATTTTCATTGCGATGACAGTCTGCGGGCCGTCAAGTGTAGCGAGCAATCCGATGATTTTCAAAAATGCGGATTGCTCTTCTTTGGAAAGACGTGAAAATTGCTTGACGTCCTGTGTCATATCCACTTCATTCGCCGTCCAGAACAGCGAACGGATGCGCTGGCGCAATGTATAGAAATGAGGGTGCGCGATATCATTCCAGTTGAGGATGCCGCTAGCTTCCCCGCCGAAAATGGCTGTTGCTTTATTTGGATTTGCCGGGTTCAGTACTTTTACTCTTGTAAGTGTCGCCAATGGTCGAGCACTCCTTTCGTCCAGTTCGTTACTAATTTCTCTTGCATGCCGCGAGGGCTTTGTTCGATTTTCAATGGTTCAAAAGGTGAATGATAAAAGCGCGCCAGTTTTTCAGCCGCATGACAAAACAATTCATCTCCGCCGAATTGCGTGTCCCCTGTTCCGAAGACGTAGACCGGCTCCGGCTTGAAGCCGATGTCCGCTACGAAGTCTTTCACTTCATCCGGCGTGGCGCCCTTTTCCCAGGTGAATGAACCGATACAGAAGGCATCGTATTCATTCACATCCGGAAGAACGCCGATTCCGATGCGGTGTGTATCGACTTGGATGCCTTCGCGGGTCAGATTTTCCTCAATCAATTCCGCCACTTCCTCCGTATTGCCGCTCCAGGAAGCGTACGCAATCAGGAATGACACCACTCGCACTCCTCGATTTCAGAAGCTGTGGAACGCATATAGTACGTCGTTTTCATGCCGGACTGCCAGGCCTGCATATGCAGATCGAGCAGGACGGATGCACGGATGGAGTTCGGTACATAGATGTTGAATGAAGTTGACTGGTCGATATGGTGCTGACGTGCAGCATTCTGCTTGATGGACCAGCGCTGATCAACGATGTACGCGGAACGGCGATAGACATCATACGTGTTATGGTTCAAATCCGGTGCGATGACCGGCAGTTTATAATCTTTTTTCTCTTCATGGTAGAACGGCTTGAATACCGGATCGATTGAAGCGGTGGAGCCTGCGATGACCGATGTCGAACTGTTCGGCGCGACTGCCATCAGATAGCCATTGCGCATGCCGTTGATCGCCACATCCATGCGCAGCTCGCGCCATTTATTCGAATCGTATTCGCGCTGCTCGAAGTACTCGCCTGTCTGCCAGTCGGAGCCGTCGAACAATGGATAGGCGCCTTTTTCCTTCGATAATTCCATTGATGCCTTGATTGTCAGATAGGCGATATTTTCATACAGCTTGTCCGCGTAATCCACTGCTTCATCGGATTCCCACTGAATGCCTTTCAGTGCCAATAAATGGTGCCAGCCGAATGTGCCGAGCCCGATCCCGCGATAGCGGGCGTTTGTGCGCTGCGCCTGGACGACAGGAATCTGGTTCTGGTCGATGACGTTGTCGAGCATACGGACCTGAATCGTAATCAGGCGGTCCAATACGTCTGCAACTACCGCTTTCCCCAGATTGATCGATGACAGGTTACAGACAACGAAGTCACCCGGCTTCGTGCGTGTGACGACCAGATCGTCTTCTAATGTCACCGATTCATGTGTGCTGGCTGACATATTTTGCAATATTTCTGTGCACAAATTACTCGAATAAATGATTCCTTCGTGTTTATTCGGGTTCTTGCGGTTCACTTCATCGCGATAGAACATGAACGGCGTGCCTGTTTCCAGCTGACTGCGCAGGACCCGTTTCATGATTTCGATCGCTGATACGGTTTCGCGTGACAGGTCTTCATTCGCCACACATTCCTCGTACTTCTTGCGGAATGAGCCATTGCCCTTTTCTTCATCATAGAAGTCTTCCAATGAAAAGCCCATCTTCGTGCGCACTTCATGCGGATCGAACAGATGCCAGTCTTCGCGTGACTCCACTTTCTCCATGAACAGATCGGGCAGGCAAACGCCTGTGAAAATATCATGCGCGCGCAGACGGTCATCCCCGTTATTGAGCTTCAGATCAAGGAATGTGAAGATATCCTGATGCCAGACATCCAGATACACTGCCACCGCGCCCTGCCGCTGACCGAGCTGATCGACAGAAACTGCCGTATTGTTCAGCTGCTTAATCCACGGAAGCACTCCGCTTGAAGCACCTTCAAATCCGCGGATGGACGCGCCGCGTGAACGAACTTTCCCCATATAGACGCCAATGCCGCCGCCAAACTTCGACAGGTTTGCGATATCGGTGTTGCTGTTGTAGATACCCTGCAGTGAATCATCCACTGTATCGATAAAGCAGCTCGACAGCTGGCCGTGCATCTTGCCGGCATTCGAAAGCGTTGGCGTCGCAACCGTCATATAGAGATTGCTCATCGCCCAGTAAGCTTCGCCGATTTTGTGGATGCGGTCTTCCGTTTCATCCTGCATCAGCGTCATCGCAATGATCAGCCAGCGTTCTTGCGGCAGCTCGACCGGCTGCTTGGAGAAGTTCACTGTCACATAGCGGTCCACCAGCGTTTTTAATCCGATATAGGTAAATAACAAGTCGCGTGAAGGCTCGAGTAAACGACCGATCTCTTGCAGTTCATCATGGCTGTACTTCTCAGTAAGGATTGGAGTATAAAGACCCTGCGCAACCAGTTTTTCTACATTTTTCGCAAAGTCGTTATAGACATCCGTACCACGCAGCGCTTTCTGCTTCGCATACACATCATACAAGTAAATACGTGCGGCAACGAAAGTCCAATACGCGTTCGCTTCATCGATTCTGCTCAATGATTCCAGCACCATCGCGCTTGTCCAGTCAGATGCTGAACTATCGGGATGACGCTCTTGATAACGCTCGCTTGCCTCGATCAGCGCCTCTATTTTTTTCTTTCCGAATTCTTCTTCCAGATTTTCCAGCAATAGATTAAGACCAGCCGTTTCGTGAATTATAGCCATGTCATTCGCTCCCTTTTATGAATTATGTATTAAAAAAGACTCCCAATCATCCGGGAGCCATTATAGTCTAATGGTAATAAATGGAAGTCTAGTGGCAGATAATGTTCCTTGCCTGTTGCTTCCATTCTTCCTCCCCGAAGAATGTATTGCGGATAGAATGGCAGGTCTCCTGGCTGGCACATCGTCCTCCTGTCTCCCTTCCCGCCTTAGAGGGCAGTGGGTATAATCCAGACAGTCGTCCATGCCCTCAGTTGCGGGGGCAGCTCCGTTTTTAAGCGGATTCCCTTTTAAACCGTTGATGGTACCGATTCATCGAAAATACTATATATAGTGTCTTATGTACAAGTAATACCCTAACATGTAGTGGTTAAACTTGTAAAGCATAAAAAGAATCTCAGCTCAGAATGTACCTTCTGAACTAAGATCCTTTCATTTTACAGGTAAATATTTTATCAAAATCAAACTTTATATGCCTTGACGGAAAATAAAATCACAGCTGTTTTCTGTGCTATATGGCATATGGATATCGAGACGGATTTTTATGGCCGCAATCGCTCTTCCGGTTTTTCAGGTGTATCTTCCCAGCACTCCGCACCTTTTAGTCCCGGTATGGTGGAAGCTTTAAATACAGGGTTTTTCCCTGCCTTTCTCTGTACGGTAAAATCGTCGAGCACTTGGAAGGCAACTTTACCGAGCAGGACAATGACGACGAGGTTGATGATTGCCATGAGCCCCATGAACAGATCTGCCATGTCCCAAACAACCTGCACCTTCGCAACCGCTCCAAGAAATACCATCCCGAGCACGAGTATCTGATACGCATATTTCCAGCCTTTATTCGCATGGATGAATTCGATATTCGTTTCACCGTAGTAATAGTTGCCGATAATGGAACTGAACGCGAAGAACATGATCGCGACGGCAATGAAATAAGGAGCCCACGCACCAACGTGCACCGCCATGGAAGCCTGCGTCAGCAAGATTCCGTTCGTTTCACCGGACTCATACAGCCCGCCTAGCAGAATAATGAATGCCGTTGCCGAACAGATAATAATCGTATCAAAGAACACGCCGAGACTCTGAACGAGCCCCTGCTTTGCCGGATGTGAGACGTTCGCCGTTGCTGCCGCATTCGGCACACTACCCATACCAGCTTCATTGGAGAATAAACCACGGCGGACACCCTGCATGATCGCCGCACCGATACCGCCTCCGACCATTTCCTTGATGCCGAAAGCGTGCTCGATAATGAGCATGAACATCGCAGGAACCTGCGTAATGTTCATGATGACAATGAACAGCGCGACAATAATATAGAAGGTCGCCATGACAGGAACAATTGTCTGCGTCACTTTCACGATCCGCTGCACGCCGCCGAACACGATGACTGCAGTCAGCAGGATCAAGCCGATTCCGACAGTCCAGTCAGGAATCCCAAAAACATCCATAAAGGACTGGCTGATAGTATTCGACTGCACCGCATTAAAAATGAATCCGAAACAAATGGTCAGTAATACCGCGAAGACAATACCGAGTTTCCGCATTCCGAGCGCCTTCTGCATATAATACGCCGGTCCACCGCGGAACGTCTCGCCGTCTTTCACTTTATAGACCTGTGCGAGCGTACTCTCAATGAATCCGGTCGCCATCCCGATGAACGCAATGATCCACATCCAAAACACCGCGCCCGGCCCGCCGATCCCGATCGCCAGAGCTACCCCTGCGACGTTACCGGTTCCTACACGTGAAGCTGCACTGATCGTAAATGCCTGGAACGGTGACACACCGTCATTGCTGTCTTTCTTTTCCACAATCAAACGAAACATCTCTCTGAACAAACGCACTTGTACAAATTTCGTGCGAATCGTGAAATACAGACCAGCTGCCAATAATAGTCCAATTAGAATATACGTCCAAATAAAATTATTCGCCGGTCCCACCAGCCAATTTAAAGCGTTTTCAAACATTTGACCACCTCCTGTTATCTATATACCCTGCCTGCCGTCAGTCTATGCTTGGCAAGACAAAAAACCTTGCCTGAAAATGAACAAGGTTCTTGTACTATACTATATTATAATAGCAATTGACTACTGAAAAGCTGCAGGTAAATTCGGCATCAGTTCCGCGGTCCTCGCGGCGAGATGATTTGCAGCGTCCGCCATAAGCTCTGTTGCAGGATGTCCGCCTTCATCCAAAGCACACAGAACGGAAAACCATTGCTCCAGAAGCGGCCGCGCCTGCTCCTCAATCGAACCCGATATGACGGCTACCGGCACTTCATTCGCTTTCGCGGTTTTCGCAATGCCCATCAGCGCTTTTCCCTCCAGCGTCTGCAGATCTGTCCTGCCTTCCCCCGTCAGAATGAAATCTGCGGCAGCCAAATGTTTCGCGAAGCCGGCTGTTTCCAGTACGACTTCAATGCCGCTTTCCAAATTTGCTCCGCAGTAAGCAAGCAAAGCGCCCGCACTGCCGCCCGCCGCTCCTGCTCCCTGATAATCGTGAAGACGCATGCCTGTCTGCTGTTCCGTCAGATCGGCAAAATGACGCAATCCGTCGTCCAGCGCTTTGACCATCTGTTCATCAGCCCCTTTTTGCGGGCCGAAGATAGAGGAAGCGCCGTTTTCACCGACAAAAGGATTTTGTACATCGGAAGCAATCCGAATGTCTGCCGTTTTCAAACGTCCGTCCAGCTGCGAGCAGTCGATGCCCGCAATCTGCGGAAGTGCCGAACCTTTCATTTGCAGCAAATTTCCGTCTGCATCGGAGAATTTCACACCCAGCGCTTCGAGTAAACCGGTACCTCCGTCGTTCGTCGCGCTGCCGCCGAGGCCGATGATCAATTTACGGTACCCATCGTCGAGCGCCTGCCGAATTAATTGGCCCGTACCATATGTAGAAGCGTGCATCGGATTGAGTTCGTCGGGTGCCAGCAACAGCAAACCGGAGGCCTGCGCGAGTTCAATGACCGTAGTTTCTCCGTCGCCGAGAATTCCGAGCTGCGCTTCGGTTTGCCGTCCCAGCGGATCGTTCACTGTCAATGTCTTAACATTTCCATCTGTTGCTGATACGAGCGCAGCCATCGTCCCTTCCCCGCCATCTGCAACAGGAAGGCATATCGTCTCCGCCTCCGGCATGGCTCGCTCCACACCCGCCCGCATCGCAGCCGCCGCTTCATTCGCCGTCAGGCTGCCTTTGAACGCGTCGGGCGCTATGAGTATCTTCATGCACTCCACCTCTTTTTAGTTTCAGTGTAGCAGAAATTAAAGTGAGTTTTCATTTTCCAAGTTGAAACTGCCGTCTTTCAGGGTGAAACATCGTTCCATGATCACTTAAAAGGAGTGTATGATCACGGAGCAGCTGTCTATGAGCGCCTGCGGAACCGGTATGAGCGCACGGCCGGGAAGTATGAGCGCCTGCACAGCCGCAATGATCACTTGTCGGGTGTTTATGAGCTTCAGCCGCCCCAGATACTGTGCGCAATGAAAAAGCTGCCCAAGGAATTCATTCCCCGCGCAGCCTTCTGTGTTTTATGTGTGTGTTTGTATGCTTTTACCGCTGACTGATAGTTTGTGGGTGGTTTCAGTCTTGTTCAAATGAAATGATGCTGCCTGTTTCGGCATCCATCAAAATTTCGTACTCGAAAAACTCGTCTTCCAGTTCAATCTCATAAAAAGTTTTACCGTCTTCTTTTTCCTTCTCAATGTCCACATCGGTCAATTTGCCGACTGCATGCTGCCTGGCAATTTCGATCGCTTCTTTTTTCGTCAGCAAGGACCGGGCAGGCTGTTCGTCAGATGAAGAAACGACGGTCAGCGTATGGTTGGTTGACGCAGACAGCTCTGCCGGTTGATCAAAACTTGCCGGTTGCCGGATTCCCTTTTCAGGTTCCACTTCCGCCGCTTCTTTCTCGATCTTCAGTACATCGCCTGTCTGCGCATCTACCTCCATGTCTGTCTGGATGGTTGAATCTGAAAGTTCGATGTCGTAGACTACCCGGCCTTGCTCGCGGTCCAGCTTCACTTCCGTGACTTCGCCAGAGGCGTGCTGCTGTGCGATTCCGCTCACTTCTTCGTGACTCAATACGGGCTCTTCCACCGGTTCAGCTGAAGGACTGCTTGTTGCAGCCGCCACTCCGCCGATTGTTAAGATACCCGCCAAAGCTGGAAACGCCATCCATTTATTCATCGAATTCTCCTCCTTTCTTCTCTACCCCCACTGTACCCCGGGTTTCTGAGAAAAGAGGAAGGACTTCATTAGAAAATGATGAGAGATTCTCAGTAAAGGAGGAATTTCCCATTCCTAGTCATCCCACTCCACCGACATGACCTTGCCTGAGATCGCATGAATCTGATAGACCACCTCATCCAGATCGGCGTCGGTATCCAGCTCCAGCTCCACTAAATAATAGCCGCCCTGCTGTGTCTCAACGAAATCAATGTCATCCACTTCCACAGGAACCTTGGCGTTCAACTGCCTCAGTGCAATATTTGCAGCTTGCTGCGATGTCAGCAGCACGGACTGTTTTGGTGCTGGTGCTGGTGCCGGCGCTGGTTTTGGCTGTGGCTTCGCAACCGGTTTTTCTGCAGGCTTTGGTGCAGGTTCAGGCGCAGGTGCAGGTTTCGGCTGTTCTTCCGATTTCGGCAATGGCACCGCGGCAGGTTTCTCCACAGGTGCAACATCACCAGCAGGCTCGGCCTTTTCTGCTTCAGGTTCAGGTTTCACCGCCACTTCCGGTTCCGCTTCACTCAATAAAGTCAGCGCCAATACCTTGCCCGTCTTATGGTCGACCGTCGCACTGTATAACGCGCCGTTCCTGCGTATCTCCGCCTCATAGCCGTCAGCCCCTTCTGTCAGCTGCTCGACCGACCCCTGATACATCGACTCCAGACGCGACTTCACTTCCTCTTTCGGCACAGCGTCCTGATGCATGATCTGCTTGATATACCAGTTGCTTCCCATCACAATGACCACCGCCAATAAAAGCGGCAGCATCCACGGCTTCTTCCACCAACTCATCATCCGTCACCTCATTTCCTTCCATTATATTCCGCAATCATTAGAATTCCCTGAGAATCAGCGAGGCAGCGTGATCCGCATAGTCGTCCCGTCTCCGCGCACACTTTCCACCTGCAGTTCCGCCCGGATCCCGTTCGCCAGATCTTTCGCAATCGCAAGACCAAGTCCGGTACCGCCTGTTTTGCGGGCACGGTCTTCCTGCACCCGATAAAATCGGTCAAATAGATGAGGCAGATGCTGTGCGTCAATTCCTTCTCCATGATCCTGTACTTCCATCACGACCGCCCGCTCTTCCTGCCAGGCACGCACCTGAATTTCCCCGTCACTGTATTTTCTCGCATTATCCAATAAAATAAACAGCAGCTGCTTCAGCCGCTTTTCGTCCGTTGAAACCGGCAGCCTGCCCGGATCCGCGAACGTAATGGTCCGTCCCGAAGCGACACGCAACGGCTCCACCGTCTCTTTGACAATCTGCGTCACATCCGCCTGCGCAAACGTGAAGGCCAGAGGATCCTTGCTTTTCGCCATCTGCAGCATCTGCTCGATCAGCTCTTTCATCCGCGCCGTTTCATTGAGAATCGCCGTCAGTGCTTCGTCCGCAACCTGCTTGTTGTCGAAGCCCTGCCGTTTCAGCAAGCGCCCATATCCTTCCATAATGGTCAGCGGCGTCTTCAGCTCATGGGAAGCATTCGACACGAACTTCTCTTGCTTTTGATAGTTCTGCTCGAGCTGCTCCATCATTTCGTTGAATGTCTGGCTCATCTCCGCCAGCTCGTCTTTGCCGTCCAATGCCGCCAGCTTCTCATATTTTCCCGATTTCCTGCTCGCGCGCATCGTCGCAATCAGCTTAAAGATCGGCTGCGTCACCACTTTACCGAGCGTCATGCTCGACAGCGTAATCGGAATCATCGCCAGCAGCGTCACCCCGAGCAGGATGAATTTCAGTAAATGAAGGCTGCGGCTCGAGTCCCGCAAAATCTGGGCAATCTCGATATAGGCGACGTCCCCGTCCAGCCAGATCACCGGTACTTTCGTCATCATCACCGCCGCGCCATTGACCTGGCCGATCGAATAGTCATCCTCATCAAACGACAGCTCATAATTCTCGAGCTCTTTTGTCGAAACCAGCGTCTTGATCTCTTTCCCTTCTTCATCCGTTACCCGCAGCATACTTTCCGGATTGATGTACGTCCGCAGCACATCGCTGACTTCCTCTTCATCATGCACGCGGCTCAGGCCTTCCGTCAGCTCCTTCGAACGATGGATCAGCTGCTGATATTCGGTCGTATAGGCCAGCTGCTTAAAGATCACATAAATCCCGCTATTGCTGAGCGCCAGGATGAACAGCATCAGCACCGTCGAAAACAGATGGATCTTCGTCTTAAGCTTCATGCACCGGCTCCTTCAGCACATAGCCGACCCCGCGCACTGTATGGATCAGCGATGCCTCACCGCCGTCAATCTTCTTGCGCACATAGCGGATATAGACATCGACCACATTCGTATCTCCAAAATAATCATAACCCCACACCGCATCCAGCAGCTGCTCACGCGACAGGACTTGATTCGGATGTTTCAGCAGATGCTGCAGCAAATCAAATTCCCGCGGCGTCAGTTCGACCGACTGCTCTCCCCGGTGCACTTCACGCGACAGCTGATGCAGCGACAAATCGCCCAACACCAGCAAATCCGGATCCGCAGCTTCCCCGGGCTCATGCCCCGCAATGCGCAGCGCCGTACGGATTCTCGCCAGCAGCTCCTCAATTTCAAAAGGCTTCGTAATATAATCATTCGCCCCGAGATCCAGCCCCTTCACCTTATCCTCGACATCATTCTTTGCCGTCAATAAAAGGACAGGCGTATGCTCGTCATGGGAACGGATCCTGCGCAGCACATCAAGCCCGTTCAGCCCGGGCAGCATGAGATCCAGCAGCACCAAATCCCATTTCTCTTCCCGGAACAGAATCAATCCGTCCGTCCCGGTATGCGCAACACCCGTCTCATACTTCTCAAATTCCAGCTCTAGCTGCAATACACGCGCGATGCTCTCTTCATCTTCTACGATCAAAATACGCTCTGTCATATGTCCTCACCTGTCTGTATACGTTTTTCTCTTATTTTAGCAGATTACAAGAGGGGCGCCTGTACCGCTGTCTGATTGCAGCAGAAAACAGGACTTTTTCCGTATGGGCGGAGGCGGATTGACTGAGGTGTGGAATGTTTTGAGGAAGTTCATGGGCTTTTCGGAGTGGTCAGAGACTTTGGCAGCCTGATCATACGGCAAATAAACACGGTCAGTTTCCTGAACGTGTTTATTTGCCCGTTTTTCACTTAAATACAGTTAGCTCCTCCGAAACTGTTTGTAAAAAGTCCTCCTCAAACGCTATATAGTATTTCCCGCCTTTGGTAGTATCCTGTATCCCATCAAGCATGGATACCGTTTGTATGGAATGAATCTTCAATGGGTCAACCAGGATTTCATCAGCAGGAATATTCCCTTCCGTTTTGAACTGTGCCAGTGCAACTCCATCTGCCATCTTCGTGATCATTTTCGACATGAGTTGCAGAAATTTCTCATCACCCAGGCTATTCCCGACCGTAGCATCCATCACTAACGCCAGGAACTCTTCCCCGTTCAATTGATTTGCCCCCTTGTGAAATTCGAATGAAGCCTGGGAGATCGCCCTTACCCGCAAATCTCCCTGCAGATCGTAATCGATCCCGCCCACAGATTCGATCATCATCGAAAAGTCCTCCATCTCCATGACCGCATAATAATCGACCGGCAGATTTAACAAGCCGGACACCGTCGCCCTAATACCTTCAGCCCCGTCGCCATCAGCATAAGCAAACGTCAACTTATCAAAAGAAGCGGCTTCATTTTTACGCTGGATCGAGGCATACGTATCCCGGGGAATCGATAATACTTTCAACTTTCCCCCATCTGGATGATACGCAAATAAAAGATTGACAGGCACTCTGTCCTCCTCGTCTTTTATCGAAAACAACACCGTCGTCACGTCTTGATTCCCCGCAGCCGCACCGGTCAGGGCTGTTTGATCTTTCATAGAAACCGCAGCCTGGTCCGCAACATTCCATTGAAGCAGCGATGGAAGGAATAGAATCAGACAGATACTTACGACAACCAATGAAACCGTCAGCGGAACAAGGCCCGTAAAGAACATGCTCTGTTTCTTCTCTCGACCGCCTGCTCCATCCACTCTCTGAATCTTTTTAAATACCTGATCGCGGTCCGCCTTTGTAAACCGTAATTCGGGATCAGACCAGGCTTTCATCCGCTTATCTTCCATTCAGTCCAGCCTCCTCAATCTTCAGCTTCAATCTCTGCTTTGCCCGTCTTATCCGTGTTTTCACCGTATTCAACGGAAGGTCCAGCACATCAGCTATTTCTTCTGTCTTCAGCGATTCATAATAATAGAGATACACCACTTCCCGATACATTTTCGGAAGCGAAAAGACCGTTTCCTTCAAGGCTGCGCGGTCGTAGTGGTCCATCACCGTTTTTTCAACTGAAGGTGACACGGACTTTGCAGTTGACTGGATCATAATTTTCACCTGGATCATTCGATAGCTCCAGCTTTTCAGATAATCCTTGCATTCATTGATCGTAATGCGGTAGAGCCATGTTTTCATTTGAGCATCATATCGGAATCCATCCAAGTGGTCATAACATTTGATGAACGTATTCTGTACCATATCTTTCGCTGTATCAGCGTCCTTCACATAGGAGTAGGCCAGCCGCACCAGTTCGTCACCGTATTCGACCATCACTTTCTCCAGGACGAAATCTTTTTCTTCCCTGTCCAATCCCTTGCCCCCTTTCTGCCCGTTCAGCCATTAGACGAGGCCCCGATGGAAATAGGTTCAATTTCCCCAGATTGTATGATAACAAATAAAAACCTGCCTCGAAGATCGCAGCGCAATCAGGGAAACAGGCTTTTCACACTATTTTATTTCGATAGACGGCCAGCTTGGACCATCCCGCTTTCTAAAGGCATCTCTCAGTAACTACTTGCCTTTTTTCCAATAAACATCTTCTCGTTTATGCTTTATACCATCAATCCATACTTTTTCTTTCATTTCATCCGCTTCGAAAACTAGCATTACCTCGTATACTCAATTAAAATTCACTATTTCAGAAGTAACGATTTCTAATCCGACTTAATCCCCGCACCGCACAAAGGAATGACGACCACTTCATCTTTCGCCTTCGCATACCCCATATATCCGGCATAATTAATAGCTGAAGTAACTTCTACATAAAACCCTCTCTTCGCAAGAGTATCGCGGGCTTCCAGTATCGCTTCCTCGCCGACCGTAAGAATCATTCCCCCGGTTTCGCGAATCGCTTCCAGCACCTGTTTCGATCTGGCCGGCGCCGCGATGGCGATTCCCTCTGCCAAAGTCCCTTCATTTACAACCGGCTTTGCGATCGGTTCCTGATTGGCAAATGCTTTCGCAAGCGGTGCGCATCTTTCAGCCTGGATGGCTACGATCTTCGGCATCCGGCCAATTTTATTGGTTTCCAAAAGTTCTTTGAAACCGTAATACACACCGAGCACCAATGTTCCGTTCCCAACAGGAACCAGTACGGTATCAGGCGCTTTCTGCAGCTGCTCGAAAATCTCGAAGGCGTATGTTTTCGCCCCTTCATAAAAATACGGATTATACACATGGCTCGCATAAAAAACCTGCTCTTCCAAAACAGCTGACTGCGCCGCCGCGGCCACTTCTTCCCTCGTGCCTTCAATGGCTCTGACTTCCGCGCCGTGCGCTTTAATCTGCGCCAGTTTCTTAGGAGAAGTATGTGCACTCACATAGACATCACAGGCAATCCCGGCACGTGCCGCATACGCAGCGATCGCCGTCCCCGCATTCCCGCTGCTGTCCGCGATCATCTTCCTGACACCCAGCTGTTTCGCCAAAGTGACCAATACCGCAGCACCCCGGTCTTTGAATGAAAGCGTCGGCATCATATATTCCATTTTCACAAATGTATCCGGCACTTCTTCATCGAATACAAGCAAAGGCGTCTGTCCTTCGCCGAGAGTAACGGACGGCCAGCCCACCAGTTCCTCACCGGCCCCCATGGAAGAGACATAGCGCCACATCGACGGCTGATCGGTCCAATGAACTCTTTCCGAACCCGTCTCCGGTTTCAACAAATCCAAAACTCCGCTGCACTCGCATTTCCAACGGGTTTCTTCAATTAGATAGACTTGATTGCATACAGAACAAATATAATTGGTCATGGCTTCATCTCCGTTCTCGCATAACTTTTTAAGCAGTTCAATCTCTTATAGTATTTTCAACTTATGTTTTATTTGGTCGCAATCATGCTATCAGAAACGGATTCTTTTTTCATCATTCAGGGTGAACAAAAGAATCCCACTCAAAGCCGATCTGGATGCTTTTGAGTGGGATTTTATATTGGTGCGTGAACAATCAAGGTAAATTGCTAATTATTACTTCACAATATAGCATTCACGAATTTTGTCATTTCCTTTGGTATCCACATACACTTTATATGGACCCACTTGATAGACACCTGCAGCGTTGTTGCTGATAAGTACCTCTTCAGTGAAAGCCTTCTTTGTGGAACCATCGGAATATCGTTCTGTAACGCTAACTGTCAGTCTGTTCTGATTGCCCTTGAGCTTCTCTACCGCAGCCGACGGTGTCGCACTGTCGACAGTCACTGCTTGAAGTATTTTGGCGCCAAGTATTTTGGAACCATGATAGACAACAACAGCATAATTCGCTTCTCCATTAACATCGCCGGCTTTAACAGAGATTATTGCCTGGCCGTTTGCAAATGTTGCAGAAGCTACTGAAGCCCCGTCCTTAACCAATACTGCTTTGGAACCGTCCGGGACATCCGCCTTGATTGGAATATTAGCGTCGCGGTCATTCACAATCATCTCTGCCGGAGAAATTTCTGTGCCCAGACTCGCAATGTCTTCGTCTAAATAATTAGATACAAACTCATACAACTTCACACGAAGTGCTGGATCGTCCTCCAGTGAATCGACTTTCTTTGTGACGAAACCATACTCGTTTCCGTACAGTGCATAAGTGAGATCACTGGATCCAGTATGTGAGAATATGGTCGTCTGGCCTGTCTTGGGATCGATTCCCGTGTTAAACCATACCGCTTGATCTAATGAACTGTTTGCAATCGTTGCATCCGAGCGTAAAGCAAGCGTATCGTCGCTGCCCAAATCCCGATACATGATACCAGGGGCGACAAGGCCGCCGTGAACCAGACTTAACATTGTGTAGCCAGTATATCCATTCGCACTTGTGTATTGTCCCGGATCAGGACTGGTTCTTTCATTAAAGATAAATCTCATATTGTCCTGGATCAGCTTCGGCTCTACAATAATATCGTCCTCTATGGTGACAGGAGTACCCGCAAACCCTCGTTTTCCTGACGGGTTGACGGCTGCTTCGTTCTTATTGGTTAAAGCCTGGCCAGAGTTAACGGGAACAACGATATAAGTTTTACCGGATTCAATCGTTTTGGCCAGTTTATAATAATTTTCCGGCTTACTTAAATCTGTAACACGTGTCGGAGCAATCGGTTTCCAGTTTTGATCCCACACCGATTTCTTCAACGTTACTGTTTTCAAATAATCCGCTTTTATATTATTGTCAGTATTGATCGTGAGCGTTCCGCTTGTATGTTTTGGCAAAGCCTTAAATTCTTTGCTGTTGAGCGTTGCCAATTTACCGTTGTCCGCAGTAGTAAACGACTGAAATAGTTTGGGTTCCGTTTTACCATCGCTGAAGCGGATATTGACGGATGAACGGTAGCCCGTATCCGGATAGTTTTGGTCTTTCTCCCACTCGGCGCTCATATGTCCAAAGTTTATTGTATACGTCGTCGATATATCCGAGGATTCCTTCCAGGCTATTTTTACCGTCGCCACGGCTGGCTCCCCAGCTTTCACTTCGCCATTTTCAGGGCTGAGCGCAACACTGACGACAACATTATCTTTTGGATAATCGTATGCTACGTTCGCTGCAGTGAAATCAATATTTGACACGTCCTTTGGCACGTTAACATCAAATTCTGTTTTATCTGCGACGTTGAACTCTTCACCGCCGAAGTCAAACGATGTGAGCTTTGGAGGCGACTTTTCGAGTCCAAGATAGGCCTCCGGATTTATTATTGCCCAATATGCTTCTTTTGGTGCACGATTAGAGTCGAATGGCTGTGGGTGACCTGATGCACGCCAGCTGTTGTTATCGGCGACACCCCAGAATGTAACACGTTCTATAGAATCGGAATACTTCTTATATAGCATGAACAGCTTGGCGTACACCGTCGCCTGCTCTTTCAATTCCGCTTCGGCAGGGAGAATATTGGCTGTTGTGCCGTTGAGTTGTACGTCAAGTTCAGTTACGCTAATCTCACTCCCCGTTTCGCTATAGATTTTTAAAACTTCCTCCAAATTATCTACATTAAGTCGTGTGTTGTAATGTCCCTGTATCCCGATGCCTTCGATCAATTTTCTGCCGTTTGCCTCGGGGTGTTCTTTTGCGTATTTCGCGTTGAGCTCCTTGACCATTGAGGCAATCGCGATTGCTTTGTTAGGGAGTTCTTCGTCGTTAAAGTCATTATAATACAGAGTTGAATCCGGGGCAGCCTCACGTGCAAATACGAAGGAATCATACATATAATCCCATCCATTTCCGCCGTTAGCGTAAGCTTCAAACCATCTGGACGGCCGTTCCATCGGATTGATGCCGGAGCGAAGCGCGTTCCGCCAGTCGGTCGGATTTTCTGGATTATCTCTGAATGCTTCGTTAACTACATCCCAGGCGTCGAATTTATTATTTTCATTAAAGTGCCCGGCGACTGTCGAAATATACCTTTCCAAGCTATCTTTTGCCTCTTCATGATTCAGGTCTTTCGGTGGCCAGCCGGCCGACTGATTATGCCATGCGAGCGCATGTCCTATTGTATAGAAACCATCGGCATTCACTTTGGCTAACATGTTGTCAGCTGATGTGAAATTCGGTTGGCCACTTGCATTAGGCCATACCGAGTCCGGCTTCGTAGCGTTTTCAGGAGTAAGCGCGTTATAGTGGAACTTTATAAAGTCATACTTCGCTGCATTGTTTAAGTCAGCCGGATTGATCACATTACCAATCTTAAAATGGTCTTTGTAGACTTCTTTTAACGGTACAACCTCTTGTGAGGAAGCATTGGCATTCTCTGCGGCTGAAGCCCTCATTCCGGACAAAGCGGTATCGGTCAACAAAACCATAGTAAAAACCAGAGCTATAAAATACGTTAATAGATTTTTAACTTTTCTTTTCAATAAAATTCATCCCTTTCATTTCTTCGTTTTTTAGGGTAAGTCGGTATTTACTGATCAATTCCTATTGAGGCAATAACTTAATCTGATGATTTCATCAAGGACATCAACATACCGTTTACTTCTTTGCACACATGCACCCTTTCTCTGAAAAATGTATTTCGATTTTCTGTCCCGTCTCCATAACCCCCTCTAGTTTAAATAAAGTCAAAATTTCTAGATGAAATTTAAACTATATAACCGACAATTCGACACCTTTTGCCGTACCTTTTCCCAGCCTTTCCCAAGTTTCTGCAATCCTTACGCCGATCGCTCCCTTGGTGAAATAATATATACAGTTAACCAATATGGTTAACGGAAAATTATGTAGTCTGTCTTTGTTCTACATTATAGAACCCCGTTCTGTTAATGCGCTAAAAAATTAGAAGCCTTAGGAGTCTGCAATTTCTCCCTAATCTTCCCAAATAAATTGGAAACCTTTGAATAAAATTATGTAATCGCTTTCATGAAGTCAAAGAATTTAACATTATAAATGATTTTTCTACTAATATATGATGATTATAAACTCTACTAAAAAATATTTCAATTTATTTAGAACATTCTAATAAAACTTTTTTATTTTTAGGTATGTATAACCAAATATTTATCTAATATTGTAAAAGAGTGGTAATTTGAGAGGGAAATCGATTCAAAGCATATGATCAACCCTATTCAGTGGAACATAAGATTTTTCATATTACCCCTGAGCAACGCGAAGTTTTGCCAATAGTTCAACTTACATATCAACTAGCCTTTGTGTGTCCGCAATATATTAGTTCCCTCTCCCTCTGAAATGAATTACCGTATTCCTTTTTTAAATAAAAAAAAGGAATATGATAATCAGTTAATCAGTATAGAATGAAAATCATATCCCAATTTTCTGGACAACTCGTCGGCAGTTGTTTTTGAGCTTTCAATAATCTTCTCCAATTCTTCATTTGTCAAATGGTTTGCAGCAGTTGAACTACTGATCGCCGCTATTACCTGCCCTGTATAATCTCGGATTGGCAAAGCCACACAGCATACCCCGGGTTCATTTTCTTCATTATCTATCGCATATCCTTGTTCTTTAATCGTCTTCAATTCTTGTAAAAAAGTTTCTTTATCGGTTAAGGTATTTTTTGTCTGCTTAGTATACTCGTAGCCATCCAGTATTTTTTCCAGCTCAGCAGGCTCTTTGAATGCCACAAGGGCTTTACCGGCTCCGCTGCTATGAATCGGAACTCTTCTGCCAATTCTAGAATATAAAATAGCGGCGTTTGGATTTTCAACCTTATCGATATATATTCCTTCTCTGCCATCTAAAATAACAAGGTGAATTGTTCTCCCTGAGACTTTAGCGAGAGTAAGCAAAGATTCCCTCGCTAATGCTCGCAGGTCTAAATTTTGGATAACATAATGGCCTCTTTCAAACAATTTCATTCCTAAATAATACTTGCCATTTTCATTGTTCTGTTCAATATAATGGTGCTTCTGCAGTGTCTTCAGCAGAGAATGGACTGTGCTTTTATGAAGATTCATCCGCTTTGTTATTTCTGTCAATTTCAGTTCTTTATCATACTCATCGAATAAATCCAAAATCCCAAGCGCCCGTTCTACTGATTGTATAATTGGCATATAACTCATCCTTTTCTTTGCACTTATTGTGGTTTATCTCTCACGTAAAGAATGGATAAATCCCTATACCAAATCTTATCATCAATATAGAACTTTTGCTATTTCAACCGGCATTCCAGGCCCTTCTGCACCTCTTTCAGATGTCTTGTAATTTGGAGCATAGTGCTTGAGAAAATCAAGGCCATTTTTTGCACGGCGCACACATTACCACTTTTCAGCGCCGCATTTTATTCATTAAATACGCTTGTTTTTTGGAGAAATGTGGTTTAATATGTTCGTAATAGTAGGACCTGGTTTTATATTCTAGATTAAAGCTATGTATAAAATAAATTCAACAAATGATTTTAATCGCCTGACTCATCAACCGTTGGATTATACATGTGTTCTACTAAATGAATTAATTTAATAAACTGCGCGATGGAAAGGCTTTCTGCATTCTATTTCTTTTCCCAGAAAGGATTTACTTTAAATATTACTAATCAATTCGTGCTTACACAAAATTTGTAAGCGCTTCAAAAGAGGAGAGATATTAATGAATTTATCCCTAGATGACTTATTACAGACACCGACCGTTGATATGTATGATATTAAAACGACTGCCCTCGGTGCGCAGGGAAGTTTACCTTTGACGGATAAAATGCTGCGCACTTCACCAAGCGGCGATTTGTTCGGTTTGTCGCAGAATGTTGGAATGGGCTGGAAGCCGGAGAAGCTGCTTGGCAAGGAAGTTTTACTTTTGAGTACACAAGGGGGAATGAAAGACAGCAACGGCGATCCGATTGCGCTTGGCTACCATACCGGACATTGGGAAGTGGATTTACTGATGAAGGAAGCTGCGCGTGAAGTGACAAAAGCGAATGGCATGCCCTTTGCGGCTTATGTCAGTGATCCTTGCGACGGCCGATCCCAAGGGACGGACGGCATGTTTGATTCTTTTCCTTACCGCAATGACGCGGCGATCGTCTATCGTCGGCTGATCCGCTCACTGCCGACACGGAAAGCCGTTATTGGCATTGCTACTTGTGACAAGGGTTTGCCAGCCATGATGCTGGCTCTTTCTGCAATGCATGACCTGCCGACCGTCATCATTCCGGGCGGTGTTACTCTGCCACCGCTTTTCGGTGAGGATGCCGGAAAAATCCAAACGATTGGTGCCCGTTATTCCAATAACGAACTGACTCTTAAAGAAGCATCTGAACTTGGCTGTCGAGCTTGTGCCACTTCAGGCGGTGGTTGCCAATTTTTAGGCACTGCTGCAACTGCACAAGTTGTCAGCGAAGCGATGGGATTATCTGTTCCTCATGCCGCCTTAGCTCCATCCGGCCAGGAAATCTGGAAAGAAATGGCGAGACAATCAGCTCGAGCTGTAATTTACATGGAGAACACAGGAATTACGACAAAAGATATCCTCACCGATGCATCGATCCGCAACGCCATGGTCGTTCATGCTGCTTTTGGCGGGTCAACGAATCTGCTATTGCATATTCCGGCAATTGCGCATGCAGCAAAACTCACCATTCCTACTGTCGAGGACTGGATTCAAGTCAACCGGGAAACTCCTCGGCTTGTCAGTGTTCTACCGAATGGGCCGGATTACCATCCAACTATCCGTGCATATCTCGCAGGCGGAGTTCCGGAAGTTATGCTTCATTTAAGAGATCTTGGCCTGCTTGACTTGACTGTCATGACCGTCACCGGCAAAACGCTCGGCGAGAACTTGGTATGGTGGGAAAAATCAGAGCGCAGAGTGAAGATGAAACAGCGTCTAATCGAAGCCGACGGCATTCAGCCGGAAGAAGTCATTATGAATCCG
This sequence comes from Sporosarcina cascadiensis, assembly GCF_009650995.1. GTDB lineage: Bacteria > Bacillota > Bacilli > Bacillales_A > Planococcaceae > Sporosarcina > Sporosarcina cascadiensis. The sequence continues at coordinate 10,405 of NZ_WHVV01000002.1, read as the reverse complement.
CAGCAGGCAAAGGCACGCGGCATGAGTTCAACAATCACTTTCCCGGTTGGCAATATTGCTCCAGAAGGTTCAATTATCAAATCGACTTCCATTGATCCTGAAGTAATTGATGAAAACGGAATATATTATCATAAAAATATTGCTAAAGTATTTTCAAGCGAACGAAAAGCGATTGCCGCCATTAAAAACGGCGATATCCAAAAAGGCGATATCATGGTTGTTTCAGGCTGCGGACCGCTTGGCACGGGGATGGAAGAAACGTATCAACTGACGTCCGCCCTTAAGCATTTATCTTACGGCAAATATGTCACGCTATTGACCGACGCTCGTTTCTCCGGCGTTTCGACCGGCGCCTGCATCGGCCATATCGGGCCGGAAGGACTGGCTGGCGGACCAATCGGCAAACTGCGTGACGGTGATATCATCGAAATCCGCATTGACTCCTTAAAACTGGAAGGCCATCTTCACTTCCTGGGGACCGGCGAATCTGAGCTGACCCCTGAAGAAGGCGCGGCAGTTCTCGAAGGCCGGACCCAAAATCCTGATATAGCACCTGCTGCCGGCCTTCCTGACGACACCCGTCTGTGGGCTGCCCTGCAGAATGTAAGCGGCGGCACATGGAAAGGCAGCGTCTATGATATCGACAAGATTATCGAAGTTTTAAAAGCTGGTGAAGAAGCACTGGCTAAAAAAAATTTGGTGAAGAATTAATTTTATGAAAAATGAGCTAAATAGGCTAATTCAAAAAAGCGTTTCCCCTCTTATGGGAAAACGCTTTTTTGATAGAAAGAGTGGATTACTATTTATGCCCCACAACCAAGCGTGTACGTGAAGTCGCTGTTCCTGCCTTCTCATTACTTATCCTCTTTCCCCATACCCGAACACTTCCAGCTGCTCCACTTGCATTCCGTCCTCATCAAAGTTCTCCTCCGCCAGCCACCTGTCGAACGCCCGCTTCCGCTCCGGCCATTCCTCCTGCAGCATGGAAAACCAGGCCGTATCCCGCGAGCGCCCCTTATAGATCACGGCATGCCGGAACGTCCCTTCATAGGTAAAACCGAGCCGTTTCGCAGTCCGGATGGAAGGAGCATTCAGGGAATCGCATTTCCACTCATAGCGCCGGTATTGTAATTCGTCAAATACATACGATGCCAATAAAACATGTGCTTCCGTCGAGATCCTCGTTCTCCGCAGCGCATCCGAGAAATTCACGCTTCCGACTTCGATGACGCCGTTCGCCTGATCGATCTGCATCAAACTGAAGATACCGAGCGGCTTGTTTGTCTCTTTATCCAAAACTGCATAAAAAACATTGGTTGCACTTGCGATCTTCGATAAGATATTCTGTTCGAATGCCGCATACTCCTGAGGCGGCCCGTCGGATAAATAGGTCCAATTGGCAGGGTCGGAATTTGTATATACTTCATATAGCTCTTTTGTATGCGCGGAGGTCAATCTCGTGATGATCGCATACTTTCCTATATAGTGCATATCACCGGGGAACTCTCTTTGTTTCCAGTCTGTCAGCCCCTCTCCGACCGGCTGGCCGTACTCATTGATCTGCTGCTTCATTCGATCACTTCTCTCTGTGATTTTTATCCTTTTTCATTTAAGCAACCGGTGTCCCATTTTCCAACGGCTGATCCGGTCTCAACAGCACCACGTCATCTTCCCCCGGCACACCGCCGAACACCAACACTTCCGATTTGAACCCCGCAATCCGTCTCGGCGGAAAATTCACCACCGCAACTACTTGCGTCCCGATTAGTTCTTCAGGCACATATCGTTTCGTAATTTGAGCGGAGGATTGTTTGATGCCTATTTCGCCAAAATCAATCTCCAATTTAATTGCCGGCTTCCGCGCTTCAGGGAACGGTTCCGCTTTCACCACAGTTCCTACACGCATATCCAGCTGTAAAAAGTCTTCTATTGTCGCCATTACCATCGCCTCCATCAATTTTCCAACAGAAATTAAAACCTATTCTTCAACCAGCCACAATGACAGTAAAATATTCGAAATGAATAAAATCGCCATCACGGCATATAACATCAGCGGCAGATCAAACACATAAATTACCAGACAAAACACCGTAAAGTGCACGATATTGGTAATGACTTCCCTTTTCTTCCCCACTTTCTTCTTGCGGGGAAACAGCACCTGCATGGCCATGATTAACAGGATCACGATAATGAGAGTAATAATAGACGTTTTAGGCAAATCAAAAATGAACAGCACTGCTATAATGATGATTCCCATGATACCCGCATGTACGTACTCCTTAATTTTAGCCGTCATACTGCGTACAGCCACCTCCCATATTTCCCGAAAGAAAATTCGGAAAACTGAATATTCCAATCCTTCTCATCATTCTAACATGGTGATATCCATTATGTTAATCATTTTTCTAACAAATAAAAAACACCAACCCGGAATGGATTAGCGGGTTGGGTTGATGGGGAGAGAATTCTAAAACGCACATCAATTTCTATCCTAATCAGCATACGATTCGCATCATAATTAACAGGATAAATTGCATTAAAAAACGCACAGTGTTGTCGTTGCGTTTTTTCTTGCCATAATCTATTGAGATTTATTCGAAAATCGTGCCCGATCCTAGATTACTCACTAATGGCAAGGAACAATAACTTATAATGGTTAAACAAGTGTATTTTTCAGCATAATTGTGGTAAAGTGAAGATATATTAAAGAAGACCGGGTGCGTGAACACCCAGTCAACGCAGCTGACATCCGCTTGAAGTGCGGTCGGCCAATACAACTAGAGTCTTTACAAAAGAGTAACTACCCTGCTAACTTGGTCGGAAAGCGGAGGGTGGTTACTTTTTTCTGTTGATGAATAGAGCAATCATCGCCACAATCGCTGTTGCCATTGCTGCGAGGAACATTCCGAATTGGAATAGCATGTTCATTGCGTCATATGTCACCATGTAAACACCCCCTTTCACAAGGGAGTGCCAACCGCCCATCCGCTGATATGTAGCTGCTTATTCTATTCTATCACCTTATCAGATAGAATAGAGTGAAAAACTGCAAACATATACAATCCCTTTTTAGAAAATAACTCGTTATTGAATAATCGACCCTTCTTTATGTCGTAAAAGCGCCCATTAATTGAAGTACATTTTTTCACAACCTCCATCACACTTTTATCTTTCCTACTATAAAACCAACCGTAAATACCAATAACATTGAAAGATATGAAATAATCGTTATGGTTGTTCCATTAATTATACCTGTAAACAATAATGACAATTTAATACCCGACCAAATAAATGGTAGCATGTAATATTGACTAATACCTGCTAAAAATATGTTTCTACTTTCATCATGTAAAAGTACAAATTGCCATAAATATAATAAAAATGAAAGTAACCAAATACTATTACCAATAAAGAAACGTTTAACTTTGTGACCACTTAAACAAGAAAACTTCATACCTACCCAAAACCAAAAGACCCCAAAGACAATTTGGCTCAAAAGTGGAGGTATTATTAGCATAAAGGTGTTAGATACAAATCCATAGATTAATGGAATAGTTATGTATATGAGCATTTTTTTATTTTCTTTCACTTCTTCACCTTCCAGTTTTTATGCCATATTTTAAATAATATTCTCAATAAGTACTCTATAAGCTGTTTATATTTCCTTGTGATTATTCTTCAATAATCTGGCCCGATTGCAGTAATCGCTATTTTTTCTTAATGGACTCTCGGCTCATTAAATAATAAGCTGTGCCTGCTATAAATAACCCTGTACTAAGCCACATCGCTATACCGTTCCATTCGGCATTAAACAATGTGATATTTGTTAGGTTCCCAAAATATATTGCAATTAAAATAACGTATAATCCCATTATTCCTTTCATTTCCACACCCCCAGAATCATTTGCCCGTTTGTTGAATAAACCAACTTCTTATCTCTCTATATTACTGCAAACCATCGACACTCTTCCATGTTCTCAGTTATTTCTGAAATAACTTTCCGTTCACCAATCAACATACTTATTAGTCACATAATTCGCAATGGCACATAATTATTATGCGGTGCTACGAATCGCCTTGCTAATGAATATGCCCATTCTTTTGAAGCGGAAGCCCTAACGTTGATACAACAACAAAAATGGGGACACCAATTCAAATGCGAATTGCGTCCCCAATTAGTATACTATTTACTGTTTTCTCCCCATGTTCCGAACTCGTTACGGCATGCATGGGCGTTTTCATCTTACAATATAAACTTATCAATCTTCAGCACAAGCTCCGCGATTTCCGGCTTGCTTACCTGATCGTCCGCCCCGACGCTGAGACCTTTATGCTTCAGGTCATCTGTGATGAGCGAGGAGAAAATAATGATCGGCAGCTCCGCAAGTTTCGAATTTTCACGGATTCGCTTCGTGAAGTGGTGGCCGTCCATCTGCGGCATTTCGATATCCGTGATGACGAGCTGCACTTCCTTCTGGACGTCGATGCCCTGATCCGCAATACTTTCCAGATAATCATACGCATCTTTGCCGTTCTCGTAGAAATCCAGATTGCCGTAGCCCGCTTCCGTCAGCGTATCATTCAATAACTTACGCAATAAAGGGGAATCTTCCGCGATTAGCAGGCGCTTATCGGAACGCTCGCGCTTACCGAGTTTCTTCACTTGCTCGACATTGATGCCGCCTTCCGGATTGATATCCAAGATGATTTTCTCGAAATCCAGCAGCAGCAGCATTTCGCCGTCCAATTTGATGACGCCGATGACTTGGGAATTTTCTGCCGCGTAAATCCCTGAAGGCTTCTCGATCTGGTTCCAGGAAATCCGGTGAATCTGCGTGACGTTATGCACTTTGAAGACGACCGTCTGTTTATTGAATGAAGCCACAATATATTTTTCATCCTGTGGATTCGCTGAAGGCGCCATCCCTAAGATTTTTTCCATACTCACAACCGGCAGTACTTCGCCGCGTAACTGAATGATTCCTTCCACTGCAAAATGCGCATGGGGAATCGGCGTAATCGGTAACGGCATGATGATTTCTTTCACTTTGATGACGTTGATCCCGTAACGATTGCCTCCCATTTCAAACCCGACAATCTCCAGCTCATTCGTACCGCTTTCCAATAAAATACCTGAATCGTTCGCCAACTTCTTCCACCCTCTCAGACGATATGGTCTATCTATCTATTCAAAATTCATAGTAGCAAAATTCATTTGATGCTATAGGACTACTATACCATACAGACAACCAATCAATCTATGACAATAAAGAGAAATCTGGCAACTGTTTCATTTATCTCATGATTTGTCGATTTTCACCAGCCCGCGGGATTCCTGCGCTTTTGCGATCCACTCGATCAGCTGTTCACTGGCCATCGGTCTTGCATAGTAGAAACCTTGGAATATCAAGTCCGGCTGAAGGTCCAGCAAGAAATCGACCTGCTCTTTCGTTTCCACGCCTTCGATGATGATCTGCAGTTCCATCGACAGTCCGATTGCGAGGATGGCGTTCAGCACCGCACACTCTTTCGGCGAGGCCGGCACAACATCCGTGAACGACTTGTCAATCTTCAGTGTCGTGATCGGCAGCTGCTGCAGATAGGACAGCGAAGAGACGCCGGTCCCGAAATCATCGAGAGCCACCGCAAACCCGTAGCGCTTGAAACGTTTCGTCGCAGCCGTCGCGAGCGCAATCGATTTAGCTGTGCTCGTCTCCGTAATCTCCAGTTCGATACGGCCCGGGTCGATGCTGTAGGAATTCGTTTCTTTCCATAGGACATCAAGCAAATGCGGCTCCGTCATATATTCGCCCGGAATATTAATCGCTACCTGCGGCACATCGACCCCTTGCCTGTCCCAATGATGGATTTGCCTGCACACTTCGCGGATAATCCAATCCGTCACCTCACCCATCCGGCCGTCCTGCTCAAGAAACGGTACGAAGACAGCGGGTGAGATCGGACCGATTTCCGGATGGTCCCATCTGAGCAGGGCTTCTACGCCAATGAATGATTCCGTCCGGCCCGCAATTTTCGGCTGATAGGCCAGGTACAGATGCTTTTCATCCATCGCTTTCGAAATGTCGCGCAGCACTTCCTGTTCATAGGACGTGCCATAAACAGCAGGGTCGAATGTGATCAAGCCCCAATTACGAGTCATGGATGCCTGCTCAACGACCATCAGCGCTTCTTTGTACAGCTGCTTCTTCGTTTTACGCTGATCCGCTTTCGATAGGGCGCAGGTATAGCGCATCTCCTGCCTTTTGATGGGCAGCAGCTGATCGATTTCGCGCTGGATGATGACCAAGCTTTTGTAGAAGTCAGCGGAACGGCCGGCCTGTGTAACATAGAATAAGTAGCGATTTCCGCTGACCCGATACAACTGCGCGAACTTCGGTTTCCATTTTGCCAACAGCTCCCCGATTTGCTGAAGGATTTTGTCCCCCGCTTCGTATCCGTAGAGCTGATTGACCCGCTGCAGATCCGGGAAATTCCAGATGGCCAAATCACCGACCGCTGTTTCATCCGACAACTGGCGTTCCCAATTCCGCCGGTTCGGCAACTTCGTCAATACATCAAAATACTTCAGCCAATGGTCCACATACCCATCAATATATGTCGTCAGCAGCATACCTGACAGCAACAGACCGACCCCGATGCCAATGACGGCATTCAGGAAATGCATATGGGAGATCGACTCATCCGCCAGCGGCTGTCCGATTTCCACAAAATACGTCATGCTGAACAGCCCGATATAATGCATCATGGCAGGACCGATCGTCAGGAAGAACACCGCAAGCCTTCGATTCGCCTTGGAGCGATTCGGGTTGCTGATCAAACACAGCGTGAAATAGGCAAACAAGCCGCCGATAATATTCGCAGCCACCATCAACTTCCAATCAAAACGATAGATGGCGTCCATCTTCATCGATTCCATGCCGATGATATGCATGGCCGTCATTCCCTCTGCAAGCAGCGCCGCGCCGGTTGCATGTCGCCAGCAGGGTTTCATCGGTCCCTGTACGAGCTGGAAAGCCAGGAAGGAAGCAATGATCGCAGGAAGCAGCGAAAGAAAACTGATTGGATAATCGACATGCATTTCAATCGGAAACAGCAGCGAGTTCATCGACACGAAATGCGTCGCCCAGATGCCGAAACCAAGCGCCAGCGAAGCGAACACAAGCCACACTTCCCGCCTGAAGAAACTCGCCTGCTGCATGCGGTCATAGAGCGCAATCGTCGTATAGGAAGCAAAGCCGAGGATGAGAAAGGAGAGCAGGATCACGTTCAACGAATAAGTCCCTGCTACTTCTGTGTATTGCTGGTAGTCTGGTGGTGTAAACAATCCGCCCACCTCCCAAAACCCGTGACAAAAGGGAAATATGCTCTACAAGGTAATCTGAAATACCTATTATTGTATAATGATAAAAAAGTTTAGTTTCTCTTCATTATTTACTATTTTTCTATGACAGTCAATGAATTTTCATATTTCCCTATTGTACAACAGCATTATTCGACAATTTAGGACTTTTCATTGGTACGATCAGTAAATACCATATTTAATGGCTCTATTTATTAGGTACCAGGTCCTCACACAATTAAAAGTTTGTAAAAATATTCTTAAGCTAGCTAGGCAGCGTACAAAACAGTACTTTTTCTAGAGGCTGATTCAAAAAGCTTTTTATACTCTCAGTAACTGATTGCTCCTTATCTTATGCTCCACCCCCCCGATGAAAAGCAAAATGAAACTATTCATTGACTTCATGCGCGCTGTGTATATAATGTATATGTACATTAGTTAAAAGTTGAATATTTATATAGAAAGGAGAACCGACGTGCAAATTTTGATTTCCAACACTTCTAAAGAGCCTCTCTATAATCAAATTAAAGACCAGATAAAGAAGAAAATTCTATCCGGTGAATTGCAAGAAGGTGATTCACTTCCTTCCATGCGACAGTTGGCAAAGGATTTGCATATTAGCGTAATAACGACAAAACGTGCTTATGAAGAACTAGAAAAAGAACGATATATCTATTCCATCATTGGAAAAGGCTCTTTTGTCGCAGAGCAAAATATCGACCTGATTAAAGAGAGAAAGTTCACTGCAGTAGAGGAAATGCTGACAGAGGCTATCGCGAACAGCAAGGAGATCGGATTGTCACTAAAGGAATTGGAAGAGTTACTAACGATTCTATACGAGGAGTAGATAAAAATGGAGCATGTTATTGAGTTGGAAAACGTAACCAAATCATATGATCGCTTTCGTGTATCAGATGTTTCTCTGAAGATAAAAAAGGGATTTGTCACAGGTATTATTGGATCAAATGGCGCAGGTAAATCGACGATGATTAAAATGATATTAAACCTGATGCAACCTGATTCGGGAATGGTCCGTATTTTTGGAGAAGAATATACTCAACATGAAAAAAGCATTAAGGATCGCATTGGTTTCGTATTCAGTAAGGATGTACTTTATGACGAGCTGACGTTGTTGGCTCAGAAAAAGCTGATCGCTCCCTGTTACACACGTTGGGAAGATGCGCTATTCTACCAGTATTGCGATATGTTTAAGCTTCCGCTAAAACAGAAGTTGAAAACTTTTTCGAAAGGGATGAAGATTAAAGCGACACTAGCTATTGCCCTTTCCCATCACGCGGAATTATTTATTATGGATGAACCAACAGCAGGACTTGATCCTGTTTTCAGAAGAGAAATCCTGGACATCTTACAGGACATCATGCTAGACGGAGAAAAATCCATCGTATTGTCCACCCATATCATGAGTGATCTATCTTCAATTGCAGACTATATTACGTATGTTCGACAAGGAAATATTATCTTTTCAAAAGAAATACATGACATACAAGACAATTATGTTGTCGTACGCGGCGGGTTAGACTTGCTTGACAGCGATATCGAGAAGTTTTTCCTTTCCATTAAAAAAACAGCTAGCAGTTTTGAAGGGCTCGCATCCAATCGTAAAGCAGTAGAAGAGATTTTTGAAGCAGAAACTATAATAGAAAAGGCAAGCCTTGGAGAAATCATGTATTACATGGAAGGAGGACATTGTGATGTTGCTATTAATTAAAAAAGACTTGGCTATCCATAAACTATCGTGGCTGCTCTATTTCGCGATGCTTGTCTTCTTTATGAGTTTCAATAAGGATATTATTTTTGTCATTGCTCTCATAAGTGCCATCATTATAATGAACACTTTTTATTATGATGAACTGGCAAATGGCCACAGACTTTGGAACACCCTGCCTTTTACTCGTAAGGAAATCGTAAGCGCACGGTATTATAGCTTGCTCGTTAATATCTCGATCGTGGCAGCGGTAGTTTTATTGATTACGTTTATACCGAGCACTATATTTACTTCTCCTCCATCTCTTATGTCCACATGGGAAGAAGTGATCGGCAGTTTTGTAGTGATGACAATTTCCGCCAGCCTATTTTTTCCATTGGTCTATAAATTAGCAGAGAAGAAATCTATATTCACATTCGTGATTCTATATATTTTATCGGTCATTGCAGGTGTCTATGGTCTTTACTATTCATATGATTATTTGATTCGCTCTTCAGTCATAACACCCAGTAGTATAGGCTTGTTCTGGGGTATGCTGGCCGCTAGTTCGTTTATTTTCTATCTCCTATCGTGGGGACTGTCACTAAGGATTTATAAAGCAAAAGAAATACTTTGAGATTGTCGAAGCATGGTTTGAGAATACTTATAGACATACGGGGAGGGCTCAAATGGACACGTCAAAATTCAGTATTAGTCGGTTACTTTTATACTTTGTACTTGTATCATTATTTCTCTTTGTTTCGGGTAATTTCGGACAATATTTGATAAGGACGCAAGGCATGGATCGACAAATAGGCATGCTTCTGCAAGGAGTGATTTTTACTGGGTTAACTCTTTGTGTACTTTATATACTCAAAGAGAAAGACCCTGAGTTGTTCAAAAACATCGGCTTGAAAAGTGTTAAATTCTCATCAAAGATGATTGTTGGTATCGCGTTACCTTTTATTTTACTCGTGTCAGGAATTTTAACAGCTTATTTATTTGGCGGCATTGAAAATGTCAGATTTAACTTGACACCGAGTATTATAATTGCCATTTTAATCAATACAGTGACAGCATTTATGTATGAGGCATTTCCAGAAGAAGTTTTTATTCGCGGAATGATATTTGAAGAATTGCATAAGAAGTTTCGCTTTATCATCTCGTTGATTTTGCAACCGCTCATCTTTATTTGTGTGCCAATTGCGGTGATGGTATTGAATTCAATAATCTTTAATGAGCCATTTGCAGTAACTATAGATTACTTTATATTGCTGTTAACTTTTGGGGTTGCTTTGCAGCTATATAGAAAATATACAGGATCACTATGGATAAGTATT
>NZ_WHVV01000029.1 GCF_009650995.1 Sporosarcina cascadiensis | reverse complement strand
CTAAGGCTTGTTTGATCATACATTCCCTTCAAACGCTCCTAGCCTTCTGACCGCTGATCATACACCCTGCGCTCGTGTTTATTCTCTCCCTGCCAGTGATCATGGACCTGCCGTACTTGATCATACACCTTGCGTCTGTGCTCATGGAGAGATAAATCACCCGTTCTCTTGCGCCGGAAACCTGAAGCAGTTTTTCATTGGTTCGGCTGGCTGCAGAGTTGGTTCGGTGGCAGAGGTGTTTGGTTCGCCGGCAGGGTACTATGGTGCGGAAGAAGTTCGCTTTGGTGCGGCAGATACGCAGATTGGTTCGCTGACCGGCATTATTGGCTCGCCTGCAGGCACAATGGATTTCAAGTCCATTCTATTCCATGCTTGAATCAGCGATAAACATATGGCCCTGTCTGGATTCAGGAAGATCTTCCAGCGTTGCTTCAGGGGCAGACACCCAATATTTCGTTGAGACAGGATACTGGGTTTCTTCATGAAATTCAGTTACAGTGAATAAAACGAAACGAGGCGAATCAATTATGACAACTGTTTACGATTTCACCGTAAAAACGACTGGCGGGGAAGAGAAACTGCTGCGGGAATATGAAGGAAAGCCGATGATTATTGTGAATACAGCAAGCAAGTGCGGCTTTACAAAGCAGTTTAAGGAACTCCAGCAAATGTATGAAGAATATAAAGATCAGGGACTTGTGATTCTTGGTTTTCCGTCTGATAACTTCAATAATCAAGAGTTTGATAATATCGATGAAACCGTGGAGTTTTGTCAAATAAATTACGGGGTGTCTTTTCCGATATTCGCAAAAGTTGATGTAAAAGGGGATAAAGCGGAGCCTTTATTCGAATACTTAACAGATCAGCAGAAAGGCGTGCTCACTGAGGGGATTAAATGGAACTTTACAAAGTTTTTAATTGACCGGGACGGGCAGGTTGTTGATCGTTTTGCACCTCAGACGAATCCACTGAAAATGCAGAAGTCAGTTGAAAAATTGCTTGATAAATAATAAGAATAAATAGTTTACGGCGAACTGCCTTGACACGTTTCATTGGCGCTGATAACCTTTTAATAATATTCACTGACAATAGTAATTTTAGGAGGCAGAAAGTTCATGTGGGAATCAAAGTTTTCTCGAGAAGGTCTGACGTTTGATGATGTATTATTGGTGCCGGCTGCATCGGATGTGCTGCCGAAAGATGTTTCAATGTCTGTCAGTTTAACGGAGCAGATTCAGTTGAACATTCCGATTATCAGTGCGGGAATGGATACCGTAACTGAATCCAAGATGGCAATTTCTATGGCTCGCCAAGGCGGGGTGGGTGTGATTCATAAGAATATGAGCATTGAAGAGCAAGCAGAGCAGGTTATTACGGTAAAGCGCTCGGAGAATGGGGTTATTAAGAATCCATTTTTCCTGACCCCGGAACATCAAGTGTTTGATGCAGAGCATTTAATGGGAAAATACCGCATTTCCGGTGTGCCAATTGTGAATAATATGGAGGAGAAGGTACTGGTTGGTATTTTAACGAATCGTGATCTTCGATTTATCCAGGACTATTCAATCCTCATTGATGAAGTTATGACGAAGGAAAAATTAGTGACGGCTCCTGTAGGAACAACTTTAGAAGAAGCAGAGAAAATGCTGCAGCAGTACAAAATCGAGAAACTGCCAATTGTGGATGATAAAGGAATCCTGAATGGTTTGATTACGATTAAAGATATTGAAAAGGTTATTGAGTTCCCGAATGCGGCAAAAGATCAGGCTGGACGTTTGCTGGTCGGAGCAGCTGTTGGGGTAACTGTGGATACAGCTACTCGCGTAGAGAAGCTCGTGCAGGCAGAAGTGGACCTGATCGTAATTGACACAGCTCACGGGCATTCTAAGGGTGTTTTGAATACGGTGAAGGATATCCGTGCACAATACCCTAAACTTGCAATTGTTGCAGGAAATGTAGCGACAGCGGAAGCGGCAGAAGCTCTTTATGAAGCTGGCGCTGATGTAGTGAAAGTCGGCATCGGACCTGGTTCTATCTGTACAACACGTGTAGTTGCGGGTGTCGGAGTACCTCAGATCACTGCGATTTATGAATGCGCCTCAGTGGCACGAAAACTGGGCAAAACAATTATTGCAGACGGCGGTATTAAGTATTCAGGTGATATCGTCAAAGCACTTGCTGCCGGCGGACATGCTGTAATGCTCGGAAGTTTATTGGCAGGTACGACGGAAAGCCCCGGAGAGTCTGAAATATTCCAGGGACGACGCTTCAAAGTATATCGCGGCATGGGTTCTGTTGCAGCGATGGAACAAGGCTCGAAAGACCGTTATTTCCAGGAAGACCAGAAGAAATTGGTACCTGAAGGCATTGAAGGACGCATGCCGTATAAAGGACCCTTGGCAGATACGATTCATCAGCTGGTAGGCGGCATTCGTTCCGGTATGGGGTATTGCGGTTCAAAAGATTTGGAAGCACACCGTGAAAATGCACAGTTCATTCGCATGACCGGGGCAGGCTTGCAGGAAAGCCACCCGCATCAGGTGCAGATCACAAAAGAAGCTCCGAACTACTCTGTACGCTAAGAAGTTGATAGTGATTGGTAGTTAGGTATACGTACCTTCTGCCGATCTTATGTTATTACACCTTTCTTCGTCACTTTTCATGGGCGAAAAGGTGTTTTTTTTAGGATAAAGATACATGAGAAGATGCGAATATGTTACACTGATTTTTGATATTGTCAATACGGGGGTATAATGAGTGAAAAAGGGTACTAGAAGATGGCTGGCAGCGTTGATCGTGCCGATGATGTTATGGATGACAATCGGTGTGAATACGCAGGCGGCAAATGCAGAATCTTCATTGGGGATTCATGTGGACGGAGCAATTTTAATTGACGCGGACAGTGGAAAAGTTTTATATGAAGAGAATGCTGATCAGCCACTTGGAATCGCAAGTATGACGAAGATGATGACAGAATACTTGATGTTTGAGGCACTGGAAGAAGGTACGATTTCCTGGGATCAGGAATATCGCGTGAATGGCTATACATACGCTGTGTCGCAGGATCGCCGTTTGAGCAATGTGCCTCTTCGCCGTGACGGTACGTATACTATCCGTGAACTTTATGAAGCAGTGGCTATTTATTCAGCTAACGCAGCAACGATCGCAATTGCAGAAACGATTGCCGGTACGGAAGCCGAATTCGTGAAACTAATGAATGCCAAGGCGGAAGAGTTCGGATTAAAAGATTATAAATTTGTCAATTCAACTGGTTTAAATAATAAAGAATTGCAGGGCATGCATGCGGCAGGTACGGGAGAGAATGATGAAAATGTCATGCCGGCCCGTTCTGTGGCTAAATTAGCTTATCACTTGCTGAAGGACTATCCGGAAGTGCTGGAAACAACAAAAATCAGCAAGAAGGTATTCCGTGAAGGTACAGATGATGCCATCAGCATGGCTAACTGGAACTTCATGCTGCCTGGACTGGTATATGAATATCCGGGAGTGGACGGACTGAAAACGGGTACGACGGAATTCGCCGGTCATTGCTTTACAGGAACAGCCACACGCGATAATAAGCGGGTGATTGCTGTGGTAATGAATGCGGTGGATACGAAGGGTGTAGGATCATACGAGGCCCGTTTCAATGCTACCCGCGCAATGTTTGACTACGGCTTCAGCCAGTTTTCAGAAACAGAACTTTTACCGGCGGGACACCAATTCAAGAAACAAGAATCGCTTGGTGTCATTAAAGGAAAAGAAAAGAAAGTGGCAATCGCTACAAAAGAACCTGTCAGTATGATGATCCGCAACAGTGATAAAAAAGAATACGAGCCTGAGCTTGTATTGGATGAAAAGCTGGTGAAGGACGGTAAGGTTCAAGCGCCAATTAAAAAAGGCACAGTAATCGGCCATGTGAAATTAGTGAAAAAAGAAGGCTCTGACTATGGCTTTATCGATGGGCAGACAGCGGGCACAGAAGTTGTCACGACAGAAGAAGTGAAGAAAGCAGGCTGGTTCTCTCTTACGATGGGAGCAATCGGTGATTTCTTCGCAAGCGCATGGAAGAGTTCAACTGGTTTTGTAAAAGGATTATTTAATTGACACATAAGAAGCAGCGGACCTACTTAGTAGGCACCGCTGCTTTTTTAATTTTCCATGTTTCAAACAGCGCAAGAATTCCTGACCGGATCTCGTCTTCTGTCAAGCCGCCGAAGCCGATGAGAAACGATGGGTCGGTATGATTCGGTGACACCCGGTAGGTATCAAGACTGCGAATTTTTATCCCGGCCGCCAGTGCTTGGCCGAGCAATTCTTTTTCTGATTCTTCGCTGTGTACATGCAGCAGAATATGCATGCCTGCTTCATCTCCTGTGAATGAAACGTGCGGCTCATACGCTTTGAGCATCTCTGTTAGTGTCTGCATTTTTCGCCGGTAAATTTTCCGCATGCGGTTCAGGTGTCGGGAGAATTGTCCGTCTGCCATAAAGCGTGCAAGAATATGCTGATCGATCCGCGGCACCGATGAGGAATACGGAATGAATGCCTGCCGGTACTTGTCGAGCAGCATCGGCGGCAGCACCATATAGGCAATCCGCATCGACGGCATCAGGGATTTAGTAAAAGTACTAAGGTAAATGACATTTTCACCTTTGTCCATTCCCTGCAAGGAAGGAATCGGGCGTCCGCGATAACGAAATTCACTGTCGTAATCATCTTCAATAATGAAAAATTCCGAATTAGTAGCAGCCCAGTTCAGAAGGGCAGTCCTGCGTGCTGCTGACAGTACTGTACCGGTCGGAAACTGATGAGACGGGGTGACATAAGCTATGGAGGCATCAGAGCGTTGAAGAGCCTTTACATCCATTCCTTCATTATCCACGGCAATGGGAACTGTCTGCCGATAGTTTTCAGAAAATACATGCCGTGTCATCAAGTAGCCAGGGTCTTCAATGGCATAGCGCGCATCCCTGCCAAGTATCCGGATAATCAGCGGCAGTAGCTGCTCTGTGCCGGAACCGATAATGATTTGCTCCGGTATACAGTCGACCCCGCGAGAGTGATATAAATACCGGGCGATTTCCTGCCGCAGTTCCAGGTCGCCGTGCGGATCACCGAGCAGCAATAAATGGGAGTGGGATAAGTCCATAATATCGCGTGCATATTTCCGCCAGGCTGCGAAAGGGAAATGTTCCGTATCGACTGCACCTGCTGAAAAGTCATAATGAATGGGTTCTGCTGCAGCTGCAGCTTGTACGGGCTCTGATTTCATTGGCTGGACGTAAGCGAGCTCTTCAATAGCCTGTACAAAATAACCTTTCCGCGGTTCTGCCGCAATGAAACCTTCTGCAGTCAGCTGGTCATAGGCCATTTCAATGGTAGTCTGGCTGACGTTTAAAAAATCTTCAAGCTGCCGTTTGGAAGGCAGTTTCATACCGACCGGGAATTTTCCACCGATGATGTCCTGCTTTACCTGATTGTATATTTGCTGATAAAGCGGTGTAACAGATTTCTTCTGCAGCTCGATAAAGATCATATCCATCATATTATTCTCCTTCTGACTACTTCATTTAGTGAAGATCTGGCTATTTTCATGTGGTCAATTTCCATTATACTGAAAATATAGAAAAGGGGGAAGGGAAATGAATTTTAGATACGGAGGCGTCATTATGGACGTCATTAATGCAGAACAGGCAAGAATAGCAGAAGCGGCAGGGGCAGTAGCCGTCATGGCATTAGAGCGGGTGCCTTCAGATATCCGGGCGGCGGGTGGTGTGGCGAGAATGGCAGACCCGCGTATTGTGGAAGAAGTACAGCAGGCGGTATCTATTCCGGTCATGGCAAAAGCGCGCATCGGGCATATTTCGGAAGCGCGTGTACTGGAGTCGCTCGGCGTAGACTTTATAGATGAAAGTGAAGTGCTGACACCGGCTGATGACGAATTTCATTTGCTGAAGAGTGAGTTTAAGGTGCCATTCGTCTGTGGTGCCCGTAATTTAGGAGAAGCGGCCCGCCGTTTAGGGGAAGGGGCGAAAATGCTGCGGACAAAAGGGGAGCCGGGAACGGGTAATATTGTCGAAGCTGTACGTCATTTGCGTATGATTAATGCACAGGTCAATAAAGTGGTGCATATGAGCAAAGATGAGCTGATGACAGAAGCCCGCAATCTTGGTGCATCGTATGAAGTTCTGCTGGCGATAAGAGAAACCGGACGTCTGCCGGTTGTAAATTACTCAGCCGGCGGTGTGGCGACTCCGGCTGACGCTGCCTTGATGATGGAACTGGGAGCAGACGGTGTATTTGTCGGTTCGGGAATTTTCAAATCAGAAAATCCGGAAGCTTTCGCCCGTGCGATTGTACAGGCGACAGAAAACTTCAAGGACTACAGTTTGGTGGCGGAGCTGTCTAAAGGAATCGGCACGCCAATGAAAGGCTTGGATATTTCCAAGCTTGCGGAAAGTGAATTAATGGCCATCCGCAGTTCCTGATTAGAGGAAACTCCCTGTGTGTATGCAGGGAGCCTTCGTTCTTTACTTGATTAATCACAGACATATAGTATAATGAGAATAATTTCATACACATCACGATGATAGGAAGCAGTAGCAAATGTGTTTTTTCTAAGAGAGCCGGCAAATGGTGAGAACCGGTAAAAGGCCGTTGTGAATCCGTCCTGGAGCAGCAGAACTGAAAGCAGTAGGTTCTTGCCGGTCAGTTGAGCCGATATCTCAAACAAGTGGGCTTTTTCAAGTCAATTTGGGTGGCAACGCGGGTAGTTCTCGTCCCTTCTTTTATAGGGGATGGAGGGCTTTTTTTATTTGTATTCGGCTAAGAACCGTATTCATGACAGGACCAAACTGGTGATGTGAAATAATTATTAGGAGGCGATTTGCATGTTGGACAGTAAAGTATTGCGTTCAAATTATGAAGAAGTAAAGGAAAAACTCAGTAAACGGGGCGAAGACTTAACGGACTTCGAAAAGTTCGGCGGGCTGGATGAAAGGCGCCGTCAGATTCTATCTAAAGTGGAAGTTCTGAAAGCAGAGCGCAACGAAGTTTCTCAGCAAGTTGCACAAATGAAGCGCAACAAAGAGAATGCAGATGAAGTCATCGCGAAAATGCGCGAAGTCGGAGAAGAAATCAAAGAATACGATACAGAGCTTGCGAAAGTCGAAGAAGAACTGAATCATGTCGTCATGAGTATTCCAAATATCCCACATGACAGTGTGCCGGTCGGTGACAGTGAAGACGATAATGTAGAAGTCCGCACATGGGGTGAGAAGCCGGCGTTCGATTTTGAACCGAAGCCGCATTGGGAAATCGGCACAGACTTGCAGCTGCTTGATTTTGAACGTGCCGCAAAAGTAACGGGCAGCCGTTTCGTATTTTATCGCGGTCTGGGTGCCCGGCTTGAGCGGGCATTGATCAACTTCATGATGGACCTTCATCAAGATCAGCACGGCTATGAAGAAATGCTTCCGCCTTATTTGGTGAACCGTGCGAGCCTGACGGGTACAGGGCAGCTTCCGAAGTTTGAGGAAGATGCATTCTTAATTGAAGAAGAAGACTACTTCCTGATTCCGACGTCAGAAGTGCCGGTAACGAATTTTTACCGCGATGAAATTTTAGACGGAGCAAAACTGCCGCAGGCTTTCGCAGCATACAGCACAAATTTCCGTTCTGAAGCAGGTTCTGCGGGCCGTGATACACGCGGGTTGATTCGTCAGCATCAGTTCAATAAAGTGGAGCTGGTACGTTTCGTCAAGCCGGAAGATTCTTATGATGAGCTGGAAAAATTAACAGGACATGCTGAGCGTGTTTTGCAGCTTCTTGAATTGCCGTACCGTGTTCTAAAAATGTGTACAGCGGATTTAGGATTCACAGCTGCCAAGAAGTACGACTTGGAAGTATGGATTCCAACGCAGAATGTCTACCGTGAAATTTCCTCTTGTTCAAACTTTGAAGATTTCCAGGCACGGCGCGCTTCTATCCGTTTCCGCCGTGAAGCAGGAGCAAAGCCTGAATATGTTCATACACTGAACGGCAGCGGTTTGGCTGTAGGCCGTACAGTAGCTGCTATCTTGGAAAACTACCAGCAGGAAGACGGTTCAGTCGTGATTCCAGAAGTATTGCGTCCATATATGGGCGGAAAAGAAAAAATCGAAGCACCAAAATAACAATAAGGAAGCCTGCCGCAAAGTGAATTAACTCACTCTTGCCGGCCGGCTTCCTTCTTTGCTTCTTTTCGTTTTTGGCGAAGTGCACGGAAGAAATCCGTCAGTATCCGGCCGCAATCCTCTGCCAGTATGCCTTCTGTTACTTCACACTGATGATTGAACCGTTCATCGTTCAGCAAGTGATAAAAAGTATGGACACAGCCGCCTTTTGGATCCCGTGCACCGTATACAACACGTGGAATCCGGGATTGTAAAATGGCGCCTGCACACATAGGGCAGGGTTCCAGTGTGACGTATAAAACAGTATCTTCCAATCGCCAGCTGCCAATCGTTTCACACGCCTGCTGAATGGCAGTTAGCTCTGCATGCGTTACAGCATTTTGTGATGTTTCACGGAGGTTATGTGCCCGCGCGATCACTTGTCCGTCATGTACGATAACTGCGCCGATAGGTACCTCATGCAGTTCTGCTGCCATCTGCGCTTCTTCCAATGCCAAACGCATATAGTATTGATCATCTTTCATCTGTTTGTTCACTCCTTATGAACAGTTTAGCATGTAGAAAACAAAATAGAAATTGCCATTGTTCCACGTGAAACATTAGAATATCCAGCATCCAATGAATACAAATCTGTCTCCATTATTTATCATGGCATACTGCTGAATATGCTAAAATAGAACATGCAACTATATCGGAAGGGTGATTACTACGTGTTTGTACCATTCATTGCTGTAGAAGGGCCCATCGGTGCAGGAAAGACGACACTGACTGCAGCGATTGCCGAGACATTCAGCTATCAAAAGCTGCAGGAAATCAGCAGTGAAAATCCTTTTTTGGATCAATTTTATCAGGACAGAGAGAAGTGGAGCTTCCAAACAGAAATGTTTTTTCTCTGCAATCGATATGAACAATTAAAACAAATCAATAAAGACTATATATCGGCTGGTATCCCAGTCGTGGCGGATTATCATGTTTTCAAAAATATGCTATTTGCCCAACGCACGTTAGAAACACAGGACTTTGCCAAGTATAAAGAAATATACCGTATTTTGACGACGGATTTACCGATGCCGAATATCGTCATTTCATTGTCTGCATCGCTGTCCGTCCTGCAGGAACGTATTGATCAGCGCGGCCGTTCGTATGAGGCAGATATGGATTTGGATTATTTGCAGCAGCTCTCCGATGACTACCGTTCGTACATACCGGAATTTGAGCAGACACATCCTGACATCTCTGTGCTTCATATAGATGGAAATCAAATGGACTTTGTCCGAAATAAAGAAGATATGAAGACGATACTCGCCCGGATTGAAGCGGCGGTACAGGAAGGTATGAAACTGAATGAAATCACATGAAATCCCAATGAACAGTGTTTTTGCAGTGGCGGGCATGGTAGGGGCAGGGAAGTCCACGATGACTCAAGCCCTGGCCTCACGTCTAGGTTTTCAGGCATCTTTTGAAAATGTGGCGGAGAATCCGTATTTGGAGCGTTTTTACAGTGACTTTGAACGCTGGAGTTTTCATTTGCAAATATTCTTCTTAGCGGAACGCTTTAAGGAGCAAAAACGGATTTTTGAAGATGGCGGCGGCTTCGTTCAGGATCGTTCAATTTATGAAGATGTAGGAATTTTTGCGAAGATGCACGCTGATGAAGGAACGATGGATCCTGTCGATTACGCGACCTATCTCGAATTGTATGACGCAATGGTGATGACTCCTTATTTCCCGCATCCGGACGCATTAATCTATTTAGAAGGTTCATTAGTATCAATTTTGGAACGTATTGAAAAACGGGGCAGGGATATGGAACTGCAGACCTCCCGCAGCTATTGGGAAGAGATGTATCATCGCTACGAGAGTTGGATTTCTACATTTACAGCTTGTCCGGTTATTCGTTTAAACATTGAGAACTATGATTTACTTGAAAATGAGCAGGATATTGACCTGATCATCGAGAGAATAGCAGCTGTCATCAAAAAAGAGACGGCATCCGGTAACTGATGCCGTCTTCTGTCTATCAATGAGCAGGAACTTCTGAGAAAAATTCTTTATACAGTTCGCGAAGCACAAGGTTTTCATCCTGTTCCTGAATACCGAACACCAAACTGACTTCTGATGAACCTTGATTGATCATTTCGATATTGGCGCCTGTTCTTGCAATGGCAGATGCTGCGCGTGCGGCTAAGCCTCTTGTATGGCGCATGCCTTCTCCAACGAGTACGACCATGGAATAGTCTTTTTGGAAGTGTACATCGTCGGGATGTAATTCCTGTTCGATGCGAGATATGATACGAGCTTCCTTTTCTTCACACAAATGCTCACTCTTGATAATGACGGACAAGTTGTCGATTCCGGAAGGCGTATGTTCGTAAGGAATCTCTTCTTCTTCCAAGATCTGCAGCAAGTGACGCCCGAAACCGATTTCGAGGTTCATCAAATATTTATCGACGAATAAAGTGGAAAACCCTTTATCTGCCGCGATGCCGACAACCGGCTGAATCGTGTTATCACGGTTTCGCAAAATCATTGTACCTGGAGCACTCGGGTTATTTGTATTCTTGATGCAGACAGGAATCGAGTGACGGAATGCAGGAACCAATGCTTCTTCATGAAAGACAGAGAAGCCGGCGTATGCCAATTCACGCATTTCACGGTACGTTACGGTTTCGATTGCACGGGGGTTTTCAATAATCGTTGGATTTGCCGCGAAAACGGAATCCACGTCAGTGAAATTTTCATAAAGTTCTGCGTTTGTTGCTGCAGCTAACAGTGCACCTGTAATGTCGGATCCGCCGCGGTTGAATGTACGTAATGTTCCGTCTTCTGTATAGCCAAAAAAGCCCGGGAATACGATAATTTCATTACGGTCGCGAAGCTTAGAAAGTTTTGCGTTTCCTTCAGGCAGTGCGCGAACTCGTTCGGGGCGGTGATTGACCAGCAATCCGCCTTCGCGGGGATTAACATACTCTGCCTGCATTCCGATATGACGAAAATAGGCAGCAATTAATTTGGCATTATTGTCTTCACCCGCAGCTTTCAGACTGTCAATGTAGAGAGCCTCGTCAGATTGATCTTTCTTCAGACGTCTAATTATATCCTGCTCGATTACTTGGGAAATTTCTTCATCCATACCAAGCCCCCTTGCAATCTCGTGATAACGGCAGACCACTTTCTGCAATGCCTCGTCTGTATCTTTACCAGCCAGCGATGTGTCGGCAAGTTCAATAAGAAGGTCAGTTACTTTAATATCGTCTGAAGACCGTTTTCCCGGTGCTGAGACGACAACAATTTTTCTTGCCGGGTCTGAGGCGACAATATCAACTACTTTACGGATTTGTTCTGCGGATGCGACGGACGTCCCGCCAAATTTACAAACTTTCATTAATTACCAGATCCTATTCTAATTTAAGATTATCTTTCTATTATTTTTAGAAGATTCATGAAAACGGGTTGTTATTAAAGGCAGAATTCTCTATAATTGTCCTTATACGAAGAACGATTGTTTTTTCATAGTGTACATATAGTTAGGAGAATCGTCAAATGAAAAATGAAATTAATATTGGTCTGCTAGGTTACGGAGTCGTAGGAAGCGGCGTGGCAACCATTTTGCATAACCATCAGGAAGACTTGCGGCATAAGCTTGGAGTTCCCGTATCAATTAAAAAGGTAGTAGTGAAAAACTTAGACAAAAAACGCAATGGCGTCATACCGAAAGAAATGTTCACCACCTCGCTGGATGAGGTGCTTGATGATCCTGAAATCGATTTGGTCATTGAAGTAACGGGCGGTTCATCTGAGGCGATCCGCCGTTCATTGGAAGCGGGCAAAGGTGTTGTGACAGCAAACAAGGACGTGATGGCTGAATCAGGACCTGAACTGCTGAAGCTGGCAGATGAAAAAAAATGCGACTTATTATATGAAGCGAGTGTCGGCGGTGGCATCCCGTTGATCCGTACTTTAGAAGACGGATTGGCATCCGACCGGATCACTGCACTGACAGGGATTGTCAACGGAACGACTAACTTCATTCTAACAAAGATGAAGGATGAAAATAAGACATATGAAGACGCATTGGCAGAAGCAACAGAATTAGGCTTTGCGGAAGCAGATCCTTCTGCAGATGTGGATGGGCTGGACGCAGCGCGTAAGATGGTCATTCTGGCGTCTTTGTCATTCTCTACAGAAGTGCATATTGATGACGTATTTATTCGCGGTTTGAAAGAAATTAAAGATGGAGATCTGCAGCTTGCCGAGCAGTTTGGCTATACAATTAAAATGACCGGATCTGCAAAGAAGGATGAAGACGGAATTGAAGTGGCTGTAGAGCCTGTGTTCGTACCAAATACTCACCCGCTTGCAACCGTCAATAATGAATTTAACGCAGTATACGTATATAGTGATGCAGTAGGCGAGACAATGTTCTACGGACCTGGCGCAGGCTCGTTGCCGACAGCTACCTCTATAACGGGTGATGTAGTGGCGGCATGCCGCAATATATTGCTTGGCGTCAACGGCAAGAGAGAGCATGCACCGCAGTATGAGCGCCAGGTAAAAACAGATGATCAGAAGTTTGCACGCTATTTCCACCGCATCACAGTTCGTGATGAAGTAGGAGTATTAACAGAGCTGACATCGATTTACAGTCACCATAAAGCAAGCCTGGCTACAGTCGTTCAGGATTCTGAAATCCATGAAGAAGGTGCAGACTTGGTTTTCATTACACATAAGATTTCACGTCAGCAGCA
Source organism: Sporosarcina cascadiensis (assembly GCF_009650995.1). Classification (GTDB taxonomy): domain Bacteria; phylum Bacillota; class Bacilli; order Bacillales_A; family Planococcaceae; genus Sporosarcina; species Sporosarcina cascadiensis. The sequence goes on along the minus strand of NZ_WHVV01000029.1, from coordinate 6,657 downwards.
TCTAGATATTTTACAAGACTTAAAAGAGACACCAGCGGTCATTGACATTTCCAGTCATTACCGGGTGGAAGGAGAATAATTGATTATGAGAAGATGGAACGGATTGATCGAAGAATATAAAGAGTGGCTGCCGGTCACAGAGAATACACCTGCACTGACATTGCAGGAAGGGAACACACCTTTGATTTACCTGGAAAACCTTTCAAAGCAATGGGGAATTAATCTCTATGTAAAAACAGAAGGTACAAATCCAACAGGTTCATTCAAAGACCGCGGAATGGTGATGGCGGTTGCGAAAGCAAAAGAAGAAGGAAAAACAGCATTGATCTGTGCCTCAACTGGCAATACATCTGCTGCAGCGGCGGCCTACGGTGCGCGTGCGGGGATGCGTACGATTGTTGTAATTCCGGAAGGACGCATCGCGCTCGGTAAATTAGCGCAGGCAAAAATGTACGGAGCAGAAATCGTGGCGATCGAAGGAAACTTTGACGAAGCGCTACGTATGGTCCGTGAACTTGGCGAAGGAAAAATCGCATTGGTAAACTCTGTGAATCCTTACCGTTTAGAAGGACAGAAGACGGTAGCATTCGAAGCAATCGAGCAGCTTGGAAAAGTTCCGGATATCTTCGCATTGCCTGTCGGGAATGCAGGAAATATCTCGGCTGCATGGAAAGGCTTCAAAGAGTATGCCGAGAAAAAAGGCACAGGCACGCCAAAGCTATTGGGTGTACAGGCAGACGGTGCGGCGCCGATCGTTTATGACCGTGTATTTGAAGAGCCTGAAACAGTGGCGACGGCAATCCGTATCGGTAATCCGGCCAGCTGGCATTTAGCGACTCAGGCATTAGAAGAATCCGGTGGCGATATCCTGTCTGCTACAGATGAAGAGATCCTGGAAGCATACCAATTACTTGCTGCAACAGACGGAATCTTCGCAGAACCTGCTTCTTGCGCAACGATCGCAGGGATTAAAAAGCGTCTAGATGCCGGACTGATTGAAAAAGGCACAACGATTGTCGGGATTCTAACGGGTAACGGTCTGAAAGATCCTGAGACGGCGATCAACGTAAACTCTGACAAGCCATTAATGACGAATGAACAGTTCGATAACTTCTTGAAAGAATTGAAAGAGGGGAACGACTAATGACAGAAGCCGGTTTTTCAGTGACCGTGCCAGCCACTACGGCGAATCTCGGACCCGGCTTCGATCATTTAGGTCTTGCCCTTTCACTTAAAATGACTATAGAAGCAACACCGGCTCCAGCCTGGCATCTTCAATATCAGGATAAAGAATATGCCTCCCTGCCGACAGATGAAACGAATCTGATCGTGCAGACCATCCAGCAGACTGCTGCGCGTTATGATCAGACAGCTGCGCCGCAAAAACTTGTTATCTACTCGGATATTCCGTTGGGAAAGGGTCTCGGAAGCAGTGCAACGGCGATTGCCGCCGGGATTGAGATTGCGAATGAACTTTCTGATTTGCAGCTGTCGAAGCTCGAGAAACTCCGCATCGGCAGTGAGATGGAGGGACATGCAGACAACGTCACAGCTGCATTGCTCGGGGGAATGACGGTTTCTTACTTCACTGAAGAAGAAATGGAAGTCCTGACTTTTCCGGCACCGCCGATTGGTGTAGTGATCATGGTTCCGCCAGTTGCTCTGAAAACAGAAGCTTCCCGCGGGCTGCTTCCAGAGTATCTGACACATAAAGAGGCGATTCGGGGTAGTGCGGCGGGCAGTTTAATGACGGCTGCGATTGCAAATTCGGACTGGGTTACAGCAGGAAGAATGATGGAACGCGATATTTATCATGAACCATACCGGAAAATCGGTTTTCCCGACTTCGATGAAATTCGTTCAGCATGTCATGAAATCGGTGCATACGGCATGACGATCAGTGGAGCGGGGCCATCTCTGTTCATCGCGGTTCCGCCTGAAACGGAGCAGCAAGTGGCAGCTTTACTGGATCAGCGCTTTCCGCACTATCAGGCAATTGCCATGCAGCCGGCAGAAGATGGCGCATGCATTACAAAATAAAAACAGCATCCGGACACTTTCCCGGATGCTGTTTCTGTTTATAAGCAATAAAAAAACGTTACATCAAGTAACGTGCAGTGTCTAAAAATATGGCGGAGGAAGAGGGATTCGAACCCCCGCGGGCTTTAACACCCCTGTCGGTTTTCAAGACCGATCCCTTCAGCCGGGCTTGGGTATTCCTCCGTATTGGACAAGTAATACTATATCACGTTATGAAAAACGTGTCAACCGTTAACTATTAAGTTTTTTTATTTCACAAATGAAAAGCGATCTGCCATAAATCGCAAAGAAAAATTTGATTTTCATTCGCTGAATCCGTATAATAAGAAATGCCGTGCTAGGTGGGGAATTAGCGGTGCCCTGTAACTTGCAATCCGCTCTAGCAAGACTGAATTCCTTTTCTGAGGCTGTCCGTATGTAGGGTCTGCCTCTTGCACGTAGTGTTGACGTCTGGGTCCTGCGCAATGGGAACCCATGAATCATGTCAGGTCCGGAAGGAAGCAGCATTAAGTGGACTCTCTCATGTGCCGCGGGGCAGCCTAGTCCGAGCCAACGACAAGAGTAACGCTTATGTGCGGCAGTCGAAGAAAGGTGCACGGCTTTAATTAAACAATTCACTCGTCCGTTTTCAGAATGGACGAGTTTTTTATGTCTTCGAAATGGTGTATACTTCGAATGAGAACGTATTCAATGATAAAAGGGAGCGATTTACAATGGCGGAGAAACAAATGAACGTAGAAAGTTTTAATTTGGATCATACGAAAGTGAAAGCACCTTACATTCGATTAGCGGGAACTTCAGAAGGTATAAACGGAGATAAAATTTATAAATACGATATGCGTTTTTGCCAGCCGAATAAAGAGCATATGGATATGCCTTCTATTCATTCGCTTGAGCATATGATGGCGGAATTCAGCCGTGACCATTCGGATAAGATTGTTGATATCAGTCCGATGGGGTGCCAGACGGGCTATTATCTGGCAGTTATCAATCACGAAGATTACGAGGATGTCCTTTCTATAGTAGAGAAGACGCTGAATGACGTGTTAACAGCGACAGAAGTGCCTGCCTGCAATGAAGTGCAGTGCGGATGGGCAGCTAGCCACAGTCTAGAAGGTGCAAAGGAATTGGCACGCAATATGCTGGCTAAAAAAGATGAGTGGACAGAAGTTTTTGCGTAAAATCAACAAGAGTTTATCAAGCTGAACAAATGATTTATATGCTATAATAGAAGTATTATGCAATTGGAGAAAAGGGGGAAACGCAGTTGATTTATCAAGCATTATATCGTGCTTACCGACCGCAGGCTTTTAGTGAAATGTCCGGTCAGCAGGCAATCAAGCAAACACTGCAGAATACCCTTCTCCATCAGAAGACAACTCACGCCTATTTATTTTCAGGCCCGCGCGGAACAGGGAAGACCAGTGCGGCGAAGATTTTTGCAAAAGCACTGAACTGTGAAAATGGACCGGCGGCGGAGCCTTGCAATGAATGTGAGACGTGCAGAAGCATTACGGAAGGTTCGAATACTGATGTAACCGAGTTTGACGCAGCTTCTAATTCACGAGTGGAAGAAATCCGCGACATTATTGAACGTGTGCATGTCGCACCTTCCAATGCGCGTTTCAAAGTGTATATCATTGATGAAGTGCATATGCTTTCGAACTCAGCGTTTAACGCGCTGCTGAAAACTCTGGAAGAACCGCCTGCTCACGTCGTATTCATACTGGCGACGACAGAGTCCCATAAACTGCCTCTGACTATTATATCGAGATGTCAGCGTTTTGACTTCAAGCCGATTACCGCAGCAGAAATAATGGACCGGATGAAGCAAGTGCTGAGTGATATTGACGTGAAGGCGGAAGACGGTGCGCTGCGCGCGATTGCCCAGGCGGCGACCGGCGGTATGCGGGATGCGTTGAGTATGCTCGATCAGGCGATTTCATTCAGCGGAGAAGAATTGACGACTGATGATGCTTTGCTTGTAACCGGAGCGATCGGTGAAGAAATCTTTTATCAGCTTGCACAGGCGATTCAGGCGAAAGATGCGGGAACTGCGCTTTCCTTGCTGCATCGATTGATTGCGGAAGGAAAAGATGTCGGCAGACTGGCAGAAGACATGATCACATTTTTCCGTGACATACTGCTGCTTGGCACAGCACCGGAGCTGACAGACCTGCTCGAATTAATTTCGGACGGCGGGAAGTTCCAAGAGCTTGCGCAGGCGTTTCATTCGGAAGAACTGTACCGATATATTGATATTCTGTCGAAAACTCAGCAGGAAATGCGATTCTCGAATCACGGCAAAGTGTATGTCGAGTCCGCCTTACTGAAGATGATTCATTCAGGAGGACAGCAACAGGCAGTGTCAAGCCAGCCGGCAGATCCGGAAATGTCTCAAAAGCTTGCTGTTTTGGAACAGACCGTACGGCAGCTGCAGCAGCAACTGGCGGCAGGACCTGTCCAACAGGCAAGTGCAGAGCCGCAGACACCGGCAAGAAGGGCGGCTTCAAGTGCTTCCAGATCGGCCAAAGTACCGACAGGGAAAATTGTCGAGGTCTTGAAGGCAGCAACCAAACCTGATATCCAGATGATCCGGGAACAATGGGCAGGCATGATGCAGAATCTGCAAAGATCGCATGCTGCGCTCTTAGATGATGCTGAACCGGTAGCGGCATCTGAGACGGCGTTTGTGTTAAAATTCAAATACGAAATTCATTGCTTGATGGCATCTGAACACGCAACTCTTCAGGCGGACTTGTCTACTGCTTTGCTGCGGATGACGGGGAAAGGCTACGAAGTGATTTATGTGGCGGAAGAGAGCTGGCTGAAGGTTCGTCAGGATTTCATTCAGAAAAACGGGCTGGCCAGTCAGCAAAATCCGGACACCTCTTCGCCAAGTGCTGCAGAGCAGCCTGCTTCTGCCTTTATGGAAGAAGTAACGCTGGAAGAAGCCGATCCGTTCGTAGCGGAAGCGGAAAGATTGTTTGGCAAAGACTTTATTACAATAGAAGATGATTGAATTACTAAGGAGGAATTAGGATGCGCGGAATGGGAAATATGCAAGGTATGATGAAGCAAATGCAGAAGATGCAAAAGAAGATGGCAGAAGCACAGGAAAACTTAGGTGAAGAACGGATGGAAGGAACAGCTGGCGGCGGTATGGTGAAAGTCATCGTATCCGGTCACAAGGAAGTTCTGGAAGTCATCATCGATCCGGAAGCAGTTGATCCGGAAGACGTAGAAATCCTGCAAGACCTGATTGTTATCGCTACTAATGAGGCAATTGCAAAAGCAGAAGAAATCACGAACTCCACAATGGGCCAATTTACTAAAGGAATGAACTTGCCTGGGATGTTCTAGGAGGCGGTATAGCAATGCATTATCCTGAACCTATATCAAAATTAATGGATAGCTTTATGAAACTGCCAGGTATCGGCCCGAAAACTGCGGGCCGGCTGGCGTTTTTTGTATTAAGTATGAAGGAAGATACTGTACTCGATTTTGCAAAGGCATTGGTGGATGCGAAGCGGAATCTCCAATTCTGTTCAGTGTGCGGACACATTACAGACATCGATCCCTGCTATATCTGTCAAGATCAATCGCGTGACCGTACAACAATCTGCGTAGTGCAGGATCCGAAAGATGTGATCGCCATGGAAAAGATGCGTGATTACCGCGGTTTATATCACGTGCTGCAGGGGGCAATCTCTCCGATGGACGGCATTGGGCCTGAAGATATCAACGTACCAAGTTTATTGACCAGACTCCAGGATGAAGAAGTACAGGAACTGATCCTTGCAACAAACCCTACTATAGAAGGGGAAGCTACCGCGATGTATATTTCACGCCTTGTTAAACCATCCGGGATCACGACTACACGCATCGCGCATGGTCTGCCGGTCGGCGGTGATTTAGAGTATGCAGACGAGGTCACGCTTTCAAGAGCATTGGAAGGCCGTCGCGAACTGTAAGGAGTGTGGGGAAAATGTTCAGTAAAAAGAACAAACTGAAAAAAGAGTTTGATGAGAGTCTTCATGCACTTATGATAGAAGCAAAAGAAGATTGGGAACGTGCAAGAGAAGTTGAAAGCTATGTGAGTGATTATGATGAAAGCGTTCTGGCACAGCGCAAAATAGCGGAATGCAAATACTTTTATCTATTCAGGGAAGCCAAGATTCGCAATTTAGGGAACAAGTGAACTAAAAGACAGCAGAAACGCATATAGTTAACTATCTATGATAGAAAGGGCGTTTTCTGTGAAGTTTTTAGTCATTGCAATGATTGGTGCTGTGTTATTAATTCTATTGCGGATGAATAAAGGTGCATTGGAAAAAGGTATGGAGCGTCTGTCGGTTTTTTGGTTCCGGCTGGCTTTTGCATTCTTTGTTCTCTTCTTAATGAATATAGCTGGTGGTTTTATTGGCATCTATGTACCGGTCAATATTGCATCGGGTGTGATTCTGGCAGTATTAGGAGTACCTGGATTCGCGGCACTGTGCGGTTTCGCTATTCTTTTTTAAAAAGAATAGCGAAAGTACTTGCATTATAAAAAGAACGATGGTATATTAATAAGCGTCGCATTTGCAAGACAGCTACTCAGCTGAAAAAACACTT
>NZ_WHVV01000028.1 GCF_009650995.1 Sporosarcina cascadiensis | reverse complement strand
TCAGAATCGCAATCCCGATGAAAGGGCTTACAACATTGGCTGGAATATTTGTCAAGGTAGAGATGCCTAATGAGGTACCCATTAAATCACCTGAAATATAAGCAGCACAGCCGACTCCGATAGAAATAATCACGAGCCAGATCGATGCGAACTTCAGCAAAGGCTTCTGGAACTGATCATGAATCGCTTCGCCAAGCCCTTTTTGCGTAATGACCCCTAATCGTGCAGACATTTCCTGCAGAACAATAGTGGCAATTATAGAAAATACAACCGCCCATAAGAGCGCGTAGCCAAAACCTGCCCCTGCTCTGGTCGCAGTCGTAATGGTGCCCGGGCCAATGAAAGAAGCTGTGATAATCGCGCCAGGGCCCATGGCTTTGATTTTTGCCATCAATCCTTTTTTATTGCCCGTCTCTGAAATCGTAGAATTAGCTGTCATTTTCCTATCCCCCTGAATTTCTTACGAATGAACGAGGAAAAGAGACTTTACTTTTCCTCGAGTGAATTGTAGATTGTCTGTTTCGATACACCCACTAACTCGGCAATCCGATCTACAGACCCTTGTATAAGAAACATTCCCTTATTTTCCAAGTGACGCACGAATTTAATCCGGTCTTCGCGTTTCAAGTTTTCAATATCGATCCCCAACTCTACAATCGTACTCTTCGTAATCTGATCAAACACTTCGTCAATATGTGTTGCATAAGACTCGTCAAACTGTTGTCCGTCATGACTTTCATCCGGCTGAATCATCTCCCCAAGCATCTGATGGAGCCGGTTCGCTTCCGTAATATCCAAATTAATACCCATGAATCCGACGACCTGTCCCGCTTCATTGCGGATGAAAACGATCGAAGTTTTGATCATTTTGCCGCGGGCGGTGTTCGTGATAACGCCGTTCAGGTCTTTTATGTCTTCCGGCTTTTTCTTCAATTCCCGCAAAATGACTTCCGTGGTTGGAGCTCCGACGCTTCTTCCAGTCACATCGCCCTTCATATAGATCAGCGACGATCCTACATTGGTGATGTCGTGGATAACCACTTCGCAGTTCACATTAAAGATGCTGTAAATTGCATCTGCCATCCGTATATACGTTTCGAATAAATAGTCATTTGTTTTCATTTAAAAAACACTCCTCAGTATCAAGATCATCTTATCTAGTTTCCTATATAATCGGCAAAAAATCGAGTGATTTCAGCGATTGAGTTCCGATGGCTGAGGAGCCGCGTGCAAAATTACTTCGTTTCATTCTGCTGATTGTGCAAAATATTTCCTGCAAGAGCATAAAGAATGAGTGTAGACGCAAAGTGTGCAGAGTTTTGATTTGGATCCTGCTGTGGATAGATTTCCACGAAGTCCATGCCAATGACGCCGAGTTTACAGATTTCATGAACCATTGTTAATAGTTCATAGGAAGTCAAACCGTTTCCGTCTACAGGGCCGCCCGGGTTGAAAGCGAAATCGAGTACGTCACTGCAAATAGTCAAGTAAACACAGTCAACATCTTTTGATGCCATGTCATAGATTTCTTTCGCCATTGCTCTAATATCTTTATGTTCACGAATATCATTAATCGAAACCGTAACAGCTCCGGCAGCTTTCGCGTTGCGACCGCTTTGCGGAATATTACGCGGACCGTGGATTCCTGTGTGAATAATGCTTTCGTTGCGGACACCTTCCAGTTCGTAAAGACGAGCAAACGGGCTGCATCGCGCGAACTGATCTCCGTTGTGAGAGGGCAGATTGTCGTAATGTGCATCTAAATGAATGATGCCGACTTTTTTGCCTTGGTCAGTGATGGAGCGAACGATCGGGAATGTCACCCCGTGATCTCCACCGAGCCCGACGACGAATTTACCGGACTTCCATAGATCAGAAGTAAAAGCAGTGATACGGTCCATTGTTTCATCCACATCTGCCGGCACGACATCTACATCGCCAACATCACCGAGTTTTACATGTTCGAAGACATCCATATCATTGAGTTCAGGAAGATAACCTGAGTATCGCGCAGAAGTGAGACGCATTACTTTCGGTCCCAATTCACAGCCAGTGTAATCTCCCCAAGTAACCGCACCTTCCCAAGGAACACCGTATACTAAAACATCGACATCTGAAAAGTCCTTGGAAGCGGATACATTTTTCGCACCTAACATACATGGTGTATTACCGTAAATTGTTTCACTCATCTATAAAACCACCTTTAGTTTTTTTAAAACCTTTTTAATAATCTTAAAACTATATTGATGATTTGTCAATTGGTTTTAAAAAAATTAAAATTGGATATCATTAAGTGGTGCCTGTGTGCAGTACAATTCAGACACTACTCTGAATTGTTTCGGATTTGTGTGGCGCACAGGCACCGTCAAAACGATCATAGCACCCGGTCCTGAATATGCTGAATCAACTTTTTCGCTCCGGGGGAAAGACGTTTAAAAGAAGTGGCTGCGATGCCGATGGAACGGGAATAGTTTCCTTCCAGCGGGATGGCGCGGATAGTATCAGGGAGACGATACAGTATCATGGAAGGCAGGATACTAATGCCGAGGCCATTTTGTACCATTGCAATGATGGCTTGGTCTTCTTCGATTTCATATTGGATAGACGGTGTGATTTTATGCTTTTTAAAGATTCTGCTGACATCATTATCGATTGTGGATTTAGGCATGATAAAAGGCTCTTGGTGAAGATCCTTATAGTGAATTAGCTCATTATGATAAAGCGGATGTGTGTCCGGGATAATGCACAACAGCGGATCTTTCTTGATCAGAATGGTATCAAAAGAACTTGCGGCAGGGAGAGATAAAAAACCGAAGTCAATTTTTCCCTCTGAAATCCACTCGGTAATGTCATGATAGTTTCCTTCGTACAGCTTGATGTTAATTAGTGGATAATCCTTTTGGAAGGTCTTCAGGATGAGAGGAATCCATTGAATGGAGACGCTTGGGAACGTGCCAATTCGGACAATCCCTGTTTCGATGCCGTTTATCTTAGACGCTTCCTGCAACATTTGTTCATTGATCTTCAACATTTCTTGCATATATACAAGCATGTGATTGCCATTCTCGGTCAGGCTCGTTCCGGATCGGTTTCTGATTAACAGTGTAAACCCAAATTCAGTTTCCAGGCTGGCAATGGCATGACTGACGGCAGACTGGGTGAGCTGGAGCGTCTCTGCGGCTTTTGATAAACTCCCCAATTCGACGACAGTCCTGAAAATCTCGTACTTTGGCAGTGACATACGTTTCCTCTCTTTCAACTATTAATTTTATTCATACAATGTATTATAAACATTCATTTGACTTATGTAAAATAGAGAAATTATAATAGAAGGAATAATAAAACGATTGGAGTTTTGATATTGACTAGACATTGGGGAGTTAGCACGGAACTTATTCATGGCCAGCCGGCAGAAAAAAGAAAAACAGGTGCTGTCGTCCAGCCGATCGTGCCGGCTGTGGCTTACTCGTTTGAAACTCATGAGATGGCGTCTGACACGGTGTCGGGAAAAAGAGACGGGATTTATTATGGCAGATACGGCAACAGTACATTGCGTGAATTGGAGGATAAAATGGCGGCGCTCGAAAATGGGGAGTCTGCCCTTGGAGTAAGTTCAGGGATGGCCGCTATATCCAGTGTGCTGTTTGGCATCTTGCAGAGTGGAGATCATCTGATTGTCACGAAAGACGTCTATGGCGGTACGTATCATTTCTTAACGACATTAGCGCCGCGTTGCGGGATTACATTCAGTTTGGTGGATTGTACGGATATCAATTGCATCATGGAGGCGATACAGCCTAATACAAAGGCAGTCTATATCGAAACACCGTCCAATCCATTGCTGACTATTTTAGATATCCAAGCGATTGCAAAAGTGACGCAACACCATGATCTTCCGCTGATTGTAGACAATACATTTATGTCGCCATGCTTGCAGAAACCGTTGGACTTGGGAGCGGATATCGTTATTCACAGTGCCACGAAGTATTTGAATGGCCATGGTGATGTGATGGCGGGCGTAATTGTCGGAGATGCGGAATTCATCAAGTTCATACGCAGTCAGATCATGGGCGATCTTGGGCAAGTATTAAGTGCGTGGGATGCATTTTTGATTTTACGGGGAATGAAAACACTTGGAATCAGAATGGAGCGTCATTGCAGCAATGCTCATGAGGTTGCGACATTTCTGGAGAGCCATCCGCTGGTGGAAAAAGTATTTTATCCGGGTTTGAAATCTCACCCGCAACATGCAATTGCCGAACAGCAAATGAAGGGGATGGGCGGCATCATTTCATTTGAGGTGAAAGGCGGGAAAGCTGCGGCTACCTCATTTATGGATGCCTTGAAAATGTCGATGATTTCCTTTAGTCTTGGTGATCCCGAAACCCTCGTGCAGCACCCGGCAACGATGACCCATTCATCGCTGCCTGAATCGGAACGGCTTGCTGCCGGCATAACAGACGGACTCATCCGCTTGTCGGCGGGGCTTGAGGATGCAGAAGACATCATTGACGATTTGACGCAGGCTTTTGAGATAGTGAATGAAATCAGTAAACGAAACGGAGTGTTGGCAAATGCGTGAAGAAGTAGATTTGAAACCGGTGTCCATGTACACGATTACGGCGAAGCTGATGGCTCATATAGAGGAAATTCTTACGAGCAGATTCGGGGACGAGGGGAAACAGATGATGCGGGCCGGTGTTCAGCAAGTTGTGGACGGGCAGCAGGAGGAAATGGACGGACAGCTGACGGAACAGGCACTGTTTTCATTTGAAAAACTGTTTGACGATGAAGAGATTAAAGAGACATTCCAAGGCTACAATAAAGCGCAACAGTCTGCGGGACATGAAGCTTCCACGATGTTTGCCGTAATGGCAAAACTCTTTGCGCATATCGCCAAGTCGGTCGTGGAGCAGTTCGGTAAAGAAGAAGGCGAGCGGGCGATGATGGACAGTGTCGGCGTTTTCGGTGAAGAACGCGGCCGCGATATTGCCCGCCGTGCCGCAGCAGCCGGAAAACCGAATACGATGGACAATTACTTATCCAATTATGATATGGGACGTAGTGAATTATTTGAATATGAAACAATTTTTCATCCGACGGAGATTGAACAGACATTTACTAAATGCGCGTTCGCAGAGCAATGGAAAAAGGATGGGATGGAAGACTATGGAATACTATATTGCCATATGATTGACCCGTCCATCGCCAAAGGATTTAATCCGAATTTTGAAGTGGTGCACGATCAATATGTATTGAAAGAAGGCAACTGCCACTTCCGATTCCAAATGAAAGAAGAGAACGGCGAGAAAGAGGCTTCTAAATGATCAATCCAACTCGTCTTTGGGCTCGGTTGATGGAATTGGGAGAGATCGGCAAGCAGGCTGGCGGAGGCGTCACTCGCTTTTCTTTTACAGAAGAAGAACGTAAAGCAAAGGCGTTGGTCTCTTCGTATATGGCGGAAGCCGGCATGACGGTCAGAGAAGATGCGGTCGGAAATTTGATTGGCAGGAAAGAAGGACGGCAACAAGATGCACCGGCTGTTTTGATGGGTTCCCATATCGACACGGTTCCGAATGGCGGTATGTTCGACGGAGCGCTCGGGGTGCTTGCTGGTATCGAAGTAGTGCAGACAATGAGTGAACAAGGTATATCACATGATCATCCGATTGAAGTAATCGCATTTACAGATGAAGAAGGCAGTCGCTTCGGCTTCGGGATGATCGGCAGCCGGGCGATTGCCGGTACGTTAACCGATACGGATCTGGAACAGCGCGATGAAAATGGAATGACGATTGCACAGGCAATGAAGGAATCGGGGCTTCATCCTGAATTGATTGTAGACGCCGCGAAAGATCCGGCTGCTGTAAAAGCATATGTAGAACTGCATATCGAGCAGGGACGGGTGCTGGAGAATCAGGCTTTGGCAATAGGCGCCGTTTCGGGGATCGCGGGCCCGCTTTGGATGAAATGGACCATTACCGGAGAGGCTGGACACGCAGGTGCAACACCGATGAATCTGCGCAAAGACCCGCTCATGGCTGCTTCGGAAATCATGCAGTTCATAGAAGCAGAAGCGAAAATTTATCCGAATCTGGTGGCGACCATCGGCCAGATTTCCGTGAAGCCCGGCGGTGTGAATGTCATCCCTTCTGAAGCGATATTTACACTTGACCTTCGGGATATTGACGAAGAATTAAGGCGGAAAGCTGAGGAAAAAATGGTGGCATATGCGCAGCAAGTATGTCGTGACAGAGGTGTTGAGGTGGCATTCGAAACTTTGCAAAGAGTTGCCCCTGTCCCATGCTCTGAAATTATTCAGCGGACAATTGAAGCAGCCTGCCATAAACTAGGCATGACCTATTTCAGCTTACCGAGCGGCGCGGGACATGACGGGATGCAATTCAAAGATTTCTGTCCGATCGGCATGATTTTCGTCCGTTCACAAGACGGCATCAGCCATAATCCGGCAGAATGGAGTTCCAGAGAAGACTGTGGAGAAGGGACAGAACTGTTATATGAAACGGTTTTGTCGCTTGTGGATGAAATGTAAGGTGGAGAGAGTGCTTGTAGGTCGAACGTTATTTTAAATCGTGCAAGCTGCCAGTGCACTCATTGATGTCGTTCGCGTGATCATATCGGACTTTCAAAGTTCCCATTTGCACTCATGGATCAGTTCCGCTCGTCTTCTTAGGTTGAGGGTGATCCGGCGATGATTTCAATGCGGACCGGCTCCGCTCGTACTTACGACTTAGGTGCGCGAAAAAGTGAGATCTGCGAACCAAACAACCAGGCAGCCGCACGTAACAAGATCTTGTGCGCACGAAAATTCACTCCTAACGAATGTACATCAGAAAAACCGGAAGTTTGCTTGATAAATGTAAGTATTGGAAGTTTTATATGATAAAAGCGGCGCAACCAGTCTATTCAAAGACTAGCTGTGCCGTATTGGGCCGCCCTTTTATTCTCAGGAACCTTCCGCAACCCCTTCAACTCCCTGACCAATCCAAACCCTTCTTCACAAACTCAATACTCCCGCCAAGAACACGTCACACACACGATGGCAATATCCTCAGGCACAACATTCTCGCGAATCCGGCGTTCCACTTCGCATCAGGGAGGACGTCGCTGAATGTGAGGGCGAGACGCTTGAGGATGTCGGCGTCGTGTTCATAAACCCCTTTGTCTAGGCAATGGTACGGCTGGTCGTCAGGAAACTTCGCACATAAATCGTCAGGTCCTGGAATGATTTGAATCATGGTTTCCGTCTGTTCTCGTAAAATCGTGTGTACCTTCGTCATATTCTCTACATATTCCTTTGAGTAGCCCATCCCGCGATAGCCGAGCAGGCAGAATATGTGATGACCGCGTAGTTCAATCATCTAGATCCGCCTTTCGGGAATTCAATAGTTCTCAAGAAAGTCCCTCATGCTTCGACGGATATGAGTTTCCGTTGCTTCGCGGGCCTTTTTGTCATTTCCGGAAATGATGGCGTCGGCAATTATTTTATGTTCTTCCACTGATTTATTCATCTGCTCTCCAAGCATCTCGGCAAGATGAGGGGGGAGGCCGTTCCACATCTGATCGAGGAAGGACTGCAGGCGTTCACTGTCTGAAGCTTTCCAGATAATGCGGTGGAAATGCTCGTTGGCGACGATGTAATCCTTTGTCTGCCCTCCAGCTACTGCGGTTTCAATATCTTTCTGAATTTCCAGCAGCTCGTCTTTGTCGAATTCTTTTTGGCTTGCTCTTGCTGCGGCTTCGCCTTCGAGCATGGCACGAATATCGTAGTGATCTTGAATATCCTTATGTGTAATTCCTTTAACTGTGACGCGGCGTTTTTGATTGGTCGTCAGCAGTCCCTCGCGCTCCAGCGCATAGAACGCTTCACGGACAGGCATTCTGGAGACATTTAGTTTAGCGGCGATATCTTCCTGAATTAACTCTTCCCCGTCCTTTAAGTCACCGTTAAAAATCGCTTTCCTCAACGTTGCGATGACTTGGTCTCTGGTTGATAGTTTGGCAATTGGTTCCATTTTGATATGCACCCCATTCATCTGTTCTCTCCATTATAGCGATTTTAAAAGGAAATTCTACCTCAAAGAAAAATTGATTGACAACTTAAAAAAATCGATATACTATTGATACAGTATTCTGTATCCAGAATCCAAAGGAGGAGAAATGGATGTTACCACTTGAAGGAATCACAGTCGTTTCATTGGAACAGGCTGTTGCAGCTCCGTTTGCTACAAGACAGCTGGCCGATCTCGGTGCCAGAGTCATTAAAATAGAACGCCCGATCAGCGGTGATTTTGCCCGACACTACGATACGACAGTTGACGGTCTATCCAGTCACTTTGTCTGGATCAATAGATCAAAAGAATCTCTGACACTGAATTTGAAGAGTGATGAAGGAAAAGAAATCTTGCACAAACTGTTGTCAGAAGCGGATGTTTTTATACAGAATTTAGCACCAGGCGCAGTTGATCGTTTAGGTTTCAGCCCGCAGGTTTTGAAGGAGAAATACGAGAAGTTGATTGTTTGCGGCATCTCAGGCTACGGTTCATACGGCCCGTATGTCGATAAAAAGGCATATGATTTGCTGATTCAATGTGAAGCGGGACTTGTCTCGACCACAGGAACAGAAGATACACCATCGAAAGCCGGTGTTTCTGTAGCGGATATTGCGGCCGGAATGTATGCGTATACAGGAATTCTGACAGCGATCATTCAGCGGAGCCGGACAGGGAAAGGTTCAGTATTTGAGGTATCCATGCTCGAAGCGCTTGGCGAGTGGATGGGCTATCCGCTTTATTATTCACATTACGGCGGCACGGAACCAGCCAGATCAGGAGCAAGTCACGCAACGATCTTCCCATACGGACCATTTCCCGCGAAGGATGAAAAGTTTGTATTCTTTTCCATACAGAATGACAGGGAATGGGCCTCATTCTCAGAAACGGTTATGAAGCGCCCGGATTTGATCACGGATGAAAAATATAAGACCAATTCAGCCCGCGTCGGAAATAAAGAAGAACTGAAGAAAATCATTGAAGAAGGCTTCTCTGCCTATACTGCAGATGAATTAATCGAGCTGCTCGAAAAGGCGAAGATTGCAAATGCACGACTGAACTCTGTTGAAGAATTTGTCCAGCATCCACAGCTTCAGGCACGTAACCGCTGGCGTGATGTGAAAACACCGAACGGCATGATTCAGGCTTTGCTGCCGCCTGCAACATTTGAAGACTTTGAACCAGTGATGGAAGCGATTCCGTCCGTCGGCGAAAATACAGACAGCATCTTGCGTGAATTTAATTTTGATGAAGACTTTATTCAAAAATGTAAAGATACAAACACAATCTGAGGAGGACTAGCGATGTTACTGCGATCATTACTGTTTGTTCCAGGAAATAATGAAAAGGTTATTGCGAAGGCGGAGCAGCTGCCTGCTGATGTCATCATTTATGATTTGGAGGACGCTGTGGCGCTTGATCAGAAAGCGGATGCACGTGAGAGAGTATGCGCCGCTCTCTCTGCGACTGCCAAATCTGTGGTTGTGCGTGTTAATTCCATGGAAACACCTTACTTTTTAGACGATATTCAAGCTGTCGCATCGGTGAAAGCGGATACAATAAGAGCGATTATGCTGCCGAAGACGAATCGCGATGCGGATGTTATGGCGCTGGATCAGCTGCTGACTTCATTGGACGTTCCGGCAAATGTCGAGATTTTACCTTTGCTTGAAACAGCGCTCGGTGTACAGAATGCTTTTGATATCGGCTGCTCATCAGACCGTGTGAAGCGACTGGCGTTCGGCTCTGTGGATTTTGGATTGGATATCGGAGCTACACTGACAGCAGAAGGAACGGAGTTATTATATGCACGCTCAAGAATTGTTCTTGCATCACGTGCTGCTGAACTGCAAAAGCCGATTGATACAGTATTCGTTGATTTCAGGGATACAGCGGGGCTGGAGAAAGAAGCGGTAATGGTGAAGGGACTTGGTTTTGGCGGTAAGCTTGCTATCCACCCGGCGCAAGTGGATAGTGTCAATTCAATTTTCCAGCCGACGCAGGCTGAGAAAGAGGAAGCAGCGGAAATTATGGCATACGTGGAAGAACACGGCGCTGCGGTATTCCAATTACACGGCAAAATGGTTGATGAACCAATCATCAAGCGGGCGAGACAAATCTGCCAACTGGCTAAGATGCTCGATTTGAAAAGACAGGAGGAAAACTGATGGCAAATGCAGCGGATACAAAAAAAACGTTAGAGATAGATGCAAATCCGTTATTATCGCAAAAAGTTACGATTTTTAATTTGCCGATCGGATGGTTCCTAGGCTTTTCAGCCATTGCAATCGCCAGTATGTATATGGGCGTTCTGCCGCCAGGGTTGATTGGTGCACTGCTGATCATGATTGTACTTGGTGAACTGCTCGGTTTTATCGGCGATCATACACCGATTGTCAAGTCACTTCTCGGAGGCGGTGCAATTGTTGCCATTTTCGGGTCATCTTACCTTGCATATTCGGGACTAATGCCTGCAGGAACAGTCGAAAGTATTTCCGAATTTATGAAAGCGGGCGACTTTCTTAATTTCTATATCGCCGCATTAATTACAGGCAGTATTTTAGGAATGAATTCTAAAGTTTTAGTTCAGGCGGGTGTCCGTTACGCCTTGCCGCTGCTCGCAGGAATTGCAGGGGCAATTATTCTGGCTGCACTTGTCGGCGCGCTTGTCGGGTTTTCACTTCAGGATTCTGTGCTTGTCATGACACTGCCGATCATGGGAGGTGGCCTTGGGGCAGGAGCTGTTCCGATGGCGCAGGTGTATTCCGAGCTTCTCGGGAAAGATACGAGCTACTATATGTCACTTTTGATTCCGGCATTAGCGCTTGGTAATGTATTTGCCATCATTTTCGCTGCCGGCTTGAATGCCCTCGGCAATAAATTCCCAAGTTTGACAGGGAACGGACAGCTGATCAAAGGATTCACGTATGAACAGCCTGTTTTGAAAGCTGACTTCAGCAAGATGGGAGTAGGCTTGGTGGCTGCAGCTTCCTTCTATATGATTGGAACGATTCTCGGTGAATTCATTCCAATTCACCCGTATGCCATCATGATCATCGTGGTCGCTGCGGTGAAAGCAGCCAATCTGCTGCCTGCTTATATTGAAGAAAGCGCAAGTCAATGGTATCAATTCGTATCGAAAAACTTTACACTTGCTCTGTTGATCGGCGTAGGTGTAGTTTATACCGATTTAGGAGCTATTCTTTCAGCTTTGAGTATTCAATATGTGTTCATTGTAATGGGTGTGGTGCTCGGTGCGATTATCGGTGCAGGATTTGTCGGCAAACTGGTAGGCTTCTATCCAATCGAAGCAGCCATTACAGCAGGTCTTTGTATGGCGAATATGGGCGGAACAGGGGACGTCGCTGTTCTTTCAGCAGCAAAACGTATGGAGCTGATGCCGTTTGCCCAGATTTCATCCAGACTTGGCGGAGCGTTGATTATCCTGCTCGCCGGCCTGCTGGTGAATATCTTTGTATAAATAAATGAAAAAACAGCAGCATGTACCTTCAATGGTTCGTGCTGCTGTTTTTTTTGGATGGCTATGTACAGCACTGATTTGAATAGTATCTAATTTGTGTGGCACACAGGTACATAGAAAATAAGGTGCAAAATCATCCTCCCCTAGTAAAGCAATTAGCTTTAGCTTATCATAGAGGAAAAGATTTCCTGAATTCAGAATGAGTTTACACGACTATTTCAGGAGATATAAATGCGAGGTGGTTCTATCTTGAAAAAATGTGAAAACTGCGGCAAGCAGTTTAAATGGAAGACGATTTTCACTTCGCTGTGGCGAAATTACAGACCGATAGAGTGCAGTGAGTGTGATACCGTACATAAGATTACCCCGCTCGGCAGGATGACTTTTGTTTCGATGACAATGTTTCCGGTGGTACTCCTGGGAAGTTACTTCTCGAATAAACCGAACTATGCGCTGATACTTGCAGGCGCAATTCTCATCTTACTCATCGGTTCCATGCTGGCACCGTTTGCCGTCAGATATAGGAAAGCTATGTAATTCAGCGTGAAGGGGAGTTTTGTATGACGATAAAAAGAATATCAGGCTTCATTTTGTTGCTGCTATTCTTCAGCAGTATAGTAGCCGGCTGTTCGACGGATCAGGCAGACTTGGAAAAAGTAAAAGGTGAAGGCTTGACGTTCAGCGAATACTTCAAATCCTACGACCATCTGGATGAACGAGAGCGTGTCAATTACTATAAACCGATTCCAATTATCGAATCAGATACCTCATTATCCGAAAAAATGAAAACCGCTGTAAAGACGATTGATCTTACGAAGCTTCCGTTCCAGACTGACGAGCAGAAAGTGTATCTGGTCACATCCAAAGACGAGAATGGTAACGTGAAAAATCAAGTGCAGTTAAGCTATTTTGGCACAGATGAGTATGGCTTATCCGATGACTTTTTCATTGTTTCGGTAACGGAAGCTGATAAAAATCCACTTGAATCATACGATAGTACAGAGAAAACTGACTCTGTTGGAAATGAGATCAGGAAAGAACAGCTAACGGAAGATCTGCCTGTGTATCAACAAGTTCTCGCTACCGACAGTGCGTTATTATATCGGTATTATGAAGAAACGGATAAAGGGATAGCTGTTGTGGGGACAGCTGCCAATGAATTTTACGCTTATTATGAAGGACATATTTATCCACATAGGATATTCGATTGACAAAGAACTGAATGACGAGGAAATGCAGGAAAAGATGCTGCAGCTGGTCCGTGAATATATCACAGCCAGTGCGTTTCCCCAATAAGTAATTTCCTTAATTGAGAGGCATTCAATTGCTGTCTGTTCCACTCTGCATCCAGTCGTTCAATCGCTTCTGGCCCGGTGTCGTCAGCTAAATGATAGGCACCATAATGCATCGGGATAAATGTCTTTCCATTCAGCTCCAAAAATGCTTTCACCGCATCTTCTGGATTAATATGGTCGACTTTCATAAACCAATCGGGCTCATAGGCGCCGATCGGCATCAGCACGGTGTCGATAGTGAACCTAGCGGCAATTTCCTTGAAGCCGCGGAAATAGCCTGTGTCACCGACGAAATAGACGGAATGTTCCCTGCTTTCGATAATCCAGCCGCCCCAATGGGAAGTGTTCGTATCGGTCAGCGTCCGTTTCGTCCAATGCTGCGCTGGCACAAATGTGAATGTCAGGTCATCGAGCAGGAAGGAATCGTACCATTCTCCCTCGACTACTTTTTTATAACCCCGTCTTTTGAATGCGCGTCCCAAACCAGCAGGAACGAAATAAGTCGGCTTGCCTTTCAAACGCCTGATGGTCGCGAAATCCAGGTGATCATAATGACCGTGAGAAATAAGCACGGCATCGATTTCCGGCAGCTCGTTCAGTTTGATGCCGGGTTTCGTCAATCGTTTCATAATCGGCATGCGGGACGCCCAGACTGGATCGGTAATCATATTGAGTCCGTTCATTTGAATTAAAAATGTGGAGTGTCCGATCCAGGTGATAGAAGCTTCGGTTCTGTTGGCAAATAGCCGGCTGGTTTCTTTAGAAGGCGCCTGTTCGATCGACAAGCTGAGGTCTTTTGGATTCTTCCTGCGTTCGCTCTGCCAGCGCAGGAGATCGTGCAAGGAATTTCCGCTGCTCATATGATCCAGGTTCGTATAGCGCTTTTTCGGTGACATGAATGACCTTCCCTTCGCCAATCTCTATTTGGAGGTGCCTGTGCGCGACACAACTTGGAAACAATTCTGAATAGTGTCCGAGTTGTGTGGCGCACAGGCACGCTAAAAATAGTTTAATGGAAAATCTGCTTGGATTTCAAATAAAGGAGACTGCAGTCAGCTTCAAGTTATTTGATTGAAGAAAAGGGGTGTGAGAATAACCATGGAGAAAAAATTCATACATACTCAAAATGGAGATTTATATTATTGGATTGGGGGCAATCAAAGATCTGATGCAAAATGTCTCGTTTTTGTACACGGCATGACGGCTGACCATTCGATGTTTGATAAGCAAGTTAATTATTTCCTTAACGAGTGTAAAATTATCACCTTAGATCTGCCGCTGCATGGAGAGTCCCGATATTACAAGGATTTTACATTCACAAACATTGCGGACGTATTAAAAAATATATTGACTCAAGAAAACATATGCAAAGTTGTACTAGTGGGTCAGTCTTTAGGCGGCTATGTTTGCCAGGAGTTTGGAGTCCGTTACCCTGAACATGTAGAGGGGTTGGTAGGCGTTGGTGCCACTCCTTTTGGATATTATTACTATTCGAGACGGGAAAGGTTTATCTTATCTAGGGTAGGTTATTTATCTTCCTTAATTCCTTATAAAATGTTAATCAAAAGTATTTCCAAAGGTGCAACCAGAACAGATTATGCGTTTGCTGTTATGTTTTCTTCGATTTCTAAACTTAGCAAAGAGGAAATCATCAACATCATGGACATATCCTATAAAGAATTACTTAAGAGAACTAAAACAGCTAAATTTCCCTTTCCTGTCTTATTAGTAATTGGGGAAAAAGATCATACGGGGAATGTGAAGAAATATAATTATAAATGGTCAGCCCGGACCGGGTATCCAGTAGCTGTAATAAGTGATGCTGCGCATAACGCCAATGTCGACAATTACAACGAATTTAATCATGTATTGGCAGGTTTTCTAAGCTGAATGATTTGTTGGAGAGCTGACTGGAAGAGGTGAAAAAATGAAGAGAAATTTTATGATTCTTGCATTTTCACTGGCGCTTTTACTTTTAGGATGCTCTGAAAAAAGTCAGAGTTCAGCGGATACCCCCGAGGATGCTTTACAGTTGATGTTGGTTGAAAACGATGAAAGAGAAACTCATGTGTATGGATCTCATCAAGTGAATGGATAGTTAGAATTACTGGTTTTTAGAGGAATGATGAATGATCAGGATATTTGGGTAGCTGAGGTTCATGAAGAAGATGGTCAATGGGCAATTAGAGAAACATTTCAAATGAATGGACCGTTTGAGGACGCTGAGGACGTGGAGACTGTATTTGTAAATGAGGAGCCGGGGTATGAAATGGGATATATCCAAGACGGTATTCCGGTTCCTGATGATGCAGAGGTTTTTGAATTTGAAGGAGTTTTCGATTGGAAGATTTGGTTTATGTCGAGCTTGCAGCAGTAGTAAGCGCAGAAGATATCAGTGACTTTGGGAATCAAGCGCAGTTCATTTATCAATTTTACTAATAGAAAAGTAGGGTGTACGTATGATCAAACGTTTTATCATGATGTTGCTGATGACCAGTGTTTTATTTTTATCTGCCTGCAGCGAAGATGATGAATTAAGCTATTTCCCGTCAAAAGAAGAGGCTATAGAAGATCTTATTCAAAGCGATGAAATTAAAGGGAATATTGACTTGATTACGACAACGAATGACGAAGAACTATTGGTGATCAAACTCAAGAAAAACATGTATTCTGCAGGGGAACTATTCAAAAATAAAGATGGCTATTCTGCCCATAGAATATCGGCAAATGTTGTCATGGAGATGGGTGGAAGCTGGGAATTAGAAACAAACTCCAATCACAAATACACCATTTATTTTGAAAAAGAGCAGGAAAATCAAAACTACTTCCAACTATCAAATAAGGATTATTACATCTCGCTTGCCGAAGGGCATAAGATAAGTACGCCTGATCCGAGTTTTACAAATGCGATAAATGAGATCCGGGCGGTTACAGAGTAAAGAAGAAGTAAGCAGATCTAGGTACCAGATTCCAAAATGAAACTGTTTGGGGAAGGGGAGCGGAAACATAGTGGGCAGTCGTCAGGTTTTTAAAATGTTCATCTGCTTTCTGTTGCTTGTGAGTTCAATTGCATGGACTTCTCATTCCGCGTTTTCCGAAAGTGAGTTTTCTACTTTGGAAGATCAGCTGGAGATGTATATGAAGGAACATGAAGCGGAGATCGCGGGACTGGCAGCGATTGTGCTGGACCAAGATGCCGTGATATACAAGATGAAAGGCTACTCCAATAGAGAAGAACAGATTCCGGTAACTGAAAATACAGTTTTTGAATGGGGATCGGTTTCGAAGATTCTGATCTGGATCAGTGTTCTGCAGTTGGCGGAGTCGGGCAAGCTGGATCTGGAAACAGCTGTCGAGACGTATCTGCCGAATGATTTTCGTCCTAAAGCAAAGTTTGAAGAACCTGTCACGATGCGGCATTTAATGCATCACACAGCGGGTTTCGATGACAGCTTTACCGACTTGATGATTCACCGCCCCGCCCAGAAGAATTCATTACGGGAAGTGCTGGTATCGGCGGATGTCCGGCAAATATTTTCTCCAGGGGAGGTGGTGGCGTATTCGAATTACGGAAGTGCGCTTGCTGCGTACATTGTGGAAGAAATCAGCGGCCTGGATTACCGGGACTATGTATGGAAGAATATCTTCGAACCCCTTCACATGACGAAAACAGCGATAGACCCCGAACAAGATGATAATAAATGGGTGAAAGAGCAAAGGAGAAAAGTGAAAGGCTATTCGAATGAACTCGAAGTAATCAAACCGAATTTATACACTATTCCGTTATACCCGGCAGGCAGTGTGATAGGAACAGCTGGAGATCTTCAGAAATTGCTGCACGCGCTGGCGGTTGAAGAAGGAACCTCTTTATTTTCCGATGAAACCACGATTGATACGCTGTTTGAACCGACGTTGTATTATCCGGAAATCGCTATCCCAAGAATCGCGAACGGATTATTTTATTTACCGTCAAAGAGCGGGCATGTGTATGGCCATAGCGGAAACACCAAGGCGTTCAGCTCCTCTTTTTATGTGGATAGAAAAGAACACACTGGAGTTTTGGTGCTGACGAATAGTGAAAATGAAAGTACGTTCACAGCAGGGATACCTGAACTGGTTTTCGGTGACTATACACATAGTGAAAATGACAGCAGTTTGGAAGACTCTTCGCGATGGAAAGGTATTTATGAACCGGCCCGGGTGCCTCGACACGGATTCAGCAAGGTGTATGGACTGTTTGTACGAAGCCATACGAAACAGAGCGGGCTGCACGATGTAAGGACGAACGGTTTATCCTATTCGCAGCTCGAGCCGGGCATATATCATACGGAAAATGATTTCAGTATGTACAGTATGGATGTGTATTCAGTAGGCCCGCAAAGCGGGAAGTTGTTATCGAATATGTATTCAGATCTGCTGTACATTCCCTATCCTAAACATCTGCTGGAATGGACTGGAATTATACTCGGGTTGCTGGCTGTTGTGTTTTCCTTGTTCTGCATGGCATTAGCGGTATTCCGAAAGGTCCGGAGTAAAAAAAGCATGTACTCGCTTCTGTTTGTCCACCATTTGCTGAATCTGCTCTTTGCACTTAATCTGTTTTGGATATTTAATAAGACTTTTTCCATGGCGAGTTATTCATCTCTCAAACCGTTTTTATTCTGCAATCTTCTGTATGTCGTACTGGTCCTTGTCAACTGTGGAGTGTTACTTGTCAAAATGAGAAGTAGGGAGCTGCGCAAGTACGAGAGGGCTGTTTGGAATCTGACAGTGATCTTTACTTTTATTTTATGTGTAAATGTTTTTTATTGGGAGTTTTATTTGTAAATTCCGCATAGCGTTGAAACGTGCCTGTGTAAGAAACAATTTGGACACTATTCAGAACTATCATAAATACAGATAAGTTAAATGAAGTATTTGAAGAATCGCTTGTGAAATCCTCCAGTATTCTTCCGGCAGATGAAAAAACTGCCGTATGTATTTTTCCTGAAAATGAAAACTTCCCTTCTGATATGGCGACAATTGGCGCTGGGAAAATTATTGTCCATTATGAAAGGTTCGACCACTATTTTAAACCGGGCATGGCCCATGAATATCATCACAGCGTCTGGCTCGGAAAACATCTGGCGGAAAAAGAGTTTCTGACCGGGTTAGATCATGTAGTATTGGAAGGGGAGGCTGTGATGTTTGAAACTCTCGTGTATCCCAATTTAAACCATATGCATGCTTTATTAGACGAAAGTTTTAACAGCGATCATTGGAGCAAGCTGGAACCGTACCTTGATAGTGTGGCCGGGGAGGAGATTCTGGAAATGAAAATAGGAGGCGCGAATGGACTTCCTACTTCCTACGACTACAGCGAAGGATACAAAATAGTCAGGTCTTACTTAGAATTGCATCCGGAGATAACGGTGGAAGAATGGACCTTTGCAGATCCCAAGGAGATCTATGAAGAAGTGAACTATATAGCGAACTATCGATAATACTTTTGGATTGTCCAATCGACAGCGCGGGTTGGGATTCTGGTGAATGGCAACTTTGCTGTTCAGTAAAAGTGCCATTAGATAATGAAAGTTTCGCAATGGGAAATCTCAGCAGGAAGATGGCGTTACAATTATGGATTGAATATTTATATTCTGGATGAGGTGTCGTAAATCTTTAAAATCGTGAATAACAGTACATGTAAAAGAGCTGTGAAATTTTTTATACTAGCAGCAGCTGCCACTATATTGGCAGCCTTGCTTACTTATATAATCAGCCCTGATGTGAAGAGTGTAACGGAATGGGTTGATAATAGGTCGTCAGAGCAGGTGAAAGAGGCCGCAGGAATTAAAAAAATAGGGGCATACATTGTGAATAATGGGGTTAGCGTGCCTTTACAAATGCTTTTCCTGGCATTCATTCCGGTGCAATTTCTATATCTATTAAATATACTTACAACTTCTTTACTGCCTGGCATCCTTTTTGGCATTCTATTGCAGATTGATCTCAGAAAAGGTTTGGAGATCATCGCATCTGCGATTCCTCATTATGTAATAGAAGTGTTTGCACTTTGTTTATTTGCCGCAATTTTATTTGAACTAAATCGGGCTGTCAGAGGTAAAATCAGAAATGTATGTAAGAAAGACAAAGAGAGAATATCTTTTGGCAGGAAGGCTCTCAAAACAGTGAAAATCTACGTGCTGTTCGTGCTGCCGCTGATTGCCCTGGCTGCCTTTGTGGAAACGTACATAGGCGATATGATATTGAGCTTAATTCAAAAGTAGTTTGGAGAAATAGTGAAACGTGCGTATGATCTTTATTTTCAAACGTACTATAATTGCGATTCTGAGCAGGATGGAGGTGTGCTATGACACATTATTATTATCTATCTTCAGATAAAAGAATGAATGCAGGAAGCGGGTCCCTTGATTTTAACTTTATGGAGACAGAGATTTCAGGATTCGATTATCCGATTCAAATAGAAATGCAAAGTCTTGAAAAGAAGTGGGAGCTGCGGGAGTTACTGCAATATATTCACAACCACACAGCTCCTTATGAGGTTTGCCATATGCAAATCGCAAATCTGTTAAGTTCGAATCGTGTTGGATTGGAAATAGTAAGAAAATCCGAAGTGTACTTGCACGAGATCACTGATGTCAGCCAGCTTTTATTGCAGGAAGGAAGCATGCTGACTATAAAAAAGAACGTTGAGAGCTAAAGGGTTATGGAAATGAGGAATCGTCATCGAAGTTATTTTGAGCAGTTCATTTTCTATTGTCATCATTGGGATTATGGTTGTATTCATTCTAAAAGCAGGGAGGATTGCCTTTAGGAGAAAAACCATATCAAAAAGAAAACAGCAGATATTGATGTCCGCAGTGATTTTGATTGCCTTACTGACAGCGGCAATCCTGCCGTTTGGTTATGAAAAAATGTATAGTTTCATTCTCTGATATCTCATAGAATTTCAAGGAGGAACCTATGAATAACAAAATTCGACTGCTGTTATTATTCGCTGCGATTGCGGTGTTTGCATTATTCTTCATCTTCACTGGCGACAGCGTTGTCGGGAGTACGACTGAATATATAAATGTAATCGATAAAGACCATGAGATTAATTCTGATGAACAATGGATTGTACTCGCGAATGAAAGGCAAGTATATATTGAAGATTTCAGTATATGGGCATTAATCGAAGTGGATCAGAACTATACTGTGGATTATGTGCTGATGAAAAAGTCGGGAAGGCACATATTACGAAAGATCGTCCCAGGAGATTATAAAGGCCGTTTATAATATGCATACGGAAAGGTGGAGAATGCAATGACGAAACATAAAATTTATACGATGAGTTTTGCGAAAGTCTATCCTCTTTACATAGCGAAGGCGGAGAGGAAAGGGCGTACGAAAAAGGAAGTGGATGAAATTATCCAATGGCTGACGGGTTACAGTGAAGAAGAATTGGACATGCAGCTGGAAAAGCAGACAGATTTTGAGACGTTTCTCGAGGAAGCTCCGCAGCTCAATCCGTCCCGCGATTTGATTAAGGGTGTTGTCTGCGGTGTGCGTGTGGAAGATATTGAAGAACCGGTCATGCGCGAAATCCGGTATATGGATAAGCTGATTGATGAACTGGCAAAAGGAAAGAAGATGGAGAAGATTTTGCGGAAGTGATTCGTGATTGCTGAATTGAGGTGCCAATTAAATTGAGGTGCCTGTGTGCGACACAACTTGGACACTATTCTGAAT
>NZ_WHVV01000027.1 GCF_009650995.1 Sporosarcina cascadiensis | reverse complement strand
GCCTATAATATGTGTATGCCTAGTGAATTGGTTGGGCATGCCTAAAAAAAGCATCGGCTGATTTAGCCGATGCTCGTCCGTTATATGGATATATTACTGTCCCATTCAATTCGTGGCTGCTTTGTTACACAATCGATATGAACAGTAGATTTAATCATCCCGCCAAATGTATGGTTAGAGCCAAAAGCAATATGGGCAGTCTGATAAGCTTTTTCATCCTCTAAAATTTTCCCTGTCAGCCGAGCAGCATGATTGGTCCCGATACCCAGTTCACACAGAAGTCTGCCGCTTTCTTGTCCTAATAACGATAATAGTTTTTCACCATCAGTTCCGGTTGCTTCTGTTAAGCATCCTTTTTTTATGGTCAGCACAACAGGCTCTTGCACTAATCCAATACCTGCAATGGAGCCATTGATTTCAATCGTCCCTTCTGCCTGGCCTTCCAGCGGAGCGACGTATGCTTCACCAGACGGCAAATTGCCCGACATCCCTTTTTCCTTGAAGACACCCGTGCTGGCGATCCCCTGTCTATCTCCTATTGGTATAATTAACTTGTGATTACTTCCTGTATAAAGAGTCACCTGTTGAAAAGTATTCAGTTTCTCTGTCATTTCAATCGTTTCCTGCTCGACCCTGCTATAATCAGCACGCATAGCGCCATTTAAAAACATATCTTCTGAAATGCCCGGCATGGTTATGACACTTATCCCCTTGGCATTCGCTTGCTTACGCGCAACTGTATGTGTTAAGGAGTGCTTAGTCAAACAAAAGACCATATCATATTTCAGCATATGACGTGCCGCTTCAACAGACGGTTCTTCTCCTGATTTTGTACGATCCTCCATTACAAATAGATCTGTCTTCCATTCATCTGCTTTTAATGCACTTTCGAACTTACGGCCAACGTCTTCCGTGCTTCGATCTGTCAATACTAGAATAGATGCTGACCGATCCAATGAGAAGTTCGTACTCATGAGGCCTTTAACAATTGTTGCAAATTGAGACATTTTCAACATCCTTTCTTATAAATTAATTATTTTACTTTGTAAAATCAGCTCTTCACCAAAACACGTGCTTGACAACCCGTCACGTGCATGTTGGCAGTGTGTGGATTTACTATGTGCTGATTTCGTTTCTCGACTTTGTAGGGATTTTAATTGAAGTGTGAGTTTGCAGTTTAAACTCGCTTCGGCGCTGGGGGATTGCCTTACGCTATGAGCCTACTGGCGAAGAACGTGCCAGCAGTCTCACAGCCACGGCCGACCCCGCAGTTGCGCCTGCGCTGGTGTAGGAGAAAGGACAATGTACTGATTTTTTTGCAGAGTATGAATTAGCTTGTCTTGTTCCGCATCTCGAGTTTGTAAATGCATCGATCACATGAATCTAAGCCTTTGCATGATGATAAGTATGGCATGAAAAACCTTACCCATTGTCATAGCCCCAAATAGTGTGCTCATACTGCCTGCTCACACAAAAAGTCTTGAAACACCAGCCAGTGTACCTTCGTTCCAGGCAACCTAAGTACGCCGACAGGTGCCTTAATTTCTGCGAAGGACACAGAAATACGGCAAAGCGAATCCTACGCTGTTCGCTTGGCAACGGTTGCATGACTCACTTCGTGTGAGCCCGCGGCTAAAAACACTCTGGGAGGATCAGCCCGACAGGTGAGACAACTTGCGGGAGCGAAAGCCTTTACGAAGAAAGGCTTTTGCGAATAAAAGCGTAGCGTTATGAGCACAGTTTGCCTAAATTTCTGCAAAGAGCGCAGAAATACGGCCAAGCGAACCCTTCGCTGTTCGCTTGGCTCACCACGGGCCGGCAAGACACGCGTCCGCCTGGAACGCAGGGAAACGGTATCCTTCCACTCTCATCCTATATTGCGCAATCACAGTCCAATCTCAAACTGCTCATGAAATAGCCTGTCAAGCACACATTTGGGTGCAGACCCGTAAAATCGCACTAAAACATTTCAGCAATTGCAGCAAACACCAGATTTCTGGAGGGAAGGATTGGTTTCGCAGTATAACGGGCCATATAGTGCTTCATTTCATCATCGTATCCCATACAATCTAGAACAATAGCTTGTATAGGCAAATCGTCCATATACCTTGCTGCCTTCTGAAATTCATTCCAATCCAATTGATAGGGTGAGCAATAGTCAAGCATACAATTGACTTCAGCTTCTTTCCACTTCCCAGAAATTTCGGTTTGCTGTTCGGATAGCGGGACAATCACGCCGATTTCCTTTTCACGGAACAACCCTTTTACTATCTGACTCACAATATAGTCGGGATACAAAACAGGTTTTGTTGAAGTAAATAATTCAAACTTCCCTGTACAGGCAACCAATATAGCATCCACATGATCATTTTGACATGCTGCAACCAATTTGTTTAATTCCGCATCGACAAATTTCTTATCCAAACGCACCTTAGAACCATCGCGCAAACGGGAAACGAGCGTCTGCCCCGACTGAGAAGGGACTAACATTTCTATTTCATTCATTGAATAGGAATCCAAAATACCTCGTTCCACTATATTTACATGCGGAATGTACTTTTTGAAAGTCTCATGCATATCCTCTCTTGGACTTTGACCAATCGTTAAGACACATAGCGTTTTCAACGTATCATTCCTGCATGGCGAAATACTTCTTTACCTTCTATATAGGTAGAAAGAACATTTGCTTTCGTTTCAAATGGTTTGTGTGACCAAATAGCAAAATCGGCGTCTTTTCCTTCTTCAATCGAACCTACTTTATCGGCAATACCCATAATCTCAGCTGCAGCCAGTGTGATACTTTTAAGTCCCGCCATCTCATCCAATCCATACTTGACTGCTTCTACTACACAATAATACAGGTACTGGATTGGGATAAATGGATGGTCGGTCATAATCGCAAACGGAATATCCAAATCATGGAAGTGTTTTGGACTCTTAGCTGTAGAAAGTCTATTTTCATATTTCGATGCGGGCGTCATATAAGGACCCAATGTTACGGTGGCTCCACTCGCTTTAATGGCATCGAGCATCAACACCCCTTCCGTACAATGTTCCAATGACAATTTAACATCGAACTCTTTCGCAATTCGAATAGCAGTCGCTATATCATCGGCTCGGTGACAATGTAACCGAAGAGGCATTTTTCTTTCCAATACTTCAGCAAATGGAACCAATTCTGAATGATTCTCTGCCAGCCGCTCCCTCTCACAATCTTTCAAATGCAATACTTCCAGGAAGCCTTTGCGAATCAAGTGCGCCACCGCCATTCTTGTCATCGGCATCGTTTTATATTGATTGCCAAAAACATTCTTTGGGTTTTCTCCTAAAGCTCCTTTCAATCCACTTCGCTCTATTATTATTCTGTCATCAAATGATGCGCCTGCTGTCTTTAATATACTCCATACGCCACCGATTGGATTGGCACTGCCCGCGCCGGTTTGAACAGTTGTGACTCCTCCCATTACGGCCTGTTCAAACGAGAAGTGCCGTGGATCAATACCATCCTTTGCATTCATTAAAGGAGTCCAAGGGCTAGAATATTCATTGGCATCGTTTTGTCTTTCCGTAACTTCCGCCCATAATCCCACATGTGTGTGCGCATCTATTAATCCAGGAGTAATAAATTGGCCCGAACAATCTATAACCTGTGAATCCGAAGGCAGATCAAAGCATTTGCTGACCTTTACAATTTTTCCTTCACTCACCCAGATATCTGCATTCTGCAGAACTTCATTTGACTTATTCATCGTATACACTGTACTGTTACGTAAAACTGTTACCATCAGAAATCACCTCTACTATAAACTTCAGTACCTTTAATAAACGTCTTCCATACTGTAGCAGTTACATTCATTGGATGTTGATCCCAAATTACTAGATCGCCAAACATTCCGGCCTCAATTGTTCCCGTTACATGATCAATTGACAAGAGTTCGGCCGCTCCTTTAGTTAATGCGTAAAGCGCTTCATTCTCAGGCACTCCTTCTCGAATGGCCAAAGTCGCTTCCAGCTTCAAATTGGAAACTCCGCTTTTGGGGTGGTCGGATGCAAAAACGAACTTTTTTTGGCGTTGATATAAGTTCTGGTATATAGAAGGATGCAGTTTCAACAATTCATTGCGTTCTATAGATTGAAACACAGGTCCCGCAATAATTTCCTCAACCTGATCAGACCAACGTTCATCCATCGAGGTGAATTCAGTGGCATGGACGAGTGTAATGGGTTTATCCATTTCCTTTGCAATTCGCAATGCTGTTTCCAAATCATCAGCTCGATGACAACGGATAAAAATGCGCTTGTCCTTCAAGTCAGAAGATTGATTGAGCTGATGCATCATTTTCCGCATCTGTGCAGCAATCCCCATTCGTGTCAAAGGTTTTCCAGTCGCATCGAAAAAAGCTTGCTTGGGTACATCGCCCATCGAAAAGGAAATACCTGTTCCATCTGCAATACACATTTCCTCAAATGTAGTTCCTGCAGAATGGATGACTGCGGTCACCGCACCGACAACGCTTTCGGGACCCGACATGATATGACTGGCAGTTACTCCGGCTTCCAATGCATCTTTAAACGAAGTATCAAAAGGGTATATTCCATCCCGGACGTGGAAAATCATTCCTTCATCGGCATATGGCTCATAGCTGTCATTACCTTCCCGCCCAATTCCAGATTCCTTTAAACCAATGGAAGAACAGGTATCGATTAATCCCGGAGTCACATACATTCCATTCGCATCAATCAACATGTCTGCTTCTTGTTCGTTCGATCCATCTGTTACTTCAGAAATACGCTCCTCTTCAAGCAAAATATCTTTTTTAAAAAACGCCTTATGAATGGAGTCAAATACAAATCCATTACAAATTAATATTTTCAACGCTTCCGCCTCACTTTTCATCTGTCAAAGAAAAAAGCAGAGTGACGTGCACTCTACTTTTCTCTTTGCTTGATATTTTATTGCTTCAACCAAACATTGGCGCCATTTGGATGAACAATTTGAATGGAGTTATCTGGTGATACGTCAAACCCTTGTACTTTTTTATTCACCCCGGCAGTTGATTCTTGTACATCAATTTCAAGACGAGGTACATCTTTCAAGATGATTTTCAATGCTTCTTGATACAACTTTGCACGTTCCTCTTGATCTGCTGTATCTGAAAGTGCGCTATTTAATAATTTATCTACTTCCGGATTTTCATATCCTTTACCATTGCCCAATGCGCTCAACTGATCGGTATGGAACAGCTGGTATAAGAAGAAGTAAGGATCTGGATACCATGACCAGCCGCCGATTGACATAGGTGCATTTCCTTTAGACACCGTATCACTGTAAGTTCCCCACTCGACAACTTTAATCTCTACATCAATATTTAAGTTTTCTTTCATTTGGTTCTGGAAGATGGTTGCATATGGAACGCGTGCTTCCGCTACATAAATCTCTGTTTCAAAACCATCCGGATAGCCTGCTTCTGCAAGTAATTCCTTCGCTTTTTCAGGTTCGAATGTTGGCACTAAATCTTCCAAAGCTTCATCATATCCCCATGAACCTGGAGGTAATGGTAGATAAGAGCGTACAGCTCCGCCCCACTGACTCACACCTTGTACAAGCTCATCTACATTCGTTGCTTTATAGATTGCTTCACGGACTTTTGGATCCGCAGTGGGTCCTTTTTTGTTATTCAAATCCAAGTACGTGATTGATAATGCTTGCGTTGTAAGCAAGTCCAAATTTTCGTCTTGTTCAATTAATGCACGGTTTTGCCCTTTTACGTCCATCGCGATATCGATATCACCTGAGCGCAATGCATTTGTCATCATATTCGTATCCGCAATTACTTTCATCTTCACGGAATCTACGTGAGGCTTTTCGCCCCAATACTTATCGAAACGGTCCAATGTCAGCTGCTGATCTTTCTGCCAATCTGTAATCATGAATGGGCCTGTCCCAACTAGATTCGCACCAAAACTCTCTCCCCATCCTTCTACTTCTTCTTTCGGTACAATAACGTTCCCTGCGTCTGTCAATACCGCCAATAAAGCTGCATTGGCTTTTTCTAAATGTACTTCCACTTCATTTTCGCCTGTCACTTCTACTTTTGTTACTCCGCGTAATCGATTCATAACAGATTCTTTTGCAGATCTTTCCAAACTATACTTTACGTCTTCTGCTGTCATTTTACGTCCATCCTGATATTTGCCCGGCTGGAAATAAATATCGTCTCGGAGCTTGAATGTATATACCAATAAATCATCGGAAATTTCCCACTCTGTCGCAAGTGATGGTTTAATTTCGGATAAATCTTTACTGTAAACTACTAGTGTATCCGCTACTGATCTCATAACCTGAGACTCATATACCCCGGTATACTTCACTGGATCCAATGTTTGTGGATTCGCTGATAAACCAATTTGCAATACTCCGCCGTCTTGTGGTTCCCCACTAGTTGAATCTCCACTGCTTGCTGACTCATCACCTGTCGTAGACTTCTTTCCCGAACAAGCACTCAGAACCAACAATAACGCCATACCCAGTAAAAATATTCTTAACGTTTTACTTCTCATCTTTCTCCCACTTCCTTCTGTTTCATATTGTGAACCAATGATTCACTGACTAAGATAGTTAATAATTTATCACAGAGATCTTTTCATGTAAAGAGGTAATTTCAAATATTCTGACCCTTCGTATACTTGCTAATTAATTATGGAGACAGAAAATTTATCATTTACTTTTAATTCTTACAATGCTAGAATTACGAATATTCACATTGTGGACCAGTGGTTCAAATTTATGAAACAGAGGTGAAGGCGCATGGGGAAATATATAATCAGACGATTATTCGACTTACTTCCTACCGTTTTTGTAGTAGCAGTCATTGTATTCATCATCACACGACTGATCCCCGGTAATCCTGCGGCTGTCATGTTAGGACCGACAGCGAGCGTAGAAGATATTGAAAAATTAACTACACAATTGGGATTGGATCAACCGCTTTATAAACAATTTTTTGACTATCTGCTGGGGTTATTACAAGGCGATTTTGGAACTTCCCTTAGTTATAACCAGCCTGTTGTTCAGTTAATAATGGAGCGTTTTCCTAATACAGTGATTCTAGCTCTTGCAGCTCTGATCATTGCATTGCTTATCGGAATTCCTGCAGGCATGATTTCAGCTGCACGCCAAAACTCCGCATTGGATTATGGCGTTATGCTTGTTTCATTACTTGGGGTTTCGATGCCGATTTTCTGGTTAGGCGTCATGCTCGTTCTATTCTTCAGCGTAAACTTAGGATGGTTTCCGGCAACAGGGATGGGGACGCTCGATGATGGGTGGATTTCATATATAAAACATCTCATACTTCCAAGTATTACTCTGGCGACGATCCCAATGGCGACATTTGCCCGAATTACACGATCTAGTATGTTAGAAGTAATTTCACAAGAGTATATTAAGACCGCACGTGCAAAAGGTGTTGCCGAATTTTGGGTCATCTCGAAACACGTATTGAAAAACGCTTTAACACCAATCTTGACTGTCCTTGGCATGCAAATTTCCATGCTTTTAGGCGGTGCAGTTCTAACAGAAACCATTTTTAGCTGGCCGGGCATGGGCCGACTCATCGTAGATGCAATCGATAAACGGGATTTCGTCGTCGTTCAGGGAACCGTTCTATTCATTGCCATTATCTTCGTATTAGTGAACTTACTCGTTGATATCTTATATAAAGTTGTCAATCCAAGAGTTAATTATGAATCTAGCAAAGGAGGCGGACAGTAATGATGAACGTCCAACCGAACACTCCTGAAACGATTGCTGCAGCAAAAGGCCATATTCCTGCTAACGAAAAAGTGTTCTTGAAAAAACTATTGAAAAATAAATTAGCAGCAGTTGGGCTGGCCGTTACCATACTGATGATTCTCGTTGCTGTCTTTGCACCTTTTATCGCTACACATCCGCCAAACGAAATGAATGTGGGAAACTCTTTAAAACCGATCGGAACGGATGGTCACATTCTAGGTACAGATAATTACGGCCGTGATTTATTCAGCCGTCTGGTATATGGAGCTAGAATTTCACTGCTAGTCGGTGTTTCTGCTGTTTTATTCGGTGCGATCTTAGGTACATTCCTTGGTTTGATTTCGGGTTATTTCGGCGGAAGACTTGATTCCATCATCATGCGTACGATGGACGGACTGTTCGCATTCCCATTCATTCTTCTGGCAATCACGCTAATGACTGTACTCGGTCAAGGTCTCGTCAACGTAATTATTGCCATTGGTATTGCGAATATTCCCGGCTTTGCAAGGATTGTGCGCGGACAAGTACTAAGTGTGAAAGAAGAAGAATATATCGAAGTCACACATTCACTTGGGGCAACTCATTCGAGAATTTTATTCCATCACGTGCTGCCTAACTGTCTGGCGCCGCTGATTGTGTATGGAACAATGAGCGTAGCGGGCGCCATTATTTCTGAAGCCGCACTTAGTTTCCTTGGTCTAGGTGTTCAGCCCCCTACTGCTTCATGGGGAAGTATTTTGAAGGACGGAAAAGATTTCTTAGTTTTAAACCCACAAATGGCGACATTCTCAGGACTCGCCATTCTAATTACAGTTTTAGGCATCAATTTATTCGGTGACGGCTTACGAGATGCTCTTGATCCAAAAATGCGCGTGTAACTGATAGGAGGAATCGAAATGTCGGAGAATTTGCTATCCATCGAAGGGCTGGATGTGGAATTCCGCTCTTCCTCTTCTACTGTCAAGGCCGTTAACGGTGTAAATCTGACATTGAAGAAAAAAGAGACGTTAGGAATCGTAGGCGAGTCGGGATCAGGTAAAAGTGTCACAGCTACAGCATTGATGCAACTCATCCCCTCACCTCCTGGTAAAATCAGCAGCGGTAAAATTTTATTTAACGGTACAGACTTATTGACTCTGTCCAAAAAAGAAATGCGGGCCATCCGCGGAAATGAAATTGCTATGATCTTCCAAGATCCGATGACCAGCTTAAACCCTGTTTTCACAGTAGGCAATCAGATTATTGAAGCCATTCGACAGCATAAAAAGCTATCGAAGAAAGAGGCAAGATTGGAAGCCATAGAAATGCTGAAAACGGTTGGTATACCCGAACCGGAAAAGAGAATTGATATGTACCCCCACGAATTTTCTGGCGGTATGCGGCAGCGCGCCATGATTGCAATCGCTCTATCCTGTAATCCTAAATTATTGATTGCAGATGAGCCGACGACAGCACTTGATGTGACAGTGCAGGCACAGATTTTGGAGCTAATGAAAGATCTTCAAGAATCAAACGATACGTCCATCATCATGATTACTCATGATCTGGGTGTTGTCTGGGAAATGTGTGACAACATCATCGTCATGTATGCGGGAACTACGGTGGAATCGGGGTCTGTTGAAACCATCTTCAAAAACCCGTTGCATCCTTACACATGGGGACTGCTGGAATCACAAATCACAAAAGATGTTCAGCATAACGAGAAATTGCCTGCTATTCCGGGAAGTCCTCCAGACTTACGGAAACCTGTCCCTGGCTGTCCTTTTGTTGACCGATGCCCGTACAGCGCAGAAATTTGCCACACGAAAAAACCTGAATATATTGAAGTAGAGCCAGGACACTTTGCTGCCTGCCATTTTCAAACTGCAACAAGCCGATTGGAGAAGAAGGAGGGAATGTTCGTTGACTGAAACTATTATTAAAGCGACCGATTTAAAAAAACACTTCCCTATTTCAGATCCAATGCCTTTTAAAAAATCTACACAAAGTGTCAAAGCCGTAGATGGGGTAAGTTTTGATGTATTCAAAGGAGAAACGCTTGGAATCGTAGGCGAATCAGGCTGCGGGAAATCTACATTAGCGCGATTGATTAACCAGCTGATCAGTCCTACTTCGGGATCTGTTGAATTCAATGGTACTGACTTAGCGTCTCTCGGTATAAAAGAAATCCGCAGTGCGCGAAAATCTATTCAGATGGTATTCCAAAATCCCGATGCATCGTTAGATCCGCGGAAAACTATTGAATCGTTAATTGCTGAACCATTGGTCATTCATAAAATCGGTACGAAAGAGAGCCGCCGCAAACGTGTGCATGAGCTGTTGGAAATTGTAGGGTTAAGCAGTTATCATGCCAGCCGATATCCACATGAGTTTTCCGGAGGGCAAAAGCAGCGGATCAATATCGCTCGGGCATTGACGTTAAATCCAGATGTCATCATCTGCGATGAGCCTGTTTCGGCTCTTGACGTATCCGTACAGGCTCAAGTCATTAATTTGTTGAAGAGTCTTCAAAAGGAATTCAACTTAACCTATATATTTATCTCCCATGACTTGAATGTTGTCCGCTATATGTGCGACAGGATTGCAGTGATGTATCTAGGTAAAATCGTCGAAACAGGTACATTCAAGGAGATTTATGAGGATCCTAAACACCCTTATACAAAGGCACTTCTTTCGGCTATTCCAAAAGAGAATCCATATGAACAGCGGGAAAGAATTATTTTAAAAGGTGATGTTCCAAGTCCTGTGAATCCGCCATCCGGCTGTCATTTCCATAAACGTTGTCCTTTTGTAATGGATGTTTGTAAGAATACACGGCCCGAATTACAAGAATTAGATGAAGGCCATAAAGTTTCTTGTCACCTATATTAAAAACTGGAGGAATTATAAATGTCATTAAAGCATGTAGTTGAACTATTAGAGGTTATGGATCACCACACCGTATCAGGTGAAGATGTAAAAAGCTACTTGGAACAAATTTCATCAGCTGCTACAATTCATGTCCAAACGGTAGAAGGAGAAAAAGGATCAACTGATTTTATCAAGGTAACCATTCCAGGCGTAAATGGAAAAATCAACGGTGGTTCAGCGAAAACTCTAGGTATTATCGGACGCTTGGGTGGAATTGGGGCACGCCCTGAAATGACCGGTTTTGTATCCGACGGAGATGGAGCACTTGCAAGTATGTCAGCAGCCGCAAAATTATTAGATATGTGCAATAAAGGAGATCGTTTGCAAGGAGATGTGATTTTAACAACGCATATTTGTCCTGTAGCTCCCACTTCTCCACACGAACCGGTGCCGTTTATGGGTTCTCCGGTAGATATTATGGAAATGAACCAGCATGAAGTGACGAAAGAAATGGATGCCATCATTTCAATCGATACTACAAAAGGAAATATGATCACCAACCATAAAGGCTTTGCCATCACTCCTACTGTAAAAGAAGGATATATCTTAAAAGTCAGCAATGATCTTCTACATCTGTATACACAATCTGCTGGTATTTTACCGGTCACACTGCCAATTACAACACAAGATATTACACCATATGGCAACGGAGTGTATCACGTAAATAGCATCTTGCAGCCAGCAGTTGCGACAAATAGTCCGGTAGTAGGCATCGCTCTTACAACTCAAACGGCTGTGGCAGGCTGTTCAACAGGCGCAACTCATCCAACAGATGTAGAACAAGCTGTGCGCTACGCAATTGAAGTGGCAAAGTATTACGGCGAAGGGAAATGTTCCTTCTTCGATGAGAAAGAGTTCGAGCATCTTGAAGCACTGTACGGAAAAATGAGTCACTTGCAAACTAAAGGAAACGAGGTAAATGCTTAATGACTAACTTAGAAGATTTAAAAAAATTCGTTGTGGATGAAGTAGAAAAAAATAAAGAGGAGCTATTGCAGCTGTGCAGTTCATTGATTCAGATCCCAAGTGAAAACCCTCCTGGTGATTCAACAGAAATCAGTAATTTCATTGCGAGCTATTTAAAAAAATCAGGGGTAGAGTTGGACTGGCATGAAGCTGCTGACAAGATGTATAACTTGTTAGCCTCCCAAGGTGCTGAAGGCGGTAAGGAACTGGTATATTGCGGACACACCGATGTTGTTCCAGCAGGCGACCTCTCGAAGTGGGATTTCAATCCATTCTCAGGTGAAATAAAAGATGGATGGATGTTAGGCCGCGGTGCCAGTGATATGAAAGCAGGCTTGGCAGGATTAATTTTCGTTTTCGGTTTGTTCAAGCGCTTAAATATTGAACTGCCCGGTAAATTAACATTGGCCATTGTTCCTGATGAGGAAACTGGCGGAGAATACGGTGTGCCTTGGTTACTGGAAAGGAAGCTGGTAACGGGAGACGGTGCTTTAATCGCCGAACCTTCCTCTCCATTAAATCCAACGATCGGTCAAAAAGGATCCTATTGGTTTGAACTTGAAGTATTTGGCGAACCTGGACATGGCAGTCTTTCCCCTATCGCAGGCAACAATGCCATTACAGATGCGATTCTTGCGATCCAAAAAATTCAAGGCTTATGGGAGCTGGATGTACATATTCCTGAAGAGATACAGCCATTGATAGAAGTTTCGAAACGCTATATGCGGGAAGTAGAAAAAGATAGAATCAAATATCAACCGGTATTGGAAAGAATTACAGTGAACATCGGTACAATCAACGGGGGTACGAAATCCAATGTAATACCCGAAAGTTGTAAAGTGCAAGTAGACTGCCGATTGCCTTTCGGTGTCACACATGCACAAGTCTCGGAATATTTGAAAAAGGAATTGGACAGCCTGGATATTCGCTACTCCATTCGATTATTTGGTTTTAAAAGCGAAGCCAACTATACACCTGCGGAAGACCCGGTATGCCGTGCGATCGTTGACAATATCAGCGCTGTAACAGGCAAGGAGTCTTATGGTGTCATGCAGTGGGCAAGCAGTGACGCAAGACATTTCCGAGATCATAATATTCCCGTATTACAATACGGACCTGCTTACTTACCGAGCATTCATGGATATAATGAAAAAGTCCAAGTGGAAGATATTGTACGATGTGCAAAGGTATATGCAGCCGCTGCCATTGATTTCCTACACAATAATTAGTATTATTTACTTATACGAGTGAATAATAAATAAATTAATAAAAGGAGTCTTCTATGCTAAAGACAGTCAACTTGGCACTAGTCATTCTGAAGATGTTTACACGTAAAAAAAGTGTTTGGGGTGGCAGAGAATTGGCTGCTGAAATGGGACTTAACCATACCAATGTCTATAGAATACTAGAAACATTGGAACGAAATGGATTCATCTCTAAAGACCCGATCACCAAACAGTATAAGCTCGGCTCTGCTGTTTGGGAATTGGGAACTGTTTTCTATGAAAATTTGAATGTCCAAGAGATGATCAATCCTCATTTACAAGAGCTATGTGATCAAACAGGGGAATCTGTATTTTTCACAGTTTTAGATGGGGATGATACGTTAATGCTAACCGTCATCGAACCGGAAAACAAAGTCCGTTTCCCTATCACACCTGGAAGCCGTGCCCCTTTATATGTTGGTGCATCTTATCGTTCCATTCTGGCCTATCTGTCAGATGAGAGAATTGAAAAAGTCCTTTCTGGTGAAATGGTTAAATTTACGGATAAAACGAAAACGGATCCTGATGAACTGCGCAAAGAACTTCAGTTGATAAAAAAGAATGGATTTGCTATGAGTCAAAGCGAATATACCCCTGACGTCGTTGCGACAGCTGTCCCATTGATCATCGATGGAGAGGTTCTTGGTTCGCTGACTGTAGCTGGCCCTTCGTATCGAATTGACCAAGAGCAACAATCTTCGTTCATTCCCCACCTTCGAAAAACACGGGATGCTATCTTGTGTAATATGCAGAAGTATAATCTAGCCCTTTAAAAGAAAGAGTGCCAGCGCTCCCCTGCTGGCACTCTTTCTTTTTTGCATAACTATCCCGGTTGTTTCTCTTACATCATTTTACTATACTGAATACATGACTATACTTACACCAGATCAAATCAGAGAATTGAATAGCTACAGTATTTATTTAGAGAACCCGGAACATCCCGTATTCACGCTGGCCGACCTCCAAGATCCTGCGCGGAATAAAGATTGTATCTTGGTGGCAAAAACTGTTAGTCAAAGTCCGAATGAAACTGTCGCTGCTTCCTTCTTCATGCGCCGGCTCGGCATGTTTTTTGCGATGCAGCTGTATAATCTTGCCGCGTATGATGAAATGTGGAAAGGATCTGCAGATGATCTGCGTTTCGGAGCAATTATGGAGTTCGAAAATCGGACCATCAGTACCTATGCAGACGCAGCTGATTGGGGAATTGTTGAGGATAATGAAAGACTGTCAGCCATTCGAAGTGTTTTAGAGGATGCACATGCCGTCATCACAGCAATGCGGACGACTGTCAGCATTTCCCCATTAACTTTATGGGAAAATATTTTCGGCTTCTGGCTATGGCAATATCATGTGCTGCTTTCAGATCCGAGCACAGAGATGGAGGCCCGAGAAGACTTGAACATATTAAAAAGCGATAAAACCTGGAACGGCATTGCCGGCCATTCCCGCTTTGCAAAATATTTAAACGGCAGTGAACCAGCTGATTTGCTGAACACCACCGTCCGTACCACCTGCTGTTTCTCAAAGGACGTGCCAGGTTTGATGCAATGTGGGTTTTGCCCGTTAAAATAAATTTGGGATGCGCGTGCGTTTGGCGCCCGGCAGAACCGAGATACTTTGGTCCGCTTCATTCATTCGCGCAGACACGCAAAAAAAGCTGTCCAGAAAGTCACACACAACTTTCTGGACAGCTTTTTCAATGGCCTTTTTGCCCAATGCTCATTGGATACCCCTAAGTGATCATAGAAACTCTGCTAGTGATCATTCACAGTGATCCCACGCTCATTGGCCTCCACAAGTGATCATACAAGCACGAAAATCGCTCGCATTTGCACTTCAGGCGATCATTCAGCCGCTCCTTATTTGCTTCGATAAGCATAAAATGACTGCTTTGTGGAATAAATAATACCCATGGCTGCACCACTATAGAAAAACCCCATAAAAATCCCAGCTGACAGATTTTTTGGGTGGCTGATGAATACAGAAAGTGCCAATGCGAGAACCGTCGCCACTGTTGAAAGCCAGCTCGCCGGCATGCCAAACAGCCACTTGGCAAGCAGGACCGCGACCAGCACGACCGGCACAGCCCAGACCGCATCCCAAATATTTGTATGGACTACAGGAAACTCTGTTAACATGCCATACATCCTTTCGTTTTGGGTAGGATGTGCAGAATGTCAGCAGTTATCCTGTTTAATCAAAAAGCCCCCCGGTCCGCAGACTAGGAGGCGAGGCGGCTACACTTCTTTCGTAGCCGCATGGCGTATTTCTTTACGCCGTTCATAAATATTCTGGACGATGACTTTTCCGACTGCATAAGCCGGCACAGCTACCACGATTCCCAGGAATCCCGCGATGCTTCCCGCCACCAATAGCACGGTAATGACGGTCAGCGGATGAATATCGAGAGTTTTCCCCATAACATTCGGTGTGATCAGATTACTGTCTGTCTGCTGCGCAACAAGCGTCACGACCGCTACCCAGATGACCAGCTTCGGATCCTGCAGATAGGCTATTAAAATAGCCGGAGCTACTGCGATCCATGGCCCTATAAACGGAATCAGGTTCATGAACAAGGCCAAAATAGCCAGCAGCAATGCATATTCCAAACCGATAATTAAATATCCGATTAAAATAATAGTGGCGAGAATCGAACTGATCAGCAACTGACCCTGGATATAAGAACGAAGTACTCTGTCGATATCTTCTAACGTCTTTTTCACCCAGACCTTACGCTGCCCTGAAAACAAATCATAAATTTTCGGTGCCAGTTTTTCATGGTCCTTCAGCATGAAGAAAAAGAAAAAGGGAACGAGCAAAAGTAAAACGACTGCCTGTACGAATGACTGGATGAAGGTGACAAACCATTTACCAAATTGCACGGCAAATGACTGAAT
Organism: Sporosarcina cascadiensis; assembly: GCF_009650995.1. GTDB lineage: Bacteria > Bacillota > Bacilli > Bacillales_A > Planococcaceae > Sporosarcina > Sporosarcina cascadiensis. The sequence goes on along the minus strand of NZ_WHVV01000027.1, from coordinate 9,329 downwards.
AGATTCAAAAGCTGAATTCAGCGAATCCTGCAGACTATCGGGCAGATTGTCTTTTTGATTAATGGCTTCATTTTTCAGCTGGTCCAGCTGGCTGGCTAACGCAGGAGCGTTTTCGACCAGATTATTCACCTGTTTCGTTACAATTGGACCAATCAATGCCACTAAAATCCAAATGACCGCCACTAAGATTAACATGACAGAAACAATGCTTCCCCAACGCGGCATTCCACGTTTCTCAAGTATACGCTGAATTGGCTCTGTCATGTAATACAGCAATCCGCCAAAGATCAGCGGCAGCATAATGGTCTGGAGAATAATTCCGACCGGTTTAAAAATATAGTTCACTTCTAAAAAATACTTGGTGATTAACAGTGCCAGTAAAACACCAATACCAACCTGAAACCATACCTTTTTCGTCAAATTCCCACTTCCTTTATTCCGGATTAAACAAGTACTTTAAGTATACGCGGTCAGCAGGCTTCTGTCGAAAATAACCTTGAAGTGTTAATTGGCAATTTGAAGCTTTCTTCTGCGGAACCGGAGCATCATAACATAGATAAACGGCACTAAAGCTGAGAACAATGCTAAACCACTCCATCCTGCAGCCTGCCAAAGCGGTGCTACCAGCGTACTTCCGGCTGCCATGCCAATATAGTAAGAAACCAGATACAAACTGGATGCACTTCCTTTGTGATGTGTGGCTTCTTTACCGACCGACGCGGCTGTCAGTGAATGGGCAGAAAAGAAACCGAGGCACATGACACAGTAACCCAGTACGATAAAAGGCAATTTCATTGGAATGGTAAGGAGACATCCGGCCGCCAGCAAAATCACCGCCGTTAAACGAACAGGATTCGTGCCATACTTTCCGGCAAGCGACCCGGCGACAGGTGCGCCGACAATCCCGAATGCATAAGCAAAATACACATAAGATACTTGATCCAGTGTCAGTAAAAATGGCGTTGCAGTTAAATGGAACGGAAGGAATGTCCACATGCCTGTAAAACTGAGCTGCAGAACGATGCCAAGCCCGAATACAATCAGTAAATTGGGATTCCGTAAATGGTAGCCAAACCCTTCGATATCCTTCTTAATCGTTTCCACACTCGGCTGAAAGTTTGCTGACTTCGGCAGAACGATTATCAGCATAATAAAGACACCTGCGCCTAAGACAGCTAATGCCTGCAAGGCCAGCTCCCACGATCCGCGTTCCGTCAAATAACCGGTCACGAACCGACCGAACATTCCGCCGGTTCCGTTAAACGATATATAGAGTGCAGTTGCCACGCTCACTACCCGCCCGTGAATTTCTTCATTGATGTAGGCCAGTGCAGCGGCTAAAATACCGGCCATTGCAAATCCTTGGATAAATCGAAAGACCAGAATCACGGCAAATGAATTCGTTAGAAACATGGGGATAAATAAAAGTGCGGTCACTAAAATAGATGTTTTTACAAAAACAGATCTGCCCAGCCTGTCTGAATAGAAACCAAGGACGACGAGTCCTACAATTAAACCGATTGTATTGATCGACATCGTCAGACTGGCAGTAGATACTGAAACACCGAATTCTTCTGTGAAAACAGGGAGCAAGGGCTGCATGGAATACATGGCAGCAAAAATAAATACAGATGCCACACCGAGCCCGACGACAATACGCCAAAAACGTGCTTCGCGCATGGTCGATTTAGTAGAATGAGTCATGATGCCACTTCCAGTCTATAATTTGCGAATAATGAAATTATAGCATTATATAGAAAACTTCTCATACTATTCCTTACGTACCTCGAAATAAACAACAAAATTTCAAATTCAGCTACATACTTTTCAAGTTTCCTCTCATGCTATATATCGGAGGTGGCAGACAAATGAACAAAATGGCAATGACCGCTGTTGGGCTTGGCGCACTTTACCTAATGCGAAACAAGCAGTCCCGGGAAAAACTCATGGAGCAAATCAATCAATTTGCAGGAATGAAGAACACACCGTAAGCCATACATTTGTTGTACACACCAAAAAAACCGGAAACCTCATAGGTTCCCGGTTTTTCTTCGCTTAATATTTGAATGTCCGCACTGCCGCCTGCAGATCTTCTGCCATTTGAGCCAGCGTATCTGAACCTGCGGCGATTTCCTCAATGGAAGCCGTCTGTTCTTCTGCAGCTGCTGCAATCGTTTGTGTGTGATCTGCTGATTGTTCTGCAATTTCTGTCGTCAGATCAATGGTTTGGACGATTAACTGTGCATCTGTAGAAATTTGTTCAACACCACCCGATACTTCTGTAATATCGGCAGTTACTTTATTGACAGCTGAGGCAATTGTACGGAAAGAACTGCCCGCTTCATTCACCAGACGGATTCCTTCCTCAACTGAAAGATTTCCTTTGCTGATTGCTTCTACTGATTCATCAATTTCTTCGCGAATTTCGAGGATAAGATGATTTACTTTATTCGCAGCCTGGGCGGATTGTTCTGCCAGTTTACGAACTTCATCCGCCACCACAGCGAAGCCTTTTCCGTGTTCGCCCGCTCTTGCTGCTTCAATAGCTGCATTTAGCGCCAATAAATTCGTCTGTTCCGCTACATTAGTGATCATCGAAACCATCTCGCCGATTTCATGAGATTTATTCCCTAATTCATTGACGACAGTTGCAGTGACTGCTGTTTCCTCCTGAATTAAATGAATGCGCTGAATGGCCTGCTCAACGACATCCACACCGTCATTCGCAAGCATTGACGTTTCATTTGCTGTACTGGTAACACCCTGTACATGATGATTTAATTCGGCGATTTCTTTAGAAATAAGTGCGACCAGCTCATTGGACTTCAATGTCTGCGTCACTTGATTTTCCGCACCGTATGCGACTTCCTGAATAGCGCTTGCCACTTGCTCAACAGCCAAGCTTGTCTGCTCACTGCTTGCGGACAGCTCTTCACTGGTCGCAGCGACTTGCATTGATGCATTAGAAACTTGATCGACCATACTGCGAAGATTAGCTGTCATCTTACTGATCGATAGTGCCAGTTCACCTATTTCGTCATGATTAGTAACGGTGATATCACGCTCGCGCAAGTCCCCTTCCGCCACTTCCCCTACGTGCTGCGTCAAACGGTGAAGAGGGTTAGATAAATGTCGTGCAAACCACACGATGAGTACAGTACCAAGTGCCAATGCAATAACTAGGACAACAGCCAGCATCTTCAAGACACCAGTTGCTCCTTCGTTGAAATCCATCAGGTAAGCGCCGGCATTGACGACCCATCCCCAGTTAGGATCCAGTTCCGTATAGACAATTTTAGGAGCGATCTGATCCTCTGTACCCGGAACCGCAAAATCAAATTCCAGGAATCCACCGCCTTTTTCTGCAGTTTTGATCGTTTCACGTGTCGTGTACATTCCATCCGGCGCCAGCGAATCAAATAAGTCTTTTCCTTCGAACATCGGATGACCTACTCCCACACCCTGCTGATCTAAAATGAAAAAATATCCGTACTCTCCCATATCCACGGTAGACTCGATCGTCCGCTTGCCATCTGCCTGCATAGGTCCAATCAATTTCTGTTTGACTTGTTCCTGAGCTTCTTCCAATGTCAGATTGCCTTCTTCGACTTGTTGATTGGCCATGTCAATCAGCTGAAGCGCCAGCTGGACATCGTTTTTCAGCCCTTTAGCTCCAATGTCGTCCAGATTCTCTTTTGCTGTGCTGTAGCCCATGATGCCAATGATCAAACTTGGTACAATGAGAAGTATAGTCGTAATGGCTATTAATTTACCCCGGATCGATAGTTTCATATGTATAGCCTCCTGTCTTACTTCTATTATCGCTTATAGGCTGTAAGAATCAATATCAATATGTTTCAAAATTGTAACCATTTATTAATACTAGATATTTTCTCATAGAGGCTGAGTCTTTACATCTATAGATTATAGTAAATTTTAACCGATAATACCAGTAAATATAGGGAAGAAGGGAGGCGGCGTTATGCTCGGGCAATGGAATGCCGCAGGATTGAATATATTACGCAATATGAATATCCATAACATGCAGGCGATGCGGTCAATGGAACGTCTTTCATCCGGCATGCGGATCAACCGCGCAGGAGATGACCCTGCCGGATTGGCAATATCTGAAAAAATGCGCGGACAGATTCGCGGTCTTGCGATGGCGCAGCGCAATATTCAGGATTCCATATCATTATTTCAGACAGCAGAAGGCGCGCTGAATGAAACGCATGATATGCTGCAGAGAATGCGTGAACTGAGTGTACAGGCAGCCAGCGATACATTAACGGATAATGATCGAAAACAAATCTCCCTGGAATTCGAAGAACTAAAAAAAGAAATACAGCGGACTGCAACGGATACACAGTTTAATACCATGCCGCTGCTTGACGGTTCCAGAAATTCATTCAAAACACAGGCGGGAGCAAATGCAGGTCAGTTCATTGAATTTTCAATCGGCGATATGAGAACTGCAGAACTCGGAATTAGCGAGGCATCCATCGGTACACGTGAAGATGCAGACAAGGCAATTGGCCTGCTGGACAAGGCGATTTCTAATGTTTCCTCCGAACGATCTAAAATGGGCGCTTACATGAACCGGCTTGAACATGCGTACAGCAATGCACAGACAATGGAAATGAATTTGACGGCAGCTGAATCCCGTATACGCGATGCAGATATCGCGAAAGAAATGATGGCGTTGACAAAAGCCAATATCTTATTGCAGGCAGGTCAATATGTACTGTCGCTCCATATGCAGCAAGCGCAATCGGTTCTTCAGCTGCTCCGTCAATAAACAGGATGTTTTCCTTTTTTCTAAAGTGGGTAATTATATACTAACTACAGAAACGGAGGAGATTTTCATGGACCACAAAGATCATGGTATGGAAGAGAAAATTAAAGGTGCAGGAAATAAAATGAAAGGCAGCGTAAAAGATGTTGCCGGAGATGTTATGAACGATACAAAAATGCAGGCTGAAGGCAAGCTGGATAAAGTAAAAGGTGAAGCCCAGCAAAAAATGGGTGAGGCAAAAGAACATTTCAGTGATGCGGAAGCACGCCGAGACCGCCCATAATAGATAATCAGAAGTCTGCTGTTGCTAACAGCAGGCTTTTTTTGTTCACAGTAAAAAAAGCTGCCCGGGAAGTCATTATGAATTGGATAATTTCCCGGACAGCTTTTTCTTATAAATTTGTTGTATCTATCCGGGGACTATTTGGAATCGGCGTTCCTGCTTCCTCAATATTTTCACCTTCAAGGCTTTCCCCGCTTGTTGTCTGCTGAGACGAACTGTCATGAGGATCGATGGTTGCCGCTCTCTCTTCATCAGTCAGCTTATCAACAAATAAAGCAATGCCGCCTTCAGCCAGATCGTTATAGAATGTCTTGGCTTCTGCTTTTGAAAATCCCATCTTAATGAAAATAGTCAGCATTTCATCTTTGCTGTTGAATAGCCTGCGTGTATGATCCCAAAGTGAGCCATCCTGTATGCCAATCAGTTCAATTTCGGAATCATCCTCCAGTATCTTCAAATCGTCCCGAACATTTGAAACTGCGCACATATGACGTTTCGTGTACCCTTGCGCTTCCAATTCCGTTATTTTATACAGTACATTGTCAACGGAATGAAAAGTACCTGCATATTGTCTGTCCGCCATTATTGCACCTCCTTTACGGTATGTTCTATTTGTACCCGCCGCGCAGGTTCCTCACACCTTCACTGCTAGGTATTCATCCCAATTTCCTATGTGCATACTTTCACTTTTCCTGCACACGCTATTGGCATCAAATGAAAAGGAGTGATGTGTCAGTGGAAATGAAAAATAAAGTGGAGTCTGAAATTTCCAATATGAACGAGGAAAAGAAAGACCAGATCCTTGAGAACTTTAACCGATTTAAAGGCTTTTTATCGGATAAAGTAGAAAAAGGCGAAAATTTAGGACTCAGCGATGAACAGCTTGCAAAAACAACTGAATTTATCGCCAACTATTTATCACGTCATGAAGAACCACGCAACAGAGAGCAATATTTATTGCAGGAACTGTGGGATTCAGGCTCTAAAGAAGAACAGCATTCTCTTGCGCATATGCTGTTGAAGATGGTTCGCCAAGCATAAAACGGAGGCGATACAAATGGCTGCCAGAGGCAACCCCGGTCCGAACATGAATACCGACATATATCGGTTAGTCCAAACACATCCTGAGAATTTAAATACCAATACAGTCAGTTTGTTCGATTTGCACGAAGATATGCAGACTGTTGACTCTATTTCACTTCCTGACCAGCGTAAAGACCTCATGAAAGAAAAAATTAATCATTCCCCGCGTTACAGTGGAGGCAGCCCTTCGGCTGACTATGGTGCTCCGAAATAATTCTCTGATAAAAGCCGCACAGTGCTGAACATTGTGCGGCTTTTCCTCATATTTCCTCGTTTCCTGTCGATATTTCCCGGGAAATTTTTCGCTGTATTCTTTCATCCGCTTACATATTTCCATGATATACTGATATCCGATGGAAACGGAGGTGCAGCATGTGAAACCTTGGATGTATCCGCTGCTTGTCGTGATTGGCGCAAGCTGTTACGGTATCTTGTCAACAATTATTAAACTGGCAATTCAAGACGGCTTCACTGCTTCCGAGGCAGTAACAAGCCAATATTATACAGGCTTTCTTTTAGCTCTTATAATTTATCTCTTCACCCGCAAAGGCATACCGACATTGCGCGGCAGCTTTCCCGTGCTTCTCGCCGGCCTGTTCACTGCTATTACCGGATCAGTATACGGAAAATCGGTCGAATACATGCCGGCTTCATTGGCTGTCGTACTGCTGTTCCAATTCACATGGATCGGCATGCTGTACGATTGCCTAGCCGCGCGGCGTCTGCCGAAGAAAGCGGAGGTCGTATCGCTTGTTTTTTTATTCGGCGGCACGGTTTTAGCTGCCGGCCTCATTGATGCGGATATCAGCGGCATTCCTTGGCAGGGATGGGCATTCGGATTCGCAGCGGCATTTAGTTTCGCCGCGTTCGTTATGGCGAATCAAAAACCGGTGCCCGGCATGGACGTCGTCACTCGGCTGTTCCTGATGTCGTTCTATGCGGCGATTGCCATTACATTCTTCCAGTCCCCTGAAATCGTCTGGAACGGTAAACTCGGCGAAGGACTCTGGATTTACGGAGCAATATTAGGCGTTTTCGGCATCGTGCTGCCGATTTTTCTATTTTCCGTCGGGGTTCCGAAAGTCGGCGGAGGCATGTCTTCTATTTTAAGCGCAGTTGAATTGCCTGTTGCTATTCTAGCTTCGATGCTTCTGCTCGGCGAACGATTGACATGGCTGCAATTCACCGGTATTTTCCTCGTGCTGTCCGGCATGATTCTGCCCGCTTTGCTGCAGCGGTTTGCACTTTCGGGAAAAAGACAGCTGGAATGAAAAAACGCTCGTTTTGAGCGTTTTTCAATACGACAATTCATTAGTGGAAAATGATCATTTCTGGTACTTTGTGATGTTGTTACTTAAGCTTTAAGGAAATAGCATCTAATTCTTGAGTTACCATGATATCTTGCTGTTCAGAATTTCCATCTGTATATTTTACATTTGCTTTAATAATCACATCATCACCTATTACTTCATTGCCATTATGAGGAATGGCAATAGAATATTGATGGTTTTCCTGTTCATTATAGTTCACTGTGTAGGTACTCCCCACTTCCTTTATACCCTGGTATTCATCTGAACTAGGCTCCCTCGTAATGAAATTGATCTTCTCTGCTTGTAGCCATTCCCTGTCAATATACTCTTTATATGTGAATACAACGTCTTCAATAAACTTCCCCCCGCTTAAAGTATAAGTGATGGTGTCAATCTGTTCTCCAGTTATCTTGAGCCGGATATCTGTAAAAATTAAATTAGCTCCGTCGCCGCTTATACTCAAAATACGATCCATTCTATCTTCTGTTGCTAAGTCAATAGTCGCTTTCTCGGATGTAATAGTAGTTGTATTTAACTCTTTCCCATCATCACTCAATGCATAAGCTGTGATCGAAAAATTTGTCACTTCTCCACTCTTAGTAAGATACGGCATGCCTATCATAATAGCTAAAAGGATACCAAATGCACAGGCTGCCGAAATCCAACTTTTATCATTCACTGGAACCGTTTTTTTCTTTCCACTATTCTCTTTCACGCGATCTTCCATAGCTTTTGACATTTCAATAGAAGTCACGGCATCTTTAATCTTCTCAAAATCCATATTCATTCTCCTTTCGATAGCTTTCTCGAAGAATCTCTCTTCCTCGTTGTAACCTCTTTTTCACTGCTGACGTCGTAATAGCAAGAATTTTCGCTATTTCATCGACTTTATAGCCCTCTACATAATGAAGTAACAAGACAACTTTAGGTTTAGTTGGCAATCTCATGAGATGATCGAGTAAATCATGGTTTTTATCATTCTTGGAGTATAGTTGTAAATTATTGATATCTAGATGTTTACGAATAATATTGTACCTTCTCATATTCTTGCAGCGATTTGTGGCAATTGTAATTAACCAAGCTTTCTCATGTTCTGAATCGTTAAAAGCTGGAGATTTCGTTAGATAAGTAATGAAAGTGTCTTGTACGGCATCCTCCGCATCTTTTTCATTACATAAAATAACAAGACAAATTCTAAATAGCATATTGCCATATGTATCAACAATTCGCTCTGCATCTGGCTCAGCCGACCAAACTAGTTGCAACATCCCTCAACTCCTTTCACTACTAACACACTTGAAGATACCAAATGGTGACTTTTTATTTTTGAAATAATTTATCCATATGAGCCCAACAACGACTGACATAAGTAATTTTCACACAAAGAAGTGCTTAGTCCATTGGAAACTAAGCACTTCTTTATTACTTCGGTATTCAAATATTCAACAAATATCTCCGAATACAACGATTTGGTCTTATTATGAAAAGTGTCTCTGAGCTTTCTTTAACTTCTGGAAGTAAACTTCTTGTATATATCTATTCGCTTTCGGTTTTTTTGCCATATCTGTTTTCCATAACGAAAAAAACAAAAAGTGTTATGAGAATTACAAATGGAGTTGTACTATGCTCCATTAACCCTAAGTTCGGCAATACTAAAGACAGAAGTATCAGTGAAGACGCTACTAAACGAACGATAACAAGGTTTTTAGGATGTTTTTTATTATCCAAATTACTTCCTCCTTTTCTTAGTATATCTCTAACAATATAGCTCGTTTCTTCAATATAGAGCGTATACTTATTTCAGAATTGTGCCTTTTAGCTGCATCACATTCGGGGTTATTTATTTACAGTATAATGT
>NZ_WHVV01000057.1 GCF_009650995.1 Sporosarcina cascadiensis | reverse complement strand
TGAAGGGATCGGTCTTGAAAACCGACAGGGGTGTTAAAGCCCGCGGGGGTTCGAATCCCTCTTCCTCCGCCATATTTATTTAAACAAAGCTTTACTTATTGATCTTATTATGGTAAGATAATAAAGTCGGATTTAAAAGAACAGCAAATTTAATAACATTATCGCGGGGTGGAGCAGTGGTAGCTCGTTGGGCTCATAACCCAAAGGTCGCAGGTTCAAATCCTGCCCCCGCAA
>NZ_WHVV01000056.1 GCF_009650995.1 Sporosarcina cascadiensis | reverse complement strand
GGGAAACCCCCAACTACCATCAGCGCTAAAGAGCTTAACTTCCGTGTTCGGTATGGGAACGGGTGTGACCTCTTTGCCATCGCCACCAGACTAATCCTTTTTAAGGACATTTACTATTATAACACATCACATCAATAATGCAAGTATTATTTTAGTTTTTTGAGTAAAGCTTGTTCACTCAAAACTGGATAAAAGACATTGGGTAGTTCAAGTAACTACTTTTTATAATAGGTTA
>NZ_WHVV01000026.1 GCF_009650995.1 Sporosarcina cascadiensis | reverse complement strand
CGCTTGGAGTGGGTGGATAAAGAAATTGATAACCCGTCTGCTCCGACAAGAATCGGCCGCGATCAATTGCTGGCGGAGTGGCAGAAACCGAAAGAAATTGAAACGGTGGATTATGTAGCAGATCAGCAAAAAGAAAAAGCGAATACAGAAGAGCAGGCAGAAGATCAGGAAGAAGAAGAGCGGCAATTCGTTGATGCGGAAAAAGCGATCGCATATGCTCAGCATATCGCCGACTCAGTTCATACCATTCCAGGGTTTGCCGAAACGGCAGCCTACTTACAGACGAAAGCTGCCCGCTTGAAAGGACAGGAGTTCACAGTCGCTCTGTTCGGTGCATTCAGTGCAGGGAAATCTTCTTTCTCAAACGCATTAATCGGTGAGAAAGTATTGCCGGTATCACCGAATCCGACGACTGCCGCAATCAACCGGATCCGTCCGGTGAGCGAAGAGCATCTGAATAATACAGCGGATATCCATTTGAAAGATGAGGCAACAATGACAAAGGATGTGGCGTTGTCATTTGAAGCGCTCGGCATCCGGATTGCAACGCTGGAAGAAGCATTTGCCAAAACGGATGAAGCGCTGAAACAGCCGCTTGAAGATGAGAATCTGCATATCCATAAATCGTTCATTCAGGCATTTAAAAAGGGTTATCCTGTTTATACTTCTGCACTCGGAACAACGTTGACAGTGGACCGCGAGGAATTCACGAAGTTTGTGGCGCAGGAAGACCGCAGCTGTTTCGTCGAGTCGATCGATTTCTTCTATGACAGCCCGCTGACACGCCACGGCATTACGCTGGTTGATACTCCGGGAGCGGACTCCATCAACGCGAGACATACCGATGTGGCGTTTGAATATATACGTAATGCCGATGCGATTTTATTCGTGACGTACTACAATCACGCGTTTGCCCGTGCAGACCGTGAATTCCTTATTCAGCTCGGCCGGGTGAAAGATGCATTTGAACTGGATAAGATGTTCTTTATCGTCAATGCGATCGACTTGGCTTCCAATGAAGAAGAAGGGGAAGAAGTGAAGAGCTTCGTGGCCGGCGAACTTCAGAAATTCGGCATCCGTAACCCGCGGGTTCATGGAATATCAAGCCTGGAAGCATTGGAAGGTAAATTATCCAATGAACCGAATCCGCTAATGCAGCATTTCGAAGAGAAATTTTACGCGTTTCTTGAACATGATTTGCGTGCGCAAGTTGTGCAAGCACTGGAAGAAGAGACAACGAAGACGGTCAGCCGTCTGGCATCACTGATTGACCGCACGATTCAGAACCGTTCACGCAAAGCGGAGAGACTGGAAGAGCTGGCTGCTGCTGAGCAGGCGATCAAACAGCGTTTTGAAAAGAATGCAAGTGAAGTATTGGTTAAAGCAACCCATGATGAATTAAGTGAACTTGTCTATTATATTCTGCAGCGGGTATTCCTGCGTTTCAGCGACTTCTTCAAGGAAGGCTACAGTCCTTCCACTTTCGCGAAGAACTCTACTGACAAGGCATTGAAAATCGCACTCGCTGAAACCGTTAATATGGTCGGATTTGATTTGTCACAGGAATTGAAAGTAACGAATTTACGGATCCTGCAGTATATGAAAAAGCAATTGCTGGAGCGTCAGCGAATGGAAGTCCGCGTACTTTCCGATATGGATCAATCCATCGTGCCTTCTCCGTATGAGCCAAACGATCAGGATATGTTGTCGTTTGAAACGCCGTATGAAGATCCGGGTGTATATAGTGCAGTGAATAAGTCATTCAAAAACCAAAAGACGTTTTTCGAGCGCGGGGACAGGGAAATACTTAGAGGACGCCTCGAAGATATATTGAAGAAAGATGCGTCAACTTATTTAGGCGAACAGAAGGAAAGAATTGAAAAATGGGCAGACCTGTGGATTGATGATGAAGCAGAAGCACTGCGCGTTCATTTATTGCAGGAAAGTCTTGTCCAGATTGAATCAGAGCGCACATTGCTTGATGGTTCGGAACAGCTTGAACAATGGCAGAGCATTTATGAAAAAATTCGTCAGGAGGAGCTGATTCAATAATGCAGGCATTTGTTTCTTTTGAAAAAGCGCAGACAGAAAATGCAAAATGGATCGATGCACGCTTTTCTCTTCAAAACAAGGATCTTGGAAAAGAAAAGTACAATGAAGAACATATTCAAAATGCAGTTCACTGGGATTTAGCCGATGATCTATCTGCAGAATCTGAAGGCGGCGGACGCCATCCGCTGCCTTCGAAAGAATGCCTGACCAAATTGTTCCGTACCAGTGGTTTGCAGCTGGAAGATACGATTCTGATTTATGATGAAGGCGGCAGCCCTTTTGCTGCACGTGCCTGGTGGATTCTGCAGTATGGCGGATTTACAAATGCCAGAATTTTAATTGAAGGCTATGAAGAGCTCAAGCAGAAAGGCGTGCCTGTCGATCATGAAACGTTCGTTTCACCTGCACAGTCGTCGGTTGAACCGGACTGGCAGGATCAGCTGTATGCAAGCAGACGTGAAGTGGAAGAGATAGCAGCTGGAAATGGACAGGCAATGCTCATCGACGCTCGTGCGCAAGAGCGTTACAGCGGTGAAAACGAACCGATTGATAAAAAGGCCGGTCATATTCCAACGGCACGTAACTTTGATTGGGAACAATTGAAATGCAATGGTCGTTATGATGTCCAGAACGCAGCCGGATCTCTGGAAAAGATAGCAAAGACGGAAGAGCCTGTTGTCGTCTATTGCGGAAGCGGTGTGACCGCCTCACCTTTATTTGCTGCGCTGACAGACTTAGGCTATTCCAATGTAAAGTTATATGTCGGCAGTTTCAGTGATTGGATTTCACAGGAAGATGCGCCGGTCGAAACGTCGAACTAACAGGAGCTGACCGAATTGCAGTATGCGTTACTCGGGGATATCCATTCCTCCCTTTTAGACCTGCACGCGGTGCTGGATCATATTTCTCGGGAAGCGCCGGATGCAAAATTGATCGGTACGGGTGATCTGTATGAGTGCACCGTCAGCAAAAAACATTTGACAGGACAGATTTATCCGTCTGTAGAAGACGTCATCAGACATCCGGATCGTTTGGATGATCTGCTCACTTTTCCCTCCATTTACGGCAATCAGGAAGAACGTATTCTATTGCTGACAGAACAAGCGGAATCATTGCGTGAAAAGCTGCAGAGCCTGCCGGAAACACTGGAAGCAGGAAAAGGAGTTGTCATCCATGGCCATCAATGGAAACCGGATGAAAAATCGGATTGGCTGAAGAATAATCTTCCTGCTGAGACGTTAGTGTTTCACGGTCATACACATCGCTCGGGCTATATGCAGAATGGTGTGGAGAAAGAGATTTCATTCGGGGCTGACATTTTGTTGTCGGGAGATGAGCAGATTGTCAATGTGGGTGCTGTAGTCGGGGCAAGGGAATGGGTATTGTACGATGAAAATAAAAACAGCATTCGATTTATGAAGGCATAGAAAAAAGCGAAGGGATTAGGATCCTTTCGCTTTTTTAGGTTAGATACTCTGAAAATAGTTCAGCCTTTAGACTTTTTTTGAACCTGAATTGCCTGCCTGGCCAGACTGTCGGCAGTACGGTTGCTGGAATCAGGGATCCACTTGATGAAGAATAAGTCGAAATGCTTTGCGAGCTTTAAAGCCTGCTGTAAAAACGGCGCATATTGCTCATTCTTAGTGAACTCTTTTTCCATCGACTGTACCACCACATTCGAATCAGAACGCACAGACACCATGCCGTCCGTAAATTTCACTGCTTCTTCAAGGCCTCTGACAAGCGCCTGGAACTCTGCACTGTGATTATTTGTAGGCTCGATCGCCTCGCTGATCCGCAAATCTTGGCCTTCCCCTTTAATATAAATACCGATCCCGCTTAAACCGGGATTTCCGGCACTGGCGCCATCTATGTAAACTTCCAGCAAAATCCTGGCCCTCCTCTCGTTTCATTCAGCAAAAGGTTGCAACTTGCAGCGGTCCCGCCTAAAATAGAAGGAAGAAAGGTGGGAGTTCTTTTCTGATGAATAAAGTAATGGTAATGAAAGATATTAATCAATTGCTCGATATATATTGTGAAGGATGTTACGTCAAAAAACAACTGATCAAAGAGCGGGGGAAGACTGGCGCCCATCAGTTTTGCATTTCTGAATGTACCATCGGTGAACAGCTGCAGTTTTTGGGGAGTGAAATCAATAAACTTGGGACTTCTCCCAAGTGAAAATACAGAAAAAGCATCCCACTTCTTACCAGAGGCGCGGATGCTTTATTTATCTTTAATAAGTAAAATTTCCGCTTTTGACGGAGTTCTTGTCTGCCGAGATGTTTTACATTTCTTCGTCGAGTGCTGATACATTTGCAGCCTGAGGACCCCGGTTTCCTTCAATTACTTCGAACGAAACAGTTTGACCTTCAGCAAGTGTCTTAAATCCATCTGTTGCAATTCCTGTGAAATGGACAAAAACATCTTCACCATCATCCGCTTCGATAAATCCATAACCTTTGTCACTGCTGAACCACTTCACCTTACCTTGGTACATGTAAATTCCTCCTCGGCAATTCAGAAATTCGTAGCGGCCATATGATCGCAGAGGCAAACTACAAAACGCCAAACTGCCTATATAGCTCCCTACACTATACATGAACGGTTTTATCACGTCAATAAAATGCAGAAACATTCTGAAGACTTTTTCCTCTAGTCAAATTATCCAGTAGAAAGTATTGGATTTTTTGCTGAGTCTCTCTATAATGAAGTAGTATTCATTTCATATTTTAGTATAATATAGGGAATCAGAAAAGGGGAAACGTCTAATGAAAATAGTCAAAATACTCACTCAGGTTGCGTTTCTTTATTTACTATTCCTGCTCGGAGATTTCTTGCGCTCCGTGCTTTCTATCCCGCTGCCGGGAAGTATTATCGGGCTCTTAATCCTTTGGACACTCCTGTCTTGTAAAATTATTCCGCTGGCCTGGGTTGAAAAAGGGGCATATGTCTTCCTGTCTACACTGCCGTTATATTTAATTCCGGCAACTGTAGGTGTCATGAATTACGGCTATATCTTTACCGGAAAAGGCATACTGCTCGTGATCATCACGATAGTCAGTACGATTATCACAATGGCCACAGCCAGCTGGGTAAGCCAGACGGTCGCAAAACGCAAGAGTAAAGAGGTGAAGGTCCTGTGAATGAATTAATACTCGCGCCGACGATGATTTTACTGACCATCATCCTCTATTTTTTTATGAACACTTTGTACGTACGCCTCCGGTCTCCTTTTTTGGTGCCGGTTCTGACAACGACGCTGGCTGTTGTAGCTGTGCTTACGCTATTCGGCACCTCCTATGAAACATACCTGATAGGCGGCCGGTGGATTGATGCATTTCTCGGTCCTGCAATCGTGTCGTTATGTATACCGCTATATAAACAGCGGGAATTGGTCCGTAAAAATGTGCTGCCGATCATCAGTGGAGTTCTAGCCGGAGGAGCAGTAGGAATGATCACGGGTGTACTGGCCGCCCGTGCGGCGGGTTTTTCGAAAGAACTTCTGGCGAGTATTCTGCCGAAATCCATCACTTCGCCAATCGCAATGCAAATCGCTGAAGAACTTGGCGGAATTCCATCTCTGGCAACCGTCTTTGTCATTATTGCAGGTTTGGCAGGAATTTTAATAGGTCCTCCTTTAAACCGCTGGCTGAAAATCGACACAGCACTTGGACAGGGGCTGGGGCTTGGGGTTGCGGCTCACGCCATCGGGACATCAAAAGCGCTTGAATACGGTGAACAGGAAGCTTCTATGAGCTCGGTTGCGATGACGTTATCCGCCATCGTAGGCGCATTGATCGGACCCTTATTCGGTATCTGGCTGTTCCCATAACTATGCAGGATTCCTATTCTACTAGGAATCCTGCTTTTTTTAATGCTTTTTCTGCTTCTGCAAGCTGTTCTTTGCGGGGAGCAGAAATAGTGTGAAGATGGACACCGCTGTCATCTAGATTCAGCAGATACGGTGCATTGGATTTTTTGATCTGCTGAATGAACGCCTTTACTTCCTGGCGGTTGCTCACCATGATGGAAGCACGGACATCCCCGTATACCGAATGTTCCACCCGTACATCTTTCACCGTAACCCCATGATCGACGAGAATATGGAGTTCTTCTTCCGTCTCTTCGGGCAGATGCCGGCAAACAATAATTTTTTCAAATTCAGCTTCCGCGGGAGATGCCGTATACAGATAACCTTGATTGGTTGCGATGATCGGCTCGTTTTTTGCTTTCAATAAATTAACATCACTGACGATTACCTGACGGCTGACGTTTGTCATTTCGCCTAAATCCCGTCCGGTGACCGGATGTCCTGCGTTTTGCAGTGTTTTGAGGATCAGGGCTCTCCGTTCTTCCCCCAGCACTTTTTCTTTATTCTGCATAGTAATCACCTGCTGTCTAAATGATAGTAGCTATCCGTTGATCCTTATTTTGCTCTTTAGCAATTTCAACCAGACAGCCTGCGAGCTGTTCCACGGTTTCCAAAGTAGAAGACCGTCCGAATGAAATCCGTAAAAAACCTTTGGCTTCGTCGTGCGGAATCTGCATTGCACTCATCGTCATGGAAGAATGCTGCTGTCCCACTTTACACGCACTGCCTGTCGAAACGGCAAAACCGCGTCTGTTTAATTCTAACATAATGAACTGGCCTTCTGAACGTTTGACACGCAGACCGATAATTTGCGGCAGCTGCTTAGTCTTGTGATGGGTGCCGTAAAAGGTAAAAAGTTCAGGATAAGGCGCGAGTAGTTGGAAAAAGGTGTTTCGCAGCAAACGGTAACGTGCTGCATCATCATGGCATTCCGCTATTTCTGCAGCAGTCACAAAAGCAGCAATCCCGGGAACATTCACTGTACCGCCGCGCAGTCCTTTTTCATGCACAGCTCCTGGAAAAAGCGGTACGATACGCAGCCGGGGAGCGATATATAAGGCCCCGACTCCTTTAGGTCCATAAATTTTATGACTGGAAAGTGAAAGGCTGTCCAGATAAGGAGTGATTTCGCGAATCGGCAGTTTTCCGAATGACTGTACGCAGTCGCTATGCAGAAGAATGCCTTTAGGCCTTACTGCATCAGATATTTTCCGAATAGGCTGGATCGTCCCGATTTCTGGATTGCAGTGCTGTACAGACACAATAATGGTCTGATCAGTAATCGCTTCATTCAGTTTTTTTATGTCGAGGAAACCCTCCGCATTATAGGGGACAAGCGTAATTTGAAATCCTTGTTCTTCCAAATAGGCAGCTGCTGAATGAACAGAAGGGTGCTCGGCGGCAGGCAGAATGAGGTGATTTCCTTTTCGCCGTGCGGACTGTGCAAGGGAAATTAATGCGAGCGAGTTGCTCTCCGTCCCTCCGGAAGTAAAGTAGATTCCTTCCGTATGTACACCGAGAAGTTCAGCCAGTCTTTGCCGGCAATGTCCCAGAACATTCTGTGCAATGCCGCCAGCATCATGCAGGCTTGTCGTATTGCCGAAATGTGTCCGTGAAGTTTCTGTGTAGACATCAGCTGCGTCTGGATCCAATGGAGTTGTTGCTGCGTAATCGAAATAGTGCAAATGAAGACCCTCCCTCTGTAAATTGTCTCTTCATCTTGTCATAGAATGATAAATATGTAAAGATAGGTGTAAAGACAGTTAAAAAACTACTACAGCTGGGAGAATGAATATGAATAAAATAAAACTGCAATCAATGCTCAGTAATTTTTTTGAGGAAGACATTGGGGATGGAGATTTATCAGCGGGCACACTGTTTCCGGCTGACGCAACAGGTGAGATGCATATTCTGGCCAGAGAACGGGGGATATTTTGCGGCACGGATATTATACAGCAGGGGTTTCATTTGCTGAATCCATCTGTAGAAGTCATGTGTTTAGTGGAGGACGGCGAAGAGATGGAAGACAGACAGCTGCTGGCGAAGGTCAGCGGGCCGGTGCGTGACCTGCTGGCTGCCGAGCGAGTCATCCTGAACTGCATTCAAAGAATGAGTGCGATTGCTTCACAGACAGCGTTTTTGGTGAGTCTGCTCGACGGGTCAGGAACCAGAATTTGTGATACCAGGAAGACGGCGCCCGGTTTGCGTATGCTCGATAAATATGCCGTCCGCGCAGGTGGTGGATTTAATCATCGCTACGGTTTATATGATGCAGTTATGCTGAAAGATAATCACCTGGCTTATGCCGGTTCCATCTCAAAAGCAGTCGGACAGCTCCGCAGCCGCCTAGGGCATACAGTAAAAATCGAAGTGGAAATCGAATCACGTGAGCAATTAGAAGAAGCTGTTCAGGCAGGTGCGGACATTATTATGTTTGACAACCGGACGCCGGCTGAGATTAAAAAGTGGCTTCCAATTGTGCCGATGCACATCATTACGGAAGCTTCCGGAATGATTACAGAAGAAAATATTGCGTCTTACGGCCATACGGGAATCCACTATATATCGGTCGGTGCCCTGACGCATTCGGTAATCGCAAAAGATATCAGTGCCAATATACATATTCGAAAGCAGGAGGATGAAAGATAATGTCGATTTTAGATATGGTAAAAGGCCGGACAGACGCCATGCTGCCCGAAAAATACAAAACAATGTCCACAGAGGAAATGGAAAAGAGAATACGTCGTATTAAACAATCACTCGGTACAAAACTTTTCATACCGGGTCATCATTACCAGAAAAATGAAGTCATACAATTTGCAGATGCGACAGGAGATTCACTGCAGCTTGCACAAATTTGTGCTGCTAATGAACAAGCAGAACACATCGTTTTTTGCGGTGTGCATTTCATGGCGGAAACAGCGGATATCTTAACGACTGATGATCAAACAGTCTATCTGCCGGATATGCGGGCAGGCTGTTCCATGGCGGATATGGCGGATATTTTCCAAACAGAACGAGCGTGGATAGACTTGCAGGAACGATTTGGAGATACCATTCTCCCCCTGACCTATGTCAATTCAACAGCCGCAATCAAAGCGTTTGTCGGACGTCATCACGGGGCAACCGTCACCTCATCAAACGCGCGGGAAATCGTTGAATGGGCTTTCACGCAGAAAAAACGTATCCTGTTTTTGCCTGATCAGCATTTAGGACGCAATACAGCGTTTGATCTGGGAATCCCGCTTACGCACATGGCTGTCTGGAACCCTATTTCCGATATACTCGAGTATGACGGAACAGACAAGGACTGTCAGGTGATTTTATGGAAAGGGCATTGTTCTGTGCATGAAAATTTCACGGTGGAAAATATCCGTCAAATACGTGAAAACGAACCGGACCGCCGCATCATCGTACATCCTGAATGCACGCATGAGGTAGTGAGGAAATCGGATGACAATGGTTCAACTAAATATATTATTGAACAAATTACGGCAGGAGCGCCGGGAACCAAGTGGGCAATCGGTACGGAGATGAACTTGGTTAACCGTTTGATCGAGAACCATCCGGAACAAGATATCATTTCACTGAATCCATTGGTGTGTCCTTGTCTGACGATGAATCGCATCGATCTGCCGCATCTATTGTGGTGCCTGGAAAATATTGTAGAAGGAATCGCTCAAAACGTCATTACAGTGGACGAGGCAACTTCCTCTGAAGCTGTTTCAGCGCTTGACCGGATGCTGGAAAGCGTTTGAAATTATCAGAATGCACTTGACAATCACGCCGGATATTGTATGATGGTTGAAAATGAATGTTGAACGAAGATGAAGGACCAGTAGACAAAATACGTGTGCAAGAGAGCGGAAACCGGCGGCTGAAAGTTTCTGTCACATTGTATTTGCCGAACCTGCCTTCGGAGTCCTATGTAAACATAGGCGCGCACCCCGGCGTTATGGGGAAAGCGGGATTCATAGTATGGATCCAATGATGGTGGCACCGCGGAAGCTAAGTCCTTTCGTCCTGATATTACAGGACGACTGGGCTTTTTTATATGAATTCAGCAAAAATCTGCTGAATTCATATAAAAAGCCTCCGGCGGATGTCATGGATTTTGCAAGGAGTTAATCGAGCGGGCTCGATTCAAAATCCAGACGCAATCACTCCAAGGCGTGATTGATATATATCTAAAGCGAAAAGCGCCGTTTAGCCTCGACAGGCGTTGAAGGGTTTAAAAATAAAGGCGTCCTTTGCCTTTATCTTTAAAACCGAAACGACCCGAGAGGCTGGCGCTTGCAGCTGGATGTATCTAAAGCGGAAAGCGCCGTTTGGCCTCATCAAACGTCAAAAAGTGTAAAATAGATGAATCATCAGTGGAAATATAGAAACGGCAGGCGAATGAAAAATGAAAAAACAGCGGATTGTAGTGAAGATTGGAAGCAGTTCTTTAACGAATGACAACGGGGAAATCGACCAAATAAAGTTTAATGACCATGTGGATGCACTGGCAATGCTGAAAAATGCCGGGCATGAAGTCATTGTCGTGTCGTCAGGTGCCGTTGCAGCAGGTTTTGCCAGATTAGGCTATCCGTCCCGTCCTGTTACGATCAAAGGAAGACAGGCTGCGGCTGCAGTCGGCCAGAGTCTGCTGATCCAGTCTTATATTGAACGGTTCAGCGAACATGGTGTCGTTCCTGCACAAATTCTGCTGACCAGACAGGACTTCTCCAACCGCGATCGCTACCGCAATGCGTTCGCCACAATGTCGGAACTGTTGGAACGGGGCATCGTGCCGATCATCAATGAAAACGACACCGTATCGATTGACGAATTAACTTTCGGTGATAATGATATGCTGTCTGCACTTGTCAGCGGCTTTTTGCATGCCGACCAATTAATTATTTTAACGGATGTCAATGGAATCTATACGAGCAACCCGAGAAAAGATCCGGATGCCGTACGGCTGACAGAATTGAATGAAATAACAGATGAGCTGCTTGGCGGAACGGACGACCTTGGTTCTAAAGTTGGTACCGGCGGCATGCGTTCGAAGTTGCTCGCTGCCAAGACGGCGCATACGCTGGCTGTCCCTGTTTTCATTGGAACAGGAAAAGGTTCTTCTAAGCTATTGGATATTTTGCAGGGACTTGGCGATGGAACCTATATTTCCAGTCCTCTCAGCCAAGGCATTAATACAAAGCGCCAGTGGATTGCGCTGCATTCAGAATCCACGGGTCGTTTATATGTAGATAAAGGTGCGGAGAAGGCAGTTTTGTATAACGGCCGCAGTCTTCTGCCGGCAGGCGTCTTTAAAGTGAAGGGCGATTTTGAAGCAGGAGAAGTGGTGGAGGTATATGGCGTGGAAGGTTTAATCGGGAGAGGCGAAGTGACCTATTCTTCCGCGCAATTGCGTGAGTTATTGGCAGAACGCGGTATGAATCCCGAACTGTGTGCGCCGATGATTGAAGTGATTCACCGCGACCGCTGGGTGGAAGTCAATTAAAAGGAGAGATAGATGATGAGTGAGATCAAGAGAAAAGGAAAAGCCGCGAAAGATGCAAGTTATGCGTTGAATATGGCTACGACAGAAGAGAAAAATGAAGCGCTGAAACTGATTGCCGATCAGCTGCTTGAAGAAACAGATCATTTATTGACTGAGAATAAGAAAGATATTACTGAAGGGCGTAATAATGGGATTGAAGCAGCTGTCCTTGATCGAATTTTATTGACGGAAGATCGGATAGAAGCGATGGCGGAAGGTGTACGTCTGCTGATTGACCTGAAGGATCCGATAGGTGAAACATTGGAAGAAATCAACAAGGAAAACGGTTTGCATATCATCAAAAAACGTGTGCCGATCGGCGTCATTGCAATGATTTATGAAGCGCGTCCGAATGTGACGATCGACGCTGCCTCACTGGCACTGAAAACAGGAAATGCCATGGTGCTTCGCGGCAGTTCGTCTGCGAAATATTCTAATTTGGCACTGTGGCACGTTATTCAGAGGGCATTAGAGAAAAGTGCACTGCCTGTGGATTCTGTCCAGTTAATTGAAGATACGAGCCGGGAAACTGCGAAAGAATTGTTTACTCTGAATGAATATTTAGATGTGCTTATTCCACGAGGCGGCGCAAAATTAATTCAAACGGTCATCCGTGAATCAACAGTGCCAGTCATTGAAACAGGTGCAGGAAACTGTCATTTATTCATTGATGAATCGGCAGATATGCAGATGGCGATTGATGTAGTCGTAAATGCAAAAACACACCGCCCGTCCGTATGTAATGCAATTGAAACCGTCCTGATCGATAACCAGTGGCTGCAGAAAAATGGTGAAAAATTAATCAGCACATTGCGCAGCCATAAAGTACAGCTGCTGGGAGATGACAGAATTCATCAGTTTGATTCGTCAATTCCACAAGTTGAACAGGATGACTGGTCGAGCGAGTTCCTTGATTTGACGCTGCGCATGAAAGCGGTGGATAATTTGGAAGAAGCTTTGCAGCATATTCAGCAGTACAGCACGAAGCATTCGGAAGGCATCATTACGCAGAATGATGCAAATGCAGAGAAATTCTTAAACAGTGTGGATGCTGCGGCTGTCTATGTGAACGCCTCGACTCGTTTTACCGATGGATTTGAATTCGGCTACGGCGCGGAAATCGGCATCAGTACGCAAAAGCTGCATGCGCGCGGACCGATGGGGTTAGAGGCATTGACTTCATCTAAATTTGTAATCAGAGGGACTGGCCAGATCAGATAATCTAGGAGGATGTTACGATGACAGCAAAGAATCAGATTGCGATTAAGAAAACAACCAAACCAAAAGAGAAGCCGGCAGCGGATCAGCTGGCGTTCGGAACCGTATTTACTGACCATATGTTTGTCATGGACTATACAGACGGCACAGGCTGGCATGATGCGCGCATCGTGCCGTATGAGCCGTTCCTGCTTGATCCTGCAGCAATTGTCCTGCACTACGGACAGACGGTTTTTGAAGGATTAAAAGCTTATTTGACAGACGATCAGGAAGTGGTGCTGTTCCGTCCTGAAGAGAATATGAAGCGGCTGAACCGTTCCAATGACAGACTGTGCATGCCGCAGTTTGATGAAGAGTTTGTGCTGGAAGCAATGAAAGAATTAGTGTCGACTGATAAAGAGTGGATTCCAAGCAAAGAAGGAACGTCGCTATACATTCGTCCGTATATTTTTGCGACACAGGCATATTTAGGAGTCGCGCCATCTAAGACATACCGGATGATGATCATTCTTTCGCCGGTTGGTGCCTACTATAAAGAAGGTATGAACCCTGTCAAAATTGCCGTAGAATCGGAGTTTGTCCGTGCAGCAGTAGGCGGGACAGGCAGTGCGAAAACAGCCGGAAACTACGCAGGCTCTATGAAAGCACAGGAAGTTGCGGAAGCAGGCGGTTATTCGCAAGTGCTCTGGCTGGATGCAAAAGAGCATCAGTATATTGAAGAAGTCGGCGCGATGAATGTCTTCTTTAAAATTAACGGCGAAGTCATTACACCCAGCCTGAACGGCAGTATTCTGGAAGGGATCACCCGTAAATCTGTTATCGAGTTGCTGAAGTCGTGGCATATTCCTGTCATTGAACGCAAAATCTCGATTCAAGAGATTTTCGATGCGAATGAAGCCGGGACGCTCGAAGAAGCATTCGGCACAGGCACAGCAGCTGTTATTTCGCCGATGGGTGAGTTATTCTGGGGCGGTAAAAAATGTGAAATCAATGGCGGCGAGATTGGTGAGCTTTCATTAAAACTGTACGATACAATCACCGGCATCCAAACAGGTAAAAAAGAGGATCCGTTTGGCTGGATTGTTAAGGTAGACTAATCCAGAATTTGAAAGCATGGCTGAAACAACGAAACATTCGTGACAACTCCGCTTCTGTGCAGTACACTGTAAATAGTTTTGATTGAAGGGGAGTTTCTTGATGAACAAACGAATTATTGTTCTTTTCCTTGCAGTCATCGTGCTGGCGATGGCGGGATGCGGAAAAACTTCTTCCGCGCCATCTAGTGCGGAGGATTTGCTGAAAAAAGCGGATCAGGCAATGAAAGACTTACAATCGGTACATACAAGCATCGTCTTTGATGAAAGCAGCGTGACTTCTGAACCTGTAGAACGCAGCAGTAAAAAACTGCATATTCAGTCGAATGTTGAATTGGATCCGGTGAAAGTGTCCGAGGAAATCGTCTTGCAGATTCCAAAGCAGCAAGCGAAGAACCTGAAAATCTTCAGGCAGGACGAGCAGCTGGCGATTAAAGAAGAAGACGGCGAGTGGCAGAAGATGACGGACGATGAGCGCATCGAATTGCTGGATGTGTGGGTGCCATTTACGGCACCCGTCATGGATTTGTCGTTATTGGAACCATTCGTGAAAGACGCAGAGCTTGAAAAGATCGATTACGGCTATGCACTGCAATTTTCTTTGCCGCCTGCAGATTATCGTAAATTTATCGAACAAGTAGCAGTCAACAGCCCGAATCCTGAAGAATTCATCCACACCCATACCGGTTTTCCGGTGCTGGATAAAATGGATATCGAGCTAACGATCAATGAAAAAACATTCTTTGTCACTGGCATGAAGCTGTCAGCGAACGTCACAAGCTATTTTGACCGTGACTATGTCCGTTATAAGCAGAAACTGGACGTTACTTACAGTTATTTCAATGATATTGATCCGATTCAGACACCTGCTGGGGTGCTGAATTAATAGAACCCGTGGCGGCTTCGGCTGCTGCGGGTTTTTGTTTCTGTTAGAATTATATTAACTTTATTAGTCTGTTTTCAGGTTAGATAATTGGGGATGTGTGCTAACTATGAAAATGGAGTAACTCATTGTAAAAATGTTAGAAATAATTGTTATCAAGCAAAACGAGCGAGACTATTAAAGAAATATAAACTTGAATTAAAAGGGGAACATGGTAATGAATTTTCAGCGAGTTGATGTTGTATATGCACTATTATTTGATGAAAATGCAAACAAAATTCTAATGGTATTCAACAAGAATGGTACATGGTCTTTACCAGGAGGTGCAGTTGAAGTAGGAGAAACCTTGCAAGAAGCAACTGTAAGAGAAGTGAAGGAAGAAACAGGATATGATATTATGGTTGGCAATATTGTCGCATTGAATGAGGCTTTTATAGACAAAAATCATGTTTATTTTATTACTTATCATGGGCAAATAATAAAGCGACCTGAAGAAATCCCACAAGAAGAAAATATCATAAAAGTTGAATGGCTAAGCTTGGAAGATGCAGACAGATTAATGCCATATCATTCTGAAGGAATTTCGAAACTACTTACTGAATCGGGAGCCAGATATACTTTACAAAAAGGATAATTACTCTTTTGAATAGTTGACTATAGGGCTCTTTAATGAATATCAGTAAAGCCTATACCATACATAACAATTTTCCACATTAGTGCGCTGTTGCTTTATAAGTAATTGCGTCTATATCGTAATCAGGACAAATTGTTAGATACACTTAATCCCAGCATAGCATTCATGAAACCAATTACTTGGACCGGGGCCATGCTTGATAATAACGTTATTGTAATGTACGGAACGCGCACGCCGGCTCGAGCTTAAATAGTTTCCTTGAATGGAGCATATTTTTGCGATAGAATGGGTATAGATAGTAAAAGAGAGAAGAGCTCGAACTCTCCTGCAGCCTCTACCGTCCAGGCGAGTGGTTGTCAATTAAAAACTACTTTTTGTTTCGAGAACCACCCTTATGCTTGCGACGGCCAAGGGTGGATTTCTTTTTGTCTAAAAAAGTTTTCTGAAAGAAGTGCGCGCTAATCGCACGCATAATTCCTTTCAGTACTTCTTTTAAAAACTCAAGAAATAATTCCATGATGATCACCCCCTTTCCGGTTAAGGAAAGGGCCAGTGACAACCATCCACCCATACAATTTTGGCTACCCTATAATACTATCAGATTCTATTTAAAACAAAGAGATCAATCGCATAACCTCAACTGTTATTTACGATAATCATGTAAAGAATGAGTCATCCAGGATTTATTCTGATCTTAACGGAAAGTTACGGAATTACGTTTATAAAAAGTGTTTTTAAAGATATAAACAAAAAACCCACGAGATTATCGTGGATTTTTTTCGCCTTTAAAAGAAAGCAATCGCTTATATATCGCAGCCATCCGTGTCTCGTCGCCTGCTTCAACCGGCGAATAAAACTTGGTTCCCGCCAGACTGTCAGGCAAATACTGCTGATCGGTCCAGCCGCCGAAAGAACCGACGGGCGTGTCATGTGGATAGACATATCCGCCATGGCCGAGCTGTTCTGCTCCGCTGTAATGCGTATCGCGTAAATGCGGTGGAATTTCGCCGGTCTGCTGAGTGCGAAGAGTTTTCGTTGCCGCATCAATCGCCCTGTAGGCAGAGTTCGATTTAGAAGCCAGGCACATTTCCACCGTCACGACGGAAAGAGGAATGCGTGCTTCCGGCATGCCGAGCCGTAACGCTGCCTCCACAGCTGCCACCACGTGCGCTCCAACGTCAGGCGCAGCCAGTCCAATATCTTCGTAGCTCATGACGAGCAAGCGACGCGTGACGGCTGTCAGATCACCAATCTCCAGCAGCTGGGCTAAATAATAAAGTGCTGCGTTGACATCACTGCCGCGCACACTCTTTTGCAGTGCAGACAGCAAGTTATAATGATGGGAACCTTTTTTATCGCCGAGCAGGCTGACGCGCTGCAGCAGCTGATTCAATAAATCGTCTTCTACAATGATCTTGCCGTCTTCCTCGTCACTTGCTGCGAGCAGAGACTCCAAGAACGTCAGCGATTTTCTTGCATCTCCATTGACGCCTTCTGCGATTTTCTCCAGCTGCTCAGTCGTAATTTCGATGTCTTCCTGTCCAAGCCCTTTTTTCTCATCCTTCAATGTCCGCTGAAGTAAATCCAATAAGTCTTCTGGTTGCAGCCGTTTTAATTGGACGATTTCGCCGCATCTGGAGCGGATCGCGGGATTGACGTCATGAAAAGGGTTTTCAGTCGTCGCGCCGATCAGGACGATGGCGCCGCTTTCGACATGCGGCAGAAGCGTATCCTGCTGTAGCTTATTGAAACGGTGAATTTCATCCAGGAACAGCAGGACTTTTCCGGTCATGCGCGCTTCTTTCACTACATCTTCCACATCTTTCTTTCCTGCGACTGTCGCATTGAGCGCGATGAACGGCAATTTAGAAGTTCCTGCGATTGCATGGGCAAGGGAAGTCTTGCCGATTCCTGGTTCTCCGTATAGTAAAAGAGAGGGAACATGCCCCTTCTTGATCATTCGGTAGAGAGGGGTGTCTTTGCCAATGACATGTTCCTGACCGATGACTTCATCAATCGTTTCAGGGCGCATGCGGAAGGCCAAAGGTTCGTTATGCATCTATATCAATCCTCCGTACATTTGTTCCTTAAGTATAACGTAATAGGTGAATGAAGTCATTTCAAAGAATCAGTGATAAAATTATGCTATACTAACTTCAGCTATTTTAGTAAAGGACGATGCCAAAATGAAGATTTCCACTAAAGGTCGATACGGACTGACAGTCATTGTAGAATTAGGAAGAAAATACGGAGAAGGACCTGTGCCGCTGCGTAAGATTGCAGAAGAGCAAAGTCTTTCGGAAGCGTATCTAGAGCAGCTGATTCCGCCACTTCGCAACAGCGGTCTTGTGAAGAGCGTGCGCGGAGCATACGGAGGCTATAAACTCGCAAAAGAACCTTCGCAAATTACAGCCGGCGATGTCATTCGTTTACTCGAAGGACCGATTCAGCTGGTTGAAGGTCTTGACGACGACCATATTCCGCAGAGAGAACTGTGGAGCCGGATCGGGGATGCCATTCGTGGAGTACTGGATCACACAACCATCAAAGATTTAATTGAATTTGATGATTCACCATCTCAAGATGAATACATGTTTTATATTTAAAGGAGTTAACCCGAATGAAAGAAGCCATTTATTTAGACTACGCCGCCACTACGCCCATGCATCCGGCTGTGCTTGAGAAGTTCACAGCTTCATTGGCAGAAACTTTCGGCAATCCGTCAAGCACGCATCAGTTCGGCAGAAATTCAAAAAAACTGCTGGAA
Source organism: Sporosarcina cascadiensis (assembly GCF_009650995.1). Lineage (GTDB taxonomy): Bacteria > Bacillota > Bacilli > Bacillales_A > Planococcaceae > Sporosarcina > Sporosarcina cascadiensis. The sequence continues at coordinate 11,228 of NZ_WHVV01000026.1, read as the reverse complement.
GAATCCCGCAGCATACTTGCGAAATCAATAGGTGCGAACCCGAATGAGATTATTTTCACTTCAGGAGGGACAGAAGCAGATAACCTCGCCATATTCGGTACAGTACAGGCAATGAAGCATAAAGGAAATCATATTATCACAACCAAAATTGAACACCATGCCGTGTTAAATCCTTGTAAACGACTGGAGTCACAAGGCTTTGAAGTCACTTATTTGGAACCGGACCGTTTTGGAATGATCACGGCTCAGCAAGTGCAGGATGCGTTGACGGATAAAACGATTCTCGTTACCATCATGTACGGAAATAATGAAGTCGGCACAATACTGCCAATCCAGGAAATTGGTGAAATTCTGCAGTCACACCAGGCAGTTTTCCATACGGACGCGGTACAGGCGTATGGTTTGTCTCATATAAATGTCGATGAACTGAAAATCGACCTGCTTTCTGTCACTGCTCATAAACTCAATGGGCCTAAAGGAATCGGTTTCCTTTATCAGCGAAATGGCACGCAGCTGGACTCACTGTCTTTAGGCGGCGGCCAGGAGAAGAAGCGCCGTGCGGGTACAGAGAATGTACCGGCAGCTGCAGCATTTGCGGAGGCTGTTACTATCGCTGAACAGACGAAAGATGAAAAATCAGCTGCCTATATATCGTACAAACAGACGATGCTTGCGATCTTCGGACAAAATGAGTTGGCATTTGAGCCGACGCTGTCCGAATCCGTTCCTCAGCTGCCGCACGTATTTCATGTATCGTTTCCAGGAACAGATGTGGAAACGTTCTTGATGAGTCTCGACATAGAAGGCGTAGCGGTATCAAGCGGTTCTGCTTGTTCTGCCGGCTCTTTTGAACCGTCACATGTCATCACGGCGATGTTCGGAAACGATTCGGACAGAGCACGCAATTCCATTCGGATCAGTTTCGGCTATGGTTTGGATCAGTCTGAAATTGAAGAAGCAGCACAAAGAATAGCCGCTGTCGTAAAGCGTCTAGTAAAATGAACCAGTAAAGGATGAAGTTGAAATGAGAACGACAAAAGCGCCTGCAGATACCCGGATCGTCGTTGGTATGTCCGGCGGGGTGGATTCCTCGGTAGCAGCTTTACTGCTGAAACAGCAAGGCTATGAAGTGATTGGGATCTTCATGAAAAACTGGGATGATACCGATGAAACGGGACATTGTACCGCAACAGAAGATTTTGAGGATGTACGCAGTGTATGTGACCAGATTGGCATACCTTACTACTCTGTTAATTTTGAAAAACAATATTGGGATAAGGTGTTCACTTATTTCCTTGAAGAATATAAAGCCGGACGCACGCCGAATCCGGATGTAATGTGCAATAAAGAAATTAAATTTAACGCGTTTCTTGAGCACGCCAAGAGCCTGGGAGCCGACTTCCTTGCAACCGGGCACTATGCGCAGGTGGTGGAGAGAGAAGACGGTGTGGCCATGCTGAGAGGCGTTGACAATAACAAAGATCAAACTTATTTCCTTAATCAATTGTCACAGGAGCAGCTGCAGCAAGTAATGTTCCCTTTAGGACACTTGGAGAAATCCAGCGTCCGTGAAATAGCAGAAGCAGCTGGACTTGCGACAGCAAAGAAAAAAGATTCAACGGGAATCTGCTTCATTGGTGAACGGAATTTTAAAGAGTTTCTCAGTGAGTACCTTCCTGCGATTCCGGGCGAGATGCAGACGATGGACGGAAAAGTGATGGGTACGCATGACGGTTTGATGTATCATACGATCGGTCAGCGTCACGGTCTCGGCATTGGCGGAGAGGGGGAGCCTTGGTTCGCGGTAGGCAAGGATTTGGAACGCAATGTATTGCTGGTTGAACAAGGTTTCCACCATGAGGCACTGTATTCAACGAGCTTAAAAGCAACGGATATGAATATAAGTACGACGAAGAATTTACCGGAGACATTTGAGTGTTCAGCTAAATTCCGCTATCGTCAGCCGGATACACAGGTCACCGTTACACTCTCAGGCGATCAGGCAATCGTTACGTTTGCCGAGCCTGTACGTGCAGTGACTCCCGGACAGGCAGTCGTCTTGTATGACGGAGAAGAATGTCTCGGCGGCGGTACAATTGACGAAGTGTTTAAAGACGGCAGCAAGCTAACATATGTAGGGTAAGGAGGCAGAAATATGTCCGCTCAGAATGAAGCAATCAAAGAAATGCAGGATGGCAACTATGAAAAAGCAGTCGAATTGTTCATGAAATCCATTGAGGAAAATCCAGATGATGCAACAGGCTATATTAATATCGGCAATATTTTTGCATCGCTCGGAGACGCTGAGCGCGCAGAGCCGTTCTTTCAAAAGGCATTGACGCTCGACGATCAGGCAGGCACGGCATTTTACGGTCTGGCGAATCTTTATTACAATCAGGAGCGTTTTGACGAGGCGGCCAAACTTTATGAAAAAGCCGTGCAGGCCGGCCTTGAATCATCTGACGCGTATTTCATGCTGGGAAAAAGTCTGGAACAGGCAGGCAGCGATCGGCTCGCTCTGCCTTATATGCAGCGGGCTGTCGAACTGGCTGAAGAAGATCTTGAAGTTCTGCTGTCCTACGGGATTTTATTGGCGAAGCTTGAATTGTTTATCGAAGCACGTCCGGTGTTTGAGACGATTTTGGAGAGCGATTCGGAACACGCGGATGCACACTATAATTTGGGGGTTCTCTATGCAGTCTCGACTGAGGATAAAGACAGTGCCCAAACACATCTTGAGCGTGCGTTTACCATCGAACCCGATCACACGCAGGCGCGCTATATATATGACATGATTCAGCTTGGAAACGAGCAGGGCGAATAATAACGGAGAAAGGGGGAGCGCCTTATGACGAATGAAGAGGAACAGTATTTGATTGGCAGACCAGTCGTAACGATTTTCCATAACTCGACAAATCTATTTTCCATTGTGAAAATGAAAGTCACTTCCACTAATACCGATTACCGTGATAAAGAAATCGTCATTAAAGGCTCCTTCCCTCCTTTAATTCCTGAAGAAGATTATAAATTCACCGGCAGACTGGTGAATCACCCCGTGCATGGCCAGCAGTTTGATGTCCAGACGTTTGCCAAGGAGCTGCCGGCAACTGAAGCCGGGCTGGTCCACTATTTGTCAGGAGATTTATTTCCTGGTATCGGCAAAAAGACGGCTAGTGATATTGTAAAGACACTCGGTAACAACGTCATCCAGAAAATTTTAGAGGATCGGTCGGTGCTGGATCAAATTCCGCGGTTGAGTGACGAACGGAAAGATACACTAGTTGCAGTTCTGCAGGAAAACTTAGGGTTAGAGAGGACAATGGTTCAGCTCAATGAATGGGGTTTCGGTCCTCAGGTGGCGATGCGGATCTATCAGCTGTATCAAGACGATGCGATTGAAATTCTTTCGGAGAATCCGTATCGTTTGATTAAGGAAATCGAAGGAATCGGCTTTCAGCGGGCGGATGATCTCGCTCAGCAATTAGGGTTAGTCGGCGATCACCCCGCGCGCATCAAAGCAGCCGTCTATTACTCTGTACATAATGAAGTCCAGTCTGCAGGACATGTCTACGTGGAAGCGGAAACAATTTTACCCCAGGCTAAGCAATTATTGGAGACAAGCCAGCCGTATCAAATTTCCTATGATTCGCTTTCGCAGGCTGTCATCGAACTGGTGGAAGAAGGGACGCTGTCTGCTGAAAAACAGCGGCTTTATTTGCCGTCGCTATATTTTTCGGAATTGGGAATTGCGGCGAAAGTTCATCGTATTCTGGAAAATGAAGTAGATGAACAGTTTCCCGCATCTGAAATCCGCAAAGCAATTGGTGAAATTGAAGAGCGTCTGGGAGTGCAATATGCGGAAACGCAGGTAGAAGCGATTGAAAAAGCGCTGCATTCTTCACTGCTAGTACTGACAGGCGGACCGGGAACAGGTAAAACGACTGTGATCAGAGGGTTAGTGGAAGCCTATGCGGAACTGCATGGTCTTTCACTCGATCTCGAGGAATATGTCCGCAAAAAAGAACCGTTTCCAATAATTCTGGCAGCACCGACTGGGCGTGCAGCCAAGCGTATGTCGGAAGCGACCGGTCTGCCGGCGATGACGATCCATCGGCTGCTCGGTTTTACCGGTCAGGAATCGGAAGAGGAGACGGAGCGCGAAGTCGACGGCAATCTTATCATCATTGATGAAACGTCCATGGTCGATACGTGGCTGATGCACCAATTGCTGAAAGCAGTGCGCGATGACGCACAACTTTTATTTGTAGGTGATCAGGATCAGTTGCCTTCCGTCGGTCCAGGTCAGGTACTGCACGATTTCATGCAGTCTGGTGAGATACCTGTCGTCGAGCTGACCGATATTTTCCGGCAGAGCGAAGGATCCACCATTATTGAAATGGCGCATATGATCAAGCAGAAGAAATGGTCGATGGATGTGTCGAAAAAAACGTCAGACCGCTCATTCATCCGTGCTTCCAGCGAGCAGATTTTGCCTGCAGTGAAACAGATTATTCAAAGTGCGTTGTCGAAAGGCCATTCCATTAAGGATATCCAAGTGCTTGCGCCAATGTATAAAGGACCTGCAGGCATTGACGGACTGAATAAAATGATTCAGGAAATCACCAATCCGCCGGCCCACGGCAGAAAAGAAATGACTTTCGGTGAAACGACCTACCGTGTGGGAGATAAAGTGCTGCAGCTCGTCAACCAGCCGGAAAGCAACGTATTTAATGGGGATATGGGAGAAGTCGTGGCGATTATGCTGGCCAAAGAGACAACCGATAAAAAAGCGATACTCGTCGTGTCTTATGACGGCAATGAAGTGACTTATGAGCGAGGCGACCTCAATCAAATTACACTGGCTTACTGCTGTTCCATCCATAAATCGCAAGGAAGCGAATTTCCGATTGTCGTAATGCCCATTGTTCGCAGTCAACGAAAAATGCTTCGCCGAAATTTACTTTATACAGGAATTACACGTGCGAAAAACTTCTTGATTTTATGCGGTGAAGCCGAGGAATTCAAGGCGGGTATTGAGCGGACTGACGAAACCGAACGCCAAACGACGTTGAAGGAACGAATTTCAGGTATGATAGAGGAAATGGAAGAGCCGGCCCCGGCAGTGAGAGAAGAAACTGCGGCAGAACAGCCGGCAGAACTTTTCGTGGAAGCCGGACCTGCTAAGCTGACGATGGATAACTTCCGCACCGTAGATCCGATGATTGGCATGTCGGATGTCACACCTCTCCAATTTCTTTAGGTGACTGATTGACAAAGCGGGAGAACTTTCCTATAATTCGTTTAGAAATATCGAAAAACGTTGAAGGAACGAGTACTCCAGTATCCAGTGCAAAAGAAAAGAGCTTCCAGGCTGAAAAAGCTCGCACGGAAACTGGAGGAACGCTATTCCTAAGTTGTAGCTAATCCCTGCCGTCTTGCTGCGTTAAAGCAACTCGAGATACCGCATATAGCGGTAATTAGGGTGGTACCGCGATCAATGAAACCTTCGCCCCTTTATTTAAGGGGGGGAGTTTTTTTAATTTTTAGGAGGAGTATACGATGAAAAAACTTACGGCATCTGAAATTCGCCAACTATTTTTAGACTATTTTAAAGAGCACGGACATAATGTAGAACCATCAGCTGCATTAGTACCGGTTGATGATCCTTCATTATTATGGATTAACAGCGGTGTCGCAACATTGAAGAAATATTTCGATGGACGGGTCATTCCTGAGAATCCAAGAATTGCAAACGCACAGAAATCAATCCGTACGAATGACATTGAAAATGTCGGCTACACAGCACGCCACCATACGTTCTTTGAAATGCTCGGGAATTTTTCAATCGGTGATTACTTCAAAGAGGAAGCGATTATTCGTGCGTGGGATTTCCTGACAAATGAACAATGGATTGGTTTTGATCCGGAATTGCTTGCTGTCACGATTCATCCGGAAGACGAAGAAGCCTATACGATCTGGAAAGACCGGATCGGTATTCCAGTTGAACGCATAATCCGGCTGGAAGGAAACTTCTGGGATATCGGCGAAGGCCCAAGCGGACCGAACTCCGAAATCTTCTATGACCGCGGAGCTTCATACGGCAATGACTTTTCTGATCCGGAACTGTATCCAGGCGGAGAAAACGACCGGTATCTGGAAATCTGGAACTTGGTATTCTCTGAGTTCAATCACAATCCGGACCATACGTATACACCGCTTCCGAAAAAGAACATCGATACAGGGATGGGGCTTGAGCGGATGGCTTCCGTTATCCAGGATGTGCCGACAAACTTCGATACAGATCTGTTCTTGCCAATCATCGAAGCGGTTGAAAACGTTTCAGGCAGAAAGTATGGCGAAACAGCGGAAGCAGATACGGCATTCAAAGTCATTGCGGATCACATTCGTACTGTCGCATTCGCAATCGGTGACGGGGCACTGCCATCCAATGAGGGCCGCGGGTACGTACTGCGCCGTCTGTTAAGAAGAGCAGTCCGCTTCGCTAAGCAGCTTGGAATCGAAAAGCCGTTCATGTATATGCTGGTCCCAATTGTCGGAGATGTCATGAAAGATTTCTATCCGGAAGTAAATGATAAACAGGCATTTATCATGAAAGTTGTGAAAAATGAAGAAGACCGTTTCCACGAAACACTGCATGATGGAATGGCAATTCTTTCTACGATTATCGAGAAAGCAAAAGTGTCTGAAGTGCCGCTTGTTTCGGGAAGCGATGCATTTAAGTTATATGACACCTATGGTTTTCCATTCGAACTGACAGAAGAATTTGCGCTGGAAGAAAATGTAGCGGTTGACCGCATCGGATTCGACGAAGAAATGGCGGCACAGCGGAACCGTGCGCGTGCAGCAAGAGCGGACACGGATTCCATGCACGTGCAGTCGGGTGTGCTTGGCGACATTCACCAGCCGAGTGAATTTATTGGCTATCAGCAAATGCAGACGGATGCTTCCATTATTGTTTTGCTGAAGGATGGCCAGCTGATTTCGCACGCGTCAGAAGGAGAGACAGTACAGGTTATTTTGAACCAGACACCTTTCTATGCAGAAAGCGGCGGACAGATCGCTGATAAAGGAACCTTGACGAATGAATCGTTCACAGCGGAAATTCAAGATGTTCAAAAAGCACCGAACGGCCAAAACCTTCATACGGTCTATATCAATTCCGGTGAGATGAATGAAGGCGCTGCAGTGATGGCGAAGGTGAATGCCTATGCGCGCAGTCTGACAGTTAAGAACCATACGGCTACTCACTTATTGCACCGTGCGCTGAAAGATGTACTGGGTGAGCATGTGAATCAAGCGGGGTCTTATGTCGGACCTGACCGTTTGCGTTTCGACTTCTCACACTTCGGACAAGTTACGAAGGACGAGCTCGAACGCATTGAATACCAAGTCAATGAACAAATTTGGGCAAGCACTCCTGTACAGACGTCACTCGCTCCGATCGCGGAAGCAAAAGAGATGGGCGCCATGGCATTGTTCGGCGAAAAATATGGAGACATCGTACGTGTAGTTCAAGTCGGCGACTACTCCATCGAATTATGCGGAGGCTGCCACGTCAGTAATACTGCTGAAATTAACGTCTTCAAGATTCTGTCTGAAGGCGGTATAGGAGCAGGTACGCGCCGAATCGAAGCTTTCACAGGGGGACAGGCCTTTAAATCGTTTAAAGACGATCAGCACACGATCGAACAAGTTGCATCCGCTGCAAAAGCGACACCGAAAAACGTGGTGACGAAAGTGGAATCCATTCTGGCGGAATTTAAAGATCTTCAGCGGGAAAATGAATCGCTGGCTGCAAAAATGGGCAACAGCCAATTGGCAGATGTCATGGAAACTGCACGCCAAGTCGAAGACGTCACGGTTATTTCCGCGCATGTTGAAGTGAAAGATAATAATGGTCTTCGCCAATTAATTGATGAATTGAAACAAAAGACTGCAAAAGGCGTTATTGTATTAGGAACAGTCACAGGCGGTAAAGTTATGCTAGCGGCAGGCGTTACAAATGACCTGCAAAACAGCGGCTACCATGCAGGGAAAATCGTCAGCCATGTTGCGTCACTATGCGACGGAAAAGGCGGCGGTCGTCCGGATATGGCAATGGCCGGAGCGAAAGACGCAACTAAACTTGATGATGCGCTGCAATCCGTGTATGATTATGTAAAATCTGTTTAATCGAATCAGACAATTTTTTTCTGTTCGCATCAGTCAATATACTGACAGTAAGCAGTGTGATTTTCTGCAAAACAGAAGAACGATTGTTTACTATACACATAACGGAAACAGGAAAGCGGGGTGTCGAGTATGAGTTCATCTGATGAAACGATGAAGTTCAACTTTCCGGAAGAATCAATGGAAGAAGAAGTAAAGTCGGTCATGCTCCATGTTTACAAGGCACTGGAGGAAAAAGGCTATAACCCGATCAACCAGATTGTCGGCTATCTGCTGTCTGGCGATCCTGCCTATATTCCGCGCCATGAAGACGCTCGCAGTTTAATACGAAAGTTAGAACGAGATGAAATTCTCGAGGAATTGGTAAAGTTCTACATTCGAGAGAATAGAGGCCTGACCAAATGAGAATAATGGGATTGGATGTCGGCACGAAAACTGTCGGCATCGCAATTAGCGACAGTTTCGGCTGGACAGCTCAAGGTATTGAAACCATCAAGATTGATGAAAGTGCCGGTAATTTTGGCCTGAAACGGGTTGAAGAACTGACAAAGGAATATGAAGTCCAGGAATTTGTGGTCGGCTATCCGAAAAATATGAATAATACGATCGGCCCTCGCGGAGAGGCTTCGGAGAACTATGCGGAGAAACTGCGTGAGAAGTTTGGCCTGCCTGCAATTCTGTGGGACGAGCGTTTGACGACAATGGCTGCCGAGCGCGTGCTGATTGAAGCGGATGTCAGCCGTAAAAAGCGTAAATCCGTGATTGATAAGATGGCAGCTGTTATGATATTACAGGGCTACCTGGATTCAAAAAAATTTTAGAGGTGATCAGAATGGAACATGGACAAGAAACAATGACAATCGTAGATGAGAATGGTGAAGAGCATGTTTGTGAAGTGATCTTAACATTTGATTCGAAGGAATATGAAAGATCTTACGTGCTTTATCACATTTTGGACGGAGAAGAAGTAGACGATGACGAGGAAGTTGAAATCCACGCGTCTGCTTTCATTCCGACTGAAGAGGGCGAAGAAGGCGGCTCGTTGCTGGAGATCGAATCAGACGAAGAGTGGGACATGATCGAAGAAGTGCTGAATACGTTCCTTGATGAAGAAGAAGAGTAAGAAAAAATGATGTGACGGACGGAATGGTGCGGACCGTTCCGTCTTTTTTCACATCCCTGTAAATTAACGGGTTCAGCGAGGGAAAAAGAGGTGTGCCGAATGGAAAAAGAGCCCCAGCGTAAAAAGGAAGTAATGTTTCAACGCATGCTTGAACAAAAGGAAGAAGTGAGAACAGTTCGAAAAATTGTATTTTGGATCGTTGCAGTCATTTTGGCTGTTGGAATCATCGGCAGCTTCTCAATCTATACATACATAAAAAGTGCACTGAAGCCAGTTGATCCAGACTCGGAAAAGATTGTAGAAGTGGAAATTCCAATTGGTTCTGGATTAGATATTATCTCAGAAAGACTTGAAGAAAAAGGCATTATTAAAAACGCCCGGATCTTTAAATACTATGCAAAAGTAAATAATGAATCAGATTTTCAAGCGGGGAAGTACGGCTTGACGCAGGCGATGACACCGGATGAACTGATTCAGAGCCTGAAAACAGGTGTAGTATACAGGACGCCTGCGTTTACTCTGACGATCCCGGAAGGCCTGACACTCGATCAGATCGCAAAGAGAACAGCGGATAAAACATCAGTGACTGCTGAAGAATTCATGAAATTTGTGACCAGTGACGAAGCTGTTCAGCGATATATAATGAAATATCCTGAGGTCGTGACAGATGAAGTGCAGCAAGAAAATGTGCGCTATGCACTGGAGGGCTACTTATTTCCGGCCACTTATCCATTCTATGAAGACAATCCTTCTGTAGAAGCGATCGTTGATGTAATGGTGGAAGGGACCGTGCAGAATATTATTCCTTTCCAAGGGTATTTAGAAGAGAATGAAAAAACGCCGCACTGGCTTCTGACGTTTGCTTCATTGCTGGAAAAAGAAGCGACCAGCAAGGCGGACCGTGAGACGATTGCGAGCGTATTCTATAATCGAATAGAAGAAGGCATGCCATTGCAGACGGATCCGACCGTTTTATATGCGCTCGGTGAGCATAAAGACCGTGTTCTGAATGAAGACTTGAAAGTAGAAGATGCCTATAATACGTATCAGAACAAAGGGCTGCCGCCGGGACCGATTGCAAACGCAGGGGCTGCTTCACTGCAGGCGGCTGTAGAGCCTTCTGAAACGAAATATTTATTCTTCTTGGCGGATAAAGATGGCGTGAATCATTTTGCAAAGACTTATGATGAACATTTAAAGAATAAAGCAGAGTATATCGACAGCCAGAATAAATAAGAATTTTTCTTTTAAAGGGGAATTTGTATGACGGATTATCATGCCTATATCAGCCGTTTTGCAGAAAATAAAGAGCAGCTGATAAAAGAGATGGAGCAGTATGCCGAGGAATTTCATGTTCCCATCATGGATGATGCGGGGCTGAATACGCTGATCGGACTGCTTCAAATCCAGCAGCCTGCGCGCATCCTTGAAATTGGCAGCGCAATTGGTTACTCAGCAATCCGTTTAGCCGCAGCATTTCCAGACGCCTTCATTTATACAGTTGAACGCGATGAGGAGCGCTATTTGAAAGCAGTGGAACATATTGAACGAAGCGGACTCTCTGAACGAATTCAGATTGTTCATGAAGATGCCTTGGAACTGGATACTGAAAAACTGCCGGAAGAATCGTTTGATGCGCTGTTCATCGATGCGGCAAAAGGGCAATACCAGAAGTTCTTTGAGAAATACAGCCCTTTCATTTGTGCGAAAGGTGTCATTTATTGCGATAATATGTTTATGCATGGAGCGGTACTGCTTGACGATGCAGACTTGCCGAAGAGAAATCGTACGATGATTCGTAATCTGCATAAATTTACTCAGTGGGCAATGGACAATGAAGCATATGATACTTCGCTTCTGCCCGTTGGCGACGGTATTTTGATAGCGGTGAAAAAGGAATAGCAGGCAATAAAGG
>NZ_WHVV01000025.1 GCF_009650995.1 Sporosarcina cascadiensis | reverse complement strand
GTGTATTCATATGCATTCACTGTGCTGCTTTTATTTAGTTTTGTTCCCCAGTTATTCAACATTTATATTTCACCATTATGTTCCATCGACATGAATTATGTGCAATTATGTACTATATGCGACAACTCTTTCAATGTAGATTGTAGAGATACAACATTAAGGGGTGCAGAGCATATGAGTATATTTTCTTTTATTATTTACTGTTTTATCGTTACCATCACGCCTGGAACGACCAATATTTTAATACTATCAACCGTACAGAACTTTGGTGTTAGAACAGCAATGAGTTTTGCGTATGGTTCAGTATTAGGATTTGGTATTCTACTTGCAGGTTCAGCAGTATTAAATTCATTTTTTTTGAATTTAATACCTAGTCTTATCATCTACGTTCAAGTTTTAGGTACAGTATATATGCTTTACTTAGCTTTTCAAGTGTACAAAATGGATGTTTCTAAAAATGCAACTTATACTAATAGTGCAGGCTCATTTAAACGTGGATTAGTTATTTCAATGTTAAACCCTAAACCAATAATTTTTGCTTTAACACTTTTCCCAAGTTTTGTATTACCCTACTATAATGGTTTTGGCCCTTTAACAGGTGCTGTAGTAGGTGTTACCCTGATAGGTTTTACTTCTTTTATTCTTTGGGTAGGTTTTGGAGCAATATTTAAGGAGATTTTGCGAAAACATAACAAAATAACTAATATTATTATGGCACTTTTTTTGCTCTATGCTGCTGCCATGATTTGGTTCTAATTAAGAGGTGATTAGAAAGGTGAATCAATTTCTTTACAAAAAACATAACAACATAAAAGCTCTTTCCGCAAGTATTACTGATTTTTCATATAAAAAACATTCGCATGGTGAATATGCAATAGGTGTTACCAAAAGAGGTATCCAACATTATCATTTGGATGGGAACTTACAGCTATCTCATAAAAACGGAATTATGTTTTTTAATCCAGAACAATTACACGATGGAGCAGCTCATAACGAGCAAGGCCTTGATTATATTATGCTTTATCTTGAACCAAGACTACTTTTAGAAGCAATGGAGCAAAAAGATTACATTTACTTCTCTACACCTGTTATCTATAATCATAATATTCAACAACACGTTATGAATCTTGCGACGGCAGTCCTCACAGAAGCAGATGAGTGTATATGTGATGATTTGTTGTTTAACTTGGCAGAAAATTTAACAATTAATACAAATAGAATTCACAACCAAGATACCTTAATTAAGAAAATGAAAGAAGACATTCAATATAATATAAAACGCTTAAGTGTAGAATCGATTTCAGAGAAGTTTAGCATGTCGAAGTTTCAATTTATACGGTTCTTTAAGTCACAGACAGGAATTACTCCATATCAATTCTACCTTAACAAGAAAGTTGATAATGCCAGGAAGTTTATTGAGAAAGAAGAAGATGCTTACTTAGCTGTATCTGAATTTGATTTTGTAGATTTAACACACCTTAATCGGCAATTTAAACGAGTTTATGGATTAACAGCTATTGAGTATCTCAAACAAATAAAATAACAGACCTTGTTATGAGAGGTCTGTTCGTTTTTCCTAATTAAATATTACTGTATAGCGATATCGTGCGTTGCTGTTGGGGGCAATTTTCCATTCTCCCAATAGGCCTTCATTTCTTTGATTAATCTGGGTATGAAATCATTCAGACTTTCATTAAAGCTATGAATGGCCATGTCATTAAACCAACGATAACTTAGTAAATGATTATTGGTTTCACTTTCTTTTATTCCATTTTTCATGATGAGATAAAAGAAAAAATTCTCTTGCAAGCAGACCTAGCAAATTTTTCAAGTTTATCCAGCCCATTTATCATTCTGGTAATTGCTTTTTTATTGCTGACTCTAGATCATCTATTTGTTTTCATGTTCAAAATAAGCAAAGTTAATATTGATTTTCAATAAGTTTTGCAGGTTGCTCAACACCATTCCTATACCAGCACTGCCTTCTCTCCAAAAATCAAATGGCATGTCCGTCGTGTCGATGAATAATAGCCTCATCTATGAAGTGACAATTTCATTAGCCCCAATGAATTAATAATTTCCAACATTTAAATCTGTCATTCTAGTACCCTATGCCTTTTCCCCTCCCCTCTCACTCCAATCTTCACCAAACATTCATTCCCTACATTGCTCTTTTTCACTTTCAGTAGGACTTCCCTCACAGGTCGGCAAGCAAATAAATCACTTAAGAACCGTTTGCAAAGATAGTCCGCTAGCTAATTGGTAAAGCTGGTATAGTTATCATGTGAAAAATATTATAAAGAGGAGAGTTGATAATGGATCTGAAAAAAGTATTGATTGGCAGCGGATTGGCAACCATCCTTCTATTGAGTGCTTGTGGTAAAACGCAGGATTCCAGTGAGAAAGCAGCTGCTGCGAAACCTGAAGAAACTGAAGTGGCGGAGCAAAAACAAGATGATGCAAACGAAACATCAGGAGCTGAAGGTAAAGAGACAGAAACGACCGACACTCCGGATAGCGGACCTGCGGAAAATATCAATCCTTACATAGAGGAAGAGACAGGCGGCGATGTTGAAGTTGTCTTTACAAATAGCAATCCAAACCTGACGCATGCCTATTCGGATGAAGTCACTCTCTCAATAGATGAGTATCAAATCGTCCATGTCACGAATATGAATGAATCAGCTAAACATAACTTCGATGATGAGGACGAGGGATATGTCATCACTTATAAACTTGGATTTGAAAATCAGTTAGATGAGGACGTCTTCTACAATGCGAGTACGATGATGCTGTCCGATGACGGCACTGAAAATCTGTACATGCGCAGAAGCCTCGTTGACCGGGATGACTGGCTAAAAGGTGATCAAGACAATGCTGGCCGTCAGTATTCTAAAGGCAAGTACACAGGGATGCAGGCGTACACGATGACCAAGCCTCAGTTTGAACGGCTGAAAGCGCCAACATACACTATTGACAGACCGATGCTTGAGGACGACTTTAATAAGAGCCTCGGGAATGAAGCCATCTTCAAAATTCCATTCAACGAAGACGGTGCCGAGAAAGCTTCGAAAAGCTCTGCTCTGTATGCCGATAAAATGGTGACAGATACGATTGCCGATAAGGAACTTTTCTTCTCAAAAGAGGATATCAACGAAACTCAGAAAATCGATGAAGTTTCGGTTACTTTGGAAGGTGTGCAATACGCTGACGTGACACCAACGACTGCCCATGCAGAACGTTTCCGAAATTTCGGTGACGGCCCGCTCGTCGCGTTGACGGCAAAGTTCCAAGTAGTGAATGACAGCAGCGAGGCCTTTACAAAGTCTCTCGTAGAAGCTCGTTTAATTCTGGATCAAAACCGGGGCACGATGTTATCCGAAGGAATGCTGGAACCGACACTTTACGGAGATTTACAGCCGGGTGAGTCAGAAGAGTTTCTCACCGTCTTCCTCTTCCGCAAAGATGAGTTCGATTTGTTGAAGGAACTGAAACTCCAATTCGGCCCGCTGGCTGACGAAAATGCAAAAAAATTATTCAAAGAAAAATCGGTGACTTTTGAATTGCCGATGAACTAAGCGCAGCGCGGTGCCTGACAGGGTGCCGCGTTTTATTGTCATCACCTTCACCTGCAGTACTTAGTGTACCTGTTTTAAGGCTGGTGGTAAGAGAAATGCCTTTATCAGCCCCTCCATATAGTTTATTTCTCCTTTAATTGCGCGAACAGTTCTTTTACTGTTTCGAAACCAACATTGTCGTATTTAGTTAAAGTGGCCAGTTCTTTCGGAAGTTGACCCACCCTTTCAATCTGATCTTCCTGCAGTTGTGCAAAGAGGTTCGGGCTGCTGCCGAATTCCTCTTCAGTCAGCGGAATATTCGCCAGTTGATCGGTAACGAGCACATAGTCTGTCTTATAGAAAAGAACAAGCTTGCCCGGATGCGTCAGTTCCACCTCGCGTCTGGCAGTCTCTTCTTGAATAAAATGCTTCAGCTCTTTGAATAATATCTCATCATTTTCACCACTGAATCCCTTTATATCATGATGCAATCCCTCCAGGTTATTCGGCAGTTCGCTCATAACCCGTACTTCTTGTTCAGCCCCGAGCGTTGTAAGAAAACTCTCCGACTCCTCGAATCTTTGCGGCAGCAGGAAGGCATCCCGAAGAAAGTGCGGTACTTCCAGACTTCGATCTTTATAGACGATCGTGCGGACCGATGCAAGACCCGGCAGTGCGCCTTCCAGGGGGCCTGAAACTGCTGCTGTTTCGAATTCCTCAGTGAGCCCTTTTTGCTGTTGAATATTTGAACGGATCAAGATTTCCATATTCTGCAGTCTCTCTTCCAGTTCGGATACTTCGGTTTCATCGCCCTTCGTTGGTTCGGGATCCTGATAAGCTGGCACTTTCACATCCTGAGGGCAGTATTTCTTCACATACCATCGGACGATCATGTAGATCGCCTCCCAGGAAAGGAGAGCCTCCGAATACCGGAAGTCCCTGGATTCGTGAGCCGCTGAGTTTCCGTTCATTCGAACCTGATGAAACGCATCGAGGACTTCCTTCTCCAGGAGATCCTTCCTCTCCAGCAAATCAATCCGGTCTTTAAGTGCAAGATTATCCTCCACTGACAGCTGTTCGGCAACCATGACCCGCTGCAGAATCGCTTCGACAAATGTCCGTGAGTGCATCAGCATCGTCTGCGGGCTGGCATAAATACTTTTCTCAAGCCCGCTGGCCATTTGCGCCAGTTGTTCAGATATCGGTTCTAAAAAATGATAAAAATACGATGGGTTATTTTCCATGATCTATGATCTCCTCATGCTTGCATGTATTTGATGCTGCAGCTATGCGATTCCGATGTCCAGGATATATCTGGAGACCCGAAAGAAAGAGCAAAGCACAGCCGGTTTTATCGGCAAGGCCTTGCTGTGTATTTTCCCCATTGAAGAACCTTCTTAAACAACCGGCGGCCTGTCCTTTAGAACGCTTCAAATGTTTTATAGCGCCTCCCCCCTGCGCTAACGTACTTTATTAGAAAACTCACCCCATTTATACGATAATTATAGAACTAGCGTTTCGTCTAAAAAAGAAATGAGATACCCCTATGAAACCCGTAACCGTAATCCTTTTATGTGAGTGATTAAGTTTAAATGACGTTCAAACTTGATTAAAGAATGTTGATTCCTATACTTAGTCAAGGAAAGCAAGTGTATCCATATTTAGCGTGGGGGTTCTTCATCCCCCACGTTTTCTTCTTGTTGTTTCAACAATCTTTTGCACTTGTGAAACTTCTTAACTCAATTTCGCGCTGCCTTTAACATCTTCTTCATTTTTTTTGCCGCCGCCACTTTTTCAATTAGATTTGGAGAAATATCAATTTCATATCTCCCCTCTATAATATTTCGCTTCAATTCATCGATCGTTGCGCATTCGTCTTGAAACTTATTAACAATACATCCATATTGAATACTTTGATGTGTATCACTTCCACCTACTACTGGAAGTCCCATTGCTTTCGCAAACGGTAAGACCTTGTCAGAATTCTCCGCAACTCCTTGTTCAAATAAATCCTTGCCGTTCAGATCAAACGCATCAAGTTGAGACAATAAAGTACGATCAATATGATGAAGTGGCGTAGTTTCGCGAAAAGGATGTGCGCCAATTTTTAATAATTCATATTGTGATGCTTCTTCCAATAGGAGTTTAAAAGGAATAAACTGACCTTTCATTGTATAAGGCTCCAGCTTTTCCCGAAGGTCAAAAATATCTTCTCGCCTTCCTATCAATAAAATATGGCCAATTTCCTGAATATCCACTTCCATTCCCGGAAAAACCTTCATCCCCTCCACTTCATAATAGTCGTTCATGTATGGAAACTCTCTATCCAGCGTGTCATAGACATCGGCAAAACGATGTGTATTAAAATGTTCCGTCAAGGCAATCGCGTCTAATTCATTTTCTTTGGCCTTGTTTATCATATCCAAAAAATACTCAAGTGAAAACTCAACCTTTTTCGATAATTTTCCATGTGTGTGTAAATCAATTTTCATCGTCTTTACCCCTTATTTTCTAAATTTGGACAACCGAACCGAGCCAAAAAACAACGACTACATAAAGAAATGATGCTGTTAAAAATCCATAGTCACTCCATTTAAAAGACATATAACTTATTTTCATCTTTTTAACCTTTGAATCGGTTGCTGCATAACTAAACCCTTTAGTCTCTAATGCTTCAACGGTTGTTCTCGACCGTTTTGCCCCGTTCAAAAGAAGGGGATAAAAGGACACAACAAGTATTTTCATGAAGTAAACAATGGAGCGCCAATACAAAAATCCATGGGAGTCCGGCGCTTTTCCACGTAAACGATAAGACAAGAAAATTTGATGGAATTCTTCCATCAATGTCGGCAATGTTCGATAGCCAAATGCAATACTAAACGAAACTTGTGATGGTAGCCCCATACTAAGCAGCGCATCGCCGAACCGCTCCGGATCCATACTCGAAAATACAGTAATACTTGCCAAAGAGATGACTGCTAATTTTACCGTCAGCCAAAACATCGGTAACACCGACTCAAAGCCGCCTCCGAAAAATAAAGAGATGAAAAACAAAAATGCAATTTCACCTAGCAGCCCTGTACATAAAATAATGATGATTAACGGACTTGTTCGCGCCATAACTGTTGTAACAACCATAAATACAAGCAAGCCGGATAGTATCATTTTATTATGGATGAACCACGGAGCGATACCGAAAAATAGATACCAATAAATCAAAGCACGCGGATCTAATCTCGCTAGAAAAGTATCCCCATTTCCGTAAGCAGTTCTTAATAATTCCTCTTTCACAAATTCGACAGAAAACTTTTCACGTATACTCGATACTTCGTTCAAGATTTGCTCCCTCCTGATCCCATATTGTGATGAATTCCTCTACTGTATGACAAGGGACTTCCATCTTTAATCTCTGGCTCAATTGCAGAATTTGCGGCGGCACCAAACCTGCTTGTTCCATTAAAACATTATTTCCAAACACGGTATGTTTATCTCCATCACACATAATCCGCCCTTGATTCATGACGATGACCCGGTTTGCCCATTCCGATACAAGCTGCATGTCGTGAGTGGCAACGATGACCAATTTCACATGTTTCCGCAACTTGTTTAACATGTGTACCATATGCTTTTTAGTCGCAATATCTAAATTAGCTGTAGGCTCATCAAGTAAAATAATTGATGGATTCATAGCTGCACCAATCGCTAACGACGCTCGCCTTTGTTGACCTCCACTCAAAAGCCGGCCATCCTGATGCTGTATGTCAACTAATGAAAAATCCTCCAGCAGTTTTTCTACGAGAACTTCATAGTCCTGAACTTTTCTTGCCTTCAAATAATATTCAATATCCTTACGTACCGAATCGTCAATAAACATTTCTTCAGGTTTTTGATACACATAGGATACGAAGTCACTTAGTTTTTCAGGTGTAGCTTTTCTCGTATTTATTCCTTGAATGAGGACATCTCCCTGACTCGGTCTCATAATTCCCGTTATCAATTTAATAAGTGATGATTTCCCAGCACCATTATTTCCAACAAGGGTAATCAAATCACCTTCGTAGCAGGAGATATTAATATCAGTTAAAGCGTGCTTCACTGTCTTTTTAAGTGTACGATACTGAAGTGAAACCTCTTGGAATTGGATGATTGGCTGATGTCTCAGTTTCACCTCTTCATGTAACGGTTCATGCTTCCTCAGTTCCTTATAGCTTGGAGCTTGTTGCGTAAAATGAGTAATCGCCTCATCCAATGTAGTCGGATATAAATCATCTTTACCCATATCTATCCCTAAACGTTGCGCTGCTTGCGTGACTTGAGGTGGATATATCTGGTGCTTCATTAACTCTGCTACTCGGGATAACGCCTCTTTCGTTGTCTTTTTCCAAAGAACCCGCCCTTTATCCATTAAAATAACTTCACGACAATAATTTGCGATAAATTCGGTATGGTGCTCAATCACAATAATTGTCATTCCATATTCGATATTCAAATTTCTCAAAATATCATATATTCTTTTCGCATGCTGCGGATCAAGCTGAGCAATCGGTTCGTCGATGACTAATATTTTGGGCTTCATTGCTAATGCTCCCGCCAATGCAAGTAAATGCTTTTGTCCGCCGCTCAATTGCCAAATGAACTCATCCCGCAAGTCTTCTAATCCTGTTACTTTCAGCGCCCATTCCCCGCGTTCTTTGTGATCCTGTAAACCGTAATTTAATGGCGTAAAGCAAACATCGTCTATTACTGTCGGACGTAATAGCTGGTTGTCAAAATCCTGATAAACATAACCGATATTCTTAGATAATTGAGCAACCGTTTGATCTTCCGCAAGCAAACCATTGGCGATCACTCTGCCTTCAAATTCTCCAACATAAAACTGTGGAATCAAACCATTAAACGTTTTACAGAGCGTCGACTTCCCAGATCCATTACCCCCAATAATTGCTGTGAAGTCACCTTCATTGATTGATAATGTCACATCTGTCAATACAGGTACTTCAACTCCCGGATAAGTAAACGTCACGTTTTCCAATTCAATTAATGGTTTACTCCTCATGATGTACACCCCATATTTGTTTTTGGTCTTTCGCTTTTCTTCTCATGATCCAAATGGTCAGGCTCGCAATAAAAGCTGCGGCACCTATGACAACCCATATGAAGGAATCCCCAAACATTCCCAGAAAATCAAATTCCCATTCAGCAATATTCATATCTGCCTCAGACATGAACTCTGCAACGACTGCAATGGCTGCCAGAATAACCCCTACAATAACTAACTTAGGCGTCACAATTTCGCCTAAAGAATATTGGACCTTGTTGTTTCTCGGTTTCATACCTAAAAGCGGTTCAATTTTCCCGTATAATCGGGGTACAAGATACAAGGTTGGTAGTAGCGCAAATAAGATTCCTGAGAATAGTAAATCATTTAAAAATGCCACACCTTCAATAAGAACGATACTTTCTGCCAGCCCAGGTACAGCTTCAAGTTCCTCAACCCCAACCCAAACTTTACCGATATCCACCATCAGTGCCAGCAAGTGATGGACGAGGAGTCCCGACATCACAGCAACACTTACCTGCATCCGATTCAATGGATTTCTAACTAATATTCCTGCTATATACATACCGAGTGAAAATGTGATGAATTTTTCAACTTCTCCAATGCCGCCGAACTGACCAAGCATCAACTCCCCAAAAATAATTTCTCCCAGCGATGCCCCTATTGCTGCATACAGCGGGTGAAACAAAATACATAATGTTAGTGGAATAAATGCAAAATACTCAACCGACAACTCAAGGAATCCGAGTTTCACACTAGGCAGAAGCTCCGTAAACATGTTAGATAGACCATATAAAGACATGGATAAAACAAACACCATCATTTTTTGCGACTGTGTTAATTCGTACGGTTTCTTTTTTGTCATCACTTGCTCCTCCTTTTATGTACAAACCAAATGATAACAGTCAATTGTAAAATCCTTGCACGAATAGTGTAAATATTATGTAAATAAATATTGTTATTCATGGCCAATATTTAATAATTTTTTTATAGGTATATAAGTTGAATTAATAAAATTGCGTTCTATAAGCTGCCTAGTCCCGTTGATTTCTGTTCCAGGCGAGCGCGCGATAAGCCGATCGAACAGCGAAGGGTTCTCTTGCCTTAATTTCTGTGGTCTTTTATAAATAGCGTACTTAGCTCCAATCTACTGAGTAGAATCAAAGGAGCAATGCCTAAATGCGGCCACAGTACCCGAACAAACACCAAATACATTTGTTCTCACAATTATATTTTTTGAATCCAATTTCCCGCTCGCACATTAGATAACCTTCTCCATTTATGCGATAATACCACTATCAGAACCGACGTTTTATCATATAAAGAGAAGAGGTGCCCACATGAAACCCGTAATCCTAGCCGAAAAACCATCCCAGGCAAAAGCCTACGCCGACGCGTTCACTTCCCGCAAACACGACGGCTATATAGAAATCAATGCCTGTCCGACGTTCCCTGAAGGGGCTTTTTTGACATGGGGCATCGGGCACCTTGTCGAATTAAAGGAGCCGCATACGTATAATCCTTCCTGGAAACGCTGGACGCTCGGCAGTCTGCCGATTTTGCCGGAGCGCTATGAATTTCAGGTGGCGAAAGATAAGTATAAGCAGTTTCAAGTTGTGAAGAAGTTTATTCGCGGGGCATCGACAGTTATTAACGGCTGCGATGTCGATCGTGAAGGTTCGAATATTTTTTATTCCATCTACTATATGACCGGCGCGCGCAATCAGATAATCAAGCGACTCTGGATTAATTCGCTCGAAGCGGATGATGTGCGCAAGGGGTTTGAGAATCTGCGGGATAATGAGAAGGATCTGCAGCTGTATGAGGAAGCGAAAGCGCGGCAGATCAGTGACTGGCTCGTGGGAATGAACGGTTCGAGACTGTATACTCTCTTGTTGAAAGCGAAAGGGATTCAGCAGGTATTTCCAATCGGACGCGTACAGTCGCCGACGGTTTATTTGATTTATCAGCGTCAGCGGGAGATCGAGACGTTCGTTTCGGAGCCGTTTTTTGAAGCAGAAGCAATCTTTACGGCTGCCCATGGGACGTATAAAGGAAAGGCGAAATTGAAAGAGCCGAAGCGTGAATTAATTGCGGCGGCACTGAACAGCCGGGGGATTACGAAGCGCACGCCGGGAACGATTACCGGGCTGACACATACCGATAAACGAATGCCTCCGCCGCAATTGCATTCCCTTTCCACCCTGCAGGCAACCGCGAACCGGCGCTGGAAAGCGAGTCCCGCCACGGTGCTGAAAACGATGCAGACGCTCTATGAGAAAAAACTTGTGTCGTATCCGCGGACTGATACGCGGCATATTACGCCGAGCGAATTCAACTACCTAGCGGCTTCTGTGGAAAAATACCAGGAGCTGATCGGGCATTCATTTGAAATTGCTTCGCGCACGCCGAAAAAGCGCTATGTCGACAGTTCGAAGGTGCAGGAGCACTATGCCATCATCCCGACAAAAAAGCTGCCTACACCGGCTGCCCTCGCGAAATTGTCGCCGCTTGAGCGCAATCTCTACGAGGAAGTGGTGCGGACCGCGCTCGCGATGTTCCACCGGGATTATTTATACACCGAAACGAAGGTGACGACAGACGTCAAGGGACTGCTGTTCTTCACGACAGGGAAAACCGAGCGCGACAAGGGCTGGAAAGAGTTGTTCGAAGCGCCGAAGAAAGCTAAAGACACTGACGAACCGGCACTGCCGCCACTGGAGAAAGATGAAACGGTACAAAGTGAGATCGGCATTAAAGAAGGCGCGACCCAGCCGTCGAAGCCGTACACGGAAGGCCAGCTAATCGCGATGATGAAAACTTGCGGCAAGCTGGTGGAAGATCAGAATGAGACAGATATTCTGAAGGAGATCGAAGGCCTCGGAACGGAAGCGACACGAAGCAGCATCATCGAAACGATTAAAAAGCACGGCTATATTTCAGTGACGAAGAATATCGTGTCGATTACTGATAAAGGACGTGTGCTGTGCCAGGCGATTGAAGGCAGTTTGCTGGCGAGTCCCTCCATGACAGCGAAATGGGAGACGTATTTGAAGAAAATCGGAAACGGTGAAGGAACGGGCCAGCATTTTCTCGGCAGTGTTTCAAAGTTCATTGAAAAGTTGCTCGAAGATGTACCGGCACAGCTGGAACAGCAGACGATCGATATCGTGCTGCCGCCATCCCCTTCTTCTCGCCGGGGCTCCTACACGCCGACCGAAGTAGCACCGTGCCCGCGATGCGGCACCGGCACCATTGTCGCCCGTAAATCGTTTTATGGCTGCAGCAATTATAAGAACGGCTGCAAGATGACATTTCCCGGTATCTTTTTGAAAAAGAAGCTGACGGTTCCGCAGGTGAAATTGCTTTGTACGAAAGGGAAAACGAATGTCATCAAAGGTTTTACGTCTGCAGAAGGTAAGAAGTTTGATGCTTCATTGGAAATGAAAGAAGGCAAATTGGAGTTGGTGTTTGTATAATGATTCCTCATTTCTTGCTGATCATAGATTTGATACTCTGAAACTAAGCAGAAACTACTCACTTAATATTTTGATATTTCATCTCTAGTACTGTAAGTTTAACAGGAAATAGAATACAATGAATACATTGGAATACAAAGTGAAAGAAGGGAATCTAGTTGATTTGTGCAATCCTAGTAGATGATGAGCCATTAGCTTTGCAGTTGCTCTCGCGAAAACTTCGAGTTTTTCAAGATGTTGAGGTAGTGCACGCTTTCTCTAATCCGCTTTTTTTACTGGAAAAAGTGCAAGACCTTTCATTTAATATCGCATTTTTGGACATCGAAATGCCGGGGATCAATGGGATTGATTTAGCTGAGCAAATTTTAACCTATCATCCTTCGGTGCATATCGTGTTCGTTTCGGCTTACCGGGACTATGCGGTGCAGGCATTTGAATTGAATTCCATTGACTATATTTTAAAACCTATAACTGACGATCGTTTAAAGAAAACCATTTCACGCATACAACAGCAGCTATCCTCTTCGCCCAGCCAGCAGCTAAGCCCTACTGAACCGTTGCGTATACAGTGCTTTTCCGAGTTCGTGGTTTTTTCGGACCATCAGCCGATTAAGTGGAAGACGGCTAAAGTAAAAGAGTTATTTGCATTTCTCATCACACACCACCGGACATTTATCAATCGAGATGTTTTGATTGATACCCTCTGGCCCGACACTGATTACGATAAAGCTAAAATCCAATTACATACAACACTTTCCCATTTACGTAAGACACTTCAAAAGACAGGCCATCCTAAAGTCATCACCTTTGCCAATCAAGGATATTGTTTAGAGCTTCCAAACTTTCAATGTGATGCCATTCATTTAGAACGTTTACTTATTGAACATACCAAAGTATCCCGGGACAATATTGATCTTTTTGAAGAAGCTGTACATCAATACACTGGGGATTATTTGGAACAGGAAGGCTACGAGTGGGCTCTGATTCATTCCGCGAACCTTCGTCAGCAAATGCTTCAATTAATGAGTCAGATCGTCTATTACTATGAGGGAATCGGCGATGGGGCACGTAAACAACTTTATCTTAATCGTTTGTTTCAGTTGGATCCATACTCTGAGCAAGCTTTGCAACAGTTACTGGAACACTATATACAAATTGAAAATCGAACAGAAGCTATAAAGGTTTATCATGAATTTAAAGAGCGGATTGCAGAGGAGTTGGGGATCTCGCCCAGCCACTCTACAAACGCGCTATATAATCAAATTCTGCTTAGCGATCAGTTGTAGGAAGGAAGAAAACTGTGAAGTTTTTCTTCCTTCCTTTCTATTTTGGTATGCAAATACGTACAGTTGTGCCTTCATTCAACTTGCTTTCGATGATCAAACCTCGGTTGCCTAACTGACGCAGTCTTTTATGCGTGTTCGGCAAGCCGACTCCTTTTCTTTCTGCCGGCTGATCCGATAAGATGGCTGTTAACTTATCTGGATTCATTCCAATTCCATCATCCGAGATGACAATCTCTATGCTCTCGCTGCTTTCATTGATTTGAATTTGCACAGTTCCGCCCTCTGTCCGTTTCAAAACACCATGTTCAATTGCATTTTCCACTAGAGTTTGGATTGCCAGCGGCGGTACTTGAATTTCAGGTAAATAGACGTAATTTTTTACGATTCTTAACCGATCACCATAGCGTTGCTGTTCGATATAAATATACGAATCAACCAGATCCATTTCCCTTGCCAACGGGACGGTTTGCTCTAAGTTCTGTGATGTAAAACTACTTTGCAGATAAGTTCCGAAGTTCTCTAGTAGCTTGGACATCTTTTCCGGATCAATCTCACTTAGTGCACTAATGGTATTCAATGTATTGAAGAGGAAATGGGGCTGAATTTGTGCTTGCAGCCAGGCTGCCTCCATTTTCACATGCTCTTCAATTGCATGGTTCAACTGCAGAAGTGTCTTGATGCGCGAAATCAGTTCTGACTTTTCAACAGGTTTCTGAACATAATCATTGGCACCCGCTTCAAATCCCATTTGAATATCAGTCGGCTGGGTTCGTGCGGTCAACAATAAGATAGGCAGTTCTGCCAATGAAAATTTCTTTCTTATTTTACGTGTTAATTCATAGCCGGACATATGTGGCATCATAATATCCGAGACGACTAGACTCCAATTGCCCACCTCAAACTGCTCCAATGCTTCTTTTCCTGTCGTACAAGTCACGATCTCGTACCCCTCTGCTTTTAGCAATTGCTTCATAATTGAAAGGTTCATTGGATCATCATCTACTACTAAGATTCGTTCAGCATCGTTGCCAAGAGTTCTGTTTAAATTTTTCGTATAGCTGGACGACTCTACCACAGACAGGGGAAGCGGACTAATCCTGCTGTCTTCTTGTATCTCGGCAAGAGGAATGGTAAAAGTATACGTAGCACCTTTCCCTTTTGAGGTCTCCACTTGTATCGTCCCCCCATGCAATTCAATCAGCTGCCGGCAAATACTCAATCCGAGACCAATTCCTCCACCACCTGTAGAAGCGATACCTCGGTCATCTTGGGCATAGCGCTGGAACATCCTGTTTGCAACCTCCTGATCCATGCCAATTCCTTCATCCGTAACATGGATCATCGCCATTCCCTGTTGCGTTTCAGATGAAATCCGGACGCTGCCGCTTCCAGTAAACTTCATGGCATTATGCACTAAATTGAATAGGATTTGAAACAGCCGGTTTTCATCCGCCTGTACATAAGGAAAGTTTTCAGGAATCGTATTCTCCAGCGTAATCAACTTTCCTTCTTTCATAAATTTAAGTGTATCGAATACATTGGTCACGACAGGTGCCAGACGAATAACTTGTTGATCAAGCCGGACTCCTTTTCCTTTCAACTGTTCACTGTCCAGCAAATCATTTAGAATCATGGACATTCTGCGACCCACAGACATCAGCGTCTCTAAGTTCTGTTTTGCTTCCTGTGATAAAGACATTTTCTCCTGATCGTAAATTGTTTGGGTAATATTCAATATACCGTGCAGCGGGTTCCGCAGTTCATGTGAAGTATTTGCCAAGAAGTCATCTTTTTGCTGAATTTCTTTTTGTAAAGATACAGCCAATTGTTGACTATTATCAGCCATTATGAAAAAGCGCTTAAACCAAAACAACCCGAAAAAGATAATCCCCACCAACATATCAAACGGATAATATGGAAGCTCAGGTGCAACCCGGCTCTTATAGGAACCCCAAACGAGACTGGACAGGATGCTGATCACTGCGAGCATAAAGTATAGGAAATTACTTTTTCCCGGCAATGCTGACCGGTAGATCAGGAACGGCATTGGAAGCGGGATAAACATCAAAAGCGTGTAGACGATATACATATTCATTTCTACAGACAGCAGCGTGGCCATTACAAACAACGTATACAAAACCGTTACAAAGCGAAAATAGTATCTCGTCCATTTGCCAAATGGTTTGCCTTCTGTTTTCACTATCGACTTGATGAAAAGCAAGGAAAAATATGCACTGCCTGTATACGTCAGATAGATCGCCTTTTGCCACCAGGCGAATGAAATACCCGGGAAAAAATAGAGCAGCAGTTTATCGTCATCCACTGTAATAGACAGCGCCATCGCCAAAAATGCCAGAGCCAGGAACAACATCTCTCTCTTTCTGGAGAACAGCAAATAGATCAGCAGAGCGTAGAGACTATGAAGCAAGATGATAGCTGCTACCACTAACTGCCAGGCATAGTCCCGGAACACAGACCGTTCCGCCACATCCCATTCCCCGAGCTCTATTGGCTGGACAATGCCTACCTTTCGCAATGAATGAAAGTTTGAGACGTGGATCATGAGGTCAATTTCTTTGATATTTCCATCCAGTTGCAACGTGTGCGGGCGATAATCCGGTTTCTCCTCCTGTTTGTTCCCGGCAGTTCTTCCAAGACGTGCTACTTCCTTGCCATTGATAAATAAATGGGAGGCTGACACAATATCTTTTGTATAGAGCCGATAGGTGTCAGCCGTGCCAGTATCCAGTAGAATTTTTAAGCGATAGGTACCATAGCCAGAAGGATCATTGTCTTCCGATAATTGCTTCTGCCATTTGCCAGGCACTTGTATCAGCATCCGTCGCTTCTCAGGATGGTCACTCGGCTCCAGGAACTCTCCTTTGAAAAAATGCCATTCTCCATTTAACGGCAGCATTCCCTCTGACAATACCGCATTGCCCCTTAGGTCCAAGATTCCATCTTCAGCTACCGGTGTATTTATTTTACGATTCGACTCGATCCATAGGAGACGAAATGATGTGAGCGTGACGATTAGTAAGAGAATGAGAAGCAGTGGTTTTTTTGTTTTCATCTGGTGTTAGTTCGACATGATGCCTCTTAGGTCCTCTTTAGGCATCAAATCGTCTCCTTTTGCGGATAACTAAGTAAATACACGCAATTGCTATTACGATCAGTCCTCCAAATCCAATTAGCCAGACGACCGGCATCCGATTTTCCTGTGTTTCGCTTTTTACATCTGATATATGCGATTCGGATTGCAAGGCAGAAGCATTTGTATACAATTTGCCGTTTCCGGATTTGACGGCCATAGTAGCTGCTTCATCCGTATGACTCAGGAAACTGAGCAGTTCTGAATCGACAGTGGAATCACCTTCAACACTTTCCAGTACCATCATCGTATATTCCTTATTCCCCCAAAGACTTGGCTGGATCCAACTGACAGCATCCGTAGTTTCCCGAAGAAAACCAGCTGCTGCCAAGTCAGGTTTTCCATTTTCATGTGCAACAGCCAGTTTAGAAGATTGCTCCTGAAGTGCCGGCTGAACATTCGGACCGCCAATAAAGAGCAGCTGGTGGTTTTTCAGGCTGTCCTCCGAAATTTCATTTGCTTGCTCTATTTTCCAGTTCATTGACTGTGAAGTTACAAAAAGGGTTTCATATAGTTCCAGCAATTGATTGTCATCAACACTTTCGACAGCAGGCAGCACAATTAAGGTCTCTTCTTCCTGATCTACGAATGGAAATGGAAATTCCGCAAATGAAAATGCTTTACTTTTCTTCTCCTTTGGAAAGGTAAAAAAACTATCCTCTTCAATATAAATCCAACGATTCCGATCTGTCGTAATGCAAGGATTCTTCGATAGTAGACCACTCGCGGTAAATTGCAAACTAACCATGCGATGGTCTTTGACAGCTTTTTTGTCAATCGGAACTTGAACAGTGTAGATGCCATCCTTCTCTTCTTGCAACTGACGAATATTGATCGAATGCGGCACATCGTTTACCCAGACAACCAATTCAACATCGTTTTCCAGCAGTTCATCAGATGTCGTTTCTTCGTCATTTATAAAGGCGAAATCCGTATGTTTCAAATGCAACTCCAATACAGGTGTTTGTTCCTTACTTACGGAGTACGGAAGATAGTGAAAGAACTGTTGACTCTCTCGCTGCTGGCTATCCAGGATGAGATTCGACATGCCAAAATCTTTTAGAAGGAACGTTGAATGATCCTGTTTTTCAGGCTTTTCAGGAATGGAGTTCAGCACTAACAGTTCCCCCGCTAATTGCTCAGTCAGACGCAGATCGGTTAACGTAGCTATCCGTTTTTCCAGGTCTTCTGGCGACTTGGCGATAACAAACAGCGCATCGACCTCCTGCTTTCCATCCGTAATTTTCTCAAATGAAATGACGGCAGTATCCTGCTCTACTGGCAAATCTGCTTGTTTCAATACATCTTTCATAAACGGACTTGTAAATTCATCTACACTGCCGATGAACAAAACAGAACCTTTTATTTTCTTCACATCTGACTCCCTGACGACGCGTACCGAATGTTCTTCCTGGCTCTGTTTAGATAAAAATGCACCTACTTTCAGTGCGCTATCAAGCGATGCCATCGCTGCATTTTCTGCCAGGATAATCGTGACAGGATTCTTTTCCGTGCCGGTAAAGGCTGCGGGATAATTCTCCAGGGAGTTTTTTTCTGTTGCTTCCCTGTCTAATTTAATGTAAGAATCGATCTGAATCGTCATCCAATTCCCCGTAGTCCCTTGTTCCACACAAACTCCTTCTTTAATCACTCCATAAAAAGAAACAGTTACTTCATGATAGCCTTTCTTCAATGCCTTCCCCTTTAAAGGAACTACCATTTTATCTGTCTCTTTTTCTCCTGGCAAAGCGACAGACTTCAAAGCTTCGCCATCCACACGCACTGTCACGGCAGAAGGGGCAATCAGCAATTCCGAATGGCTAAAATTCAATACAAACGCCTGATCGGATGCTGATTGGTTTTCTTGAAGCTCATAATAGAACGTAATTTCTTGTTCGGGTCCCTTCAATTCAATGGGTTGGTTGGTGATCGGTTGTTTCTTGGATGCTGATTGATCGGCGTCGAGCTGTACCTGCGTCAAATGAAGCGGTTCCTTTGTTTCAGATGCTTCACTTGCCGTCTGCCAGCTTGCACATAGTAGCACGGTCAGGATTCCGATGAATAAACGATTCATTTATTTACCCTCCACTTTCTTTTCTGCAAAACGTTCCGTCTTATACCATCGAACCTCTTGCCTTAGTAACATTCGCTTGGTCTCCAGATACAAAGAGCACACGACAAGAATAATCCACATTTGTGAATACGTAAAATACATAAAGATGATATAAAAGAAATTCTTCCAAGTCATTTCTGTTCTTTCAATACTTAATGAAATTGCAACTTCGGCGATGAACAACAGAAAGGCAAGACCCCATAATACCAAGGCGACATTCCCAATCTGCAATTGAAGATCATAGAACAAGTTCACAACAAAAAGGACATTCGACACGATCACACCGAAGAAGAACAGAAAGTACGTGAAAAAGAAATAAAATAAATCAAAGATAATCCGCTTGCGTTTCAGTTTAAATAGTTGGGATAAAAACTTGATCACGACGTACTGATTGCCACGCGCCCATCGTGTCCGCTGTTTCCACCACACGCCAAGGGTTTCAGGTTCCTGTTCCCATGTAATGGCGGCCGGGAAAAAACGTATATGATACCCAAGATCATATACCCGTACTGTTAATTCCGTGTCTTCAGCAAGTGCCTTTACATCCCAGCCTCCGAGTGTGTCCATAATATGCCGGCGAATCGCAAAGTTCGTGCCTGGAATAGTCGCCACCTTAAACCATTTCCAACGTCCGGCTTGCGCCATCCACTGAAAACAAATCGTCTCGATATTAATGAAACGTGTCAGCCATGTCTGCTTGGCATTACTGACGCGGAATTTACCGACCACCGCACCTGATTTGGGATCGTTCAGCAGACCCATCACCAAATACCAAACCGCCATCTGTTCGGGCGTATTATCCGCATCGTAAACTACGATTACTTCACTGTCTGATTGTTGTAAAGCTTCATTTAATGCAGAAGACTTTCCGATCCCCCGATTAGGCGATTTCGTTTCAATTAGCCGAATGAACGGATACCTTTTAGCATATTCACCCGCGATTTCTCCCGTTCGGTCCGACGAGTTATCGTCGATGACAATGACTTCCAGCTTATCTTTTGGATAATGAAGGTTCACCATCGCACGCAGCGTCTGACCAATGACAACTTCCTCGTTGTGAGCAGGAATGAACACACTGACAGTTGGAAGGTCCGACATATTCTTTCGCCATTCGGGTATCACTTTTTCGAAGTTCACCGAATGGCGATAGCCCCCTTGCATCAAGAACATATGATATAGCAACATGATCCAGATCAGGATAAGAGCAATGTAAAATAATAGATTAGCCAATATGCTCCCTCTCCTTAAATAGCCTTTTTTTCAACTTAAACCGAAGACTTACGACGTAAAGCAAGAAAGCAATCAGAAAGCCGATGACGACTCCCGCAATGATCCATAAAAAAGTATTAAAAGGATTTCCTATTACTCGTTCATAAAGCAAGCGCGTTTTTGTCATGGTGGATTGAACGACTAGATCATCTGCCGTCTGAAATATGGTAACTCGTTCCGTTTGCACGGTTTGCTCTGTCTGTTTGTATTGCAGCCATTCCATGTTCGGGACCGATTCCATCAGCTGAACTAATTTAGTCAAATTCTCTGCTCCTTCAGAAGGATCATACATTCCCGATATCACAGATCCAGGAATGGTACGTAAGCGAGAGAGGGACGTTCTGACCTCCTGTAATGGATCAGGCAAAGCAGAGTCTACATGGCCGAGCGTATTTGGATAGTGCGCCATTCCTGCCAATAGATTCGGTTTAGATATGAAAGCGGGTGTATGCACACTTTCTCCAAAGAGCGAGGTGAACGAAGAGGAAAGCGCCTGGTATTCTGTGGAGCTCATTTGAACTTTGGGCTCCTTGGCGGCAATAGGATACAAGCCAAGATCCGTCAAAGCTTCAATCGATCTTGACAATTCTGCATGGATTCCTGCTGTTTCCGTATCCTGCCGTTCATTTCTGTCGCTTTCGTATTCCGCATCCGACGAATAAAAAGTCTGCTCCTTTAAAGGAGGCAGGCCACCCGTAAAAGAGGTCTCCACAACTACCGTACCGCCGTTCTTTTGAAGCTCTTGCAATACGTGAACCAGCTCTTTATTGGATGATATATCCGTATCGGCATAGAACGGGGAAACGACCATAAAAAACGGAATTTCACGGTCTGCTAAATACATACCGGTTTCGAGAACCAGCACGGCGTCCGAAATAGGAGAAATCCCTTCCAGTCCGATAAATGCCGGGTGTGTGCCGGGTGTCTTCATATCTAGCATCGTAAACAGTGAGCGGCTGAGGACCAGTGTTTCTATTGGTCCGAAAAAACTTGTCGCGACATACGTCACAGAACCTTTTTTGCTGATATACGGCAATTGCTTATCGAGAGACAGTCCTTCCGCTAACACGATGCTGCCAGCAGGTGAGATCACTTGTGTTGCCAGTTTCGCCTGTTCTAACGGCTCCCCGCCAACCGTCCGTATGATTTCTTCGCCAATAAACTTCCACTCTGCAAATGGAGATAACTGCTCCGCATTGTGACCAAACGCAAGCAATTCTCCTGAAAACCCTGCGATTTCTTCCTGTACGATTTCAGGCACACGCCCTTCTTCCGCCCCGACAAAGAGAATGACCTCATACTTCCGCAAATCGCCCGGCTGAACTTCCGAAGCTGCATACAGATCCACTTCCTTAACGACAGCGGATAAAAGGGCATCGAGAAAATACACGTCGTTCTGCATATCACCATCGTTTGTCATATAAATGATGGCTGCAGTCTCCTTGTCCTCCTCTGCTTTCACAGATGTGCCGGCAAAACTGGAAGCCAGCAGAAACACGATCATCCACACGATTAGCGGCTGCTTATAAGTCACGAACAACCATCCCGCTTTCAATTTGTGAAATTAATGCAGCGCTATCTTGAAAATCCGCCTGTTTATCAAACTCTTGAAATGCGGTACGAAACGACAACGTCACATATTTCTCACTTAGCAATTCATGGTCTTTCAACTTCTTGGTTAATTTTTCATAAATAATCTCAATGGAAGCATCGTCAGTATGTGTCAACAATAGCGCAAAGCGATTATTGGCATAGCGGAATTTACGGTCTGTTGAGCGAATGATGGTCTGCATTTTATCCGCCAGCGAGGCGACTAGATGCTTCAACTCTTTCTCTCCATACAGCCGTTGAAATTCTTCGAAAAACTCTAGTTCCAGCAGAATGATCGTAAATGTTCCGCCGTAACGTTTGCTGCGCCTCATTTCCACATCCAATTCCACTTCCATCCGTCGGCGATTATCAAAGCCTGTTTCCACGTCAACCGCCACCAGCTGATCGATCTCTTCCTGCAGCCTGCGATTCAAACGGCTTTGACCGATAATTTGATCATGGATTTTCCCTGCTAGCAACGCGGTCAGCAGCAGAACAAAGC
Source organism: Sporosarcina cascadiensis (assembly GCF_009650995.1). Taxonomy (GTDB): domain Bacteria; phylum Bacillota; class Bacilli; order Bacillales_A; family Planococcaceae; genus Sporosarcina; species Sporosarcina cascadiensis. Next base: position 7,624 of record NZ_WHVV01000025.1, on the reverse strand, counting down.
CAAAGCCCAGCAAATAAGGCAGCGGTATTGTCAGGATGCCGGATGAAGAAGCAGAGAAAAAGAGAAATAGCAGAAATGTACCGATAACGAAAATAAAAAGCAAGCTGCTTACCAAACCGACAACCGGTCCCCCCACTAATGAAATAGCCGTCAAAATAACTAAAAAGATATTCAGAAGCAGCCCCGTTTGACCCTCCTGTAATAAAAAGAGAAAAACTGCCGCCAAGCCGATGATAAGTATCGATAGCAGAGACAGAGTTTTTGCTTCAATGAGAGAAAATGTTTTCATCGATTCCTTTCCTTTCGGCAAGTAATGCCAATAAATTGTCGAATGTGTGAGTAGCTGTTGAATCTATATCAATAAACCCTCCATAATAAAGGCGAGCTTTATCCGTTTGTTGCATTGCTTGTAACTTTTCATAAAGCTGTTTTGCAAAGTCGGTGTCCTCTATTTCCAGACACATCAGAATCGCCAGCGCATAAACAGAGGCTGCTTCATATAACACGGATGGTTCACCGGACTGTAAATCATATCGACCATATAACTTATGATCTCTCTCAAATGTAGACTTGGCGAACGATACAAGAGGTTCGACATCCCCTCCCCATTGTGCTCGATGATAGCCAACATAAAATTGATCAATCAAGTTAATCTCCGGGTCAAAAGAAAATGTTTTAGTTGGCAAATCATAAGACTTCGGAAAAAAGCCGAGTGGACTTACTGGTGCATCACTTAGCAGCTGTTTCGTTTGGTCGTACCATTCCGCTGGTAATTTATTCATCCGCTCAAAGCCTTCCGGGATAATATAACTGAGAGTAATTGTCTCTGCCTGCCCCTTGTTTTCCAGATCAATATGGTCCACAAACCATCCGTCATTAGATTGGTAACGAAGAAGTGAGGCTTCCACTTTCTCTGCCAGCTTCGTATACGCCCGATGATTCCACTGCTCACCCGCCCTGTACAAGGCGGACATAATCCGCAAATCATCAATGAACGCATTGGCCGAGGCTTTTTCTTCACCTCGCAACTCCCAAAAAACTAAGTAATCTTCGTTCAAAAACTCACTTTTCAATATATGCACCGCTTCTTCAAACTGATCATAATCATCTTTCTCCAGCAAATAATCCATCCAAAGACCAACCGTTTCCGACAAATAAATATCACTTTGATCCTGTAGATTCGTCTGTATCCGCCCGTCTTCTTTCATTAGGTACTTTTGGATAAATTGTTCAGCCCCCAGTTCTTCTTTCGGTTTCCTGCTCTCTTTGTTCTCCAGTAAAACCCGGGCCCCGTAAATTGCCAAAGAAGCTAAGATTATTATAATAAACAGTATTTTTCTCTTCATATGCCGTGTCCTTTTCCTAGTCATTTATGTGGTGTGCAGTTCATAGGAGAAACTCTGTCGGTTTTCGCCAAAAACATAGCTGAATCAGCATACTCCAGCAAAGTCGTCACATCATTGCTGTGAGAAGGGTAAATACTTGCCCCGACACTGATATCGATATCCAGTATTCCTCGACTCGTAGTGAATGGCTGGGAACCTACTGAATGAACAGCCGCCAATAGATCAGGAAAGTCATCGGTTTCATGCAGAACGATGACAAATTCATCACCACTGAAATGAAACGCCATTCCTTCATCTGCTGTGATTACTTTTAGACGCCTGCCGAGTTCCTTGAGCACCTCATCGCCAACCATGTGGCCAAACTTATCATTGATCCCTTTAAACTTATCCACATCCATATAGAAAAAGAAAGCCCTCCTCCCGAAGTGGTCTGCCTCCTGTATATACGATCCCACATTCATATCAAATGCTCTTTTATTCGGCAGATTCGTCAATTCGTGCAGGCAGGCTTGCCGGCGCCAATAATCTCTCTCGCTTCGAACCAGTGAATCATGAAAGACGAGTAATACCCTGCCCGGCTGACTGAACGGGATCACCGTCGCCTGCACCCACAAAAGTTCACCCATCTCCGAGTAAAAACAAAGTTCTCCTGACCACTGTCCTTCCAGTCTCGCCTGAACCAGCAGCTGCTGCCATGCTTCAATCGCTGGCAACTCCGTATTTAATATGAGAAAATCTGTTAAATGGATCGAGGCAGCAGTGTAGCCAAATACTTGCTGGAAATTTTCATTCCATTCTAAAATGGTGCCATCTGACTTAGCAACAGCGAGGATGATAGACGGGGACAAGAGATTTTTCATGAGGGTAGCGGTGCAATCTGCCTCGTTGTTATTCTGCCTAAATAAAGATGGGGGTGTCATTAGCAATTCCTCCTATTTTTATATCAATAAATTTTCTTCGACTTGTTGATTCCTAGTATATGTCAAGGCTCTTACAAAACTCTTAAACTGGTGCAAAAGAAAAACCAGCCTCATTTTGACTGAGACTGGTTTTACTGCCTTACACAGAAGGCCAATTAATTGAGATGATGAAAACTTGCGGAAAGCCCGTTGGAGATCAATGCAAAATCTATATCCTGAAAGAGTTTGAAGATCTCCACACATCGTTTGATCCGAAAAGGACCGCTGCCCTGGACAGCGACCCTTATACTTAGCTTATAATACAGGCGATAGTAAACGGGAAATTCCTTGTTTAAAGCGGATCCAAAGTGATCTTTCTGCATAGCGGCCGGCTGTCAGCTCTGAACTCAACTCGATATCTTGCAAGAATAGATTCTGCAGCTGCTTTGCCACTTGTTCATCGTAGATAATCGCATTCACCTCAAAATTCAGCCGGAAACTCCGTGAATCGATATTCATTGTGCCTACCGATGCCACTTCACCGTCGACTACAATGGTCTTTGCATGCAAGAAACCATTTTCATAGAGCAGGATTTTTGCGCCGTAATCAATTAGATCGCCGGCATATGCCCAGGTTGCCCAGTAGACAAAAGGATGATCCGGCTTGCACGGGATCATGATGCGGACATCTACACCTGAAAGCAGAGCAATCTTGCAGGCGTCCATGAAACTTGTGTCCGGAATAAAATAAGGCGTCTGGATAAAGATGCTTTCCTTAGCCGACAAAATTAGCTTTATATACATATTCTTCAAATGTTCTGTCACAGAATCCGGTCCGCTTGAAACGATCTGCACGGGACTCGTTCCGTTCTGCACTTTCTGCTGAAAAGAGTAATCTCCCCAAACACCAGGCTTGTTTTTACCGGCCTGATGCCAGTCAAGAATGAATTTCCCCTGAATATTATTAACTGCTTTCCCAGTAATCCGAAGATGCGTATCCCGCCAGTAACCGAATTTTTCATTCAGTCCTAAGTATTCATCTCCTATATTGAAGCCGCCAATATAGCCGATTCTTCCGTCAATTATGACGAGTTTTCGGTGATTTCGGTTATTCACTCTGAAATTCACCAAGCGGAATAAAGAAGGGAAAAACACTTCTACTTTGCCGCCGGCTTTGCGTAGATCTTCAAAGAATTTCGGCGCTGTTTTTTTGGAACCGACTTCATCATAAAGCAGCCGCACTTTCACACCGGCTTTTGCACGTTTAATTAATGCATCACGAATTCTCTTTCCCAAAGCATCCGGCTGAATAATATAGTATTGGATATTGACCTCCTGCTCCGCAGACTTGATGTCAGCCAGCAGCGCATCAAATTTCTCATGTCCATCCGTAAAAATTCCAATTGCATTGTCATCTGATAATAACGCGTGGGAAGACATCAAATTCATTCGAATCAATTCCTTATGCTTATGCATTAAAGGAGACTGCGCAAGCTGTTCATTGTCCAATGTCTCAAGCTGCCGGTCTGCTTCCGTTTCAATGGCTTCTTTTTCTTCAGCTGTCAGCTTATAAAAATTTTTCTGTTTCAGGTTGCGGCCGAGGAACAGATAGATAAAGAAACCGGCAATTGGCAGGAATACCAGCACCATAATCCAAGCCCATGTGTTTCCGACATCTCTTCGTTCGAAAAACAGGACACCTGCTAAAAGCAGCACATTGAGTGCGGTAATAATTGATACGGATAACGTGATGAAGTTGGTTATGTCCATTACAGTCACGATCCTTTCATTTTCATTGCGGACTTCTTTGTTTCCATATACTAGCTCCATAGTTTTCAGATTGTATTCCTAAATATAGCATGTAAAGATACAAATAGAATAGAAATTATGTAGAATGACAAAAAAGACTGTCTATTGTAAAATAGCAGTCTCCAACACAATGAATCCGTTAACATTCTATATATTATTTACGAATCAGTTATCCTTCCTCATTCAAGAACTCTTCCTTCACACGCTCACTATACGCCTTCTTACTCTCTCCTTCTTGCATCGGATATTTCTCCTCTACAAGCGGCATTAACTTCTTCCACAGCAGATCCATCACATAAAAGTCACGGTCAAATTGATAATCCAGCTCCTCCAGCGTCAAATCAAGAACTTCTGCATATCTCTCTTTCTCTTTACTGCGAACAGCAGCCGCATATTCCTTAATAAATTCTGTCACTTCTTCCTCTTTCACTTTCACTCCGTACTCCTCTTCCGCGATGCGCAGTGCATCCCAATAACGTCCGTTTTCCCTCTCCGCCATCGACCGCATAAATTCCGGTGAATGCTCCTGCTTCGTAAAATTATTCTCTACCCGTATGCGGAACTCCGCCTTCTTCACAGTAAACAACGTGTCCGTTTCATTCGCATTCACTCCTGAACGAATAAACTCCAATTCTTCCTTGATCTCAGGCATGTCTTTCAGCACCTCTTCCACCGCCGCGTTCATTTGTGCATAATCTTTCGTTAGGAGCTTGGGCTCTGCCTGCTCCGAACTGGCAGGTTTTTTAATCAGCATACTCGCAGCAATAACTAAACTGAAACATATCATCGTCAGCGCAAATCGATTGCTCCCTGTCATTTTCATTTCTCCTTTATGCAGTAAGTCCCTCTACTATGCCATAGTAAAGCTGATTAATTTGTTGAATGCACTGCATAGCCGGCAAAACTTTTCTCTCCCCTTCGACAAGTATTTCCGGGAAAACAAAAAAATCCAAGTACACGGAAGAGCCGCATACTTGGATTACTTACTTATTTACGGACAGCTGTCACTTTCTCTGTCGTAAACGTCACAATGACGAACAATGCAAAACTAATCAGTAACACTGTACCGCCGACAATATAGAAAATTAGAGCAAATGTTTCATTGATATTAAACGGTTTCATGAACTGAAGCCACATACCTGTCGTCAATCCGATTGCTCCGATAATTCCTGACCATCCCTGGATTGTCAGCAGCTTCTTCGCACGTACACGGTAAATTTTATAGAATACGCCCCACGAAAACATCGACAGCCAGCCAACCAGCAAAATATGCGCGTGAATCGGACGGAACGCAAGCGACCCGGCACCCGCCATATGAGAACCGAGTACCGTACCGATCAAGCCAAAAATCGCCGCAATGCGAATTAAACGTATACTCCACTTATCCTGTAACATCTTTATTCCTCCAGTCGTCTTTCTACTATCTTCATACTATCAGAGTTAGATGAACGGAATGTGAACAGAAGATTATAATCTAGGCAAGCGCACAATGAAAGTTGTTCCCTGTCCTAATTCGCTTATCACTTCTATTTGGCCATTATGCAGACGTACGACTTGCTCAACAATTGAAAGCCCGAGTCCCGTTCCTTCTACATCACGTGTTCGCGAATGGTCGGCCCGGTAAAAACGATCGAAAATTCTTGCCTTCGTTTCTTTCGACATTCCAACACCTGAATCTTCAATCGAGAAACAAACCCATTCATCCTGCTCCCACAGCCTGATATCGATTGTTCCGCCGTCCTGTGTATACTTAAGGGCATTCGACAGTAAATTCTCCCACACTTTCTCAAGGAAAGCAGGATCACCTTCATACGTCACTTCCTCAATTTCAAGCATCAGCGACATTTCTTTCTCCTGCAACAGCCACTGTGATTTCCGTACAGTCTCCCTCATTTGTTGATCCACACGGAACTCTTTCTTCTGCAGCGGAGAAACGAGCTGATCCAGCGAAGTCAGCAGCAATAATTGCTTCGTCAGCGTAGACAGCCTTTCTGTTTCCGACTGGATGATCCCTGCGTAATGCTTTCTTTCATTGGCAGGCAGCTCTTCATTCGACAGTAAATCCGCATAGCCTTTGATATTCAATAAAGGCGACTGAAAATCATGCGATACATCACTGATAAATGCCTTCCGAATTTGATCGTTCTCACTGAGCCGGTTGATCATCTGCTGAAAACTCTTTGCCAGCTGTCCGATCTCATCTTTCCGGTCAATCGACAGTTCCCCGCTGAATTGTTCCTCTCCGACCTTTTTCGTCGCCCGGGTCAGTGCCACAATTGGCTCAATCAGCTTGCGCGCCACAAAGAGCATCGCCAGCAGACTGATGATCGCCATTACAATGACCATTCCCCCGAGCAGATAGTGAATTTCTGTAAACAGCAGCTTAATGTCGGGGCGCAGGAACAAAGCATACGTGCTGCCTTGAAAAGTAAACGGCACACCTACTGTATTCGCGGATTCATTCGAAAAATAACCCGTCACAAACGTCTCCGCCTTCAAATCTCGCATGCCGTGGTAAACTTCTCCACCGTGTACCTGACGAACTGCTTCAGGCTCCAAATTATCCAGACGGAAACTCTCTCCGTAGGCATACGCTCCTCCGTCCTGTGGAATTACCATCAGTTTATAGCCCGAGTTTGCAATCATTTCAAAATAAGCATTCAAATCCAGACCGTCCTCCGACTCAATGAAAGAACCGATCTCTTCTGCAATCCTGACATTCTTCGTGTCATTCTCTTCCTTCAGATAACGGTGATAATATGTATTGACAGCCAAAAAAGCAACGACCGCACTTGAAAGCATGATCGCGACAGTCAGTAACAGAAACTTGCCGTACAGCGACTTCATTCCGAAACCTCCAGCTTGTACCCGACACCGCGCACAGTTACAATCTTCACCTGATCTGTCAATTTCTCAAGCTTGTCCCGCAGCCGTTTAATATGGACGCTCAGCGTCTGCTCATCTCCCTCGTAATCAAAGCCCCACACACGCTCTACCAGAACATCGCGCGTAAACACCTGATTAAGTCTGGATGCAAGCACAGACAGCAGCTCAAACTCCTTCAGCGGCAGCAAAAGCGACTTCTTGCCATGTACCACTTCATAACTCTGCCGATTAATCACCAGCGGCCCTACCTGGATTATTCTGTCCACTGCCTTGTCATAACGCCGCAGGATCGCATGAATTCTGAACAGCAGCTCTTTCGGCTCAAAGGGCTTCACCAGATAATCATCCGACCCCGCCAAAAATCCCTTTTCCTTATCCTCCATCTCCCCCTTCGCCGTCAGGAGCAGCACTGGGATCTCCGTGTCCTCCCGAAGTCTCTTCGTCAGCGTATAGCCATCCATCCCCGGCATCATGACATCCACCACTGCCAAGTCCGGCCACTCCCGCTCCACTGCCTCCAGCGCTTGTTCACCATTCACAGCCTTCACCACCGTATACCCCGCCTGCCGCAAATGAATACTCACCAGCTCTAAAATATGTATATCATCATCCACTACTAAAATTTTCATACAGTCCGCCTCCTCCTCTTCCACTCCGCATTCAGCAATCCAGACAGAATAATAA
>NZ_WHVV01000024.1 GCF_009650995.1 Sporosarcina cascadiensis | reverse complement strand
GGTCCCGTGGTGTAGCGGTTAACATGCCTGCCTGTCACGCAGGAGATCGCGGGTTCGATTCCCGTCGGGACCGCCATATTTTAACATTCCAACGATTTCGCCTACACGGCGAAATCGTTTTTTTTTTAATAATTATTTCGCTTGCTTATCATGCTATAAAGTCATATTGGTGCGCAGAAATTCTACTTTGGCTCGTTTGCAGGAGAGTTTGGCTCGCAGAAGCAGTTGAAAGGTGCGGTGAATTTTGAGTTTGGTGCGTTAAAGGCAGAGTATCGCTCGCTAAAATTCTGTTTTGGCGCGTTTGTTGAGCAAAATAGTTAACATGGTATTTAATAGCGCGTCATCTTCTCTTTAATTATTTTGTGTTTTTCTGTACACTAGTATATAGATGATCTAAAAGAAGGGTGCGTTGGCTGTGTGGAAGAAAGATATTAAATCAGTTGAAGAAATGGAAGCACTGGCAGCTGAAATTGGAAGCTATTTAAAACCGCCGGATGTCCTGACGCTCGAAGGCGAACTGGGAACAGGTAAAACGACATTTTCCAAGGCGCTGGCGAAATCTATCGGTGTTACCCGAACAGTCAGCAGTCCAACCTTCACGATTATAAAACAATATGAAGGGAATTATCCCTTAAACCATTTAGATGTGTATCGTCTGGCTGACAGTGAGGAAGACTTGGGCTGGGACGAGCTGTTTTATGGCGACGCAATTTCTATTGTAGAGTGGGCTCAGTTTATTCAAAATGAACTGCCTGAACAGCGGTTGGATATGGTGATCCGTCAAACTGGATCAAATGCCAGAACTATTGAGCTGACGCCAAAAGGTGAACGATTTACGCATATATGTGAGGAGATTTTCAAATGATATGGTTAGGTATAGATACAGCGAATTCTCCGTTATCGGTAGCAATCGTCAAGGATGATGTGCTGCTTATAGAAGAATCGAGTATGATGAAAGTGAATCACTCGCTGCGTGCGATGCCGGCTGTAGAAGAAGCGTGCAGAAAAGCTTCTATTGTACCGGCTGACATAGATGCAATTGCTGTTTCGGAAGGTCCCGGTTCCTATACAGGTGTCCGTATTGGCGTCACCATAGCGAAGACACTTGCGTGGACATTGAATAAGCCGCTTTACGGTGTTTCCAGTCTGCAGACACTCGCGGTAAACGGACAGCTGTTTAACGGGCTGATCTGTCCGTTAATCGATGCAAGAAGATCCAATGTCTATTCTGCTGTCTATCGTGCAGAGGAAGAAGGGTTGACTGCTGTAGAAGAAGATCAGCATGGTTCCCTTGCAGATCTCCTCGGTCGTTTGGCCAAGCTAGGAGAGCCTGTTCTCATCATTGGGGAAGATGTAAAGATCCATAAAGAAGTGATTCAGCAACATCTTGGCAAGCAGGCCCATTTTGCTTCATTCGCGATGAATGTACCGCGTGCATCTTCGGCTGTTTTATTAGCCATGGGTAAAGATGAAGCGGAGTCAGTACATGCTTTTACACCGCAGTATAAGCGGATTACGGAGGCTGAAGCCAACTTGGTGAAAAAGGGGCCTTTACATGAGTGAGGAAGTTGTATTTCGTAAGATGACTGCGGCGGATATTCATGCGGTAGCAGATATTGAACGTGAATCGTTTGCTACTCCCTGGACAGAAGAAATCTTTGAGCATGAACTGACGGGCAACGCTTATTCTCATTATATCGTAGCGGAGTTAGACGGCGAGATTATTGGACATTGTGGCATGTGGATTGTACTGGATGAGTGCCATATAACAAATGTCGCTGTCCGTTCGAAAGCGCGCGGGAAAGGCTATGGTGAAGATCTCATGCGCCAGGCGATGGAGTTATGCAGACTGAATGAAGTGAAGACTATGACGCTTGAGGTTCGTGTCAGTAACGAACCGGCACGGACGCTTTATCGCAAACTCGGTTTTCAAGAAGGCGGCATCAGGAAGAACTATTATACGGATGACCATGAAGATGGTCTCGTGATGTGGGTGGAATTCGAATGAAGAAAGATCATTATATATTAGGTATCGAAACGAGCTGTGATGAAACCGCAGCGTCTGTTGTAAAAAATGGCACGGAGATTATTTCTAATATTGTCTCGTCACAAATACAGCAGCAAAAGCAATTTGGCGGTGTAGTACCGGAGATTGCTTCCCGATTGCATGTGGAGCAGATTACACGGGTGATCGAAGAGGCTCTTTCGCAAGCTGGTCTTGTGCCAAGTGATTTGGAAGCTATAGCGGTAACAGAGGGACCGGGTCTTGTGGGGGCGTTATTGATTGGGATCAATGCAGCAAAGGCTTTTGCGTTTGCTAATCAGCTGCCCCTAATCGGTGTGCACCATATTGCCGGACATATTTATGCAAATCAATTAGTCCATCCAATGGAGTTTCCGCTGCTGGCACTGATCGTTTCAGGCGGTCATACGGAACTGGTTGTCATGAAATCACATGGCTCTTTTGAATTAATCGGAGAAACGCGTGATGATGCAGCAGGAGAGGCCTATGATAAAGTGGCGCGTGTCCTCGGCCTTCAGTATCCGGGCGGACCGCATGTGGATCGACTGGCTTCGGAGAGTGACGGAAGTATAGAGCTCCCGCGCGCTTGGCTGGAGGCAGATTCCTATGACTTCAGTTTCAGCGGCTTAAAGTCTGCGGTTATTAATTATAAGCATAATATTGAACAAAAAGGCGGCGAAATCAATCCGCATCATGTCGCGGCGGGTTTTCAGGAAAGCGTTGTTGAGGTTCTTACCGCGAAAACCGTCAGAGCGGCAAGAGAATTTGGGGTAAAACAAGTGATTGCAGCAGGCGGGGTGGCAGCCAATAAAGGTTTGCGAAGCTCACTGACAGAAGCACTTGAGAAAGAGAATATTCCATTCTACGTACCTGCCATTGCGTTATGCACAGATAATGCTGCGATGATCGCTGCAGCTGGTTATGAAATGTGGAAAAGTGGAGTGCGAAGTGATTCTGCGATGAATGGACGCCCGGGAATGGACCTGATTTCTTGGAATAAGTGATAGTTACACACATTTTGCTAAAATTCAGCAAAATGTGTGTTTTTTTGTTGTGCAATTTTGCGTTTGTCAATAGAGAACATTCGTACTTATGCACATTTTGTGGATAAGATGTGGGTAAGTTTCAAAAGATGCGCTAACTGCCCCTTTAATTTTTGTATAACTTTGTGGATTTTTTACAGACGAACTGTGGATAGTGTTTATAACTATGTGCATATATGTTTAAAACGCGATTTCATCTGTGGAAAAGATTGTGGAGAATTGAAGCGGAATTTGTAGGAGACTTTCAGATGAATAGAGTTACTTGGGGATTATGGCGGTCTAAAAAGATTCTCGGCAGAACGCATGCTTTGACCTTTTCAGAGAAAAGTAAAAGCTGCCGACAGAAATTCATAAATGAACTTTCATCGACAGCCCCGACTTTATAAATTTTCGATTTCTTCCTGCAATGTCAGCCATTCTTCTTCCTGCAGATCATGTTCTGCCTGGATTGCATCGATTTGCTTCTGTATATCCATTAGCTGCACATGGTCATTGGCAAGATTGGGATCAAGCAGCTGTTCCTGCAACTTGCTCATTTCTGTATCAAACTGCTCGAGTTTCTTCTCAATTTCAGCGATGGCCCGCGTCAGTCTGCGTTCCTGCCGCTGAAACTCCTTGCCGGCAACTTCCTTTTTAACAGCCGGTTCCTTGGCCCGCTGTTCTACCATTGTCGCAGCGGCTATTTCTGCCATTTCGATTTTCTTTTCAATATAGTAGTCATAGTCGCCTAAGTATTCGACTGCGCCGTCTTCGCTCAGTTCGATGACTTTCGTCGCCAGCCGGTTGATAAAGTAGCGGTCGTGCGATACAAAAAGGATAGTGCCCGGGAAGTCGTCCAGCGCATTTTCAAGGATTTCCTTGCTGTCCAGGTCCAAGTGATTCGTCGGCTCGTCCAAAATCAGTGTGTTGGATTTCTCGAGCATGAGCCGGGCCAATGAAAGCCGAGCTTTTTCTCCGCCTGAAAGAGAAGTGACGAGTTTCCCGATATCATCCCCCGTAAACAGGAAGCGTCCAAGCAGGGAGCGAATATCCTTTTCATTCATCATAGGCCAGTCATCCCAGATTTCCTGAAGAACAGTGCCTGAGCCAATTAACGTTGCCTGGTTTTGGTCATAATAACCAAATTGCACGTTGGTGCCGTAACGAATCTCACCGCCAAGCAGCTCATTGCGCTTGACGATCGTCTTCAAGAGTGTCGATTTGCCGACACCGTTCGGTCCAACGAAAGCGACCCGGTCTCCCTTATAGACACGCAATGCAATGTTCTTTGACACAGGTTCTGCTCCGTAGCCAATCTTCACATCATCAAGGGACAGGACATCATTGCCGCTCGTCCGGTCCAAAGAAAATGAGAAATTAGCGGACTTCTCATCGCCATCAGGAGAATCCATCCAGTCCCTGCGCTCCAGCTGCTTGCGGCGGCTTTTTGCCATTTTAGAAGTGGAAGCCCGTGCAATATTCTTCTGAATGAACTCCTCAAGCTTTGCCCGTTCATCCTTCTCTTGTTCGAACATCTTTTGATCACGTTCATAATTCTTCGCTTTTTCATCGAGATACGCGCTGTAGTTGCCGCTGTACCTTGTCACTTTACGCCGGGACACTTCATAAACCGTGTTCACAACTTTATCCAAGAAATAACGGTCGTGCGAGACGATCAGTATAGCTCCCTCATAAGCTGACAAATAACGTTCCAGCCAGTTCAGTGTCTCGATGTCCAAATGGTTCGTCGGCTCATCGAGGATTAGCAGATCAGGCTTGCTCAGCAGCATTCTCGCCAGCGCAAGACGTGTTTTTTGACCGCCCGAAAGCAGATGGACAGGTTTTTCAAAGTCCTCAGGATAAAAGCGCATGCCGTGAAGAACGGACCGGGCATCCGCTTCAAACTGATAGCCGCCCGCTTCCTTGAATGAAACCTGCAGTTCATCATACTCCGTCATCACACGTGTATAGCTGTCCGTATTCTCATAGACAGCCGGATCTGCCATTTGCTGCTCAAGTGAACGTAAACGTGCTTCCATTTTATGTAACGGCACAAATACGGTCATTACTTCATCCCAAATCGTCAGTTCCGAATTAATTCCGCTGTGTTGCTCCAAATATCCGACCTGCACATCTTTAGGAATGATAATATCGCCCTCATCAGCGCTAAGTTCACCTGCTATGATTTTTAATAATGTCGATTTTCCGGCACCATTTCGTCCGACCAGTGCTACGCGGTCCCGATGCTGTACCTCAAGACGCACGTTTTCCAGTAAATCCGTGCCTGAAAAAGACTTGGTCAATCCATTCACTTGTAAAATAATCAAGCCCCACACCTCTATTCTCTTCTAAGTTTAATGGAATCCACGGTACCATGCAATAATCGGCTTTACAATGACCGTGTTCTCCTGTACGATAAAAAGTGCTCTAACCTCTTTCTGAAGAGGTGTCAAGGAGCAACACTGGGGGTAAAAAAAGCAGTGGGTAAACATAGAATTCCGCAGGCAACGACGAAACGATTGCCTTTATACTATAGATTTTTACGAAACTACGCAGACGCTGGAGTACAGCGCATTTCATCGAGCGAATTAAGTGAAGCCATGAAAATCGATGCGGCAACAATCCGCAGAGACTTTTCACATTTTGGCGCACTCGGGCGTAAAGGTTACGGTTACGATGTCGATTCATTATTGCAGTTCTTTCGCGAGACACTCGACCAAGATGAAGGGGCGAATGTTGCACTGATCGGCGTAGGAAGTCTCGGAAATGCTTTCTTGAAATATAACTTCCAAAAAATCCACAACACAAAAATTGTGGTAGCATTCGACCCGAAAGCGCCATATGAAGGCGAAGAACGTAATCATATTCCGATATTTCCACCAGAACGGCTGGAAGAGAAAATTCAGGAGCTCGGGATTGAAATGGTGATCCTGACTGTACCGAAGAGAGTGGCGCAGGAACTGACCGACCGTCTCGCGCAGACCGGCGTGAAAGGGATATTGAATTTCACTCCCGAGCGGCTGGCGGTGCCGGACACCATCCGCATCCAGAGCATCGATCTTTCCGGTGAGCTGCAGACATTGATTTACCTGATTAAAAATGACGTAAAAGATTCACAAATAAAGTGACACGGCAATAGCAAATACAAGGCTTTTCGTGTAGAATAGACATATTATGAGGAGGTGACCAATCATGGCTCCAGGCATTGGAAGTTTGTTAATTATTGCGGTTATCGCATTGCTTATATTTGGTCCTAAGAAGTTACCTGAAATCGGTAAAGCATTCGGTTCTTCATTGCGTGAATTCAAAAACGCAACTAAAGGTCTTGCTGACGACGATGACGACGTAAAGAAGATCGAAGACAAGAAAGAAGAAGTGCGGTAAGTTAGGGTGTTAGTCTGATGGCGGATAAAAACTTAACGATCATTGAACATATAGATGAAGTGCGAAAACGGCTGATGGTAATCGTCGTTTTCTTTATTGTCGGCGTGATTGCCAGTTTCTTCTTCGCGAAGCCGCTCATTACCTTCATACAATATGATACACCGGCGCAACAAGTGGTGTTGAATGCATTCAACGTCATTGATCCGGTCGTGATTTATTTGAAGGTCATGGTTTTCCTCGCGATCATCATTATTTCGCCGGTCATCATGTATCAATTCTGGGCGTTTATCTCACCAGGTCTTCGCGAGCTGGAAAGAAAAATTACACTGTCGTACATTCCTTTCGCTTTCCTCCTGTTTATAGGGGGAGTCAGCTTTTCGTATTTCGTCCTGCTGCCGTATATCATGAAATTCATGATCAATCTGTCTGATCAACTAAATATTGAACAGACCATCGGTATCAACGAATACTTCTCGTTTCTTTTTTCTATTTTATTGCCGTTCGGTTTCGTTTTCCAGCTGCCGATCGTCATCCTGTTCCTGTCCCGTCTGGGAGTGCTGGAACCCAAAACATTGGTGAAGGTGCGGAAATTCGCGTATTTCGGCCTGTTTGTACTGGCTGCCTTCATTACACCTCCTGACATCGTATCGCATCTGTTTGTCACGGTTCCGTTATTTATCCTTTACGAGATCAGCATCGTGATTTCCCGTCTGGGTTATCGGAAGTATGAAAAAGCGGAACGTCTGCGGCTGCTTGAAGAAGCAAAAGCAGAACAGCAGCGTCAGATTGACGAAGTGCTGAACCGTACAGATGAACAATAAATGCCCGTCCTCTTGCATACGCAAGGGGACTTTTTTAATTTGTCATGACAATTGTCAGGGACGGGTTCTTTTGGAAGATAGCCTATGGTAAACTAGCAAAGACAACGAGATTGGGAGGATATGTATTTCAATGAACACGAAAAAGACTCGGCAACGGCTGAGTAAATGGGTATTGGGTGCAATTTTAGTCACGGCGAGTATGTACACTCCTTTTATAGGAGGTCAAGCGGCTGCAGCAGAGCAGTCCTATAAAGGTTTAGAAGCAGGAATCAATCAGGTGATCACAAGCCAGCGCATGCGCGGCACAAAGAGCAGTGTGGTCGTCAGAGAAGCAGATACAAATAAAGTAGTCTATCAATATCGTTCTGATCAGGGCGTGACACCAGCGTCAAATGTTAAAGTTCTGACAGCTGCAACAGCTCTTGAAGTATTAGGAGAGAACTATACGTTCGAGACGGATGTGTTAACAAACGGAACGGTGAAAAACGGCGTGCTGAACGGCCATTTATATTTGCGCGGAACAGGCGATCCGACATTAATGGAACGTGATCTGCAGCGTATGGCAAAAGAACTGCGCCAGTCGGGCATCAAATCCGTCACAGGAAATATTGTGGCGGACGATACATGGTTCGACACAAAGCGTCTTTCTCCCGGAATCTATAAATCTGACGAAACGCATTACTACGCAGCACAGATTTCGGCGCTGACCATCTCGCCGAATGAAGATTATGATTCAGGCACCACCATTGTGGAAGCCAAACCAACGAAAAACGGCAAACCGGCTGCAGTCACACTGACGCCGCATACGAATATCGTCGAAATAGTAAACCGTACACGCACGGTTCCGAAAAACAAGCCCAATACGGTTTCGATGACACGGCAGTACGGAACGAATACGATTGTCGTTTCAGGCAACTTGCCCGTTAATTCGAACGGCAAACGCCAGTGGGTGACGGTTTCGAATCCCAGCGCCTATACTGCGGATGTCTTCATGCGCGCGCTGTCAAAGCAGGGCATCAGCCTGAGCAAGACGGCAAAAGTGTCCCGCAGCAAGACTCCGGCAAATGCTCAGGTGCTAGCCTCGAACCGGTCGATGTCTTTGTATTACTTAATGATGCCATTTATGAAACTCAGCAATAATTCTCATGCCGAAATCCTTGCGAAGTCGATGGGACGCAAAGTATATAACCAAGGCAGCTGGGATGCAGGTATCCGGGTAATGAAGGAAACGATCGAAAAAGAAGGAATCAATACAAAAGGGATCTACTTGGAAGATGCGTCCGGTATGTCGCATAAAAACAAAATTCCATCCGAGAAAATTTCAGAAGTATTATTTGCCGTGCAGTCTAAACCATGGTATCCGGCGTTTGAGCGTTCATTGCCGGTATCCGGTGTAAATGACCGCATGCTTGGCGGGACATTGCGCAACCGTCTGACAAGCCCTCTGGTACGGGGGAAAGTGCTGGCTAAAACTGGTTCGCTGAATCATACAGACGCATTGTCCGGTTATGTGAAAACGAAGAACGGTGAAGATCTCATCTTCAGTATCCTGACAGAAGGCGCGAGAACGACTGCCAGACCGGATATCGATAAGATGGTACAAGTAATGGCGGCACAATAAAAAAACTCTCCTTGCATAAATTTGCAAGGGGAGTTTTTTACATTAGGAATGATATGATACTCTGCTGCATATCCTGCAGCTGCTGCAATTTATCCGCGTTCCATTGAACGACCGTCACAAAACCATTCATCAGGAAGTGCGCGATCATCGGCGTGAGCAAACGCTTTGTTTTGTAATAGACAAACGCAAAGGCGAGTCCAGGCATCAAGTACATGAGCAGATGCTGCAATTCGTTATGCACAGCGGCAAAGACGATCGCACTCGCAATCGCAGCGATCCAGAAGTTTGTCTTCGTGTAGAGGCCTCCGAATAAAATACGCCGGAACACGATTTCTTCAAGGAACGGTGCGAACAGAACCATGGGAAAGATAATAATCGGAGCTGTCTTTGCAATATTCGAAAGCAGTTCCGTATTTTCTGAGCCTGCCGTAACGCCGAACAGCGACTCGATCGCAGCACCCAGAATCTGACCGGCCATTGCCAGGAAAAATCCAAGGATTCCCCAAAGAAGTACTTGACCAAAATGAGCAGGCTTTCCTTTGAATACTGGAATGAATTTTTTATTCTTAATTAAAATGATCACGAAGATAATTGCCGCAATCGTATTGACGATAAACAATGTCCAAGCAAAAGCGTGAGAAATGGCCTCCACCTTTGGCAGCCCCAACTCCGTGAAATACAAGAGGAGTACCGGTGCCAGAAATATACTGCCAATCTGCATAACAACATACGTAATAAAGAGTATTAACGCAACGACCCAGTTTTTCACTGTGCACAACCTTTCATCTATATCTGATGACCATTTTAACGCGAAAAAAGAGGTTTGGCAAAAGAAGAAAATGTCGAACGCTTTTACTTGCAATTTTTATTGGAATTCATTAAGATAAGAGTTGTGTTAGCACTCGCTATTACTGAGTGCTAAGAAAAATAAATAAACCAATATCTCGAGGAGGTTGTTTCATTTGTTGAAACCACTAGGTGACCGTATCGTAATCGAACTAATCGAAGCAGAAGAAAAAACGTCAAGCGGCATTGTCCTGCCAGACTCTGCAAAGGAAAAGCCGCAAGAAGGAAAAGTAATTGCTGTTGGTACAGGCCGTGTTCTTGAGAACGGACAGCGAGTAGAATTGGAAGTAACTGAAGGAGACCGCATCATCTTCTCCAAGTACTCAGGTACTGAAGTGAAATATGAAGGAACAGAATATTTGATTCTGCGTGAAAGCGACATCTTAGCAATTATCGGCTAATAAAACCTTTAAATAAATCAATATAAACTCAGGAGGGAATTATATAAATGGCTAAAGAACTTAAATTCAACGAAGAAGCACGCACGGCAATGCTGCGCGGTGTAGACACATTGGCTGACGCTGTAAAAGTAACACTCGGACCAAAAGGACGCAACGTTGTATTAGAGCGCAAATTCGGATCACCATTGATCACAAATGACGGTGTGACAATCGCGAAAGAAATCGAACTCGAAGATGCATTCGAAAACATGGGAGCGAAGCTTGTAGCTGAAGTCGCTTCCAAAACGAATGAAATTGCAGGGGACGGTACAACAACTGCAACGGTTCTTGCACAGGCAATGATCCGCGAAGGTTTGAAAAACGTGACTGCAGGCGCTAATCCTGTCGGCATCCGTAAAGGAATCGAAAAAGCAGTAGTCACAGCAGTGGAAGGTTTGCAGGGCATTTCGGATGAAATCGAAAGCAAGCAGGAAATCGCACAGGTTGCAGCTATTTCTTCAGGAGATGAAGAAGTAGGTGAGTTGATCGCACAGGCAATGGAGCGTGTCGGCAACGACGGCGTCATCACGATTGAAGAGTCTAAAGGATTCGTTACTGAGCTTGACGTAGTAGAAGGTATGCAATTCGACCGCGGCTATGCATCTGCTTATATGGCAACAGATACAGACAAGATGGAAGCAGTTTTGGACAATCCATATGTCTTGATCACGGACAAGAAAATTGCGAGCATCCAGGAAATTCTTCCAGTGCTTGAGCAAGTCGTTCAGCAAGGAAAACCATTATTGATTATCGCAGAAGATGTAGAAGGCGAAGCGCTTGCTACTCTAGTTGTCAATAAATTACGCGGAACATTCAATGCAGTGGCTGTCAAAGCTCCTGGATTCGGTGACCGACGTAAAGCAATGCTTGAAGATATTGCAGTTCTGACTGGCGGCCAGGTGATCACGGAAGATCTTGGACTGGATCTGAAATCTGCTGACCTGACTTCATTAGGAAGCGCTGCAAAAATCGTTGTAACAAAAGATCATACAACAATCGTTGAAGGAAGCGGCGACACGAATGCAATCGAATCACGTGTAGGCCAAATCCGTTCTCAGCTGGAAGAAACAACTTCTGAATTCGATAAAGAGAAATTGCAGGAGCGTTTAGCAAAACTTGCTGGCGGAGTAGCGGTCATCAAAGTCGGAGCAGCAACTGAAACTGAATTAAAAGAGCGTAAACTTCGTATTGAAGACGCACTGAATTCAACTCGTGCAGCAGTCGAAGAAGGAATTGTATCCGGTGGAGGTACTGCACTGGTGAACGTTTACAAACAAGTAGAAGCATTGCTTGAAGAGACAGAAGGCGACGTAGCAACAGGCATTAAGATCGTCCTTCGTGCACTTGAAGAGCCGGTACGTCAAATCGCTACAAACGCAGGCCTTGAAGGTTCAATCGTAGTAGACCGCCTGAAGCGCGAAGAAGTCGGCATCGGCTTCAATGCAGCAGACGGACAATGGGTCAACATGGTAGAAGCAGGAATCGTAGACCCGACAAAAGTAACTCGTTATGCATTGCAAAACGCAGCATCTGTAGCAGCTATGTTCTTGACTACTGAAGCAGTTGTTGCAGATCTGCCTGAACCAGCTGGAATGGGCGGCGGAATGCCTGATATGGGCGGTATGGGTGGCATGGGCGGCATGATGTAAGCTGTTCTGTCTAAAATAGATTTTACAGCGTCAACCTCTTAACTTGAGGTTGGCGTTTTTAATTTTTAAACGAGATGTCTCTGTAAGGAGCAATTATATAGAAAATGTATACATAAAGCTTTGCTCATGAGAGGAGTGGTATACTAGCAAATAGCTATTTACATGCAGCTGATTAAAAAGATAGTTAGGAGATAAAAGGAATGACATACGCATTAGAAATAAAAGACCTGAAAAAAGTCTATACGGGCGGTGTCCAGGCTTTGCGTGGCATCGATTTGAAAGTGGAAGAAGGAGACTTTTACGCTCTATTGGGTCCTAACGGTGCCGGCAAATCTACGACTATCGGGATTGTGACATCCCTCGTCAATAAGACATCAGGAAAAGTGAATGTCTTCGGCTATGATATGGACACGCACTTAATGCAGGTTAAGCTGCAGATCGGTCTGGTCCCTCAAGAGTTCAACTTTAGTCCTTTTGAGACGGTCCAGCAGATTGTGTTGAACCAGGCGGGTTATTATGGTGTGCCAAGAAAAGAGGCATTGAAGCGCAGTGAAAAGTACTTGAGGCAGTCTGATTTATGGGAGAAAAGAAATGTTCAGGCACAGAAGCTTTCTGGAGGCATGAAACGTCGACTGATGATCTCACGCGCCTTGATGCATGAACCCCGCCTGCTCATTCTGGATGAGCCGACGGCCGGTGTGGACATTGAATTGAGAAGAGAAATGTGGACGTTTCTGAAAGAGTTGAATGAAAACGGCACGACGATTATTCTGACCACACATTACTTGGAAGAAGCGGAGATGTTGTGCCGCAACATTGGTATCATTCAAAAAGGGCAGTTGATTGAAAATACCAGTATGAAATCATTGCTGGCTAAGCTCCAGTTTGAAACTATTATTTTAGATATCGAAACTTCTGGACGGGTGCCGGTAATCAAAGGCTATAAAAGTGAACTCATGGACGAAGGATCGCTTTCTGTGGAAGTGGCGCGTGATCAAGGGATCAACGAAGTATTTAGCCAATTGACAGAACAAGGAATTAAAGTATTGTCTATGCGCAACAAGTCCAATCGATTAGAAGAGTTATTTTTAAAACTTACAGAAGAAACTGCGGTGGGTGATGCACATGTTTAAACTATATTTTACAGCATTAAAAGGCTTATCAGTCAAAGAAACGAACCGCTATCTTAGAATCTGGATCCAAACATTGGTCCCGCCAGTCATTACAACTTCCTTGTACTTTATCATTTTCGGGAATTTGATTGGCAAACGGATTGGCGAGATGGAAGGATTCTCCTACATGGAGTTTATAGTCCCTGGATTGATCATGATGTCAGTCATCACGAGTTCCTACTCAAATGTCTCGTCATCATTTTTTTCACAAAAGTTTCAAAAGAATATTGAAGAACTATTGGTTGCTCCTGTACCGACTCATATCATTATCTGGGGCTTTGTGATTGGAGGAATGGGAAGAAGTATTCTGGTGGGGATACTGGTCACGATTATTTCTCTGTTTTTTGTTCCGCTGCAAGTCTACTCTTGGAGTATTGTCGTCTTGACGCTTTTGATGACGTCTATTTTGTTCTCTTTGGCAGGACTGTTGAACGGTATTTTTGCAAAATCATTTGACGATGTGTCGATTGTTCCTACGTTTATTCTTCAGCCGTTAACCTACTTAGGCGGCGTGTTTTTTGCAATCTCGATGCTGCCTCCGTTTTGGCAGGTTGTATCACAGTTCAACCCGATTGTTTATATGATTTCGGGATTCAGATTCGGCATCCTCGGTGTAGTCGACGTTCCGATTTTATTCTCTGTTCTCATTTCGTTTCTCTTTGTCATATCTCTTTATGCAATCAATTGGTATCTGATTGAAAAAGGCCGTGGGCTGAGAAGTTAACGTTTTTTCTGCTTACTCAACAAAGTCTTAAAAGCAGTGACAAATTCAAACTACCTTAGTGATAGCTGTAGGGGTGTTACCTTAATCAGGGGCTTGGCTCAATACAAGTTCTGCCGAAACATTAATCACAATCATAATGGAAGACTGGTACAAACTGTGTACGTCTCCAACCCTTCATTATGGAGGTATTTTATTCATTAGCGGTATAGTGTAACAATGAAATGATACTACATGAAAAGCTGTGAGAAGACTTTAACAAGAAACCTTGATACGCTAACGTTTAAAATATAATACCCCTTCATAATAACAGCATTCGAATGGGCGGTATGATATAAGCCGGACTTTCTGAAATAGATATGACAGCGTCAACCTCGTAATTTGAGGTTGGCGTTTTTTTGTTTTCAGTGGGGGGCCGTGTGAGTATCAAACACGTATGTTTCTCAGACAGGTAGATGATTATCCAGTCAGCTATAACCTCATGTATTTTCAAGGATTCAGAGGAGTTGCACGGACCTGAACTTATTCTAAAAACAATAGAAAAAGTAACCCCTTGTAAACTATATAAGTTGAATTAAACTTTTTACATCATAGGGAAGCTATGTTCTATCTACTCAGTTGATTGGAGTGCAAGGCGGCGACTCTGGGAGGATCAGCCCGACAGGTGATGACAACTTAGGGGAGCGAAGCGACCAAGTTGGCTCACCGCGGGCCCGCAAGACACGCGTCTGCCTGGAACGGAAATCAACGGTACTAGGTAATTTGTAGAATGCTTATTTATTAATTCATCTTATATAAACACAGGCGGTTACTTTTGCGTATATATAAATCAGATAATGAGCGTTTCACGATTTGCTTCAAAATTTTATTAATCTGCAGGCACCGTCGCAACTTGTTTTGCCGTCTTGCTCTGCAATTTTGGATATCCAATCAGAATGGCAATGATTGCACATCCTCCCATCAGAATCGGATAAAACGAATATGGCATAATAGTGAGTGGCGATATGGAAGCAAGTCCTGCAGCTGCGAGCATCTGGCCGCCATAAGGAAGAATTCCCTGCCAGCTGCTGGAAAATGTATCAAGTAAACTGGCAGACTTTCTTGGATCAATGTCATATTCATCTGCGATGCTTTTCGCCAAAGGGCCTGTAATAATAATCGATATCGTATTATTCGCAGTAGCAAGTGCGACCGCACTAACCAACCCCGCAATTCCAAATTCAGCGCCTTTTTTAGTCTTTAATTTACTTGTGACCGTATATAGAAGATAATCGATTCCGCCGTTATGCCGAATGATTGCTACGAGACCGCCGATTAATAACGCTATGATGGCTAAATCCTCCATGCCTATAACACCTTCACTTACGGTTGCTAAAAAACTTCCGAAACTGTAGGATCCGTCTACTAAACCAATAGCCCCTGCAAAAATCGTGCCTCCAATCAAAACAATTAATACATGTACACCTGCAAGTGCCGCTGCCAAAACAGCGAGATAAGGAAGTACCTTTAATAGGTTATATTGATGTTCAGGTGTAACCAGGGCTGTGTTTCCTCGCGTAATGACGCCGAGAATGATCGATGTCAAAATTGCACCAGGCAATACGATGAAGAAATTCACTTTAAATTTATCCTTCATTTTCGTTTGCTGTGTCCTGACCGCAGCAATTGTCGTATCTGAAATCATTGATAAATTATCTCCGAACATGGCGCCGCCAATGACCGTTGCCAATGCCAATGCTACAGGAATATCCGTTTGACTCGCAATTCCAATTGCAATCGGCGCAAGTGCGACTACTGTTCCCATTGAAGTTCCCATAGAAATAGAAATGAAGCAGCCGATGATAAATAGCCCAACCATTAATAAATTTGCAGGTAATAGGGATAATCCTAGGTTCACTGTAGAGTCTACTGCGCCCATCCCTTTTGCCACAGTTGCAAATGCACCTGCTAATATAAAGATAACAGCCATCAAAATGATATTCGCATGACCCGCACCCTTTGTAAATATCTCAATCTTTTTTTCGAATTTCTCTTTGCGGTTCATTAATAAAGCGAAAGCTGATGCTATAATAAGCGCCACATTCAATGGCATATTCGAAAAATCTTTCGTTAAAACAGCAGCACCAATAAAAAGTGCCACAAAAATAATTAATGGTAAAAGTGCTAAAGCATTTCCTTTCTTCACTTCATTTACGGACATTTCCATCCCCCCAATTCATTTGTTGTACGACTCACTCTTATTCTTCCAAGCTGTTTTAAACTAAAACATGTTTAGATCTAATCTAATTAAAACTTATTAGTTATATCGGAATTAAAGAGTATGATACCTCTCTTCTGGTAGCCTGTCAATACAATAATGCATTTTTCTAAATATTTACGAAATACATTTACAGGACTAGCAGTACTGTGTTAACTTAGTTATCAATTACAGAAAGGATGATAACAATGGCAGTAGTTGAAAGTTTTCTTCTTGATCATACGAAAGTGAGAGCACCTTATGTGCGCTTGGCGGGTACCGAACATCATGAAAAAGGAAGTGTATTGCAGAAGTATGATTTACGCTTTTTGCAGCCGAACCACGATTCAATCCCGACTTCAGCCATACACACACTAGAACATTTATTAGCGACTTATTTGCGTGATGAATTAGAAGGGATTGTCGATATTTCTCCAATGGGCTGCAGAACGGGATTTTATATGATCATATGGGATGAACATGAACCGAAGGATGTGGCGACGGCATTAACGTCAGTACTTAAAAAGGTGATTGAAACAGAACATATCCCAGCTGTTTCTGCATTAGAGTGTGGAAACTATCGAGATCATTCATTATTCGCTGCACAAGAATATGCTAAATTAGTAGTAGAAGCAGGATTAAGCGACGACCCATTCCGTGCATTAACAGCCGAAACAGTGTAGGGGATAATTGATGCTAATATTTTACAAATCGGTACCAAGTACACACGCACTAAAGCGCCAGCTCCTTTACGGGGTTGGCGTTTTTACGTCTGCCGAAATTAAAACGTCTTGTATTTGCGATAGAGCGTAAGTGTCCAAGAACTTTGATACAATATACATAAAGGCGGTATGTTAACAGGTACGTAATAGAAGCATAATATGAAATTTATTATATGGAGAAATTACTAATAAAGGATGGAGTTTCATGCAATTTAAGCTAGACCGTTCATTAAAAAAACCGATGTATAGGCAACTTGCGGATCATATAGAGAATGGGATAATAACGGGAGATTTATCTCGGGATCAGCCATTGCCATCTGAACGTGAGTTAGCAAAAAAGTTACAGATAAATCGGAGTACCGTTGTGACGGCTTACGATGAGTTGGAGGCGATTGGATTAATCGTCAAAAAAAAAGGAAGCGGCACTTATATAAATACAGATATATGGGGACTTACTCATAAAAGAATCCCGAATTGGGGTAAATATGTAGAGGCTGGCTCATTTCTTCCGAATCTTCCGCTGGTACAGAAACTTCGTAATGAAACTGAACAGGAAGGAATGATTAACCTATCAAGCGGGGAACTTGCAGCAGATTTACTGCCTACCATCCAATTCGCCAGGATTCTTAAGGATCAGGCGTTTGATAAGCATTTAGGTTACGATCATCCTTTAGGCGATGCGGGATTACGGGAGACCATTTGTAAACATGTAAATACCTATAAAAATATGGTGGTTGAGCCAAACTCCATACTGATTACATCAGGTGCTCAGCAAGCAATCCACCTAATTGTTCAATGTCTGCTAAAACCAGGTGATACAGTAGCTATTGAAGATCCATCCTATGCATTCTCTTTACCGATCTTTCAATCGTTTGGTATTAAGACGTTATTACTCCCAGTTGATCAATATGGTTTGAATCCTGATGATATAGTAGCTTTGCAAAGAAAACATCGAATTCGTATGCTTTTTTTAAATCCTGATTATCAAAATCCTACTGGCACCAAAATGTCTCTGGAACGTCGAAAGAGAATATTGGAATTATCATCAAAGTACGGTATTCCCATAATAGAAGATGATCCTTATAATTTGACGTCATTCGATGGGTGCATTGGACCCACGTTAAAATCAATGGCCGATAATGAAAATGTTGTATACATTAGTTCTTTATCAAAAGTTGTTGCATCAGGATTACGCATTGGGTGGATTATTGGACCGGAGAAAGTGATTGAGCGCTTATCAGATGGCAAACAGCAAATTGACTTTGGTCATAGTGTTTTTCCTCAATGGATAGCGAATCAATTTCTAGATTCCCCTCAATTTGACAAACATATTTCAAATTTAAGGATTCAACTGAGGGAGCGAAGGGATGCGCTAATTTCCGCCTTGGACAGTTTAACGAAAAATGAGGTTACCTATTTGGTGCCACAAGGCGGAATTCATTTATGGTGTAAAATAAATCATGAAATCGATGAATATAAGTTACTTGAAGAATCTATGAAAAAAGGCGTTTCATTTGTACCTGGAAAAGTAATGGGTTCAACAAATGGATACGTTCGTTTCACTTATGGAAAAAGTAACGTAGCCTCAATACAAGAAGGCATTTCAAGGTTTGTCTATGCGCTGAGAAGTTATGAGATATAACAGTATTTTATTCTTTGACAACCTAATTTAGGGGACGACTATAAATATTTTACCCTCGGTCAAAGAGTCTACAGGGAGATGTATCATTATTATACGGCATGCAGGGAGCTTAGACGGTTCCTGAGACTCTAAAAAAACATGTGCTTTCTCACTAATCCCGAACTGCCCTTCGTTGTTAATAAAATACAAATATAGCGACAAGAGTTATTATAATAGCGACTGGCACTGATAAAACGTAAACCCACAGCAAACCGGAAAAACTTTTTTTACTATCGTAACTTTTATTCCCGGGCATAGTACTGGAATTAGCAACGGATATGGTCAAAATTACTCCGACAACTAAAACGATGACTACGAAAATCATTGAGACAATAAGGGCTAGGTTCATGCCTTCCTCCTTTTAGAAATGAATTTCTTCGTTCTCTACATTATCATTCTATAATATAAACCATTTTTAAAGACCATCCAATTAGGGGGTATTTAACCCAACCACTTTTATATTACAGTGGTTGGTGATAGATTATGAGACCGATAAGAATTATGTGTAAATAAGGGCTCTTCACCAAACCATGTGCTTGCCAACCTGTCACGTGCATGTTGGCAGTGTGTGGATTTACTATGTGCGGGTTTCGTTTCTCGACTTTGCGGGGATTCTAATTGAAATGTGAGTTTGCAGTTTAAAGCCGCTTCGGCGCTGGGGGATTGCCTTACGCTATGAGCCTACTGGGCAAAGACCGCGCCAGTTGTCTCACAGCCACGGCCGACCCCGCAGTTGCGCCTTCGCTGGTGTTGGAGAAAGTACTATGTACTGATTTTTTTACAGAGTATGAATTAGCTTATCTTGTTCTGTATCTCGAGTTTGCAAATGCATCGATCACAAGAATCTAAGCCTTTGCAGAATGATCACCATATGAAAAAAAAGTATATGAGATTATCCTTTATTTTGGATTGAGACGCATTACTGCCTCCAAACCATTATAAAGGATTTTTTTTCCGAAAAAAAGTATGTAACAGGTATTCTGAATCCACTAACGAATGAAATTAATTTAGTGCGAAGCTGATGAATTAAATTAAATGTTAAATCTCTATTGACTATTCAGTTTATTGGGGTTATTATTTCACTTAACACTTGTTAGGTGAACAAAAAAGGATGGTGAAACTATTGACAGAACAACAAATATTGAATGCAGCTCTCTTGCAATATTCAAAACATGGTTATCAAGGTGCGACAATGCGTAAGATTGCTGAGCAAGTTGGAGTCAAAGCTGCTTCTATATATTACTTTTTCGATAATAAAGAAGATTTGTTTTTGAAAGCTTTTCAGCAAATTTTGGATAATCATCATCATGCAATGAATAATGCTTTGGCTAATCATCGTGATGAACCTGTTGATCAAATCTTTATTGCAATGCTTGAAGCGATTGTCGAACATCATTCAGCTGATAAGGTTGAAATGTCTTCGTATATATCTTTGATAACAGCACCTATTCCAGAAATTAAAATACATCTTCAGGAGTATATGTTGAGCTTTAATGAGTGGCTCACTGTTTCTTTGGAAAATTTAGTATTTAAAGATTATCCCCACACAAGTGCTAAGCAGGTTAACAATTTAATCAAGCAATTTGTATTACTTGGCAATGGTTTATTCTGGGGTATTAATTTATATACAAATGATTCCTTGGTTGAGCAGATTGAACTAGCCTCTCAAATCATTATTAGTATGTTTAATGATTTAGGTCATAGTGATACAACTAATTAATATCAAAAGGAGCTGAGAACATTGGAAAATAATACTAATAAAATGGTCCAAGATTATGAACTGCAGCCTGTTCCTATGGATCATCGTAAAGGCTGGGGTAAATTATCAGTTGTTTGGTTAGGTGGAATTGTCGCTCTCTCCGCTACTGCACTAGGTGGGGCTTTAGGTGCAGGGATGTCAATGTCCTCAGCTGTTATTGCAACTTTCATTGGGTGTTTCTTGTTGGCAATTCTGAGCTCTCTTTGCAGTATTGTCGGAGCAAAGACGGGTCTGTCTACCCCGTTGGTTTCTATGTTTGCATTAGGTAGATATGGTTCTTATGCAGTTTCCTCCATTATTGCCATTTCATTATTTGGTTGGTTCGGTGTTCAATTAGATTTGTTTGGTGCTAGTTTACATAGCGTGTTGATGAATGTCTTTCAAATTGACATTAACCAAAAGGTTTTGGTCGTGATAGGTGGAATTTTAATGACGACTACTGCCTTTATTGGCTATAAAGCCATTGAAAAATTAAGCGTTTTTGCAGTTCCTTTATTAGGAATACTCCTAGTTGCGTCTTTGATTAGAGTATTAAAAGGATCTTCATTTTCGGAAGTTATGGCTGCGCCCCTTACCAGTGATCCTATTACGATAGGGGTAGCTATTTCACTAATTATCGGTTCTCTTGCTGCTGGAGCGATTATCGGACCCGATATTTCTCGCTATGCAAAAACACCGAAAGATGCGGTTATATCATCTTTTGTCGGCTTCTTCGGTGGTTTTAGTATCGTCCTGATTATCGCTGCTATCTTAGCAAAAGCCACTTCACAAGTTGATATTGTCGCAATTATGCTTGGTCTTGGATGGGGTACAGCTGCAATGCTCATCCTAATCTTGGCTCAATGGACAACGAATGATAATAATTTATACTCTTCTTCTCTAGGATTTTCTGTAATCTTCAATAATACACCTAAGTATAAACTGACGATTGCAGCAGGCTTTATTGGAACAATGATGGCAGTTGGCGGAATCTATACAAACTTCATTCCATTCTTGTCATTTTTAAGCGCCTTGATACCCCCAATCGGAGGCGTTTATGCAGCAGATTACCTCAGCAATCGAGAAAAATACAGTTTCGCTAATTTAAAGAATCAGCCTACTATCTATCCAGTTAGTATTCTCATATGGGGACTTGCTACACTTGTTGCGTTTACCACGAGCCCGGCACCTAACGGATTTGGATTATTTACTTTAACAGGAGCATCTGGTTTCGATGCATTTCTTGTGGCATTTGTGCTTCAACTAGTAGCCACTAAACTACTTCCAAATTCGAAAACTTCCAATCATGCTATAAAAAAGGAGATTATCAAATGAGGTTAATTGGTAAAGAGGAAATTGAAAATATCGCAATTGGTGCTGCCTTACTTGGAACTGGCGGTGGTGGGGATCCTTACATTGGTAAATTGATGGCTCTTCAAGCCGTAGAAGAATATGGACCAATTCAACTTTTGAATGTGGACGAAGTACCAGATGACGCTTTAATTGTTCCTACAGCCATGATGGGCGCCCCTACTGTGATGGTAGAAAAAATCCCGAATGGTGAAGAAACTGTTCAGGCATTCGAAGCGTTGGAAAGCTATGTAGGTAAAAAGATTTTCGCTACTATGCCTATCGAAGCTGGCGGCGTGAATTCCATGATTCCTTTAGCTTTGGCTGCACGATTAGGTATTCCCGTGGTGGATGTAGATGGAATGGGACGGGCATTTCCCGAACTTCAAATGGTTACCTTCCATTTAGATGGTGTAACTGCCACGCCTATAGTATTAGGAGATGAAAAAGGAAATAGTATTGTATTAAATACAGTAGATAGTGTCTGGGCGGAACGAATTGCACGTTCGGCGACGATGGAGATGGGCGGATCGCTCATGATGGCTATATATCCCATGGATGGTAGGACACTCAAACAATCTGGAATTCCAAATACATTAACATTGGAAGAAAAAATAGGAGAAAAAGTTAGTCAAGCTGTTAAAAACAATGAGGATCCTGTGCAAGAAATATTAGAGCTG
Organism: Sporosarcina cascadiensis; assembly: GCF_009650995.1. Classification (GTDB taxonomy): domain Bacteria; phylum Bacillota; class Bacilli; order Bacillales_A; family Planococcaceae; genus Sporosarcina; species Sporosarcina cascadiensis. The sequence goes on along the minus strand of NZ_WHVV01000024.1, from coordinate 9,182 downwards.
ACTTCAGGCCATATTTTGTTTAAAGGAAAAGTTGCGGATATCGACCGGAAAACTGAAGGAGGTTTTGCAAAGGGAACTGCCTCTATTCAAGGGCTGTCCGAATATCAAGACCAAGAATGTAAGCTTCATTTCCAAAACGAACATTTACTTGCTGAAGTGAATGAGAAAACGGTTTGTGTGACACCTGACTTAATAGCAGTAATTGACTCTGACACAGGGATACCTATCACTACGGAAGGCTTGAGATATGGGGCTCGCTGCACAGTCATCGGAATGCCTTGTGATCCAAAATGGCGCACAGAAAAAGGTATTGAAGTGACAGGACCTCGTTATTTCGGCTATGATTTCGATTATTGCCCACTTGATGAGTTATTAGCGAAAGGAGAGAACTAATATGAACAGTTATCGTCTGGGTATTGACGTAGGAGGCACTCATACAGATGCAGTTATTTTAGATAATGCCTATCAAGTGATCGCTGAAGTGAAAACGACCACAACTACAGATGTAAGTGAGGGTATTTACAAAGCAATGAAAGAAGTTGTAGCAGCGTCGGGTGTATTAGCAAGTGAAATTGATTTCGCAATGCTCGGTACTACACATTGCACAAATGCAATCGTTGAAAGAAGACGACTCAATAAAATTGCCATCATTCGAATTGGAGCTCCTGCTACCTTGGCTATTAAGCCGCTGACCGGTGTTCCGGACGATTTGAAGAATATTATAGGTAAGCATATTCATATTGTACGCGGCGGCCATGAATTTGATGGTCGGGAAATTGTTCCTTTAGATGAATCGCATATTTATGAAATTGCAAAAGAAATTAAGGGACAGGCAGACTCTGTAGCCGTTACATCGGTCTTCTCTCCTGTCTCAACTGCGCATGAGATAAGAACTGCGGAAATTCTTGAGGAAGTACTCGGCACAGAGATACCCATTTCTCTCTCTCATGAAATTGGAAGTGTGGGCTTGCTGGAAAGAGAAAATGCAACAATCCTGAATGCTTCCATTGTAGAAGTTGCTCGTTCAACAGCTGATGGTTTTGTGAAAGCACTCAAGAAAGAAGGCATTCACGCTAAAGTCTTCTTCGGACAAAATGATGGAACACTGATGTCGGTAGAGTATACAGTGAAATACCCGATTTTAACGATTGCTTGCGGTCCAACAAACAGTTTGAGAGGCGCTGCCTATTTGTCGGATTATCCAGATGCATTAGTAGTCGATGTCGGTGGAACAACAACTGACGTCGGAGTATTGATCGACTCTTTTCCTCGTCAATCTTCATTAGCAGTTGAAATTGGCGGCGTCCGTACGAATTTCCGTATGCCGGATATTGCTTCTATTGGATTGGGTGGCGGCACAATTGTTGAACTACATGAAGATGGCAGCTTTTCAATTGGGCCTGAAAGTGTCGGATACTTACTTTCGGAAAAAGGAATTGTATTCGGTGGCAATACCTTGACGACGACAGATGTTGCAGTCGCAGTGGGGGTTGCCAATATTGGTAATCGTGAGTTACTTGCTCATCTTGATCTATCCGTGCTCAAAAAAGTATATGCCCGCATGATAGAAATGGCAGAAGCAACTATCGATAAAATGAAGACAAGTGCAGATCCAGTTCCTGTTATCTTAGTAGGCGGTGGAAGCATCTTATTCCCTGCACAATTACAAGGAGCTTCTGAAGTTATCAAACCTAAGAATTCAGGGGTAGCAAACGCCATCGGCTCTGCTATTTCACAAGTAAGCGGACAAATTGAAAAGATTTTCAAAACGGATGAACTGGGACGTGAGCAAACGGTGGCACTGGCTAAAGAGCTGGCTTGCCAGGAAGCTGTGGATGCGGGTGCAGATCCAGGTAAGCTTGTTATTGTAGACATAGATGAAGTCCCCCTTTCTTACTTACCCGGTAATGCAACCAAGATTCGCGTCAAGGCGGCTGGGGAGTTGTTAGACAATAAATTAGTTTCAAATTCATAAATAAAAATCTAGTCAAATAATTATATGAATACCTTTCTACAGAAAGAAAACCACCCCAAAGCCGTCTCAGGCAAACGGGTGGTTTTCGTGATGGACATTGTAATGTAATTAATGAAGACACAGCTAATATCAAAGGTAAATATAACTGTCTTTTGACTGCATTGCTGATATACGGCAATTCCAAAAGGAAGTGTTGTTAGTTAATAATCGAGAGGCGGTTATTTTTTTGCTCTTAAAATTCATATGCCAGTAGGTTTGAAGCAGTAACAAGTGGCTTGTAATTCATAAAGAAAACACGTGCGCATACAATAAGAGCGAAGGAATAGGGGGAAGGTCACTGAAAGCCTGTATGGTTGGTTGCGAAGCTTAGACGGTTGTGCCGCTAAACTAATGTCTCAAACATTAGCGAATTTCTGTTTGAAAAACCATGCTTTTCAAAGCTTCTTCAATGGCTTTTTTCAGTGATCTCAAAAGAACAGGAAGGGGAATATTGTTGAAAAGTTTACATGAGGAAACAACATTTGAACTGCGGTTTTGGCTGCAAATATTAGGTGATCATGGACGTTTCATTCATGACTCATTAGCTCCAAGTGAAGTAGAAAACATTAAGGCGGCAAGTAAATTTATAAAGTTATTTGATTATCTGCTTGCATCGGCGAGACAAAATTTGGATAAGTCGTCGCTTCTGACTTTAGTCAGAGAAGCCAAAGAAGGCAGTGAGGAAATTCGTGAGTTTAAATTATTATTGATAGAACAACACCTAGTCGGAGAAATAAAAATCAGTTTATCTCCTTCCTTTATTAATCATATGGTCAATGAAGTGGAAGAAGCCATACGCATCTTTTCTTATTTAGAAAAAGGCGAGAATACACCGGCTGTGCATCCGCTGCATCATGACTTGCTGTGGTTATTGGATGCGGCAGGACATGCAGGTGCAATTGATTCAAATTTAGACAGAGTGGAAGCGCAGCTCAAAAAGAAAAGTCATAAATTCACAAAAGAATGGGAAGCCTTTTATTTAAAAGCTATAGAAATGGCTGGTTTTTTACGTACGAATATAATGAAGTTTCCCGCATTGAATAAGTTCCACAATGATATAAACTTAGAAATGACTATATTCAAGATGTTCTTAAAGGAATTAGAAGAGATGGAGTTAAAGAAAGAAACATTAGGAACACTGACTCCCTTAATGGCAGACCATATGGCACGTGAAGAGACTTATTATTTGATGAAATTATCCAAGTCGACAGATATTCCTCCGCAGAAGGATGATCCTACGAAACCACGAATCAAATCATAAATGCAGAAAATTTCTATTTCGAGTATCAATCAGTAGATTGCCCGCATAGGAAAGAAATCAAATTATCCGATACAATCTGGAAAGTTCATTTTTCGTTGAAGCGAGAAATAGGCGGGAGTGTGAAAAGCGGCCTGGCGGAAATTGGAGCAACGAATACGCAGCACAAGCTGCTGTGTGAAGTATGCGGCGAAAAACGCTGGTTTGCCCAGATGAATCCAATGAAGGAAAGATCGCAGCTGGTATTCGTCATCGAGAAATACTTGGTGGTTGCTTTATTGGGGCTGGTTGTTCTGGCAAATATTTTCGTAAGGCTGGGTATATGGTCATGATAAGACGGCGTCCTTCCTCATTGGCGGGACGTTTTTTTATATTCACTTCAGACCAATATAGGATGGCGGCAAGATTGATGTATGAATGAGAGGGGAAGCTGGATCGTCATGCCTGAAATGATGGACCATTTGATTTCACTGACCATACTCACACAGCGGAGAGAAAAGTGGAATAATGTCATAGCTGTATGAAGAGAAAGGCATATATGTCATATCGGGCACAGGTGAGTTATAGCCTGAATTGCTGAAGTTTATTGATGTACGAGCATCTATGCGGTAAGCTAAGAGGTATTTAGAATATATTGGTTGAAATGCTCGAAGATTGTCAGTACGCAGGATTATTGTGTTACTTTTCATTTTCCGTTTTATTGGGTTTCTTTTGTAGTAACCATAAGATAAATGAAAAAAATAAAGCAAAAGAAATTCTGAGCGTTATATTCAACAGAACACTATTGCTTGAGAAAAAGTCACCGATCAAAACAAAGGTCAATGAGAAACCAATTATGAGAATAATGGAATATCGAAACATCATGTTCACCTCCTGAAACTTCGACACAACGATAACATAAAGTTTCAGCATTACATAATAAGAGATTCATTGGAAAGGCAGGCGGTTAAAAATGAACGCAGCAAAAATTTCTCATGAAAAAGATCAAATCATCAGGACAGTCCGGCAATTCTTCGAGGCGACACTCGCTCGGGAAAAGATCGGGATGAACCGGTTTGAAGGCCAGAAGAGGTTTTCGGAGAAAAAAGCGGATGGGCTGATCACGAAGTATCCCAAGTTGAAATATGTAAAATTTATTTTCACCGGCTTTTTTGGGCTGCATAAGTATGTGAAACTTGCACTGCTTCTGCCGCTGCTCGCAGTCGTGCTGATGCTATTTACCGGCAGCACGTCAGGCGCAATACTGACATTACTCAACTACTTGTTCTGGGTTGCCGCAGGGCTGGCAATTTACGGCGGCATGATCTCTTTATATTCAGGCACCCTTTCATTTTTAAGTTCCAACAATGAAGTGGAAACCTATAAATCGAATGTAGTCGATGTCTACAACCGCTTTGTGGAATTGTACATGGAAAATTGGCAGGACTTCGATTTTTACTGGATCGCTCAAATCAATAAGACTAATTGTGAGTTCCGTTTTCAATTGAATGACGAGAACCGGACATGGGATCCTGCCCATATACAAGAATACCTGCAGATAAAGTTCAACAGAAAAATCAGCATGAAAAGTATCACACCCAATGAGATTAGTTTCAGCGTGGTGTTTGTCGAAAAAAAGATAGCCTCCAAGAAGCAGGCTGAGGATAACATCAGACGGCTGGATGAAAAACGGGCAAATCACGAATGGTCACTGATCGAAGAACAGGCTGATCCGGCATTTGACCTTGACGAGTTGGACGAGGTGCAGGGCGTAACGGCAGCTGCAGCAGACGCTCTTTCCGATAGTGACGGACTATCCGAATCCGACTATATTTCCGATGATCCCAACGGGGAAACCGTTGACCTTCTGGATTATGAGCAGCTTGGAGAAGTCGAAAAGAAGCTGGAAGCGATTGTTGGTCTGCAGTCCGTGAAAGATAAAATGGCGCAAATTAAAACAAATCGTCTGATCCAGCAGGAAAGAGTCGATGCCGGGCAGATGTCGGAATTTCATTCGCAGCATATGCTGTTTACAGGAAATCCGGGCACCGGGAAAACGATGATGGCCAGGCTTGTGGCGGAAATGCTGCATGCGCTAGATGTGGTGCCAATGGGACATTTAGTGGAAGTCACACGCAAAGATCTGGTCGGCGAATACATCGGTCATACTGCAGTCAAAACACAGGAAGTGATAGACCAGGCGTGGGGCGGCATTTTGTTTATCGATGAAGCGTACTCTCTTGCGCGCGGCGGGGAAACTGATTTCGGGCTGGAAGCGATCGATGTGCTGGTTAAAGCGATGGATGAAAATAAGGACAGCCTGGTCGTCATCCTGGCAGGCTACACTGATGAAATGGAAGATTTTCTGAATAAAAACAGCGGCTTGCGATCACGGATTTCAACGACTGTGGAATTTGCTGATTATACGGCGGATGAGTTACTGGAAATTGCGCTGAGAAAATTCGCAAGCAACCGCATCGAACTGGATGACAACAGTAAAGCGAAGCTCTATGACCTGATTCAGAGCCAATCGATTGTCGGCCGGAATGACGACGGCAATGGCCGTCTTATAGATAAGATTGTGCAGGAAGTGATGAGCAATCAGGCTGTACGCTTATCCGCTGCAACACTGAATAATGAACGGATCAAAGGAGATATTTATCAAATCCTGCCCGCAGATATCATGGGCGGGGTGGAGCAGGAAGCGTTCGATCTGGATACAGAACTTTCCAAAATTATCGGCAATGAAGAAGTGAAGAGATATATTAAGGACCTGGAAGCGCAGGTGAAAGTGAACAAGCAGCGGAAAGAACTGAATTTGCCTGCCGCATCAGCGCCTTCTCTGCATATGGTGTTCAAAGGAAATCCAGGTACCGGCAAGACGACGTTCGCCCGAATTATTGCAGATCTTTACCGGAGTATGGGGCTATTAAAGAAAGGAAATCTGGTGGAAGTGGACCGCAGCGACTTAGTGGGAGCTTATATCGGTCATACCGAACAGCAGACGAAGAAAATGATTGAAAAAGCGCTGGGCGGTATTCTTTTCATTGATGAAGCCTATTCATTGGCACGCGGTTCGGAAAATGACTTCGGAAAAGAAGCGATTGATGTGTTGCTGAAGGCGATGGAAGATTACCGGGATAATCTGGTCGTCATCGTGGCGGGCTATGAAAACGAGATGGAGACCTTCTTAAATTCTAATCCTGGTCTGCGTTCGCGGTTCTCAAATACGATTACATTCCATGATTATACAGTGGAAGAAATGTATCAAATCCTAGTGAAAATTGCTGAAGGCGCAGGTTTCAGATTGAATAACGGCTGCAGGCCGGTGCTCGAAGAAATTTTCGCAGAAGAACTCCGCAGCGGACATTCCGGTAATGGAAGATTTGCCAGAACACTGTTTGAAAAGGCCACGCTGAATATGTCGAACCGGCTGGCTGCCTATGACAAACTGACCGAAGAAGAATTGCTGACCTTCCTTCCTGTGGATTTCACTCGGGGGACTGCTGTAAAAGCATAAAGACATTCTTAAAGACGTACCTGTGCAGCAAACTATTGTGTTTGTTTAAACATTCACGATTGTTCAAACAAACATGAATGTTTTACGCACAGGCACCCAAAAAGACCCGCGAGGAACACACGAAAGTGCGTCCGCTGCGGGTCTTTATTTGTTCAGCCTTTCGATTTCCTCTGCTGCTATAAACGCCAGATCATCATTCCCGAATAGTTGAAGAACATCCAGCATCGTTTCATTGTCTATGTGCAGCTCTTCGAAACCATCGTCTTCTTCCATCACTTTCGCCAGCGCAGCATTTTTCACCTGATCAGGATAGGCTTTGCGATACAGCGCCTGCGGATCCAGATTATGATTGGCGCACCATTGTACAAATAGACGGATCATCAGGTTCTCGTCATCTTTGTATTTCTGTATAATCTGCTCGTTCAGATCTTTGAATTCCATTGTGGATACCTCCGATAATAACTTTCCTTTAATTATAGAGGAAGGAAGGTGTGTTGGGAATCAGCAGCTATTGTGATGGCTCTTTAATACTGGTAGGATGTGGGGAGAATAGAATTCGGGTGCCTGTGCATGGAACAATTGCGTTTGTTTAAACATTCATGATTAATTAAACAAACGTAATATTCATGAATGTTTCGTGCACAGGCACGTATTTTAGAAAGGGTGACCCGGATGCCAATAAACCAAATTATCCACCTGACGCCATTTGCCAACATCCAGGAAGACATAGAGGACCTCATACCGCTATCCATCGCGATCGGTCCCAGCCAGGACTTGCTCATTCTCCTTACAGAACAACGGCCGCCGCTGATTGAAGGCAGATTTCACCCCACATATACAGAGGAGCATTATTCCTATAAAGTCCTCCATCTTAAAGACGGCAGGAAGAAGATATTGAATCTGCCTGATGAGCAATGGAATTATCATTTGGTACAGTCTTTCGATGATGATCATGTGATGCTGGTCTGTGCCCGTTCCATGTATCATGATGCAGAACATATCGATAAAAATGCACGTATCTATGACTGGGAGGGACGGTTTATCCGTTCGTTCTGTTTGGGAGACGGCATTGATCATGTGTATACGACAGAAGATCATCATATTTGGACAGGTTATTTTGATGAAGGTGTGTACGGTAATTACGGCTGGAAGAATCCAATCGGCAGATCAGGTCTGGTCGGCTGGGATTATGACGGCCGCATTATTGACAATGGAAGCGACCGGCAGCTTATAGGAGAGTGTCTGGCGCTGAATACGGCGGCAAATGATCAGGTCTGGTATTTCGTCGGCGAGCGTGCACAGATCGGTTTACTGCATAATGAAACAGAATCGGTTTTCTCTACTGACGCGTTTGGTTTCCAGACGTTTGCGGTGAAGAACGACAAGATGATGGTGCACCGGCAGTATTTCGATAACCATCAGTTCTTTGAGCTGGCAAGGGAAGGCAGCGGGTTCAACATTATTCACGAGATAGATTTCCGCAAGCCCGATGGCAGTTCTTTACGGCCGCATCTGACATCCAACAGAGCGGATAAGATGCTGTTATTAGACGGCGGTGAACTGTACTTGTATGAAATGAATTGAACTACTCCCACTTATCGACATTGCGGTCTGATTGAAGATGGGAAATTCTTGGGAACAAAGCATACTTGCCAGCGTATTTCTTTACTCGCAGAGGTTTCTTTTATTTACCAAGCTACTCCGTAGTTCCTACGGTTTTATTGTGTAGTTAGGCTAAGGAATGTAATCGAAGCCCTTCGCTTAGGATATTCAGACTGGCGTTGATATCTCTATCGTGAGGTGTTTGGCAATTAGAGCAAACCCATTTCCTAATGTCTAGTGACTTTTTGCCATCATTGTGACTGCAAGTGGAGCATAATTGACTAGATGGAAACCATGTGTCTATTTCAACTAGTAATTTTCCATACCAATCTGCTTTATATTTTAATTTCGTCACAAAGCTGGACCAGGACACATCAGAGATCCTTTTAGCTAGTTTATGATTACGTAACATTCCCTTGACATTCAAGTCTTCGATACAGATCATATCGTGGTTTTTGATGAGTTCTGTAGTTAACTTATTAAGGAAGTCGTCACGCTGGTTCATTACTTTTTCATGTAATCTGGCAACCTTACGCTTTTGTTTTTGGTAGTTTCTTGCTTCAAATAGGTGGATGCCTTTATTTTTTGCTAACAAGGCACGTTTTGAAAGTTTCCGTTGTTCCCTTTTTAGTTTCTTCTCCATTTGAGATGTGAACTTATTGTTGTCAATCTTACGGCCATCAGAAAGAATGGCGAAATCAACGATGCCGAGGTCTATACCGATAGATGATGCTGTTTTCTCCAACTGCTGTACTTCTGTTTCTACTAGAATAGATACAAAGTATTTGCCACTTGGATTTCGTCTGACG
>NZ_WHVV01000023.1 GCF_009650995.1 Sporosarcina cascadiensis | reverse complement strand
CACCTTGGATAGTTCTCCCAATTATACTATGGATACTAGATAAGGAGAATAAAAAAGCAACTGTGCGACCGGACTTCCGTTCGCGCAGTTGCTTATCTTCTTTAAATGGACTTTTTCAGCGGCCTCAGATCGCTGATTGGCTTTTTTCTGATTCTTTCGTACGCGCACGCTTTTCTGTATAAATTACGAGTTGGATACTTCCCTCGTAGAGTAAGATCATTGGCACCAAAACGATGAGCTGACTGATGAAATCCGGGGGTGTAATCAGTCCGGATACGACAGCTAAAATGATATAAGACCACTTACGCACTTTCTTCATCGTCTCGCCTGTCAGCAGCCCGATTGCTGCCAAAAACAGTGCGACCATTGGTAATTCGAACAGCAGCCCGATCGGCATAGTCGTCAGTAATAGGAATCGTGCATACTCCTGCGCAGAAATCATTACGTCAAAATTCATTGCACCGAGTGAAATTAAGAAATTATAACTCAGCGGATTGACGACGTAGTAGCCAAAAACTAATCCTCCTGCAAATAATATAAACATAAAAGGCGAGTACAGGCTGAGAAAACGGCTTTCCTTTTCATTTAGCCCGGGCTTTACAAATTGCCATAAAAAGTGACAGACAAAAGGCAGAGCTAATCCGAATGCAATTGCTGCTGAAATCGACATATAAAACGTAATAATTTCCAACGGGCTCAAAACAATGAGTTTATGCCCTTTTGTCACATACGGAAACCACTGGTTGATCGTGCTGAACACACCGAAGAAAAAGACTAAAAAAACAACCGTACTCTTAATCAGTTGCTTTCGAAGATCGGTTAAATGTTCTACAAGCGTCGGTTCCTTTTTATTAGTGGCATTTGTCACTTCAGTCGTACTCAGTTCATTTGGGGGTTTTTCCTGTGTGTTGGCTGTCATTTATTTCACCTGCTCTTGTGTCTCAATTTTCTTCGGCTCCTCCTCGTCGTCCATAATGTCCTTCGCAGATCTCTTGAATTCTGCTAACGTCTTCCCGATTGCCGCACCGACTTCCGGCAATTTACGGGGCCCGAATAAAATCAGGATAATGACCAAAATGATAATTAATCCCGGCACTCCGATGGCTGCTAAATTCATCTATAACTCCTCCTTCCTGAACTGAAAATCCATGCTTTTACTCATCTTGGCCAATTTACCTCCATCTAAAACACTTGAATTGAAATAAATTTGTAAATAATTATGTAATGTAAATGAAATAAAGTGTGAAAAGTCCTTCATTTATGATTAAGTTCCTTTCAAAAAGGACAGCCTAATCTACAGCGAATAATATTCGTATGAAGGATGTGATCGGCTTGGATGAAACGGAAAAACCTGCAGCACTTTTATATATCAACCGGCTCGCTAAACAATTGGCACCTTCTGCTGATGTTGTGAAAAAGACACTGAAAAGAAAAGACGAGACAGTTCATTTACTATTTTTAAAAAGCGTTGTCGATATGATGCAATTACAAGAGATCGTCGTCAAACCGTTTTATGAAATTTCAACGGAATATAATTTTTCCGAGTACATTCAATCATTGCCTTATGAGACTGCCATGCCGACAGGGGACGAAGAAGTGCTGATTGAAATTACTAAAGGAAATGTCTTTGTGATGATTGGTAAAGAAATGACCTTACTGGAACTTAAGATGGTGGCGGCTAATGCTGTACAAGAGGCCAAAATAGAACAAACGATTCACGGCCCGATCTTAGGACTCAGTGAAAGTCTTGAAACGAATCTAAACTTGATGAGGCAGCGCTATCATCAGCCTTCCTTAATTATCGAAACGATGCAGCTGGAGGATTGCTCCAATCGGGCTATTGCCCTGTTGTATGATAAAGAACGTGTACGTCCTGGGCTTTTGGAAAACATAAAAAAACGTCTGCAGACACTAGATGTGGAGCTTGTTCAGGCTAGTGCAGATTTGCAGTATTATATTAATAATAAAAAACGCAGTCTGTTTCCAACAAGTCTGTTGACCGAACGGCCCGATCGTATAATTCATAATATGGATGCCGGGAAAGTGATCATCATGGTAGACGGCAGTCCAAACGCCATCATTGCACCGATTGTGTTTTTTGATCTGATGATCTCAATGGAAGATAATTACTATTCTTTCTGGGTCGTCAAATCCATTCAATTATTGCGATATGGCGGATTGTTTGCCGCAATTTTTCTGCCGGCCATTTATATCGGAGTAACTTCATTCACACCGGATGTACTTCGGACAGAACTGGCGTTGACAGTGGCCGCAAGCCGAATCGGTGTGCCATATCCGTCGTTTGCCGAAGTGTTCTTCATGCTGATTTTTATCGAGTTGCTGACAGAAGCAAGTTTGCGGCTGCCTACGATGGTCAGTGCCACAGCTACAACAGTCGGCGGGTTGATTTTAGGTACTGCTGCTGTCGATGCAGCCCTGACTTCAAATATTATGGTTATCGTGGTTTCTCTCGTGGCAATTTCAACCTTTGTCATCCCCATCAGTGAATTAAGTTACGCTGTAAGAATATGCCGTTTTCTGCTTTTGGTTTACGCGACATTATTCGGATTGGCAGGGGTGCTTTTAGGATTGCTTGGATTGATCTTATACCTGGCGAATAAAGACAGTATGGGGGAACCATATTTGCGGATGTTCTGGCAGAGCAGGCGTGAAGAATTAAAGGTGGAGCAGAAATGAGCCGCTTTATCTATTTTTTGATTATTTCCAATATGGTAGCCAATATTATCGCGTCTATACCGAGGATTTTGCTGTCCGAAAGTGAAGATGGGGCAGTTCTATCAATGATCCTTGCTTTGTTCTACGGTGTCTTTGCAATTTGGGTGCTCATCAAATGCCTTCAGGCTTTTCCGGGTAAAAGTGTACCTGAACTATTCAGCCTGTACTTGAGCAGGTGGATAGGTACCCCGGTTCTATTTATTCTCGGCGTCATTTGGTATATTGCGGGACTCCAGACACTGATTGCTTATGTTGCGATCCTATCACGTTTTCTTACACCGGAAATGTCAATCTATGTAATCTTAGCATCGTTCGTTCTAATCCTTACATTTGGCATTCTTATGCAGAGCCGCAATGTGTTATTTTCCTTGGAACTAATATTTGTCATCCTATTGCCTTTCGTGTTCTTTTTTATCATGAAAACATATTTCACTGAGCAACTAGACTGGGATCAAGTAAGACTTGCATTGACACACACACATAAGGTTCCTTCCTATACAGTTTTCGCAGCGGCGGCATACTTATTTATCGGTGCGTTTGACTTGGTTATTTTCAATTCATTGATGAAAAAGAAATTGGTATTCAAATGGAAGCAGGCTCTTATTATTTTTCTATTGGGTTTATTCATCATGACGACTACCTATTTGATCCCAATCGGCATTTTAGGATTCGATAAGATAGAGGATTTCATTTATCCGTGGATTTCTACCAGTGATTCCATGCGAATGAAATATGGAGTCATTGAACGTGTGACATTTCTCTTTTTATTGAATTTTCTGGCCATAGCATTTTTGAACATCTTCATTCATTGGCATGTGGCTTATAAGCTTTTTCAGAGTACATTCGGAGTGGATCAGCTGCCCAAAGGGAAACGGAAAAATTATAGTGAAGCTATAATGGTCACAGCATTTTGGACGGCTGGTGTTTTCTTTACGGTGCAAGAAACGGAATACGATTTATTTCTCTATACCGGATATTATTTTAATTCTCTTCCGGTTGTTTTCGGCGGACTTATAGTTCTGCTCATGATCATAAACAGGAGGGCGAAGCGTGAAACATAAGAGCTCTTTTGCTATCAAGTCATTCGGTGTGATTTTTATGTTAGGTACGGTGATTCTGTTATCGGGCTGTGCGTTTAAGGACATTGATAAACGTTTATTCGTTTCAGCGATCGGTGTTGATCCTGCTGTAAATGGAGAAGAAGGGTATAAAGTGACGTTAAAAGTGGCTTTACCGTTTGGTGCGATTAAAGAAACAACGAAGCCCAATTTTACGTACTTATCAAAAGAAGGGGAATCCATTGGCGAAATAATTAGGATGCTGGAAACGCATGCGGATAAAGTATTAGAATTCGGTCAAATGAAGACCATAGTGATTCATGAGGATTTGCTGACAGACCATATGAAAACCTTTATGGATTATTTTATCAGACGTGGTGACATCCAGTTTATTGCTTATGTAGCAGGAGCAAAATCATCTGCTGAGGAAATATTAAAAGTTCAGCCGGACACAGAGGCGCCTGCATCGGTGTCTATGTTCAATTTCTTTGGAGATACCGGAACAGAAAGTCCTTATATTACGACCACATACTTATTCCAATTCCGCAGAGATTTTTTTACCGAAGGGTTGAATGCTGTTTTGCCTTTAATCGAAACAAATAAGGATCAAACAGAATTAATTGTTAATAAAACCATCGTAGTCGATAAGAAAAAAGATCCGCTTACACTTGATCACGTTGAGACGAAATATTACAATACGCTGTTTAGAGGCGCAAATGGTTTTTCCTATAAAGTAAAAAATGGTGATAAAAGACTTCTTTTGAATATCAGCAGAGTGAAGATGAATTACCAAATCATTACAAAGAATAACGTACCGCAAGCAATCGATATGGACGTTAAGATGGTTGGAGTAATCGGTGAATCAGATAAGACTCTTTCAATAGCAAAGTTGGATGAGTATAACCATTTTGCTTCAAAAGAAGTAAAGAAGAAAATACTTGGGCTGCTTAATAGGATGCAGGAACATCAAGTAGATCCCTTCGGATTTGGCCTGCATTATCGAGCAACACATCTTAGTCACGATCATTTAGCAGAAACATGGCAGCAGGCATATCCCGATTTGAAGTTTAATGTGAATGTTGAAGTAAAGCTTCAAAGCACAGGAACGATTCAATAAAGTGTAACTTTGTTAGACTCCTGTTTTTTTAAAAAATAAAAATACCCTATAGGATAGACATTTTTAACATATCTATCTTACAGGGTACATTTTAAACTGATTTTTGTATTTTTGTCCTATTATTTACGATTATTACGGCGTTCGTTGTTCTGGTTATTATTGTCGTTGTTTTGATTCTGACGCTTTTGGTCAAAGTTGAACTCTTCTCCAAACTCCATATTCTCTGCCTGGTCGTTTTGACGCTGTTTGTTGTTCTGCTGCTGACGCTGGTTGTTCTGGTCTTGACGCTGACGATCGTTTTGTTTACTCATTGTATGCACTTCCTTTTTGGTTGTTAGATGCTATGACATCTACACCTGTAGATTGTGCAAATAATGAAGTCTTATGAGTGGTAAAAAATGCTGCGTTGCACCATAAAAAAACTCCGCTATGCAAGAATGCATAACGGAGCCTCAATCAGCTCATGTTAAATGAAGCGGAGGAGGGATAATCCAGCCTTTTGATTTGTTCAACTCCAGCAATTTTGCTCCGAATGCCGTCTTTTCCATATGGCATTTCGCGAACATGACTGCAATGTCTTCCCGGATGCACTGTCCCATCGCCATACTGCAAGAAACGAGACCCTGCCCGACATTGATGGAAACCGCTGCACTGATTTCGGGATCCATGAAGCGTGCGCCGGCAGGAATTTCTTCCGGATTTGCTTTTGGTCTTTCGGGCAGAGCGGGAGGAGGCGTAACGCCATTCGCTTTCAGCAATTTTCCGAATTCCTTATTCTCTGCCTTCATCATCTTGACTGCCTCTTCCAGCAAGTTGATTAAATCTGCATCTTCGGCATGGTTGATAAAGGCTTCATAGCCGCTGACCAACCCGTTGTTAGCACCTATGAAAGACCAAACAGCCGTCACTTCCCCATAATGCATTGGTTCATTTTTTGGATTGCCGTCTAAAATACCCAAGAAACCCGCTCCTTACATCATATTGGTTTTCAAGAGTAGTTTCTGCGGAAATCCATTATTTATGCATTACTTTTTATAAGTTGTCACAAAGGAAGCTCTTGGAAAGATATTCGGGCGCTGATCGACGCCTTCTCCTGCGCCGCGTTTTGCATGCGCTTTTCCATAGGCCTGCGAAGTTTGCCAGTTGGTAAATGATTCTTCGTCTTCCCACATTGTCAAGATTACATACGTATCCGACTCAACTGGACGCATCACACGAATCGCTACGAATCCTGGTTCTGCTTCGATTAAACGTGCCCGGTTATTAAAACGCTGTTCAAAAATTTCCCGTCCGTCTTCAGAAACCGGTATATTATTCAGAACTGCAAAACGGCCGGAAGGCAAGTCACCGCTCTGATCCAGGATCTCATATTCAGTAGCATCGTCTAAGTCAGTCGTCTCTGCTTCCTGCAGCACTAATACTTCCTCGTCGTTATTTAATAAAAGCGCGCGGGATTCTTCCGGCAGATTGCCTGCTTCCCCGAGTGGCGCTGTCCAAGTAAACAGTTTCATAATACTTCACCTCATCTGCTTCCATTTTATTTATTATTGAATAGTATACCTGAAGTTTGAAAAGGCTTTCAATGAATAAGAAAATGAAGTCTTCAGTTTAGGTTAAAAGCGAGCGGGAAGAATGTAAAAGCAATTACCTGATACATCCCATTCAACGGATAAATACTTAAGCTTGCTGCAGTGCTGCACAGTTAACGGAACACAAAAACACCTTCCGGGATGGAAGGTGTTTTCTGTCTTTATAGAAGCCGTCTTTGCCGTAGTTTAGTCATAGAAAGTTTTAAACCACCACTCCTCAAAGTGGGTGTTTGCGGAAAACGTTCCTGTATGTCCGGATTGCTGAAAAGGAACCCGGCATGCCATTCCCGTTTCGTAATAAACTCCCTGTTACAGCTTAAAGGTTAAAACTTAATGTACATACGAACAATACAGCTTGTAAATCTATAATACACCCCGCTTCCTGAAAATGCAATGGCGAATATTTCCTGTGTATGAAACCAATCGTCTCGGATGAACGTATAGAAAAGAAACGGTGAAGGGCGGAGTTATTATGGAAACAAATGATACGTCTTTGGAAAAACATGAACTGGCAGTAAAACAATCACATGAAATCACTGCTTTGAATTCTGAAGTGGAAGAACTGCGCAAAGAGGTGAAGCAGCTTCGCGAAGACATCGAATTAATTGATGTCTTCCAAAAGAAACCTATGGTAACAACAGAAATGGTCCAAACAGTAGGCGGTTTAATTATCGCAGCACTTGTCATAATTGGAATATTTTTTTAAAGCCGCCCATCCAATATGGTACTATAAAAGTATTAGGAATATAGACAGGGGTGGGCGTGTTGAAAAAGGCAGTGACGGTCCAGGCGAACACGGTAGAAGATGCGATCCAGCAAGCGTTGGCTATGCTGGGTTTGACTAAGGAACAAGTCGATGTAGAAATACTGACGAATCCAGGCAGACGTCTGATGGGTTTGCGTAAAGTATCTGCTGAAGTTACTGTGACAAGTAAAACGCAAACGGAAGAAAAATCCAAAGAAAAACCGGTGCTTACGAAAATTGAAGAACTTGCGAATTTATTGGATGATGCAAATACAGGAACAGCCTTTGTCGTGAAAAGTCAGTCAGCTGGTTACACAGTTCAAACTGCTTCGCAAACAGAAACAAGCGGCGTTAGAATTCACGAAGGTGAAATCCAATTTCGTTTCGCTGGTGACCGGCTGCCGTCCATTATTCCAAATAAAAATGCACCACTCTACATAAACGGCGAATTACAGACGGAGTCCGCGTTGATTCAGCCGGGAGACGAAGTGACTTTAACAATCCAGGATGAAGTTATCGCACCAAAATTCACGATACAGCTGATGGAAAAAGATATGATTGCCTTGCTGTCATTCACACCGGGCAAAAAGATTCAACGTTCATTGGCAGATACATCTTGGGCTCAGCGTATTGCGATACAAGTGGAAGAAACAACCGAATTCACTAATGATTTGAAAGCACAGGATATCGTAAATGAACTGAAGATGATGGGCGTTCAGCAAGGACTGCTGTTTCCGGCTATTAAAAAAGTGACGGAAATAGATAAACCTTATGAACTGATTGTGGCAAAAGGAGCACTGCCGGCGGAAGGAACAGACGGCGATCTGGAAGTGCACATACGTTACGAAGAATTCGATCCCGACAGTGAAGAAAAAGTAGACTTTCGTGAAATGAATGCCATTACCAATGTCAAAGAAGGACAAGTGATTGCGACTCATATATTGCCAGTGCCCGGGACGCCCGGCAGAAGTTTATTGGGCAAGGAAATTCCAGTGAAACCTGTTCGTGATATCACACTGCGGTTAGGGAAAAATGTCAAGCAGGTTGAACAAGAACTTGTGACGCTGATTTCTGGAAAGCCTGCACTTGAGTGGCGAGAGAAATTAGTGAAAATTGAAGTGAATAATGAATTTAATCATCCGGGAGAAGTTGATCTGGAAAGTGGGAATATCCGTTTTGAAGGAGATGTCCGAATTGGCGGGAACGTGATGCCTTCTATGTTTGTCGGAGCAACAGGCGGCGTCTATATAGGAGGATCTGTGACAAAAGCGACAATCCATGCAATGAAATCGGTCTCGGTTCGGGGGAATGTGATGTCCTCGACAATCAGCGTCGGCAAACAAGAGGCAGCAATCGGTGAATTGGTTAGTCTGATGAAGGACGTTACGCATTTACTGGTGCAGATTAAAGATGCGATAGATCAGATCTTTGTCATCCGTGGCCAGGGGGAAGCCGATTTGAGTCCGTCTGAATTGAAACGGCTGATTTACTTGCTGATGGAGAAACGCTATGCGCAGTTTGAAGAACTAAACAAACAATTTATCCAAAAAGTCCGTGCACAAGGCGAGTCAATTGACGGGGAATGGAAGGAAGTTGCAAAACAACTGTCCGATGTTTTCATTAATCCGCTGAATGAAAATCTGCAGAATATGACAGATTTTGAGCTGTTAATTGAAAATGCGCAGATTCTTGTCCAGTTATATGATACCGAAAGTTCCCCTCAGACCAGACTGAGTGTTCCGTACGCTATTAACAGCACGCTGTACAGCAATGGGCATATTGAAATCAGTTCCAAGGGTGTTTATAACAGCAATTTGACTGCGGCACAGACAGTTTCAATTAAAGGCGTATGCCGGGGCGGCGAAATTTCCGCGCCACTGGAAATAGTAATGCAGGAAGCGGGATCGGAAAGCCCGGTGAAAACAGTGATTCGCACAAGTGCGTCAGGAAGGATTAAGATTGGCAAGGCCTATGCAGGAACAGAAGTGCAGGTAGGTACACGCAAACATGTTTTCACAAAAGACGGAACCAATATTACGGCGCGTTTGGATAACGATGGAGAACTCGAGCTTAGCTGACCGATGTTTAGATGTTTTGAACGGTGGAATAGCAGTACTAGAACATCTAATAAGGAGTGGTAGGCAATATGGCTAAAATTGCAACTGTACTGGGAGATATGTTTGAGGACTCAGAATATACGAAACCGGCAAAAGCTTACAAAGACGCGGGTCATGAGGTAGAAGTGATCGGGGCGGAAGCAGGCTCTGAAGTAACAGGTATGAAGGAAAATACAAAGGTCAAAATTGACAAAGCTATTGATGATGCAAGTTCATCAGGTTATGACGCGTTATTTATCCCGGGCGGCTTCTCGCCGGACATCTTGCGTGCTGATGAGCGTTTCGTAAAATTCGTCAAGGAATTCATGGATGCAGATAAACCTGTGTTTGCAATCTGTCACGGACCGCAGCTGCTGATTACAGCGAAAGCACTTGAAGGCCGAGATGCAACCGGCTATAAATCAATTCGCGTAGATATGGAGTATGCGGGTGCGAAATATGTGGATAAAGAAGTAGTTGTCTGTCAGAATCAACTCGTAACGAGCCGTCAGCCTGATGATATTCCAGCATTCAACCGTGAATCACTGAAGTTGTTGGAAAAGTAATATGTACAAGTACAGACCGTCCAAGGCTAACGCCGGGCGGTTTTTTTGTGCTGTCCGGCATATATTCTGACAAAATTTCATACAACAAAAAATGCTCTTTCGCTCGGGGGTTGCTCCCAAATCGGTTCTTGGCAACTTGTCATATATGTCCTGCGTAAATCGTGCTGCAATTTAAACCCGCTTCGGCGCAGCTGCGTGCGCGGATGATCATCGTATCCGCTCAAGCGCTCATAGCTCGGCATCGGCCGCTCGTACACATCGGCTACGTGATCATTCGGCTCGGCCACGTGATCATATCGCAACCGGCCATGATCATTGAAACAGCATTCACGCTCATAGCTGTTCCGCAGAAGCGTCTAAGCTGGCCGCTTAATCCGGAAACGCAGGGAGATGGTCTCTTCTCCCACTTAACTTATCTTACGCAGTCAAAGTCGAATTTCAAACTGCTAATGAAATAGACTATCAGACTATCAAGCACATGTTTTAGTGAAAAGCCTTCACCCGAATGAAAAAGATTCTCATTGATACTTGAAAATAGTTCTCAATAATCGTATGCTTAACGCAGCAGATTAGCTGGAATTCATTTTGAAAGGTCGGGATCTTGAATGTATAAGCTGGTTACATTGGCAATATTTGCAGGTGTTGGACTCGGTGCCGCAGCCGGATTTTCTTTTGGAAGCAAAGAATGGGCAGGCATGCTGGCGGGTATTGCGGCGCTTGCTTTTATCGCGATCCCGGCCGCAGTTGTTTATTCAGCAGAAAAGAAGAAGATTCAACAAGCACAGTAAATTAGCAGGAGGCATCCATGGGGTGTCTTTTTTATATAAAAAAATTCCTCCCATGCAGTTACACAAGAGGAATCAGCATTATTTTACTTTCATGCCTTCGACTATTTCTTTCGCTGCGTAAAGAGCTTGTTTGACATCGGCAATCAAGTCATCGATATCTTCTACACCTACTGAGAAGCGTAAGAGGCGGTTATCTACTCCTCGCCGGTTTCGTTCTTCCAAAGGAATTGCCATATGTGTCTGTGTCGTTGGATACGTAATGAAGCTTTCTACGCCGCCAAGACTTTCTGCGAATGATACCAGTTTCATACTCTCCAAGAACGGGCTGATCCAATCGCTGTTTTGCACGCGAAAGGACAGCATTCCGCCTATCCCTGCATAGAGTACGTCAACGACCAGAGGCTCCTTTTCCAGATAGGCAACCATTTCTTTGGCGTTTGCATCATGCTGTTTCATGCGTAAATGCAAAGTCTTCAGCCCGCGTACAACAAGCCAGGAATCAAATGGGGAAAGGGTTGCTCCGATTGAATTGTGATTCTCAAACAGCTCTTCGCAGAGTGCTTCCCCTTTCGCCACGACAAGACCTGCGAGTACATCATTATGTCCGCCGATATATTTCGTGGCACTGTGAATGACGATATCTGCGCCGTGCTCAATCGGTCTTTGGAAATAGGGGGTCAGGAACGTGTTGTCTACGATTAACAGCAAGTTGTGTTTAGTTGCGATATCTGCGTAGGTTTTGATGTCAATATTCATCATAAGCGGATTAGTCGGCGTTTCTAAGAAAATCGCTTTTGTGTTTTTATTGATGGCTGCTTCTACAGCCGAAACATCCTCAAATGTCAGATAGCGGGATTTGACTTGATACATATTTTCGTACTGCTCGAATAAACGGTACGTACCGCCATATAAATCTTCAGGTGCCAGGATTTCATCTCCTGATTTGAATAAAGAAAGAATCAGCTGGATTGCCGCCATCCCCGAACTGCAGGCGAATCCCTGGTCGCCCGATTCCAGATTAGCGATTCCGTCTTCCAAAATTGACCGTGTGGGATTCTTGGTCCGTGAGTAATCATATCCTGTCGACAATCCAAGGCCTTCATGGCGATAAGCTGTCGATAAGTAAATCGGCGTATTAATCGCGCCGGTTTTTTCGTCACTATTATTCCCCAGCTGGACTAATCTTGTCTCTAATCCGTTGTTTGTCATGAATATTCATCCCCCTTAGAAAAATAAAAAAAAGCCCTCTTCATTTCGAATAGGCCCTCGAACTTACTAGTTTGTTTTTCGTATTCTCATCTTCAAGGCGGTATCACCCTTGGAATTAGCACCATGCCATAAGGCTGGTTGCTGAGACTTCTTTGGGCCTATCCCTCCGTCTCTCTCGATAAGAATATTCACAATATAAGCAAAACTATTGACAGATTCATTCTATCATGCGGTAACAGCAGATGCAAGCATACTTGTAAGAGCGGCAGTGTTTTCTCGTTCACCTCAAACTTTTGCTATACTGATAGATAATATACAGCAAATGAAAGGGGAAGTTTATTTTGGCTTGGAGCTATGTAGCGCTGGCTGCGGTAGTAGAGATCTTCTGGGTCGTTGGCTTACGCTACTCCGAGACTGCACTGCAATGGACAGGAACCGGTGCAGCGATTATTTTTAGTTTTTATTTTATCATCAAGGCATGTGAAAAACTGCCTTCAGGGACAGTGTATGCTGTATTTACAGGATCGGGTGCTGCGGCTATTTTATTAGTCGATATCCTCGTCTTTCATGCAGGCTTCACTTGGATTACGCTGTCATTCATCGGGCTCATTGTGATCGGCGTTGTCGGTATTAAATTGACGACGGATGAAGCGGAAGGAGGCAGCTGACGATGGCTTGGTTTTACTTGGCAATCGCCAGTCTCGGTGAGATTTTTGGCGTTATGTGCATTAATTATTATTTACAGAAACGCACAGTGAAACGGCTGCTGCTGATCGTCGGTGTTTTTGGTTTTGGTTTTATATTTCTCTCGCTGGCGATGCGTGAAATACAGATGAGTACGGCCTACGCGGTGTGGACCGGGCTTGGTGCAGCCGGTGCTGTGCTTGCCGGAATTTTGATATTCAAGGAATCCGCAAGTGTGAAAAGATTATTCTTTTTATCATTGATTATCATAGGTGCTGTGGGATTGAAATTATTTGGTTGAACGGAAGGCAGTGAGCGGGATGGTTTATTGGACGCGTTTTGAAGTAGAAGACGGCTGTGTGACACTGGCTGCAAATGAAAAGGGAGTCTGTTATATCGGACTTGCAGAGGACAGCGAAGAGCGAATGAAGGAATGGCTGTTTAAACAGACAGGCGTGGTGGAAATGAGAGAAGATACTGACAGATTAGCTGCAAGTGCTGTTGAAATAAAGAAGTATTTATCTGGCGAAGCACAACAATTTGATTCGCCGATTGACTGTATCGGCACGCCATTTCAACTGACTGTATGGAAAGCGCTGCGTGCGATTCCCTATGCGAAAACGGTTACCTACTCAGAGATAGCAGAACAGATCGGACGTCCTGCCGCTGTCCGTGCAGTCGCATCCGCAATTGGAAAAAACCCGCTTTTGCTGATGACTCCCTGCCATCGGGTCATCGCAAAAGACGGAAGCCTGTCCGGTTATCGGGACGGCCCGCAATGGAAAGAACATTTGATTCGTTTAGAGCAAAATACGCTCGGCTCCTCTTATTGACAAAGAAAAAGACTGTGCTACACTGTAGTTGTTCGACAATTCAATAATCATAACTAGGGGTGTCCGGCGTGACTGGACTGAGATGGAATGACTGTATGCATTCCGAACTCTTTGGACCTGATCTGGCTCGTACCAGCGTAGGGAAGTTTTCATTTTTCAATCAGCGTGTTTATTTATGCGTTTTTGAAGACCAGGTCCTTTTACGGATCTGGTCTTTTTTGTCGCTGATTCCCTTTACTCGGATGGAGTCATGGTCTGCCCTCAAAAAGGAGACGATGACAAAATGAAACAAACGACAGAAGAGATTCACATTCACAGCTGTTTTCCGGCCAGCAGCAAAGTTTATATCCAAGGCAGCCGGGAGGACTTGCGCGTACCGATGCGGGAAATTCAATTATCGCCTACCGTGACGGATCAAGGGGAGTTTCCAAATGAACCGTTTCGCGTCTATGATACGAGCGGAAAGTACACAGAAGCAGGCTATAAGGCCGATATTCAAAAGGGACTTCCAGCCATTAAGAAAAATTGGATTGAGGAACGCGGAGATACGGAAGAATACGAAGGGCGGCAAGTGCAGCCTCAGGATAACGGGTTTCGTTCATTGGAACAAATGAAGAATGATGCACAGTTTCCATTGCTGAAGCGTAAGCCCTTGAGAACGAAAAAAGGTCAGAATGTTACGCAGATGCATTACGCAAGAAAAGGAATGATCACCCCGGAGATGGAGTTTATAGCGATTCGTGAAGGCGTAGAGCCGGAGCTTGTGCGCGATGAGGTGGCAAGGGGCCGGGCGATCATTCCGTCCAACATTAATCATCCTGAAGCGGAACCGATGATTATTGGCAGCCGCTTCCACGTAAAGATCAATGCAAATATCGGAAATTCAGCGGTATCCTCCTCGATAGCAGAGGAAGTGGAGAAGATGACGTGGGCAACTCGCTGGGGTGCAGACAATATCATGGATTTATCGACGGGAAAGAATATCCATACAACTCGCGAGTGGATCATCCGCAATTCACCTGTGCCGGTTGGAACGGTTCCTTTATATCAGGCACTCGAAAAGGTGAATGGCAAAGTCGAAGATCTATCATGGGAAGTATTCCGCGATACATTGATTGAACAGGCAGAGCAGGGTGTCAGCTATTTCACAATTCACGCAGGAGTGCTGCTTCGTTATATACCAATGACAGTGAATCGCGTGACAGGTATCGTCTCGCGCGGCGGTTCAATCATGGCGCAATGGTGCATGCTGCATCATGAAGAAAGTTTTCTTTACACACATTTTGAGGAAATCTGTGAAATTATGAAACAATATGATGTTGCTTTTTCACTTGGAGACGGCTTGCGTCCCGGATCGATTGCGGACGCCAATGACGAGGCACAATTCGCGGAGCTTGAAACGCTGGGTAAATTGACGAAGATTGCCTGGGAGCATGATGTGCAGGTAATGGTTGAAGGACCGGGTCATGTACCGATGCATTTGATTAAGGAGAATGTCGATAAGCAAATGGAAATCTGTCAGGAAGCCCCTTTCTATACATTAGGTCCACTGACAACAGACATCGCGCCGGCTTATGATCATATCACGTCCGCAATCGGCGCGGCGATGATCGGTTGGTTCGGAACGGCGATGCTGTGTTATGTGACGCCGAAAGAACATCTCGGACTGCCGAATAAAGACGATGTTCGGGAGGGTGTCATCACGTATAAGATTGCCGCACACGCTGCAGACTTGGCAAAAGGTCATCCGAATGCGCAAAAACGCGATAATGCACTGTCAAAAGCGCGCTTTGAGTTCCGTTGGAGAGATCAATTTAATTTGAGTTTGGATCCTGAACGTGCAATGGAATATCATGATGAAACGCTGCCGGCTGAAGGTGCGAAAGTCGCTCACTTCTGTTCGATGTGCGGACCGAAATTCTGCAGCATGCGTATTTCACATGACATACGTAAATATGCAGATGAAAACAGTTTGGAAGAGAAGCTGGCGATTGAACAGGGAATGCAGGAGAAAGCGGAGGAATTTAAAAAAGCCGGTGCAGAAATTTATCTTTGATGAGGAGTGGAACAATTGTCTGCAGTAAAACAGTTAGTCCGTCATATAGCTGTACAACGCCACGGTCTGCGTCATTTAGAAGAACAACTGCACCGACTGCAAACGGAATGTACTCATGAATATAAGGAAACTTTATCGCATAGAGAGTGCCGTATATGCATGAAGGTGGAGAGTATTCATTATTAAGAACGATAAATGCAAAACAAAAAGAGCCGTTATGGGCTCTTTTATTATTAATTGCTATTATGATGGCTGACGTAATGTTTCTCCGGATAATGTTTGTTTATCTGTCGCCATTTTGAAAATGTACGCCGCCGCGATGGCGATCGCAATGATCAGCCAGATATTCAGGAAGCCATGGATATATGCCATTCCAAAAAAACCAGCGGTCAATAAATAGTAACTGAGCGGGAATAGCACACGTCGGATCAGCAATCCTTCTTTGCCGATCAGTCCTACCGTTGCAGAAGCGGCAACCACGTTATGCACACAGATCATATTTCCGGCTGCGCCGCCGACAGCCTGCATAGCTACAACAATACCCGCCTGTGCTGTATCGAGCCCTATATTGCCGGCTGTACCAAACTGGAACAGAGAAAACATCATATTACTGAATGTATTGCTGCCTGCGATGAATGCGCCGAGTGCTCCGACAATCGGAGCAACGAGCGGCCAGAATTCTCCAGTGATGACAGAGACACTTTCCGCCAGCACAAGCGGCATATTTTGCCCGGCGAGTGCCGCATTATCCACTGCGACTTTGCCGGCAGCAAGAGATGTATTCAAGAAAACCTTGATCATCGGCACGGCAAAAATTAAGGCAACACCGGCAGTAACAGCAGTTACAAATGAATTTTTCCAGGCCATTGCATATTCTTTAGGCTTCATCCGGTGCAAGAAGTAGCCGAATAATGAAGCGATGATGAAAAAGAAGCCCGGAAGGAACAAAGGAGTCGATACAGTCGTAATACCTGAACCAAATGTGTCTTCAAATTTCAAAGTGAGCGCAGGGTGTTTCAATAAATTTGTTAAGGGTTCCATCGTTCTAGACAGGACAAGTAAACCGGCCAGCACGACATACGGCATCCAAGCGTTCAGCATGGAGATTTTCCTGCTCTCTTCAAATGGTTTGGCTGCTTCGTGATTCAGCTTGCCAAACCAATTTTCTTCCCACTGTGCACGAGGCGGGAAATCAAACGTGTCCTCTGCTTTCGGCATAAACAGCCCTTTGCGAGCTGCGGGCACAACAATGAGTAATGAAATCAATGCACCGAGTAAAGAAGGGAATTCAGGCCCAAGAGTAATTCCAATCAAGAAGTAAGGTATGGTGAAGGCCAATCCCGCAAAAAGAGCAAATTTCCATACTTTAAATCCTTCACGGTACGACTTGGCAGGACTGAAGAACCGAGTTAACAAAGCTGCCAGGAACAACGGAATCAACGAGCCGACCACGCCATGAATCAATACGGTGTTGGCGGTGATTTGCAGCAGATACTCCGGAAAAGTCATTCCGACTTTGTCCAGTGCAGCCATTACTGCAGGCTGATCCCCCAGCCCCGTGAATACACCGATTTGGATGGGAGTTCCAATAGCCCCGAATGAAACAGCGGTACTCTGAATAACGAGCGACACCATAACGGCGGCCAGTGCAGGAAAACCGACGGCAACCAAGAGAGGTGCAGCGACCGCGGCCGGTGTTCCGAATCCAGAGGCACCTTCTATAAAAGAACCGAATAAGAACGCGATGATGATAGCTTGGATCCGGCGGTCAGGAGAAATTGATATGAAGCCGTTGCGAATCGTATGGATCGCGCCGCTTTCTTTTATAGTGTTGAGCAGCAGCACCGCTCCAAACACGATGAATATTACTTCCAATGCAGTGATCAGCCCATTAAATGCGGCACCCGCAACAATATTTCCTTTTGTTCCCCAGACGAAGATGGCAATGAGTGCAGTAACAACAAGAGCGATTGGCATAGCGCGGCTTGCCGGCCAGTTTAAAAAGACCAAGAATACTAGAATTGTAACAATAGGCAGCAGAGCAATGAGTGACAGAACGAGTAAGCTCACAATAAAAAACCTCCTTTTGATTTGTGTCAATACTTGTAAAGCGCTTACAATTTACATAAGGTCATTGGGTCATCTGATGACCCAATGACCGTTAACTCTTTTCATGATTATATAGAGTGTTATAATAAAAGACAAGTAGTTATTTGCGTTTTCTGAAAACTAATTTGTTCTAACGTTCTAACCTATATTCAAACATTATGGATTATAATATAGGACAGAGACAGGAGTGTGGACTGTGGAATATAAACAAATCAAGCCTAAAAAGATATATGAAGAAGTAGCAGAAACGATAGTGAATTTAATTCGCTCCGGTGAATTAAAGCCAGGTGATAAATTAGATTCAGTTCAGCAGCTGGCTGAGAATTTTCATGTCGGGAGATCGGCAGTAAGAGAAGCGCTCACTTCCCTGCGTGCAATGGGTCTGATTGAAATGCGTCAAGGTGAAGGGACATATGTTCTTGAGTTTTCATCTGATGACCTGACTTTCCCTCTTCACAGCGCGATGCTGATGACTGAAGAAGACGTCTTTCATCTGCTGGGTGTGCGGAAAATACTCGAGGCCGGCGCTGCATATGCCGCTGCTGAAAAACGTACAGAAGAAGATCTGTTAAAGATGGAAGCGGCTTTGAATGAAATGAAACAGCATGCAGGAGACATTCTGCTTGGCGAGAAAGCAGATTTGGACTTTCATTTCGCAATTGCCCATGCCAGTGCCAATCCTATTTTGGTCAGTCTGATGAACCATGTGTCCGGTCTGATGGGTGAATCGATGCGGGAGACCCGGCGGATCTGTCTCTTTACGGAGACGGCAACAGTTGATCGTTTACATGAAGAGCATGAAGCGATATTCCTGGCTATTAAGGATGGATTGTCCGACACAGCAACTAGGCATATGCAGGCTCATCTGCAAAACGTAGAATCGGTTTTATCAACTTATATGCGTTCATTACAGAAATGATTTTATTCACCCGTTATTCGATCGGGTGAATTTTTTATCAGAAAACATAGTAAACAGCTATTAAATTCAAAAGATTTATAGTATGCTATGAAATAAGTTAAGTCATCTGATGACCTGTTGACTATTGTAATTTACTAAGAAGAGGTGAATGAAAATGAAAGTCAGTTTGTTTATTACATGCCTGGTAGACATGTTCTATGCAGAAGCTGGAAAAGACATGACGGAAGTATTGGAGCGTCAAGGCTGTGAATTATCGTTTCCAAAAGGGCAGATATGCTGCGGGCAGCCGGCGTATAACAGCGGATATGTAGAAAACTCTAAATCAGCCATGAAAAACATGATCAAAACATTTGAAAGTGCAGAGTATGTAGTGACGCCTTCCGGATCTTGCGCTACGATGTTCAAAATGTATCCTGAAATTTTTGCAGACGAGCCGAAATGGAAAGATAAAGCACAGGAACTTGCGGATAAAACCTATGAATTCACTGAATTTCTGGTTGATGTGCTGAAAGTTGAAAATGTTGGAGCGAAGTTAACGGGAAAAGGTACCTATCATCCATCCTGTCATATGACGAGATTGCTGGGCGTAAAAGAGCCGCCGAAGAAACTGCTCGCTCAAGTAGAAGGACTGGAAATGATTCCTTTGCCGAACGCACACAATTGCTGCGGGTTTGGCGGCACCTTCTCGGTCAAGATGGGGGATATTTCGGAGCAGATGGTCGACGAGAAAGTAGACAGTGCCATGGTGACAGAAGCGGATTATTTAATCGGAGCAGACTGCGGCTGTCTGATGAATATCGGAGGCCGTGCAGAGCGGACAGGTAAGAAAATTCGTGTCATGCACATAGCGGAAGTGTTGAATAGCCGCGAATAATAGTGAAAAGAGGTGAAGCTTTATGTCAATGAAGTTCAGCACGAAAAACTTTACGGATCGCACGAAGGACAATATATCAGATGATTTCATGCGGCAAGCTGTGGCGGGTGCCCAGGAGCGATTGCACGGACGTCGTCTGGATGCGGCAGAAGAGCTCGGGAACTGGGAAGAATGGCGTTCACACGGAGAAGAAATCCGGCAGCACGTATTAGAAAATCTCGATTTTTATCTGCACCAGCTGAGTGAAAACGTGTCACAGCGGGGCGGCCATGTATTTTTTGCTAAAACGGCGGAAGAAGCCAGTAACTATGTCCGTGAAGTAGTGGAGAAAAAAGAAGGCAAGAAAGTCGTTAAATCCAAATCCATGGTGACAGAAGAGATTAATTTGAATACGGTTCTGGAGGAAGCCGGGTGCGAAGTAATCGAGACGGATCTGGGAGAGTACATTCTTCAGATAGATGACCATGATCCGCCGTCACATATCGTAGCACCTGCTCTCCATAAAAACAGAGAGCAGATACGTGAGGTGTTTGAAGATAAACTGGACTATAAAAATACGTCCAAGCCGGAAGAACTGGCTCTTCATGCACGGGAAAAGCTGCGGCAAGAGTTTTTAGCGGCAGATATCGGAATCACGGGCTGTAACTTTGCAATTGCGGAAACGGGATCGATCAGTCTGGTGACAAATGAAGGGAATGCGCGTTTGGTGTCTGCATTGCCGAAAACACAGATTACTGTCATGGGCATGGAACGCATTGTACCGTCTTTCGAAGAGTTCGAAGTGCTTGTCAGTCTGCTGACGCGCAGTGCGGTCGGTCAAAAGCTGACAAGCTATGTTACAGCATTGACCGGGCCGAAAGGTGAAGGCGACGCGGATGGTCCTGAAGAATTTCATTTAGTCATTGTGGATAATGGACGTTCTGAAATTTTAGGAACAGAATTTCAATCCATCCTGCAATGCATCCGCTGCGCAGCATGCGTCAATGTTTGCCCGGTATACCGGCATATCGGCGGGCATTCCTATGGTTCGATATATTCAGGACCAATCGGGGCAGTGCTGTCACCGCTGCTCGGAGGGTATGATGATTTTAAAGAACTGCCTTTTGCCTCTACGCTCTGCGGGGCCTGTACAGATGCCTGTCCAGTAAAAATACCTTTGCACGAGCTGCTGCATACACACAGACAAATCATCGTCGAAGAAGAAGGGCGGGCTCCTATTTCAGAAAAGCTCGCAATGAAAGCCTTCGGCATCGGCGCTTCTTCCAATCCGTTGTATTCGATGGGTTCTAAGGCGGCATCAACCGCAATGAAACCATTTACGAAGAATGAACGGATTTCAAAAGGACCGGGACCGCTGAAAGAGTGGACAGATCTTCGGGAATTTCCGGCGGTCGGCAACACCCGTTTCCGAGACTGGTTCTACGATCAGAAAGGGGGCAATTAATCATGACAGGCACCATTCAGAATCGTGAAGCATTTCTCAGCGGTATTGCGTCTCAACTGGGCAGAGAACAGAAAACACAGGTGAAGAAACCTATATGGAAGCATCAGCCGCAACGAGCAGTATTAGCAGGTGCATCTGCAGATGAGCTGCTTGATGTCCTGCGGAAACAGTGTGAGCATATTCATACGGAATTAATTGAGACTAAACTGGCGGACCTTTCGGAAACCTTAGACAATGCGGTCAAATTATATGGCGGAGGCCCGCTGTCGCTTTGGAAAGATAAACGTTTTGAAGAATATGGGCTTATGCAATTAATTGAAAGTGACTGGCCAGCAGAAAATATAGAAGTTCATACATGGCAGGCTGAACTTGGGGGGCGGAATGTGGAGCTTGCCGAGCAAGCGAATATCGGCATCACCTTCAGTGACATGACCCTCGCCGAATCGGGCACTGTAGTACTTTTGAGCAGTTCCGATAAAGGGCGTTCTGTCAGTTTACTGCCGACGAATTACATTGCGATCATTCCGAAAAGTACGCTTGTACCAAGGATTACACAGGCGGCAGATTTAATTCGCCGTAACATCGACAAAGGAGAACAGGTCCCTTCCTGCATCAACTTCATCACAGGGCCAAGTAACTCGGCGGACATCGAAATGAATTTAGTCATCGGCGTACACGGCCCTGTAAAAGCGGCTTATATTGTGATTGAGGATTGCTGATTCCTTCAGTATATAAAGAACACCTTTCCAAATGCGGAAGGTGTTCTTCTTTAATTTACCTATCGTTTTTCAAACGGTCCACATACTGCTTAGCTTCTATTAAAGAAAAACCGTAAATTTCCCTCGCCAATTTTATTGCTTTTATACTTTCTCCTTCTGCTATGAGTGCAACGACTTCATCATCAGGAGGTGTTTCAGGCAAGTCTTGTGTTAATTGATCTAAAATGGACTGCTGTCTCGCCAGCCTTCTTTCGATTGCCTCGAGCTTACCCAGGACCATAAAACCTAATCCTGCTATTACTACTGCCAACAGTATCGTTTGCATATCTATCACTCCTTGTTTTTATTACGTATACGGCAAGGGAAAAGTTTCATAGTCGAATTCTGTCGAAGATGGTTACATTGCAAAGAAAAAGGGGAAATAGTGTATAATGGGACCATCATTGTATCGGAAGAAGGAGACAACTATGACTTCATCATATCAAGACGACAGCCTGGCGCTGCACACGGACCTTTATCAAATTAACATGGCAGAGTCCTATTGGGCAGACGGCATACATGAACGAAAAGCAGTTTTTGAATTGTACTTCCGAAAGATCCCGTTTGGTAACGGCTATGCTATTTTTGCCGGGCTTGAGCACATATTAAAATACTTGCAGGAATTTTCTTTCACGGAAAGCGATTTGGCTTATCTGCGGGAAGAACTTGGCTTTAAAGAGGATTTTCTGGAGCATTTGAAAGGTATCCGATTTACTGGAGATGTCTATTCCATGAAAGAAGGAGAGCTGGTTTTTGCCAATGAGCCCATCCTCCGTATTGAGACAACCTTAATTGAAGCTCAGCTCATCGAAACGGCATTGCTTAATATTGTCAATTACCAGACGCTGATTGCAACAAAAGCAAGCCGCATCAAACAAGTCGTGAAAGACGATATTGTGATGGAATTCGGCAGCCGCCGGGCGCATGAGATGGATGCGGCGATCTGGGGAGCCAGAGCAGCTGTCATCGGGGGAGTAGAGTCAACGAGTAATGTGCGTGCTGGAAAACGTTTTGGCCTTACGGTTTCGGGCACTCATGCACATTCATTTGTCCAGGCATATAAAGATGAATATACGGCATTTAAAGTATATGCGAAGCGTCATAAAGACTGTGTGTTTTTAGTGGATACGTATAACACACTGAAAATCGGTGTGCCGACAGCAATAAAAGTGGCCAAGGAACTCGGTGACAGCATTAATTTCATCGGTGTCCGCCTCGACAGCGGAGATATTGCGTTCTTATCAAAAGAGACGCGGCGGATGCTGGATGAAGCGGGCTTTACAGATGCGAAAATCGTCGTTTCGAACGATTTGGATGAATATACGATTCTTAACCTTAAAGCTCAGGGAGCGCAAGTGGACATATGGGGAATTGGTACGAAGCTGATTACTGGCTATGATCAGCCTGCACTTGGTGCGGTCTATAAAATCGTTTCCATTGAAAACAGCGACGGGGAAATGGAAGACACCATTAAAATCTCTGCGAATGTAGAAAAAGTGACTACACCGGGCCGCAAAAAACTGTACCGGATTATCGATCTGGAGAACGGCAAAGCAGAAGGCGATTATATTACCATGCATGATGAAGATCCGGCTCAGGAAAAACGCATTAAAATGTTCCATCCCGTGCACACATTCATTTCAAAATTTGTTACCAACTTCGAAGCGGTTAACTTGCACGAACAAGTCATCAGTAAAGGCGAAGTGATTTATGAGAATCCCGCTGTCTATGATATCCGCTCGTTTGTTCAGCAAAATCTCACACTGTTATGGGAAGAGTATAAGCGGTCATTGAATCCTGAGGAGTATCCTGTCGATCTCAGCCAGAAGTGCTGGGACAATAAACGGCGCAATATAGAAGAAGTACATGAGATGGTCGATAACTATAGTAAATAATTGAAAAAGGAAGTGGGAGCGTTGACATTGCAGCAAGAAATTATCCACGCATTAGGTGCGAAGCCGGAAATCGATCCGCAGCAAGAGATCCGGACTTCCATCGACTTTATGAAGGAATATTTGAAAAAGAACACCTTTTTACAAGGCCTCACATTAGGAATATCAGGCGGCCAGGATTCCACTCTAGTCGGCAAACTGGCGCAAATGGCGGTTGACGAACTGAACGAAGAGGCTGGAAAAGAAAAGTATCGATTCTATGCTGTGCGGCTGCCGTACGGAATTCAGTTTGATGAAGATGACTGTCAGGATGCGTTGAATTTCATCCGGCCGTCTATTGTGTATTCGGTTGATATTAAAGGAGCGGTAGATGCCAGTGAACAGGCTCTTATAAATGCGGGATTACACATTACCGACTTTGACAAAGGGAATGAAAAAGCCCGTGAGCGGATGAAAGTTCAGTATTCAGTAGCGGCGGTGCATCACTCTGTCGTACTTGGTTCGGACCATGCAGCTGAAGCAATTACCGGATTCTACACAAAGTTCGGAGACGGCGCAGCAGACCTCATGCCGATTTATCGTTTAAATAAACGGCAGGGGAAACAGATGCTCAAAGCGCTGGATTGTCCTCCACACTTATACAATAAAATTCCGACGGCGGATCTGGAAGGCAACAAACCGGCAATCCCCGATGAAATTGCATTAGGTGTCACATACGAGGAAATTGATGATTATTTGGAAGGCAAAAAAGTGTCCGACGAGGCTAGGCAGCAAATAGAAGAACATTATTTGCGTTCAGCCCATAAACGACATTTGCCGATTACCGTATTTGATGATTTCTGGAAATGAAAACTGCCCTCCTTCTAGTAAACAGAAGGGGGCGGTTTTTCTGTTTGTGAGACTTACAGGTTTCAGGTATGATAGTCTCAGATACTCGAACGCAGCAAGTTAGGGAATTGAGGGGGAAGCAACATGCATTTACGGTGGATTGAACAAGTACTGACGAATATTGAAAAAGTGATTGTCGGCAAGCGGGAAATCGCCGAATTAAGTATGACAGCACTGCTGGCAGGCGGCCATGTTCTGCTCGAAGACGTGCCGGGTGTAGGCAAGACGATGCTGGTGAGAGCGCTTGCAACGTCGATTGGTGCACAATTTAAGCGAATTCAGTTCACACCCGATTTATTGCCTTCAGATGTGTCGGGTGTGTCGATCTATAATCCGCAGACAATGGAATTTGAATTTCGGCCAGGCCCATTAATTGGTAATATTGTTTTGGCGGATGAAATTAACCGGACTTCACCGAAAACACAATCTGCTTTACTAGAAGGAATGGAAGAATCCTCAGTTACAGTGGATGGCCGGACAATCCAGCTGCCAAAACCATTTTTCGTAATGGCTACACAGAATCCGATTGAATATGAAGGGACTTATCCATTGCCGGAAGCGCAGATGGACCGTTTTATATTTAAACTCAAAATGGGCTATCCAACGAAGCAGCAGGAAATGGAAATCCTAAAACGGGCAGAACAGCAAACACCGATTGATCAAATTGGTGCCATTCTGTCGCTTGAAGAATTACTGGAGTTACAGGAAGAAGTTCAAAAAGTGACTGTGGACGATACAATCGTTTCCTATATTGTAGATTGCGCAGAAGCCACCCGCCGTCATGATTCCATTTCGCTGGGTGTGAGCCCGCGCGGTTCATTGTCATTAATGAAGGCATGCCAAGCGTATGCGTTTGTAAAAGGCCGTTCATATGTCTTGCCTGATGATGTGCAGTATTTGGCTCCTTTTGCATTTTCTCATCGGGTGATTTTGCGGCCGGAAGCTATTTATGAAGGAGTGGACCCGGCCGAACTCATTCAACAGGTGCTTATGCGTCTGGAAGTACCGGTCCAGCGGCCATTCACAGTATGAAACGAATGAAATCCATCGGTCGTATTGCAGGAGTCATCGGGATCGGTGCAGCTGCCTATGTATTTGCAAAGTTTCAAGGCAGTTTCGTCAGTTGGTTTATTTTCTATATGCTGCTCCCTTTCGTGCTGTATTCGATTCTCCTGTATTTTTATCCGCTGAGTGATCTGAAAGTGGAACGAAAGATGATAACAGGAAGGCTGACACGGGAAGGCAGCGCAACTATCCGTCTGCGTATTACTCGAAGATTGCCGTTCCCTTTACTATATACTGTAATTACGGATCGGAGAGAACATGCAGGACAGGAACGCATATCACAAGACATTGTATTGTGGGGATTTAAAAGGCAGCATGAATTTTCCTATACATTAACAAATATTCAGCGGGGAGAATATGTTCTGAAAGCTATGGAAATAGAGATAGTTGATTTTTTTAATTGGATCAAAAAACGCCGGGTGTATGTGGTCAGAGATTCGTTTTTAGTGTATCCGAAATTAACAGAGCTATATTATCGGTCTGCTTCTTCGAGTGCGAGCGAAGGAGAAAAAGCATCTGCTTATTCACTGACAAAAGATGCTGCGATGCCTTCCGGTGTCAGAGATTATGCGCCGGGTGACCGGATGTCCTGGATTCATTGGAAGTCATTTGCGCGCACGAATAAATTAATGACGAAAGAATTTGACGAACAGAAGTCTGAGCAGTACACGATGCTTCTGGATGCAAGTTCGTCCCCTGATTTTGAAGAAGGACTCGAGTTTGCTGCCTCGCTCTTGGTTTCAGCAAAAGATCAACATGCGATGCTCACTCTGCTGATTGCAGGCGAGAATCCGGCGCAGTTTCCCATGATTCATTCGGCAGAAAGCACGCAGCAGGCATTAATTTATTTGGCTAAAATGCAGCCGGATGAAACAAATCAGCCGGTGCTTCCTAAATTGAAGGTTGATCAGGGGAGTAGCTTGCTGGTAATTACGGGAGACCTGCGGCTAGAATTCATTCAGACTATTCTTCAATTGTATCCAAAGCCCTCTTCTATTGTTTGTTTCGTGACAGCTGCGGAAGTTTCAGAAGAAGTACAGACGGTGATTCAGCAGGTGAAACAGCTTGGAGTAAGAGTTCAGATCGTCAGCAAAGCTACTAATTCCTCAGCGTTACAAGAGGCGGTGACTTCATGAAGAAAAGTCGTCTGAACTGGAAGGTCTTGCTGTTTTTATATGTACTCAGCGTCATATTGCTCTGGGAATGGTTTATACCGATTATGGAGTTGACGGATTTTGGCTATCCATCACTTTTTCTGATTTATTTGATTCTGTTCTTCGTGCTGGCCTTATTTGACGTCACATGGTGGTTGAGCGCGATTATCCAGTTACTGTATGTTGTGTGGACTATTCATTACATATACTTCGGCCAATTTATGTTCTCGAGTGAAATAATAGGCCTGATTTTAACTGATATCAAGCAGAACTTCTCACATTTATTCCAAGGGGATGTAGGCGAACTGTCCAATCTGTTTCGCACGCTTCTGCTATATACGCTAATATGGATGGTCTCCTATTTGATTCGCCATTGGATAGAAGTTCGCAATAGTATGATGATGTTTTTTGCGGTAACCGTTGTGTTTATTGCACTTCTCGATACATTCAGTCCGTATGATGCGTCTGCTTCCATTGTCCGTATTATGATGGTCGGCCTGCTCATTGTCGGATATCTGACTCTGATTAAGCTGGCTCCGGCAGGGCGTGCATCTCTGCGCCCGAAACGTCTGCTCCTTCTTTCGCTGCCTATGCTGTTGTTGATAGCGACCGTCGGATTAGTTT
This sequence comes from Sporosarcina cascadiensis, assembly GCF_009650995.1. Lineage (GTDB taxonomy): Bacteria > Bacillota > Bacilli > Bacillales_A > Planococcaceae > Sporosarcina > Sporosarcina cascadiensis. The sequence continues at coordinate 5,109 of NZ_WHVV01000023.1, read as the reverse complement.
CGAGACAGCTGCCGGTTTATCCTCCTGCATGGCCGGATCCTGTACCCTTTTTATTATCGATGGGCGGGGAGAGCGGTCAGGAAGGCAATGTGTCCAAGGCCGGCTATGATCCCGATGATTCACAGCTGGGCGGTGCTTTCATTCAGGATCATCAACTCGTGTTTGAAGCGGACGTTCAACAGCGGCAGTATTGGCGGATTGAAACAAAGGATACTTACACAACAAAAGGCTGGATTCAAACCAATGAGGCAGATTCCGAGATCTTGCAAACCAATGAAGATTTTTTGGGGAATGAAGATACAGAACTGTCCTATGCAAATCTGCATTTTGAGCAGCAGCTGCCTTTTTTAGTCACTCCATATGGCGCGCGCGCAATCTTACATCCTGAATCACTTTCTATTATGCGTGAAACAGAAGCAAACCGTATGTATTTGCTGATGGGCGCGCAAGAGGAATTGAGACAGTATGAAGTGGGGTATGAGACACCGAAATATAAGATGTCTGAATTGGAAAAAGCGGAAATGCTTGCTTACGAAACGCTTCCAGTAAATTTGGACAGCTATTTACTGCTGCCTCCTGAGTTACCGAACCGTGTGAAAGAGTTGGCCTTGTCGATTACAGAAGAAGAGACAAGCGTCTACGGCAAAGTTAAAGCTATGGAACAGTATTTTAAGAGAAACGGTTTCGTCTATGAAACGCAGAATGTGGCGGTGCCGGGACCTGATGAGGATTATGTTGATCAGTTTTTATTTGATACGAAAAAAGGATATTGCGATAACTTTTCTACTTCTATGGCCGTTATGCTTCGTTCGGCAGGCATCCCGACTCGCTGGGTAAAAGGGTTTGCACCAGGAGATCCTGCATTTAAATCATCTGGAAAAAGTGTCTACCGTGTAACGAACGATGAAGCACATTCTTGGGTCGAAGCCTATATTCCAGAAGTAGGCTGGATGCCGTTTGAACCGACAATCGGCTTCAGCCATCCGACAGATATTAAGTTTGATACCTCAAAAGATGAAAAAGATGAGCAGATGATCAAACAGCCGGAGAAACCGAAAGTTGAAAAGGAAGAACAGAAGAAAAAAAGCGCTTCTTCTTCGCCTCTATCCAGCAAGGTGATCGATGCTGTGAAATGGTTCTTCTCGCAGTGGTGGCTCTATGTGAGTTTAGCGCTGTTACTGGCTGGAGGGACCGTGCTTGGCTATACTAAACGAACAAGCTGGCTGCCGAAATGGCGGGTCAAACAGCTTAGTAAGTGTCCAGACGGCTGGGAGAAATTTGAACAGCAGTATAAAGAACTGCTTCAGCAGCTGAAACGGATTGGTTTTTCTAAAGAGCCCGGTATGACGCTTTCAACTTATGCTGCTGCGGTTGACACGAGATTCGGCGGCAAGCGGATGCATATGCTGACAGCTGCATATGAAAAAGGGATATATGGACAGGACCGAGAAACGCATGATTGGAATAAATTAAATGAAGTTTGGGAAGATTTAATTATTAATGCAACTTGTTGATTTTTTGTCGAAGTATGCGTAAAATATACAGCGAATCAATGCTTGATATTACCTCGATATATCTTGCTAAAACGAACGTTGACTGCTGACGTATAAAGATTTGTATTCGTTGGCGGAAAAGACGCGTGGAAAGTTACTTTCTTACGCGTCTTTTGTGATTGAGGCATTAATCGGCATTATTACAATGGAAGAGGTGGAACAGTTGTCAAACGCTCCTTTGCTAGTCGAACAAGAAAAAATTGTGGTACTCGATTACGGCAGTCAGTATAATCAGCTCTTCACTCGGACGATCCGTGATTTCGGGGTGTACAGTGAGCTTCACGCACATACTACTACTGTAGAAGAATTAAAGAAGATGAATCCGGCGGGCATCGTTCTTTCCGGCGGTACTGCCTCTGTTGGGGATGACACAGCGTATGATGTAGATCCGGCAATCTTCACATTGGGCATTCCGGTGTTGGGGATCAGCTACGGCACACAGCTTATCGTTAACCATTTCGGCGGTTCACTGGAAAAAACAGCGGACTACAGTTTTAAAGAAGAACCGGTCACTGTTGATGCACAATCCAGCTTATTTGCAGGCCAGACAGAGAAGCAAAATGTCTGGGTAGGCCACAGTGCACAAGTTGCAGAGCTGCCTGAAGGGTTTACTGCCAGCGCAAAAGATTCTGCTGGCAATATCGCAGCGATTTCTAACGACTCACAACAGATCTATGGCATTCAATTCCATCCTGAACATCATCAGTCAGAGAACGGAAAAGATTTCTTGCGCAACTTCGTATTTGATATCTGTAAAGCAAAAGGCGATTGGACAATGGAGCGCTTCATTGAAATCGAAGTGGAGAAAATCCGCTCTACTGTCGGAGACCGCAAAGTACTTTGTGCTTTGAGCGGCGGCGTAGATTCCTCAGTAGTGGCAGCGTTGATTGACCGCGCGATCGGTGATCAGCTGACATGTATTTTCGTAGATCACGGTCTGCTTCGCAAAGGTGAAGTGGAAAGCGTCGTGAAAACGTTCAGTGAACAATTCAGCATGCATTTCATTAAAGTAGATGCACGTAAACGTTTTCTGGGCAAGCTCGAGGGTATTACAGATCCAGAGCAAAAGCGTAAAATTATTGGGAATGAATTCATTTATGTGTTCGATGAAGAATCTGCTAAACTTGACGGCATCAAATTCTTAGCGCAGGGTACTATTTATGCAGATATTATTGAAAGCGGAACAGCGACTGCCGCGACTATCAAATCTCACCATAACGTGGGCGGATTGCCTGAAGACATGGATTTTGAATTGATCGAACCTCTCCGTGCGTTATTCAAGGATGAAGTCCGTGCAGTCGGTGCTGAGCTTGGTCTGCCTGAAGAAATCGTTCACCGTCAGCCATTCCCGGGTCCTGGACTCGGAGTTCGTGTTCTTGGAGAAATCACTGAAGAAAAGCTGGATATCGTTCGCGATGCAGACTGGATCTTGCGGGATGAAATCGCAAAAGCGGGTCTTGACCGTGCGATCTGGCAGTACTTTGCGGTACTTCCGAATATCCGCAGTGTAGGTGTGCGCAACGAACAGCGCTCTTATGATTACGCTGTTGGTATCCGAGCTGTGCATTCGGTAGACGGAATGACAGCTGACTGGGCACGTATTCCTTGGGAAGTACTTGAAAAAATCAGTACGCGAATTACATCGGAAGTCGATCAGGTCAACCGTGTGGTATATGATATTACAGCTAAACCGCCAGGCACGATTGAGTGGGAATAAGACGAAATCAATGAACAATTGAATATGATCGTATAATGCCGGGGATATGGCCCGGAAGTCTCTACCGAAACACCGTAAACGTTTCGACTACGATCCCTAAATAGGAGAAGTGTTTTTCTATTTAGCCGGATTGGAGGCATACGAATTTATTTTCGTATGCCTCTTTTTACATAATGAGCATAAGGAAGGTCACCATGAAAAAATATTTTGAGTTCGATAAGCTTGGCACGAATTATCGCCGTGAGATTATTGGCGGTCTCACGACATTCTTGGCAATGGCTTATATTTTAGCGGTAAATCCGATCATGCTGTCACTGGATGTTATACCTGATTTGCCTGATTCCATGAGAATGGACAAAGGCGCTGTCTTTGTTGCGACAGCACTGTCAGCCGCAGTCGGTACGCTGTTTATGGGGTTAATCGCCAAATATCCAATTGGCTTGGCGCCCGGAATGGGATTGAACGCATTCTTTGCGTTTACAGTTGTTTTAACTTATGGAATACCGTGGCAGACAGGGTTAACCGGAGTGCTGTTTTCTGGTTTGATTTTTATTATTCTCTCATTAACAGGACTGCGTGAAATGATCATCAACGCCATCCCTGCCCAATTAAAATTTGCAGTAGGCGCAGGTATTGGTTTGTTCATTACATTCCTCGGTCTGCAGAACGCGCACATTATCGTGGCTGACGAAAATACATTAGTAGGGCTGGGTGATCTGACTGCAGGGCCGACGCTGCTGACGATTTTCGGATTAGTCATCACAATTATTATGATGGTGCGCCAGATCAAGGGAGCCATCTTCTACGGTATGATTATGACTACTGTTTTGGGCATGCTTGTCAGCCTGATAGAAGTGCCGCATAAAATAGTGGACAAAATTCCATCGGTAACACCAACGTTCGGAGCGGCTTTCGATGCGATTATAAACGACCCGTCTTCATTAATGACGACTCAGTTTCTTGTTATCGTCATTACCTTCTTGTTTGTAGATTTCTTCGACACGGCAGGTACATTGGTTGCGGTCGCTACGCAGGCAGGTTTAATGAAAGATGACCGTCTGCCGCGTGCAGGCAACGCATTGCTGGCAGATTCACTGGCAACAGTGACAGGGGCTGTTATGGGTACGTCAACAACCACTTCTTATATTGAATCAACAGCAGGGGTGGCAGCAGGAGCAAGGACAGGATTTGCTTCAATCGTCACGGCCCTCCTGTTCTTACTGGCCCTATTCTTTTCTCCTCTTTTATTGGTTATCACTCCGGCGGTAACTGCACCTGCTTTAATCATTGTAGGTGTTCTGATGGTTTCAACATTAGGAAATATTGAGTGGAATCGTTTTGAAATAGCAGTCCCGGCGTTCTTTACGATTATCGCAATGCCTCTGACATACAGTATTGCGACAGGAATCGCAATCGGTTTTGTATTTTATCCGATCACAATGCTTGTTAGTGGAAGAAGAAAAGAAATTCATCCAATCATGTATGGATTATTCGTGATATTTATTCTATATTTCATCTTTATTAAATAAGAAAATACATGCTGAAAACCGTTTCTTTCTACTATGGAGAGAAGCGGTTTTTATTTTATGGTTTAGCGAAAGTGAAAATAAATTAGCTTTAATTGAAAAAAGATGTTTAAAACTGTTGACACTATAAAATTCATTTGGTATAGTAATGAAACAGTCAAAACAGCGACTGACATGAACCTTGAAAACTGAACAGCAAAACGTTAACGAAAATAGTTTATGCACTTCGGTGACATAAACAAAATGAGTATCTTAAATGATGCCAGCAAGAAACTCGAGCTAACTCGAATTTCTCTATTATGGAGAGTTTGAT
>NZ_WHVV01000022.1 GCF_009650995.1 Sporosarcina cascadiensis | reverse complement strand
TACCTCATTAGGCATCTCTACCTTGACAAATATTCCAGCCAATGTTGTAAGCCCTTTCATCGGGATTGCGATTCTGATACTCGGTTTATCAGGCAGCTATAAACTAATCGAGAAACTGATGATTACGCTGGTGGTCATCATGAGTCTGACGTTCATCACAACGATGATAGTCGTCAAACCGGATCTTGGCGCGGTATTCGCAGGTTCTGTGATTCCCGCTATCCCTGCCGGCTCTATTATCATGATTATCGCACTCGTTGGAACGACGGTAGTTCCTTACAATTTCTTCATTCATTCCTCTATGGTGCAAGAACGCTGGACAAAAGCGAGTGATCTGAAAGAAGCTCGCTGGGATACGATTATTTCCATTTGCATCGGCGGTTTAATTACAGCGGCCGTGCTGATTACAGCAGCAACCACGATGTATGGAATGGATGTGAAAAGTGTTGCTGATCTTTCCTATCAGCTGGAACCATTATTCGGTTCATGGGCGAAAACATTCATTGCAATCGGGATTTTTGCAGCAGGCTTTTCTTCCGCGACAGCCAGCCCTCTCGGTGCAGCAGTCGCTATCAGCAGCGTGTTGAAATGGGAAGGCGGCATGAAGAACAAGAAGTTCAAAATGGTTTTTGCCGCTGTTATTATCATCGGAATTGTTACTTCTGCTATCGGCTTCAATCCGCTTGATGTATTGCTTGTTGCACAGGCACTGAACGGAATTCTTCTTCCGATCGTCGCTATTTATCTGTTCATTATCATGAACAATAAGAAATTGCTGGGCAATCATCGCAATACGGTGCTCCTCAACATCATTGGGGCGATAGTCATTCTCATCGCTGTATTCCTTGGCGGCTACAGTCTGCTCGACGCCATCCAAAACTATCTATAAGAATGAACGGCACTTCCCTGCTGCACGTCGGGGGAGTGCTTTTTTATTGTTTAGCGACAGCAATTCCGGGGAAGTATGGTATCGATGGACATACGCAGGAAAACTTATCTGACAGGTTTTGAAATCAAAAATTCTTACAGAAAAGGATGATGACAGGATGAATCAGAAAAATAATAAGCAAGACCAAAAGGATCAGCAACTGGAACAATATCGTCATGAAAACAACGGTCCTGATAAGCAAATGACTGAAGAAAGCGGCAACAAAGTCTCTGATGACCAAAAGTCCCTGCGTGCAGGAAAACGCGGCCCTCTTCTCATGCAGGATTTTCATTTTTATAAGAAGCAGTCACATTTCAACCGTGAACGAATTCCTGAAAAAGTTGTCCACGCAAGAGGATTTGGCGTATATGGAGATTTCGAGCTCTATGAGTCTATGAAAGAATACACGATGGCAAATTTCTTGCAAGAACCAGGTAAGAAGACTCCTCTTTTCGTACGTTTTTCTAACTTTGTCGGCAGCAAAGGTTCAAAGGACACAGCAGTCGATATCCGCGGATTTGCGGTGAAATTCTATACCGAAGAAGGAAACTATGACTCGCTTTCCTTGCAGTTCCCTGTCTTCGTAATGTCTGATCCAATGAAATTCATGGAAGTGACACATGCTGCTAAGCCGAATCCAAAAACGGATCTGCCGCAGGCGACAGTCGCCCATGATAATTTCTGGGATTATGTCGTCAACAATCCGGAGTCTGCCCATATGGTTATGTGGCTGATGTCGATGCGCGGACGTCCGAGAAGCTGGAGAATGATGGAAGGCTATCCGGTCAATACGTTCCGTTTCGTTAATGATAAAGGTGTGTCGACATTCGTCCGATTCGTCTGGAAACCGAAACTGGGTGTTCACTCCCTGAAGCTGGATGAAGCCAATCTAATCGGCGGTGTAGACCCCGATTTCCACAGACGGGATATTATCGCGGCGATTGAAACGGGTTCCTACCCTGAATACGAACTGGGCGTGCAGCTGATTGCCGAAGAAGATGAGTTCAAATATGACTTTGATCTTCTTGATGATACGAAATTATGGCCTGAAGAAGAAGTTCCGCTGAAGATCATCGGGAAAATGACACTGAACCGCTTAGTCGACAATTTCTTTGCTGAAGAAGAACAGGCTGCATTCAACCCGTCGAATCTCGTACCGGGCATTGAGTTTTCGAATGATCCCGTCTTGCAGGGCCGTTCATTCGCTTACCGTGATACGGAATTATATCGTCAGAATACACCGAACTATGAAGAGCTGCCGGTCAACCGCCCAATTTCGGAAGTGAATAATAATCTCCGCGACGGTCATTACAAAGTGCCGATTGATACGGGTACCGTTCATTACCATAATAACTCGATGGCCGGCAATACGCCTGCTGAAGTCCCGCCGGAAGAAGGCGGCTATGAAAATTATCCAGGCAAAGTCGAAGGGCATGTCACGAGGGAACATCCGAGCGATTCATTCGAAGATTACTTTACGCAGGCACGAATTTTCTGGAACAGCTTGAGCAAACCAGAGAAGGATGATCTGGTCGAATCGTTCAGTTTCCATATCGGTGGCGTCAACAATAAGGAAATACGTCAGCAGAACGTGGAGATGTGGGCAAATGTAGATGAGGAGATGGCTGCCCGGATTGCTGAAAACGTGGGGGTTAACCCGCCGAAGAACAAGCAGGTCAAAACGGACAAGAACTATCCTTCGCTCAGCCAGCTGAATTCTCCGCACTCCCCGGCGACATCGAAAGTCGGTGTCTTGGTCGGAGACGGCTTTAATGGAAAAGAACTGCAGAACACACTTGATATACTCAATAAAAGTGGTGTCCTGATCGAAGTGATTTCCGAAAAACTGGGGCCTGTGAAGGGCGATGACGGCACGGAGCTGATGCCTGCCAAGTCCTTCCTGACATCGCACCCGGCCTTGTACGACGCAATTTACGTGGCGGGTGGAAAATCGGCCAATCAGATGATGTTCGACCAGCATCTTCATGATTTCATCCGCATGCAGTTCATGCATTTAAAGCCGATCGGTGTAGCGACCGGCCTGGAAACATTTATTTTGAAAAAAGATGCGCCCGGCATCGTGCTAGCTGCGGGCAACTCGGATTTCCCTGAACAATTTGTTGGAGCGATTGCAAAAAAGCGTTTTTGGGACCGCATTTGATGTGAGTAACTGACTAACGAAACCTGAGGGCTTCAGCCTCCAGGTTTTGTTCCAGACTAAAAATCATTGCAGTACTTCCGGCAATTGGCCGCGAAGTACTTTTTGGGTTTACCCAAAAAGGCAGGCTGTGAGTAAACAGCCCGCCAGTTCATCTCCGCTCAGTCATACCTCCCATTAGATGAATGAACCTCCACATTTTCCCGGCCTTTGTCCGTCTCTACAGCGAACTTATAGACAGTGTAAGTAAACGGCTTTTTCGTGAAATAATCGGTATCTTTATCGGATCTCTGAGATACATAATTGACATTGACATAACGGGCACCGTTGCTCATATAAGATTCTATCAAAAGCTTTTTGGCTTCATCGGCTGTTAATTGAAAATTCTTTGAGCCGGCCATTTTATACGTATAGCCGTCCAGCTTCCACTTGCCTGACTCTTTTTTAAATTTATAGTCGACAAATCCGCCATGCGCCAGACCGTCCCACAGCTCTATTGTCTGGACATGCAATGTTTCAGGTGCAGGCTGCTTGAAATCAAATCGAATTTTCGGCTCGAACCGAAGTGTCGGGAACAAGAATGAATCACACTCTGTACAGACGTTTGGATAATCGTCTTTCAGCAGACCGTCTGTGAATTCCTTCGTTGCATAGGCAAGTAATTTCGGACGGATCGTATTGAACGACTGCTTATTGCGCTTGCCTTCGATTAACGTCATTTCCGTAAGATGCGGAAGACGGTTGGACAAATCCCATGCTTTTTCCTTCGTTACAGCCTTTGTGTCTGGACGTTCCTGAACCGCCTTAATTGAACGATTTAAGAACTCTGCATAATGTGCACGTGTGACAGCGGTATTAGGTAGAAACTTCCCCTCGTCCCCTTTTGCTACACCGCTTGAATAGAGCGCATTCGCATGTGTATACCCCCAATGGCTGCTGTATACATCTTCGAATGCATGCTGTGCCGTCATATTAAAGTCAAACGCTAAATCCAGCACTTTCGCCATCTGAATTCTTGTAATCGGCGCGTCCGGATTGAACTTACCATTCGATCCACTGACAATACCCGCCTGTGATAACTTCATGATCGGTGTGTAATACGGATGGCTTTTCGGAACATCCGAATAAAATGCTTTTGCGGCAGAAGGCTCTCTCAGTTTCAAGGTTTCATTCAATAGTTTAGCCACGTGCTTGCGGCTAATCTTTTCATTCGGGCGGAACGATCCATCTGGATAACCGTTGATGTAGCCTGCTTTTTGCATAGACTGAATGGCCTCATAGTTCGGATGGGATTTCGGCACGTCTTTGAACTCTTTCGCGGACACCTGACCCGGTGCTCCCGCGGTAAATGACAGCAGCAGTAAAAGTCCTGTCCAGGCCGCAATTTGCAAAAGTTTCTTCATATAATTCCTCCTCACTCTCCTATCATTCTAGCAATATCTGGAATGTACGTAAATAGGTCAATGGGAGAGTTCAGAATTTTTGCGCATAATAGCAAAACCATTTTAGAAATGAGAAAAGCTGTCTTGCCATCCTCATTCGCCTATGATAGTATGTAAGCAATCACTTACATACATAGGAGATGATTTTTTGCCCACGCGCAATACATCTGAACGTATTTTGGACGCTGCGGTTCAATTAATCAGCGAAAAAGGCTATGCCGCTGCCACCACACGTTCGATTGCCCAGCTTGCTGAGGTCAATGAAGTCACCGTATTTCGTCATTTCGGGAGCAAACGGGGTATTTTAAGAGCTATTATTGACAAATTCTCTTATGGACCAGTCTTTGAAAACGTCATTCAGTTCGACGTTCAGTATGAATTGGAGAAAGATTTACTTCATTTCTCAAAAAAGTATTTTCAAACCATGCTGCCGATCAAAGATCTCGTCTTAATCGCGTTTAAAGAAGCGGGCGCATTTCCTGAATTTGATGAAGAGCTCGGCAGTGTTCCCCGTGCCCTTAAAGAACAGCTGATTTCGTATTTCGCCGAGATGAAGAACAGAGGGAAAACTATCGATTTGAATGAAGAGGAAATTGCTCTTTCCTTCATTGCATTAAACTTCGGTCATTTTATTTCCCATATACGATTAGGGAAAACTGTGACAAGCTTAGATATTCAGAGCTTACTGCAAACCAGCGTCTCCATTTTTTCTAGGGGCTTAACTCCCTAGAAAAAATTTTATTATATATGCAAGTAAGTACTTACATTCAAAAGGAGGATTTAATTATGAAGACTTTAAAAGGACTTTTTCAAGTAAAGGGAACCTATATAGGAATCGCTGCTGCCATTCTGTTTCAAGTAATATTCTTCTCCGTTTGGCTGACGGCTTATCATGACGTAGAAAAGCGTGCGGGGAACTTGTCCATTGGGTTGGTAAATGAAGATGCTAACAAGGATATGCAATTTGCGGAACAGCTTAAACAGGCCGTTCCTTTCCGAATAAAAGAATATTCCGATCTCGAACAAGCTGCCGGGGAATTAAATGAGCGTGCCGTCCATATGATTATTCAAATTCCCGCCGACTTTTCTACTTCTCTCCAAGCAGGCAAAACGCCTTCCATAGACTACTGGATTAATCAGGCAACCGCATCCGCCACGAAAACTATGATGCTGCAAACTGCGCAGGAAGTGAGCCGGGAACTGAATCAACAATTTTTTTCTATACAGAAGACAGCCATGTCATCAGGAATCACGCAGGCCATTGCACAAATGCCGCTTGACCCGCCCATTGCACACTTGATTGGAAATGAAACAGTCTCCGCAATCGGTTCGCTTGATTCGGAACCTGCAGAAACGGTAGTTCATAAAACGAACAACGTAGAAGAATTCTCCGCGAACCTTGTACCTTTGATGGTCATCATCAGCTCATTTGTCGGAGCAATGGTCATGATCATGCAAATTAATGAAGCTGCCACATCCATTCGATCTTTGCACCCGAAGTGGAGTTTATTTTGGAGCAGGCAGATCATCAATCTGGCGGTGGCATTCTTGCTTCCTCTATTGACAATCAGCCTGATGAAACTATTTGGCATCAACAGCCAAGAATCATTTGCTATGATTTATCTGTTTCAAAGCGTCCTCTTCCTCGCCTTCTTGACCTTCGCGCAAGTTTTCGTCTTTTTATTCGGTAATTTGGGGATGGTCTTCAATATTCTTGCTCTGTCCCTGCAGCTCGTCACATCAGGAGTCTTAGTTTCACGTGAGTTATTATCGAACAGTTATCAAGAAGCAGCGGCTTTTTTGCCGGCTACGTACGGTGCAGACGGTTACTTTGCCATTATTTTTGGCGGGGGCAGTGGGATTTTAACGGAAAGCATACGGCCTTTGCTGATAATTACTGTACTGGCATTTGGTTTGGCGGCGGGTGTAACAGCACTGAAGAGGGATGGGGAAAAAGCAGTAATTACTGAAAAGATAATTGAGTCACTGTAAGGAGTGCATATTGCCCTGCGCCTTCGCGCCGGCTAGAACACTTCGGCTCGGAATGCTAAGATAAGAAGTAATCATACTGCCGGAAAGGAAGGATCTTTCATGCGAATTATTGATCAGCTGGAGCTGACGGGCTCTCCCCTTGACCAAATCAGCCAGGTACAGACACTGTTCGCTAAGCTTTTCGAGTTTGAGAACTTGGATGTCTTACTGAAGAATGAAGAATCGGTCACCGAAGCCTTTTTACTGGATAAAATGGTGAAACGGGGCCGCGGCGGAGTGTGCTATGAACTGAACGGCCTGCTGCAGATCGTCTTGAAAGAATTAGGATTTGACGTTTCATTTGCTGCAGCTACAGTGGCCGACGAGAATGGCTGGATTTTGGACCGGACCCATACAGTGAATTTATTCGAATACGGAAGGACTCTCTACCTGCTCGACAGCGGTTCGGGCAACAATCTGCCGATGGCGCCGATTGCATTAGACGGCGAAACGGTCAGTTCTCCGTCAGGAAGCTACCGGCTGCGTACCGAAACAACTGAACGCGGCTCCATCGTCTGCGAACATCGGACGAAAAACGGATGGGCATTGCGCTATGCATTCGAACCTGACGTGGTCGGCTGGGAAGACCTGAACCGCATCAAAAAGTTAATTCATACCCATTCTGCGTCGCCATTCAACAAAACACTGTTAGTCGCGAAAACGCTGGAAGACGGCACTTATTCGATCAATGAAAAACGCTTTAGGCGCAAATGGTCGGACGGACGGGCAAAGACAGTCCGTTTCGCCGGATCTGCGGAGATGCTGGAGCATATACGGCTTCACGCGGCACCTGCTGTTTATGAGGATGCTAAAAAGCTGGAAACATAAAAAAACACAGCCTCAATTACCCTGCGGCTGTGTTTTTTTCCAATTCACATTTTAAAAATATATACCCGTCCTTTTCAAGCGTTTCATTCATCACAAAAGGAATTCGTTCTTTGAAAATCGGCCCGTCGACCACTACCGTGTGGAATTCCCCCGATTCGCCGCAGCTATCAATGCCGAGCGCCTCAAGTTCTTCCATCAGCCCGATCGTAAAGCGCCTGCCAATAAATTCAGCGGGCATCATTTTCGTATTGACGACCACGATATATGCTTCAAATCCTTCCGCAATGAATTCCTCCAGCAGTTTGCGCCTCGGTTCTTCCCACAGTGGATGCAACGCTTCCATGCAGACCTTTGCGCACATGGACTGCACCCACAGCAGATGATCCTCCAAATCGATGTCTCCAAAAACGGCCTGTGGAATTCCGTGAGCTTTGCAGACACGCATGGCATCAATGAATTGCGTCTCATAACCCGCCCAGTCTGCTTTGCGGATCATCAGCGGGATACCGATCTGCTTTGCCTGAGCCTGCACAATTTCCAGTGGCAGTGCATGCGACTTGGAATGGCTCTGGTCTTTCTCGAACATCGTCCACAGCATCGCGGGTGTCCCGCCGTCTTTTACTGCGCGGTGAAATGCCAGCGCAGAGTCTTTTCCGCCGCTCCAGGAAGAGACGAACTTTACGCCGCTCATTGTCCGTCCGCCCAGGCGATCCGTGCATCGACCGTGCGCGCCATGCGGATCAGATAGCAGCGGAATCCGAGCTTCGGCCAGAAATAAGAAGCCAGATGATTTGCCGTATACCAGTCCGTCATGATGTATTCATAGCCCGCCTTTTTCATTTGCGTGAAACTGTGATTGGCAATCGACTTGCCGATACCCTGTCCGCGCATATCGATATTCGTTGCAGCCTGAATGAGCGCCGCCGCATTCCCCGGCGTTGTCATCGCATGTCTGTCGTCCGCAGGTGTATACAGGTGAAACGCGACTGGCACGCCGTCCTGCTCCGCCACCCAGCTGCGCGATCCTTCTTTACCTTCATATGATTTCAGCACGGAGCGTTCCTGATCGAGTGCTTCCTGCGTAATCGGTTTCCATGCCGGTGCTTTCGCCTGATGCATGCTGTTCCAGGATGCCATTTTCTCCAGCAGCGACTGCTCCTCAGAAACCAATTCCTTCATCGCCACCAGGCTGTTCTCCCCCGGCTGTGCTCGGTAACTTTCCAATGAAAGCGCAGCAAAACGCTGCTCGAAATGAAACGACTGCTCGAGAAGCTCGAAAATTAATTCGTCATTGCCGACCGGGACGTCCACCACATGCTCAAGATAACCGTTTCGGACCCATTCTGCGCCTGCTTCTGTGTACATCAGACGCGCCAGCCGCGGATGCTCGTCCTCATGAATGACAAACGACGGATAGCCGATATACACCATGCGCCCCCGCGTCGCATCCTGGCGGTATTCATACAGCAGATACCCGATGACCTTCTCATCCCGAAGCGTCACAAGGCCGCCGGTATACGGCTTCGCCATCTCTTCACGCAAACGTTCTTCCGCTTTTTCCTGCTCTTCAAACCGTTCCTGCAAAAATGGAAAACGCTGACGTTCATCCTGATGCCTCGCCGCCAGCAGCGAAGCCATCTGCGATATGTATTGATCTTCAAATTGAACAAAACGAATCAACCGAATCCCCTCCCGCTTAATTATAAGTAAATTATATCATACCCCTCTTCCTTTCCAATGAAACGAACGAACCTGATTGTTACTGCTTCTATGGTATGATAGTTGCGAAACAAAGAGGTTCGAAAAATCCCTCTAAAAAAAACTAGGAGTGAATTACAAATGAAACAAGAAAAAGCAGTCGTTGTTTTCAGCGGCGGCCAGGACAGCACCACTTGCCTGTTTTGGTCAATCAAACAATTTAAGGAAGTCGCAGCCGTGACATTTGATTACGGGCAGCGCCATCATGCAGAAATCGAGTGTGCGCGAAGCATTGCGGAGGAACTCGGTGTTTCATTCAAAGTTCTCGACATGACATTGATCAATCAATTATCAGCTAATGCACTAACACGGAAAGATATAGAAATTACGGAAGATGCAGGCGAATTGCCGTCCACATTCGTGCCCGGGCGCAATCATCTGTTCTTTTCATTCGCGGCGGTCTATGCGCAGACGATTGAAGCCCGCCATATCATTACAGGTGTCAGCGAAACTGATTTCAGCGGCTATCCGGACTGCCGGGACACGTTCGTCAAATCACTGAATGTCACTCTCAATCTGGCAATGAACGCAGAATTCGTCATCCACACGCCATTGATGTGGCTGGATAAAGCGGGCGTCTGGGAATTATCCGATCGGCTCGGCGCGTTTGATTTCATTCGGCAGCGCACACTCACATGCTATAACGGCATTCCGGCTGAAGGCTGCGGGACTTGTCCAGCTTGTAAGTTGAGGAGACAGGGGCTGGAAGAATATTTGGCGCGGCGCAACGTCCTATGAGCGCGAAACCGGAGTCAATGAGCATATACGCATGTCCAATGATCAATTGCCGTCCGCTCAATGAGCAACGGCCGCAGTGCAATGAGCGCTTGGCGGAGTTCAATGAGCATGCGCACCTTTCCATCCATATAAAAAAACTGCAGTTCCACTCACCAGAGCGGTTCTGCAGTTTTTATTTTCCAATCAAACCGGCATCGGCGTATCAGTCGGCTTCGCAAACCCACCACCGCCGTACTCCGTATCAATCGCGTCACGGATTTCTTTCATCGACTTGCCGTCCTGCTTCATCTGCACAGATTTCACAGCAATCTCCAGGCAGACCTGGCAGCGTGTGCCGTGGTCGTCCCAGACAACTGAACCGTCTTCGCGCACTTCATCGAGGAAGCAGTTCATATTGCTTTTATGGCCTGCACTTTCTCCGCAGCCGCAATAGCACGGCATATACTCTAGAACTTCCGTAGCTTTCCCGGCCACTTGATAAATCAGACGCATATCCTCCGGCTTATCATCCAAAAACGACGGCAAGACGTCAGCTGATGCAGTGACTTCCTGCAAATCGCCGTTCGGCAAATGCTCCGTATGGCCAGCTTCTGCCTTCGCCTGTACGTCTGAATGATCCGTTTCTGCCGGTTTCTCCGTGGCACCGTTTCCGCATGCCGCCAGCGCCAAAGTCAGCGCCGCCAGTCCAGCGAGCAATTTCTTTTTCATGTCTGATCCTGACTCCTTCGTATAGACGTAATGTCTCCAGTATACAAAATAAGCATGGGAAACGGACGCACAATTTTATGACAACTTATTGATTGCCTGTCATCTTGCCCGGAACGACATATTCGTCAAACTGCTCTTCTGTCAATAAACCTGTAGAAAGCGCCGCTTCTTTTAGCGTCGTGCCTTCCTTATGGGCTTTCTTCGCGATTTTCGCCGCATTTTCATAGCCGATGTACGGATTCAGCGCTGTAACGAGCATCAAGGAATTCTTCACCTTATTGTCAATTTCTTCACGATTCGGTTCAATTCCGACCGCGCAGTTATCATTAAAGCTGACCATGCCGTCCGCCAGCAGTTTCGCAGACTGCAGGAAGTTATAAATGATGACCGGCTTGAAGACGTTCAACTCGAAATTCCCCTGGCTTGCCGCGAAACCGATTGTCGCGTCGTTCCCCATGACCTGCGTCACGACCATCGTCAATGCTTCGCTCTGCGTCGGGTTCACTTTCCCTGGCATGATGGAACTGCCCGGCTCGTTTTCTGGAATCGTGATTTCACCGATACCCGAACGCGGTCCGCTTGCCAGCCAGCGCACGTCATTGGCGATCTTCATCAAATTAGCAGCCAATGCTTTCAGCGCGCCATGTGTGTAGACGACTTCATCATAGCTAGTCAGCGCATGGAATTTATTCGCTGCGGAAGTGAATTCGATGCCGACAGACTTCGAGATTTCTTCCGCCACTTTTTCACCGAATCCAGCCGGCGCGTTCAGCCCTGTTCCGACTGCTGTGCCGCCGATTGCAAGTTCCTTCATGGAATCAACGCTCTCTTCCAGCATTCTGCGCGTTTTCACTAACATTTCATGCCATCCGCTGATTTCCTGACCAAGTGTCAATGGCGTCGCGTCCTGCAAGTGCGTACGGCCGATTTTGATGATGTCCTTGAAGTCTTCGGATTTCTGGTGCAATGTTTTCTTTAATTTATCGATCGCCGGCACTACTTCACGCTCGACTGCGATAACGCCCGCCACGTGAAGTGCTGTCGGGAATGTATCGTTGGAACTCTGCGATTTATTTACGTCATCATTCGGATGCAGACGGTCTTCCTCGCCCCATTCCTCAAGCAGCTGGTTGCCTCGGTTTGCGAGTACTTCGTTCATATTCATGTTCGATTGCGTGCCGCTGCCTGTCTGCCAGACGACTAACGGGAAGTGTTCGTCCCATTTGCCTTCGATGACTTCTTCTGCCGCCGCTTTGATTGCTTTCATTTTCGCTTCAGATAAATTGCCGAATGAATGGCTCGCGATGGCTGCCGATTTTTTCAGATGGGCAAATGCTTGGATGACGCCAAGCGGAATTCGTTCGCCGCCAATCTTGAAGTTCTGCTTGCTGCGCTGTGTCTGTGCTCCCCAAAGCTTATCTGCAGGTACTTTGATCTCTCCGAACGTGTCATGCTCAATACGATATTCCATCTTTCCATCCACCTCTCGAAATTGTAATCAGACTCTCACTCTATCATGCCCTATTTATTCGGAAATTTGAATTAAAAAGGGTTGGTGTGGCAGTTGCGTATCGTTGATTATGGCTCCAGCCGGGGAAGCTTTCCGGAGGGCGTGGCTGAGCCAAGCGAATAACGTTGCTCCGTCTTCCGCCACAATCAACTAGGAAGAATTTTCAACATGCAATTAATTATACATTTTGCGCACGAAATGCTTTCCGCACAATAGTCAAATAAATAACCAGTGCACTTGTGCTGCAGATTAAGATGATGATGCCCATTGGCCAGGCGGAGAAATCTCCGGCCAGGCCGACTAGTGGTGAAACGATTGCGCCGCCGATGAACGGCAGGAGACCGAGGAACGCAGCGGCGCTTCCTGCTGATTTCCCCTGGCTTTGCATGGCCAATGAGAAAGCGGATGTGGAGACCATTCCGACGCTTGATACGACTAGAAATAATGCAGTCGCCATTAATGCAAGCGGCCATTCATTCCAGACGGCTACTAATAGAAACAGACTGCCGGTGAAGGAAATCATGACGCCTGTACGCAAAAATTTCACTTCGTGGATCTTGCCTGCCAGACGCCCTGTAATTTGGGCGGCAATAATAATGCCGATACCATTCAGCGCGAAAAATAATGAGAATTGCTGAGGTGATACACCGTAGATATTTTGCAGCACAAACGGCGATCCTGCGATGTAGGCGAACATGCTCGACATGATGAAGCCCTGGGTCAGTGCGATACCCATGAACCATTTGTCTTTCAGCAGGCCGCCGAATGTTTTGACGACAGCGAGCATGCCGCCTTCTGCACGCTGTTCGACCGGCAACGTATCCGGCAGGAAGGAGGAAGTCGCCAGAAACATTACTAAGCCAATTGCCCCTAATATGAAGAACACCACTTGCCAAGACGCGAAGCTCAATACTACTCCGCCAGCAATCGGCGCCATGATCGGTGCTACACCATTGACAATTGACAGCATTGCCATGAATTTCGTTAATTCATTACCTATGTACAGATCCCGCGCACATGCCCGTGCAATGACGATGCCGGCTGCACCCGTCATTCCCTGAATGAAACGCAGCAAGACGAATGCCCAGATGTTTACCGTAAACGCACACATGACGGAAGCCGCCGCATAGACGATTAACGTAATGATGAGGGGTTTGCGTCTGCCGTAAATATCACTCATTGGTCCGAATACAAGCTGTCCCGCGCCTAATCCGATCAGGCAAGCAGTCAGACTTAATTGGGCAAGGGAAGCGGAAACGCCCATATCTTCCGCGACAATTGGCAGCCCGGGCAGATACATGTCCATCGACAGCGGTCCGAATGCCGTCAGCGAGCCGAGCAGCAGGACGAGCCAGACAGTCGGAAGCGGTATTTTCTTTTGAAGCTGTTTATCCATTTCACAAAACCCTTTTCTTCATTAGATTCTTCTTAGTATAGCATGAAGAAAAAATGCTGTTCTGTCAAAGCCTACAACTGCTTATGCCGCTAGAACAGTTGACAAATCTCTTTTTGTTCAAGCATTCATAATTTTTTACACATATTCCGTTTCTTCAAGCAGTAACGTGAACCAAAAAGTATGATAGTGGTTCTGTATAGAATCCAATCCAATCCGACCATTATGATGCTCGATAATCTCTTTCGAAATCGCTAGGCCAAGCCCTGTTCCACCTGTCCCGTGACTTCGAGAAGCATCGCCTTGATAAAACCGTTCAAACACTTTAGCTCTTTCTTCCTCTGTAATCTCCTGACCTTCACTGCTGATTGAAACTCGATAACTTTCTTCCGAAACCTCGCCATGTATCCGGATGGGCTCTTTCCCTTCATAATAGCGAATGGCGTTATCGATGATGTTGCTGAGAACTTGCGGAATGCCTCCGTTATATACATTCACCATCCCAGCATCAGCTTCAACTAGTACGGGGATGCCTTTTTCCTTTAATGTCCAATGAAACATTTCAATAGATTGCTCGATCAGCAACCGCATATCTACCCGTTCTTTTTCTGTGAAGGTTTGTTTCGAGACATAATCCCATTCCTTTAATTGCTCCAACTGTTCCACCATCGTGGTCAGACGTTTCGATTCACCGCTAAGCGCACCGAATAACTCTTTATCTCCTACAATGACACCATTGCGCAACGCAATAAGATAGCTCGTTAAGTTTGATAAAGGGGTTCGGAATTCATGGGAAAGATCCGTTACCAGCTTCTGCCGGGATTGCTGATTGTTTTTCAATTGTTGCACCAGTTCATTGAAATGGATGATCAATTCTCCTATTTCCCCTCTGGATTTTGTTTGAATCACCTCAGGATAATGTCCTTTTTTCATGTCCTTAGTAGATTCAATCAGCACTTTTAACGGACGAATCAATTTCCTCGTTAAATAAAAGTGAATAAGGCTTCCCATTAAAATGGTGGATATGCTGAATATCCATAAATACTGTAATAGAGTGGCATTAAAATGACTTTGTCCTTGTTCATTCATCGTCCCCATACCATCCACCAGCACACAGGCTGTATTATAAATAGCAAAGCTGCTGAGGGTGATGAAAAGTGAGATTGCGAAGACATTTAAAAATGTCAATCGCCAGAGGAGCTGTTTTGGCAGCAACGACCTGATCAACTTAACCATACACAAATTTATATCCCATTCCTCGCACCGTGAGAATGCGTTTAGGGGAAGAGGGAACCTCCTCGATTTTCTCCCTCAGTTTCTTTACATGGACATCGATGGTCCGATCTAATACAACTTTATCGCCATACGGATACAATTGATGAAGGAGATCCTCTCGCGTGAAAACGATATGCGGATTCCCCATAAAATGGAACAATAAATTAAATTCGTGTTTCGTCAAGTTTATTTTTTGATCGAAAAGCAGTACTTCTCCCTTTCTTGGTTTGATACATAGCCCGTCGTATGCAATCTTTTGACAGAATGGGCCGGTTCTCCGCAAGACCGCCTCCACATGTGCGAGAAGTTCATCCGGATCAAACGGTTTTGTCATATAATCATCGGCACCCATTCGTAACCCATTGATTTTATCATTCGTATGAACTTTGGCAGATAGCATGATAATAGACACTTCATTCTGCTCTTGGTCCTTCACCCATTTACAAAAATCTTCCCCGCTACATTTCGGCAGCATCAAATCCAGTACAATCAAACAAGGATGATGCTTGAGGAAAAGGTCTTTCGCATCCTCACCATCGACTGCCGCAATTACATCGTACCCTTCTTTTTTCAAATAGATGCAAATCAAATCACGGATTAGCTTGTCATCTTCAACTACTAATATGGTCTGCTTCACCTAATCACCTCCTCGTTATTGTATATTCGTTAAGTTCTTATTTCATCTTCTCCACTTCTTGGACCATTAGATCATAATTGATCGCCCCAAGTGCAACGAATTGAATACGGCCATCCGAATCAATCATGTACGTCGTAGGATACGCATAGACACTATACAGATTGCTCACGTCAGAACTTCTGTCCATCAAGACGGGAAATGTCAGCCCATATTCATCCACAAATGGAGCGACCACTTCTTCATTATTTTCTGTAGATGTTAGATTGACTGCCAATATTTCGACATCCAAGTTGCTTTGTGTATACAGCTTCTGCATATCTGGCATCTCCGCCCGACATGGCGGACACCAAGTCGCCCAAAAGTTCAACAATACTCGCTGTCCTCTATAATCCGATAATTGGACTGTCTCCCCTTCCAATGTCTTCAATTCAAAGTCAGGCGCCAATTGGCCGCGCTGAATTCCGATTTCATTGGAATCTACGGTACTGAAAACATCTGCCTGAAGCGGTCGGCCCGTTGCTGTTTCCTTTTCCGAAAAGGTAAAGTCATAGACGGCCCAACCGACCAACACCATTACGACAGCTAGTAATATTACTCTCTTCTTCATTCATGATCTCCCCCTATTTATCCCAGGTTTGATAACCACGTGCCGTCTACTAAATCAAGCAGCCAACCTGTAATTAATGGCATTAAGCCGAAAAACAATACAAGACCCATCAAAATCATGATGACTGCGCCTACTTTCATGATCACCTGACTGCGGCGGACAATCCACTTCGTCGAGCCAAGGAAAAATGTCAAGATAAGGAAAGGCAGCGCAAAACCGATAACATACATAATCGTGTAGAAAATTCCCTGGCTCGGGTTACTCGCAGCCAGCATTAAAATGGAACCGAAGATTGGACCGATACAAGGCGTCCAGCCGGCTGCAAACCCGAGTCCGATGAAAAATGTCCCAAAATAGCCGGTCGGTCTCCTCGTCGATTGAATGCGACGTTCTTTCATCAACCCCGTAATATTGACCCATCCACCTATAAACAAGCCCATGACTATAATGAAAATCCCGGCAATTCGTTGGATAAACAAGCCGGAGTCTCCTCTTAACAGTTCTGAAATCCACTGACCGAAAAAGGAGGCACCGGCCCCCAGGCTGATGAAGACAAGCGATACCCCCAGTAAAAATACAAGGGAATGACTAATTAATTTTCTGCGGATTTTTATCGTCTGGTTCCCTTGAAGTTCTTTCACACTGATTCCTGTAATATACGAAAGATATGCCGGGAAAATAGGCAGCACACAAGGAGACAAAAAAGAAAGTGCCCCCGCTCCGACTGCCAATAACATCCCTACTATCAATACCGTATCTGTTTCAATTCCACCCATAACGTCCTTCCTTCCTATGTTGTAGTATTAGCAATAGCAAATTGGCTGCGAAAAAGAGCAAGAGGAACCACGGTTTAATCATATAACCGAACACCGTTACATAAGGCTGGATCGTCAACAGCACGGCCATCCCGAATGTCCAAACTGTCAATAAGATTCCGAGTAACTTCCCCGTCGCCATCCGTCCATTCAAGTAAGTAAAAACTCCCAGAAGAATCGCCAATAATATAAGACTTCTCAATGAATAGATCTGATCATTCCAAGTATATTGAATGAACTCATATAAAAATGCCGCGGATAAATACAGATGAACAAAAGCCCTTCCGACAGCCAGGCCCTCCAAATGTCCTCGTTTCACCTTATACGACAAGAGCAACCCACTAAATAACACAGCCGCATAGAAAGCGCCTGAATCTCCCGGGTACGCCAAGATCGCCATTGGATCTGTGATAAAGACAGAAAGATTCAAAAGAACTTTTCCCGCCCACATAAATAAAACAAAATTGATCAGTTGCGAAACCATTTCATCGACCATCTTCTTTTTCTGCTCCTTCGGCAGTTCACTCATCAAATAAAAGAGCAAAATACTAAGAGCTATGCTGAAGACTAGAATAGATATGGAAATCAATTTACTTATCGATGCCATTCAAGTCCCCCATTTCCTCTCCATCTTCATCATACTGTCCCATTATGAAAATTTGATGAAAGCGAGTTAATTGGCAACAGAACCCTGCACCCTATGCTGAATGATCACGTCGAGGGTTAATCCCTAAAGGTGATACCATGCCGGATGAAAAAGAGACTAAAATCCGTTATAAAATATTGAATTTCATCCTAGGGAAAGAAAAAGCCGGGAAGTTTACACATGACCCCTCTATTACGAGAGCCATTAACGATGGGTGTAAATGTGGTCGTTCATAGTGGTACAAAATATCTTAAGGGTTATGGAGATATGATTGCCGGATTTGTCATTGGAGAGAAAGAAGAAATTGCTATGATACGAAAGAAACTAATGGGAGATTTACCTATTGCAGAAGGGAATGAAGACGCTTCCGATTAGAATGGAAAGACATTGTTAGAATGCTTTGGAGATTGCGAAGTACTTGAAAGTGCATCCCGCTGTTGAACTCCGAGTTTACCTTCACATCCGCAACATGAGTTAGCGAAAGGGCAAATGAACGACATGGGCGGCATTGTTTCATTTGAATTAAAAGGAGGAAGGAAGATAGACAAACAATTTATTGATAATTTACATCTTGCATTAATTTCATTAAGCCTCGGCGAGTCCGAAACACTTGTTCAGTATCCTGATTGCAGGCAGCAAACCAAACGCTTCTTGACCAGGTTCACCGCGCCCGGCAGGCGCAAGCGCTGATTGTAGACCTCGATTCCTCGAATACCGATACGTATGGTGAACAGGAAGAGGCAGCATACAGCGCGCATTACCAGACGGTCGGGTTTCATCCGCTCGTCGCATTCGACGGCTTGACAGGCGACTTCCTGAAAGCAAAGTTGCGTCCTGGCAATGTCTATATGAGCAGTTCTTTTCATATTGGGCTGCGTGCCGCTGCCTGTCTGCCAGACGGCAGTATATCAAAAACAGCCTTTCTGTTAGGCTGCCTTCCATTCTATAATAATAATCCGCCTGCAGCGCCTGTCAGTACAACGATCCACGGCGGAATCTTCCAAAATGCCAGCATGCTGAATAGTACCGCCGCCAACGCAAAATCGGCCGGTTTCCCAATTGAACTTGTGAAAATCGGATGATATAATGCAGCCAATAAAATCCCGATCACCGCAGCGTTGACACCCATTACAGCACCTTTGATCCGAGGATGGCTGCGCAACAAATCCCAAAATGGAAGCGCGCCCGCAATCAGCAGGAAAGCAGGCAGGAATATCGCAAAGGTCGCAAATAATCCGCCCTGCCAGCCGTTCATCACTGCACCGAGATACGATGCGAACGTGAACAACGGACCGGGAACCGCCTGCGCCGCTCCGTACCCGGCCAGAAATGCTTCACCGCTGATCCGGCCCATCGGCACCAATTCCTGTTCCAATAAAGGCAAAACCACATGCCCTCCGCCGAATACAAGCGCGCCTGCCCGATAAAAACTATCGAACAGTGCTACCCAGTAAGAGCCCGTCAGCTCACGTAAAATCGGCAAAACGGCTAATAGCCCAAAAAAGAGTGTCAGGCAAAGCGCCCCTGCTTTTTTGGATAAAGGAAATTTCGATTGATCGATTCCACTGTCTTGCTCGGCAGATCGAAAGAGAAGGAGCCCCGCAATTCCCCCCAATAAAATAATTGCAATTTGTGTAAAAGCTGTCTGCCATAAAAGAACGGCAATGAGCGCAAGCAGCGCAATCGTCTTTCGTGCCGTATCGGGCGTCAGATTTTTCGCCATGCCAAGAATTGCATGCGCGACAACTGCCACCGCCACAATCTTCAATCCATGCAGCCAGCCTGCATGGCCGATATCCGAACCAACGAACAGCATCGCAAATAAAATTAAGACCAGCACGGAAGGCATCGTGAAGCCGATAAATGAAACAATTCCTCCCAATATGCCGGCCCGGGCTATTCCAACGCCAATTCCGACTTGACTGCTCGCAGGACCCGGCAGGAACTGGGCAAGCGCCACTAAATCTGCATAGCTTTTTTCATCCATCCACTTGCGCTTACGGACATATTCTTCATGAAAATAGCCTAAATGAGCAGCCGGTCCGCCAAATGAAGTCAGACCAAGCTTTGTTGAGGCAATGAGTATTCCTAGTAAACGATTCATTCCAAACACCTTTCCCGTTTCATTTGCCTCTATCATCTCATTCAGTAATTAATTTTCAACATACTTACAAAATCTTAACGCAGACGTAATAATCCCTAACAGAAAACAAAATAAAAAAAACCAAGAGCCTCCCGGAATTTCAGGAACTCTTGGTTTCTCTTATAATTCGCGCCGCAGCGCATCAATCACATCGATTTTCGTAGCCTTTCTTGCAGGACGCCAGCCTGATACAACGGCGACAGTCAGACTGATGGCGGAAGCAATAACGACCAGCTGCCAGGGAATGATGGAGAATGTGACATGTAAATCAGCAAAATCCTCTTCCCCCATTGCCGCCCCCACGATGATAGGCAGTAACCAATTGGAAACAAAGCTTACGGCGTAGGAAATAATGAGCGCTAAAACAGTTCCGACAATCCCAATCCATGCGCTTTCCATCAAGAACAGCCGCTGAATCAGCTTTGGCTGTGCACCGATCGCCTTCATGACACCAATTTCACGTGTGCGTTCCGTCACAGCCATGGTCATCGTGTTGAAGATTCCAATAGAAGAGATTAAGATGGCAATCGTGCCCACAAATACGAGACCCGCTTTCAACGCAAGAAAGAATACATCAACGCGATCCAATTCTTCTGAGATGGAATAGACATCATAGCCGTCCTCTTTCAATTGATTCGTGACCGACTTTACGTTTTCAAGCTCATCCGCGTAAACGTACAGCATACTGGACAGCAGCGGATTATCCTCCAAGTCTGCCTCCTGCTTCTGGTAGATGTTCTCCAGTTTAGGAATCAGCTCCGCATCCGCGTAAATTTTATTGTCCACCAGCCAGTCTTTTGACGGCTTTTCGGCAATGCCGACAATGGTCAATTCGGTTTGATCCTTAAATAGGTCACCTGTATTGTAATCTCCCATTTGATAAACGAACTTTTCTCCGATCAATTTTCCATCGTATGCAGGTAGATCGGGTTCTTCCTGTGAATCTGCAGGAAGTGATTCCATTATTTTATCGGCAGCCTGCTGGTCAATCAAACTCTCAGCAAAACCGCTCCCCACTACCACTTCATCAGCTGTTTCCGGCAGTCTTCCCTCTTCCAAAGCGAAGCCGACTTTTGCTTCTTCATTAAAATCGGTCACAAGTAAATTACCGTTAGCGGTATATTTCCCGATTGACTCCTGCTGCAGCGCATTGACATTCTGACGCACAACGACCGCTTTGACATGGTCGATGTCTTTCATTTCCACCGCTTTACTGACATCCAGTTCACTGGAATACACTTCAATTTGTGTAACCAGCCGATTATCCAGAATCTCGTTTCTCAGCGTATCGTGAATTCCGAAGCCGACGCTTGCCAATACGATCAGAAATGCCGTACCCATTGTTGCCGCGAGAACCGTCATGAAAACGCGCAGTTTATTTTTCCTGATATGCTGCCGAATAAAATCAATCTGGTCTTTAAACTGCATGTGGAACACCTTCTTCCGTCAAAATCCCGTCATGCATCCGGTACATCCTGTCCGCCTTGTGTGCCACTTCATCGTCATGTGTGATGATGACAAACGTGATGCCGAGCGTCTTATTAAGTGTTTGGATCAACTGCAATACTTCCAGCTCCGTCTCCGAATCCAGACTGCCTGTCGGTTCGTCCGCGAAAATAATGGGCGGATCCGTGATCAGTGCACGCGCGATACTGACCCGCTGCTGCTGTCCTCCTGACAATTCATTCGGATAATGATCCTGTACAGCAGTCAAACCCACTTGCTGCATCAACTTATTGACTTTATCTTTACGTGTATGACGATTCATCCCTGTTAACTTCAGCGGCAACTCCACATTCTCGAATGCCGTCAGACCAGGCATGAGCTGGAAATTTTGAAAAATGAAACCGAAGTTCTCCAAACGGAACTGCGCACTTTGCTGTTCGGAAAATGTGGAAGTCACCGTATCTTTCACCCGTATTTCTCCGCTGTCCGGTTTTAAGAACCCTGCTAATATATGAAGCAATGTGGATTTTCCGGAGCCGCTTCGTCCCACAATTGAGACAATCTCTCCCTGCCGGACCGAAAATGAAATACGCTTCAGCACAGGCACATTGGTTTCTTTCCCTTTTCTTCCGATTAAAAATGAATGATTTATATTATCTACTGTAATCAATATTTTTCCTCCCACGACTGTATTAACTTCAGTATACAAATACCATCTTAAGGAACCATAAGGATGATTCTTAAGATTTTCTGAAGTTCTGCGCAAAAACCATCAAATTACTACACGATTCTCTATCTTTTTATGCAATTATTTTGGTATGATGTAGGAATCCAATACGTTAAGGCGTGTTTGGGAAACTGCTGAACTACGTTACACTAACGATTTCAACAATAGATGGAGGAAAATACATGTTAAGTCCACGAAAACCCGATCCATTTTTCACTGCTTTATTGGACATTGCGAAACATGTGCAGGAGTCGCTGCACTATGCAGATGATTTTAAAGTAGATACGGTGGCGGACCTGAAGGAAATCAGCATCAAAATGAAAGCATTTGAGACTTCAGGCGATACGCTGATTCATGAATTGATCACCAAACTGAACACATCGTTCATGACACCGATTGAACGTGAAGATATTTTGCAGCTGGCCATCAAAATGGACGACATCTTAGATGGAATCGAGCATTTCATTGGAAATTTGGAAATGTTCTCCCTCATTGAAGTGGATGAATATATGCAGAAGTTCATGGACAATATCGTCAAAAGCACGGATGAAATCGTCAAAGCAATGGAGCTTCTGACGAATAAGAAGCTTGTGGAGATGCGCACACATGCCGTGCAGATCAAAGAGTATGAACGGATTTGCGACGACGTGCTGCGGACATCCATTAAGCAGTTGTTCATTCGGGAAAAAGATCCAATCCGAATCATTCAGCTGAAGGATCTGTACGAATTACTCGAAGAAACCGCTGATTATTGCCAGGACGTCGCCAACACAATCGAAACGATCATAATGCGTAACGCGTAAGGAGTAACAGCTGATGGATACGATTCTCATACTCACCATTCTCGTTGTCGTGTTTGCCCTGGCATTCGACTTCATCAATGGTTTTCACGACACAGCCAACGCCATCGCCACATCTGTTTCGACGCGTGCATTAAAACCGCGGACTGCAATTATGATGGCAGCAACGATGAACTTTATCGGAGCATTGACGTTTACAGGGGTCGCGAAGACGATTACAAAAGATATTGTTGACCCTTTTTTATTGCCTGACGGTGTGGGTTCATTGGTCATTTTAGCCGCGCTTGTCTCTGCGATCATCTGGAACCTTGTGACATGGTATTTCGGAATTCCTTCCAGTTCGTCACACGCGCTGATTGGTTCGATCGCAGGAGCCGCGATTGCAGCAGCCGGTTTCGGGATTCTGAACTACAGCGGATTCATCAAGATTATTCAGGCACTCCTTCTGTCCCCGGTCATTGCGCTGGTCGGCGGTTTCATTGTCATGACAGTCCTGAAGAATGTTCTGAAAAACCGTAATCTTTTCAAAGCGAATAAACGGATCCGCTATATGCAGATCGGAACGGCGGCTATCCAGTCGTTCACGCACGGCACGAATGATGCGCAAAAAGCAATGGGAATCATTACAATGGCATTGATTGCCGCCAATTTGCAGACTTCCGATGATATTCAGCTGTGGGTACGGATCGCAGCCGCCACTTCCATGGGAATCGGAACATCGATCGGCGGCTATAAGATTATCAAAACCGTCGGCGGTAAAATTATGAAGATCCGTCCGATTCACGGCATTGCGGCAGATCTGAATTCTGCTACCATCATTTTCGGCGCCACCCTGCTCCATCTGCCTGTCAGCACGACGCACGTTATTTCTTCATCCATCATGGGTGTAGGGTCAGCACAGCGTTTAAAAGGCGTGAAATGGGGCGTTGCGAAGACCATTGTTATGACGTGGATCATCACGATGCCGATCTCTGCACTTGTCGCAGCAATCGTTTATAAGGTCCTCGCGTTATTCGTGTAGGGTTCTTTTAACTTGCAATGTCTGCCAATAGTTGTTATGATAAAGGAGAATTATTTTTGTTCGACGTTGGTCCGACGATTTCATCTCGACCGTTTCAAGAATTGAGCAAGGATAGTAATACAATGTGTACACAACAGTGCACGAGGAGGAAACAAACATGGAACAAGGTAAAGTAAAATGGTTTAACGCAGAAAAAGGTTATGGCTTCATCGAACGTGAAGATGGCGACGATGTATTCGTACACTTCTCCGCTATCCAAGGCGACGGATTCAAAACTCTTGAAGAAGGTCAAGACGTGTCTTTCGAAATCGAGCAAGGACAACGCGGACTTCAAGCAACTAACGTTACAAAAAACTAATTTAACCTTTCAAACCACTTCCTTTTGGGAAGTGGTTTTTTTATTGCTCTCTTTTTTAAAATACATATACAGCAACGATCATATAACAGTGACAAGCGATCATAACAGCCTTGCTGCCGCTCGTAGTTTGCCTACAACCGCTCATTACACTTCGTTGAGTGCTCATACCTCTGCCCTGTGCGATCATAAAACCCCCGCAAGCGCTCATAGAAAGGTTTTGATGTCATTGATTTCAGCCGATTCGGCAAGACATTCCACCCGTTCTCCGCTATGATAAACATAGACTACCTGATCAATACATAGATCACCTGGGAGGAATCACCTTGCACAGCTTTGCAAACTTCATCACCAAATCATATAAATGGATTCTCGCTTTCTGGCTGATTTTATTCGGCGTCATGACCTATTTCGCCATCCAGCTGCCCGGCCTGCTCGCGGGTGACGGCTTCCGAGTGGACGGGGAGCATGAAAAAGTTATGAAAATCGTCTCAGAGGACTTCAATCTGCCTGCCGAGACGCTGTTTTTAGTATTTGACGGAAAGACAGACAAGGAAATAGAATCAACCCTTTCTGAACTGGACTCCCTCGGAATTGCGTCTGAAATCGTTTCACCGCTGAATGAAAAAGATCAATACACAGACGATCTTTCCTATGCGATGCTGCAATTCAGCGAAGAACCGGACGATATGCCGAAAGCCGTAGAGGATATCCGGGATTCATTCGAAGGAGAAAACGGCATTGTACTGACAGGCGGAGGCGCTTTTGAGCACGATATCAATAAAGCAAGTCAGCGTGACTTGATGACAGCGGAAGCGATTGGTCTGCCGATCGCGATTATCGTGCTGCTGTTCGCATTCGGCACGATCGTCGCGTCGGTTGTGCCTTTATTGGTCGGGATTGGGACCGTTGTCTGCTCGCTCGGTATCCTGGCACTGCTTGGCAACAATGTGGATCTGTCCATTTTCGTGCTGAACATCGTGCCGATGCTCGGACTCGCACTCAGTATCGATTTTGCGCTGCTGTTCATCAGCCGCTACCGCGAAGAACTGAAGAAACAGAGCATCACGGACTCCGTCATCATGACAATCCGCACGGCAGGACGCTCGATCATCTTCTCCGCCGTCTGCGTGTTCATCGGCCTCGGCGCTATGCTGCTGATCAAAGTGGATATTTTCGGGAACATCGCGCTCGGCGGTATGGTCGTGGTCGGCATGGCGGTCGCAGCCTCCCTCACTTTACTGCCGTCTGTGCTGCTGCTGCTCGGCGAACGTATCCATAAAGGACGGCTGCTGAAGGACCGCGGTGAAGAAGCGAATGGCTGGAGGAAATTTGCCAATGCCGTCATTAAGCGTCCCGTGACCATCGCTATCGTGGCATTTGTTTTATTGGCCATCGCGCTCATCCCGGTACGAAATATGGAGCTGACGATACCGCAGATCGACTCGCTTCCTGAGTCATTCGATACGCGGCAGGCATTCGAAAGTATGCAGGACACGTTCGGAATGGGTAATGAAAGCACCGTCTTCCTTCTCGCAGAACGCGCGGGCGGCTGGGAGGATACCGGCGGGCTGTCGGAGATGAAAAAACTTGAGCAACAGCTGACCGATGACCCATTGGTCGGAGATGTCTCTACAATTTACACGGTGAGCGGGATCGAAACACCAGATCAATGGGAACAGTCACTGCTCGTTCCAGACATGGATGCACAGCTGAAACCGGTGCTTGAGAACTTCACGAACGGTGACCAGCTGCTCGTCCCGGTCACACTCAACGCTTCCGGCAGTTCGAACGAAGCACAGGACTGGGTGCGCGACTGGTCCGCAAAAAAGACAGACTGGAATTTATTGATCGGCGGCGAATCGCGATTCAATCAAGAAATTTTCGACGAAATCGCCAATCAAATCGTCTACGTGCTGCTGATCATTGTCGTGTCGACATTCTTCATCCTGATGTTTGCATTCCGGTCGCTCGTCATCCCAATTAAGGCAATCCTGATGAATATTCTCGGGCTGTCGGCGACATTCGGGATACTCGTCTATATATTCCAGTACGGCCATTTCGGACTGCATCCCGGAACCGTCGCACTCATTATTCCGGTCATCGTGTTCAGCCTCGTTTTCGGCTTGAGCATGGACTATGAAGTATTCCTGATTTCACGGATGCAGGAGGAATTCTCCTATTCATTCGATAACGATAAGTCTACGGTCGAAGGACTTGCGACGACAAGTAAAGTTATCACATCCGCTGCACTGATCATGATTGTTCTGACGGGTGCTTTCGCGTTTACGGACGTTATGCCGGTAAAACAAATCGGCGTCGGCATCGCCATTGCGGTCGCCATTGATGCGACGATCATCCGCCTGCTGCTCGTGCCGAGTCTGATGAAACTGTTCGGCAAGTGGAACTGGTGGCTGCCGTTCGGCAAAGGGCTGTACCGCTCGAAAAACCAGCAGCCGCATGACCTAGGAAAATAAGCAAAATTCGTTTGAGCACCGATTTTTCGGTGCTCTTTTTTTCAAAATGAAACGTAGTGCCGATCCAGAACGTATGCATAATAATGGAGGCGAATTCTTGAAGAAGTGCGCTGTCCTTACCAGCAATAAGGTCCACTAATTTTACGAGGAGGGATTTCATGAAGAAAGTATTTGAAGCGAATTATGAAGGTCATATAATACAAGTTGAAAATAGATGGTTTACTGGCGAAAAGTTGTACGTAGATGGAAAATTGCAAGATGAAAATATGGGCCTGGCGCTTAGAGGTACGTTAAATGGCAACTTAACTACTAACCAGAATGAATCAAAGGATATCAAAGTGAGTATAGGCGGTTTTTTTAGTATCCACTGTAAAATCTTTATTGGTCATGCAGTAGTCCCCTCCTATCAAATTAAATGAAGCAGAGAATTAGGGTCTGCACCAAAAGGTGTGCTTGACAGGCTATTTCATGAGCAGTTTGAGATTTGCTGTGATTGCAGTATAGGATTCGCTTGGCCGTATTTCTGTGGTTTTTGCAGACATTAAGGCACCTGTCGGCGTACTTAGGTTGCCTAGAACAAAGGTGCACTAGCTGGTTTTTCAATACTTCTTATGTGAGTAGACAGTATGGGTATCATATTTAATATGATTACGATAGGCTAGGTATTTCATGCAATACTTATTATTCTACAGTGGCTAAAATTCTTGTGATCAATGCGTTTGCAAAGTTGCGAAAAGAAATCACACCCACAAAACCTACACTCTGAGAAAAAGCAAAATGATATAAATACACCACGCCAGCGAAGGCGCAACTGCGGGGTCGGCCGTGGCTGTGAGACTGCTGGCATGCTCTCCGCCAGTAGGCTCATAGCGTAAGCCAATCCCCCAGCGCCGAAGCGGGTTTAAACTGCAAACTCACACTTCAATTAAAATCCCTACAAAGTCGAGAAACGAAATCCGCACAAGTATATCCACACATTGCCAAAATGCATGTGAAAGGTTGTCAAGCACATGTTTTGGTGAAGAGCAGCGGATTATTTCAGAAAGTTTTTTTCAGCAATACTTCACTCTGAATTAGAAGCCGCCTTACATCCTATAACTTTTTTCGAAGTAATCACTCTTTTAATTGAGAATGGCTATCATTTACTGTATAGTAAAGCTACATCTTATTACGTGAGGAGACTATACATTGAAAATCTACTGGACAAAAATAAATAGTATCATCGAAGAAACACCTGAGGTTAAAACGTATATGCTTGACCGCCCGGAGGATTTCACATGGGAAGAAGGTTCTCACACCCACTTCGCACTGGAAGGTTTTAATGCCGGAGATAAACCGAATCGCGGCTTGATCCGCCATATGTCGATCTCCACGTTACCACATGAAAACTCAATCGGTATCACTACGCGCATCAGAGAGCAATGTTCCGAGTTTAAAATGATTTTAAGAAAAATAGAAGTCGGAAGTGAAGTTGCCATATTTAAAACACATTCAAATGTACCGCTAAAACGGGAAGACAAAAATGTGTATCTGCTTTCTTCAGGCGTCGGACTGGCTACTTTCAGACCGCTTGTACTTGATTACTTCGACCGCGCCGACAATGTCAATCAAATTCATTCGCTGAATATTGATTCTTCAACGGACTACTTATTTACTGAGATCTTTCAATCCGCGTCTGACAAAAATTTCACTTCACAGTTCGTCGATAACCGTAAAGAGTACTATGACGAAGTGAAAAATCTGGCTGCAGATAAAGACGGACTCTTTTATGTTGTCGGCAGTGACGAGTTCCTTATGCAAAACATAGAAGTCCTCTGTGAGCAGGGCATCAAGCCGGAACATATTATGCTCGACAAGCACGAACGGTCGCTTCCTGATTTCCTAACGGTTACTGCATCAATTTAAGTATAGTAAAATACTTCCTTGGAAATGCTATGTCGATATGATTGAATTATGGTAACATATATTTACATTAATAAGCGATGAAGAGACAAGTACATGTGGGTAAGCGTTACAGAGAACTCCGCCGGCTGAGAAGGAGTATGCAAATACACATGGAAACAAGCCTTGGAGCTGCACATAGGATAGTCATTACATTGATTATGTGCCGGGTTCTCCCGTTATCGAGATAGAGTATAAACCTGCGCTGTAGAATGCAGGCGTACTTGAAAAGGTTTTTGCGGCGACGCAGGAACAAACTGGGGTGGCACCGCGAACTTCTGCATTCAGGAAGTCTCGCCCTCAAGTCTATTGACGTGAGGGTGGGATTTCTTTTTTTGTGTTCAAAAAAATGAATGTAGGAGTGGCTGCCATGTTGAAATTAAATAAATGGAAAGATCCTTTATTGCTGTTGCTGGGAATCGGCGTGTCGAATTTGGGTGCTTGGGTTTACTTGATCGCCTTGAATCTAATTGTACTGGATATGACAGGGTCGCCATTCGCGGTATCTGTTCTTTATATACTTATCCCTGTTGCCGCTCTGTGCACAAACTTTTGGTCCGGCAGTCTGGTTGACCGGATAAATAAAAGAAAATTACTGATCTACCTTGACCTGATCAGAGCATTTTTACTGCTTTTACTGCTATATATGGATTCACTGCTGTTAATATATCTATGCGTATTACTCATCAATATGGCTAGTTCCATCTTCGGAACAACCTCTATGGTTTATATGACCAAGCTGATACCTGAGAGTAATAGACAGCGGTTTAACTCCCTAAGAAACTTTATCAATTCAAGCGGCTTTATACTAGGACCATCAATAGCCGGGTTTCTCTTTCTTATCGGCTCTCCATATCTTGCAATCCAATTAAATTCCCTTGCATTATGCATTTCGGCCTTAATTATTTTGTTACTGCCTAACTTGGATAACGTCAAAAGTGATGTTGTTAAGACGGAAAAATGGAGCCTCCGCATGATCAGAAATGACTGGTTAGAAATTCTCAACTTCAGTAAATCAAACTGGCATATTGCGTGGGTGTATATTCTTTTCAGCGGAATTACTGTGTTTATGACAGGATTGGACTCACTGGAAGCTGCATTCGCAACTAGAGTACTTTCGTTGTCTGACAGTACCTACGGGTTTCTGGTCAGTATAGCAGGAATCGGAATTATACTGGGATCATTGACAAATGCTATATTCGCCAGCCATTTGAAAACCAATATCCTCATCAGCTTCGGAGCCGTATTTACGCCGGTTGGCTACCTGATCTTTGCATTCTCCCAAAACTTCGTATGGGCTTCAACCGGCTTTTTTACATTGGCGTTTGCCTTGTCGTTTGCAAACATCGGATTCTTAACTTTTTATCAAAATCATGTGCCGGTGTCTATTATGGGTCGCTTCTCCAGTGTGTTTGGCGTGGTAGAGGCACTGCTGATTATTTTCTTTACGGCTGCAATTGGTGTTCTTGCCGAGTTCTACAGCATTCGCCTTGTCTATATAATCGGATCTTTTATTTTTTTAGCATCCGGATTTCTAGTGAGTATAACGGTTTTGGACAAATCTAAAAGAGACTATTACTGACAAAACAGCAAAATAAAAAGTACCTGCACTGCACAGGTACTTTACTTTATTATCCTATTTCCCAGCCAAACGCGCCGGCTTCCATATAAGAAGGTACTTCCATCGATTGATGATTCTTCTGTGTCGGATTATTTTTAAATGTAACTGTAACCATGAAATAGATGGCCGCCACGACAATGATCGTAAACACGACCATTCCAATTGCCAGTGTTTTCCCCTTCATTCCATTTCACTCCTATTGCATTATTTCGTTTTCAATGAAAAGCCTTCTTCCTTCAGATAGCTGACGGCTTCTCCGTAATCGCCGAAACCTTCTTCCAGATTGACGCCGTGATACACATTGAAAAAGCTGTCTTCTTCGAGCACAGTCAGCGTTGAACCATTTGGATGCTGCCATGTTTCAGACAGCGGTTCTGCTTCTGCCGGCTCTGTTGCCAGTGCTTCCACTGCCGCTTTAATGACCGTACGCAATTCCTCCGCAGTGAATTCACGGATATTAACTAGTCCGCGTTCATCCGGCTCATAGCCTTTGACGTCCGCCACGTAAACAAAGCCGTTGCCGTTCGGGTGCAAGTGCTGCACGACGACCGTCTTATCGAAAAGCGATTCTTCATAATGATAATTCAGTCGCTTCATGGAGACCTCTTTTTTCACTAACTCCGGAAATCCCTCTATAATCTGCTGCTTCTCTTCAAATGTTAACATGTCATTCCTACTTTCCGCTATTGTGTTATCTCGTTTTCCATTCGATGAACAGGACGAGTAATATGACGACTGCAAATGCGACGATATAGAACCAGGATGGTACACTGCTAATTCCGCCGAACATGCCATCCACTCCTTCCCCGTACTCCATTCTGTTTAGTATACCCTTTTTCCATTCGCTCTGGCGATTAATTTCATGAATTCAGCGGTTTACGCTGTATTGCAGGCCCGGTAAAAGAGTATAATGTGAAAGAGGAGTGGGTGTCACATGTTCAAACGCCTTTTTCAACTGCTGTTTCTCATCGTGATTTTATACGCTGCCAAGCCTTTATGGGAAGGACCCGTTTCCAAGTACGCGGACCTGTCATTTCTGGACCCGCTGGATGCGCGCGTAGAATCTGTGCTTGATGAAGAAATGGTTGAATCTGTGCTTGATTATACAAAACAGACCATTACAACAATTGTAGCCTTTGTCTCCAATAAAACAGCAGAATCACGTGCGCCTGAAGAAGTCGCCCAGCCGGCGCTCGCAACACCGGCGCAGGGGGCTCTGTCTATTCATAATATCCAAATCGGCATGACGGAAGCCGATGTAAAAGCCGAACTTGGCGAACCCGCACGTAAATCTGTCAATGAATACGGCACCGAGTGGCTGACGTTTCATGAGAATTACCAGAATTTCGTCATGCTGTCTTATGACATTCAGCGCCGTGTCAATGCCATCTATACCAATGACCGCTTAATTTCTTCCTCAATAGGAATCGAATACGGCGTGCCAAAAGCAGAAGTCCGTGAAATTGCAGGCGAACCGATTACGGAAATCCGCAAAGGCACAAATATTTATAAATTGCAGGATGATGAGGGAATGGACATATTTCATTCGGATGGTGTCTATACGTATGT
The DNA here is from genome assembly GCF_009650995.1 of Sporosarcina cascadiensis. Classification (GTDB taxonomy): domain Bacteria; phylum Bacillota; class Bacilli; order Bacillales_A; family Planococcaceae; genus Sporosarcina; species Sporosarcina cascadiensis. Next base: position 12,901 of record NZ_WHVV01000022.1, on the reverse strand, counting down.
TTTCTATGATCTGCATCAGGATCAGACCGTGACGGCTGTCCAGCTGATTTCTGATAAGCTCGAGCAAAAAAAGACCGCACTTTATGCACCGCAGAATGATGCTATGAGAAAAGGCTTTGAAATACAGCTCTTTGATTTGACCAATGCGGCAAGAGTGCGCCATGGCCGATCGATTTTGACGTATGATGAGCTGGCATCTGCCACCGCCCGAAAACATAGCGTAGACATGGCGGCGCATGATTATTTCAGTCATGAGAATCTGCAGGGCGAATCCCCTTTTGACCGAATGAAAAAGGACGGCGTGAAATTTGTCAGTGCCGGTGAAAACTTGGCGTACGGCCAGTCGAGCAGCATCTTCGCCCACGAAGGTTTGATGAATTCCAAAGGTCACCGTGAGAATATTTTAATCCGCGATTATCAGTTCCTCGGTATCGGTGTGGATTTTAATGACAAAGAACAGCCTTTTTATACAGAGAATTTCTTCTCTAAGTAGGTAGGTTTGCTTTCAATTTGTCCGACAATCTATTAAAATAGAGGGAAGGCCTTCGCGTAACAGGAGGACCTTATTAAGCATTAAAGGAGAATACGAATTGAAAAAAATTGCAGCATTTTTCTTGGCCGCGACATTAATTCTGTCGCCGATCGGAAACATCGTTTTCCAGGATAATATTACAGCAGAAGCACGCGGATACAAGTCTGGTAAGAAAAGTTTCAGTACACCAAACCGTGTACAGCCTAATAAGATCGAAAAGAAACAAGATCAAACGAAACAAAACAATAATACAACAGCTGCCGGTAAAACATCGAAACCCGGCATGGGCGGCGGCCTGATGAAAGGTTTGTTAGTCGGTGGACTGGCCGGTCTGTTATTCGGCAGCCTGTTCGCTAATATGGGTATGCTCGGATCATTCCTCGGTTTGATGATCAACGTCATCGCCATCGTTTTCATCATTTCATTGGTACGGAAGATTTTCGCGATCTTCAAAGAAAAAGAACGGAAGAAAAATGAGGATATGAACCAATGGAACAGCAGATAATTATTGAGCAGGATGTGGCGAACGCGGTCTGTGTGCTGATTGCGAAAGAAGCACGCGCGATGCCGGACGATGTGGAAGTTGAGCTTGCGTATGACGATGAGGAAGGCTTTTCTGCTGAAGCAGAGCTGAACGGCCAGGTCCATCAGCTGAATACAGCACGTCTCGTCGAAGCACTCCGTTTATGGATCGAGCAGTATTTGGATATGGATCCGATGGCTGCCGGCATTCAGTTGAAACTGGATGATGAAGAAGGCATTATTGCGGTTGTAAGATAATATGACAAGACGCTCCTTTTATGGGGCGTCTTTTTCATTTGAAGTATGGTTTCGTTACACGCCTCATATATATAAGAAGAACCCATCTTATTATTGAGGATGTGAACGAATGAATAATGAAGATAATAAGCAGGAAGAGAAGAAGATGGAGTCTGCGGAAATTTACGCGGCCAAACTTTCATTTATTGGTTCTGCTCTTTCCACATTAGGCGATGGTCTTCAAACACTGGCTGCAGCAATTGCACTGCAGGAATTGATACATGCAGAAAACGACAGTCAAACATCCGATCAGGCAAGTCAACTGGAGCAAATGCAAATACAGCTGGATTACCTGACCAAAAAAATAAAAAACATGGAACGCACTAATTACGGGCAGTTTTGAAGACGTGCATAAAACCGCTGGGTGAATCCCCAAAATCAGAAAGTGAGCTGCAGTGTTCCGCGGAAACGCTGCGGCTCCCAGTGTCACAGCGTTCTATAAACAATAATCGCAACACCGTACAAAAAAACAGCTCCTCATAAAAGAGGAACTGCTGACTGTCAATTATTCAGAAAGGTTCTCAGATGTTATTTCCGCACAGGCAAATGGTGTGCCTGAATTTCCTGCCGGATCCGTTTTGTAGTCGTCTTCTCCTTCATGTATGACCAGCGCTTTTCCACCGCCGTCAAGCAATGAATTTTCTTTGCCAAGTTCCAGCGTCACAGCATCTGTCGTGATCAGGACTGCTGCATTGCCGTTTTCATCCGCTTCAATATTTTCTAAATCTCCTGCATGGTACCCTTTGGGATTGTCAAAACCATGTTCTTTGCCGCCGGGGTTGAAATGCCCCCCCGCAGATGCTTTAAAGTCAGGCGCCGTACATACGCCATGTTCATGGATATGGATACCATGCTTGCCTGGTGTAAGGCCTGTCACAGTGATATCCATTGCTACGCCGCTTTCTTCAGCACGTATGACAGCTGAACCGATGCTCTCCCCTTCCGTATTGATAATCGGAGCATTAACTTCTGATGCCGCCTTCTCCTGCTGCTTCACTCCACTTTCTCCACTGCCGCTGACCGGCACCTTTTCCTTGGCTGCGCTGCTGCAGCCGGCCGTCAATAAAATAGCGCCCAGTATAACGCCGTGTAATTTCCACATGTTTCTGCCTCCTTGTTTGTGCTATGTACATTCTCTCCTGTTAATCGGTAAGTATTCACTGAAATCATAATTGCCGATACCTTGTAGTTAACTTCTGTCAAGGCGAAAAGCTCCAAAGCAGGAAACTTTCTGCTTTGGAGCTTCTATTTTGTTATTCAGTCTTCCAATAAAGGATAAACACCGTTCTCATCATGTGTTTCTGTTCCGACAAGCGGCGGATTAAATACGCAGATTAAGCGCATATCCTCTTTGCCGCCACGCAGATAATGCTCATCATTTTCATTCAAAGCATACATCGTGCCGTTTTTAATCGGATATACTTTACCGTCCGACGTCGTTTCAATTTCACCGTCTCCGGCAACACAGTACACAGCTTCCAAATGGTTCTGATAATGAATATGCGTTTCTGTTCCGGCATAAATAATCGTTTCATGGAATGAAAAACCCATATTATCTTTTTTCAATAAGAAACGGCGGCTGGACCACGTTTCTGCCTTCGTTTCGTTCTCACTGCCAATAATTTCATCTAAGTTACGTACAATCAAAAGTATCTCTCCTTATTTCTTGACGACTTCTTCAATCGCTTTTTCTAATATATCGAACCCTTTATGGATTCCTTTTTCATCCATAGTCAGGGAGCCGAGGAATTTCACCACTTCCCCTTCTGGTCCGGACGTTTCGATGATCAGTCCTTTTTCAAAGGCCTTTGCACAGATTTTATCTGCATAATCTTCTTTGCCTTCACCGCAGACGATACCCTGCATGAAGCCGCGGCCTCGTGTTGTAGCCTTTAATTGAGGATAATCCTCTACAATTGTTTCCATACGCTTGGTAATAAGCTTGGATTTTTCTTGTACCGATTTAGCGAATTCATCTGTTTCCCAGTACGACAGAGCTTCTGTAGCTGTTAAAATTGCCATGTTGTTGCCGCGGAACGTTCCATTATGCTCAGCCGGACCGAATTTATCATAGTCCGGTTTGATCAGCGTAATGGCCAACGGCAGTCCGTACCCTCCAATAGACTTTGACAGGCAAACGATATCAGGCTTGATGCCCGCCGGTTCGAAACTGAAGAAAGTTCCGGTACGCCCGCAGCCTGCCTGCACGTCGTCAACAATCAGTAAGATATCGTAATTACGGCAAAGACGCTCTACTTCACGCAGCCACTCAAAGCTTGCAGGATTGATTCCGCCCTCACCCTGAACGGTTTCCAAAATCATTGCCGCCGGCAGATCCAGTCCGCTGCTCGCGTCAGCCAGATACTTCTTAAGGAATGTCAATGACTGACCTTCTTCTAAAAATGTATCGAAGGGCATCGATGTCGTATTGTTCAACGGCACACCTGCACCGCCGCGGTTATAAGAATTTCCTGTAACCGACAACGCCCCGAGTGTCATGCCGTGAAAACCATTCGTAAAGCTGATCACGTTCTGGCGTCCTGTCACTTTGCGGGCAATTTTCAGCGCACTTTCCACTGTATTTGTCCCTGTAGGTCCAGGAAACATGACTTTATATTTCATGTTTCTCGGCTCCAAGATCACTTCGTTAAATCGTTCAAGAAATTCTTTTCGAACTGTCGTACCCATATCCAGACTGTGCGCGATGCCATCGTCCATAATATAGTCGACCAATTTCTGTTTCATTTTTTCATTGTTGTGACCGTAGTTCAAAGCACCCGCTCCGGCAAAGAAGTCAATATACTCCTTACCTTCCGTATCCCACATCTTGTAGCCTTTTGCTCTCTCGAATACTGTTGGGAAACTTCTGCTGTAACTTCTCACTTGCGACTCACGATTTTCGAATACTTCCATTACCTTCTGACTTTTTGTCAGTACCATGTGTAATTAATTCCTCCGTTAGATTTAGTATTTTCACGTGTCCTGTGCGGCAGCCGGCCTATTGCTTAGAATGGCCCGATACGGAACAATTCTTCCGCTTCGTGCTCGCCGCCCGGGAAGTGGCCGGCCGTATAGCCTTCCGAAACTGCACACTCCGTTTGCAAATCTCGTGCCAGCCCTTTAAAGAGCTTCGTGGACGGAATGTTGGTCGGGGTGACTGTCGCTTCCAAGTACTGAACAATTCGGCATACCGGTCTCTGCAGAATAGCGTGCAGCATGCGGGAAGCCAAGCCCTGTCCGCGTGCCGATTCATCAACAGCGACCTGCCAGATAAACAGCGTATCCGGTGCTTTCGGCTGAATGAACCCTGAGATGAAACCGACAACTTTGCCGTGATCTTCCACAACGATACTCGTTTCACTGAATTGATCCGCCCACAGCAAATAGCTGTAAGGAGAATTCACATCAAGCACTCCTGTATCTTTCACTAGCTGCCAGATCCATTTACCGTCTTTGACAGTCGGCGTACGGAACGAATAGGGATCGTTTGGATCATATCCTGCAATCGAATACTTATGATGTTTCTGCAAACAGTTTTCCTCCAAGTCTTGTCATTTGTGTGCTCTGCACAAATGTTCATTGTCTGAAATTCTCTAAAGATGCCTGTTTGCTTCTTTACCCTCGAACGCGGCTGCATAAAACAAAGTTCATTGAAAAGTCATAACTGTGAGGTTTTTTAGTTCCGAATAAAAACATTCGGCAGATTCCCTTTTGGAAACCGATGGATTTAGCAAGGGTACTTACGTAGAAAAGCCAAATGGAGATTCGTTACTGGCTACTGGGTGCTAACTTTCTGCCTTGCGGTATGAAGAGCAAAAAAGAGCGCCTTTACAAAAGCAGGGAGCTTTTGTTCATGTAAACAGCTGATAAAATTAGGATTCGCTGATTATGAAAGACACTTTCATGATCTAGAATTTACTGCCATACGCATTCATCCAACCAACGTTCAAACACTGGTGAAGAAGCAAAACTTCATGTCTCCTCTGACACTGGTTGTAATTATAGGAAACTCTGAAAGCGTTGTCAACAGTAAATTTCTTATTTTATTTACTTGATGAAAAAGTAAAGTGTTGTCAAGACAGTCGTCGTATGGTCTGAGGAGGAATAAAAAAAGCCGGAAACTTTTTTAGTTTCCGGCAGCCGTTTATGAAAATAACAGCTTTTCTAAATCCATTGGTGCAATATAGGTTTCGCCTTGATAAACACGCATATTTCCGCCTGAAATCTCATCGATCAGCATTATATTGCCCTCGAGATCACGTCCGAATTCCAGCTTGATGTCATATAAATCTAAGCCTTTCTCAGCCATTTCAATTTTAACTATTTCAGATACTTTTTTTGTTAACTCTTTTAAGTTTTTATATTCCTCATGCGTCAGAATGCCAAGCTGTGCAAGCGCATCTTCTGAAATTGGAGGATCCTGCCGCTCGTCATCTTTCAGTGTTACTTCGACAAATGCATCCAATGTCTGACCTTCCTCACAGTACTGTCCGTATCTCCGCAAGAAACTCCCGACTGCACGGAACCGGCAAATAACTTCCAAACCGTTTCCAAAAACTGCAGCAGGCTTGACCGTCATTGTGACTTCATTCAAATCGGCAGCAATATAATGTGTCGGAATCTGCTGCTCCGCGAGCTTTTCAAAAAAGTACTGCGTCATACGAAGTCCCGACTTCCCTGCACCCTCTATTGTCAGGCCGACAGTATTGGCACCTGGATCGAATACGCCGTCTTCTCCTGTTACATCATCCTTAAATTTCAACAGCACATGGCCGTCTTCTAATTGATAGACGTCTTTTGTCTTACCAGAATATGTTAGCTTCATACGAACGTTTCTCCCCATTTCATGAATAATGTTCTTCTTTTTAAGTATAATGCATTTTGCTCCGAAGAAAAAGGGGAAAATTGCAGATAACTTGACGAGGGTCAAGGTCCATCATGTTGATCTCTCCTATACTTAAGATACTAAATACAAACAAAAAGGATGAGAACAATGAAAAAAGCAGTTTTCCTCATGGAGCCGTTCAGCTGTCCGTCATGTGTCAAGAAAATTGAAGGTGCCCTGTCCCGTGCCAAGGGAGTCCAGCAAGTGAAGGTTTTATTCCACTCAAACAAAGTACGCGTCCAATTCGATGGAGCCATCATCTCCGCCAATGAATTGCAAGAGCTCATTGAAAAGCTCGGTTACCCGGTGCTCAAACAGAAAGTTGCTTGACTGGCTTACTTGAAAAGGAGGAATTTATATGCATGCCAAACAAACGATGCGCATCACTGCCGCTTCCGCCATTCTCTTAGCGTTCGCAGTCATCCTTCACTTCACAGGATGGCGTGATGCCCGTCAAATCATATTGATTATGTCCACCATTTTAGCAGGAATGCCCATCGCCATCAAAGCTTTCAAAGCAATTCGGATGAAAGCCTTCAGCATTGAACTGCTCGTTACCATCGCTGTCATCGGTGCATTATTCATTGGAGAATATGTAGAATCCGCAGCCGTAACCTTTCTGTTCTTATTCGGTGCGATGCTCGAAATCCGAACAATGGAAAAAACGCGTTCATCCTTGAAAGCTCTTACCGATTTGGCACCGCTTGAAGCACATGTTGTCCGTGACGGAAAAACCTTTATTGTTCCAGTGGACGACATTGAAATCGGTGACCGGGTTGTCATCCGTTCAGGAGAAAAAGTTTCGGTCGACGGTCCGATTATTTCAGGAAACGCAACATTGAATGAAGCGGCCATCACAGGTGAATCAGTGCCTGCGAGCAAAATGCCGGATGATCAAGTGTTCAGCGGGACCATCGTCGAACAAGGATATATAGAAGTGATCGCTGCACGAGTTGGCGATGACACGACTTTTGCCCGTATTATTGAACTCGTGGAAGAAGCGCAGGAATCCAAGTCAAAAACCGAAAAGTTTCTCGAACGCTTCGCTAATATCTACACACCGTCCATCGTGGTTTTATCCGTACTCGTCTATCTGTTCACTCGCAATATGGAAATGACTTTAACTTTCCTCGTCATCGCCTGTCCCGGCGCGCTTGTCATTTCTGCCCCCGTTTCAATTGTCGCGGGGATCGGCAACGGAGCCCGCAACGGAGTATTGGTCAAAGGCGGCGAAGTGATGGAACAGCTGGCGAAAATCGATACAGTTGTCTTCGATAAAACCGGCACATTGACAAAGGGACGTCCCGAAGTAACCGATGTGTGCGGATGGGGTATAGAGAATAAGGAGTTATTGCGTCTGACGGCCGAAGCGGAAATGATTTCCGAACACCATTTAGGTCAGACGATCGTTAAGGAAGCAAAGAAACGTGCCATTCGTTTGGTAAATCAACCAGAGGATGCAGAAGTGGTCAGGGGCAACGGAATATTGTCTACAATAGAAGGAAAGCGTTTGGCTGCCGGCAATCGCAAATTAATGGAAGCACAAGGCATATCCATTCCTTTTGACGTGGAAGAATATGCTCTTAAACGCGAAAAAGCAGGAAATACGGCAATCTTTGTTAGTATTTCCCGGGAAATAGCAGGAATCATCTCGATTGCTGATCAAATTCGTCCAGAAGCCGCCGAAGCGCTGGCTAAGTTGCGGAAAAATGGAATCAGCCAAATCATCATGCTGACAGGCGACAACCGACACACAGCACAGCTAGTCGGCGAGCAACTTGGCCTTGACGCTATACATGCCGAACTATTACCCGAAGATAAGGTAGCAGCGGTCCAGCGTTTGAAAGAACAGGGTCACCATGTCGCAATGGCAGGCGACGGAATCAATGATGCCCCCGCTATCGCTACAGCGGACATCGGACTCGCCATGGGGGAAGGCGGCACAGATATTTCGATGGAGACGGCAGATATCGTCTTGATGGCAGACCGGCTCGATCAGTTCTCCCATGCTTATGCTTTAGCGAAAACCACTGTACGGAACATGAAGCAGAATACCTTCTTTGCAGTCGGCACCGTATTTCTCCTGCTGCTCGGTGTACTGCTCGGCAAGGTGTTCCTTGCTTCCGGCATGCTCGTCCATGAAGTGAGTGTATTTCTCGTCATCTTGAACGCAATCCGGTTAATACGCTATACTAGCGACAAACCATTGAAACAGAATAAAAGTGAGGTGATACCGAATGAACCAGGAATCACATTGTGAACTGGGCGCAAAAGAGCATCATCATTCCTGTGTTGCGCTCGTCCCTCTCTTCAATCATTTGGATGAGCAACAGATGGACCAAATTGTCGAACTTGCCTACAGCGTGAACTACCCGCGCGGCGAAACGATTTACCATAGCGGCGACCGGTCTGAAGGCTTGTATATTTTGCATAAAGGGCGAATTAAGGTCTACCGTCTGTCAGAAAACGGCAAGGAACAGCTTGTCCGCATTCTAGAACCCGGGGATTTCACAGGGGAACTGTCTTTGTTCGATGCGAAACCGCATGACGCCTATGCGGAGACATTGGAAGGCGTTGAATTATGCATTATCCAGCGGGATGAAATGCAGCAGCTCCTGCAGAAACACCCCGCTATTTCATTAAAGATGCTGACGGAATTCTCTTCCCGCCTCGCAGATACAGAACAGCGGGCCGCCCGAATCGCCATGGAATCAGCTGAAACCCGCCTTGCATTGTATTTAGCGGATCTGTCTGAAGAACAGCAGCAATTGACCGTCGAACTGCCGATGAGCCGAAAAGATCTTGCATCCCATCTTGGTACGACTCCTGAAACGATCAGCCGAAAATTAAGTGCATTCGAAGAACAAGGATGGATTCACCAGGCCAGTTCCAAAACCCTGGAAATCATCGACTTAGACTCTTTATTACTCGTTTAGCAGTCGGAAAATCGGCATACCTCTTTTCTTTCAATCTGGTAAGTGCTATGCTGTTAGTGAAAATCATAATCTTTTGACCATTAGGGGAATCCTTTACAAGGACTGAGAAAAGAGTGCGGCTCTGAAACCCTTATCACCTGAACAGGTTTGTACCTGCGGAGGGAAGTGGCAAGTGTTTTGGCGTATTCTCATGCATGCTGACACATCCAACCACTTTCCGATTCGGGAAGTGGTTTTTTCATTTGGAGGCGAACGGCAATGAAATTAATCGGAATTACGGATGATCGTCATTCTGTTGACGAATTGCTGCTCAAGCTGCAGCAGACAGAACCTTATATCAATGCATTCATTCTGCGGGAAAAGTCGAAGTCGGATGAACAGCTGGAAACACTGATTTTCCGCCTCACCGCCAGCGGATTCCCGCCGGATAAATTAATTATGCATGCGCGGCCCAGCCTCGCGGAATCGCTGTCCATCCCCTGCCAGCTGACGGGTTTCGGCATGTCAGCGAATGATGTGCGGGCCGCTTTCCCTTCATTGAAATTCGGGTGTTCCGTCCATTCATTGGAGGAGGCGCGCAAAGCGCAGGGAGCAGGAGCGAATTGGCTGCTGTACGGTCATATTTATCCGACAGCTTCGAAAAAAGACCTGACTCCGCGGGGTACGGATGAGCTTTTTGAAATAGCTGCATCATTTTCTGTCCCCGTCTATGCAATCGGTGGAATTCAGCCGGTACATCTGCCATTTCTTAGAGAACACAGGGTCAGCGGTGCGGCAATCCTGTCTCCGCTCAGCAATCTGGATGCGGTGGACACAGTGAAAATGTATGTACATGCAAGAGATTTATAGAAAGGGAGAGATTATCATTGGATAAAACGATTGATTTAAACGGCAAGTCGTATTCGGTGGTTCCTGAAGTAGAAACGGTGCAGCAGTTATTGGAACATTTGAAGCTTAGCGACCGAATTTTAATCGTCGAGAAGAACAAAGAGATTTTGCAGAAGGATCATTATGGCGCACCAATCATGGACAGAGACCAAATTGAAATTATACATTTTGTAGGAGGCGGATGAGTATGTTACAAATCGCAGATAAGAAGTTTTCTTCACGTTTATTATTGGGAACAGGTAAATACGTTTCATTTGAGACACAGAAACAGGCAGTCGCGGTATCGGAAGCTGATATTCTGACGTTCGCCGTGCAACGGATGAATATTTTCGAGGCGTCACAGCCAAATTTCCTGGAGCAATTGGATTTAGACCGTTATACCCTGCTGCCGAATACAGCGGGGGCAAGCACAGCGGAAGAAGCAGTGCATATCGCAAAGCTCGCAAAAGCATCGGGGCTGTGCGATATGGTGAAAGTGGAAATCATCGGCTGCAGCCGCTCTCTGCTGCCGGATCCTGTCGAAACACTGCGTGCGTCGGAAATGCTGCTTGAAGAAGGATTCATTGTACTTCCGTATACGTCTGACGATGTGGTGCTGGCAAGAAAGCTTTGCAATCTCGGTGTTCATGCCATCATGCCGGGCGCTGCGCCGATTGGCTCAGGTCACGGAATCCTGAATCCGTTGAATCTCTCTCTGATTATTGAACAGTCTAATGTGCCGGTCATTGTCGATGCGGGAATCGGTTCTCCTAAAGATGCAGCTTACGCGATGGAGCTTGGAGCGGATGGTGTGTTATTGAATACGGCCGTTTCCGAAGCGGCGGATCCTGTGAAGATGGCGCTGGCAATGAAATTGGCGATTGAAGCGGGACATCTCGGCTACAGAGCGGGACGCATGCCGGTTAGGGATTACGGAGTCGCCAGCAGTCCGATGGAAGGGCTTGTGCCGAATTGAGCGGAAAATATTCACGGCAGGAGCTGTTCGCACCGATCGGCAAAGAAGGACAGGAACGGATCCGGGCAGCGAAAGTATTCATCCTAGGTGCAGGGGCGCTTGGTTCTTCGGGGGCCGAGATGCTCGTGCGCGCAGGGGTCGGTGAAGTAACGATTGTCGATCGCGACATTTTGGAGTGGACCAATCTGCACCGCCAGCAACTATACTCCGAAGAAGATGTGATTGCCCAATTGCCGAAAGCAGCGGCAGCGGAAAGACGGTTGCGTGTGATCAACAGCGACGTCAAAATTACCGGGATCGTAGCGGATGTCACGCCTCAGAATGTACTGGAATTATTCGAAGGACATGATTATATGCTCGACGGAACCGACAATATCGAAACGCGCCTCCTCGCAAATGATGCCTGTCTGAAGCTGGGACTCCCCTTCTTCATGGGAGCCTGTGTCGGCAGTTACGGCCTGACATTTCCAATTGGTATTGCAGAAGATCAGCCCTGCCTGCACTGCCTGCTTGAAGCATTGCCTCCGCAGTCGCTCACCTGTGATACCGTCGGCGTCGTCAGCCCGATTGTCGTGACGACAGCTGCACGGCAAACGGCTGAATTGCTGAAATACGTGACGGGTGCTGAAATGAATCCCCGTCTGGAGTCAACCGATCTATGGACAGGAGAACGGTCGGCAATGAACGTCCGTAACTTGAAAAAATCTAATTGCCCCAGCTGTTCCCGGAAGCCTTCCTATCCGTTTTTATCCGCGACAGATATGGTGCATACAGCTGTGCTCTGCGGACGCAATACTGTGCAGCTGACCTGGCCGAAAAACCGTCAGATCGAACTGCCTGTTTTTGTGGAGACCATCCAGGGCACCGTATCAAAATTGGTGCAAAACCCATTCTTAGTTTCGTGCGAATACCATAATCACCGGCTTGTCCTGTTCCGTGACGGCCGCATGCTCGTCCATGGCACAAAAGATGTAACAGAAGCAAGAAAGATTGCCGCCGGGCTGCTCGGCTGACTTTTCATTGGTCATTGCTGAATTTCACGTGATACACTGGTTTTGAACTACTCCCACTTATCGACTTTGCGGTCTGATTGAAGATGAGAGATTCTTGGGAACAAAGCATACTTGCTAGCGTATTTCTTTACTCGCAGAGGTTTCTTTTATTTACCAAGCTACCCCGTAGTTCCTACGGTTGTATTGTGTAGTTAGGCTAAGGTTTGTAATCGAAGCCCTTCGCTTAGGATATTCAGACTGGCGTTGATATCTCTATCGTGAGGTGTTTGGCAATTAGAGCAAACCCAATTCCTCATGTCTAGTGACTTTTTACCATCATTGTGACTGCAAGTAGAGCATAGCTGACTAGATGGAAACCATGCGTCTATTTCAACGATTAACCTTCCATACCAATCTGCTTTATATTTTAATTTCGTTACAAAGCTGGACCAGGACACATCAGAGATACTTTTAGCTAGTTTATGATTGCGTAACATTCCTTTGACATTCAAGTCTTCGATACAGATTATATCGTGGTTTTTGATTATTTCTGTAGTTAACTTATTAAGGAAGTCGTCACGCTGGTTCATTACTTTTTCATGTAATCTAGCAACCTTACGCTTTTGTTTTTGGTAGTTTCTTGCTTCCAATAGATGGATGCCTTTATTTTTGGCTAACAAGGCACGTTTTGAAAGTTTTCGTTGTTCCCTTTTTAGTTTCTTCTCCATTTTAGATGTGAACTTATGGTTGTCAATCTTACGGCCATCAGAAAGAATGGCGAAATCAACGATGCCGAGGTCTATACCGATAGATGATTCTGTTTTCTCCAACTGCTGTACTTCTGTTTCTACTAGAATAGATACAAAGTATTTGCCACTTGGATTTCGTCTGACG
>NZ_WHVV01000021.1 GCF_009650995.1 Sporosarcina cascadiensis | reverse complement strand
AAACGACTACATCCAATGGTTTTAGCGATGAGGACTGCCTGTTCCTTGGTTGGATAGATACGAAACTTATAGGCTTTATTGACGAGCATTGTATTCACCTCACTTCATATAGGAATATACGTTCCTATTATATCACAATTGGAATCACTTTGGCTATTGCCAACCGGCATTCATCTCCCCTTTATCGTTGGGCTTTGCCCTTCACACGATTGAAGAGGGAGTCTTCTGCCGGGAAATGATAAAAAGGAGCCGGTTAAAATGAAGGAATTCAAAATCACCTATTTCTTTGACGAAATCCACTACATCAGGCGATTTGTCCATTTAAATTCATTCGAAGAAGCCCGGCAGCTTGTACAGGATGAACGCGGCGGCTACGTCTCATTCTGCGACAGCCGCGGCATCTATCACGAACTGGATACGCGCAATGTGCGTGTCGTGCAGATTTCCGAATATCACCGGACGGATAAGGATGCCGAGAAAAAGATAGAATAAATTCATTCAGCATCTCAACCGAGGTGCTTTTTTATTGCCTGTAAAATATCTTGATGTTATCTTGACTTAACATTTTGTATACTCTACTATACATACAAGAGGATATTCCGGAGGGGAAGTAAGTTGATAAATAACCGAGTGAAAGAGCTGCGGGCCCGGTTCGACTTTACGCAGGGAGAACTAGCAGAACGAGCAGGCGTTACCAGGCAGACGATCGCTGCAATGGAAAAAGGAAGCTACATTCCCTCCCTGCTGCTTGCGATGAATCTTTCTGAAATATTCGGATTGCCGATTGAAGAGATTTTCTGGAAAAGCGAAAAATGATTTTGCTTACTGGCGAGAAAACCGACAGATTACTACTATATTTACGGGGAGGAATCAGCAATGAAACTATTAACAAACGCCATATTATTGAGGATTCTCTTAATTCTCTCCTTTGCTTTAAACATGTATGGCACCGTGACGCAATCTGCCTACCATTTTTACTTTCAAAGTTTGTTCTACCTTGCCATCGTGCTCTTAGTCTTTGAAATGTTTGCACACAGGAAAAGAAATGACGGCCGGATTGTATTTAAAGGCAACATCATACCGGATCTTGCACCAAAAGATGAACGGGAAGTACAGATTGTCGGGGAAGCATACAAAATAGCCTTTTCTACGGTTTTTGTGCTGTCCTTTATTCTGATTATCGCCGCTGCATTCCTGCTCGTTTTCGGCCCTGTGCATCCGCTTATCGTCCTGCTCGGAATAGCTATTCTTCCAATCTCAGGCTTTATCGCCTTTTATCTGTCTTATCGTTATAATTATTAAAATGAAAAAATCCCCAACTCAAATAAAGATAATCGCATAAAAAAACGTGAATGTTTAAACATTCACGTTTGTTTTGCGCACAGGCACCCTATTGAAGCTCCAACACGCCGTCCGTCATTTGATACACCTTGTCAAAATACTTGATCAGCCGCGTATCGTGCGTGACGACAATCGTCGCTGTCTGCTTCGACTTCGTTTCATCGCGCAGCAGCTCCATCACTTCAAATGCCCGGTCCGAGTCTAACGAAGCAGTTGGCTCATCCGCCAGAATAATGGCCGGATTGCTGTATAGGGCTTTTGCGATTGCGACACGCTGGCGTTCCCCACCCGATAAATCAGAAGGATATTTTTTATGCAGTTTTGCGATTCCTAGATCTTCATACAACTGCTGTCGTTCCTCTTTCGGCATATTATTCTTCTTTACTTTATTCAGCAGCTCAAGCTGTTCATCGACGGACAGGAACGGCACCAGATTCGAGGCCTGTAAAATAAAACCAATTTCCTGAAGTCGAATTTTCGAGCGTTGTTTTTCATTGAGCTTCGATAGCTCGTTGCCGTTAATAATGACCTGGCCTTCACTCGGGGACTGTAATCCGCCCGCGATCGTCAGAAATGTACTTTTTCCTGAACCCGAAGGACCGATGACCGCAACCAGTTCGCCGCGTTCAACTTTGAAGTTCGTTTCCTTCATCGCTTCCACAAGCGTATTTCCTTCGCCAAACGTCTTCTTTGCATTTCGCAGTTCCAATACCATCATTTACCCTCCTATCGCTTCTAGCGGATCAATCCTAATGATCGTCCATACTGAGATGACGGCTCCTAAAATAGCCACCGCAATCAAAATCAAACCGTAAATGATCATCGTCGGCAAATCAAATTGCACAGGCACCGCGCTCGGCAGGAAGCTTCCAGCAAGCAGTGTCAGACCGAATCCCACAACAACCCCTATCAATGCCAGCATGAATGTCTGGGCAACCACGGATTTTGCCAAATAACTACTTGAAATCCCCTGTGCCTTCATTAAACCGAACATACTGATTTTCTGCACAGTCAGCACATAAAGGAAAATCGCTACGATCGCTGCTGAAATGACGAACAGGAAGTAGATCATATACGTCAGCGTCAGATTCTGCTCGGTGTAGCCAGGCAAATTCTCAATGAATGTTTCCATTTCAATGATCTCCATATCAGCCGGTACTTCCAAACTGTTCCAGCTCTTATCTTTAATGACCACCGCACTGACAATATCCGCGTTGATCTCTGCTGCATCACCGAATTTAAGCTGCTGCAGGTCTTCCAGATCCATATACAGCACTGGTGACGCATTAAAACGCGCTTTGTCAGTAAAGCCGACGATCTCCAGTTCTGTATCACTGGATGACAACTCCAGTTTATCGCCAATTTTAAATCCGTCATCTTTCAGCGCATCGGACGCGATGACTCCATTTTCCACTGAAAATTCGGCAGCACCATCGGTTACTTTGGGCATAACAAATTCCTCAGGATCTATTCCGAACATAATGACATTCTTTTTGACGTCCCCATTGTTTGCGATGGAGCCCATCTGACCGACTATCGCAGTTTCATCTGCACCGAGTGCATCGGCTTCCTCTTTGTTGAATGCAGACTGATAGAGACTCTTATCGGATTCCTCCGTCAGTAAAACTGCGTCGGCATCCCATTTATCCACTGCTTCCCGATTCATGCTCGCCAGTCCGTTTGCAAGTCCTGATAAAAAGAATACTAAAAATGACACTAATAATAAAATAGACGTAATCAATAAAAAGCGTAATTTATTGCGCTTAATTTCACTCCATGCTAAAAACATTCATCATTCACTTCCTTTTTATAAGATATTGATTGCTTCTTCGAGCTCATGTGAGGTAGAAACAACTTCTTTCGATACGTTCCCGATGGACGCAATCACTTCCTGCAGATTATTCATATGATCGGAGAAATGATTACTATCATCGATCGTCAAATGAACGGTGTCGGTAATTGTCTGGAACGTAACCTTGGTAGACTCCGTTTCTTTCATTCCCAGATCCGCATATTTTGTCACATGCTCAATTGCCTTATGCACTGCCAGCGTCTTCGCCTTAGACTGCGAGACAAGTTGGGCGATATTATCCGTCGACTGTTTCGTTTGATCTGCCAGATTTCGCACTTCATCCGCTACAACTGCAAAACCCGCGCCGTGAACGCCTGCTCTTGCCGCCTCGATTGCAGAGTTGAGAGCCAGCAGATTCGTCTGGTCAGCAATCGTTTTGACAAGCTGCACCACCTCTTCAATTTGGACCGACGCCCGGTTCAGCTCATCGATCAACACCGCCATTCCGGCCGTTTCCTTCACAATCGTTTCTGACGTATAAACAAGCTGGGCCATTTGTTCGATTCCTGACTGCGCCTGGTTCGCCGATGCTTCAGAACGCTCGATGCTCTTCTGAATCTTGTCGTCCAGTTCAGCCGACTGCTCAATCAATTCATTGACAACGGAATATGTCGATTCTGATTTTTCTTCAATTTCATGTGCAATGCTGCCGATCTGCTGCTTCACGCTGTCCTTCACTTCCTGCTGTTTCCGCTGCATTTCTTCATTTGTGCTCTTTTCAAAAGCTTCAATCACCAGCTGTTTCTCAAAATTCAGGATCTTGCTCAGCGCTACAATCATTTCCTGTTCTTCTGCACGGTCAAGTTTCAATTCGAATAAAATGTCCAGCATCGTTGCATGCAAGTTTTAAAATGCGGCTTGGGCTCAAGTCCGATACGCATATGCGCATGCGCCACTTTACTGCGATTTTCTAAGTACTTCTCATCTATCACACCATCAAACAAACCGCCCAGATGAACAGCCAGCATTTTACTCAGATAATCCGTATTGCTGTGCTGCCGAATCAGATGAGATAAATGAGGCACGGCTGTTACGCTGTCGTAGAATGCTTTGACAATATCATCGATCCGCGCATGCATCGGTTCTTTCAACGCCCGGAGCAGCTGCAGATCCCGCTCTCTTAATTTAATGGCGTCCAGCTGTAATTGTATTTCCCTTGTCGATACCTGCAGCGTAACAGGAACAGAGGAAGCAGGCTGAATTAATGACGGGGGTTTGCGCTTTTTTATGATCCACATAGCTGTAGTCTCCTTTTCCTTCCACTAAAGCAGCCAAACGGTGTTTCACTTTCTTGTTCATACTTTGTATAATGATTGTCGCAACTAAGTATACAGACGGTCTGTCGAAAACACCAGAAATAATCCTTAATTTAAATAGGTTTCTTTTTCACTGTCCAATTTTTCAGCATCCATCCAGCCAGCAACCCGTATAACGCATGCCCCGCTATCCACCAAAAAAGAGCCGGCATGTCTGCGGTATCTGGAGTACGATCAGAAAACGATGTGGTCGGGTACAGCAGCAAGCCAATAAACACATTAACCAGCAACGAAGTCCAAATGAATTGTTTCCTAATGACGCCTCGGCTGCTTTTATACAGAATAACCAGCAGTAAACAGAGAATAACCGAGATGATTAAGTGGAAGGATACTTCTGCAGCTTCAGGAAACTGAAACTCTTTTATAACCGGGATATAGTCGACGTTCAGCAACAGTGTATACACTTTGCGGCCTGTAACTGCCTGGACGCCTTTCAGGAATAGTGCTAATATTAGACCTGTTATTATACCGGACCATGCAGCTTTCCAAATAATCTTAGCGTTCATAGAGTCACCTTCTTTTACGATAAAAATAACAGATTTGACTTAACTCGTCAAATCTATGTATAATGTTAGATATCTAGAACTTAACGGAAAAAAGTACTCCATATCAGTCAGTACAGAAAGGTTGATTGCTGTGAAGCCGTCATCTGAAACCCCCTCCTATACAATTAAACAGGTTGCGGATCAAACAGGTTTGTCGAGGCAGGTCTTGAGGAAATGGGAAGAGCGCTACGATATTGTTGTGCCGCAGCGTCTGGAGAACGGCTACCGTGTATACCGGGAAGAAGACATCCGTCTCTATCTATTGATGAAGCGTTATGCAGAGGATGGTTTTGCGCTTGCGCAGGCCTCTGAGATGGCAAAATCCCAGCAGCATTCCGACTTTTCTTCTGAACCAGCAGAATCTTACACAGATCAGGCACTCCAGGAGCTTCTGCGCCATGGAAAAAAATGCGACGAACTGGAATTGAACTTTTCATTGCTGGCCGCCTATCATCGTCTTGGCCTGGAACGCTATCTGAAGCAAATCGTCATTCCATTCCTGAAAAAAGTCGGTGATAACTGGGCCACTGGTGAGTGGGACGAATACCAGGAGGCGTTATCAAGTCTGGTGGTGCGTGATCAGCTTGTTCAGCTGCGGCGCAACTTCCAATACCGGAATGATGCACCGCTCATTCTTGGCGCCTGTCTTCCAAATGAATCACACGAAATTCCTGTGCACATCATCCTGCTGCAACTGATGCTGAAAGGCTGGCGTACAGCGATGATCGGCGCATCGCCCGCTCCTGGAGCCATTCAATCCTTCACTGAAAGCATTAAACCTGCAAAAGTGCTGCTGTCCGCATCCACCACTACGCCATTTGAGGAAAATCCGATGCTGATGAAGGAACTGGATGATTTCGCAGGCAAGCATCCCGACACGGAATTTTACCTGGGCGGATATGGTGCGCATATTTGGGCAGATCAGCTGGAAATGAAATATATACGCCTGCTTGAGTCAATTGACAATATTTAATCATCGGCTGATTTCTTAATTTCTTCATAAGCAGCCAGTGCGAGCATGCGGGCTGCCCGGTGATCGACAATCGGAGCCGGATAGTCATCACCGATGTTAACGCCGGCCGACTTTAACACTTCTGCAGGTGCGTCTGCAGGCTGCCATATATACTTTACCGGCAGTTCTGCGAGCTCAGGCACCCACTTCTTCACATATTCCGCTGCCGAATCAAATTTTTCTCCCTGTATAATCGGGTTGAAGATCCTGAAATAAGGAGAAGCATCAAATCCGCTGCCGGCAACCCACTGCCACCCCATCGCATTATTCGCTTCATCCCAGTCCACCAGTGTCTGTTCAAACCACCTCAGTCCAACCCGCCAATCCACTAATAAATGCTTGATCAGAAATGAAGCGGCGATCATCCGCACACGATTATGGATAATACCGGTTTCCCAAAGTTCGCGCATTCCCGCATCAACGAGCGGATAGCCGGTCCGGCCTTTCTTCCACGCCTGAATTTGCTCCTCTTGGGGTTTCCATGGGAAGCGTTCAAATTCAGGACGCACCGGTTTTTCACTCATATCCGGAAAATACAGCAGCTGATAATGAGCAAAGTCCCGCCAGGCGAGCTGGCGCAAGAAAGCTTCTGCCTGTTCATCACCGGCTTTTTCTGCCGCAGTAAGCACTTCATACCAAAGCGACCGCACACTGATATTACCGGCAGCCAGGTACGGAGACAAACGCGACACAAAAGATTCTGCCGGCAAATCCCGTCCTTCTTTATAAGATGACAGTCCTTTTTCACTGAACAGCTGCCAGACTTTTATCGCGGCTTTTTCCCCCGGCTCCCAATGCGTATCGAGCTTTTTCGGCCAGACATGGTCAGGCAGCAGATTCCATTCGTCTGCATCCAATGAATCCAGTGTAACTGACGACTGAATCAATTCCGGTACAGGCAATGGCTGTGCGATCGGTTCCTGCCGCAGTCTTTTCCAAAACGGAGTAAATACTTTATACGGCACACCGGTTTTATTGAAGATTACGTCGGGCGGCACGAGTAAATTCCCCTGGAAAGAACGCACTTGTATTTCAATCTTTTCAAAAGAAGCTGCCAGCTCACGTTCCTGTTCTCTGCTGACCCGATCATACAGTTCGTTGAAAACGAGCTGGCCGGCCCCGCTCTCTTTTTGAATGATTTGCAGCTGCTCCACAGGATTACCTTTTCTAACAATGAACTGTATCTTTTGATCCGAAAATTTCTGCTGCAGCTCAAGCAGACTGTAATGCAGCCACCAGTCTGAAGCTGCGTGAGGTTTTTCAGGCAAAATGAAAACCGGCAGCACTTCCCCGTGTGCTGCCGCCTCTGTTAACGCCGGATGATCGTGCAATCGTAAATCCTTTCGAAACCAGACAATCGTTTTTTGCATAAGTTTCCTCCTTTTAGCGGCTTAAGTCAGCTGATTGAGCGGCAGTTTGCTGTTTTGGTGCGGCGCGATTGAGTTTTGGCGCGCTGCCCTTCAGGATTGGCGCTCTTGCCATGTGTTTTGGTGCGCTGCAGACAGTGATTGGTTCGGCTGCCTTTCTTTTTCGCGCGGTGACGGGCAGTTTTGGCACGTTCTGCCCGCCTGGTTTGCGCAATGATTAGAAAGCTCCCGATCCGCCGCCTCCTCCACCGGTTCCTCCGCCGCTGCTTGAACTGCTGCTTGGCGCATTGGACGATACATTTGAAGAAGCCTGGTTGAATGAGCCAGTCAGGAAGACCGGATTGTGAACATAGAAACCATCGCTGCCGTATTCCGAGCCGGATACCGATCGATGTGCCGCCAGCTGCTTCTGCGCCTCGGCAAACTCTTCGTAATACGCTTCCAGCTCAGGGTGCTGGATACCCACCCCGTAAATCAGTACACGGAAACGGTCATCGGTAGTCAAAGCATCCCATTTATTCGGCTCCATATTGTTCATCCAATCCTCCACTTGCTGCCATTCCTGAAGCATCAATGTGCCTACGTAACTTCGCGGGCTGTAAAAAATCGCAAACAGCAGAGAAAGTACCGCAAGAACTATAGCAAATGTCATCAGCATAAACAGCTCATATACACCGAAAAAGATCGCGAGCGTGATGCCCGCTAATGTGATTATACTAAATAGGGAACGAATACCTGCACTGGATTCCTTCAGATCATACTGCTTTCGTTCGTTCAACAGCAACTGGCTCCACATAGTAAAGGACTTCGACCACTCCTCATAATTCTTCTCTTCTTTCGTGTATGCTTTCAGCTGTGACAATGTGAAGCGCGTGTCATCGCCGACCTGGAAAAACAGCAGCTTGATCAATTCCTGTTCGTGGTCGAGCTCCGCATTGACGTCAATTAATTCGAATTCGTCATCGGCAATCTGGCGCACATTGCCTTTACGCACCAGATCGAGAAGCGCGGCTGACATAAGTTCAACAGTCGCTGCTCCCTTTTTAAATAAAATAGTCGCCGGCAGACTGATGTCATAAGACGGAACAAAGAAACCGCTCGATGCGATTTGCGCTTTCACTTCCCGAATGTAACGCTTTCTCCTGAGGCCGGCAAATAGGCTGGCCATTGCAACACTCAGTGCACTGACGCCAAGGACAATTCCCCCAATAAAGTTTGTCTTCTCTTTATTGGCCGCAAATTGCGCCCGCTCAATTTCCTGCAGCTGCAGATCCGCTCTGACAGCCGGCCGGACTTTTCTGTCCACCGCAGTCAGAGCAGGAAATAGCGATGGTTCATATACGACACGGATATCGCCATTCGTTCCTTCTGCGACTTCACCGAGTGCAAATAGTACACTTCCGTCATCTTGCAGGGATCCTTTTTCTTCTGCACTGTTATACCCTGCGAACAGCACATCATGAGCCCGATCAGGCGGCATAATTGTAATTGTCATATTGCCATAGTCTGTTTCATTACGTTTGTCGAAAAATGGCCAGTAAAATTCTGCACCGTCTTCATATTTTGTCATGCCATCCTTAATTTCATAACGCAGATCGAATACATACGTGCCCTTCTTCCCTTTCCGCTGCACCCGGTATTCATCTTTCTTCTTCTTAACATCTAACTTATTGCCGTTTTCAAAGGCCTCAAACCGCTCAATCGCCGACCCTTTTTTCGGCACAATTTCCCGAATAATCCCTTTAAATTTCGAATCAAATTCATACGTATGCTTCTCATTCACCCGCACTGTGCCGTCCTGCTGCAGCTGTGCATCTATCTGCACATCCGGTATGCTGAAGTCGACTGCTCCGGCCGGTGTCGGGAATAAAATAAGTACCAGCATCGCGACTGTTAAAAGTCTCCACTTCATGAAAATCACCTCTTACCATGTCTATACGGTAAGAGGTGAAGGATGGTTTCAACTATTCTGATTACAACTTCATCACACGATACATATAATAGCCTATTGAACCAAAAAGCAGCACCATAATCCCAATAAAAATGGGCATGTTCAGTGATTCTGTCAGTCCCAGCGCGATATCAGTCATTTGCCATATGATGAATATGAACAGCAAAGTACTGATGTTTTTTACGATATTCATGAAAATTACACCGTAGCGGTATTGGATTTCGACATTATCCGGCTTCAAGTTGATGTAGTTGTATACATGAGGATATTTTTCCAAAAACCATAAGCCGATCCACATCGCAACGGCTATAGCAGGCAGCAGCAACAATTCGAACCTGGAGCCGAATCGATCCACTTCCCCGTCGGCGCCAAAATGAGCTGGGATTTGTTCGGGCAGCTGATTCCACTGCAAAAACAAGTAAAGCAGGCATGAAGCGAATAACGCGATGATCAATAAATCGAAGACTTTCGCCATTACGGGTTTGGCTATATTCACTTTCGGCTTTTCAGTCTGCATACCGCTCCCTCCCCTGTTTATGAAGCAGGTTCACTCGTCATTTCGAACAAATCAAAGACGTTTTCGCGAATGTTCAGAGACATGATTTTTCCATTCTTCTCGTAGAAATGAATGGCTCCTCTGCGATCATCGACCCTCTCTGTCCAGCCCCATTCTTCAATCGTGCGCAAATAATGAGCTGGCGGATCTCCTTCTTCATCGCCGATTCCCTGAAGTTTATATTTCGCAGCCTTCGAAATTTCATCCGTACATTCTTCCGGTTTCACTTCATAAGCATTTTTCGGCACAGGAAACCCCTGATTGATCACCGCCATACGATAGCCGTCTTCCTGACTGTAAACATTGGAGCATCCCGCCAGAAGAAGCAGTCCCGTTACAGACAGCAGGGCCAGCAACTGTTTCATCTCATTACCTCCCGTTTCACAACTTGTTACTCCAAGCGTACTAGGAAATATTGTCACTGTCACCCGACGTTTCTGTGACGGTTTCATCAGGCTGGTTATCGAAGTTTCTTCACGATCACGACTTTCAGATAATTGAACTCCGGATAGTCTCGAGGCGTGCGGAAATCCTTCGGCAACGTGGATTCTTCAAGTACTTTGTAGCGGATATCCGTTTCTTTGAACGCCTGCTCAATGAAACCTTTAAACTTTTTCATACTGAAACTTGCGTTGTTCGTAGACGCTACGATAATTCCGTTTTTCTCCGTCACAGCAATTGCTTCTTTCATCAGCATCGGGTAATCCTTCGCTGTGCTGAACGTATATTTCTTGGAACGCGCAAAGCTTGGCGGATCCAGCACCACAAGGCCGAACTTCATGTCATGGCGCTTCGCATAACGGAAATAATCAAAAACATCCATCACTTTAATATCTTGCTGCTCATAATCAATGCCGTTGACACTGAACTGTTCAATCGTCTTCGCCACACTGCGTTTAGCTAAATCCACGCTCGTCGTTTTCGTAGCACCGCCAAGGGCCGCCGCCACTGAAAATGCTCCTGTATAAGAGAATGTATTCAACACTTCGCGGCCTTCGGAATAATTGTCGCGGATGGCCTCGCGCACATCACGCTGATCAAGGAAAATCCCTGTCATCGCACCGTCATTCAAGTCCACTGCAAACTGCATGCCGTTTTCCTTAATAATAATCGGGAAATCCCCAGGCGTCCCCTTAACAAAGTCATCTTGCTCCACGTACTGCCCTTGTGTATCAAAGCGTTTCTTTTCATAAACCGCTTTGTATTCTGCACGTTTATCAAGCACATTGTAAATATGGTGACGGAATGCATAGATCCCCTCACTGTACCAGCTGACCATATAATAACCATCAAAATAATCAATTGCCAGACCGCCGATACCGTCCCCTTCTCCGTTAAACAAACGGAATGCCGTCGTATCGGGATCCTCCATAAGCAAATCACGGCGTTGAAACGCAGCCGACATCTTCTGGTCAAAGAAATCAAAATCGATCTCTTCCTGTTCATTCGAAGTCAGCACCCAGCCAATTCCTTTATTCTGCTTGCCGTAATAACCCTTACCCAAAAATTTATGATAGCGGTCCGTCAATTTAATCAAACTGCCTTCTTCCGCATGAACATCACTCATCACAGCATCCTTCAAAATCAACGGATAGCCCTTCTTCAAAGCCACTGTCCCCTGTGCATTTAACTGTATTTCCACTAATTTACCCATATCGTCATCCTTAGAATGTATTTTCCTTATTATCGCATGGATGAACCAAAAGTGAAAGGTGGCGCTTAGAGGCGGCAGGCATAAGGCGAAGAGACGACTGATCTCTTTGGCAACGTGATGTAATGAGCAATATGCTGCTCTTATTCACCTTCTATTAAAACATCAAATTTCGTAACAAAAACAGTATTTCCTGATATTCCAACCTCATAGATCTCATCTCTTTTTGAGATATGCACCATTACCCTGCCGTCCTTCCCTATTTCCTGCCCCTGTTCTACGACAAGATTCATAGTTCCATCAAACAAATCCTTCTTTATATAGCTGGCAAAATAAGCACCCATCACGCCGGAAGCGGTTCCCGTAACGGCATCTTCGACGGTTCCTGAGTAAGGAGAAGAAAAATGCCTTGCATGCATATCGACAGTTGGATCATAGGTTTGTAGACAGAACGGATGAAGTGATGTCTTCGGCATTTCTTTTAGAATTGAAGGAAACTGCTGATTATTAGGACGCATTTTCTTAAAGCTCTCCAATTTCTTGATGGGGATCAACAATGTCCATGTGCCCGTGCTGCCATATAGTATGGGAAGACTGTCATCAATATCTGATGCCTCTAACCCGATTGAATTGGCTAAATCTTTTTTAGACCCGTTAAACGCTTCAAATTGTGGAGGCGCTTGTCTCATTTCGATCTGTATTTCATTTGCAGTAGAGGTATGGATGTTGATCGGTAAAATTCCGGCTTTGGTTTCTATGGTTAATTCTGTTTTATTGCCTAAGAGCCCTTTTGTTATCAATGCATAGATTGTTGCCATTGTTCCATGACCACATAAATTCATTTCATGCCCGGGAGTAAAGAAGCGGATTCTCAAGTCGGCCACATCAGACCTTATCGGAAAAGCCGTTTCATTAAAGCCCACTTTAAAAGCAATTTCTTGCATCTCTGTATCTGTTAAATCTTCACCATTCAACACGACCCCTGCAGGATTGCCTTTATTCGGCTCTTTACTGAATACATCGTAATGATGAACTTCTATCGATTTCATTTTACCATTCCTCCAACTAATAAATTCACAACATTTTCCTCAATCCACACCGCTGATCTTATCCACAACTTCCCCATTCGAAATATCAATATAATATTCCAAATCTCCCAGCATGCCTTCCATATACTCCCGGTCATCCGTCAGAAGCCGGACTGCCCACACTTCGACGTCTTGATCCAGTTTCTTCGAATAATGAAAAGCCTTCACCGTTTTCGTATCGTACAATGTAAATAATCTGGGGTTGCTGTAACCTTCCGCAGTTGCTGTATCAATGGCAATTTTTTCCGCTTGTTTTTTCGAAATTTCATTCGCATTTTCTTTCATCAAGATCGGAGAACAGCCAAATAAAATCAAACTGCACAGCATAAAACCTATGATTTTCACCTTCATCATTCTCTCCAGCCGGCTCCCCTCCAAACTGTTCGACTATTCAATACACTTCATTATACTTCTTCACACCATACAAGGAAACAGCAGGCCAGCATAAACTTCTGCGACTTTTGCATGCTCATCCCTTACAATAAAGGAATAATCACAAGGAACAGGAGGAATTCTCATGAACATCATTCCCCTCGGCATCTGGGGCGGCTATCCGAAAGCGAACAGTGCGACGTCTTCTTTTCTTATCGAACATGAAGGATTTCATTGCCTGATCGACTGCGGCAGCGGCGTGCTTGCATCCCTTCAGAACTATATCGCCTTGGAGCAGCTTGACGCCGTCGTCATCAGCCATTATCACGCCGATCATATCGCGGATATCGGCAGCCTGCAGTACAGCCGTCTGATCCAGTATTATCTCGGACAGCCTTCTCCCGTACTGCCGATTTACGGTCACGCGCGGGATAAACAGCAGTTCGCAAAACTGACCCACAGCCAGCAGACCCGGGGCATCGAAATTAAAGAGCAACAGACAAAACAGATCGGACCTTTCACCGTCACTTTCTGCCCGACTGTCCATCCCGTCTACTGCCTCGCCATCAAGTTTTCTGTAGGGCATCAGTCCGCCGTCTTCACCGCAGACACTGAATGGTCGGACAAGCTCGTTTCATTCGCAGAAGGTGCAGACCTGCTGTTCAGCGAAGCCAATCTTTATGAAGAACATATCGGCGTATCGCCAGGACATCTAGCCGGCAGCCAGGCAGGAAAACTGGCGAATGAAGCCAAAGTCGGACAACTGATCCTAACCCACCTCCCGCATCACGGCAACATAGAAGATATTTTGCAAGAAGCACAAAATGTCTTCAAAGGCCCCGCAGAGATTGCAGAGGTAGGGAAAAATTACTCTTTTTCATAACGGGTTCGGAACACGGGAAGAAAACATAAAATTGTATACCAACCGGGGACGCAATTCGCATATGAATTGGTGTCCCTTTTTTTGTTGCTGTATCAACGATGCGGTTTGAAATTCGAGCGAATCTGCAGTGCCAAGAAAAAAATAATTCACAACTTCCTATAATTTTTGTCTTGTTATAAATTAAAGTACTAATTGTAATGCTATTAAATATATTAATTGAAGATCGGAAAATTGTTTTGGAAATAACTAAAAGTATTAAAGAGGACAAATAGTTTTGTGCTAGAATAGGGGTAGTAAGAAGTGGGCTTGTTCAAGAAACAGGCCATTTAATGGAACACAGCCTTGCCACAATCGGAGCCTTTTATAGTCTGAAATCAGTAATCTGCTGGGGGGCAAAAAGAATTGAAAAAGAAAGTTTGGATATCGTTTTCAATTTTGACAGTAATTATTGCTTGCATTTACTTCTTTTTAAGATTCAATCCCCCATTGGAGATAGGTACACTTGCATCGAGTGGGGATAGTAAATCAGTTGTTGTTGGAGTCGGCAATAAAGGCTTTCAAAATGTAAAGATATTAGATGTTTTAGTGAATAACAATGACATTCCTGCGGAAACAAAAATACAAGTCAGTAATGCATTACAAGGGTTTGTCATAACGGATAACTACAACAATGAAGAGGCGAAAGAGTATAGATTTATGAATGTAAATGATGTAACTATCAAAGCAGGTACATCGTCTTCTTCTAATTTCGAAAAGTTGGATGATGGAACTGCATCTGAGAAAGATGAAATTTATGGCGTTAGTGTTTTTTTTGACAAAGAAATAAATGCGGTTACGATAAAATATAGCTATCTTGGAATCCCGTTTAAAGAGACTGTTGTACTCCACTAAAGGGGGCTATTAGTTGAACCATGTTGGACATCTGAAGCATCCGACTATAGAGGGAGGGCTTAATGATTTGAAATGGATCTTTGCTATACCATTTATTTTATTAGGGGCTTTTTTATTTTCATTAACCATTGATGGTTTGGGAAATGTAGGCAATATAATTATGAAATCTATAGGGTTTGGATGTATTTTCTTTGCTGGTCTCATTGTCAGAATCAAGAAAGAAAAAAGACGACCATCTTAAACCATCGGGGGCGATTGTCTTACAACGTAGTGCTGCAATCGGGCCATTATAAGGAATAACACTTATTGAGCAAACTGGGGTTGAAGAAAGAATGTAATAATAAATTTCATTATTTTACTGTTTTACATTGGAGGCACTTAACTTGGAAATTAGAATAGCAAGTAAAGAAGATATAAAGGGCTTATCAAGAGTTTATGTTGATAGTTGGAGGAATACTTATCAGGGGCTAGTACCAGCCGATTATCTGAAAGAATTATCGTACGATGATGTAGAAAAAAATTGGATTGATTTTTTAAATAACGAGATTGAACCTTTTATTTATGTTGCAATTAATGATATAGGGAAAATTATAGGTTTTGCATCAGGTAAAAGTATTGATGAGAAGAGTTTTGATGGAGAACTATATTCGCTTTATCTCTTACAGGAATGTAGAGGATTAGGTGTTGGTAGGCAGCTTGTTTCAGCTATTGCTAAGCATTTTAAAGAAAAAGGTATTTATTCTATGATGGTTTGGGTAATGAGACAGAATAAATCTGGACTTGGTTTCTATGAACGTATGGGAGGAAAAGAATATATTCATAGAACTAGTACGTTTGGAGGAACCGTAGTAGAGGATGTTGCGTATGGATGGAAGGATATTTCGGTATTATGTATTGAGTAAGAGCAAAAAAAGATTTACTCTTGTGGCTTTAGTAAAGTGTTCTTTTCGAATTTCATACTTTCGTTATTCAAGAATAGGGCGCTTTAACTGAATAAAGAAGTGCCCTGAATTGCATTATCGGAACATTATCTAGAGTGGATTAGTAAAGTAATCAATTTTTTTAAAAATGGAGGGATTGATTAGAATGATGATTTTAGCACCATTTCTTGGGGCTATTTTGTCGGGAAGCATTGTATTGTTGATTACTTGGGGCTTAACAAAAAAAGGTTTTTCTGTACTTGTAAGAAATCTACCGGGAGTCGCTACAGTAATAGCTGCGATAATCCTATTTCACTTCGGCTTTGTAACTGTTAGAGGATTTGAAGGTGCAGCGTATTTAATTCTTGCTCTCTTTTTAGTTGGTTTTGCACTAGCTGCTTTTGTAATGACAAACGTAATGACAAAAAAAGTGGTTATCACAAAGTAATAATAACTTTTGTCTTTTCAGGAATCGCGCGCGATTGCGGGAAAGCGGATTGCGTCCGTTCTGCAATCGGGTGATATTGAAGATAGAATTTACTCACTCTCTTATTAAATTAACGATAAAAAAACGACCTAGCCGCATACTAAAGGCCAGGTCGTTTCTTTTCTTATAAAAACACAATAACCGCTAAAACAGCAGCCAGCACAATCCGGTAAATCGCAAACGGCACCAATTTAATTTTCGAAATCAACTTCAGGAAGAAGCGGATTGAAATGAGCGAGAACACGAACGCGCTCAGGAACCCGACTACATAAAACCAGATATGGTCCATCGACATATACTCCCAGTTTTTCATTACAGACACAAGACTGGCACCTGCCATGATCGGCACCGCCATGATGAACGTAAAATCCGCTGCTGTCCGGTGATTCATTCCAAACAGTACACCGCCTGAGATGGTCGCCCCGGAACGCGAAAATCCGGGCCACAGCGACAGACACTGCACGAGTCCGACAGTGAATGCCTGCCGGTATGTAATTTGATCCAACGTCTGAATCCTCGGTTGTTTCGGACCAAATTTATCCGCCGCAATCATCAACAGCGCTCCTGCAACCAGTGCATAGATGACGGTTTCGATTCCAAATAAATAATCATCGATCAAGTCTTTAAATGCAAAGCCTAAAATAACGGCCGGCAGCATCCCGACAATCACATGAAGCAAATTGAAGCGCTCGCTCATTTTCACATCGCTGTCTACTTTATACAACCCGACAAGACTGAATAATCGCTTCCAAAATACCACGACAACCGCCAAAATTGAACCCAACTGAATGACGATCTTGAATGTGATCGCCGGATATTTCCCTAAAAACTCCTCTGTTTTCAGCCACATATTATCCACGATAATGAGATGGCCCGTTGAAGAAACAGGAGCAAACTCTGTCATACCTTCTACAAAACCTAAAATTAATGCTTTAATTAAATCGAATAATTCCATAGAACTCTCTTTCCGCGAAGGCTGCCCTTCCGCTATGCTATTTTCTGCTGCACGGCAGTACAATCATGACGCCGAGATCAGTGGATAAGTTTCCGCAATAACTTATCCACATGTGCATACTAAAATATTTACTAGCCTTAATATACAGTTATACACAATGTCAGTGGATAGTTTGTGGAGAAGTTCGTAATTTCTGACTATTTAACTCTAGAAATCTTCTTTATCCACAATATGTATTATAGGTTACACATATGCACATTATTATCGATCAATCCGCCAGCTTCTTCTGAAACGCATAAATAACCGCCTGTGTGCGGTCCTGGACTTCCAATTTCGATAAGATATTGCTGACATGCGTCTTGACCGTCTTCAGCGCAATAAAAAGTTCATCCGCTATTTCCTGATTAGACTTTCCTTTGGCAAGCAGCAGCAGCACCTCAAGTTCCCGGTCAGTTAACTCTTCATGCAGTTCATGAGTTTGTCCGCCGCGCATTTTACTCATCATTTTTGACGTTACTTCCGGCTCGAGAACCGTCTGTCCCTGCATCGTCTCCCGAATCGCGTCTGCCACCCGCTTGGCATTGGACGTCTTCAAAATATAGCTGACCGCGCCTGCCTCGAGAGCCGGATATAACTTATCATCATCCAAAAAGCTCGTCACAATAATAACTTTTGCTTCCGGCCACTTGGCAATGATGGCAGCGGTCGCTTCAGCACCGTTCATTTCGGGCATCACCATGTCCATCAAAATAATATCAGGCCGCAATTCGAGCGCCTTGTCCACGGCTATCCTGCCATTCTCTGCTTCCCCGATCACTTCTATGTCCGGCTGCATCTGCAAATAAGCCGACACTCCAATGCGAACCATTTCATGATCATCAACCAACAATACCCGAATCATCAGCGGTCACTCCTCTCTCTATCGGTAATTGAACTTCTACAATCGTCCCCTGCGAAGGCACCGACACAATTTTACAGCTACCGCCGATTTCAATCGCCCGTTCCTTCACATTCTGAAGACCGTAGGAACCGCCCTTGCCGTCATCCTGCCTGAATCCTACACCGTTATCCTGCACACGTAAAATCGCCAGGCCTCCGCGCTCAATCAATAATACTTCCACTTCCGTCGCTTTCGCATGCCGCAATGTATTGGACAGCGTTTCCTGCGCAATTCGGAATAAATGGTCTTCTGCCCCTTTTGAAAGCTCAATATCCTCCAAACGATGCGTAATATCGAATGTCACTTTTTCCTTTAATTCATTCAATAACTCTTCAAGCCCCTTGGAGAGCGACTGATTATGCAAAGCCGCCGGACGCAAATGAAGCAGGAGCGCCCGCATTTCAAGCTGGGCCTGCTGCACCATTTTTTCCGTCTGCAGCAGCGGTTTCCGGATCGGTCCTTCTTCCGCCTGTTCCGCAATGGCAGACAACAGCATGGACGCCGCAAATAATTGCTGGGAAACCGAGTCATGAAGTTCTCTCGCCAGACGCTGCCTTTCTTGGACGATACGTTCCTGAATAATCTGATCCTGTGCTTCAGAACGTTCATCAGTAATACGCCGCAGGCTATTGCGCTGCGCGTGGAGTACGTCATATAACTGCTCGATTGAATGATTTATCTGTTTGTTCATCTTTTTCGACGGAACAAATTCCTGTTTCGAATAAAGATTTTCAAGCTTCTGCTTAATAAACAGCTCTTTTGTCCGGCTGCTCGACGTCATCCAGACTGCAATCATCAGGCTGATCACGAAAATGGTCATCAAAAGCCACGCAGCCAAAGGCATTTCTGCAGCCTCTGTTTCCATCAGCATGATGCCGTAGCCTTCCAGGGTCGTATCAATAAATAAATAGAAAAATCCAGCAACCAAACTGCTGAATATCAGTGTCAGAAGTATCGTACGGCTAATGATTGATCTCATTTTCTCCGCACCTCCACATCACCGATCCACGTAAACAGGGAAATAATCAATTCAGGGTCATTCGGCTGCTTCGTTTCATAGCCGTCCGTCTCCTGCATCGATTCATTCAGCAAACGGCGCGGTCCGCGGCCCAGCACATCCGCTTCGCCATACAGCGTCGCATAATGAAAACGCACCGGAATATCGTACGGCAGATCAATAATAATTTTGCCGACACTCTGCCGAATCGAAATAAAGGATGCCCCTTTAGGAAGCACCGTATCTGTCACATCTACATGAATATTTCCGAACAATCCCTGCATATGAACGTCTTCCCACTCATACGCGGAAAACGGTGTGGACTGGACGGAAAACAGACGATTTCTCCATAGACCTTCCGAACCTTGCGCACGCTCTGTCCGCAGCGTACCGAAGATTTCATTGGAAGGCGTTCCTTTCCACATCTTCACCAGCACATATACAATGGCAGCAAGAAAGAGCAGCCGCAAGCTCCAGAGACTCATCAATGCGAGAAAAATAAAAATACTGGCGATGATGACCGTCCATTTCTCACGTTGCTTATATCCATAATAGAAGAAAACTCCACCGAGAAGGAGAAAAATAATATTGCCGTTTCCAAGAAGCACGGATTCCACGAATGCCAGCGCCAGAAAACCGAGCACGAGCATCGCCACTTTATTCGAATCATTGCCGTTCATTTCATTCTCCCCCTTCTCGATGAAGGAAGCAAAGCGCTTCCTCCTCTAGTTTACACAATTTCCTCTTGTTTTGCGCTGCTTTTTTCCAATGAATCTAAACGCTGCTCCATTGAAGAAGCAGATGACGCCGAACGTTTCGAACCGCCCAGATTTTCGATGTAGGAATGCAGGTCGTCGAGCGTCGAGAATAGAGTCTCCGGAGCTGCAAATCGATCCATCTTCTCCTGTGCCCGCGTCACGTTTTCCTTACCCATCAACTGCAGCTGGCGAACCCGCATATCTTTCACGCGATGCTTCATTTCTTCAAACTTCCGCTCCAATGAAAGCAATTCATTCGTCGCTTCCTGAATGCTTGCAGACAGACGCGCCACACGTCCTTCATAAGCTTCCGTTTCCGCTTTCGCGAATGAAATCAGTTCTTCCTCGCCCGTTGCTTCTGCCAGTTCAAGCTGACGGCGGCGTTTCATTGCCATCAAATCCGCGTCCTGACGTTCCTGCTCAAGCTCCTGTTTCAGTCTTCCCTGACGTTCGAGCAGCTTGCCGATTTCCGCCGTTTGCTGCTGTGCGTCCAAAAAATATTGATTCAGCTGCTCAATCGGGTTCTCATTCCCCGTCTTCTTCTTGTCCATCAAACTATTCAAATCTTCCTGTACCGTGTATTTTAACCGATGCCAAAATGCGTTCATTGTCCATCTCTCCTTTACTTAGTCATTTCATTCCATTGGCGTTCGAAATTTGTGAATGGATCATTCGAGTCTGTGATATCCGGATTCACAGTGCGCTCATTCCATTTGCGCCACACATAGTAGATCCCGATCAATGCGATAATACCGATGAAAGCGGGAATGTTCGAAATCGAGCTGATCAAACTTACAATCAAAACAATCATCCAAACCGCCTTCGCGAATGCGGATTGACTCTTTCTCCAGTAATGAAAGCTGACAAATGCAATAGCTCCTGACACTGCGAGTGCAATCATCGGTCCTATATTTATCCCCAGCATAAACACTGCCGCAATTCCCAGCAGTACAAGTCCAAGTTTTTTCATGTGTATGTCCTCCCTTCATTTGTAACCTTAGTTTATAATGAATTTCGGATTTCTCCGACGGTCGCATAGCGGATTTCCGTCTCAGACTTAAGGCTGAGAAGTATGTAGGGCTTGGTTTGGTGCGGTTATGAACGGGTTTCGCTCGGTCTCGTTCCGGTTTGGCGCGCTTCAGGCTGACTTTCGCTCTCTATCACATGTTTTTGGCGCGGTGGAAGTTGTTTTTCGCTCGGTCATCGCCTATTTTGGTGCGGCAGCCAGAAATGTGCGCGCAAAAAAACAGCCAGATATTATCTGACTGCCTGCATTTATCTATTTACTCTGGCCAACCCGTCAATCAGTCCGGCATGAATCCCTTCGTGCCACGCAAGAAAACTTAATACCTCGTCTACTGTATACAATGTAATAAATTTGCCGATTTCAATAGGCGTATCCGGTGCCCGCCCCAATTGCTCATCTGTCAGCTCTGAAATGAATTTGCCCTGGTCTTTCATTGCCGCAAACAGCTCTTCTTCCGACGGAGGAAGCTCGAGCCAGTCTGATGGGCTCGTGCCTGCTTTGAAATAGCCCGCCCATTCACGATGCTGTACTTCATAACTCTCCAAAGCCTGACTTAATAAATAATCGGCCAGATTATATATATGTCCGGCATTCCAGCGAATCGTATTGGAAAATCCTTCCGGCTGTCTGTCCCACGCGTCTTCATCCGCTTTCTTCAGCAAGTTTAATGTGTAGCCCCTTGCCAGATATAACTGTTGAACTGTTCCCATTTCATCCCGCCCCTTATATTCTCTATCTAAAAACAGCCGCGCAGATCAGCGGGCTGGTCATTAGGATAAGTCTGTCGGCTTCTCAATTTTCTTATGTTCATTCCATTGTCCGTGTGCTTCTTGGTTAAACTTCCGGTTATACTCTTCCTGATCACCGAACGGGAATTGCTCTCCTGGTTTCAGGTCATGATAATTTTGGCTTGGTGATTTATTCTGGCTGTATGCAGAAGGCTTATGCTCGCCTGTCTCACCCTGCGCATTTTCCCTGAATACAGCCGTTGAATCCGAATCAGCGGGATCAGCCAATGGAAGTGCATCCGGATCTATAACTCTTTTATTTTTATCTGACATGTCTTTGACTTTAGGTTCCAGATCTTTTTTGTTTGGGTATTTACCGTCAATAATTGTCATCGTAACATTCCTCCTTCTAAAGATGTCATCATTTTGAAGAAACTCCACTCCTTATACATACCCCAATTCGCCGCCGCACAAACTGCTTCCTTCTTTAATTTAAAAATTCAGAGAAAGACAGGAGTTTCCTCCCGTATTCCCCTGAATCCATTTACCCAACTGCTATATCAATGGTCACTTTGAATAAATCACCGTCGACTTCCACATCCATCCTGCCGCCGTGCAATTCAACAATCGACTGCGCAATGGCAAGGCCGAGGCCTGATCCTTCCGTCTGTCTTGATTCATCGCCGCGTTTAAACCTTTCGAATAATTCATCAGTATTGCCGCCGATTTCATATTTCGCAATATTTTTCATGGTGAACCTTGCCTGATTTGCTGTTTTTTGAAGACTGACATAGACACGGGTACCAGGCAAAGAATACTTCAATGCATTGATCAGCAAATTATCCAGCACTCTCCATAATTTTTGTCCGTCAACGAGTGCATACACCGGTACTTCCGGCAATGAAATCCGCACGTCCAGGTTTGCATCAGAAAAGTCCTCCGCATGTTCGGCAAATGCCTGCTGCATCAGCTGATTCAAGTCCACATGCTGCTTCACCAGCTCCAAATTGCCGCTCGCCATTTTCGATACTTCGAATAAATCTTCAATTAGCGTTTTCAGACGCTGTGATTTCTGATCGAGCACGGCAACATACTTCGCACGCTCTTCTGCAGACAGCGTTTCATCTTTCAATAAATCCGTATACGTAATGATTGAAGTGAGCGGCGTCCGCAAATCATGGCTGACATTCGTGATCAGCTCCGTTTTCAACCGTTCACTTTTCGCCTGTTCATTCGTCGAGATGCGCACGCCATCACGCAGATTGTTCAGGTTCCGTGCATGTTTTGCCAGCGGCGACTTGCCTTTGACCGGAATCTCCTGCGTCAAATGACCCGCCGCCATGGCATCCGTCGCGGATAAGATACGATTTAAGTATGCTCCTCTCCGAACAAATAAGAATAATGCAGGCAATGCAACAAATACTACACAGAAAGCGTAAATAACAGCCAGTTCCGGAGCAAAAAACATTCCCACGAAGCCAATACCCGCCAAGAAAAAGATGATTAACAATGAAAATAGCTGCACGCCAATTGTCCGGTTGCTGAATAATTCGTTAACATTCCGCAAAAGTCCGGCTGCGTAACTGTCTTTCATCAGAGCTTCCACATCGCGTGACTGTTTCAGCGTTTCCGTCAACGAGACGAACTGAAATGCGGTAAACCCGGCAGGCAGATAGCCGAAGATTGTGAAGATCATAATGTTTGATGCATACCGTCCTAGTGAATAAGGATATAATTCGTGAGGCAGGTTAAATGCAACAGATTGCAGATAGACAAATAAAATGGCGGCAGACAATAAGAGCAGCACAATCCGCAAGTCTATTTTCAAACGACTATACTTTACCGCTTCCTTGGTTCCGATCACCCAGTCCTTTTTAAATTTCACCACTGTCAGCAGGGCGATGATTGCCAGTACGGTGAGGATCCAAAAACTATATAACAAGATTTTTTGTAAATTAAAGTCATGTACTCTCTGCTGTAGTTCTCCCCCAGCCAATGCAGCTTTTGAAATGATAAGCGTTCCGGACAATTTACGCACGGGATTTTTCACTTGCTGCAGATTTTCTTCACTCAATACTATGTGGTCATCTGAAGCATACTCCATTGTCTGAGTGTTATAGTTGGCGCCATCTGGCAGAGAATCCGCACGGAAATAGCCGTTTACTTCATTATATACTTTCTTGAACGCTGCCGGATCGGAGACATCCCCTTTCGTGAAGCGTTCGCCAGTTTCCGTATCCACGAAATCATAGGCGACCGCAAACCCTCTTGAATAGTTTTCTTTCTGCAGTTCCAAGTAGCCGGTTAGCTGCCGTTCTTTTTCCTTCCTGATTTTCCGTTCCACATATTCATCATTATTGAAGTTTTCCTGTATATCCTCCAGCTTATTGTCACGTTCTTTGACAAGAGCCAGCAGCAAGGTTTCATTTTTATTTTCCTTCGCTTCCGCTATTCTCGTACGATATTGCCTCTCGATATTATCGAGCTGTTCAGCCAGTGTACCGTATTGGAAGCGATAGTCATCGATTTCTTGCTGTGTGACGATCAGTTTCTCCTTCGCTTCTTCCGGATCAATCCGATTCAATACGTTGACGCTTACATCTTCATAAATGGATTCTAACTGCCAGTTGAAATCCTCAGTTTCAAACCAGGTCTTGCCTGTATATTTTGGTCCGGTATAAAAAATCGACAATACACCGACCAGGGCAATGACGACTAAAGCTGGCCATAATGCGAACTTCAGCTGCTTTCTCATCAAATGACATCTCCTTTTACAATTCTTCCAAAGTAATCAACAGCCAGACTCAAGCGTTCCCATCCGTTTACAACTAATTCGGCCGCAAACGACGCACAATATAGGAGACTGACGACAGCAAAGGCAATAGCGATCAGTGACCAGACGAGCCCGCTTTTATTTCTCGATTTTGTAGCCAACGCCCCACACCACCTTTACGTACCTTGGATTTTTCGGATCTGCCTCAATTTTCTCCCGTATTTTCCGAATATGCACCGCCACGATATTTTCCGCATTATACGCTTCTTCATTCCACACACGCTCGTATATTTCATTGATGGAAAACACCCGGCCCGGATGCTTCATCAGCAGTTCTGTGATCTTATACTCAATCGGAGTGAGCCGAACCGGTGTCCCATTCACCGTCAGCTCCTTCGCCTCTTCATTGAGGACGAGTCCGTCGATTTCAATCATTTTCTGTCCTTCATATGTCCCGAGCTGCACATAGCGCCGAAGCTGCGATTTCACACGCGCCATCAGCTCGAGCGGATGAAACGGCTTCGTCACATAGTCGTCCGCTCCGACTGACAGTCCGTGGATTTTATCCGAATCCTCGACTTTTGCACTCAACATGATAATCGGGATATTCTGCAATTCCCGAATTTTGAAAGTTGCCGTAATGCCATCCATATTCGGCATCATAATATCAAGAATGAGCAAATGCACTTCATTGGAAGCAAGCAGTTCGAGCGCTTCCCTGCCGTCCTCCGCCTTCAACACATCATAGCCTTCATTTTTCAAATAAATCTCAATTCCTTCACGGATTTCCTTATCGTCATCCGCAACCAGTACTGTAAATTCCGCCATTCCCTTCACCCCGTCTCACTTATGATTTTATTCTATCATCCAACTCTGAATAAAGATTCATGATAAGTATGAAGAAATTCTTAAGGTTTCATTGCGGCGTGATCATAGAAACTGCACAGTCGCTCATAAACCCCGGTTGAATGATCATAGCGCTGCTGCTCGTGATCATACGGCATTCAAAGGTGATCATTCAACCTTCGCGAGTGATCAAAACCATCCGTCAGCCGCTCATAGCCACCGCATAATCCGCAGAAAACGAGCCACACTTCTATAATGGAGGTGAATACAGTGCCGAATAAAGACAAACCGAAAAAGGATAATCGCAAAATGAGGGAAGAGTACGGCTACGGTTACGATCTCAGCCCCGATGATCTGGACGTAATCGGGCAAAATGATGAAGCAAAGAAAAATAATGCAAATTCACAAAAAGACAAAAAGCGTGTGCAGACAGGCGACGACTACACTGTCAATCCATAATTTCTAAAGCCCGCGGATGCGGGTCTTTTACATAGCAGGAGATGGTGTTTTAGATGTGGAATTAATGAAGGAAACAAATAGGGAAGGTGACTTTCATTGGAAGCATGGCAACCTATACGATGATGAAATGTGAAACATATAGCCAACTTCTCATGAAACTCTCATTTTTCTCACAGCGTCCTGTAAATCAGCTCCTTTAATATGTAGTTATGCAACAACCACTACTTATCCCAAAGGAGAGATTCATTATGAAAAAACAAATCATTTCTACACTAGGTGCGCTAATGCTGACAACAGGTGCGCTTCACGGAATTAACGCAGAGGCAAGCCCGAACAATACATCTAGCCACAAGGCTGCTGTTTCCCATTACCAGGGCGGCTACAACAATCAAGCAGCGAAGATGGATGTTACGAAACTTCCTGAATATGCAACGATCGCTTCAAAAGTAAACGCATCTGCATTCAACTTTAGAGTAGTAGAAGATCAAAAAGTTATCCGTAAAATGCTGCTGAACGACGCACAGGGGCGCACGCAGTATAAAACGATATTCAATAAAACAACTAAGCAATTAAAAATCATCAACACACGCGGTGGCATGGTGTTCAACCAAGTTATTAAAGAAAAGCCGGCTGCTCAGGCAAAACCGGTCAAACCAGCTGCGAAACCAAGCCAACCGTCAACAGACTTGAGCAGCTACACTGCACGCGTTGTCTCCGATAACTACAATACACGCGTGACTGTCTACACAGATGCACAAAACCGTGCACAGTATAAAACGATTCTTGTGAAACGCACAGGCGCAGTGAAAACGATTCGTTTATAAGAGAACGCAAAAGAGCAGCCTGGACAATTTGTCCGGCTGCTCTTTTTCTATACTTTTTCCTGTCATACTGCCGCTTCCTCTAACAAGAATATCTCCGCTCCGTCACAGCTCCTGATAATCCCGCTGATATTTCCCTCCGTCTTTTACTTCCGCATGATACAGAGCTTTCAGAGCAAAACTCTTCTCCAATTCATGCTCTTTCATGATCGACTTTAACTGTCGGTTGAGCTCCGGGCTTTCTTTGACGAGCTGCAGCATTTTAGGCTGTGAGTATTGCATGAAAATCCTCTCCTTCTCAAGTTAGTTTCTCTAGTATAGCACGCTGACGCTCAGAATAATTACGTGAACAATGAAAATAGACCGTTCCTTTAGAAACGACCAGTCCAACTCATGTGCACTGCATAAGTTTTTGCTATATTTTCTTAAAGGAGTCTTTCAAATGAATGTCAAAGCACTGACCATCAGCGATATTATTGCAGCCCTCTATACAGCCTGCCTCTGTCTGTTCCACTTCATAAATTCCTTTTGCTATCTAGCCATTATGATGTTTGCACCCTGTCATTTTTGGGTAAAATTACGTGTATATGCGCAATTATTCACTCTAACTGTGCCAGGCTATTTTTTCGCCCGGCATCTTTTAATAATACGTTCAGATCAGGAGGCTTTATGAAAAAGATATCCATTACATTTTATATTACGCTCGTCGCTGTGGCCTTAGCTGTAGGATATGGCGTAATAGCGCCAAAACAATTTGAAGGGGTCACTACGTCAGCCAAGAACTTTATTGCTGATTCATTTGGGTGGTATTATCTTCTGATTGTCTCCATGCTGTTTTTCATTTCGATCTTTTTGATTTTCAGCCCTATTGGGAGAATTCGTTTAGGTAAAGACCATGATCGTCCTCAGTTCTCTATGGTTTCTTGGCTGGCTATGCTCTTTTCGGCGGGCATGGGCATCGGGCTGGTATTTTACGGAGCAGCAGAGCCTTTGTCGCACTATGCAGTGGACCCCGCCACTGCTGCCCCTGAAACAAAAGCCGCTTATAAAGAAGCAATGCGGGAAACATTTTTCCACTGGGGCTTCCATGCCTGGGCAGTCTACGGTATGACAGCTCTTACACTTGCCTATTTTCAGTTTAGAAAAGGTCAAACAGGTTTGATATCCGTTACACTGCGCCCGACTTTTGGGGACCGGGTAGACGGGCGCCTTGGTATAGTCATTGACGGTTTCGCCATATTTGCCACAGTATTCGGTGTCGCCACTTCGCTCGGCTTTGGTGCCGTGCAAATTAATGCGGGGCTTCATTATTTATTCGGCATTCCTGTCGGTTTCGTATCGCAGCTGGTCATCATCGCAATCGTAACGGTGCTGTTCTTGATTTCAGCATGGAGCGGTCTTGGCAAAGGCATCAAGATTTTGTCCAATACCAATATGGTCCTGGCTCTTGCACTGCTGCTCTTCATCATTGCGCTTGGTCCGACGCTGCTAATTTTCAATATGTTTACCGATTCAATTGGCGGTTATTTGGAAAACCTGATCCGGATGAGCTTCCGGACGGCGCCGCTTACTCCCGAGAACCGAGTATGGCTGAATGATTGGACACTCTTCTATTGGGCCTGGTGGATGGCTTGGTCGCCTTTCGTGGGTATGTTTATTGCACGTGTCTCAAAAGGACGGACAATACGTGAATTCATGATCGGTGTGCTTGTCGTGCCTACTGTGCTGAGTGCTGTTTGGTTTGCGGCTTTTGGTACTACAGCTATCGAAACACAAAGAGCGGGAATCATTGATCTGGCATCCACTGCTACAGAACTGACGATTTTTGAAATGTTCAGCGGGCTGCCTTGGTCGTCATTCATTTCCGGTATTGCCATTCTGCTGATCATTTCATTTTTCATCACATCTGCAGATTCTGCAACATTTGTACTCGGCATGCAGTCTTCTTACGGATCACTGACACCCCCAAACAACTTAAAAATCATTTGGGGTGTTATTCAATCATCTATTGCGGTTATTTTACTATTTGTAGGCGGTCTGGATGCTTTACAGAACGTCATCATTATTGCCGCACTGCCTTTTTCCATCATCTTGATTATGATGGTCGTCTCCTTATTCAAATCACTGAAAGAGGAACGAAAGAAGATAAAGCGGCCGTAAAAAAGAGGAAACCATTTCGCAGTTGAAATGGTTTCCTTTTTTTGAGTCTGCCTAAAATCGATCCTTGCCAACTTGTCATG
The DNA here is from genome assembly GCF_009650995.1 of Sporosarcina cascadiensis. Lineage (GTDB taxonomy): Bacteria > Bacillota > Bacilli > Bacillales_A > Planococcaceae > Sporosarcina > Sporosarcina cascadiensis. Next base: position 17,077 of record NZ_WHVV01000021.1, on the reverse strand, counting down.
TATGTGTTGCGAAAATTATGCTACAGTTTAAACCCGCTTCGGCGCTGGGGGATTACCTTACGCGATAAGCCTACTGGCGAAGGGCATGCCAGCAGTCTCATCGCAACGGCCGACCCCGCAGTTGCGCCTTCGCTGGTGTGGGAAATGTATGTCATGTTGCTTTTTGGCAGGATGCGAGCTTAGTTGGTGTATTTTTTTCCGACCTTGCAAACGCATTGATCAAAAGAATCTAATATGTTCATACTCCAAATCACATAAAAATTATTGAAACACCAGCCAGTGTACCGGAGTGAAAGCCGTCACGAAGAACGGCTTTTGCGAGTAAAAGCGCAGCGTTAGGAGCACTGGTTTTAGGCGACTCTGGGAGGATCAGCCCGACAAGTGAGACGACTTGCGGGAGCGAAGCAAAAATAGCGTGTAGAAGAAACTCTGTATTGCCTTAATTTTTGCAAAGAGCGCAAAAATACGGCAAAGCGAACCCTTCGCAGTTCGCTTGGCTCACCGCGGGCCCGCAAGACACGCGTCCGCCTGGAACGCAGGGAAACGTTCTTATACCCACTTACCATCCTATACTTTGCAATTACAGCAAGTCTCAAACTGCTCATGAAATAGACTGTCAAGCACATATTTTGGTGAAGAACCTCTTCTTATTTTACTTATTAAACGGTTTGCTTAACCGCTTTTTCGATTGCCTGCTTCAAGTCTGTAATGATATCATCAGCATTTTCCAGTCCTACAGACAGACGAATCAACTCTTCACTGACGCCCGAGTTCTTCAAATCTTCCGTGGAAAGTTGCTGGTGTGTAGTGGATGCCGGGTGAATGATCAGAGATTTCGCATCGCCGACGTTTGCAACATGCGACCAGATATTCACATTATCAATCACTTCACGCCCTGCATCACGGCCGCCTTTGATGCCGAATACGATAATCGAGCCGTATCCATTTTTCAAATACTTCTGCGCCAAATCATGCGTTGGGTGATCTTCCAGCCCTGTATATGTCACCCACTCTACCCCCGGATGCTCTTTCAGGAAATCCGCTACTTTCTGTGCATTTTCATTATGACGGGGAACGCGCAAATGAAGCGTCTCAAGTCCCTGCAATAAGTTGAATGCACTGTCAGGTGCCAGACATGGCCCGAAATCTCGCAGCAATTGAACGCGCAGCTTTGTTGCAAATGCGGCGCCTGCCGTGTCAATTCCGTAACGTAATCCGTGATAAGAGTTGTCAGGCTCTGTAAATCCAGGGAATCTGCCCTGCGTCCAATCAAACTTCCCAGCGTCAACCGCGACTCCGCCGATTGTTGTTCCGTGTCCGCCAATCCACTTCGTTGCAGAGTGGATCACGACATCTGCTCCATATTCAATCGGATTCAAGCCATATGGAGACGGAAATGTATTATCGACCAGCAACGGAAGACCGTTATCGTGTGCCACTTTCGCCACTGCTTCGATGTCCAAAACCTGCAGGCTCGGATTTCCGATTGTTTCTGCAAACAACGCTTTTGTTTTATCCGTAATAGCCGCTTCAAAGTTCTTCGGATCGGATGCATCCACAAATTTCACCGTAATACCGTAACGCGGCAATGTCACAGCAAACAGATTGTACGTTCCGCCGTACAGATTGCTGGCCGCCACAATTTCATCGCCGGCGCTTGCGATATTCATAATAGAGAATGCAATAGCCGCCATTCCGGAAGACAACGCGACTGCTGCCGATCCCCCTTCTAGCTCTGCGATACGCTCTTCAAATACGGCAACTGTCGGATTTGTGATGCGTGTATAAATATTGCCCGCTTCCTGCAGGGCAAATAAATTCTGTGCATGTTCCGTGTCTCTGAATACATAAGAAGTCGTACGATGAATCGGCAAAGCACGTGAACCTGTTACGGGATCGGGCTGCTGTCCTCCGTGCAATAATACTGTTTCCGGCTTAAAATTCGTCATTACTATTTCCCCTTCCAAAATGGAATTTATTATATTGAAAGATGCACGTCCGAATATACAAAAAACCTCTTCCTATAAATAAGAAGAGGGCTCTGCTTTCGCTCATTCCCTCTTATCTTCCAGACTGATCGTCTGCAGGAAGTAGCACCTTTGCTTACAAAGCCGGTTGCCGGGCATCACAGGGCCTAATCCCTCCGCCACTCTTGATAAGAGTCCGTCTATTCGTTTTCCATCTTGAAAAATAGTATAAAGCTAATCTCAGCCTATTGCAAGGGTTATTAATAGAATCTTTCGAAATGACTTTTATTTATAAAAGATATCCAGCCAGATTTTGACGGCTGATCCCATTATTAATACGGCAAGTACTCCTTGCAGTACTTTCACATTGATTTTTCGGCTTGCTTTTACACCTAAAGGAGCTGCCAGGATACTCGCCGCAATCATTACAAGTGCAGGCATATACGGCACTTGCCCTGTAAACAGCTTACCTGAAGCAGATCCGATTGACGACAGAAGTGTAATTGCGAGCGAAGTTGCTATCGTCACACGCGTAGGGATTTTTAATATAACCAGCATGATCGGCACCAGAATGAATGCGCCTCCAGCCCCTACAATCCCCGCAGCTAACCCGACGAGTAATGCTGCGATGGAGGCAACCCATTTATTGAAAGTAATCTCTTCAATCAACTGATCTTCCAATCCTTTTTTCGGAATGAACATCATAATTGCCGCCATGACAGCCAGTACGCCGTAGACAATATTGACTGCGTTTTCAGATAGAAAGCTTGAACCGGCACCGCCGATAACACTTCCGATCAATACACTAATCCCCATGTAAAAAACAAGCGGCTTCAATATCAGATTGCTTTTTCGGTATGCCAATACGCCAGAAAGTGATGAAAAGAATACCTCCACTGCTGTAATCCCTGATACGTCATGCGGCGAAAAGGCAGTGAAACCAAGCATAGCAGGAATAAATAACAGCATGGGGTACTTGACGATCGCGCCGCCAATACCCATCATGCCGGAAAGAAATGAGCCGACAAACCCAATGAGGAAGATGGTAATGATGAATGGTACGCTCATGATGTCCTCCCTTCTTCCTTGTCTCTGTGCTTAGTTTACCCTTTTTGAATCCAGAATTTAAAGACATTCGCCTCTTGCTGCTTTTCTTTCAGATCATGGCCGCCGGAAGCCGCCCAGGCCGTCAAGTCGGCAACGGAGCCTTTGTCCGTCGTATGAATTTCCAGGATGTCCCCTGTCTGCAGTTCTTTCATTACTTTTCTTGCCCGAACGATCGGCATCGGACAAGCCAATCCTTTTGCATCTAAGAATGTGGTTGTACTCATATTTATCTTCTCCCCTACTAAAGTTTTTTGTCATTCATCATCTCACTGCACAGCGGTTTGGACCAATCTCCATTTCACGCTGCATTTCTTCGTCAGGCTGGATTTTACCCATATTGGTCTGACGGATTTCCTGATAGGCATTTGGCTGCGGCGGCAGATTTCCTGTTACAAGCTCTCTGAATTCATCCTCATTGTCGATCTTCAGTCCGTGATTTTGCTTATATAATGCGCCTAACTTCTCCGAGACACTGCCGTTTTCATTCAACTCTTTAATCATCATGAAGTGAGCCGGAAGCACCGTCAGATCCTCTGATAGTTGAGGATAGCGGTTGTACAGCGATTCACGCAGATCGCCGACCCAGTCCTCCGCAAGTCCGGCTAAATCCGGACGGCCGATGGAATCGATGAACAGAATATCACCTGTCAGCAAATAGCTGTCATCCACGATGAATGACGTGGAGCCGATCGTGTGGCCCGGTGAATAAAGCGGCTGGATCTCAATCTTTGTACTGCCGACTGTAATCGAAGCCCCTTCTTCCAATGAAGCAAAATCAAACGTCACTTCTTCGGCGTCTTTCTGGGGCAGCCAGTACGTTGCACCTGTCGATTCCGCAAGCTTTCGGCCCCCGGAAATATGGTCTGCGTGTAGATGTGTATCCAATACGTGTATGATTTTCGCATCTAGGCCGTCCGCGAAAACCGTAAATACACCGGTCATGCGAACTGCATCCACAACCGCCGCTTCTCCCCCGGAAACAATCATATAGGAGAGACATCCTTTGCCGAGACGGACGAATTGATACAGCTCGCCGCCTGATTTCAGGTCACCAATTTTCACGGGCTCCAGATACTCGCTCCAGGCTTTCATTCCTCCCTGTAAGTAAGCAGCTGAACAGCCTTCCTCCTCGAGAATTTCCGCCACCATAATGGATGAACCTTCCTTTGCACAAACAACCATGATTTCCTGATCTTTCGGCAGCTGATCAACAATGGCTCCTGCACCGTCCAGCAATTCGAAATACGGCACATTCAAATGAACAACCTGCTCGCCTTCAATTTTCCAATCCTGAAACGTCTCTTCATTTCGCACGTCCAAAATAAATAACGGTTCTTTTTGTATGACCTTTTTTGCAATCTCACTTGCTGTAGCAATTCTCATCTCTTCATACCCCCTGCTGTATTTTCAGTATTACCATGCCACTTCGACATACCGGGCACTACATTTGTCACACACTCAAACCCTTGTGCTGCAAGCTTCTGGCAAGCCATATCACTGCGGTTCCCTGTGCGGCATACGATAAAGTATTTATGTTTTTTATCCAGATGTTCTATTCGCTCTTCCAGCTGACCTAGCGGAATCGACAGGGCACCGGGTATGTGATTGAATGTATACTCTGCAGATTCTCTGACATCGATCAGCACCGTACCAGGTTCCTCCAATTTATCTGTAAGCTTTTCGTTTGCAACGGTAAATGGATAGGTCCTTTCCTGCCATTCTTCTTTGTCGGACTTTCTGACGAAATGGCGCCAGACCCCGTCTTCCTGAACGTTTCCTATATATTGGTGGCCTGCACTTTCAGACCAAGCCTTCAAGTCCGCCGTTGTTCCTGTGTCAGTTGAATGGACTTCAAGCACCTGCCCCTCTGTCATTTCTTTGATCGCTTTTCTAGTTTTAACGATCGGCATCGGGCAGGCAAGATTTTTAGCGTCCAGTACCTTATCTGTTTGAATCATTGTATTCCTCCTATACGCCATGGGGTATATTTATTTTCAAAATTTTTTAAATGAACAGGTTTACCCGGCCCTCCTGCGCTTCACCTAAATAGGCTGCTACACCGCCGTACTCCACTTCATCAAGCAACTCTTCCTGTCCAAGTCCCAATAAATCCATTGTCATCGTGCAGGCGATCAATTTAACGTCCTGCTCAGCGGCAAGATCAATAAGCTGCGGTAGACTCATCGCTGAATGCTTTTTCATTACACGCTTGATCATCTTTGGTCCCATGCCCGCAAAATTCATTTGGGAAAGTCCCATTTTATCCGCACCTCTCGGCATCATTTTACCGAATAGCTTTTCAAGAATACCTTTCTTACTCTGAATCGGTTCATCTTTGCGCAGTGCATTCAATCCCCAAAATGTATGGAAAATTGTTACTTCATGATCATATGCAGCAGCACCGTTTGCAATAATATATGCCGCCATTGCTTTATCATAATCACCACTGAATAATACGATTGTCGTTTTTTTCTGTTCTGTCATGTTCTCTGCCCCTTTTATCTGTCATTTTCGTAATAAATACCTATAGGGGTATATTACATGAGTTAAAAAAAGAGTCAAGCGTAAATGCTTACCGACTCTTTACCAGCAATTCCACAGCTTCGTTAATAATCGATTCATGTGTTCTGTCATCTGTTTCATCCAGGTTTTCCATGCACGCAATTAAATTGGAACTGACGATTACGCCGATTGTCCGGTCGATGGCTGAACGGCTTGCAGACAGCTGAGTGATGACTTCTTTACAGTCCTTGCCTTCTTCTATCATACGCAGAACCCCTTTAATCTGCCCCTCAATACGCTTCAGACGATTCTTCACTTTATCATCGTATTCCATAAATCTCACCGCCCTTTATTATCTTCAGATTATACCCTGATAGGTATATTGTCAAATCAATTGCATTCGACTTCACCCTATATCTTACTCCAAAAAGTACGATCTACCATTCGACAGGTTTCTACTATTCTGAAATTTTTCCCGATATATGTTATACTACTTATAGTAAGCTATTGCACGTTTTCCGTCTTTTCTCTGCAGCATATGAAAAAGACGAGATTTTACTATTGAAGGAGTTGATTCGGTTGGCATTTCCACGCAAAGATCGTCCGATTTCTGATTTTGTGGCCTCAAGATATGTAGATGAAGTCATATCCTTCAACCGCAATGAACACGAAGTTTCCGGAACAATTCACAAGATTCTCGAGAACTCCGTAATTGTTAAGATTTCTGATTCAGACGCAGAACAAATTGGGGCAGCATCCAATATGACTGTTGTCGCACATAAAAATTATACGGTGATTTAATCCCCTACATGCCTTGCAGCTGATTGCAAGGCTATTTTTTTGCCTAAATTTTATACAAAGCATACTTTCCGTCCATCACAAAAACTACATGATATAGTGAATTCAATCAGTATTCATAATAACAGGAGTGAAAGCCATGCAAATTGAAGAGCTAAAGACATTTGTTGCCGTAATAGACCAGAAAAACTTCACAAAAGCAGCTGTCTTATTGAAGCTTGCACAGCCAACCGTCAGCCTGCACATAAAAAACTTAGAAGAAACGCTGCAGACTTCATTGCTGAAACGAACCTCACGCAGTTTTCAAGTCACCCCTGCGGGTCAGTTATTATATGAGCGTGCTGTGCAGCTGATTGATCTGGCTGACCGCACTAAAATGGAATTGACCCGGCCACAGAGTTCCGCAGCCGGCCTATTGCGGATTGCTGCTTCTCCGGTGATAGCAGAAGGTATTTTACCCGATGTGCTGACACGTCTGCACGCAAAGTTTCCAGAGCTTTATTTGCGTCTGGAAGTGATTTCTGCCCATTCTATCGACGACGTCGTTCATAATAAAAAAGCGGATATCGGATGTAGCGAAGTAACGAAAACTACTTTAGCCAACACATTTATGGAAGATGAGCTGTTATTGGTTGCTGTTTCAGGTCATCCATTGGCCAGGAAGAAGAGTTCTTCTATTTTGGATCTGCAGGAAACTCACTGGATTCTTCCAAATGAAGAAGACCCGGAACGAGATCTGATCGACAGCTCACTTACACAGTTTGGTGTCCATCCAAAGCACACCGTGATCAGCTCGCCTGAAGGCAGAAAACGAGCCGTACTGAGCGGTTTGGGCATAGCATTTTTGTCGCGCCACAGCTGCAAACGAGAGCTCGAACGCGGCGAACTGGCGGCGCTGAATTATAAGGTTGCACCGATCCGCCGTCCATTTTACTCTTTGGTCAATGAAAATTCGCTTGCCGCAACGGCGCTTCTTGATGAACTACATGCTTACTGCCGCTTATGGAGTATGTAATCAGGCAGGCAGCCGGCCAAGCTCCCGTTTACTGCGCCAATTGACAAGAAAAATACCCAGGCTGATGAGCAGACCGCCGGCAATCAGTGAATAAGAAAGCTTTTCGTCCAGCAAGAGCCAGCCGCTCAGCGTGCCGAAAAAAGGTGCCAGGAATAAAAAGGCGCTTGTTCTTTCCGGATTGCCGGTCTGCAGCAAATAAAACCAAATGGAGAATTGAATAATTGAAGCCGCAATAGCCAACCATGCTAGTATGCCAAGCGATAATGCGTTCACTTCAAAGAAAGGTTCTTCCAGTAAAAAGCTGGCGATAAATAATATTAAGCCGCCGAACAGCATCTGATAAGCGGTCATAACCCACGTATCAAAACGATAGCCGTGGACTTTGACGATCAGTGTTGAGCACGCCCAGGCGATGGCTGAAATAAATCCGAGCACTGTCCCGATTTTCAAATCCAGATGCGCACCCATCGTAATGAACACGCCGAGAAGTCCGCAGATGACGCCGATCCACTGCTGCAGCCGATAACGGATACGCAAAACTAGTGTGCCGATGACGACAACCAGCAAAGGATTCGTAAATGTCAGGATAGATGTTTCTCCCGACGTGATGGTCCGCAAAGCAATAAAGATACAGCCCATAACGGCCGCTGTCTGCAATGAACCGATCAATACCAGCCACTTCCACTCACCAAGCTTTTTGGGGTGCGGCTTCTTCAGAATCTTAACGACGATTGCCATGATTACACCGGCAATCGTAAAACGCAATGCCACCAATAATAACGGCGAGGAGTACGCGAGACCAATCTTGCCGATTGCAAATGACGAACCCATGAGAGCCGTCGTGACGATGACTAAAAAGCCAAATAAAAATTTATTCATTTATTCAATTCCTTTCCACTGACTGACAGTACACTCATTTTACTCACCTATAACTTTCAGGCATGAATCCATAAATAAGAAGTATTAGAGTTACGAAACAGAAAGTATTACAATATAGAGTATCACGCTTGAAAGGATGAAGTATATTGTTAATTCAAACAAATGAAAAATTCTGGTCAGGCCGGACAGACAGCGAAACGGACAGAGCCGCATTTCGCATGCATCAAATTGTACAGCTTTCCGCCCCAAGGGAAAGCGTTTCCAATAAATCTTGTACACTGATTGGATTTTCATCCGAAGAAGGCGTACGTCGGAACAACGGCAGACTGGGAGCTGCAGAAGGCCCGAATGCCCTGCGCAGCGAGCTGGCAAAACTGCCTTGGCGCATGGCGGCAGAATATCAGCTGATGGATGCGGGCACTGTCGTATGTGAAGATGACCGGCTCGAACAGGCACAGGCTGAACTCGGAGCCGCTGTTTGCGCCAGCTTGTCAAAACAGAGCAAGCCCGTTATTTTAGGCGGCGGTCATGAAACGGCTTATGGCCATTACCTGGGTGTCCGCGAATTCATCGGACCCGACAAGAAACTCGGCGTCATCAATATTGATGCGCATTTTGACTTGCGCAGCTATGAAGAACAGCCTTCTTCCGGCACGATGTTCAAGCAGATGCTTGATTCGGATCAGAACGTGGAATACCTCGTGCTTGGCATTCAGGAGTTTGGCAATACAGACATTTTATTCAATGAAGCTGATGCTAAAGGCGTAACCTATGTATTGGAACAAGAAATCACATCAGGTATATTGAACGAAACTTTGCAGAAAATCAGCTCTTTCATTGAAAAACAGGACTATGTTTTGTTAACATTATGCTCGGATGTATTGAATTCGGCAGTTGCTCCAGGTGTGAGTGCTCCTTCTCCATTTGGATTGGATCCGCTCGTTGTACGAACATTTATTCAAACCGTAGCTTCCCATGAGAAAACCCTTTCATTCGACATCTCAGAAATCAACCCGGCACTTGATCATCACAATCAGACGGTCAAACTGGGCGCCTACTTAACAAATGAAGCAATCGTTGCATTGCTGGGAGGAAGAAACACATGACGTTTGAGTTAAATCAAATTACCACGCTATTTCTGGCATTAGCTCTACTGACAATTGGAACTCTTCTCGTACGTAAAATCGGAGTTCTCCAAAAATTCTGTATACCCGCCCCTGTTGTAGGCGGGTTGCTTTTTGCCCTTTTAGCGACTATTTTGAAGTATTTCGATTTGGTAAACTTCAAATTAGACACATCTTTACAAAACTTATTCATGCTGACGTTCTTCACTACAGTCGGTTTAGGTGCGAGCTTCCGCCTTATACGTCTTGGCGGAAAATTGCTTATCATCTACTGGGTCGCCTGTGGTTTTTTGGCATTGGCGCAAAATGTGATCGGAGTATCGATGTCCTATCTGTTTAATCTGCATCCGCTTATCGGAATGATGGCAGGCGCGGTTTCGATGGAAGGCGGTCACGGCGGTGCGACAGCCTATGGGGAAACGCTTGAGAGTCTCGGGATTGATTCAGCGCTGTCCATCGGGATTGCGGCTGCTACGTTCGGGCTTGTAGCAGGCGGTCTTGTCGGCGGTCCAATCGTCAAATACTTGATTAATAAGTATGATTTGAAATCAACGGAAACCGAGCACGAGGAAGCTTTTTCTGCAGAGGCCCTGGAGGAACCAATCCACACGGATAACTTCTTAACCCAGGTTCTGCTGATTACGCTTTGTATCGCAGGCGGTACGTTCATCGGTGATCTGTTCTCCGAAATAACCGGTTTTGTCATGCCGGGCTATGTCGGTGCCATGTTTGTTGCGGTTATCGTACGGAATATCGTGGACCGAATCAAAGATGACGCTGTGCATATGAAGAGCATCAATCTGATCGGTGATGTTTCATTAGGAATTTTCTTATCGATGGCACTCATGAGCATCAAGCTGTGGGAAGTCGCTGATCTAGCACTGCCATTACTGGTCATCGTTTTTGTGCAGGTACTATTCGTCGTACTCTTTTCGATTTTCGTCTTGTTCCGCATACTCGGAAAAGATTACGATGCCGCCGTGATGATCGCCGGCTTTGCAGGCCACGGACTCGGTGCAACGCCGAATGCCATGGCGAACATGGCTGCAGTCACTGGCCGTTACGGTCCTTCGCGTAAAGCATTTTTGATTGTGCCGATCGTCGGTGCATTCCTGATCGATGTCGTATCGATGCCGATTATCATTACGACAATTAATATATTCAGCTAATCTGCAGTTGCCCGGAATTACATCCGGGCAACTTTTTTATTTGGCGCTGCAGTTATTCGTGTGGATGATCATGGACCTCGCACAAGTGATCATATCCGTCCCATATCCGCTCATACTGACTCTTCAGGCGCTCAATCCTCGCCCGCAGATGATCATATCCGTGCTGAGCATGATCATTAAGCATGCTTGCGTGATCATAACACCGTATCATTGCATTCATTTTCAGCGTATTCAGTCTGTTTTTCTGTTAAAATGAAAACAGTAATTCGCATCTTGGAGAGGAGTTTTTTCTAATGAAAGAACAATTGATTGAACGGTTCATTCGCTACGCAAAAATTGATACGCAGTCAGACGCGGCATCTGACACAACACCTTCTACAGCTAAACAATGGGATTTGCTGCACCTACTTGAAAACGAGCTTGCTGAAATTGGTTTAAAGGACATTTCATTGGATGAAAACGGCTATTTATTTGCGACATTGCCATCCAATACAGACAAAAAACTGCCGACAGTCGGTTTCCTGGCTCACGTCGATACAGCGACCGATTATACCGGGACAGACGTCAATCCGCAGCGCATCGACAATTATGACGGCAAGGACATCCAATTAAACGAAAATACTATCATGACGACCGCAGCATTTCCTGAATTGAATAATTATCATGGCCACACGCTCATCACGACGGATGGTACGACGCTGCTCGGCGCGGACGATAAAGCGGGCATCACAGAAATCATGACGGCCATGAAATATATAAAAGAGCATCCGGAAATCAAGCACGGCAAAGTACGCGTAGGCTTTACGCCTGACGAGGAAATTGGGCGCGGACCGCATAAATTCGATGTAGAACATTTTGGCGCAGACTATGCCTATACGATGGACGGCGGACCGCTCGGCGAACTGCAGTATGAAAGTTTCAACGCAGCCGGCGCAGAGATTGTTTTCCGGGGAACAAACGTCCATCCGGGCACAGCAAAAGGAAAAATGGTCAATTCATTATTGATCGCGGCTGAATTCCAAGCAGCAATGCCCGCGATTGAAATCCCGCAGGAGACCGAGAATTATGAAGGATTTATTCATTTAATGGATGCGGAAGGCTCCGTTGAAAAGACTGTATATCAGTATATTATCCGCGATCATGACCGCCAGGCGTTTGAAGCCCGTAAGCAGCTGGTAAAAGACACGGTCAAGCGTCTGCAGGAGAAGCACGGGGAGCAGGCAGTTGAGCTGACGATGGCTGATCAGTACTTCAATATGCGTGAAAAGATCGAGCCGGTCATCGAGATTGTCGATTTGATGGCAGACGCCTACCGGAGTCTCGGAATCGAACCGAAAATCGAACCGATCCGCGGCGGTACGGACGGCTCACAGCTGTCCTTTATGGGAATGCCGACACCTAACGTCTTTACAGGCGGCGAAAATTACCACGGCAAATATGAGTTTATTTCAGCAGATAGTATGGTAAAAGCGACAGAAGTGATTATCGAAGCACTGAAACTGCAGGAGCAGCGCGGCTGATCCGATGAAAGCTATCTGGATCGGCATTTTATCTGCACTCTTTTTCGCTGTTACGTTTGTCTTGAATCGATCGATGGAGCTCGATGGCGGCAGCTGGCTGTGGAGCGCATCGCTGAGATATTTCTTCATGGTACCATTCCTCGTGCTCATTGTCGCGCTGCGCGGAGGGTTATCCGGAATGAAACGCGAAATGACAGCAGCTCCCGTGCCATTTTTCATTTGGAGCTTCGTTGCCTTTGTACTATTTTATGGACCGTTGACATTTTCAGCCGGCTACAGCCCGGGATGGCTCGTCGCAGGAACATGGCAAATGACAATCGTTGCAGGCGTTTTGCTGGCCCCGCTCTTCACATTTCAGGCGAAGACCGGGACGGGTGAACTGCGGACGATTCGCCATCGGATTCCTGCGGCGTCGCTCATCATTTCATTGGTTATTCTGGCAGGTGTTGTATTGATTCAAATTCCGCACGCCGGCAGTGTATCGACGAAAACGGTTTTGCTTGGAACATTGCCGCTGGTAATTGCGGCGTTCTCCTATCCGCTCGGCAATCGTAAAATGATGAACCTGCTCGGCGGACGCCTCGATATGTTCCAGCGGGTGCTGGCGATGACGCTGATGACACTTCCTGTCTGGCTCGTCATGGCCGTCTATGCCACTGCAACAGTCGGTCTGCCGTCCGTGAGCCAAGTTGTACAGTCGCTGATCGTGGCGGTGAGCTCTGGCGTCATCGCGACTTCCCTCTTCTTTATGGCGACCGATATGGTACAGCATGACCAAGGGAAGCTCGCTGCAGTGGAAGCAACGCAATCCGTCGAGCTGATTTTCGCAATGCTCGGTGAAATGCTGCTGCTCAGCTTGCCTTTGCCTGGTGCACTTTCATTGGTTGGAGTACTGGTCATCATCGGCGGCATGTCGCTGCACAGCTATCAAACCTCCTCAGCGGCAAAATAAAAATCGGACTGCCTATTTTCAGAGGCAGTCCGATTTCTGGTTATACTTTTCGTTCTTTCACCCGCTGAATGCTGCGTTTTTTGAAAAACTGCGGCTTCGTCTCGGATATCAATATCGCAATGAATATTAGCAGTGCTCCGATAAACATCCGCCCCGTTAATACTTCATAAGCTAGCGCGACAGAGAATGCCATGCCCCATACCGATTCCGTCGACAGAATAATCGCCGCTTTCGTCTCGGATAAATGCTTCTGGCCGACTGTCTGCATCAAAAATGCGATCGTTGTAGAGAATATCGCCAAATACAGCACCGAACCCACGCCGGCCGGATGCATCGAAAACGATGTTTCTCCTAATCCAACGACTGTCACACAGGCAATCAGCGCCGCAGTTCCCATTTGCAGAAGTGTCAGCAAAATTGCATCTTCCGTCCGAACAAATCTTCCTGTGCAGAAAATATGGAATGCGAACAGGACTGCGCAGCCCAGTGTCAGTACGTCTCCGAAGTTAATACTCGACGACCATTGCAGCGACAGCACCGCAACGCCGACTAATGCCAAAACCGCTCCGAATAATTCAAACGTATCAAGCTTTCGTTTATATAAGATCAACGCAATGAACGGCACAATCACCACATTGACACCCGTCAAAAATGCATTTTTCGAAGGTGTCGTAAATTGCAGTCCGACTGTCTGCAGAGCAAATGCCGTGTACAGCAAGAATCCCAGCAGCATACCTTTCCACAAAACCGCTTTGTTCATCTGACGCAGTTTTTTATGGAATACTAATCCCAATAAAACCGCCCCCAGCGCAAACCGTACCGCTAGTATTTGATACGGCGTATAATAATCCAGCGCCAGTGCACTCATGACAAAGCCGCTGCCCCAGATGATTGCCGTAATCATCAGACCGATTTCCCCTATGTATCGTTTCAAGTTGTTCACCATTCTTCCACTATTCAGTCGTTTTAGTTTATCACGAATTTCATTGTGATTGTAGGTGGATTTTGTATTTTCAGGGTCTGTTCTTGGCAGGAATGGTGCGGCTCGGGGCTGGTTTGGCGCGGTCAAAGGGCTGTATGGTTCGGTAAAGCGGGAGAAATGTGCGGCAGAGGGCCGGTTACGCTCGGTTACTCAGCAGTTTGGCGCGGCTGGGCGGCCTTCATGATCACGCCGCCAGTCTATCCAAATAAAAAAGGGAGCCGCCCGATGGCGCCGGACAGCTCCCCTTCCTTTTATTCTTCGTACAAACCGATTTCCTCAATGGCCCGTTCCACAAGCGACGGATCGACCGACTTATCGAAATCGATTTCTCCGCGAATCGCGCCGTTTGCTTTATACGTTTCATATTGTTTCTTAATATCATCTATGAACATTTTACCGTTCGGATCAAGACCTGTTACGAAAACCCGCTCCCAAAGCTCAGGATCTTTCAGCGCCGTATGCTTCACCATGATATCGATGATTTCCGCTTCTCCCTCATCCTTAAAGAACGCATCGTTATAGTCGCGCACTCCTTTCAGATAGGCAGCCATGAAGCGCAGCGACAGCTCATCATTCTCCATAAATTGCGGTGAGGCGAGCACCATTGCGATTTGCGATTCAGGCGCATAATCTGTCGTATCTCCAAAACGAAGGTGGAAACCTTGATTGATTCCTTGGGCAATGAGAGGCTCAATATTCAGTGCCGCGTCAATCGTTCCTGAATCAATCGCGCCGAGCATCGCACCAAAATCGGCAATGTGTACATACTCGACATCTTCCTCCGTCAGACCTGCATGTTTCAGCATTTCTTCATAAATATAGCCATCAATCGAATTTCGGGAAGACACTGCAATTTTCTTGCCTTTGAAGTCACTGTACTCTTTAATTTGATCCTTCATATGATTTCCGATAACAAAACTGAAATACGATTCCCCAGGCATATTATGTCCTTTATCCGCTATGATCCGCACGTCAATGCCCTGTGCAATCGCGTTAAAGAAGGATGCAGTGGAAACGCCGCCTGCGATATCGACCTCTCCTGCTGCCAATGCCGGAAGCATGTCGTCACTATTGGCAAAGTCCGCAAACTCTACAGAAATATTATAGTCCTCAAAGTAGCCCCTTTCCTTCGCAATATAGAATCCCGCCCCTGAAGCCGCTCCATCTTCCGCAATGAAAATTTTCGCCGGTTTCTCAAGAGGCGACAAATCGCCGGACTTTGGTGTTTCATCAACTGGTGCCGGATTCTCCGCTTCTTTCTGCGTACACGCACCCATAATTAAGACCATAGATAACAGACCCGCCCAACCTGCTTTTTTCATCCACTTCCCCATACCATCGCTCCTTTGCACTTTTATTCGTCTACTCCCTGGATTTCCGAACCTCTTCCTGCAAATGATGCCAAATCTCGATAAACTTCGCAGCCATTTCAGCATCATTCCGAATATCCTCAATCTTTCTCGGCCGCGGTTTATCGATGACGATTTCTTCGATAATCTTTCCGGGCTGCGTTCCCATCACTAAAATCCGGTCGCTCAGCAGCAGTGCTTCATCAATACTGTGCGTAATGAACAGCACCGTCTTCTTCGTTTCTGCCCAAATACTCAGCAATTCCTCCTGCAAAATAAACCGGTTCTGTTCATCAAGCGCGCCGAACGGTTCATCCATCAATAAAATCTCTGGATCATTTGCAAATGCACGCGCAATACTCACCCGCTGTTTCATACCGCCCGACAGTTCTTTCGGATACAGTGAGGCAAACCGCTCCAGCCCCGTTTTCTTCAAATAAAACTCCGTCCGTTCTTCAATAAAAGCTTTTGGCAAATTGCGCATCTTCAGTCCAAACGCCACATTCTCCCTGACCGTCAGCCAAGGAATAACACCGCGTTCCTGGAACACCATCGACTGCAGCGGGCGGTCATGACGTTCCGTTTCAATCGTAAAACTGCCTGCACTCGGGTGCTCCAGCCCTGCTAAAATACGCAGCAGCGTAGTCTTGCCACAGCCGCTTGGCCCGACAAGACAGACGAATTCCCCTTCCTGCACAGTCATCGAAATATTCTCAAGCGCCACCACACTGCCCTGTTTCTTATAAAAAGCTTTCATCAAACCGTCTACTGTAATCTTTGGTTTCCCCTCCATTTCATTCACCTCCATGGCAATAATTTATTTTGAAGGGCGCGCAGGATGAGCGAAAATAAATAGCCAAAAAAGGAGATGAGTATTAACCCGACATACATTTCAGGCAATAAAAAGGCTTTATACGATGTCCAGATTAAATAACCGATTCCTGAAGTGGCCCCCATCATTTCTGCCGCTACAATTGTCAGAAGCGCAATTGCCTGCCCCATCTGAATTCCTTCGAGCATGACAGGCAAAGCGCCTGGCAATGCAATTTTAAAGAAGAAATTCCGGCGGTTCGTCTGATAATTATGTGCGACATCCAAATAGATTTTATCGATATTCAGCACACCCGCTGCCGTGTTGATCACAACGGGAAAAAAGACACTTCCTGCAATTGTCACTACTTTGGACAAATCCCCAATTCCGAATAAAATGATAATAATCGGCAATAACGCGAGCGTTGGGATCGGCATCAGCGCCATGACAATCGGCTGGACAAAGTGCCGGATCGGCGAATACAGTCCCATGAGCAGACCTATAATCATGCCCGGTATGACTCCCGCCAGAAAACCAAGGAAAATCCGGTACATCGAAACGCCTACATGCTGCGCCATCGTCCCGCTGACCACCATTTCAAAAAACGTCTGCAAAATGACGCTCGGCGGAGGGAAAAAGCGTATATCCAGCATGCCGGTCCTTGACAATACTTCCCATAGAAGCAGCATAAAAATTGGAGACACAATCGTCAGCAGCTGCTTTCCCCGTTCCTTGCGCTGCCGCCGTTTCCACTCCTGCTGCTCCACTTCAAATGACTCATTGTGTATAAGCTGTTGCTTCTCCACCTTTCACCACCTCTTCACTGCCTATAATATGTGTATGCCTAGTGAATTGGTTGGGCATGCCTAAAAAAAGCATCGGCTGATTTAGCCGATGCTCGT
>NZ_WHVV01000020.1 GCF_009650995.1 Sporosarcina cascadiensis | reverse complement strand
TTTTTATTTAGTCACAAAAAGTTTAATGGGATAAATATACATCTATGTTTTTATGTGTATTTCATGCAACGCTAGTGGAGAGTGCCTGTGTGAAAAACAAACATGAATGTTACAATAGTCATGTTTGTTGAAACAATCGTGAATGTTTAAATAAACAAGATTGTTTTGCGTACAGGCACCATACACTCACTTGATAGCAGACTTTATATGTCTGCTAATTTTTTTTGTGATTTTTGTAACAAAATGAACTTAACTTAGTCTTAGTTATGAAAGGAGGTAGAAATGTGACTGAGTTCGAGAATATATACAATCAATATTTCCGGGCAGTTTACTTTTTTGCATTATCGTTAAGTCGGAATGAAAAGATTGCTGAAGAAATAACGCAAGAAACATTTTTTAAGGCTTTAAAAAGTATAGATAAGTTTAATGGTCATTGCAAAATCGATGTATGGCTTTGTCAAATAGCAAAAAACACATACTTCACCTATCTTGATAAACAAAAGCGATTTGATACAGAAGATATGGCAGAAGATATGAGCGGAAATAGTATTGAATCACTGATAGCGAATAAGGAAGAAACATTCCGTTTACATAAAGTCTTACATCGCTTAGAGGAACCTTATAAAGAAGTTTTCACATTAAGAGTTTTTGGGGAATTGCCCTTTAAACAAATTAGTCAACTATTTGGAAAAACGGAAAGTTGGGCAAGAGTCACATTTCACCGTGCTAAAGGTAAAATTCAAAATTCGCTAAAGGAGGATTGGAAATGAGTAATAAAATGTCGTGTGAAATAATTAAAGATATCCTTCCGTTGTATTATGATGGTGTATGCAGTGACGATAGCAAAAAAATGGTAGAAGAACATATGTTAAATTGTGATCATTGTAAGTGTGAGTTGGATAGAATGCAAGATGAAATAAAAGTTCCTAAAAGTGAAATTCAAAAGTATAGAAACGAAGGTGAAGTAATTAGAAATATAACCAACGCATGGAAACGGACAAAGGTGAAATCTTTTATTAGAGGTATCATTATCACCATAATACTTTTTTCACTTATCACCCTCGGATATAACCGTTTGTTTCATTGGAACATAACCAAAGTACCAACTAGTGTGGTAGAGGTAACTCAAGTAAGTGAATTAACTGACGGCAAAATTGTATTTCATGTTGAGTTAACCGATGGTTACGCATTAAATGAAACTATTTACAATATAGATAAGGATGGCAAATTTTATGTAACTCCTGTAAGACCAATTGTTAAGAAAAAGGCGCAATCACCTTATGGGTTGGCAAATGATTTTGACTTCATAGATATTGAGGAAGCAGAAGAGAATAATGGTGGCAAAAAGATAAATGCTCTATATTATGGAACTCCAGAAGATAATATATTGATTTG
Source organism: Sporosarcina cascadiensis (assembly GCF_009650995.1). GTDB lineage: Bacteria > Bacillota > Bacilli > Bacillales_A > Planococcaceae > Sporosarcina > Sporosarcina cascadiensis. The sequence goes on along the minus strand of NZ_WHVV01000020.1, from coordinate 48,897 downwards.
GAAAAAGGGAATGAACTTGCCTAAAGCAAGTGAAGAAATAGAAAACATGTTTCACTTTGAATAAATAAAATGGCTTTTTCTAATTAGTGAAGGAGTACTTTGCTTTAAAGTCTTTAATACGAACTTCAACATTAGAGCGCGATTGTGGAGCAATTCATACAAAGCTTAACAAGAAAATGTGACGAGAAAAAAACGCACAGTACTGTGCGTTTTTTTATATTTCCTCACTGTGCCGGATTCACTTCTAGTTCAAGTTCAATTTTAATGTCTTTACCGACCAGGACACCGCCTGTTTCAAGTGCTGTGTTCCATGTTAAACCGAATTCTTCACGATTTAATTTCGCAGAACCTTCGAATCCATATGTCTCTACACCCCACGGATTCGTTGCTTTGCCATTGTATTCTACATCGAATGTTACAGGTTTCGTTACGTCTTTAATGGTCAAATCACCTGTTACTTTATAGTCATCGCCGTCTTTTTTAATGTTCTTTGATTGGAATGTAATGGTCGGATAACGTTCTGCATCAAAAAAGTCCTCTCCGCGTAAATGGTTATCGCGGTCTTCCGATTTTGTATTAATGGATGCCGTTTGAATTACGAATGAAATATTTGCATTGGTCAAATCTGCCAAGTCCGCTGCTTCCACAGTTGCTGTGTACTCTTCAAACGTGCCTTTTACTTTTGAAACCATCATATGCTTTACTGAAAATCCAATGCTTGAGTGTGAATTGTCTACTGTCCAACTTGTCATAATTAATCTCTCCTGTTCATTTGATATTACCTCTAATTCGAGATATACTAATTAGAAGTATATTCGAACTGTCGGCATTCGTCAATAAGAAAGCTTGATGCTTTCTTCTTCAGTTGACAAGAATTGAAGGCGGCCGTATAATTTTCTCGAATTCGAGATATTGAAAAGGTGTGAGTGATATGAATAAAAAACCGACCGATGAAGAATTATCCCTGAAGTTATTTGTTGTACTGAACCGTGCCTTGAATGCTGTAAAGAAGCGCGTGGAGGAAGATATTAAAGGCTTGGGGCTGAACCCTACGGAATTTGCTGTTCTGGAGTTGATTTACCATAAAGGAGATCAGCCGATACAAAAAATCGGCGAAAAGATTTTAATCGCCAGCAGCAGCATCACATATGTCGTCGATAAATTGGAAAAGAAAAATTACCTCGAAAGAAAGCCCTGCCCAAAAGACCGCCGCGTGACGCATGCCGCGATCACTGAAGCAGGAAGGCAGTTCATGGACGAAGTATTCCCTAAACACACTCAGGATATTAAGGAAATATTTTCTGGTTTAGATACCGGTGAAAAAGAATTGATGATTGAACAGCTGAAAAAGCTGGGGCTGCACGTGCAAGGCTTGTGACAGCAGTTCGGTGAGTTGATTTGCAGTGCGGGCGCGCCAAAAAAGCGTTCTGCCGCACCAAAACACTGTCGAAACGAACCAATCAACACGGGGGCCGAACATTTACCGGGCAGCAACGCACTAAACACGCCCGCCAACGATCCAAACCACCCGTTTGCCGCACCAATGAGCGGACACGCGGCGATCATGAGCGCCTGCCCGGTGGTTATGAGCGCGAACCCAGCGCATTTGATCACATATACATGAAGTATGAGCACCCGCGGTACGTTAATGAGCGTAACCCGGGGTTTAATGATCATGCAGGGATAAATTGCACGGCTATTCACAATGGGACACCAAAAAAACAAGCTCTCCCCGTCATCTACATCCCCGGGAGAGCTTGTTTCCAATGAAATTAACTATTTGCAGCAACCGGCTGAACGGATGATTCCTTCAGTCCCGCCACAATCACGCTATTGACCGCATTCATGTAGGCCAGTGCACTTGCTTTCAAAATATCGGTGTCCGCAGCTTTTGCAACATACTTTTCGCCTTCATGTGAAATGGTAATCTTTACTTTCCCCAGCGCATCTTTCCCGCGCGACACGCTACTGATGTCATACTCCACCAGCTTGACGTTGATTTTCGTAATGTCGGCGATTGCGGAATACAAAGCGTCAATCGGACCTGAACCGACGGCGCTCGCCTTAAAGACTTCTCCGCCTTTACGGATCTTCACGCTGGCTGAAGGGAAACTAGAATTGCTGACGACTTGCAGATCATCGAATTCAAAGAAATGGTCGCTGTAATTTGTTGCATTCGCCATGTCGTTCTTCTCGTAATAATTCTCCACGATGACATACAGATCATGATCATATACTTCCTTCTTCGCGTCCGCAAGCGCCAGGAACCCTTCGAAAATCCCTTCAAAGTCTTCCTTAGAAAGCTGGCTGAAGCCCAATTTCTCCAGCGCATTTTTCACTGCATGACGGCCGGAACGCGCGGTCAGAATTAATTCCATATCGTCCAGTCCCACATCTTCCGGATGCACAATTTCATACGCATCCCGCGACTTCAGCAAGCCGTCCTGATGGATGCCAGATGAATGCGCAAACGCGTTATCCCCCGTGATTGCCTTGTTCACCTGCACATCCAGTCCCATGAAGCTGGAAACGAGACGGGACGTATTCATGATTTCTTTCGTATTGATTTGTGTAGTGACGTTATAAATCGAACTTCTCGTTTTTAGCGCCATGACGACTTCTTCTAGTGCTGCATTGCCCGCGCGCTCGCCAATGCCGTTAATCGTACATTCCACTTTATCCGCCCCGTTTTTGACCGCCGCCAATGTATTTGCAGTCGCCATACCCAGGTCATTATGGCAATGAACGCTCAATAACACGTCGGGATTCAAGTTTTTCATCCGGTCATTCAGCTTGTAGATCATGGCGCCGAATTCTTCCGGTTCCGCAAAGCCGACCGTATCCGGCACATTGATCATCGTTGCGCCTGCTTTCATAACTGACTCGATTGTGTGCCATAAATATTCAAATTCCGAACGTGAAGCGTCTTCCGTGGAATACTGGACTTCAGGCAATAAAGTCTTGGCATATTTCACCGCGTCCACGCCGATCTGCAAAATTTGATCCTTCGATTTATTGAACTTTTTCTCCACGTGGATATCTGACGTGCCGAGCACCATATGGATCATCGGATTTTCTGCCTGCTTCACTGCGTGGTAAACGGAATCGATGTCTGCTTTCACCGCACGCGCAAGCGCCGTGATAATAATATCACTTGTGTTCCCTACTTTTTGCGCCACTGCCTGCACTGCATCAAAATCACCTTGAGAAGATGCAGGGAATCCTGCTTCGATGATGTCGACACCTAGTTTCTTGAGCTGCTGCGCAATTTCCACCTTTTCATAGAGATTTAATTTCGCACCCGGTACCTGTTCGCCATCACGCAACGTTGTATCAAACACCCAAATTTTTCTGCTCATTCCTCTGCACTCCTTTGTGATATGTGATTTAAAATGAAAAACAAAAAAATCCCGCCTCTATATTGGAAATAGAGACGAGATTATACTCGCGGTACCACTCTAATTGACCTGTCAACATCAACAGATCCACTTGAATCGACAGCAATCACTGTCTGTCCCGTTAACGGAGGAAACCGACATCCCTTACTTTTTTTCAGGGAGTGACTCGTGGATGAGTTCGAAATGCGCGCCTGCCGGTTTTCACCAACCACCGGCTCTCTATAAAGGCACTGCGATTTCTACTGGTTCCAGTCTTCGTCTGAACTGATATATTGTATGCAATATTACAATACATCACCCGAAGTGTCAACAGTTTTCTGAAAAATAAATCGGTTGGTTGTTTTCGCCGCTTATTCCATCAAATCATCGACGATTGAAGCCGGCACATAGGTTTTATTCGTTTCCAGAAGTGCAGGTGCTGCTTCGAACTGACGCAATGATTTATTATAGCCGTATTTCTTTTCATCGCGGGTAATCGTCAGCGACTTAGCGTCTTTTACTAAGATTGCACCTGTACCTGTCGATTTCACTTGGTAGCCAAGCTCTTCCGCCACTAAACGAAGAGGGACCATTTTCACGCCGTCCACCATTTTGTGATCTGCTGCGATCAAGTCTTCAAGCGCAGAGTTTGTGTCTTCATCAGAATCTGCTGCAGTTCCATCCAGGACCACTACTTTTTCCGGTGTTGTCTGTGCAGGGATACTTCTAGTCGTTGCTGTATAGAAAACGAGCAGATCCTGATCTTTCAGGTCTTCCGCTTTCACTTCTTTACCTGATACACTTGTGATTTCTGTATTTTCGCCGATTTTCAGCTGCAGTTTCAGACTTGCATCCACTAACTCCTTATCAAATGTGCCGACTGCCGTAAATCCAGTCTGATCTGTCTCCACAATGACAGCGTCGGGACTGTACTGCGGCGGATAAATCATGAGCATCGGCTTGTCTGCATCTGTGTACGCAGTGACCTGATCACCCTTCTTTAATTCGGCTTCTTTGCCTGTGTTATCAAAAACCAACGTATCTTTCATGACTGCCAGCACGTTAGTTTCTTCGCCGTTCTTCAACGTATACAGCGTCACATCGCTGTTTTTCTCCACGCTGTCAATTGTGCCTTCCACTTTAATGAATGACATTTGCTCCTGCACCTCTTCCGCTTGCGAGTCGTCATTTGCAAATACTGCCGCTGGGACTGCCGCTCCGCTGATCAGCAATGCGGACATCGCAAACGGTACAAATTTGTTTTTTTTCATGAAAAACCATCTCCTTTTTAGTATTCATTAGAGTAGTCGTACGGCAAAGAAAAAGGTTACAACACTATTAACCCATTATTCTACTTCTACCCTTCCTGCCGCCTGAAAAACTAATTTCAAAGAAGATGACGATAATGAAAGCGAACATACTTACATAGAATGGATGGTAGCAAAATGAAAGGGGCATACTCATTCATGGAATCCGCTCTTCTACTGATCATTTTATTACGGATTTTTTCAGGCAGTATAGATATTTCAGCTGCGCTGCTAATGTACAAGTTCAATGATCTCGAAAAAGCGTTCTATATTAACACTATGCTGGCACTCGTTGGCCCTTGCGTATTGATCATCACGACAGGTATCGCATTATTTGGACTGGCCGAAAAGATTTCCATAACACGTATGGTGTGCTTGTTTGCCGGAATTACGCTAATTTTGATTAGCTTGAGGTCTGAATAATAACGAGGAAAATCCTGATTTTTCTATGTAAAGAAGAAAAATCAGGATTTTATATCTCAGCAGAGAAATCAATTTCCGCAAACTGAAACCTTATATAAATGTCTATCACTCACCGAGGTTATTCTATGACTTTTTCTCCGTATAGTGAAACTATAGCTTGCACTAATAATCAGCCTGTTGAAGAATCCATTATATTTGGAATGGACACGAGTCCTTTAAATTCCGGCTTCGTCAAATCCGCAATAGAAGACGGCATGGATAAACCTTTTTCTCCGGCACCTCGGTATTAACGAAAATAGAACCGGTATTTGCCAAAACAGGCGTATAATACGGTAGATATATCTCTAAAGCATTCGTTGTGAATGTTAAACCAAATCAATTCTTTATATGATTACACTTATCTAACAGTCGATGATTTAATAAAGAATGACATAATCAGACCTATGACAGCAATCACCAGACCAAAAATAAAGGCGTCTTGCACCCCGGCAGTTAATGACGCACCGATTACCGATGGGTCTAATGGGTCTTTTACGCTCTCCATATAAGTACTCTGAGAAGCTGACATAATCGTAATAGCAACAGCAGTTCCAATGGCTCCGGATACTTGCTGCAGTGTGTTCATTAAAGCAGTTCCGTCTGGATAAAGGTTTTTGGGCAGCTGATTCAACCCATTCGTCTGCGCTGGCATCATTACCATAGACACACCAACCATAAGTATGGTGTGCATCGTGATCACCATAATAATAGACGTTTCCGTTGTGACGTTTGATAAATTCCATAACATAATAATCATAAGAATAAACCCGGGAAGAACCAATCCTCTTGGTCCGTATCTGTCAAATATTCTTCCCGTTATCGGAGACATAATACCATTCAGTACACCGCCCGGTAAAAGTACCAGCCCTGCTGCGAATGCAGTTAATGCCAGTCCTGTCTGTAAGTATAACGGTAAAAGAATCATAGAAGACAAAATAATCATAAATGTGATAAACACGGACAATAACCCTAAAGTAAACATGGGATATTTAAATACGCGCAGATCCAGCATCGGTGTACTCATTTTAAATTGCCGGATAGAGAATAGAACAAGCGCGGCAACACCTATGGCAATAGTAGAAATAACAATCATACTGCCCCATCCATTTTCGCCTGCACTACTGAAGCCATAGACTATTCCGCCAAAACCGATAGTCGATAAAATAATGGAAAGAACATCAATTTTAGGCTTAGTAATAGTAGAGACATTTTGCATATATTTCATACCAAACAGCAATGCAATGACAAAAAACGGTAAGGAGATCCAGAAAATCCAATGCCAGCTTAGATATTCAATAATTAAACCAGACATCGTGGGTCCAATCGCGGGTGCGAACATGATAACCAATCCCATTAATCCCATAGTTGCTCCCCTTTTGTGAACTGGGTAAATCACCAAAATGGTATTAAACATAAGAGGCAGCAATAAGCTGGTGCCGATTGCCTGAACCACACGTGCCAGCAGTAATATGCCAAAACTTGGCGCCAGTGCTGCAATTAGTGTTCCGACAATGGAGAACAGTAACGAGGTAATGAATAATTGACGAGTAGTAAACCACTGGATTAAGAGACCTGAAATAGGAACTAGTATCCCCAAAGTCAATAAATAACCCGTTGTCAGCCATTGCACTGTAGAAGAGCCAACTTGAAATACTTCTATTAAATCTTTAAGCGCCATATTTAAGGCTGTCTCACTAAATAATCCTATGAACCCTGCTATTAAAAATGAAATCAAAATCAGGTTCGTTTTGATTATTTGTTTTTCTTGTTGTACTCCAATTGTTGTCATGAAAAGTCCTCCGATTACTAACTTAAATTTATATAACTTACTTTTTTCTTAATACTGCTGGGATCTGTTCCGCAATAACTTGAAGAGGATTTTCACTTTTCAATGTTTCAGATAAAATAATACCACCTTCCAGTAAAGCGTTAATCACTATACTTAAATCCTTTGACTGTCTCTCACTGTAACCAGCCTCAAGTAATTTATTTTTATAAATTAATTGGAAATGTTCAAAAGCTAATTGACAAGTCATTCTAATAGGCTCGCTTGTTGAATGTTTTTCGCCCGCGATCGTTCCAATTGGCAGACCTATATAATGATCATCCTGTAAAATATCTTCAGATAATTGATATATATGAGCCTGAAATGCTTTTATAGGATCTTCATATTTTTCAAATACCTCTTGAATTTCGGTAATTACAATTTTTTTTGTATGATGAATCGCCTCAATGGCTAAATCTTCTTTTCCTTTTGGAAAGTAATGATAAAGCGAACCTTTCGGAATCCCACTCTCCTTAATAATGTCATTTATCCCTACACCATCATATCCGCGTATTCGAAAAAGCCGGGAAGCCGCTTCTATCAGGATATTTTTAGAATTATTTGCTGTCACATAAGTCACTCCTTACAATTATAGCAACCGGTCTATTATATTCCTTGCAGCGCAGACTTGTCAATAACGGAAGCTTTTCAAGCAAGCATAGAAAATTATAAAAAACATGTATCAAATCCCCGAAAGTCAGAAGACCGATACATGCGATAGGAACCTGTAACAATATTAACGAGTAATGATGGATGCTATTCACTTGTGCGGCTATATTGAGAACAGACCCAGTACGTGGTCATACTCCAGGAACTTCATATTCCATTATATGATCAATTTGTTCTTCGTCACCCATAAAAAAGGAATGAGATGTAGTTTGAATAAAACCTAAACTCTTATAAAAGGCAATTGCATTCTCATTCTTCTCCCAGACTCCCAGCCAAACAAGCTTTTTCTTTTGTCTTTTAGCTATTTCAATCGCTTGATTTAGTAAATATTTTCCGAATCCTTTTCTTTGAAATTTATTTCTTATATAAATCCTTTCAATTTCAAGTGACTCATCACCTCTCTTCTCCGATTGGGCATCGTTACTATTTATCTTTAAATATCCAGCGACTTCATCATCTGAATAGAGAAAGTAAAATTCAGAAGAACTATTGGACATTTCCTCTTCCAGCTGCTTAAGATGAAATGCTCTTTCTAAATAAGCATTCATGTTGTCAACTGAATTCTGACTTGCAAATGTATCGTTGAATGTTTCAATGCTTATTTCTTGAAGTGCCGCTAAGTCATCAAAGTTACACCTACTGATTTTTATAGTCATTTTTAATCGCTCCTTTGCAGTATGTATCTGTACAAAAACTAACGTAACATAATCCTGAATATTTTTCACACAAGTTCTAGTTATTTCAATTGTAAGGAAAACCCCTCTCCAATTAAAAGGAAAGGGGCTGGAACTATTAACTCTCTTCATTCAGTGATCTATTCAAAGTTTAACCCGCTGCAGTCTCAGCGCATTCAAAACGACAGACACTGAACTGAATGCCATTGCTGCCCCAGCTACCCAAGGGGCTAACAAGCCAAGAGCTGCAATTGGAATTCCGATTGTATTGTAGAAAAAAGCAAAAAATAGGTTTTGTTTGATATTGCGCATAGTTTTCCGGCTCATAATAATGGCATCTGCCACACTGTTTAAATCGCCGCGCATGAGCGTTATATCTGCTGCTTCTATTGCGATATCTGTTCCTGTACCGATCGCCATTCCGATATCCGCAAGGGCTAGTGCCGGGGCATCGTTAATGCCGTCACCGACCATCGCCACTTTTTTGCCTTGTGCTTGCAACTTCTTAATTTCCTCGCTCTTTTGTTCAGGAAGAACCTCCGCAATGACATGACTCAAACCAACTTGCCGTCCAATTGCTTCGGCAGTATGCTGGTTGTCTCCCGTCAGCATAATGACATCCAATCCAAGGGCTGCCATTCGTTCAATTGCTTTTTTAGATGTTTCTTTTACCGTATCTGCTACTGCCACGACACCCGCAAGCTTCCCATCGACTGCCACGAGCATCGCTGTTTTTCCTTCACTCTCCATACTCTCCATAGTGGATTCAATGTTTTGAAGAGCGATGTCCCTGCTTCGCATGAGTTTTCTTGTTCCAGCAAGTACATGCTTTCCGGCAACTTCCGCTTCAATTCCGTAGCCGGGGAGCGCGTTAAATGTTGTCGGTTCGATCAAATCAATTCCTTTTTCTCTAACGCCCGTTACAATCGCCTGTGCTAATGGATGCTCGGATTGATTTTCAGCGGAGGCGACCAATTCCAAGACATTCCGTTCCACAAATCCTTCAGCCACGATAACGTCTGTCAATGCAGGCTCGCCTTTCGTCACTGTACCTGTTTTGTCCAATACAACGGTGTCAATTGAACGGGTATTTTCCAGGTGTTCGCCGCCTTTGAAAAGCATACCCATTTCTGCTGCTCTCCCTGATCCTGCCATAATGGAAGTAGGGGTTGCCAGACCGAGTGCACATGGACATGCAATGACGAGAATCGAAATGGTCGGGATGAGAGATGATCTGAAATCTCCCGGTGTTACGACAAAATACCAAGTGAAGAATGTCACTATCGCGATGCCGACTACAATCGGAACAAAGATACCAGAGATCCTATCTGCCAAACGCTGAATATCCGCTTTTGAACCTTGCGCTTCTTCAACGACTTTGACAATTTGTGATAACGCACTGTCTCTTCCAACTTTTGTCGCTTTAATCTGCAGCGACCCGTTTTTATTGATTGTCGCGCCAATTACAGGGTTTCCGACCACTTTATCTACAGGGATACTTTCCCCGGTAATCATCGATTCATCGATTGCTGATTCGCCTGCAACGATTTCACCGTCGACAGGAATCTTTTCACCCGGTTTTACTAAGATGATATCCCCTGCCACTACCTCTTCAATCGGAACTTCCTGTTCAATCCCGTCTTTCAATACACGTGCGGTTTTTGCTTGTAAACCAAGTAACTTTTGAATCGCCTGGCTCGTTTTTCCTTTTGCTCGAACTTCAAATAATTTACCAAGCAAAATGAGCGTGATGATGACTGCAGATGCCTCAAAATAAAGTTCCGGCTCGCCAACACTGCCGGTATTCGCCCATTCAACTGATAAAAAGAGACTGTAGAAATAAGCGGCACTAGTTCCAAGCGCTACTAATACATCCATATTAGCGCTTTTACTTCGCAAAGCATTATAAGCCGCTTTATAAAACTGCGCACCGACTATGAATTGAACAGGTGTAGCCAAAGCAAGCTGTACCCAGGGATTCATAAGGAATTCTGGTAAATAAATAAAAGACGTGAACTCGAAATGTGCAACCATTGTCCACAGCAGCGGCAAAGTCAGAATTGCGGAGAAAATGAATTTCCGTGTCTGCTTTTTGATTTCCTGCTCTTTATGATCCATCTTATCTTTGCCATCTGTTTTGGGAATCAATTCATATCCCATCTTCTTCACATTGACAATCATTTCATTTGGGCTAGTCTGGCTGCTATCATAATTAGCTGTCAAAGTCTCTAGCGCAAAATTAACTGAAGCGCTTGAAACGCCATCCATTTTATTAATTCGCTTTTCGATTTTTGTCGCACATGCCGCACACGTCATACCAGAAATATCGAATTCAACTTTATCTTGAATCACTGCGTATCCTAACTTTTCGATACGCGCCTTAAAATCTTCGACATTTGTTTGTTCAGGATCGTATATGATGGTTGAATTCTCCAAAGCAAAATTGACATTCGCCTTTTCAACACCTTCAATTTTAGATAACCCTTTTTCAATACGGTTTGCACACGCTGCACATGTCATTCCATTGATCTTCAATGTTTTTTCTGCAGTTGCCATTTGTAACCCTCCAATACTCGGCGGGGGTATAAATTTTTGAAAAAAGAAGAATTATACGATAGATGTATAATCACTTCTCAGCCGCTTTATACCCCCACGTGGTGTAAGCGGAAGACGCTCTGTCATTGTTATTTAAGCAACTTCATAGCCTTGGTCTTCAATTGTTTCCTTAATTTGATTTAACGTTTCTTCGTTATCGAACTCCACTGTTACTTCATTGCCTGCAAGGTCGACTTTAACTGAAGAAACACCTTTTAGTTCACCAACGCTCGACTCGATTGAATTCACGCAATGACCGCAAGACATACCTTCTACTTTTAATACTTCTTTCATAATGAAAAACCTCCTATTTTGTTGTTAGTTACAATATATTATACCCCATACCGGTATGTCAAGTGGAGTGCTGTACTTATTTTGTCATTGTTCTCATGACGCTCATAAGTTCCTCTATGGCTGCCTCTCCATCTTGCCCTTTTATGGCATTGACGACACAGTGATGTGTATGGTCTTCCAATAATGCTAGAGAAACCTTATTCATCGCAGATTGAATGGCGCTAATCTGATGGAGAACGTCTACACAATAACGATCATTTTCAATCATTTGATGGACGCCTCTCACTTGTCCTTCAATTTTTTTTAATCGATTCAGCAATTGCTGCTTATTCGGCTGGACAGTTTTCTTTGTCGATTCAGACATACGATCACTCCTTAGAGTTTATTTGTACCCCATACCCCTATAGTAACATCTATAATTAGGAAGAGCAATGATCTTGTCTCGACAGTGACCAATACGCTATATAGCCAACAATTTCTTTATTTCTTCTTCATTTCTTTCGAAGCCAATCAATACTTTCGGTTTGCTTCTCAATCCTAGAAATGATTTTTCCTTGAATACTGGCAGCATGTACCTGTGTAAAAAACCAATATGAAAGTTCGAACATTAATGTTTATTAAAATAGTTGTGAATTTTTTCACACATCATTCACTGACAGGGAGAATAATCTGGATCTGGGATGTTTTAGAGCTTGAGCATTGCAAACGGAACCTTGTCATTGTATGATATATATAAGATTTGCATATAATAAAAAGACCGCCGATTTACGAGATCGGTCGGTCAATGCAATAGGTAGATCCCTTAGGGGGGTCGGCTGTTAATGGAGAGATAACCCATCGGAGCGCTAACTCAAAGATGGGTTATTTGTTTTTATTATTAAATGACAGGATTATCACGATTAATGTTGCAAATGCAACTGCGAACATTAGCGATTCAAACACTGACATAGACACCACCCCTTTCCTGCGGGAGTGTGCCGACCCACCCTTGAGCTATCTATTCTATTGTACTGCTATTCTACCACACACACGTATGTTTGTTCTATAGGGTAAGTTCTTATTTATAGTTTCCAGATTATTAACTTGCCAATAGAACCTATGTCTTGTATAACTAAATTCAGGCTATTTTTGATCACGGTTTAAATGACATGATTATCACGATTCACGTTGCAAAAGCAACGCAAACACCCCATCTTTGAGGCTCTAACTCAAAGATGGGGTGTTTGTGTTCCGAGCAGGATGTTTTCCAGCCATTCGAATTAGATTTCACAAAGGGAGAGAGGTGACGGAAAACTCTCTGGCCGCTCTGTAAGCGGCCAAACACACATAAACGCCGCTCATCAACTTGCATGATGAGTGACGTTTATGGTTCTGACGCGAAATGACCGGCTTATGACTCGCAGCCATGTCATCTCTTATTTCTTTTTAACAATCCCCTGCTCTATCGCCAATACTTTGGCCACTTTTGGTGCATACCAGATCACCGGCAGCAGCAGGATCGATACCGGAACAGCCGCGATGACGACAAATGACTGCAAGGCGCCGATCCCGCCTCCGCCTATTTTAATCAGGATAGCAGCGACAGCAGACATCATGAGTGTCCAAAATACACGGATCGTTTTGGGCGGATTATCGTCTCCTGTGACTGCCATCGAAATAGAATATGACATCGAATCTACAGTAGTGACAACAAATAAAGTGGTCAGCATTAAGAACATGGAAGGCATAATGGCACCAAGCGGCATTTGTTCCGCAATCGCGATAATCGCACTCGGCAGTCCGCCCTCGGCCAATGGCCCGCTCACAGAACCTTCATTATTCAATTCATAGAAAATCCCTGAACCCCCGAGTATCGTAAACCAGAGATTCGCTGCAACTGGCGCCAAAATCGCGACGACAACAAAGATTTCCCGAATTTTCCGTCCATTTGAAATCCTGGCTACAAACAAAGCGACCAACGGACCGAACCCGATAAACCAACCGAAGAAAAACAATAGCCAGGCGCCGAGCCACGCATTATCTCCACGATACGTACTAATATTGATGAATTCACTAATATACGTCGCGTAAGAGGTAAAGAACGATTTGACGATAAATACGCCGGGACCCAGCAGCAGTAAAAATACCGCGATGACCGCCACCATATTCACATTCAGTTTACTTAGAAATTGAATCCCTTTTTCTATCCCTGTTAATGTCGAGACAAGCACTACCCCTGTAAGGATAAGGATAATGATAAGCTGAGTTAAAAATGTATCCGAAATTCCGAAAATCGAATTGACTCCATAACTGACTTGCAGACCAAGGAAACCAATCGGCCCGATCGTTCCTGCCGCGGCCCCTATGATACAAAATATATCAGCAGCCGTCCCCCATTTGCTCGTTAAAATCCGCTCTTTCAATATCGGATACAAAAGAGTTCTCGGCTTCAGCGGCATTCCTTTGTGATTATGTGCGTAAATCAGGATAATAGCGCTGACTGCCCCGTACACCGACCATGCTGTAAAACCCCAAGACATATAACTTTGCGCCAGCGCCGGCCCAATTGCCGCTTCCGTTCCACCTGCAATCCCTTTATGCATGGGCGGGACGTCAAGAAAATAATACATCGGCTCGGCCGCCGCCCAAAAGACACCGCCCGCTCCGAGACCTGTTGTCAAAATGACAGCGACCCATTTGAAATAGCTCATTTCAGGTTTCAACGCATCGCCTAAACGAACCCTGCCATATTTCGACACAGCCAAAACTGCTCCCACCGCAAAAGTAGCCAGCATCAGAAACTGCCAATACGCACCGAAGTAGCGGATGGATAGATCAAATCCCTTGTTCACAAAATTACTGACCGCTTCCACTTTAATGAATGAAAACAGTACAAATGCCACTAGCACCCCACCGCTGCCTATAAATACAGGCCAATCAACCTTTTCCCTAATAAAATGCCAATAATTTTTCGTCATCATTTCCTCCTAAGTTTTCCTTTACCGCAGCTACAGCAAAAAAATTGTGCCAACTAAACTTACCCCTAAAATAAAAAAAGTAACCATCCTGCCGTTTCAACCACTCTCGCAGGATGACTACTTTTAAATTAACGATTTTATACAGCAACCCGTCTGAACTTCCATATACGAACCCGCTGCATGGACTGGGTGTTGGAGATAGACGTATAGTTTACCATACTTCATCCAGGAACACTCGCAAAGTGCCTGGTAGTTTTTTGGAACTGACTATTTGGAATTAATAGATCGGAATGTGAGGGGTTGTGAAGGGTTATGACACGATACAAGAAGCATTATAAACTACGATTACTGGGTAACTCATTTTAATAGGGCGGGGAAACGGCCATTTGGTGCAGAGGGAGCAGCGGTTTGGTGCCGTAATTCGGCATTTTTCTGCGTTATTCCGAGCGTGCAGGCAAAATCAGCGATAACAGGGGATTCTTTTGGTCGGCTCTATGGGTTCAGCCGGATGGCTTTCCCTCAGGCGAAAGACAAAACCCCGCAATTACGCGCCCACCTTGTCGATTGTGGAATAAGCCTGGTCGCCAACTAGGATAAAGCATGGCCCCTAGTCCCTTCCGACCAGGCTGTCCGATTACATTACCAATGATCACTCGATTTCAAAAGTAGGAACCATGAAGGTCCCCTATTTAACTATCAAAATGGTTAAAATCTCAAGTCCTACTATTATATTTGCGAACTCTCTCGGTAAAACCGGCTGCCTGTTCAAGAGCAAATCCCAATTGATACAATAATCCCTCACTCCAATGCTTTCCTATCAATTGAACGCCAATTGGAAGGCCGCCTTTAGATAATCCATACGGTAATGATAATGATGGATTTCCAGTGTAATTGGTAGGTGAAGTCAAACGAAGAAGCGCACTGCGAACGGATTCAGTTTCTTCCCCAATCTGCACTTCTCTTTGACCGATATCAGTAGGCAGGATTGGAAGTGTAGGGGTCAGCAGCGCATCTACTTCTTTAAACACCAAATTATATTCGTCAATTAAAAAGCGACGATTAATTTGAGCTTGAACATACTCATAACCTTTGATAGATTGACTTGCGATAAGACGATCATAGACCTCTTCATCCAATTCTTCTTTATGTTTTCGTAAAGTTTCTTGATGTACTGCTGTTGCTTCTGCTTGAATCGTAACTATTTGGGCATTGGCAATATCACGCAGAACCGGCATGTGGACACGCTTAACTTGTACACCCATTTGTTCATATAGTTTTACGCAGCTTTCCACTGTCTCCTTTACTTCTTCTTCAATCCGTTCAAAATACCAGTCCGGAATTCCTATCTTCAACCCACTAACGTCCCTGCCAATCCGTCCTGAGTAATCTTGCACTTCTCTTAGAACAGAATGAGGGTCATGGACATCATATCCAGCTATTATATTCAATAACAGCGCATTGTCTCGTATGGTATTAGTCATCGGGCCTATATGATCAAGTGTATAAGCCAGTGGAAAGGCTCCCGCCTTACTGACCAATCCGAATGTCGGTTTCATACCGACCACTCCACATGCAGAAGCCGGAATCCGGACCGAACCACCTGTATCGGTCCCGATAGCTCCTGCAACCATGCCCGCCCCTACCGCTGCTCCAGAACCACTACTCGACCCACCGCTGATTTTCTGTCGATTGTAAGGATTATGGCATGCGCCAAAGAAGGAACGATCGCCGGTTGGTCCATAGGCAAACTCATGTGTATTCGTTTTCCCTATGATTACCGCTCCGGCATTTTCCAACTTATTAACTACTTCAGCATTCATTCCTGGATAATGATTTTCGTATACTTGTGACCCCATCGTTGTCCGGATTTCACGGGTGTTAATCATGTCCTTTACTGCTATGGGGATACCATGCAACTGACCTTTAAAGTTTCCTTTATCCGCTTCTTTATCCATCTTTATTGCAGCTTTTCGGGCTCCTTTTGCGGCAACAGTGATGAATGCATTACACGCAGGATCTATCTCCGAAATTTTATCAAGACTTACTTCAACAAGTTCAACAGATGAAATCTCCCCTCTTTTGATTTGCTGAATAAAAGACGTTAGTGTCATTAGGCTATTCCCCCTTTCAATTTCCCCTTGTATTGTTGTTGACCAGGTTTTACAAAAATCATGCAGAACATTCCGATTGCCGCTGCAACTGCAGCCGCCGTAAACATTGCAGAGTAGCCATGGCTGACAACAAGAAAGCCAGTAAGTATAGGCGCAATAATTGTTGCCGTGTTTGTTATGAAGTGTGTAATTCCGCCATACGTACCAGCACGGCTTGGCTCTGTGTCAATGATGACTGACCAGTAGACCGAGTTAGGCAGTGAGTTGAAGGCATTACCGATACACATCAAGACCATAACCCCGGTAATTGAATTTACTGTTGGAATCATTATAAAACAAGTAGCAGTAAGCAAGAGCGATACGACTGCAAGTCCGGAACGTGCAATTCTAAGACTGCCCGTCTTCATCCGCAAGTAATCTGATATTTTCCCACCGAGTAATACAGTGAAACAAGCACCAATCCAAGGAATCATACCTAGATACCAAAGCGCTGACAATTGAAAACCGAATTCATCCTGCAAATACTTCGGCGTCCAGGTTAAGAGTAGGAAGTTAATGTATTGAAACGCGAAATAGCCAAATGCATTAAAGATAAGAGTGGGATTTTTAAAAAAATGATACCACCGGATTGAATTATCATCCGGATTGACAACTTTTTCGTTTGGTAAAAGATCTTCCACAGAACGGATTTTCTTAAGTTCTTCTTTTGAGACTTTCGGGTTTTGTTCCGGCAAGTCTGTAAACATTCGTGACCAGAAGAAAACCCAGATAATTCCGAGCGCCCCCAGCAGAATAAACATCACTTTCCAACTGGTAAAGTGTAACAGTGCCACCGCGACTGGTGCGGTCAGCATTGCACCAAGTGGTGTACCGAGAAGTCCCATCGAAACTGCAAATCCACGTTCTTTTGGGGTAGCCCAGTTTGCATTCGTCTTATTAATTGTCGAAAAAGTTGGACCTTCCGCAAAACCGAACAAGATCCGGACTACAGCAAATCCTGTAAGCGCAGACCCTCCAAACAGAACCAGACCAATATCACCGGCGAATGCTGTTATAACAACAAAAACAGACCAACCTATCCCGACCAAAATCCATACAAATTTTGGACCTTTGCGATCCGCTAAAAACCCTCCAAAGAGTGAACCAAATAAGTAACCAAAACCAAAGTAACCAAGAACTGCTCCCCAAGAAATCGGGTCAAACCCGTATTCTTTAATAATGTCTGCCTGAGCATACGAAATAGCCCCGCGGTCAATGTAATTAATGATCACCATAATAACCATCATTAACATGATCTGATAGCGATAATTCTTTTTCAGCATTTTACTCCTCCATTTCTCATTCTTAAGTAAACGCTTGCACAACTTGATTGATCAATGATCGTTTTTCGACTTCTTCATAGTTATAACATTCAATAATTTATCAAACAATTCGATTTTATTGATTATTCTATGCATTTGAACATACTCATAAAGTATTTGATCGGTGCTCTTCCCTCTTAAATGACGAAATAGATAGTAAAAGACCAGAAAAATTATTCAGCATATATTAAGAAGCAGATTCATCAGGATTTATCTAATAGATGAACACTTTAAATAAAAAAACCAATCGTTAAGAATCTCTTCCCGCAACGATTGATTGGCGTATTTTTAGTACCTATAAACACATATATCCGTAGCTGTGCAATTTTGCATAGCCATTATGCATTTCTGCATTACTTTTCTTTAAAGTAGCGCTTCAACTTTCGGCTTACAGTTGATTGATTAATTTGCAATGCTTTTGCAATTTGAGTAGTAGAAGTGTACTTTTTTCCTGCCAATTCCAAAAGTTGTTGTTCAACCAATTCTACTGCACTTTTTAATGGCATAATTTCATAAACTTGAACCGCCTGCTCGTTCCCGCTGAGCAGATCGAGCGAGCTTGGCAACGCTTCCGGTCCAATCTCTTGCCCCTCTGAGGTAACATAGAGTCTCTCGGTAATATTACGCAGCTCTTGAACATTTCCAGGCCAATCATATTTCTCGAGAATTTTAAGCACATTAGGGTTAATCTTCCTATCATCCTTGTAAAGCTCGTTTAATTCCTTTAAGAAGTAGATAATAAGCGGAATAATGTCCTCACGTCGCTCCCGAAGTGACGGCACCTCAATTGGCACGACATTCAAATAATAATAAAAATCTTCCCTGAACTTACCTTCCTCAAGCTTAACCTTCAAGTCCTCGTTCGCCGTTGCAATAATTCTTACATCAACTTTTTTATCTTCTAAAATTCCCCGTTGCAGTGCACGCACTAGTTTGGCCTGAATAAACATAGGCATTTTGTCAACTTGCTCCAAAAATAGAGTCCCTTTGTTTGCCATCTCTATCAGCCCAAGATGATCCTCTGTTCCAAGTAGTTCCTTTTCTAACATTTCAGCAGAGACTGTTTCACAGCTGATGACCAGCAATGGACCACAGCTGCGGTTACTCCATTTGTGAATCAACGTAGCGATTCCTTCTTTGCCGACCCCCGATTCGCCGAGCAGGAGAATTGGTGAGTCCACTTTTGCAACCCGCTGTGCAAATTGAATTACTTGTTTCATTCCAGCACTTCTGGCGACAAAACGTCGTTCCAGTGCCACGTTTTCACGGAGTTGCTCGATCTCTTGTCGGTATCCTTCCATCATCTGCTTTAGCAAATCAATTTCCACTTTTAATTCCTTTAACTCTGTAACATCTCTGGAAGCGTTTACAACTCGAAGTATATTCCCATTCGAATCTTTTATGGGCGTACCAACAACAAGTAGCCGTCGACCCATCTTAGTTGTTTGAACCAACGAAACCTTTTCCTCGCGTTCCAAAACTTCACGAGTAACAGACGGCGTAAACACTCCTTCCGCCTCAAGCTGATAGACCGTCTTCCCGACAAGTTCGCTTTCCTTATAACCCCATAGCCGCTCACTAGCTGCACTCACTCGCAGAGTCTGGCCTTCCCCATCAGATACGTAAATTACGTCATACGAGTGGTCAAAGATTGCCTTGAAATCAAGCAACAGATTTCGATATGTATCTATTCCAAGTAAAAGTTGATCCAATTCTTCTTCTGTTTGCAGAAGCAAATACTCTCCGTTTTCATAATTCTCCATTTTTCCAATTAACGTCTCTCCAGCTACGTTGCACCTAATCATTTTAAATATATCGGATTCGGAAATCGTTTCTATGAAATCCATTATATAAGACCCTTCAGATATCGCTGCACCCTCAAACTTTTCACGGGCATAATGATTAAGCGATTTAACACAGCCCTTGCCGTCCAAAATCACAAGACCAATTGGAGCAGTTTCAAATAGTAACCCCATTCCTTCTGCAAGTAACCTATCATCATATTTGGTCATCCCGGATTTTGACGAATTTTGGTATTCCATCTGCCTCATTCTCCTTTCATTTACACTGAGCATTTGACGATCACTTCTATTATCTGTTTAAGTAAGGTCTAACACATATGCAAAAATATAAGTTAAGATCCAATAAAACAGCCGGGTTGAATCAGAATTTGTGAAAGTAAAAAACCGGAGAGAGGAGTCCTATTTATTCTCTCTTTTACTATATACGCCCATTCCAACGTAAAAGTATGCATGATTCAAGGAAAGGTTGTCTAATGACTGTGCCGGCACGCGTGCCGTTTCGTTGCAACGACATTATTTTCGGGTGTGGCACACTGTGCAAGAATAGTGCCCGTTTGCAATACATCCTATTCAGGATACCCTATATGATCCCCTCATCTATCAGGTTAAATTCGTCATCGAAATACCATCACTTTTCTTCAATAAAAAGGTAAATTAAAAAGCATCTGTGCATAACAAATTAATAAACAACTTTGTATTGTTTATCACGCAGATGCCGACAGCTCTTTCGTTCAGGAGTTTTCATTGTTTTTGTTTGGTAAATTCCCACGGGACGTTCGTTTCCATTCCGCTTTCAACTATGTTCACACTCTTTATTTCTTTAAATGCATACTTATCTATCCTGATGACCAGGATTTTCGGTGTCAAGTCGGCAGTACATTCTCTGTTTGGCGAAGATAAAAATATGAACAGCATACGGTTTTTAGCGCTGAATGCAACGGCATCTATTTCAAAGGGACAACTTGCAGACTCTTGAAGACCAACAAAAATCAAGTCATCCTCATTAAAATTGACGCTTGGCATTTCATTTTCCAAGCCATACCAAGCCCACATTTCTTCATATTCGAATTGATTTTTAACCTGATTCACTAAATACTTAACAATCGGTGCGGCTTTTCTTGTAAACGCAATCTCATCAAAATTTGCCTGCAAGTTATCCGCATTAGCTAGTACATCAAATTCGATGGCTTGATAGCTTTCATCTAGATCGTTAGTTGCGAATTTACGCCCAAACTCCTCTTGTAAAACTCCTTTTACAAGGTTCTCAGTGTTTGGCTTTGGCTCATCATCCATCTCTGATCTTTTTGGGATCGTCGGCTGTATTTCTTGTTTACCTTCCGTCTTTTGTGCTTTAGAGATCGAAAAATCTACATTTTCTTTATTGGAATCTGGAGCGTCCCCATCCAAAGTCCCCGCATTGTCGCTATCCTTAGCTGGATAAACGCTGACTCTGTCTACACCACCTCATCCTATTAATAATGTGCCAACCAACGAAGCAATCACAAACCAATAGAATCTTTTCATTCCCACACCCCTCCCTTACACGGTTAGACGGATAAAGCGCACGATTGTTACAGATTTTGTCCGCTATCTGTGCGCGATACAGGTACCGATCACTAAGCGCCACAATCGAATAGCTCCGTTTTTGGAAATTGAGTGCTGATCTCTCTTGCAGAAAAGCGCCCTATTAAAAGATACTTTTTCTAACGTCAATTCAAGAAAATGTTGCTCAATCTCTTTGGGCAACTCCTCAACCGCCAATACCTTCATTTTTTTAGTTCCTGTGTTTTAAAAAATTACCGTAACTAAAAAGGGAAACCCAAACATCTGTACAATAAATCGCATGTTAACTTTATAACTTTCCTGCCGCGGCACTGCTTCTTGAATCAACCATCTATTTCTATCGTGATAACCGCTCTAATATATCAAGCATCTTTGTATGACTTTGAAATCCCGCTAAGTTGCCGAATTTAAAATCCTTCGCTGCCCTTGCGCCAAATTCTGAAATCCAATCTCTTTGCCCATTACTGGCAGCAACCGTTTCAAACATAGTAAAATCAACCGGGACATATCCCGGTGCCTGACGTTTCAGATTATTAGCAGCTCTGTCGTAGTCAAATGTTAACACGGCATGTTCTTTTAACGAGATCTCGCCTGCCTCATATAACGCATTGGACATTTCAACTATTTCTCCAAAAGTCGCTTGTCTGACATCATATTTCTCTGAAAGCCCTTTATAAAGAGCAGCAGAATCTTCTGGTTCAGTATATTCTTCCGTATCTCCGACAAGAAATACAGTCCCCTCTGCTTCTTCCGGCTGCAAGTCAGCATGCCTAGTGTAATGAGAGGCTGCTTGATGAAGAGCAATTGAATTCAGTATCATCATCCACCACTTTCCGCCAAATCATCTGACAATTTATTGATCGAACGTAACTTCAGATTCCTGTTTTATACTTGGTTATACTATTTTCAGTTTCCCAAGATGACATATAGGGGTTCTTCTCTTTTTGATGATCCGAAAACACTTCAAGTTGTTTCATCAACAGATCATGAGCTATATCAACCGGATCTCCCGATTCATTTTCCACCGTACCATCGGGATTTTCCTTTTGTTTTGTCTCCATAACAAGTATTTTATCCCCATTTGCTTTTACCACGTACTTACGTATATAGCCGCCTTCATTTCTCACTTCGAATCTCGGTTTCCCACTCGTCTTTTTCTCCTCTTCATCCAAAAAGAGATGGGAGATACCTTCATTTTGTTCTTTGTCATGTTTCCTACCCACATACCCCAGATTATTTGAACCAAGACTGGATTGAATCCTCATCATTTCCCCTCCTGCCATTTTTATCATTACATCTAGTATCGGCTGCTATGAAGAAGATTTGAGAATATTCGCCAATCCTTATAAAATCCTTATAATTGACTTATATACTCCTCTAATAAAGGAGGAGATCGAAATGAATGATTGGCAGATTGAAACGATAAATTTAACAAAAGTATATAAAGGTCACAAAGTTATCGATAAAGTTTCCATGCAGGTTGAAGTTGGTTCCGTCTATGGACTATTAGGACCGAATGGGGCGGGGAAATCAACAATAATGAAAATGTTGGCAGGCTTGGTTCGCCCGACTTCAGGGGAAGTTCTTTATCAAGGAAGACCGTGGAATAGAGAGGATATCCCCAATATTGGAGCGCTAATTGAAAGTCCCGCCATCTATCCCAATTTAACAGCCCATGAAAATTTAGAGGTGTATCGCTTAATGTATAATATTTCGGATCCTCAATGTATCCCAAACGTACTGGAAACCGTTCGATTGACTGATACAGAAAACAAAGTAGCGAAGAAGTTTTCAATGGGGATGAAGCAGCGACTTGGTTTGGCAATTGCCTTACTGAAAAGTCCTAAACTTCTCATACTTGACGAGCCTACCAATGGTTTAGACCCTGCAGGAATAGAGGAGTTTAGAGAAATGATTCGAACATTCCCACAGAAGGGGATCACCGTCATCCTCTCTTCCCATATCCTTTCAGAAGTCCAGCAAGTTGCTACCCACATCGCAATCCTTCATCATGGACAATTGCAATATGAGGCTCCGATTGTACAGGGAGAAGATTTGGAACGCAAGTTTAGGGAAATTATCCTCTCAGGAGGGCCGCAACATGTATAATACACTCAAATTGGAAGCGGTAAAAACTAAGCGAACATCTGTTAGTAAACTATGGATTGCTATCGTGCTATTCGCCGTTATTGTTTCAGCTGTTCTGGCACCTGGTTTTCTTGTTCAAAACTCGCTCAATTGGTGGTACACCTTGTTATATCCATTGGTAACAGCCCTGATTTGCTCAACAATATTTGGAAAACTGGATAAAGACCAAAATTTTCAAACATTATTCCTTAGTAGGACGTACGTCGGCAAATTTTTCACGGCAAAGTGCATGATTGCAGCAGGATATCTCCTCCTTGCCTCTGTATTGTACTGTTTATTATTACTCGCGTTGACATGGGTTTTTCCTTCAGAGTTTGACTCGCTGTCTATAATTTCAGCAGTCTTTGTAACATGGCTAGGTTATTTATTTTTAATTCCGTTATGCGGGATGTTCATGCTTTATTTTCCATCGCTTTTAGTTACTGTATGTATTGTTGTGGCTACGGAAGCGATGCAGATTTTTTATAACCAATTTACAATATGGCAAATAAACCCGTTCATAACGCCTGCAATACTTATGACAACGATTATTAATACGTTGCCAAATGGGCTTCTGAATAATGGGGTTTTAATTCCTATTCCCATACAGCCAATGTTAGTATCATTGTTGATTTCTATTGTTTATTTATTTGTCATGATAGGAATGGGAAGAAGTTTATTGCAAAGGAAGGCCGATCGATGAAGCGGGCGTTGCAACTCTGGAAAGCCGAACGGGTGAAGTGCAGGCGGACGGCCGCCACGTGGGTACATATCTTGGTACCGATAACCATCTCCTTTCTCTTCCTTTGGTATTATCATTCCTCTCCAACTGGCTTGGAGACAAAATGGGAAACCTTTATACAAGTACTGGCAATTGGATTTCCATTCATGATTTCTATTGTGGTATCTATTGCGGCAGCTCAGGAACATCAAAGTAGATTCGCTGTTTTAATAGCAGGGACAGCTACCAAATCTGCCGTGCTCGTTGTGAAAATGGCTCGTCTCACTTGCTGGGGAATCTTCTCCCTCGCCTTAGCCATTAGCATTTTTGGTATAGGTATGTATTTGCAAAACCCTAGTGCCACCGTCGGCATGTATGTTTATTTTTCTACTGTCATTATCTTTATCTCCGGACTGCTGCTATATGTAGTACATTGGTTAGTAGAGTTGCGCTTATCGAGAAACTATTCGATTGCGCTTGGCTTGGTGAAAAGTTTACTCGCGGCTGTTTTTATGACCGGTTTAGGGGATGGCATCTGGATGTTCGTTCCAAGCAGCTGGGCAGTTCGGTACACCTCCTATTATCTGGCCTACAATGAATCCACCGATCCCGGTTTGCTGGAACAAATTAAGCAAGTCGTCATGAATGCAGCAGTAATAGATATAGCGATCACCCTTCTTTTGCTTATTGGATTTTTCCTATGGTTTACCAATTGGGAAGGGGAGCATTTAGACGATTAGAGGAGCATTCCATGAGAAGAATTTTAGTAATAGACGATGAACCAAAGATTCTGAAGCTAATTCAGCGGGCATTTCAAGGGCAGGATTTATCTGTAACCACAATCGATGACCCGCATGATTTGTCCTTGATAGATGTTACGGTATTTGAACTCATTCTGCTGGACATTATGATGCCAGGGATTGATGGGTTTAAACTGTGCCAAAAACTCCGTCAAAAAGTCGATTGCCCGATCATTTTCCTTTCTGCTTTGGAAGATGAACAGTCCATTTTGACTGGTCTTGAACTCGGAGGCGATGACTACTTAGTAAAGCCTTTTTCATTGGCAGAATTAAGGGCCAGAGTCCATGCACATCTCAGAAGAGAGCATCGGACAAAAGAACATTCTATCTTTCGAGGCGATATCCGTCTTAATCTATCAGGAGCTAAGATCTTTGTAAAAGACGTAGAAATGGAACTGACAAAGGGTGAATTTTTAATCATTCAATTATTGGCCATGCACCCTGGCCAAGTATTTTCCCGCGAGCAAATTTTCATTGAGGTATACGGCTATGACCGAGATAGCAATGAAACAGTTATTACTGAACATATTAAAAACATCCGCAAAAAGTTTACTCACTTTAATTTACATCCTATTGTCACCGTTTGGGGGATCGGCTATAAATGGGGAAAATAAAGAGGATTGATCTGTTTCTGCTTCGCTATACTCTTCTGCTTGCCATATCGCTGATCTCCGTCTGGGCAGCGGCTGCTCTATTTGTCGTATCTTCCGGATTCGGTACTCTCTATCCAGCCAATGCCAGTGAATTGTATTTATCCAAAAATCAGCAGGAATTTGTTCAAACAGACAAGATTACAAAAAGTTTATTCCTTCCATTTAATCAATATGCCGTCTATGACGAGTCAGGAGATTTTCTCTATGGAGATGCGGACGATCCTCAAGTATTATGGGATAGTTTTGATAGCAAATCGACTTACTTGGAAAAAGGTCTATATATTAAAGCAATCGAGAGACCTGAAGAGTTCCTTCTGATTTCCTATCCGATCAAAATGATGTACAAAAATAATTGGCTAAGAGACCATTTTCCGAACCCAGAACTTGTATTGATGATTTCTGTGCTGTCTGCATCCGTTTTGATTGTCTTCATTTTCGTCAAAAGATACGCACTGCGGCTTTCTCGCGCGATGGCATGGATCAGTGAAGGTGTACAGGAAATTAAATTGCATCGTTTGAACTTCACCATCAAAGATACCGAATTCAAAGAACTCAATGAAATCACACAAAGCCTCAACTTAATGAGAGATGAATTGATCAGTTCATTGGAAGAGTTATGGAAAGAAAAAGAGCAACGAGAGCTTCAGCTCAAAGCGCTTGGCCACGACATAAAGACACCTCTGACAATCATTAGAGGTAATGCTGAGCTGTTAGCGGAAATAAGCAGTGATTCTGAAACTCAAAACATGCTGGAAGAAATCATTAGCAGTACTCAACATCTCAGTGACTATACTAAAAGTTTGCGACATATTGGACCAAATAGGTTGGAAGAAAAAGAACTAGTTAATGTAACAGCAATTTTCAGCGAACTACAGAAGGATTCACGCTCTCTCGCTTCATTAAATGGTAAGAAACTAGAATGGGAAAATGAAATGGCTCAATCTATTTTTCTACACTGCGAGCGAAATAAATTGAAAAGAGCTTTCATGAATTTGATGATGAATGCAGTAGAACGAGGAACAACCATTGTCACCGTATCCATTAAGACAACTGAAAACATAATTGAATTCTCTGTAAAGGATGACGGTCACGGATTTTCAAAAGAAAGTTTAGCGCGTGCTACAGAGGCTTTCTATACAGACGACCCAAGCAGAAATACTAAACATCAAGGGCTGGGATTATACGTTGTGCAATCTGTCATCTGTGAAGAATTAGGCGGGTCGGTTTGTCTTGAAAATATATTTGCAGATCCTAGCGGCGAAGTAATAGGAGCGAGTGTAAAATGTCAGCTGCCTATATGATTTTGACTGTTAGGGGGGACCAGGCACCTAATTTAAAAACTTACTACTAATACTATAACTATACTACCGACCAAATGAAAAGGTACCGGTTCCAAGAATGCGATCTTGGAGCCAATACCTTTAGTTAGTCACAGTAAAAAAAATTGTAGGATGTTCCTTTGTGGCACAACCTTTTAATTAATTATTTTTACAGCTTCCCGTCCGAACTTCGGTGTACGGACCAGCTGCTTTTTGTGTTTTTGCTCTGCCGGCAGAATACCTGCCCGTATCACTATTTTCTAATTAGAGTAATAAATTCACTTTCTCTTCAAAATCGCGAATATGCTTAAAAGCCCACCGATGAATACTGTCAACGCAGTTATTTTTTTCACGTCCAGTGTAGATGTAAACTTTACTTGGTCCGGCGTAATTACGTATACACCCACAGGTTTGATACGAAACGTGCCGCCACCGCCTTCTCCCCCACGGCCATCTCCTCCGCCACCGACCGCATACAATACTTTTGCTACCGGAACTATCTTTTGCAGTCCATGGTCAATCGGTTCTCCATATACCAGCGACACATCTTTTTGGTTCGCAAACTTCTTGAAAATGGTTGTAACCGGTGTTTCGACATACTGATTTTCTCCAGACTTTGCGTGGATATGGTCTTGTTCGGTATTCATGATCATTCCCCCTTATCTACTCTTTCTATTCACAACCGTTTTTTCCTTCTATCTGTCTCGAAAACGGTTCCTGTTCGTTACACAACTCCCCCTTCACCGCTGTATAAAATTTTTCTTGAAAAAAGTCCGTCCAGACGGTATTATTAAAAATACTAAATATATGGGGGAAATGAGACTATGGAATCCAAAGCAGAAAAAACAAAAAAGCTAATTGTAAATAGCGCCATTCAGTTCCTGCTTGAGCATGGTTTTGAAAAATTAACGTTGGAAGCTGTGGCAAAAGAAGCCGGCGTAAGTAAAGGCGGCCTATTGTATCACTTTCCTAATAAAGACGCGTTATTACAAGAAATCGCGGAGGTTATTTTTAACGAGCTTCAGGAAAACTTTTATCAATTGGTGAAGGCAGATCCAAATGAAGAAGGAAAATGGACTCGGGCGTTTATTGAATCCTCACGGTTGGACTTAGTAAATTTAGCCGAACAAAACATAGGAAAGCTGGCACTGTCCTTGTTGAATAGAGAAGCCGGCAAAAATATTTCTGAAGTATATCGTTCCGTCCTCGTTAAATTAGAAGATGACGGAATCGATCCGATCACATCCACCATTATCCGGTTGGCGCTGGATGGAATCTATTACACGGAACTGCTGAATGTTGCCCCTGTAGGCAAAGAAATACAAGACAAAGTGTTTCAACGACTATTCCAAATGACAGAAACGGAGAAATAATATGAGTCTACTACTTCTGGGCACAGCCATCATAAGCGAAGTATTTGCATCTTCCATGCTGAAAGCTACAGATGGCTTTAAAAAAATCATCCCTACGCTTGGCGTAATAATTGGTTACATCATTGCTTTTTATACTCTTTCCGTGCTGCTGAAAACAATGCCGATCGGTGTTGCGTACGCCATCTGGGCCGGAGTCGGGACTGCGCTTACCGCATTGGTCGGTATGTTCATCTATAAAGAGAAACTAAATAAGCCGAAGTTGGCAGGATTAGTTCTAATTATAGGCGGTGTCTTTTTAATCAACTTTACGTCAGCCATATAATTACACACATTTCGAATTGAGGAGTACGTTCAATGAAAGCCTATTTCATATTAACTCTGTCTATTTTGTTTGAAGTTTTTGCCACCACGATGCTAAAAGTATCCGAAGGGTTTACGGTGATTCTCCCTTCCATCGGATCGATTGTCGGGTACGCATTATCGTTTTATTTAATTGCCATTGCGCTCAAAACGCTTCCTTTAAGTTTTGCTTATGCGATATGGGCTGCGGCAGGTACTGCCATGACTGCAATAATCGGTATATTGATATGGGGCGAGTTATTTAGCGCAGCGAAGGTGGCCGGGCTATTATTGATCATTGGCGGCGTGGTCCTGCTCAATATTTCTGATCCTGCAGAGCCCGAGGAGCAGCCATCCATTTAGTTCTGTATAATTACGAAACGAGATCAGACGCACACTGAACATAAAATGCAAAAAATCATCCTCTTCACTCAGCCGAAGTGTGAAGAGGATGATTTAATTTCCGACTGAAATTTCCTGCGAAAGAGCATCCATTCTTTCTTCCAGCAGATTAGTAAATTCAGCTCGCTGTCCTTTTACATCAGAAAATTGTATAGGCTCGCCAAAAATAAGATAGGCATCCCGCTTACCGAACAATTCTTTCAAGCTATTCGGACCAACATATACTGCAGGTATAATGGGCACCTTTGAACGCATCGCAATAGTGATGGCTCCTTGTTTAAGGGCCGTTTGTTCCTCTATTCTGGTTCCACTTGGAAAGATCCCTACAATTTCACCTTGTGCCAGCAATCGAGAAGGAATCTTTAAAACACTTGGGCCTGGATTTGACCGGTCCACAGGAAATGCATTCAGTTTGCGTAAAAACCAGCCTACTAATTTATTCGCAAATAGTTGTTTCTTTGCCATGAAATGAACTTTGTTTGGCAATAAAGTGATACCTAAATACAACACATCCACCCAACCTGTATGTGTACAAGTGATAACATAAGCTCCATCTTTAGGGACGTTCTGTTGACCATATACATGAATTTTCCCAACTATACGCAAGATACCTTTCAAAAAATATGCCACTATTTTATACACTTCAGCTTCCTCCACAACATAACCGATACGATCATTATTCGATATGGACTGCTTCATTAGCTGTAAAACGAACTAGGGATTGATTTATATATTAATCGCCAAATGCGAAAATTAATTCCAGCTCACATGCTAATTCTCCATCTACGGAGGCTACCCCTGTTCCTTTTCCAATCGACCCTTTTACTCGAGTAATTTCTACCTCCAAACGAAGTTGATCGCCTGGCTGAATTTGTTTTTTAAATCGACATTTATCTATTCCTGCTAACAGACCTAATCTCCCTTGATTTCCCTCTTTCGTAAGCATCACAATTGCACTTACCTGAGCTAATGCTTCCACAATCAACACACCCGGCATAACTGGGTAGCCCGGAAAGTGTCCAGTAAAAAAGTGTTCATTTGCTGTAACGTTTTTTATACCTACAGCTCTTTTACCTTCTTCTAGCTCCAAAATTCGATCTACTAAAAGGAATGGATAACGATGTCTAATAACCTCTTTAATAGCAGAAGAATCTATCAATAGTAAAACCTCCAGAACCATAATTTTTCGGTGTAAGAATCAACATCTCACAAAGGGGTCGGCGGATTAATTTGCTCGTCAAAATTCATTTCTAACAGTTGTCCAGCATGAACCAATCCTGATCCGTAGCCATACATAAGAACTCGATCTCCATTTTTCACGTGCCCTTCCCGTACTCCCAAATCCAGAGCTAATGGGATAGAGGCAGCAGAAGTATTACCAAAGCGGACTAAACTATAAAGAGTCTTTTCAATGGGATATCCTAATTTTTCGCAAATGGGTTCTATCATTCGCAAATTGGCACTATGAGGAATAAACCAATCCACTTGATGCAGATCCGTCTGCGTTTTTTCTAAAATTTGTCGTATACTTTCTGGAATGTTCCGAACAACCCATCGGAAAACCTCTCTGCCATTCTGCACAAGACATTGCGTATCGATCAGCTCGATTCCGTTCACTTTATTCGACAATCCCGAACGATAGATATGCTGTGCCTTGCTGCCGTCACTACCCTGATGAAATCCAAGGAAACTATTTGATTGTTCATCTTTTTCCACTAACACTGCACCTGCTCCATCGCCAAATAAAACGCATGTATTTCGATCCGTGTAATCGGTGACTTTAGAAATAGTGTCTGCGCCGAGAACCAGGACCTTTTTATGCAGGCCCGAAGAAATAAAACTGTTTGCGGTATGTAAGGCATAAACAAACCCTGCACATGCAGCATTTAAATCTATAGCGCCTGTTTGAGTAATGTTTAATCGTTCTTGAATCATGCTGGAAACAGATGGGAATGGAACATCAGGCGTGCACGTCGCCACAATAATCATATCTACATCTTCCACACTTTTATTATATCTATGCATTAAATCCTTCACAGCAGATATACATAAATCACTGGTAAATTCATCAGGACAACTAATTCTACGTTCTTGAATACCTGTTCTTTGAACAATCCACTCATTATCGGCTTCTACCATTTCATTCAGTTCAGAATTCATCAATACTTTTTCAGGCACATAAGTCCCTATCGCTGTTATTCTGGCTCCGGACATTCTCATTCCACTCCAATTTGAATTAATGGTTAGTATTAGTACCTGGTGTCAATTATAACAACTAGTATTGTGTAAAATCAATTTATTTAAAAAACTGATCTTCTGAGAATTCAGTAGAAGGCCATGCATTCACTGGAGAACATCTTGCTACGGCTCTTCAAACTGCTAAATTCCATCTGAAAAATTCTAATGAACAGGAAATCAGTCTGAGGGCCGATTCGGAGAAAACTTCTTCGGCTATAATGGAAGGAAGCAGAACTACTTGGGAGGAGGTGATCACATTGGGGAAAATAAACTTTTTTGGATTACTGGGCGTATTGTTTTTTAATCTGATCATCGTTTCAGGAATTGCAATTGCCGTTGCTGCATTGTTATTTTCATTTTGGACGGTTATTATTTCGTTTGTTCTTTCACCTATTCTCTTGGCGGTTGTCAACCTGTTGAAACTGCAGGACTTTAATCTGATGCAAACCATTCTGAGTGTTGTTCTATTGTTCGTTGGAATTGCGCTAGTCCCGCTAGCTATAAAGACTACACGTCTTGTAACTGAATGGTGCCTAAAATATATGGAGTTGAACAAAAGAGCCATTTACGCAAGATAAAGCCAATTTAGTATTCCACCACATGGCAGTCCTATTTAAAACTGCTCGGGCATTCGATTATTTCATCGGATATCCGAGCGGTTTTATTCGTATAATTAAACATCGGATCATTGATTGCTGTTCCCTTCCACAAAGATAGGTTAAAATAGTCAAGATGAGGGAACTATGATTATCTAATGTAATATACAAAACGCGGCACCTGACTGGATGCCGCGTTTCATTCGTATCAGTGATTAGTTGTACCTCTTCAGCGAATGACTTCTTGATAAAGCCCGTTGCGCTTGATGTATTCATAACAGGAATCTGGCAATAAATACTGCGGTTCCCCTCCCATGGCAAATTCTTCACGAATGTAGGTTGAACTGATTTCCATCGCCAATCCTTTATCCAGCAGTTGAAATCTGCCGTCATCATGATTACGCAAAATCGGTGCATTTGAAATCGTACTTAAAATATCAATTCCGTTTCTGGCCATGACGATAAATTTATTTCGGCTAATTAATTCTTCGGCAAACCGCCATTCTCCCTTGCCTATATCCACCAGCAAATCCGCTCCCATAATAAAATAAAAGTCTACGTCTGGAAAGGTTTTTTTGAAATATTCCATTGTGTAATACGTATAGTGATTGCCTGGCAAAACATTCAGCTCGTAGTCGTCCAGTATGAATTTATGATTATTGCCAATTGCCAGCTTAAGCATTTCTACGCGATGCTCATTTTGCGTCTGCACTTGCTTATCTGACCGCTTGTTTGAAGAAGGCAGAAAAATAACATAATCTAATTTTTTTCGATGAGCCACCGTAGAGGCAGTCCATAGATGAACATTGGTTACTGGGTCGAAAGAAGAACCGTAAATCCCTATTTTCATCCCTGCTTCAAATGCTTTCCCGATATCTTTCCCGGGATTCAGCTCTTGCAAATGTGCTTTAATTTTTTCTGCCATCTCCATCATAAAAACCGCCTCCTTAAAAATTCCTGCATCAGCTATTCAGCTTCTGAATTTTTTCTTTTTCCTCATAAATATTTCTCATCTTATTGTCCCAGCATTTCTGACTTAAATCTACGGGATACTGTTCGGGATTCATGATACGCTTATATTCATCCCACAGAAGCGTTAAATTATTTTGAGCGTATGCTTGGATATCCTGCAGGGAAGGAGTGGCATACACAAGATTCCCTTCCGTGAAAATGTCTTGATGCAAATTGACAGCTTCAAAATTCGTCACAAACTTCGAGATAAATGTATGCGTTGGATGAAACATCTTTAATTTTTCTTCTGCTTCCGGATCTTCATCTTTCATCGCAATATAATCACCTTCTGCACGGTTGTTCACCATATTTACAATACGATACAAGTTCTTCAGCCCTGGAGTCGTTACTTTCTCCGGATTGCCAGATATTTTAATCGTATCAACCATTTTACCGCTTTCATCCTCAATTGCCGTTAATTTATAAACAGCACCGAGGGCAGGCTGGTCAAATGCAGTGATCACTTTCGTCCCGATACCCCATGCATCAATCTTTGCGCCCTGCGCCTTTAGATTCGTGATCGTTTTTTCGTCTAAGTCGTTTGAAGCGATAATCTTGGTTTCCCTAAATCCGGCTTGGTCTAACATTTTTCGGGCTTCTTTAGACAAGTATGCTAAGTCGCCGCTATCTAAACGGATCGCATGAAAATGAATACGGTCTCCGAGTTCTTTCGCTACTCGAATCGCTGCCGGCACACCTGACTGTAACGTATCGTAAGTATCTACTAAAAACGTACAGTCTTTATGACGCCGGGCGTATTTGTGAAATGCTTTATATTCATCTTTATACGCTTGAACCATAGAATGAGCATGCGTTCCAGCGACCGGAATGCCAAACCGCTTACCCGCTCTCACATTACTCGTTGCGGAAAAACCAGCAATATAAGCTGCTCTAGTTCCCCATATCGCCGCATCAAATTCATGGGCACGTCTCGTTCCAAATTCCATAACCGCCTGTTCTCCTGCTGCTTGTTTTATCCGTGCTGCTTTTGTGGCAATGAGTGTTTGGTAGTTTACAATATTCAAGAGAGCTGTCTCTATTAGCTGGGCTTCTGCCAAACTGGCTTCCACCTGCAGTATCGGTTCATTTGCAAAAACCAGTTCCCCTTCTATCATTGACCGGATCGTTCCAGTAAAACGCAGCGTTTGCAAATAGGCCAGGAAATCTTCTTCATAACCCAGTTCTTCACGCAAATAAGCAATATCACTTTCTGTAAAACGATACGCTTTAATAAATTCAATGATTCGTTCCAAACCCGCAAAAATTCCGTAACCAGCACCAAAAGGCAACTCGCGGAAATAAAGCTCAAACACCGCCC
Organism: Sporosarcina cascadiensis; assembly: GCF_009650995.1. Lineage (GTDB taxonomy): Bacteria > Bacillota > Bacilli > Bacillales_A > Planococcaceae > Sporosarcina > Sporosarcina cascadiensis. The sequence goes on along the minus strand of NZ_WHVV01000020.1, from coordinate 15,003 downwards.
GTCTATCATGCATGTGATCTTCCCAGTACGTTTCCGCCATATTGATTTGATACAAATCTGTGTGCAGCGCAAGTCCGTCATCTTGATAGTTCTTAGCCATTTACTTTTCCTCCTTTTTATCTGGTAATGTAATACTTCTTTTACAGCATGATTTCGGTTGATTTCACTAGATGGATGCCATAATTTTTCTGAAGTTCTTTACATGCGCGTTCTGTTGATTCTTCAAATCCTGGAATGGAGCTCATGCAGTCCTCCAGCAAATAAATCTTTGACAGCAATTCAGGTCGCCTCTCGTTATACTCAACAATCTGCAAGACTGATTCTAAGACACAGTGAGATTTTGCTTCCCCGGCAATGATGATTTTGTCGTAAGCGTGCAGTGAGTCTAGAAACGCATAATTCGTCTGCTCTTCCCCCGCATACTCTGGTTTAATGATCCCGTACATTTCGCTCAATGGATCTTGCCCTTTTACGATCTTTTGAATAACCGACTTTCTTGTCATAGAATGAAAGTGAACTATATTCGAAAACTGGCCTTCCAAGGCAGCGCCGTATGTCCCTTCAATACAGTGGTAAGGCCATATTAATAATTGTTTTTTTCCGCGGTGTTCCAAATGAATAATATAATCCAAACTTTCTTTCTGCTTTTCTAAAGCCTTCCATCTTCCGCTTTCTACGTCTTCTCTTGTGATGACCGTAAAAGGAATAGGATGATTTCCCTCTGCATCACTCCACCAACTCGTATGGAATATTTGCTGCAATCCATGTGTATCTAAAGATAAAGCAATCGTTGTAATCTTATCTAAATTTTGATAAAGGAATTTAGTTACACGTTCTATATCCTGATGAGAATTCGGAACACCCAGCTCTCCGTTTTCCATAAAGTCATTTTGAAAATCAATCCCTATGAACAGCACTTTTTCAACGTCCTCATTAAAAGGCGCCAATTTCTCCGCAGCTGCTAATTCTGCCAATTCATTTATCCTTTTCGCACTCACAGTTCCTATTTTAGAGACATCCACTATTTCCTCAAATTTCGTTTTCATCATTTTCTACACACTCCTTTTACTTTATTAACAATTATATATTCGTTAATTGTTTTTCGTGAAAATAAAAGTTATCCTTTTTTATTCGGCATTTCAGACACAGTGGCCAATTTGCAGACATTCCCCTCAGCGCCAAATGGAAGGGGTAATATCTGCCTCAACAAATCGGTATAATTTTGTCGGCCGCTTCGTAGTACTTGTCGGTTCGGCTGTCTTAGGAACTTGATTGCTGTCCAGCGCCTCCGCGATAAAAGGCAGACTGGGTGCTTTTCTGAAAAAACCAGGTTTACTTCTCACAACAGGATCATCAATAATCGCGAGCAGCACTTGGCGCAATTCCTCCAACTTGAATTCATTTGGCAGAAAGTTTTTAACTACTGTCGTTTGAAATACATCTTTCCGTACGGCTTCGAGAGCATCTTGGATGACGTATTGATGGTCAAATGCCAGATCTAATGTAAATACTTCATCTATCGTAAATAATTGAACATCATCGGCATCATCAGCAGCTTTCCTGCTGTCGACTTTTTCATTCGGTACAATTGCGTAATGGGCATTTGATATAATCCACCCGCGTTTATCCCTGCCTAATTTGTCATACACACCATAATGTTCGATATGAATGCCGCTTACACCTGTTTCCTCTTCCAGTTCTCTCTTGGCCGCTTCGTATGCGGTTTCCTCAGGATGAATAAATCCTCCCGGCAAAGCCCATTTGCCGCCTTCGATATTAATTTCACCGTCCGCATCAACACTTGCCCGCTTTATTAACATGAGTGCCAGCGAGTGCACAGAGACTATTTTCTCCTCTCCAGCCAAGTCGTTTGGAACTAACGTGAATATCGCAATATCACTTGTATACCCATCCGGCGTTTTATACTGACTTGAATCATAATTTTTCAGTACTTCTTCTTCTGAAGTAAATTTGGACATTCATTTCATCTCTTTTCTTTTCATTTTAATTAACGATTATCAAACTGTTAATTGAATAATAACGTATATCATGGATGATTGCAAGAGAAACATCGCTATATTTTAAAATATCCCTTAATCGGATAAAAAGGAATTTAGGTCCCATGTAAACTTTTTAAATTAACTATTGATATTACATTATTTTTTGAAAAGGAACACGGAAAGATACCAAGCAACTTCTTGGTTTTGAAATAATATGTACACTTGTCAATCTGGTCTGTTGCGATATAGACTTTCACGATTGTTTGTTACATAGCTATTTGCCTCATCAGTCAAATACATCCTTGTTTTTTTTTAATAGACGTGTTAGTCTGACAATTAAATAAAACAGGAGATGAGCAGATGAATAAGGAATGGTCGTTTCAGCCTTTACGATCACATAGATTAGTGGATGATGTTGTCAATCAATTACAATATAAAATATCCAAAGGCGAGATTCAGCTAGGAGAAAAGCTTCCCACAGAGCCTAAATTAATGGAACTCTTTGGCGTTGGCCGTTCCACAATCCGGGAAGCGATAAGAGTTCTGGTCCACGCCGGATTGCTGGAAAAAAGGCAAGGTTTCGGAACGTTTTTGAAAACAAACCCAACTATACAAGAGCCTCTTACCCATCGGCTCCACCGCGCGGAATTGATGGAGGTATACGAAGCAAGAAAAATGGTGGAGTTGGAGATGGTGCGATTAGCTGCTATTCGTCGCGATGAAGCTGATTTACAGAATATGCGCGAGCATTTGGACATCCGTCATTCTGCACTGCAACATGATGATCGAGAGCTATATACAAAATCAGATATAGAATTTCATATGTCTATAGCCATAGCTTGTAAAAATGGAGTCATAATTGATTTATTTCGTTCATTTTCACAGGAAATGACCCATGCTATGCACATGTTAAATAAAGAGTATCGTTCCCATAATCCGCAATCAGAATATCATGAGAAGCTATATGAAGCGATAAAAGACAAGGATTCAGACCTGGCCGCTACCTGCACTAAACTTATTATTGAAGGAACCATTGCTGAATTATAATTTTTTATATACAAACGTCAGATGATATGCTGTTTAAGCTAATGTTTAGGAAATGGAGTGAATATAGTATGGATAAAGTTATCACTTTTGAAGATGTATCATGGAGAAGAAAGGATCAGGACATTTTAAGCGAAATTAATTGGGAAGTGAAGAAGAACGAACATTGGTGTATTTTGGGATTAAATGGTTCGGGAAAGACATCATTATTGAATATCGTCACAGGATATAATTATCCTACTACAGGAAATGTCTCGGTTTTAGGTTTGGAATTCGGGAGGACAAACTTACCTGAGTTAAGGAAAAGAATCGGATATGTCAGTAGTTCGTTTGATAAATTTGCAACTATTTTAGAACGTGAAACGGTGAAGGAAGTCATCGTAAGTGGTAAATTCGCTTCTTTTGGATTGTATGAAAAGGTTGCCGATACCGACTGGGAAAAGGCAGATGTTTTACTCTCTACGCTTCGATTATCCTATTTAAAAGGAAGAATGTTTAATACATTATCTCAAGGAGAAAAAAGAAGAGTGTTAATTGCCCGGGCACTGATGAGTAATCCTGAAATACTTATATTTGATGAACCATGTACAGGTTTAGATGTGTACTCACGAGAAGAAGTGCTAGACTTGATGAACAAAATCAATGAAAAAAACTGCCATTTACTTTATGTAACCCATCATATCGAGGAGATTACCGATATTATTTCACATGTATTATTAATTCGTGATGGAAAAATAGTTGCTTCGGGCCCCAAAAAAGAAGTCCTGACGGATGAATTATTATCCGAAGCATATAAGATGCCCGTGGCCATTCATTGGGAAGAAAATCGCCCTTGGTTAACGATTAAAAAGTTTACAGCCGGTAAAGTCGAATAATATTTTTTGGTACACAATAGGTAGTAAAAATGAAATACACTATAACCATTTGGAATGAACTGCGTGAAGCCAACATAATTGAGCTTCACACAGTTTGCTATTGTTAGAAATAGTGAAAATTATTTTTTACGCTTCCACATCACTAGCATTGCCGTCGTAATTATCGTAAAAGCCATTAGAGACAGGAAAGGAATCGTGATAAAGTGGAGCCAGTTGATATATTGGCCTGAACACGGCACCCCACTTGTACAAGTGCTGAACTCATGCAGTGAAGGAACTTTTTGCAAGGCATAATGGTAAGCAGAAACCATCATGCCGATTATCGATAGCGGCAGAACATATTGATAAACGTCCCGATCACTCCGATAACAGGCGATTCCTAAAATAATTGTCAGTGGATACATGAGTACACGTTGAAACCAACAAAGGGTACAAGGTATGAAACCCATCTGTTCACTGAAGAATAAACTTCCCCCCATTGCGGTTATGGACGTAATCCATGCAAGTAGAAGGAGCTTATTCACCACTTGAGCCTGCCTTTTCTACCGCTTTAATGAAATCACTCATGCTTGCCCCCTCAAACTGTTTACCATCAATATAGATTGTGGGAGTGGATGTCACGCCGAGTCTATTGGCAGTGGACACGTCTTTCTTAAAAGCTGCTTCCCATTTTCCTTCACTGTAAGCAAGCATGGCTTGTTCCGTTTCCTCAGGACTGGCAACCTCTGCCAAAATATCTTTCATTAATTCATCCGTGAAAAGATTGGTTTGTCCCGTTTTTGTTGTTTGATTATCAAATAATAGTTGATGGAATTCCCAAAATATATCATTGCCAAGTTCTTGATAGACCGTTTCAGCAAATTGAGCCGAGCTCGTTGAATCGGGACCGATGACCGGATAGTTCATAAAATAGAATTTCGCTTTGCCGGTCTTTACCAGTTCCTCATGAATGATGGGAACCATATTGTCATTGAAATCTTGGCAGTGCGGGCATTTATAATCTCCAAATTCCACAATACTGACAGGGGCCGATTCATCCCCCATAAAAGGCTGACCCTCATAATCAATGACAGCCGACTCCTGTTGCACATCATTCAAGACAATAATTCCAATAACCGCTACGGCAATGATGCCAATGAACAAAACTATTTTTTTAGACAAAATCAACACTCCTTAACTATCACTACACAGGGTAGTGTATTATGGTAAAAAATTTACGCAAGCGCGTAAATAAAGAGTCCGCAAATTAGACTGAAAATAATCAATGACGTACATAACACCCTTAATGGAACGCCTAACGGAATATTCCTTGTCGGATTCAAAAGGTACTCAATTCGATAGTTTACAGATGTATCTGCAAAGGAAACGTATGTAAAAGGCATCTTTTTCTGTTTGCCTACTTTCAACATTTTTAATAGGGCACTTCCCAAGTTCACAGTTGTTTCTTGTTGTTTAATGGCATACTCGTCAGCCAAAACCTCTTGAATTATCCTGTATTTTTTATGAAACCACTTTTGAATCGGGATATACCATAAAATCGATGAGCTCAGTGACAGTAAAAATATTTTAAACGGATCCCGACTTTCTTTATGATACTCTTCATGCGAGATCACCGCTTTCAGTTCATCATCCGTCAAAAGATTTAGCAATCCTGTTGTCACAATCACTTTAGGACAGATCAATCCCATCGTAATCGCCATGGGAGAGGGATGCGAGAGAACCATTATGTTCTTCCCATAAGTCCGGTTCACTTCCAATGAAAGCTTCTCCGCCTTGTATAAATGAAATCGTTTTTTCATTTTAGCAGTTTGGACTGCCTGCGAGCCAATTTTCCAAAGTAAACATAGCAGCGTATACAAAACAAGTCCATCAAGCAAGTATTCAAGAGAGGACAGCCCAAAAGCTTTTAACCAGCCATGACAGATCTCAACCAAATTGAATCGGGCATTCCAACCTGCAAACATGGAAATAGCGTATATGGCCATTTGCAGTAAAATAACACCCGATATGATCAGCGAGCCGATAAATATAAAAGATGATTGACGTCTGGACATAAATTACCTACCCTTTTTCAATTCTTCTACTTTTTTTTCAAGTTTCGCAACCAGTTCATCGTCCGCTTCTTCAAGAGCATTTAGCATATGACTGATGACCACATCGCCAAATTCGTCGATGAGCTCGTGGGTCATATCTTTTGATTGGGTATTCAAAAACTCGGCTCTTGTCTGTACCGGCTTATATACGGAAGACCTGCCCTCAGCTCTTTTTTGCAGAATTCCTTTGTCGACCAGCCGATTCATCACCGTCATCACCGTGTTAAAATTGGTGATCTTTTCTCGTTCAAGAGCTTGTTGAACGTCTTTAATGGTCTTCTCCTCACCTTCCCATAGAACATCTATAATCTTTGCTTCCAGAGGACCAAAAAAGCGATTCAATCCATTCTCGTTTATCTTAAACTTTCTAATTTTCATTCGCCATCACCTCACATTACTCATTGTAGTGTAAGATTTTTATCACGTCAATAATGGAACTAACATATGGTTACTATTTTTAAAAATAGAAAGGGTTGAAACAGTTATCAAGCGATTTGGTTATTTTTCATTCGCCAATACACCATAATGTCTAACACGACTTTGGCAATAAGCAGTACAATCATTGTAAATACTACGTTTTGTATGAAAGAGTTCAGTAGAAAGTCTCGTTTTGAACTCAATAAAGATAAGAAATTGTAAATGCTATAATTATTGATCGGGAATAAGTTCAATAGCTTGTAGATGATTCCCCTCTTAAAGAACTCTGTCAACGCTTTAGGTAAAAAGAATAAGCCTAGTGAAATAACCAATGAACTAAATGGAGAACGAGTAATAGAGGAAACAAATAAGGTGATCCCAACAATCGACAGCATACTTACAAAGTGGAATGCCACAACTAATAAAAAGACTTGTAACTGATTGAATTCAACCGGGAAAGTGAATAATTTTAATGAAAAATTCGTTTGGATACTAATATCCCAACCGCCAAAACCGCTATTATAAACATAAAAGCATACGACAGATACAATTTGTATAAAAAGAAATACAAAAGTTGAAATACACGTTGCAGCAATAATCTTAGAAACGGTTAATTGGTTTCTGCCAAATTTTGTCGACAGTAATAACTGGTTGAGATTTCTTGAAGCATCGCTTGAGAAAACAATAGAACAGATTAAGATCGTAATAATGCTTATGAGAATGAATAATTGGTCGTTTACTTTATAAAGATCATACCATGTCACATAACTTCCAATGGTAAGTGGCGCATCAAATGCAGTAAAACCGAGATCTTCAATAGCCTTAAGATTTATTTCATCAATCGTCATTTTATTATTCTGGGCTATAGCTTCATTCATTGTTAAATAAATATCTATATCTTTCGGAAAAAATGTATCTCCAATCTGCCAGGAAAACAAATCAAACGTTTTGTTATCTGACTCCTTGCTTTGGTATCTGTCTATGTAAACTGAAAGAATATCTTTTACCTTTTGATCGGTAAACTCTCCGGTACTTTCTTTCACCACCTCATGATACAGTTCTGTTCCATCACCTATTTTTTCTCCACTAATATGAAGTTGTGAATAATAAAAACCGATGAAGAGGATCCCTGCCAACACAACCAATGACACTAGCATTCCGCCGATAAATGATTTACTTTGTATGATTTTTTCTATTTCATATTTCACAAGGGTCCTCATTTATTCGCGTCCTCCCTAAAATAATATAGATACAAATCCTCCAATGTCGGTTGAACTTGTTGTGCATTGGGAGTCGGCTTCTCCTTTGAAATAATTCTTAACACCGTGCCGTTTGCCGTGTGCTTTTGATTGCTAATTACATAATCAGCCAATATTTCATCAAGTTTGCTTGCTTCCACTACTGATTCCCAAACATCACCACTAATCGTGTTGACTAATTCAGCGGAAGCCCCTCTGTTTTCAAGTCGGCCTTGATTTAACACAAGTATTTCATCTGCAATATACTCAACGTCAGAAACAATATGTGTGGAAAGAATAATAATTTTGTTTTCGGAGAATGAACTAATCAGGTTCCTAAAACGAACACGTTCTTTTGGATCTAAACCGACGGTAGGTTCATCTAAAATCAACACTTCCGGATCATTGATCATGGCTTGGGCAATTCCTAATCGTTGCTTCATTCCACCAGAATACTTTCTGATCTTCTTATTCTTCATATCCTCTAATCCGACCAGCTCCAAGAGTTCAAGACATCTTTTTTTAGCGATCTTTTTATTAATTCCTTTTAAAGCCGCGATGTATAACATAAATTTCATTCCCGTGAAATCAGGATAATAGCTGAAATCTTGTGGCAGAAAGCCTAAGATCGAGCGAAAGGCATCTGGGTTACTATGGATGTCCCTTTGATTATATGTAATGGTGCCTGTATTTTGCTTCGTCACTCCACAGATAATCCTGAATAAAGTCGTTTTACCAGATCCATTAGAACCTAAAAGGCCGTATACGCCTGGTTTTAATGTGAACGAAACATCATGAAGAACAGCAGCATTATCGTATTTCTTTGTAATATTATGTAACTCCAATAACATTAGCAAAACGCCTCCCACTTCTTAACTCTCAAATTATTCATCACAAGAAACAATAAAATTACTAGTGATCCCACGTATCCCATGCCCCAGTATTTCAAATTAAATTCGTAAACGTTAAATAGATTCGTTATAAACAGGATACTGACCAGCACCACTCCTGAGCTTATCCAAAGAATTGCAGAAGAGAGGGTGTTCCTCCATACAGTGAAAACAGAAAATAGAAGGATACAAGAAATATTAAAGGGAACCAGTAAATACAAAAGTATCCTCGATAAAGAGATGGCAAGTACACCTTGCGTAATGAAAGAAATAGAAACAATTAATAGGAGATCGGCTACTCCAAAGATCAATAGCTTGATCATGATATGTTGACGCAACTCGTATTTTAATGTTTGCTCTAATTCCCACATTCCAGATGTGAAGCTGCGGAAAATCTCTTCCATAAAGAAAGTAACAGAGATGATGACGATGACTGTTAAACTTTGAATGATGAAAGCAAATGACTCTTCACTCATAACATTCGTAATTAAAATAGTTGTCAACATGAGAAGCGTCAATTGAATCAGCCAAGTATGCAGCCTGGTAAATTGAATAGACGAATAAATAAGATCGACTATGGAATGCCTGTTAAGTTGATTTTTCATTAATACACGCTTTCCTATGTGAATAAGTTCTTGTTTCTGACTCTCGTCAATCTCTACTTCATGAGCTTTCATTTTTTTTAGCGTTTTATTACTCATTCATAAACTCCTCCCTATCTAACAATTTCCTAAGTTTTTTCAGGCCTTGGTTGATTCGAGATTGTGAAGTCGGTACACTCGTTCCCGTTATTTTCGCAATGGTTTTCACTTTAAAGTCATGATAATATTTCAAGATCAAGGCTTCTCTCTGGATAGCGGGAAGTGTATTGAGGGCGAGTTGAATTTGTTTGTTACTTTCTTGTGTAATGATACTCATCGTAATCGTTTGAGAATCAACATGGATCAAACTTTCATCAAATTCATATTGAGTAAGTTTCTTTTTGTTATAGTGGTTGTTACACGTATTAATCGTTATCGTAAATAGGTAATTAAAGAATTTACCGCTAAATTTATAGCTCTCAATGTTTTCGATCACTTTCAAAAAGATATCTTGAGTCAGGTCAGCAGCTAGAACTCGATCGCCTAGACATCTCCGCACACAATAGGAATAAATTTGATGATAGTATGTATGTACAAGTTCCTCCCAAGCTTCAGGATCACCCGATTTTATTTTCCGAATCAACATATAGTCTTTAATCGCTCTCACCTATCCATAGAAAAATACACTTCACTATAGATTAACAAAGTTCTTTACAAAATCATTTAACTTCTTTGAAAGTTTTTCGCTAATTGGTTTGTTTATTTTACTATTAGCAGGAGCAGTAAATTGGCAATTCACATTAGAAAAAGGGACTTCACCAGGAGTATCAAATAAAAAATGCACATAATCAGCCGGGAAGGCCAATCATGTGCATCCGCGTGATTTTTAGTTGCTTACTGATTTCCTTGTGTAACCCACTCAGCTACTTGTACTGTACGTTTTGCTTGATATTTAACGGCTGCTTGGACATCTTCAACCATTTGTCCGTCCTGTCCAACCGTGACGCTCGTTCCATATGGATTTCCTCCTGCGCCAAATAGAACCGGATCTGTATAACCAGGAGTTACGATAATTGCGCCCCAGTGCATCATGGATGTATATAATGATAAAAGAGTAGCTTCTTGGCCGCCGTGCGGATTCTGAGCAGAAGTCATGGCGCTGACCACTTTATTGACAGTTTTACCGCTTGCCCACAGCCCTCCCTGCGTATCCAGGAACTGTTTCATTTGTGACGCCATGTTGCCAAATCGAGTGGGCACACTGAAGATGATGGCATCTGCCCATTCGAGATCTTCTGATGTGGCAACCGGAATATCTTTTGTTGATTCGACAGTCGCCTTCCATCCTTCATTATTTTCAATAACGGATTGCGGAGCCAATTCCTGCACTTTTAAGACCCTTACTTCAGCGCCGGCTTCTGCTGCACCTTCTTCAGCCCACTTGGATAATTGATAGTTTGTTCCACCCATACTATAGAAAATAACGGCTACTTTTACATTTGACATTTTGCATTCTCCTTTATTGTTTACCTAATTTTTACGAAAACCATGTTCTGCGCATCCTTGATATTGACTGCATTTCACCTTCATTTACAGTCTGCAGGAAACCGACTTATACTATTTATTTACCTGTTTGTCCATTACAGTATGTCTACTTTTGAAATAATTAAACCTGTATACCATTACTTTCGCGGTCTTCTCAAAAATCGTACTCCTCATCTTTCTTCATACGAATAGCCTCCATAGCTTCAACGGTAACTACGGTATCTTCCACTAGTCGTTCCAATCGGAAAAGAACGTCATCATTGACAATTTCTTTACGAAGGAAGTCTTTTTCTTCAATGAATACATACGTTGGAACGATAAGTGCCTTCATATAAGATAAAATAGGTTTTAATTGCTGCTCCACCATCAGATAATGCTTCGCGGTGCCTGCTGTGACGACACTGCTGACGACTTTATCACGGAACGCATTGACCGGCAATAAATCGAAAACGTTTTTAAGTGTTGCAGGAATAGATGCTTGGAATGTCGGTGTTCCGATAATAATCGCATCCGCCGCCATAATCGTCTCTGTAACGTATTTTGTATCTCCTTCATATTCAAAGTAATTTCTCCCGTCACTAAACTGCACGGTGTATTCTGCCAAGTCCAGAAGTGTGACCTCATGCTCAGGATACTTTTCTGATAAAATTTCCACTGTTTTCAGCATCGCGGTTTTCGTCTTTGAACCGACGATAGACCCTGCCAGTGCGACAATCTTCATATTATTCTCTCCTTCTGTTGACTGCCTTCTTTTTACATACCGACCTGAAAAAATCGTCTTTATTCTTCTGACTTCACAGCAGTATGTTTGTTAATAGCTGGAATGATGTCATTTCCGATGATTTCGATATTTTTCATGATTTTCTCAAAAGGTACACCGCCAAAATCAATTTGTGCCATAAAGCGCTGCATGCCGTACAGTTCATGCTGGTAGAGCAGCTTTTCAATAATCTGTTCTTTGCTGCCGACCATTAATGCATCCCGTGTATCAGGCGCTTGGGCGAATTGCTGTTTTGGGTAACCGCTGCCCCGGATCGCCTGGAATCCTCCGTTAATATGCGGATACATCCCCTGCAGCGCTTCCTTTGTCGTATCAGCAACATAGAACAGGCTGGTTGTGGCAATCGGTAATTCATTCGGATCAAAACCGCTCCGCTCTGCTGCTTCCCGGTAGGCATCGACGGAAGGCTTAAAGTTGACAGCCGGCCCGCCTAATGTCGTCAGCATCATGGGAATTCCCATGTATCCTGCTTTAATTGCACTCGCAGGAGGGCCGCCGACAGCACGCCAAATAGGCAGAGAGTCATTTTTAGGTTGCGGCAAAATTTGGGCGTTTTGCAGCGGCGCACGAAATTCGCCTTGCCACGTCACATATTCTTCTTCATTGATCTGTTTAAGAAGTTCCAGTTTCTCCTCGAAAATCTCTTCGTAATCTTGCAGGTCAACGCCAAGCAATTGATAGGCACCCACACGGGAACCGCGCCCCGCAACAATTTCTGCACGACCATCTGAAATTAAGTCGACCGTAGCGAAGTCCTCATATACACGAACAGGATCTGATACGCTCAGCACCGTTGCCGAACTCGTGATTTTTATTTTACTCGTCGCTTGTGCGATGGCACCGAGGACGACGGTATGAGCCTGGGTAGTGAAATAAGTTTGGTGACTTTCCCCAACGCCAAAGACATCAATGCCCGCTTGCTCCGCCAGTTGGCTCACTTCAATCAATTCATTAATCCTGGCTTGCGCAGAAATACGTTCACCTGTCAGCGGATTGGGCATATGATCGCCTAATGAATAGAGTCCAAACTCCATACCTTTTGATAAATCGATACGATATTTTTCCATACTTATTTCTCCTCGCTTTAATTTGATTAGTCAAGTGATAGGGTGAAAAAATTATCTGTTCGACAATCTTTTTCTTTCACTGTTTTTTTGTACACGCGACATGAGCGAATACAGGGTTTTTTGTTCATCTTCTGATAAACACTCATCAAAGAACGACGATTGGAATCTCAGCTGTGCATCAAACGCATGATCCAATTTTAGACGTCCTTTTTCTGTCAGCGATATCGCTTTCGTTTTCCAATCCTGCTTGCGTTCAATCAGTCCCTCTTTCTCCAAACGGGCGAGCATACGGGAAATACCACCCTGCGTCACTGTCGCTTTCTCAGCGAGTTCACTTTGTGTTAACGGCTGATACGTTGATATTTGCATTAACACATCAAATTGTGCCGCCGTTAAATCATATGGTTTTAAAAAGTCATTGGATAATAAGTTACTTTGATGGGTGAATCGTGAGAGCCTCAGCCAAATTAATGATCCGCGTGTATTTTGTTTCATAAATCCTTCACTTCCTTTAATTTCTACAATCACTTTACTACTCAATTGACAGAAATACAAGTTTTCCGCCTGCTACTCTTTTTACTCAATTGGTTTTAATTTCGCTCTAATCAAAGCACGTCTTTCTTTTAAAAACACCGGCAAGTCTAATCGATAAAACTTGAAAAAAATCGGTTTCCTTTTCAGAACTTTCATATGACAAACTCATACCAGTCTGGCCGATTGACAGCTCTTTTACCTTTACCTCTACTCCGTCAACCGTTTGGGAATGATTTGCCGCAATTTTATGGACATCTGAAATCCTATTGACAGGTGCAGAGAAATACCAGCTTTCCCCTTCTTCTCCATGGAGGATCAGTCTAAGCTCGAATTGATCCGGCATATCTTCTGTTAAATTGATCTCCTGAATCGCAGTCCGTTTGGTTGATGAGAGGATGTCCTCCCCGTAACTACCGGTGGATCCCTTCGGCAATTTGCCATTGATGGTAAAATCCATTCCAGCTTTAAAGTACTGTTCATCCAGTTCTTTTTCTGATTCAATCACTAAACCAAGTGAAATATTATTTTGATCATAGAGAATTTCTTTCAGTGTAACGGAAATTCCGTTCTCAGTTTGTGTCTCCCCTATTTCACTCGTCAGTCCATTTTCATTTGCTATTTGCAAGCTGATCAAATCAGAGTTTCCAAAAATGGAGCCGATGATCGGAATTTGCGACAAACTGTTTGCCAATGTGGATGAATAGTGTGATGAACCGATCAATAGGGCGAAGGCGGCTTGGCGATATTACAAGAAGCATTAGAAGTCGGATCACAATATTTCTACATTCGTACATTTCTGGACGAAAAGGAAGTCCACCCACTGCTAGAAAAAATTTGTAAAATGTCTGAAGACGACAAGCAGATGAGAGAGCTGTTACCCGCTTATTATTTGCAACAATTCCAAACCAGTGAACCCATTCCCAACGAAATCATAAGTTTGCTTACAACCCGAGAACAAGAAGTATATTCACTTTTGGCGGATGGCTTGACAAATCGTGAAATCGCAGGAAAGTTATTTTTATCTGAAGGAACTGTACGAGTGTATGTTTCTACAATTTATAGTAAACTCGGAGTCGATTCACGATCTAAAGCGATCCTTCTTAAATTTGAATAGATAGAAGACCAAATATCTGCTTGGCAGCAAACCCTTGTGTGAAAAACTAACGTGAATGTATGAACATTCATGTTTATTAAAACAATCATGGCTATTTTTTACATGTGTCATTTTACAATCTCTCTAGCAATCACTATCCTAATATGAGGCGATAAGAACAAGTGTACCGTTCAACAAAAAAGGAGCTGCATACATATAATCCTTCATGGAAGCACTGGACGGTCGTCAGTCTGCCGATTTTGTCGCGGCATATGAAGTTTCAGGTGGCGAAGGATAAGTATAAACAGTTTCAGATTGCAAAGAAGTTAATTTGTCGGGCATCGACTGTTATAAACGGATGCGATGTGGATGTATCTCTATCAAAATTGGTGTACATTAATCTATAAATTATCCGGACTCTTGATAACATAAATGATAATTCGATTCTGATTAACGCACGGAATTATTACTCTGTACGTATATCAAGAAAAACTCAGTTATTATGTGCATTTTAATATTAGCAAGACACCAACTGTCTAAAACTAATGAGAAATACTTTGGATTTTTTCCATTCTTGTTTCTTGAAAATAGAATTCGAGAAAAGATCCTCTTACCGAAAATCTTTTCGGCAAGAGGTTCTTTTCTTTACTTTTCATGTACCTGATAAGTTTAAAATCCACGTAATCCTTGGTTAGAAACTGCTCACCTAGTACATCTTGGCGTTTTTCCCGAGGTTGAGATAGTGTTAAACCAGAAGATATCAGCACAGTGTATTCATATGCATTCACTGTGCTGCTTTTATTTAGTTTTGTTCCCCAGTTATTCAACATTTATATTTCACCATT
>NZ_WHVV01000001.1:263884-481090 GCF_009650995.1 Sporosarcina cascadiensis | reverse complement strand
TGTATAGAGAGTGTGGATTGAAATCCCGAGAGCTTGCTCTCCGAGATTACTCAGCAGCGGTCACTCTCTGTATAGAGAGTGTGGATTGAAATAATATCAATAGTTATGTTACTATTTACGATTGTTGTCACTCTCTGTATAGAGAGTGTGGATTGAAATTCGAAATCGCGGTCAACAAGGTTATCGAGCATGAGGTCACTCTCTGTATAGAGAGTGTGGATTGAAATTTTTATAAACTTGGTTAAACAAGATTGGCCAGTTACGTCACTCTCTGTATAGAGAGTGTGGATTGAAATAATATGGCGACAGGCGTTTCACGGGGCGCTGCAAGGTCACTCTCTGTATAGAGAGTGTGGATTGAAATGGCATATCGCCGATGTCTGCGTCTTTGTCCCACTGGTCACTCTCTGTATAGAGAGTGTGGATTGAAATGATGTGCGCCGCTACTGCGTCGATAATGTCCGCTGCGTCACTCTCTGTATAGAGAGTGTGGAATGAAATAGACGATACTGCGCCATGCCGGCGTGGAAGAAGGTGAGTCACTCTCTGTATAGAGAGTGTGGATTGAAATCCTGCTGCTCTAATGAAAGAGCTACATGCCTATTGTCACTCTCTGTATAGAGAGTGTGGATTGAAATCATACCCTTAACAGATACAACGTGTCTGAGGCCGATTGTCACTCTCTGTATAGAGAGTGTGGATTGAAATCAGGAACTTACGGACAGTTTGTGCTGCTACTTTCGTCACTCTCTGTATAGAGAGTGTGGATTGAAATAATGTAATCTCTCCTTTAAATTTAGTTTAGGCTAGTCACTCTCTGTATAGAGAGTGTGGATTGAAATTGGTGAACGTTCGCTTGGGAATCGATCGTTTTATCGTCACTCTCTGTATAGAGAGTGTGGATTGAAATTTACCGACTCTAACAATATTTTTGCTGATACGAGTCACTCTCTGTATAGAGAGTGTGGATTGAAATTCCTGAAGTAGAGCAATGGAGAGCGCTAGTTGAAGTCACTCTCTGTATAGAGAGTGTGGATTGAAATTCCCCAGATCCGCATATAACTGATCGCCCTTTCTTCGTCACTCTCTGTATAGAGAGTGTGGATTGAAATAAAAAAAAGTGGAGAGACTTGTTACCTGAATATAGTCACTCTCTGTATAGAGAGTGTGGATTGAAATATAATAACTCAAGAGTTCACGACTGATAGACCTAGTCACTCTCTGTATAGAGAGTGTGGATTGAAATATTTTCGGAATTACAAATACCCATTCACGATTCGGTCACTCTCTGTATAGAGTGTGAATTGAAATCACGCACAGATGGGACAGAAACGATTTTTATATGTAGTCTCTCTATGCAGAGAGTGCGGGGCGATATAATTTATCTATATACTCAATATGCAAGAAAGCATCCAGTCTTAGACAAAGAAAGAAGAATTCTGCTATTAGGTGATTAACTATTGAGGAGTTTTACTACTAATCAATAGGTTGGTTTCTTTGAGTGGTTTTTAAGTCGTAGTGTAAAAGAACGTTTTACTGCTGCGGAAATAAAAAAATCTATCAAACCAAAAGAATTAGTTAAGATAAATAACTGGGATTAGGCTACGAAAAGCATTCCACTACGGCGAAATGCTTTTTAGCTCATATGGAAACTGCAAAATGGGGATTCGCCGAAAAAGAGAAGAAATTAATGTACGTGCTTTAGAAGTGCTTCATGCTCGATAGAACGTGAAGAGAGGACTGTGATGATTGCGTGCTGGCTGGTTTGTTTTTCTGACAGGTCTTTGACGTATTCATTTGTTTCTAAAACAGCTTGTTTAATTTGTGACTGCTCGTCCTGAAGGTTCTGGATATCTTGTTTCATTCCTGCGATATCCTGCTTCATTCCTGTCATTTCTTGTTTCATTCCCTGGATATCTTGTTTCATTTCTACAATGTCTTGTTTGATGCCACCGAGTTCTGATAAAATTTTCTTCAATAATTCTTCATTCATTTGTTTTACACCTCCTCTGTATTTCAACTATTATAGCATGTGATTCTTCATTCGCGAAGCAAATTTATATTGGAAACTTTATAAGACAAGAATTAAGAAATGAGGGGGAATAGGGAGAGTTGAGAAAGTGGAGAGAGAACGTTATGTGATGTGCCTTTTTATATGGATTCCTTAATAGACCATGGCCGTCAGCATAATTTTTGCTTTGATGGATTTGCACAAGTGGATTTCATTCTTTCCTGTATTATATGAGATAAATATTATTGGTTTAATAGCTTTTTTCTGAATATGAATGTCATACAAATACAAAAACCTGTCGAATTGCTCGACAGGTTTTTTCATGCTTTTTATAAGCAGGCTGCGCCTACGATGATCAGCAGGATGAATAATACGACGATCAAGGCAAAAACGTTGCCTGTGCCGCTGCATGGCCTTTCACACCCGGCTCCGCCACCGTGTCCGTATCCGCCGAATCCGAACATTTTGCCACCTCCTTTTCAATGAGTGCAAATCAATATCAGTATCCTAAGAATCCTGCTCCTACAATGATTAACAAGATAAACAATACAACAATCATTGCAAAACCAAATCCTCCGTTGTAACCTGCTCCGCCAACTGCTTCACCCATAGTTACTTCACCTCCAAATGTGGAACTACCCTTATCTTATGCAAGTATTTTCAGATTGCCTTGGCTTTAGGAAAAAAACCTTAGACTATTTTCATGTATCTTTGAGGATCACTCCTCTATATAAACTTTTGTACTTTGTAATCCTAATAAGAATAAATATGGAAAATAAGTTAGGTAAATGAAACTATATGAATGGTGATTCATTCATGATACCTTATGTATAGCAGATTGGAAATTATGTCAATATAGTTAGGGGGATGGAAGATGGATATTGTGAAACTAAAACAAGATGACTGGATACAGAAGAATAAAATCATGGGATTGGCTTTCGGAATTGCCGCGGGCCTCGGACTGCTGGCACAGTTTATTCAGGGGTCTTCATTGGAAATAATTTTAGCAGTTGCCATTCCTTTTGGGATCGCACTTGTCCTGTATTTCTACTTTTTACTGACAAAGCAAAAATTCATCACAAATGCTTTGCCGGTATTCTTGCTGCTCATGAATTTTGCGATTGCGATAGGTGTAATCCTTTTCTCTGAAGCGAATTTGGGATCAATCGGGATCATCATTCTGCTGCTCGTGCTGGGCGGAATCCACGGTAAAATGTCGATTATGGCATTCGGCTATGTGCTCAGTCTGATTGCGCTGCTGTTGAATAATGCCTATTTTGTCGAGCCTGAGTTAGTGGCGGCGAGCGGCAAGAATTTGGTTTTGCTTCATTTTCTCGGAGGAGTCGTGCTGTTTCTGGTCGTCCGGCAAAATGCCCGGAACTTCATGCAAGTGGAAGAGTATGCAGCGTTGACTACAGAAAAAATGCAGAAAGAGGAACAGATTGCACAAAAATTGGATCAGGCAGTTGAAAAAATCACGAGTAACTTAAGCCATCTGCAAGTGAGTTCGGAAACGTCCGTATCTTCGCAGCGTGAAATGCTTGTGGCCATCAATGAAGTGAGCAGCGCGAGTCAAAACCAGGCAGATCATATTATGGAAATTGCAGAAAGCACCGAGGAGACGCACAGTTCTGTCACACGGATTTCGAAACAGATGGGGGATCTGGCTGTTCAGGCAGACGAAGCCGGTTTGAAGGCAGAAAAAGGTACACGCCAAATCAATGAGTTGAAAGAGCAAATTGACCGTTTCTCGGCATTCTTTGAAGAACTGGATAAAACTTTCGCGATCTTGTCCAATAAAATTAAAGAAACCAATACCTTCGCGGGCACGATCAAAGAAATTACGGAGCAGACTAATTTATTGGCATTAAATGCAAGTATTGAAGCAGCCCGTGCAGGAGAAAAAGGCAAAGGCTTCGCGGTCGTTGCGGATGAAATTCGTAAACTGGCAGGTCTGACAGATGAAACACTGAAGAAAATCGATAGAAATTTATCGGAAGTAAACGCATTCAATGAATTGTCGGTCGGCAAACTGTCGGACGGCTTGAAGCAAGTGGCAGAGCAGGTAAAAGTCGCGGACGATTCGAATAAATCCTTCAACGATTTATTCGGCACGATGATCACGCTGCAGAATGCGCTGCATGCATTCATGGATGATTTCGAATCCATTGCCGCAAGCAGTGAAACTGTTTCAGAGCGCACTATCGAATTCGCATCGATCATTCAGCAAAGCACGGCAGCAGTCGAAGAAATGAACGCGACGCTGACGGAACTGACGAATGAACAGGAGCAGATTGCGCAGTATATTAATGAAACGCATGAAGAGGCTGTGCAGCTGAGAATGTAATGCTGGCGGTGGCTCGACCGGCGCAATGATCGCTTGTCTTGCGGTTATGATCACTTGGCAAGCCCGCATGATCACTCCGCAATGGTGAATGAGCGGCTGAAGTCAGCGTATGAGCGGTCAGCCGGGGTGTATGATCGCCTGCCGGTAACAAATGAGCATGGACAGAAGAACTGGGATGAAACTTCGGTTTTGTCACAGTTCTTTCTTGCGGCCGCGCGAAAAAGGCGGCTGAGCGAACCAAAAGAGGCGGTTGCCGCGCGTAACGTCAGCGCCAGTCAACCAAACTGCGCAACGAACGAACCAAACTCGCCCATGTCAAAACTGCCTGATGAAAAAAAGCCGTTCGACAAGCCGCAACATAACGTTGTGACTTGCCGGACGGCTATTCATTATACTTTAAATCGCTCAACTGCCAGACTTAAATCTTCACTCAGCTGTGTCAGTGTTTCAGCGGCATCTGCCACTGCTCCAATTGCCTGCAACTGTTCATCGGTTGAAGCATTCACTTGTTCACATGCTGCAGCCGATTCTTCTGTCGTCGACAGCAAGTTTTGAATTTGATCGGAGACGTCATTTTTATGGCTGTCCATTGCACGGAGATCGTCGCTTACAATGGTGATGCGGGACTGCATATCGCCCATGAATCCGGAAATCTTTTCGAAAATACCTTCCGTGTCCAGCACAACACCGCTTTGACGTTCAAACGTATCGCGGGTCCCGTTCATTTGCTGAATGACTTGCTGTGTATCTTCCTGTAATTCATGCACAGTCGAACGGACCTGATCGGCTGAACGGGCGGACTGTTCCGCCAGCTTGCGAACTTCCTCCGCCACGACCGCAAAGCCTTTGCCGTGTTCGCCGGCCCTGGCCGCTTCGATGCTCGCGTTCAATGCCAGTAAATTCGTCTGCGATGAAATATCCGTTATCGCATCAATAACTGAACTGATGGCCTTCACTTTATCCTCCAGTGTACCGATTACGCCGCCCATCTGCTGCAAATCCCGGTTCCAGTCGTTGAATGAATGTTTCAGGACGCCCATTTGCTTGCGTCCGTCTGCGTTGGCAGATACCGCTTCCGTTGCCAGTTTATCCATTTCCTCCGCCGTTTCATTGGCTTCGACGATCTGCTGATTCAGCAGGTCCGCACGGGTGGCGGCCGTTTCTGCATTTTCGGCTGATTTCGCGGAGCCCAATGTTATCTCCTGCAGGGCATGCGCAATTTCTTCACTCGAGGCATTTGTTTCTTCCGAGACGGCGCTCAGGTTTTGCGAACTCGCCAGCACGTTTGCTGCAGAGTGAGTGACGGTCGTAATCAGCGCGTTCATATGCTCCAGCATCTGATCAAACCCTTTGCCGAGTGCGCCGATTTCATCTGTCGATTGGATATTCGCACGGACTGTCAAATCGCCGTTCGAAACTTCCTCGATTTTTTCCTGCAGACGGAATATTGGTTTCAGCATACGGCTGATGAATCCGAACATGGCGGCCGCCAGAATGATCAGTGTGATGATTGCTGCAATGATCATCACGTTTCGCAGACCGGCTGCGAGCGCGTTCATTTCGGACACTTCATACACGACGCCGAGCTTCCAGCCGAGTTCAGGAATCGTGGTGTACATATCGACCTTTTCGGATCCCTCATTCTTGAAATTAAAATGGCCTTTTTCATCTTTGTACATCTTGGCGACATATGCCTGATCCATCAAATTTTCACCGACAGATTCAGGGTGCGCAATCACTGTACCTTCTGTATCCAGGAGGAAAGCATAGCCGTTATACGGAATTTCACTCGCTGAAATTTCGGCGGACATCGTAGCTAATTGGATATCGAGACCTGCAACACCAATCACATCGCCATTATTTCGAATAGCTTTGGAAGCGCTGATGACAGGTTCCCCGGTCGCTTCATCAATATACGGCTTCGTCCAATGAACCATGTCGGGATCTTCTACAGCGTTTTGATACCATTCACGGGTCGTCGGATCAAAGTCCGATAAATCGAGATAAGGACGAATGGTTGTTTCTTTCGTGGTAAAGGCCATATAGTTTCCTGATACGTTTGGATAGGTTTTCAGAACATTATCCAGCGCTTCCACAAGTTCAGACTGATCTTCAACAGTAGCCTGTGTGTAATTCCGGGACTCTGTCAGAATCTCCAGCCCTTTTTCATACTGCTGCAGTTCTTTCTCTATAGAAAGACGCATCTCATGCAGAATGAAATCGCTTGTTTCGATAATATTCTCTTCGGTCCGCTCTTTGACCAGCCAGCTGCTGACTCCTGTCATAGTTAGTATTCCTAGGGCTGCGAGAAAGATGACGAGTAGTGTGAGTTTAGTTTTAATTGAATGAAACATCAGGATTTTATGCTCCTTTTCTCTTATGTTTCATCTATCTTACAATACTTTTGGCCGAAGCGATATGTAATTAGTGTGAGAAAGGGAGTTTAATTATTCGGAATGATATATTTACTTCGTGGTATTTTCACTTCTAATTCTCTGTAATGAGTAAAAGAGAAGAAAATTGTATGACAACCTTAACATCCGCTGTTTAATTCCGATACTAGAAGTATAAATGTAGATAAAAAGACGGGGGGTTCCATTATGGTGAGCCGAATAGGCAGTGGTTCCGCGCCGCAACCAGTACAGACATCCTTTGACAGTGCGCCCATTGAAAACGAAAGACCAGTTGCAGAAGTGCAGGCAATCAAAGACCCGAGGCAGCAGCCGTCGCCTGAGGAACGCAAAGAACTGACGAAGAGCGAAGCAAAAAAGCTGACTGAAGGTATGAACAAGTTCCTCGAAAGTGTCAGTACACAGCTGCGTTTTAAATTTCATGATAAGCTGAATGAATACTATGTAGCGATCGTAGATTCAGAGACTGATGAAGTCGTACGCGAAATCCCGCCAAAGAAGCTGATGGATATGTACGCCTCTATGAAAGAATTTGTCGGACTATTAATCGATCGAAAAATTTAAGGAAAAGGTGTGAAGCCCTATGAGAATTGGTGGACTAGCATCCGGTATGGATACAGATCAAATCATCAGAGATATGATGAAAGCGCACCGGATCCCGCTTGACAAGATTACGC
The DNA here is from genome assembly GCF_009650995.1 of Sporosarcina cascadiensis. Classification (GTDB taxonomy): domain Bacteria; phylum Bacillota; class Bacilli; order Bacillales_A; family Planococcaceae; genus Sporosarcina; species Sporosarcina cascadiensis. The sequence goes on along the minus strand of NZ_WHVV01000001.1, from coordinate 473,644 downwards.
AAAAGAAAGCCTATACTACGTGGCAGATGGAAGATTACCGCAGCATCAACCGCGACTTCCGCAAAACGAGTGATAAGCTGTTTGATACGGTCATTAAGCAGGGGACGTATTTGCAGAAGAATGTTAACGTTTCGGATGACAAGGCGGTTAGTATTAAGTCTTTGAATGCTTCGAATGATTTTTCGGGGACTTTGAAGGTGACGCAGTTGGCTACTCAGGCTACCTTGCAGGGGGCCAGTATTAAGAATAAAGTGGAAGGTCTAGATCCTGCAATCACTAAACTTAGCCAATTAGGCGATATAAAATTTGTTGATGGCAAAGCTGTTTTAAAGATTAAAGTAGGCGAGACTGGATCGGAAAAAAGTATTGAGTTACTTCAGGATGACACAATTGAATCAGCTCTTAAAAAAATAAATAAGGATTCTGACGTGAATGCTTTTTATGATTCCTTCTCCGGTAGAGTTGCTCTTACAGCTAAAAATAGCGGTTACCATGAAATAAGTGTTTCTGATAGCTTGGACACGAATGTAGGGTCTTTATTGGGGTTGACAGCTACAAAAGCAGATCCAGGTGTTAATCCGGAAAAAAATCCAGACTTGGTGTTTTCAAGTGGCGGCCAAAATGCAATATTCACTTTCAATGGCCTTGAAACCCAGCGCGAATCCAATACCTTCCAAATTAACGGTTTTGAAGTAACACTAAAACAAGTAACCGATTCACCTGTCACATTTAGTTCTTCCGCCGACTCTGACAAAATCCTCGACTCTATCGTAGGATTCGTCAATGATTACAACGAAATGATTGAAAAACTCAATAGCCAAATAAAAGAAAAAAAATATCGTGATTTCCATCCGTTATCTGCTGAGGAAAAAGCAGATATGAAAGAAAAGGAAATCGAATTGTGGGAAGAAAAAGCAAAAAGTGGTACATTGCGCAACGACCCTGCAATTTCCAGTATGCTTACGAATCTCCGCGGGATAATGACTAAAAGTGTAAACACAACTGATGCCGACGGAAAACCAATGAAAATTAGTTTAAAAGACATTGGAATTGAACCATCAAAAAGCTATTCAGATAACGGTAAGTTAATCATTAATGAAGATAAATTACGCGAAAAAATCGCAGAAAATCCTAATGCTATATATGATTTGATCGGCCGTGATGCCAAAGATGAAGTCGGTGTAAATGATAAGCCAGGCTTAAACTCGGGTATCGCCCAAGACTTCCGAAAAGAGCTTACAGCAGCTCAAACAACAATCTCAGCAAAAGCTGGCTCATCAACAGCTGTCAACGACACTTTCGCCCTGGGACGTTCTCTGAAAAGCATGGACAAACAAATCGATCGCTTTGAAGATAAATTACAAATGATGGAAACGCGTTACTACAAACAATTCGCGGCGATGGAACGTGCAATCCAGAAAGCAAATGCACAATCCGCTCAGCTGATGCAGTCACTTGGCGGCGGAATGTAAATAAACTCGCAAGAAAAAAGGAGATTGACAGAAATGGCTAGTAACAATCCTTATGCAGCATATCAAAACAACTCGGTGACGACTTCTACGCCTGGCGAATTGACTTTGATGCTTTACAACGGATGCCTCAAGTTCATTCAGCAGGGGAAAATGGCGCTGGAAGAAGGTAAGCTTGAAGAAAAGAATACGGCAATCCAAAAAGCTCAGGCGATTGTGACAGAATTGATGTTGACGCTGGATACCTCCTATCCAGTTTCCAAGAATATGTTGGTGCTGTATGAGTTTGTCAACAGCCGTTTGATTGATGGCAACATCCAGAATGATCCGGCGCTGTTTGATGAAGCATCCGGCATCATTAAGGAATTCCGTGATACATGGAAGCAGGTTATCCAGGTCAACCGCACAAAACAGTATGCCAATGTGAGTGAAATATGATCCGGGCTGCCATGGCCATGTGGCGTGAACGTTCTCAGCAATTGATCGGGCTGACGAAACAGGTGGATGAAGAAGAGCGCGAAAAGGTGATCGAGCAAATCGAGCAACTGCTGGATGACCGCGATAAATTGCAGGCTCACATCGTTCAGCCATTCACGGCGGAAGAGGAAGAGGCGGGCAGAGAACTGGTTCAGCTTGAAAAAGAAGTGCAGTTGAATCTTGCGCGTTTTATGAAAGATATCCGCGTGAATATTGTGGAGGCTCAGGCAAAAAAAGAGAACATGAGCAGCTACGTGAATCCTTACGGGAATATAAATCAAGACGGCGCTTATTACGATACAAAGCAATAATGACCGGAAGAGAGCGCATCTCTTTCGGTTTTTTTACATAAAATTTTCATTAGAAGGGAGAATAGCATATGCGCTATAACCGGCATGATTATTTCCGGTATGAATTCGAGCCGCGTCTTCCTGCGAAGTTTCGCATTCAACTCGATGGAGAAGAAAAGAAATTATCGAATGAAGGGGAATGTGAACTGCTGGACATTAGTACGGGCGGCGTGAAATTTTTCACGTTCCTTGATTTGCCGCAGCAGTCGCAAAAAATTGAACTGCAATTAGAGTTCACTCTTCATCAGCATCCGTTTGAGCTGGCAGGTGTGGTGGTCTGGAAGCAAGAAGCGGAGCATGGTTTCCAGTACGGCTTTGATTTCGGTGAAGAACAGCAGGCGGATGCGCTGATTATTGAAGAATTGAAGCTGCGTAAACGTGCTGAAATCCAGACGAGGGAAAAAACTGAGTGAATTTCATTCAGCAGGCAAAGATTCTTGGTGTTTCAGCAAATTTCTCAAGTTTGTAAAAGGGTTTTACGGGTACTATGAAGAAGTATAGTAGTGAAGGTTCAATTAAAGGAGGAGTTCATATGTTAGACTTTAATATCCGCGGTGAAAACGTCGAGGTAACTCCGACGATCAGAGAGTACGTTGAAAAGAAAGTTGGGAAACTGGAGCGGTATTTCTCAGAAGAAGTAAACGCGTCAGCTCATGTAAATTTGAAAGTCTACAATGATAAGCAAACAAAAGTGGAAATTACGATTCCAATGAAAAATTTGACACTCCGCGCAGAAGAGCGTCATAACGATATGTATGCGGCAATTGACTTAATCGTCGATAAGCTGGAGCGTCAAATCCGTAAATATAAAACACGTGTCAACCGAAAATCACGCGAACGCGAAGGCGTAGCAGCTTACTTCCAATCAGTGGAAGACACGAACAACACAGTGGAAGAAGCAAATGACGAGGATTTCAACGTCGTGCGCACAAAGCAGTTCGACCTGAAGCCGATGGATCAAGAAGAAGCCATCCTTCAAATGAACATGCTCGGCCACAACTTCTTCATCTTCACTGACTCAGAATCAGACGGCACACACATCGTCTACAAGCGTAAAGACGGCAAATATGGCCTGATTGAAACAAACTAATTTAGTCAAGCAAGTGATGGAAGCCTTTTTGGTTTTCGTCACTTGTTTTATTTTCTTACATATGGATTTTAAGTTACTTTGTTCAATTAAAGAGAAATATGAGTGATGTTCTACATACTAAGGAACCAAAGCGGAAGACGGGCGACTCCGGGAGGATCAGACCGATAGGATGAGACAACTAAAGGGAGTGAAGCGAAATTAGCATGTAGAAGGAACCCTGTATTGCCTTAATTTCTGCAAAGGACGCAGAAATACGGCAAAGCGAACCCTTCGTTGTTCGCTTGGCTCACCAAGGTCCCTCCGGAAAGCGTCCCGTCTGCAGCGCCGGTTCCGCCCAAAACCACAAAACTATTCAGCAGACCATTTGCACCAGCCTATTGACAATGTTAAAATGGAGTGTGACTCAAAAATTACTGATACTTGCTGAAAAAGCCCCAACAACTTGCAGGAAACTGCTGCTTGATTGATGAAGTTAATGAGGATGTGACATAAATGCTTGGCGTATTGAATAAAATGTTTGATCCGAACAAACGGGACCTGAAACGTCTCGAAAAAATAGCAGACCAGGTCGAAGCATTGGCGACCGACATGGAACAGCTGTCAGATGAACAACTTACTTCGAAAACTGACGAGCTCAAAGCACGTTACCAAGAAGGCGAAACCATCGAGGACCTGCAAACCGAAGCATTCGCGGTCGTTCGAGAAGCCGCTAAACGCGTACTCGGTCTATATCCGTTCCGCGTACAGATCATGGGCGCAGCTGCACTAAATGAAGGCAACATCGCAGAGATGAAAACCGGTGAAGGTAAAACACTGACTTCCACACTTGCCGTTTATTTGAATGCACTGACTGGCAAAGGCGTCCACGTCGTAACAGTCAACGAATACCTGGCGAGCCGTGACGCTGAAGAAATGGGCCGTCTCTATGAATTCCTTGGCATGCGTGTCGGTCTGAACCTGAACAGCATGGGTAAAGACGAAAAGCGGGAAGCGTATGAGTGTGACGTGACGTACAGCACAAATAACGAACTGGGCTTCGACTATCTGCGTGACAATATGGTTCTTTACAATGAACACAAAGTACAGAAGCCGCTTCATTTCGCCGTCATTGACGAAGTGGACAGCATTTTAGTCGACGAAGCGCGAACACCGCTGATTATTTCCGGTCAGGCTGCGAAATCGCAGGAACTGTACCGCCTGGCGAACCGCTTCATCATTACATTGAAAAAAGAAGAAGACTATTCATTCGATGAGTCAACGAAAGGCGTTGTATTGACGGAGTCGGGGATTGAGGCGGCGGAGAAGGCGTTCAGCATCGACAACTTGTTCGATTTGCAGCACGTCTCACTCAACCACGCGATCAATCAGTCATTGAAAGCGCATGTCAGCATGCATAATGACGTAGATTATGTCGTCGAAGAAGGCGAAGTCGTCATCGTCGACTCCTTCACGGGACGTCTGATGAAAGGCCGCCGCTACAGTGACGGTCTGCACCAGGCGATTGAGGCGAAGGAAGGTCTTGAAGTCCAGAACGAGTCGATGACGCTCGCGACGATTACATTCCAGAACTATTTCCGTATGTACGAAAAACTGGCCGGCATGACCGGTACAGCGAAGACGGAAGAAGAAGAATTCCGTAATATTTACAATATGAACGTTATCGCGATTCCGACGAATAAACCGATTGCGCGTGACGACCGTCCGGACTTGATCTATGCATCGATGGACGGGAAATATAAAGCAGTTGCGGAAGACATTAAAGAACGTCATGAAAAAGGCCAGCCGGTATTGGTCGGTACGGTCGCTATTGAGACATCTGAAATTATTTCAGCATTCTTGAAGAAATACGGCATTCCGCATAACGTACTGAACGCGAAAAATCATGAACACGAAGCGGAAATCATTTTGGATGCCGGTAAAAAAGGCGCCGTGACGATTGCGACGAATATGGCGGGACGCGGTACCGATATTAAACTCGGCGATCATATTCAGGAAGTCGGCGGCCTTGCGGTCATCGGTACCGAGCGTCATGAGTCCAGACGTATCGATAATCAGCTCCGCGGACGTTCCGGACGTCAGGGAGACCCGGGTGTCACACAGTTTTACCTTTCATTGGAAGATGAATTGATGCGCCGTTTCGGTTCCGAACAAATGAAATCGATGATGACGAAGCTTGGTATGGACGATACGACGCCGATCCAGTCAAAAATGGTGTCACGTTCTGTAGAATCTGCGCAAAAACGTGTGGAAGGTAATAACTTTGATTCGCGGAAGCGTCTATTACAGTATGATGACGTGCTCCGCCAGCAGCGTGAAGTCATCTATAAAGAACGTAACGAAGTATTGAGTTCCGATAATATCCGTCCTATATTGGAAGGCATGCTCGAGTCGGCCATCGAACGCGTGGTAGCGCTCCATACCGATGAGAAGCAAGTGTTTGCAAAAGGATTGAAAGACTATCTCGAAGCAAACTTACTGCCGGAAGATTCAGTGACAGTTGAGGAGCTGGAAAATAAATCTCCTGAAGAACTGCAATCATTCATTCACGGATTGGTCATTGACCGCTATAATGAAAAAGAGCAGGAAATGTCCGAAGAACGTATGCGTGAGTTTGAAAAAGTTGTCCTGCTGCGCGCGATCGATACGAAATGGATGGACCACATCGACGCGATGGATCAGCTGCGCAACGGAATTCACCTGCGTGCATACGGACAGAACGATCCGCTCCGTGAGTACCAGGCAGAAGGATTTGCGATGTTCGAAGACATGCTCATGGCCATCGAAAACGATGCGACCAAGTACGTCATGAAAGCAGAAATCCGCAATAACTTGGAACGCGAAGAAGTAGCAAAAGGCCAGGCCAACAATCCGAAAGAAGGCAGCGAACCTGCAGCAAAAAAACCAATCCGCCGCACAGTCAACATCGGCCGCAACGACCCTTGCCCATGCGGCAGCGGCAAGAAGTACAAAAATTGCCACGGCAAAGCGTAAAAGGATTATATTCAGGTTACCAATTTAATACAGTCGGTTCCTTTGATAGTGAGAGGGAACCGTGTTGATCGGAGTGCAAGGCGGCGACTCTGGGAGGATCAGCCCGACAGGTGAGACAACTTAGGGGAGCGCAGCGACCAAGTTGGCTCACCGCGGGCCCTCCAGAAAGCGTCCGTCTGGAACGTAGATCAACACTGCCTTAACTGCAGACTGTTTTTAATTTGCTAATGCAAACACTTAGAAACAACAACCCAGGAGGAAACAATTATGATGGAATTATCCGATGTTCGGAACGAGCTCGACAAAACAGCTAAGAAATTAGCGGACTTTAGGGGGTCTCTTTGACTTAGAAAACAAAGAGGCACGAATGCAGGAACTCGACGAAATGATGCTCGAGCCAGGCTTCTGGGACGACCAGGACGGCGCGCAGAAAGTCATCTCCGAATCCAATGCACTTAAAGACATCGTCGGCGAATACAACGAATTGAACGAAGAACAAGAAAATCTCGAAATGACGCACGAACTGCTGAAAGAAGAAGCAGACGAAGAACTTCAGGACGAACTTGTTTCCGAATTAAAAGAGTTCAAAGGACGAATGGATAAATTCGATCTGCAAATGCTGTTAAGCGATGAATTCGATAAAAACAATGCCATACTTGAACTGCATTCAGGCGCAGGCGGAACCGAGTCTCAGGACTGGGCATCGATGCTGCTCCGTATGTACACACGCTGGGCCGAACACCACGGCTTCAAAGTCGAGACGCTTGATTATCAGGCGGGTGACGAGGCGGGTATAAAATCCGTAACATTGAGCATCAAAGGGCATAATGCATACGGTTATTTGAAAGCGGAAAAGGGCGTTCACCGTCTGGTCCGGATTTCACCGTTCGACTCTTCAGGAAGACGCCATACGTCGTTTTCATCCATTGAAGTCATGCCTGAATTCGACGGCGACATCGATTTAGATCTGAAGACAGAAGACATCAAGATCGACACGTACCGCTCAAGCGGCGCCGGCGGACAGCACGTCAACACGACTGACTCAGCCGTACGGATGACACACATCCCGACAGGCGCAGTCGTCACCTGTCAAACAGAACGTTCACAGATTAAAAACCGTGAGCGTGCGATGAATTTATTGAAGGCGAAAATTTATCAGATCCGAGTAGAGGAAGAAGAAGCACGCCTTGCGGAAATCCGCGGCGAGCAAAAAGAAATCGGCTGGGGCAGCCAGATCCGCTCCTACGTTTTCCACCCGTACTCCATGGTAAAGGATCACCGTACCAATGAAGAAACAGGCAACGTCAGCTCCGTAATGGACGGCGAACTGGGCCCATTCATCAATGCGTACTTGCGTTCAAGAATATCCTAATCAAAAAAAGTGCAGAAATGCACTTTTTTTGTATGAAATTTTATAAGTGAAGTATGCTACTTTGTGTAGTGAGATGTAGTTTAGTTCCGTTTCTCGACTTTGCAGGAAGTTTACACAGGGAACGTTTTGCAGTTTAAACCCGCTTCGGCGCTGGGGGATTGCTTATAGGCGCGACTGCCTGCCAAAGAAAGCTTGGGATGATCATAGTATCCCCCCAAGCGCTCATAGCCTAGCCTCAGCCGCTCATACATACCGGCCAAGTGATCATTAGGCTTGGCCGCGTGATCATACTGCAACCAACCGTGATCATTGAACCGGCCTTCGCGCTCATAGCCACTCCGCAGTTGCGCCTTCGCTGGTGTTGGAGAAAGTATATTATGCTGTTTTTTCGAAGAGTGCAGATTTAGTTGGTATACGCTCCAGTTTCGCGACTTTGCAAACGCATTGATCACAAGAATCTTTGCCTTTGCAGAATAATAAGTATTGCATGAAAAACCTTACCTATTGTAATAGCCCAAAATACCATGCTCATACTGCCAGCTCACACAAAAAGTCTTGAAACACCAGCTTAGTGTACCGGAGTGGAACGCGGCGACTCCGGGAGGATCAGCCCGACAGGTAAGACAACTTGCGGGAGCGAAGCGACCAAGTTGGCTTACCGCGTTCCCTCCGGAACGCGTCCGGAGGGAACGCAGGGAAACGGTCTCCCTATACATACCCGCTCTCCACAACACAAACTCTCCACAAAAACTTTCAAAAACCATGTTTAACTTCCACACAAACGGTCAATACTATACAGTGTACTCACCACAAATCCGCCCAAACCACAAAAAGCACCGGCAGCGCCTCAATATAATTTGAAAACTTGTCAATTCTGCTCGATGTGGGACGGAAAAGGTTTGGTATACTTAAGGATGTTAGAAAATAATTAGCAAGAGGGAGGATATTGCATGAAGAACAAATTATTAGCAACACTATTCGGAGCAGCATTAGTACTCGGCGCATGTGGCGGAGGCGATGACAACGCATCTGACGCACCGGCTGACACAAACGACAGCGGAGCTGAAACATCAGGTGTAGATGCAGAGAAAGTCGTACAGACTAGCTGTGTATCTTGTCACGGATCTAACCTTGAAGGACAGGGCAACGCTCCATCCATTGCGAAAGCAGGCGCGACTCACTCTGAAGAAGAAATCCATGACATCGTAACCAACGGTAAAGGCGCAATGCCTCCAATGCTAAAAGGCGATGAAGCAGACGCAGTAGCTGCCTGGTTAGCTGAAAAGAAATAATCCTGTAATAATCGGCCATTCTTAAGACTCTCTTAAGAATGGCTTTTTCGTTCGTGGCGAGCATTCGGCACGTTTTTCTATTAATACACATGCTTTGACCATTTGATACATAACTGTAATACTTGCTATGTCGAATCATGCTATAATTGAAATGGCGAATATGAAGAGAAAACAAAATTCAGGTGGTTAAAACTGTATGATTGTTATGAAGAATGTGTACAAAAAGTACCCGAATGGCGTTGTTGCCTCTAACGGAATCCATGTAGAGATTGCGAAAGGCGAATTTGTTTACGTCGTCGGGCCGAGTGGAGCAGGAAAGTCCACTTTCATTAAGATGATGTACCGGGAAGAAGTTCCTTCCAGCGGTACGATATATTTCAACGGTACAGATTTGACGAAAATGCGCAGCAAAGAAGTACCGTACTTGAGAAGGCAGATCGGTGTGGTCTTCCAAGACTTTAAATTACTTCCGAAATTAAATGTTTACGAGAATGTAGCCTATGCGCTGGAAGTAATTGAAGAGACTCCGAGTGTCATTCGAACAAAAGTGACAGAAGTGCTCGAACTGGTCGGACTGACACAGAAAGCGAGAATGTTCCCGAATGAACTGTCAGGCGGCGAACAGCAGCGGGTGTCGATTGCCCGGTCGATCGTCAATTCACCGAAACTTGTGATTGCGGATGAGCCGACAGGAAATCTCGATCCGAATACATCATGGGAAATCATGAGTATTTTTGAACGGATCAATCAGCATGGCACAACCATTGTCATGGCTACGCATAACAAAGAAATAGTAGATACACAGCGGCACCGTGTTATTCAGATCGAAGGCGGCCTCGTTACCCGCGATGAGTATGAAGGAGAGTACCGCTATGAAATTTAGAACCTTGAAACGTCATTTGCGGGAAAGCTTTAAGAGCCTCAGTCGGAATAACTGGATGACATTTGCATCGGTCAGCGCCGTCACGGTCACGCTGCTGCTAATAGGCGTGTTTTTTGTCATCATGATGAACTTGAATCAGCTGGCAGACAATATCGAAAATGACGTGGAGATCAAAGTGGTTGCAGATCCCGGAGCCGATGAAACAGCAGTCCGGCAGCTTCTGGCAGAAATAAAAAAGACGCCGGGTATAGAAGAAGTGGTTTATTCAACGCGGGATCAGGAACTTGAGAAAATGATCCAGTCATTCGGGGATGAGCTTGCGCTGTATAAGCAGAGCAATCCGCTCGGTGATGCTTTTTATATTAAAGCAGCCGATCCGAAAAATACCGCAGCAATCGCCAAGAAACTCGGTACATATGAGCATACATACGATGTGGAATACGGAGAAGGCAAGGTCGAAAAATTGTTCAATGTCCTGAAAATTGGACGCAATGTTGGACTGGGACTGATTCTCGCTTTATTGTTCACCGCGATGTTCCTCATATCCAATACGATCCGTTTGACGATTGTCGCGAGACGGACAGAGATCGAGATTATGAAACTCGTAGGTGCAACGAATAGTTTTGTACGAATTCCATTCATGCTTGAAGGAGTGTGGCTCGGGATTTTTGGTGCGATTTTACCGATGATATTGGTAACGGTCGCGTATTCTCAGCTATTTAACTTATGGGAATCCAAATTGCAGAATGAACTGTTTCATTTGCTGGAACCGATGCCGTTTTTATTGCAGCTGAATGGGTTGCTTCTGTTCATCGCAGTATTCATTGGCGTGTGGGGAAGCTTTATGTCCGTACGGAAATTTTTGAAAGTGTAATGGAAGGGGGAACTGGGATTTGAAAAAGCAACACCGAATCATCTCAGGTGTTTTGTCGGTCCTGCTGCTGTCGACAGTAGTTGGCGGTGCAGGCGTTTCGGCAAGTACACTGAAGGATCTGCAAAATGAGAAAAATGCGGTAGAAAATAAAAAGAACAGTTTAAATTCCACGATTCAAAAGAAAGAAAATGAGATTCAGGTCAAGCAGACGAGAGCAGAAGAGCTGATGGGCCAGATCAAGAAGCTGAATGCAAAAATTGATGAAACGAACAGCAATATGAATCATTTGATTGCAGAAATGGATCAGACGAAAAAAGAGATTAAAGAGCTGAAAGAGTCCATTAAAGAACTGGAAATTCGTATTGCAGAGCGCGATGAAGTCTTGCGTGAGCGTGTACGGGTAATGCAGATCAAAGGCGGAAAGGTCAGCTATCTAGACGTGCTTCTCGGTGCGAATAGTTTCTCGGATTTCATTGACAGATTCTCGGCTGTGACGACATTGATGGATGCAGACCGAAAGATTATCCGCCAGCAGGAAGAAGACATAGCGCAGCTTGAAGATGAAAAGCAGCAAGTCGAGACAAAGCTGGCAGAGCAAGAAGAACGCAAGAAGAAAATCCAGGCAATGAAAGATGAACTGGATGCGAAGAAGAAAGAAAAGAATACGCTTGTCAATAAACTGCAGGCGGAGCAAGAAAAGCTTTCAAAAGAGAAAACAAATTTAGAAGAAGAATACAATGATGCGATTGAAATCAGTTCCGAGCTGGAAGGACAGATCGTGGCTGAGCAGAACCGTTTGGCTGAAGTAGCGCGTAAAGCGGAAGAAAAACGCCGTGCAGAAGCGGCAGCCAAGCGCGAACGTGAGCAACAGCAAAGTCAATCGAGCGGTGGTTCATCCGCTTCTCCAGGCAATCTGCCGGCAGTATCAAGCGGATTCTGGACAAAGCCGACGAACGGCCGATACAGTTCAGGATTTGGATGGCGTACGCATCCGATCACTCATGCGAAGAAACAGCACCGCGGTATGGATTTAGCGGCACCAATGGGAACTCCGGTTGTAGCAGCCGGGGATGGCGTCGTATCGTATGCGGGCTCCATGAGCGGATTCGGTAATGTCATCATGATTACTCATTCTGTCGATGGGAAAATCCTGACGACAGTGTACGGACACTTGTCATCGATCAGTACAAGCTCCGGTGCGCATGTCTCTAAGGGACAATATATTGGAGCCGTAGGCACTACAGGCTTCTCTACAGGACCTCACCTGCATTTTGAGTTACACGTAGGTAACTTCTCTGCGTCCGGTCCAAGCGCGGTCAACCCTTTGCATTATGTGTCTTTTTGATATAGCATCAAATGAAAAACCTGCCTTTCATACGGCGGGTTTTTCATATGTAAACAGATGGGAGAGACTTGGCGATGCCTGTAACACAGTATTATCCGATTGGCTCCATTACCGTGCCGTCATCCTGGATCGCAGTCATTGCGGGTTTCGTCATGACCTACCTTTTCATTCGCATATACTTTGGGAAAGCGGCGGGCGAGCGGATCGGAAATATTCTTTTCAACCTTGTGATCATTTGGAAACTTTCTGTGATTCTGACCGATTTTTCAACAGTCATTCATTATCCGCTGTCTATTCTGTATTTCCACGGCGGGACAGTCGGCTGGATACTGGCCATCCTCATCACAGGTTTATTGACGCTCCGGCAGAATAAAAGAGAGAAATGGCAATACGAAGAGCAATGGTCGCTGCTGCTCGCATTCGTCAGCTGGCAGGCGGTATATCAGATCGTCATGGTTTTCTTAAATGAAGGAAGTCTTCTGATAAAAAGTATGACCATTATTTTATTCGCGCTGCTATGGGTGTTCGTTTTCTGGATTTATAAGAAACGCACCAACACTGTCAGTGATATATCGATCATTTGGATTGCATTGCATCTGATGGTTTCCGCATTGCAGCCCGGAGTTTTTATAAGTCTGCCGCTCATCACGTCAATCAGCGGAGGAGTGCTGCTCGTTCTGGTGCAGCAGTTTGCAGGGAAATCGCTACATAGAGAGGAAGAATTACGATGAGTAAAAAAATGATTGGCTATATTGTGAGTGCGCTTGTAGTCGGCACGCTTGTTTTTCTCATGGTGAAAAATACAGTGGGCAAGCCTGAAATTGAACCGATTGATACGTCGCAGACTGCGGCAGACCTGCCGGGGCAGCAGGCAGAAGAAGAGGGGCTGGAGCAGTATTCGCCGGCGCCTGATTTTACGCTGGAGACACTTGCCGGTGAAACGGTGACACTTTCTGAATTAAAAGGGAAGAAAGTCATCCTGAATTTCTGGGCCACTTGGTGTCCGCCATGTAAAGCAGAAATGCCGCATATGGAAAGTTTTTATTCGAAACTAACAGAAGAAGATCAGGTCGAACTGATCGCTGTCAATGTGACGGAATCTGAGAAACTCGGCATTAGTGAGGTGGAGAATTTTGTGGAGTCCTATAAGCTGAGCTTCCCGATACCACTGGATGAAACGGCGCAGGTGACGCATACGTACGGTGTATTCTCGATGCCGACGACATTTATGATTGATACAAAAGGACGCATCGCCCAGAAGGTTATTGGGCCGCTGGATGAAAAAACACTGAATGAATTAGTCGATTTCATGGACTGAAAAAAGAGTCTGTTCCTGTGTCGTAACTTCTTGTCTGCCTTCATATAGTGGAGGGAGGAGGGGTTGCATGCGTAGGAGCAGGCTTTTTTTAGTGGGAATTATGATGTTACTCGGCGTTGTGCTGTTCGGATTGAACGGATGTGGAAAAACGGAGTCTAAGCAGTCGCAGTCGGTCAGTAAATATCCTGTGATCGATGAGGCGTATGAAGCGATACAGGAGAAAGCAGTTTATCCGGTTGAAAAGGACATGCTGATTGAAGGGGCGCTCCGCGGAATGACGGATACGATCGGTGATCCCTATTCGACGTATCTGACCGAACAGGAAGCAGCGTCGCACCGGGAATCGCTAGCCGGCTCAAGGGTTGGAATCGGGGCGGAAGTAACGCGGACGAACGGCAAGTATATTATCGTGTCTCCGATTAAAGGCGGGCCGGCAGAAAAAGCGGGACTGCAGCCCTATGACGAAATTGTGCGGGTAAACGGTGAACGGCTGGGCAATGAAACGCTGCAGGAAGTCGTGAATTCGATCCGCGGTAAAAAAGGGACCGAAGTGAAGCTGACGATTTTCCGGCCAGATGCGGATAAGCATATGGAATACACGATTGAGCGCGATACGATGCCTGTGCAATCGGTCAATCATCAGCTGCTTGAGGAACGGGGTGCTAAATTGGGATACATAGCACTGACAATGTTTGGTGAAGAGACGGCGAAAGAGTGGCAGAAAGCGACGTCTGACGTCATAAAGCAAGGCGCGCAGGCGGTCATTATTGATGTGCGCGGCAATCCGGGCGGCTATTTGATGGCGGTGTCCGAGATTTCTGCGAGCTTACTCGAAGAAGATCAGGTGTTTGTAGTGATGCAGGATGCCAAGGGCAGTCTGGCGCCGATCGTGACAGAGAAGTCGGAGAAACTCGAGTTGAATGAACGGCTTAAGCAGATTCCGATAGTGGTGTTGCAGGACACAGGCAGTGCGTCTGCCAGTGAAGTGCTGAGCGCTGCGCTGAAAGACTTGAAACGCGGAACTTTGATTGGCACGACGAGTTTTGGTAAAGGTACCGTGCAGGAAACGATGGAATTATCGAACGGCGGCGAACTGAAACTGTCGACGAATAAATGGCTGACGCCGAAAGAGAAGTGGATTCACGGCAAAGGGGTCGCCGCAGACATTGAGGTGAAGCAGAGCGTCCTGTTCACGGAGCACTTGCAGATGGTGACGGAGACGTTCAAAGAAGGGCATTTCAATGAGCAGATCGCTTATGCACAGCGGATGCTGAAGGCGCTCGATTATCAGCCCGGCCGCACCGACGGCTATTACGACAAAGATACCGCTGCGGCAGTCCTTGCATTTCGCGCAGACCGCCAGATTGCAGAAAGCAAATCGATGGACCGCATATTTTTTATCGCATTGAAAGAGACGGTCGAAGAGTTCCGCAATGAACCGAAGAACGATAAGCAGCTGCGGATGGCTGTCGATTTTCTGGTGAATGAATTAGGGGAATGATAAAAGGGAGGGCTGCCGGGGAATTTGCGGCGGTCTCTTTTTTGATTGGATGTGGGGGCAGATGCAGCTGGGTGCTGGATTGGTTCGCCGGGAGGCCGGATGCGTGCGGTTATGGTTGTGAAAGGTTCGCTGCCGGCTGCTTTTGGCTCGCTTCAGTGAGTTTTTCGCGCGGCGGGGGCGAATGGCACGGCTGCAAGTCAAGCTGCGGGCAGCGTGTGATCATGAAAAGTCCTCTGGTGATCATTAGCCTCGTTCGAGTGATCATTGGCCCCGTCCAAGTGATCATGCCGCCGTGCCAGCCGCTCATACTCCTGGCTCAAGTGATCATACGCCAATGAAACTCGCTCATACAGCATCTGCAGCCGCTCATAACAGTAAAAATTCTGCAGAACTATTTACTCATCTCTATCAAAATAGCCATTTTCAGCAAGTAGGCATTCGCTATTTGCTTTCATTTTTTGTACAATGGGTAAAAGAGTTGTTTGGACGAGCGGGAAGGTGATCATCATGTCTAGTGAACTACTGAATAACATTACAGAAGCGATCCTCTATTTCGTTTTGAATCCGGTGTGGCTGGCGGCAGTGCTTGCTGCTGTTTTGCTTGGCTATGTGCGCGTGAAACGGGAGCGGCGGGACTTTACAATTCGTGTGCTTTCCGGATTGACTGAAATGAAACATGCGATTTCATCCGGCTGGCTATACGGGCTTGTGCTGTCGATCCTGATTGCCGGCGCCGGACTCACTGTAGATTTCAACTGGATTGTCCTTTTATCTGTTGTCATGCTGCTCGCCATTATTTCGTTTTCCTATAAACTGGCTTCACCGGTCTATTACGCAGCGATTGCGTTTTTTGGATTGTATGCGCTAGATCGCTTTGCATCAGGCTTTTCGGTAAAGGATTGGTTTGTGCAAGAAGAGCTGGACTTTTTCGGCACGATGGCCGTGACGGTCCCTGTCATCGCAGGACTGTTCTTAGTGACGGAAGGATTATTGATCAGGCGCTATGCCAGCCGCCATGCTTCACCGTTCTTAACGCCTACGAAACGCGGATTGCGTGCAGCGGTCTACCAGGCTAAATTGCTGTGGATTGTTCCGATCGTGCTGGTTGTGCCTGGTCATATGCTTGCGGAATACGTACCGTACTGGCCGCAGTTCACGCTCGGTTCGGAGAGTTTTTCATTGATTCCGGTTCCGCTGGTCATCGGCTTTTCACAAATGGCGCGCGCTTCGTTCCCGGACATCCTGTTCCCTAAAATAGGTGCGGCCGTTGCGTGGCTTGGCATTGCGGTTGCGGCTGTAGGCATCGGTGCAATTTGGATGCCGGTTCTCGGCTGGGCAGCGCTCATCGCAGGCGTCGTATGCCGGATTTTCCTGTCCATTCTCCTGTCGATTACCGAACGAAAACATGCGCTTTTATTGGTTCCTCAGTCAGAAGGGATTTTCGTTGTTTCCGTTCTGGAAGATTCACCGGCAGAGAAAATGGGGATCATTCCCGGCGATCTCATCAAGTCGGTCAACGGCATTACGATTCACAATGAAGATGAACTATATGATGCGATTCAAATAAACGCTGCTCACTGCCGCCTGCAAGTCATCGGACGGGACGGCGAAGTGCGATTGAAACAGCAAGTGCTGTACCGCCACGATCATTTCCGTCTGGGCATGCTGGTCGTGCGGTAAAAGGAGAGAGTGCGATGCAAGATTTTGAAACGAAGCTTCTGCTGGCGATTTTTCTGCCTGGGCTGTTAGTTGTGTTTTTCACCAGAGTGACTTTTCATCATGTCGTCGGCCTCGTTCTGACGCTAGCGCTGATTGCGGCTTCGGTTTATGCAGGGTATACGCATAACTGGCTGCTGTATGTGGCGGACGCCGTTTCATTGACGGTCGGATTCTGGTTTGCATCGCGCATGGTGAAGAATGCACGGGAAAATCAAATCGAAGAATAAAATAAGCGGTTTTCAAAGGAGAGTCCCTCTTTGAAAACCGCGTTTTTGTTCCGTAAATCAAGCTTTGCTGTTTTAGCAGGCGGGGATTTGGGAATCATTATAATAAGTACTATCAAAATAAACTGTAGACCGCCAGAACGGCGATGGTTCCGATCACAACGAACATGACATCCAGCCCGATAAAAGATAAAATAAAAGCAGTAACCGCTCCGATCACGCCGAATAGCACATTATCCTGGATATGCAGAATTGCAGGAAAAATCAGCGCGCCGAGCACAGCAAACGGAATATTACGCAGCACGCCGCTGACAATCGGCGGGAGCTCTTTGCCGTCGAGAAACGTTAAAGGAATCATCCTGGGCAGATAAGTGGCGACCGCCATCCCAAGAATCATCCACCAATATACTGGTCCCATTATTGATCCGCCTTCCTTTCTGTCGTCCATCGATCTACATTTTTATTCGCTTTAACATATAAAAATTCTACTAGAACCGCGGAACCGAGCGTCGCCACAAGAATGGACCATCCGGTTGACAGCAGGTTCGAGTAATACAATGCGCAATGAATACCAGCGCCGATTACAGCCAGCAGAACAACTTTCCGGTTGCCTTTCATGGAAGGAACGAGCAGTCCGATAAACATCGCATACAGTGCAACGGACATGGCCTCCTGTAAAAATTGCGGCAGATTGGCTCCGATGACATGTCCTACCGCTGTAAAAACGACCCAGCTGCTGTAGGCAATCAACGCAACGCCAAACGTAAACGCTGTTGCGATCTTCCCGCCTTTTTGCGTAGAGAGGACGGAAAATGATTCGTCCGTAATACCGAAAGCATAAATCGCTTTCATCCACTTCGGTGCCGGCGCAACATTTTCGCTCAGTGAAGCGGTCATTAAAAAGTGGCGGATGTTGACGATGAATGTATTCATCACGATGAGCCAGGGGGCTACACCGGTGGCAATCAGGCTGAGCGCCATATATTGCGAGGCGCCGGCATAGACGAGCAGGCTCATGGCAGTCGCTTCAAAAATGGACAGACCGGTTGTTTTGGCAAGCAGTCCGAATGTCAGGGCGACAGGGAAGTAGCCGATCGCAATGCTCGTCCCTGCTTTTACGCCTTGAGAAAAGGTTGTGTTCATCTGGCAGCCCATCTTTCTAAAGGAATCTGTCTGCTATTATACTATAAGTTAATTCGAAACGGTGAGGGTGTTTGCGATGAATGAATGGCTGTCGATCGATAAAGTAGAAGAACTGGCTGAACAATATGAAGCGATTGGACTGTATATGGGTCTGCTGCCCCCTTTCATTGAGGCCTTTTTGCCGTTCCTGCCGCTCGTCGTATTCGTGATCGCCAACGCCATTGCATTCGGCTTCTGGTATGGATTTCTGCTATCCTGGGCGGGAACGGTGGCGGGATCGTACGCAGTGTTTCTGCTGGTGCGCTATTACGGCCACAATCGTTTTTTCTCCTTTCTCAAAAGACCGGCGAAAGTGCAGAAACTGATCCACTGGGTCGAGCGGAACGGTTTCGGACCGCTGTTCATTCTGATCTGTTTCCCGTTCACGCCGTCAGCGCTCGTCAATCTGGTGGCAGGTCTGTCGAATATGAATAAGAAGAATTATTTGTTCGCTCTGATGCTCGGGAAGCTTGTGATGATTATTATGATTACGTATATCGGCTACGATGTCCGTGCTTTGTTTACGAATCCAATCCGGACGCTGATTATGCTAGTTGTGATCTTCTTGCTGTGGCTGGTGGGAAAATGGTTCGAGGGTAGGCTCAACAAGAAAGTGGAACAAGATTTTAAAAGCTTCTCCACTTTAAACAAGTCAGACAAAGAAAATTAAAATATTTCCTGTCTCTCCTCTCTTTCGGTACAATGGAAGAAAGGGCGGGGACGGGATTTTTTGTTGTTGCAGGATGTTTGAAGTTTAAGAGCTTAAGAGCTAGTTAGTGAGCAGTATGGGATTTTCGCTGCGGGTTGGGGCGCTTTCCCGAGGGCGTGGCTTGAGCCTCCTCGTCCGCTGGCGCTACCTGCGGGGTCTCAAGGCGCACGCTGATCCTCCGGGAGTCGCCCCACCCTACGCTTCAATCCTAATTATGTTTGTGAATGGCTTTAGTAAGTTCATTGCAATTGTCTAACATCTGGGAAGCTTTGTAATTCAAGTAGTATATAAAGTATTCATGTCTCATTGGCTAGATTTAAAGAAGGACTAGCATTAAACAATATTCTTAAATCAAAGCAAAGTCATTTTCTTGCTGGTTTTTGACATTGAACTCATGCTGTGGAATTGATAAAGCAAAAATAGAGAAAAGTCGCGTTACTTATTGTAATGCCGGGACTTTTTACCACATAATAATTCCTGAAAAACAAGCCAGTGTACCGGAGTGGAAGGCGGCGACTCTGGGAGGATCAGCCCGACAGGTGAGACAACTTGCGGGAGCGCAGCGACCAAGTTGGCTCACCGCGGGCCCTCCAGAACGCGTCCGCCTGGAACGCAGGGGAACGGTCTCATTCCGCATACCTGTTATATAGATCACAATAAACCACTTACCTTGATCTGATATATTTTATGAATTAGCAACACGAAAGGAGCACAAAACCATGTCACTGCGTTTCATAACTGGCCGATCAGGAACCGGCAAGACACACTTCATTGAAAAGGAGATTGCTGAAGAATTGAAGCAGCGTCCGATGGGGCCGCCGATTATTGTCATCGTGCCGGACCAGCTGTCGTACTCCATGGAATACAGCCTCTCCGTCAAATTCGGGCTCAGCGGCATGATCCGCGCCCAAGTCCTGACGTTCAAACGGCTCGCCTGGCGCGTGTTGCAGGAAGTCGGCGGCATCACACGCGAAGAAGTCGACAGCTTCGGCTATCGCATGCTGGTCCGCAGCGTCCTTGAGGAAAATAAGGAAGACTTCCGTCTGTTCAAGCAGGCCGCTTCGAAACACGGCTTCGCCGAACAAATCAGCGATGTCATGAAAGAATTTAGCAAATACTGCATCGACCAGCAAGCATTCTCGGCACTCACGAGCTCCTTGGAAGACACGCAGGCACCGCGCATCCTGCAGGATAAAGCGCATGATCTGCAGCTGCTGCTCGGAAAGATTGAAGAACGGCTCGGCACAACGTATATGGACAGCGAAGGCCAGCTGAACGCCCTCGCCATGCAAATTCCGCATGCAGAGTGGCTGAAAGATGCCTCCGTTTACATAGACGGCTTCGGTGATTTCACGACACAGGAATATAATATTATCTCTCAATTAATGAAATATACAAAGCGTGTCAATGTCGTGCTGCCAATGGAAGATTCCCAGCACAGCGGCGAGCATGAATTATTCTATACTGCTGAACAGCAATTTGCGACGCTTCAGCAGCTGGCATACAGCGATTCAGTGCTGCTCGATGAAACCGTTCATTTGACCGGTCTGCAGCGTTTCATGAATGAAGAGCTGCGCCATCTGGAAAGACAATTTGATCGTTATCCGCCTGACGCAATTGAATCAGAAGGACATATCCGGCTGATTGAAGCGACAAACCGGCGCGCAGAAGTACATGCGGTCGCTCGTTCGATTCGCAAAATGATGCGTGAAGGCAAGCGTTACCGGGATATCGCTGTGATTTACAGACAGCCGGAAGAATATGATGAACTGCTTCAGATGACTTTTTCGCAATACGATATCCCGGTGTTCATCAGCAGGAAAAAGCCGATGCTGCATCACCCGCTTATCGAATTTGCGCGTTCATTGCTTGAAGCAGTGCGTACGGACTGGTCGTATGAAGCGGTATTCCGCGCGGTCAAAACAGACCTCTTTTTCCCCGCCAATGAAAGCAAACAGGTGTGGCGGGAGCGAGCGGACCGGCTGGAAAACTTCGTACTCGCAAAAGGAATTCACGGCAGCAAACGCTGGCTGGATGAAGAGCGCTGGATTGTCAGCCGCTACAGAGGGCTGGAGATGGTCAAAAAAGTCCAGACAGACGAAGAACTTGCGATGCAGGCGGAGTATGCAGAAACACGCGATTTGATCCGTCTGCCGCTGCTTGAACTTGAGGAGAAAATGAAACAGGCGAAAACCGGCCGTGACGTTGCGGAAGCACTGTTCTTTACAATGGAATCGCTGCATGTCTACGATAAAATGGTCGCTCTGGAAAAAGAGGAGCAGGAAGAGCACCGGCTGCGTGCGGCGGCTGAACATGAGCAGGCGTGGAACGGCTGGATCAATGTGCTCGATCAGTTTGTGCTGATGTTCGGCGACAAGGAGCTGCCGTTTACAGAAGCCATAAAAATACTGGATGAAGGGTTTGACACGCTCGAATTTAAACTCATTCCTCCATCGCTCGATCAAGTGACGGTGACGACAGTCGAGCTGTTTAATTCGATGGATGTCGATTGTGTATTCGTGCTCGGCGCGAATGAAGGCGTACTGCCTTTGCGCAATGATCATGAAGGATTGCTGTCAGATAATGACCGGGAGCTGTTCAGCGAGCTGGGCATTACGCTGGCGCCAACTTCAAAAACCCAGCTAATGCGGGAGTCGTATATGGTGTACCGTGCCTTCACGGGGGCGAGGGAGCGTCTGACGGTCAGCTATCCGATTGCAGATGAAGAAGGAAAAGCATTGATTCCGTCGCTGTATGTTCCGAGACTGCAGCAGATTTCCCGCGGGATGCCGGTAGAACTGGCAGTGATCGAGCCGACGGAGCTGCCCGGCACAGAAGATAAAATGCCTTATATCGAGCACCCGGAAGTGTCATTGTCCTATGCAGTGCGCGTTATGCGCCAGGCTAATTCACACGAGGAAATGGGGCCGGAGTGGCAGGCGGTGCTCGCTTATTATAAAGAAGATCCGCTGTGGTCATCGATCATTCAGTCGATTGTCCAGCCTGCATTGAAGCGGCAGAAAACGGAGATGCTCGATCCGCATCTGACTGCCGGGTTGTACGGCAGCTCCTTTACGACCAGTGTGTCGCGGATCGAATCGTATTACAGCTGTCCGTTCCAGCATTTCACGACCTATGGCCTCGGCCTGCAGGACCGCATGGAATTCCAGCTGGAAGCACCGGATATCGGTGATTTATTCCATGCTGCGTTGAAATGGGTATCCGATGAAGTGATGCGCCAGGGGCTGTCATGGGCAGAGTTGACGAGAGAGCAATGCTGGCAGCTCGGCCGTGATGCGATCGACGCGCAGACGCCGAAGTTTTTCCACAAGATTTTGCTGTCGAGCCGGCGGTATGCGTATATTCAGCGCAAACTCATGCAGATTATTCAGCGGACGATCCGCGCCCTGCAGTCGCAGTCGCGCAATTCGAAGTTCACGCCGATTGCGATCGAAGCAGGATTTGGTCCGAATGAAGCCATCCCGCCGCTTGAGATTCAATTGAAGCAAGGGCAGCAGATGCGCATCAGGGGCCGGATCGACCGGGTGGATACGATGAAGAAAGGTGATCAGACATTTCTGCGCGTCGTCGATTATAAATCATCCGCGCGTGCACTTGATCTGACCGAAGTATATTACGGACTGTCGCTGCAAATGCTGACATATCTCGACGTGGCGCTTGAGCATGCGGATGACTGGCTTGGCGTGCATGCAGACCCAGCCGGTGTATTGTATATGTACGTCCATAATCCGATGCTGCGCCTGACGAAAGAACTGGCGGACGATGCAGTGGAAAAAGAACTGATGAAATCATACAAAATGCAGGGCTATATACTGGAAGATGCAGAAGTGGCGCTCGCGATGGATGATAATCTGGAGAGTGAGTCGCTCATTGTTCCCGCTCGGCTGAAAAAAGACGGTTCGTTTTATTCGACGTCGAAAGTATTGCCGACGGAAGATTTGAACATGATGCGCAGTTTCGTGCGCAAGCGGCACAGACAGGCGGGCGACGGCATGCTGGCGGGTGATACACGGGTTTATCCGTACCGTTTGAAAGACCATATGCCGTGTCAGTTCTGTTCGTATCAGTCGATCTGCCAGTTTGACAGGACAGATCCGACGCAGCCTGAACGGAATTACACGCCGCTTAAACCGGAAGAATCATTAGAGAAAATGCGGAAGGAGATAGATCCGAATGCGAATTCCTGAAAAACCGGCACATGAAACCTTTACGGATGAACAATGGAAAGCCATATATGCGTCCGGCAAAGATATTCTCGTCTCTGCCGCAGCGGGTTCTGGAAAAACGAAGGTCCTGATCACCCGGATGATAGAAAAAGTGCTGAATACAGAAAATCCGATTGACGTCGATCAGCTGCTCGTTGTGACCTTTACGAACGCGGCAGCTGCGGAAATGCGTCACCGGATGGCGAGTGCGCTCGAGGCAGCGATTGCGAATGATCCGGCTTCTGTTCATTTGCGCAGGCAGCTGAATCTGCTGAATAAAGCGCAGATTTCTTCCCTGCACTCCTTCTGTCTGCAAGTGGTCAGGCAGTATTCCTATGTACTGGATATCGATCCGGGATTCCGGATTGCGGATCCAGCAGAGGCATCCATTTTACGTGACGATACTGTCGCCGCAGTCCTAGAAGATGCATACAGCCGGCCGGATCCTGAAGCGATCTACCGTCTGAGTGACAGTTTCACGGCGGACCGCAATGACCAGGCGATTGAGACCTTGATCGATAAGCTGTACGACTATTCGCGGGTGCATCCAAATCCCGCCAAGTGGCTGGAAATGATTCCGCAGCAATATGAAATTGGCGATGACTCGGTGATTGACGGTTTATCGTTCATTGGGCCGCTGAAGCTGGCGATCAAACATACGCTCGATGAAGCGAAGACCATTGCGCAGGATCTGCAGCGGCTGGCGGAGATGAATGAAGGCCCGCTGCCGCTGCTGGATACGGCCAAAGCAGATGAAGCCTGGCTGAATCAGGCGATGGACTATGTGACGAACGGCAAGTGGGAAGATGCGTATGCCTATTTCCAGACGCTAACCTGGGTGAAAGCAGGCATGATTAAGAAGGATTCCTGTGATGAAGAGCTGGCGAAACGCGGAAAAGATATGCGTGACTCAGTGAAAAAGATCGTCAATAAGCTGAAGGAAACATATTTCACACGGACGCCTGCACGTTTGCTGGAGGAAATACGGCTGATGGCTCCGCTTATGCATACGCTTGTGGAGCTGGTCGAAGATTTTTCGGCACGTTATCAGGCAGTGAAGGCAGAGCGGGGGCTTGTGGACTTTTCTGATCTGGAACATTACGCGCTGCAGATTTTATCAGCCGAAGAAGATGGCCAATTAACGCCGTCGGATATCGCGCTCGATTATCAGGCGCGCTTTGCGGAAGTGCTGGTCGATGAATACCAGGACACGAATTTCCTGCAGGAAGCGATTTTACAGCTGATCAAGCAGGGAGCGGAAGCGGACGGCAATCTGTTCATGGTCGGCGACGTCAAACAGTCGATCTACCGTTTCCGCCTAGCTGAACCGGGGCTGTTTCTTGGGAAATATGACCGCTTTCTTGATGACTCATCAGAGCAGGGATTGAAAATTGATTTGAATGCAAACTTCCGGAGCCGCAGAGAAGTGCTGGACGCAACAAACTTCATTTTCAGGCAGATCATGGGCACGCGTGTCGGAGAGATTGAATACGATGAGGCGGCCGCGCTCAAATATGGTGCGCAGTATCCTGATAAAGAAGCGGCGGCAGGTCTGACGATTCTGTATGAAAATGAAGAAAACGAAGAGCTTTCGGAAGAACAGGAAGCGCAGCAGGAATTGAAGAAATCTCAGGCGGAGGCCCGTTTCATTGCACAGAAAATCAAGCAGTGGCAGGCGGATCAGGCGCAGACGGCGGATGCGTTCAGCGGCAGGCAGCGTCCCATTGAATACCGGGATATTGTGATTTTGATGCGGTCCATGACGTGGTCGAGTGAAATTGCCGATGAATTAAAAGCAGCAGGGATTCCTGTTTATGTAGAGCTTTCTTCAGGCTATTTTGACGCCATCGAAGTGATGATCATGCTCAATACATTGCGTGTCATCGACAATCCGTATCAGGATATTCCGCTCGTATCGGTGCTGCGCGCGCCGTTTGTCGGCCTGACGGAAAACGAGCTGGCGGAAATCCGTCTGGCGAAACCAAATGCGCCGTTCTATGAAGCCGTACAGCTATTTGTCCAGACAGGCGGAGCGGGAGTGAGTCCCGCGGCACAGAAGAAGCTGCAAAAGTTTTTCATCCGCCTGGAAGACTGGCGCAATATGGCTCGGCATGGTTCATTGTCCGAATTAATCTGGAAGGTCTATCAGGATACGTATTATTATGAAATGGTCGGTATCCTGCCGAACGGCAAACAGCGTCAGGCGAATTTGCGTGCTCTGCATGACCGGGCGATGTCCTATGAGAAAACGTCTTTCCGGGGGCTGTTCCGCTTCTTGCGTTTTATCGACCGCATGCGGAAACGGGGCGATGATCTCGGCGAAGCCCGTTTTATGAGCGAGAAAGAAAATGTAGTGCGGATTATGACGATTCACTCGTCGAAAGGTCTCGAGTTTCCGTATGTATTTCTCGCAGGGATGGGGCG
This sequence comes from Sporosarcina cascadiensis, assembly GCF_009650995.1. Taxonomy (GTDB): domain Bacteria; phylum Bacillota; class Bacilli; order Bacillales_A; family Planococcaceae; genus Sporosarcina; species Sporosarcina cascadiensis. The sequence continues at coordinate 448,198 of NZ_WHVV01000001.1, read as the reverse complement.
TCCGTTCAATAAAATGGATTTCCATAATCCGTATTTATTTGATCAGCATTTCGGACTCGCGGTGAAAGCGATAGATCCGGAAAAACGCATTACGTTCACATCGCTGCCGTTTTTGGCGGTGAAAGAGAAAAAGGAACTGGAAATGCGTGCCGAAGAAATGCGTGTGCTGTACGTGGCGATGACGCGTGCGAAAGAACATTTGGAGCTGATTGCATCGGTCAAAGATATCGAAAAGACGATCAGTCAATGGCAGGAAGCGCAGCTGCTGGATGAAACAGCACCTCTGCCCGAATATAAACGTTCGCGCGCGGCGGGTTATTTAGACTGGATCGGGCCTGCTGTAGCGCGTCACATGGATTTTGGCAAGTTCGGCAAAGCGGCCGGCGGCGAGTTGATGGATGATGCGTCGGTATGGGAAATCAATGCCTATCCGTTCTCTGCTTTTCATTCGCCAGACAGCACGGAAATCGACGACTGGATCCCGCTGGACAATGAAAACTTACAGGCTGATCCGCAGCTTGTTGAAATGATTACGCAGCGTTTTGAGACGCGCTATCCGTATAAATATGCAGTTGAATTGCCGTCCAAGCAATCGGTCAGTGAGCTGAAGCGCATTGCTCTGCTGGAGCTTGAACGGGGGGACGCGGATCCGTTTGAAGAACGCTCGTCTGACTTTGCGAATCGTCCTTCCTTCCTGCATGACCGCCCGTCGTTTTTACAGAAACGCCAGCTGACGAAAGCAGAGGTCGGCACCGCGATGCATACTGTCATGCAGCATATCGATTTGAAACAGCCGCTGGATATTGCGGAAGCGGAATACTTTATCGCAGAGCTTGTCGGGCGTGAATTGCTGACGAAGGAAGAAGGGACTGCCATTAAGGCTTCAGACATCGTGAAGTTTTTTGCAGCGCCTCTCGGTGAACGGATGAAGCGAGCGGATGAAGTGCTGCGCGAAATGCCGTTTACTTATGCGCTGCCGGCAGAGCAGGGGGAATTCCAGCTGCTGCAGGGGATTGCAGACTGTCTGTTTCACGAAGACGGGGAGTGGGTGCTTGTCGATTACAAAACAGATTATACAGGCAATTTTCATTCGCAGGAGGAAGTGGCGAATGAAATGCAGAAACGCTATGGCACGCAGCTGAGTCTGTATAAGAAGGTGCTGCAGTCCATTTTAGGAATTGACATCAAAGAGATGCTTCTGTACTTATTTGACGGAGCGAAAACAATCAGTTTACAGGAGGAATTAGTTTGAATTTGACTCCTACGCCGCTGAAGGACCGGGTTGAAGGACTCGATTTTCTGCGGGGCATCGCGCTATTAGGGATTTTCATTGCGAATATGCTGCATTTTCATTCGCCTTACGCGTATATGGACCCGTATTCGTGGTTTTCTGCGCCGGGCGAGCAGGCGGCATTTCATTTTATCGATGTATTTGTAGAGGCCAGTTTTTATCCTCTGTTTGCGATGCTGTTTGGCTACGGCATCAATATGCAGTATGAGAAATCATTGCGGAATGGGACGCCTTTTGCGCCATTCATGGCACGCCGTATGAGCTGGCTGCTGGTGTTTGGCGTCCTGCATGCCTTGCTGATCTGGTTTGGTGATATTTTATTCACCTATGCGTTAATGGGCTTTCTCATGATCGCCGTCGTGCGCATTCCGAAAAAATGGCTTTTATCGCTGGCTCTCGTGCTGTATATCGTACCGGCGGGACTGCTGTATGGTTTTCTCGTGATCGGACGGAAAATCAATCCGAACTCGCTGCTGGACGGCTTTGTCGACATTCAGAAAATTGAACTGGCAATTTCGGCTTATGCCCACGGCTCGTTTGCAGAGATTTTCCTGTTCCGTCTGCAGGAGTGGCTGATGTTCGGCGTAACCGGCCTGATTACCTCCATATTTGCGATTTTGCCGCTTATGATGTTCGGCGCAGCACTTTCTAAATGGAAGATCGTCGAGCGGATGTATGAAATGAAAGGCAGGCTGGCAGCTGTCATGATTATTTTCATTTCATTCGGTGTCCTGCTGAAAAATATTCCGTATGTGGATGGACCGAAGTTTGAGAACATTTATCTCGTACAGTCGACGTTTGGCGGAGCGGTCTTGACAATTGGCTATGCTGCACTATTCTTGTTGCTGTGGCAGATTCCGTTTCTGAAAGTGATCACGAAACCGTTCGCAGCAATTGGCAGAATGGCGTTTACGACCTATATCTTGCAATCTGTCATTGCGACGCTGATATTTTATTCATATGGAGCGGGACTCTATGGTAAAGTAGATATCATAACAGGTACGTGGCTCGCCATTGGAATCTTTTTCATTCAGCTGATTGCCGCACAGATCTGGCTGTCCAAATTCCGTATGGGACCCTTGGAATCTATTTGGAGAAAGTTATCTTACGGAAAGAATTTCGGCATTAAAGAGGAAAAAGTATAGAATTTGTCGTAACATAGTAGTATGTGAATACACATGGGAAGGGTTGGGCATTCAAATGAAACTATTGTCATTCCGTTACGAAGGACAGACGTTATTCGGTACAAAAGTGAAACGTGAGGAAGCAGTGTGGGACGTGCTTGCAATGGCAGAAGCGCAGGATCAGCCTGATTTTCCTAAAACGATGATCGAGGCTGTGTCCCTTGGCATGGATTTTGTGGAAATGGTTCGTAAATTAGTGGAGAAAACAGAAACAGAAGAAAATGCGGAGCAGTTTAAGCACGCGTTTACGGATGTGGAGTGGCTGTCACCGATTCCGCGTACCCCTAAGAACGTCATATGTGTCGGGAAGAACTATGCCGACCATGTAACTGAAATGGGAGGCGAAGCACCGCCTGAAAAAGTTGTGGTGTTTACGAAATCTCCTACATCCATCGCAGGGGACGAGCAGACTTTGCCGATCCACAGTGATGTGACGGATTCATTGGATTATGAAGGGGAATTGGCTGTTGTCATCGGCAAGAACGGAAAAAATATCCCGAAACAGCTGGCCTATGACTATGTATTCGGCTATACGATTGCGAATGATATTACAGCACGCGATGTGCAGGCTGATCATAAGCAGTTCTTCCTCGGCAAAACACTGGATGGTTCATGTCCGATGGGCCCTTATGTGGTGACGAAGGACGAGATTCCAAATCCGCATAATCTTTCTATCGTGACAAAAGTGAATGATGATGTTCGTCAAAACGGCAATACTTCTTCCATGATGTTCAAAATTGATGAATTGATTGCAGAAATCTCTAAGTATGTAACGCTTGAAGCGGGCGATGTCATTTTGACAGGCACTCCGGCCGGCGTAGGAAAAGGCATGACGCCGCCGACATTCCTGAAAAAAGGTGATACGGTAAAAGTGTCTATCGAAGGCATCGGCACATTGGTCAACCGATTCGAATAAATTTTTGGCGGTTAACTGCAGGCAAGAGAATAGTAGTCTTTTGGAAATTATGGTAACATAGCAAACGACTATAGTAAAATGAGGTGGCAAGTTTGGGATTTTTAACGGATACAACCCATTTTCATATTTTGACGTGGGTAGTGGGGATAATTCTATTCCTCGTTTCTGCGAGCATGGCGGCAGGCACAAAAGGTAAGAAGATCACTCACATGATTTTGCGCTTGTTCTACGTTTTAATTATCATTTCAGGAGCGACGCTGTTCTTCACACATATGGGACTGAACGGCATGCTGTACGGCATTAAATTTGTACTTGGTCTTCTGACGATCGGATTTATGGAAATGACGCTGATCCGCGGCGGAAAAGGAAAGAACACGGGTCTTATGTGGGTCTTGTTCATCGTATTCCTTCTGGCAACTCTGTTCGTCGGATTCAAGCTGCCGCTCGGTTTTGACTTTTTTGCTTAATCAGGTGATGTAATATAACGAGGAGGAATGCAGATGGCAAGTCAGACAGGATGGATTTTTATAGCAGTGGTCCTGTTACTGATGGCGCTGTTTGCAGTGTCCGTATTCGTAACCGCCCGCAAGCAGAAAGATCCAGACTTTTTTCTGGATGAGGAAGAGTGAATAGGTATTAGCTTTTATAGCAGAGGAAGGAATGAAACTCATTCTTTCCTCTTTTTTGTGCTGGAGATTTCATATTTCTGTGGCTTGGTTTAAGGCTTAAAAGAAGTGTTGGTCATGGGATTTTCGCTACGGGCGGGGCGCTTTCCGCGGGCATGGCTGGAGCCTCCTCGTCGCTGCGCTCCTGCGGGGTCTCCAGCTCATGCTATTCCCGCAGGAGTCGCCCCGCCCTTCGCTTCAATCCTACCTTGGATTTATGTATGTATTTAGAAAGCTTACTGCCATCTTCTAAAATCTAAGAAGTTTTGTGTTTTGCGTAGTATATAAAGTACTCATGTCCTATTGCCTTGGTTTAAAGCAGGCTTGTATCCAGCAGTAACTTCCAATTGTGAGAAGTGTGAGTTTGCAGTATAAACCCGCTTCGGCGCTGGGGGATTGCCTTATACCATGAGCCTACTGGCGAAAGTCGTGGCTATCTGCCAAAGAAACTTCGCGAATGATCATAGTACCCGCTCAAGCGCTCATAGCCCAGCCTCAGCCGCTCATATACACCGGCCACGTGATCATACAGCATCCATCCGTGATCATTCAACCCGCCTTCGCTCTCATAGCGGCCTCGCAGTTGCGCCTTCGCTGGTGTTGGTGAAAGTATGACATGCTGCTTTTGCAGGGTGTGGATCTAGTCTGGTGTCGTTCTGGTTTCTTGACTTTGCAAGAAATATGAATGAGGTGTAGGTTTGCAGTTTTTGCAAATACATTAATCACAAGGAACTGAGTCTTTGCAGTATGATAAGTATTGCATGAAACGCGACACCTATCGTAAAAAACTCAAATAGTATGCTCATACTCTCACTCAAATAAAAAGTATTGAAAAACCAGCCAGTGTACCTTCGTTCCAGGCAACCTAAGTACGCCGCGTCCTGCGGCAACGGTTGCATGACTCACTTCGTGTGAGCCCGCGGCTAAAAACACTCTGGGAGGATCAGCCCGACAGATGATGACAACTTAGGGGAGCGAAGCGACCAAGTTGGCTCACCGCGGGCCCTCCAGAACGCGTCCGTCTGGAACGGAAATCAACGGTACTAGGTAATTTGTAGAATGCTTATTTATTAATTCAACTTATATAGTAATTGTATTGGTTTTGTACTTTGAGCTCTTGTTTCAAATTGAAACTCTATCAACTTATTATCTTCAATGAACTACACTTAATCTTTCACCATAAAAACTAGGGATTGAAGCGGAAGACGGGGCGACTCCGGGAGGATCAGCCTGACAGGATGAGACAACTAAGGGGAGCGAAGCGACCAGTTGGCTCACCGAGGGCCCTCCGGAACGCGTCCCCGTCTGGAGCGGAAATCCAGGCTGCAACCCAAGGTCATGTTAATAAGTTTTCAGTATACCCAAACACAAAGCAAGCAATTCACAGGATTGCCGTATTTACAGGCGAGAGCTGAGTAAATGAGAAGAAAGGATGGCGCGGGGTTCTGGCGTTTGATAAACTGATAAAAGAGTTTGCGTAAGGAGGATTTACTAAATTGAAACGAATCACCGGACTACTGGCAGCTTGCATGCTCGCCCTATCTATAGCACAACCGGTCACTTATGCAGAAACAGAAAAGACCTTCAGCGATGAAAGTATTTATGATCTGCTCGTCGACCGTTTCAACAACGGCCTGGGAACCAACGATTTTGACGTCAATGCCCGGGACTCCTATGCTTTTAACGGCGGAGACTTTGCCGGTATCAGCAACAGGCTGCAGCACTTGATTGATATGCATTTCACCATGATCTCCATCGGGCCTGTTTTCAAAACTGCTACATATGACGGCAATCAAGTACTCGATTATACAGAGCTTGAACCGCATTTTGGAACGTCAGAAGAACTCACACAACTGCTTTCAGAAATGCATGAGGCAGACTTTAAAGTCATGGCGGATTTCCCCCTAGGAAACGTCAGTGCCGATCACATCTGGGCTGATAAACTCGCTTCTGCTCCAGCTGAAGAAGGTACAATTGATTGGGACTTGGGCAACACAGAAGTGCAGGATCAGCTGATCAGTGCAGCTGTACAATTTGTCAAAGAGTACAAGCTGGACGGACTCCGTCTGACGAAGCTGAAGCAAGCGGACACAGCATTCCTGGACCGGATGATCGAAGCGCTTAAAAATGAGCGTGAAGGTCTCTATGTCATTACCAATGAAGCAAGTGACGCTTCATTCGACAGCATGCCTGCTACTGATCGCAGTGACGCGATACAAGAGTCATTCGTTCAGGTAGACCCGGACTCTTCCGCAATGGATCAGTTCTCCAATGAAAATGCGAATAAATTACTTCAATTCGATGATTTGACAGGGCCGCGTTTCACTTACAAAATGGTGGAAATGCGACAGTTCCCGCCAACACGCTGGAAAGTGGCGACAGCAGCACAATTCATGCTGCCGGGTGTGCCGCTTGTGCCGTATGCGACAGAAATTGCTGTAAACGGCAAAGAAGCGCCTGAGTCACATCCTTTCTTTAATTTTAAGACGGATATGGAATTGCATGAGTGGATCGGGGATCTTAATACGCTTCGGAATGATTCGGATACGCTGCGCAACGGGGACTTCCGTATGTTGCACAATGAAGGCGGGTTCACGGTATTTGAGCGTTCATCCGAAAAAGAAAAATGGATTATTGCCATCAATAATACTTCCGAAGTGCAGAGCTTAGAAATTGATCCGGCTGAAATCGGGGAGAAGAAAAAGCTCCGCGGTGTTCTCGGTCAAGATTTAGTAAAAGAGACAAAAGACAATGTGTTCCACGTCGTGCTGGATCGTGAGCTGGCAGAGATTTATATCGTAGAAGAGGATGAAGGGTTTAACACGGCCTATTTAATCGCTTCTATTTTAGTATATGTATTCTTCCTGTCATTCCTGTTTGCCGTCTTCCGTAAAGGCAGACAGCGCAAAAAAGATGAGAAACTAAAAAGACAGCAGGAAACTAAATAACAATGAGAAAAGCCAGTCCACTTTAATTTTGTGGACTGGCTTTATTTATTGACTTACTTTATTTAAGAAAAACAGTGCAATGGTGCCGGGTCCTGCATGTGAACCGATAACTGAGCCGATTTGATGAATTTCAATCGCTTTTGGCTGAATGACTTCTTCAATCATTGCTTTGAATTCCAGCGCAGTTGCCTCGTCGTCACTGTGGCTGATGGCGAGTGTCTGCTCCTCGAGATTGCTGCCGCGTTCTTCCATCACTTCGATCATGCGGCGCAGTACTTTTTTCCGTCCGCGGAGTTTTTCGATCGGCACGAGTTTTCCGCCTTCGACGTGAAGCAAGGGTTTAATATTGAGCAATCCCCCAAAAAATGCGCTCGCTTTTGAAACGCGTCCGCCTTTTGCCAGGTAATCCAAATCTTCTACGGTAAATAAATGTTCCATATGTGAGGCCATCGCACGAATCTTTCGTTCGATTTCCCGTACATTCAATCCCTCTTCGCGCAGACGGACCGCTTCTTTTACGAGAAGTCCATAGCCGAGTGAAGCACAGCGCGAATCAATGAGCACCAGATTCATCGACGGATTGCCTTCTTTTACCTGATCGCTCGTCATGACGGCTGTCTGGTAAGTTCCCGAGAGCTGCGAGGAGAAAGCGATATAGAGGCCGTCTTCTCCAGACGCTGCAAGCTCTTTCCATGTTTTCATCAGCAAATCAGGTGAGACTTGTGAAGTTTTCGGCTGCTGTCCCTGGCGGATGGCATCAAACACTTCTTTAGAATTAATTTCCACGATATCATCATATTCTTTTCCGTCGAGCAGGACACTCAGCGGAAACAGTTCTACATCGTTTTCCTCAAAGTAAGATTGAGGCAGATCACTGGCGCTGTCAGCAAAAATTTTCATTGGAAGTCCCCCTTGGACAAATATTCTATTGATTGAGTATGGATTTCTTCAAATTAAGACGCTCTTCGAGAATTAAAGAGATGCCGTCCTGATTATTTGTATCGGTTACTTCATTTGCAATAGATTTGAGACGGTCTATGCCGTTGCCCATTGCAACGCCCACTCCTGCATAGTCGATCATTTCCAAGTCATTATCTTCGTCGCCAAACGCGATAATCCGCTCTTTCGGGATATTCATCCACTTGGAAACCGCGTCAATGCCAACTGCCTTGTTCAGACCATGGCGAACGATTTCGACGATATTGAATGGCGCTCCCCAGCGTCTGTGGTCAATCACTTCCGCATGTATATCTTCCAAATGGCGGCGGATCGGATCGACTGTCTGATCATTGGCCTGGATCAGCAGACTGGTAGGATCCGTTTTTAATGATGTCCGAATATCGCCTTCTGTGATGATTGGATTGCCGAAGCCCAGGATATCGAGGAAACGTTCATCATGATACTGTGCGTAGACATCGTCCATTACTTCCGCCACAATGTTGTCCACTGAAAAATCCTGCATGGCTTCGACCACTTCTTTGACAATCGGCAGTGCGATCGTTTCGTGCATCGTTTTCCATGACGTATCAGTCGGATGATGAACGAATGCTCCATTGAAATTGACAATCGGTGTAGTCAGGCCAAGCTGACGGTAGTATATTTCACTCGCACGGTATGGCCGGCCTGTTGCAATCATGACATGATGTCCTTGCGAAACAGCAAGCTGCAGCGTTTCTTCCGTTTTAGGAGAAATTACTTTTTCATCAGTTAATAATGTTCCATCTAAGTCCAAAACAATCAAATGTGGTTTCAAAGTATCCTCTCCTATTGCTTTATAATATGTTTCAGTCTGCTCATTATATCTTCATAGTTTAGCGCTAATGAGGCGGGTAAGTCAAAAAAACGCGAATAAGGCGAACTTTTTGTTTTCTGGCTGAATTGTTGCTATCCTAAAATAACACTAAAGATCGCAGGAAAAGGGGAATTCGTATGATTATTCGTTCGGAACATTGGCAGCATATCCCGGTGCTTCATATCGTGGAGGAATCCAAGGAACAGGAACAGCTTCCGGTGGTACTGTTTTTTCATGGGTTTACGAGTGCGAAAGAGCATAACTTGCATTACGCCTATAATTTGGCGAAACAAGGAATCCGTGTAATTCTGCCAGATGGCATGCTTCATGGAGAACGGGCAGAGGATCTGGATGAATTTCATTTGGCGCTGAAGTTTTGGGAAATTGTTTTATCCAACATTAAAGAAGCAGGAATTCTGTATGAAGAGCTGAGAACTAGAAATCTGATTGATGGCAGCACGCTGGTTGGTATGGGTGGCACTTCGATGGGCGGACTGACGACATTCGGCTGCCTGGCGAGCTATGAATGGATCAGTGCAGCTTCCGTCATGATGGGTTCACCGGCGTTCGTCAAACTGGCGAAAGGACAGATTTCCTACGCAGAACGAGGCGGACGGGAATTGCCGGTTACGCCGGAAGAACGCGAACAGCTTTTTGCAGCACTTGGCCGAGTCGATCTGTCAGAAAATCCGGATAGACTGAATGAACGCCCGCTGTTCATGTGGCATGGGGAGCAAGATACATTGGTGCCGTTTGAATTAACGAAGGAATTTTATTTGGAGATTCAAAAAAATTATGCGGGTCATCCAGGGCGTCTGAAGTGGATGCCTGATGAAGAGGCGGGGCATTCTGTTTCGCGTCCCGGGATGCTGGCTTCTGTTGATTGGCTTGCGCAGCATTTGCTTGCAGGAGTGTAAGTTGGTAAGATGAAATCAGAACATAACAGAGAGGAGCATTCCGATGAGCGAAGAAGAAATCAAAGAGTACCTGTTTGGCGCGTTGGAGAATGTTATTGATCCCGAGCTGGGCATTGATATTGTGAACTTAGGTTTAGTCTATAACGCAGAGCTGCTTGACGAAGGTGTGGCTAAGATTACGATGACGCTGACTTCCATGGGCTGTCCGATGGGTCCGCAGATTGTAGCGAATATCAAGCAGGAACTGATGGAGCTGCCTGAGGTGAAAGATACAGAAGTAGATATCGTCTGGAACCCGCCATGGTCCAGAGAAAATATGTCACGCTATGCTAAAATGGCGCTCGGCGTACGATAATAAGCAATCCAAACCATACTCTTCGGGGTGTGGTTTTTTTGTTTTGAATGAAATGGAAAATATATAGCGTTCGTCATGGGATTTTCGCTTCGGGTTGGGGCGCTTTCCGCGGGCACGGCCTCAGCCGCTTCCCTCGCTTCGCTCAGTCCAGGGTCTTCGGCTCGTGCTGTTCCCGCAGGAAAAGCCGTAACGAAGAACGGCTTTTGCGAGCATAAGCGAAGCGTTGGGAGCACATCTTTGCATGTCGCCCCGCCCTCCGCTTCAATCCTACCTTTTGTCTGTAAGTACATGGCAAACTCATTGGCGCTTTCTAATATCTGAGAAGGTTTGTGGATTACGTAGTATATAAAGTATTCATGTCTCATTGGCTTAAGAGCTTAAAAGAAATATTCGTCATGGGATTTTCGCTTCGGGTTGGGGCGCTTTCCCGAGGGCGTGGCTTGAGCCTCCTCGTCCGCTGGCGCTACCTGCGGGGTCTCAAGGCGCACGCTGATCCTCCGGGAGTCGCCCCACCCTCCGCTTCAATCCTACCTTTTTTCCGTAAGTACATAGCAAACTCACTGGAGCTTTCTAACATCTGGGAAGGTTTGTGGTTCACGTAGTATATAAAGTATTCATGTCTCATTGGCAAAGTTGAAAACTAGAAGCAACTTATTATCCCTAACTGGTTCAGAGATTAATGCAATATTGTCTTTCTATTTTTAATAGAGCATTTTACAAATCAAATCTTATCAGAATGCATGAAATACCGCGCCTATCAAATTACCTCAGATACTATGCTCATACTGCCTGCTCACACAAAAAGTATTGAAAAACCAGCCAGTGTACCGGAGTGGAAGGCGGCGACTCTGGGAGGATCAGCCCGACAGGTGAGACAACTTGCGGGAGCGAAGCGACCAAGTTGGCTCACCGCGGGCCCTCCAGAACGCGTCCGCCTGGAACGCAGGGAAACGGTCTCCTTCTACTTACCATTCTATACTGCGCACTCAGAGTTAACTCTCAAACTGCTGTTATCAGCTTAGTAACTACAGTGAGCAAGGCTTTGGTTTTCATTTTAAAAAAGAAGGAAATGCCAAACTTTGTCGAATACTTACTAATGGATGGTGAAACATTATTCAATAGGGGGAATAGGAAAATGTCAGTTAAAACAGCGGATTTATGTGATGATTTCATTGAAGAGCTGCAGGTTTGTACGGTGGAGTTCAAATCGTACGGCAAGCACAAGCGGTTCTCGGGGCCGATCTCAACCGTCAAAGTTTTCGAAGACAACGTACTCGTCAAAGAAGCTTTGGAGACCATCCCGGAAGGCAACGTGCTGGTGGTGGACGGGGGAGGTTCGAAGCGCTGTGCATTGATGGGGGATATGCTCGGCGAAATCGCGCAGGACCGAAAACTTGCGGGTATTATTATTTATGGGTGCGCCCGGGATACAGCGGATCTCGGAACGCAGGAGATCGGTGTGATGGCGATTGGCAGCATGCCGGTGAAAAGTATTAAGCGCGGGGAAGGTCAAACAAACGAAGTGCTTCATTTCGGAAACGTGGAATGGGTGCCGGGTTACTACGTCTATGCAGATGAAGACGGGGTAGTCCTAGCACCGCGAAAATTAGTCTGAGCCTTACAGCCACTTGCCTTGTGTGAGTGGTTTTTTGCAGGAAACCATCCCATTATATCCGAAGCAAAACAATTTACTTTCATCTGAGGATGAATTATAATTGAATTAATCAAAGATAGTCAAAGTCAAACAAATGAAAGGTGGATGTTTATGCGTATGGACGGAATGCAGGAAGACCAGCGCTCGCCTCTGGAGCAATTTGGACGTAATCTTGTAGATGAAGTAAAGAATGGAAAAATGGATCCGGTCATTGGTCGGGATGAAGAAATACGGAATGTCATTCGGATTTTATCGAGAAAAACAAAAAATAATCCCGTATTGATCGGGGAGCCGGGTGTCGGTAAAACGGCCATCGTGGAAGGACTCGCGCAGCGTATTGTCAAAGGTGATGTGCCGGAAGGATTGAAGGACCGCCAGATTTTTGAATTGGATATGAGTGCTTTGATCGCGGGCGCCAAGTATCGGGGAGAATTTGAAGAGCGGCTGAAAGGCGTATTGAAACAAGTGAAAGAGAGTAATGGAGAAATCATTTTATTCATTGATGAAATCCATACAATAGTCGGAGCGGGGAAAACGGAAGGCGCGATGGATGCGGGGAATATGCTGAAGCCGATGCTTGCCAGAGGGGAATTGTACTGTATCGGTGCGACAACGCTTGATGAGTACCGGATGTATATCGAGAAAGATGCAGCGCTTGAACGCCGGTTCCAGCAAGTATTGGTGCGTGAGCCGTCTGTGGAAGATACGATTTCGATTTTGCGCGGATTGAAAGAACGTTTTGAACTGCACCACGGCGTACGGATTCATGACAGGGCGTTAGTTGCGGCGGCAACACTGTCGGACCGCTATTTAACAGAACGTTTCATGCCGGATAAAGCGATTGACTTGATTGACGAAGCAAGTGCAATGATCCGGACGGAAATTGATTCGATGCCGCAGGAGCTGGACGCGGTGACACGGCGCATCATGCAGCTTGAGATTGAAGAGCAGGCGCTGCGCAAAGAGAAAGATACGATGAGTCAGACCCGTCTTGCAGCTTTGCGTGAAGAATTGCAGGAACTGAAAGATTCTTCGAAAGATATGCGCGAGCAGTGGGACAGTGAAAAAGCTTCATTAAAAGAAGTGCAGAGCAAGCGGGAAGAACTGGACCGTTACCGCAGAGAACTGGAAGAAGCGGAAGGCCGTTTTGATTTGAATAAAGCCGCTGAATTGCAGTACGGCAAGATTCCTGTTTTGGAAAAAGAGTTGAAAGCATTGGAAAGTCCGCTGGAAGACAGTAAAGAACTGCGGTTATTGCGTGAAGAAGTGACAGAGGAAGAAATTGCTTCAATTGTGGCACGCTGGACAGGCATTCCGGTGACGAAATTGGTGGAAGGCGAGCGGGAGAAATTGCTTCGTTTGCATGAAACGTTGAAAGAACGTGTCATTGGGCAGGACAATGCGGTACAGCTGGTGACTGAAGCAGTCTGGCGTGCACGTGCAGGAATTCAGGATCCTAATAAACCGATCGGCTCGTTTCTGTTTCTGGGGCCGACGGGTGTCGGTAAGACGGAACTTGCGAAGACATTGGCTGCGACGCTGTTTGATTCGGAAGATCATTTTGTGAGGATCGATATGTCGGAGTATATGGAGAAACACAGTGTGTCGCGTCTCGTCGGGGCACCTCCCGGATACATCGGCTATGAAGAAGGCGGTCAGCTGACGGAAGCAGTTCGGCGCAATCCATACGCTGTTGTGTTATTGGATGAAATCGAAAAAGCGCATCCGGATGTCGCAAATATTCTGCTCCAGATTTTAGACGACGGACGGATTACAGACAGTCAGGGACGATTGGTGAACTTTACGAATACGGTCATCATTATGACATCAAATATCGGCTCGGCTTATTTATTGGAAGGGAATCTGGATGAGGAAGACCATGCAAAAGAAGATTTGATCATGGCGGAACTGCGCCGTCATTTCAAACCGGAGCTGCTGAACCGGATGGATGATATCATTATCTTCCACTCTTTGACGAATGATTCATTTAAAGCCATCACTCGGAAAATGCTTGGCGATTTGGTTGCGCGCCTGGCCGAACAAGATGTGCTGTTAGTGTATGACGATGAGGTGCTTGACTGGATTGTCAAAGAAGGAGCGGATGCAGATTTTGGTGCACGTCCGCTGAAACGTTTCATCCAGCGCCATGTGGAAACGAAAGTGGCGAAAGAAGTCATTAAAGGCGGCATGCAGGAAGGCGAACAAATTCATTTACTGATGAAAGACGGGGAATTAGTTGTTCAGGTTGGACAAGTGTAACCATATAAAAAAGCGTAGGCACATAGGTGCTTACGCTTTTTGGCCGTCTATTACACGTCTGCCGGTGACTCGTCTGGAATAACTGCTGTGATAATCAGAACCAATACAGCTAATACGATGGAGACGGTAACGCCCGCCATGAAGTCGAATTCAGTACCTACAATTGAACCAGCAACATAGTTCAACATGGAAACTAATAAGAACGACCAAACAAATGTCATAATATATTGCATGATTTTCACCTCGGTTAGTCTATTTCAAAGTACATCATACCATAGCCCATCCAAACGATGAAATGATAATATGATCTATTTTTGACGAAAAAGTGTCCTTGTATTGAAAAACGTCCGATTTTCTTCTATAATTAACACCAGGTACTAATAATAGATGATAAGGAACGGAGTAGATGAGATGAGAGCAGGATTGTTAGGAATGGGAAAATATAATCCGCCGCAGATCGTAACCAATGAAGACTTGGAAAAACGCATAGATACATCTGATGAATGGATTCGTTCACGGACGGGGATAGAGGAACGGCGAATTGCTGATGATATGATAAATACTTCCGACATGGCATTTGAAGCAGCGAAGCAGGCATTGGAATCAGCTGAAATCAGTGCAGATCAGCTTGGCTTGATTCTCGTTGCGACGGTAACGCCCGACTATTCGTTCCCTTCTGTTTCTACGATGATACAAGAACGTTTAGGTGCAAAACATGCGGCGGCAATGGATATATCAGCAGCTTGTGCAGGATTTATGTATGGTGTTGTAACTGCCAAGCAGTTCGTTGAATCCGGCACCTATGATTATGTACTGGTAGTAGGCGTTGAAAAACTATCAAAGATCACAGACTGGGAAGACCGCAATACGGCTGTTCTTTTCGGTGACGGAGCCGGTGCAACAGTTGTCGGTAAAGTGAGCGGAGACAGAGGAATTCTTTCATTTGAGCTGGGTGCAGACGGAACGGGCGGAAAGCATTTGCGCCACGATAAATTCATTGAAATGAACGGCCGTGAAGTATTTAAGTTTGCTGTTCGCCAGATGGGTGAGTCTGCGCTGTCTGTTACAGAGAAAGCAGGTTTGACGAAAGATGATGTGGACTATTTAATTCCTCACCAGGCAAATATCCGTATCATGGAAGCAGCGCGAGAACGACTGGGACTGCCGGTTGAAAAGATGTCAAAGTCCGTTCATAAATACGGCAATACATCTGCTGCATCGATTCCGATTTCATTGGTCGATGATCTGGCGGAAGGCCGCGTCAAAGATGATGATGTAATTGTCATGGTTGGATTCGGCGGCGGCTTGACTTGGGGCGCGCTATGTATAAAATGGGGTAAGTAAAGAAAAATAAACAATAAAGTTAACGATAGAAAGGAAGTTTGAACTTGGAAAAACGACGTGTAGTGGTTACAGGTATCGGCGGTGTGTCACCAGTAGGAAATACAGCTGAGGACTCATGGAATGCAGTAATTGAAGGGAAATCAGGCATCGATATCATGACCCGTCTGGATCAGGAGAAATTCCCGGTGCGTGTGATGGCTGAGGTCAAAGATTTTGATATCGAGCAGTTTGTTACACGTAAAGATGCGCGTAAGATGGACCGCTTTACACACTATGCGGTCGCTGCGTCATTGATGGCAATGAAGGATGCTGATCTGGAGCTGGATGATGAGACTGCACTCCGCACAGGTGTGTGGATCGGTTCCGGAATCGGGGGCATGGAATCACATGAAACACAATTCAACACGTTTCTTGAAAAAGGCTATCGCCGGGTCAGTCCATTTTTCGTTCCGATGATGATCCCGGACATGGCGGCAGGACAAGTATCCATCTTCACCGGTGCAAAAGGAATCAACTCTTGTTCAGTTACGGCATGTGCTTCCGGTACAAATTCTATCGGTGACGCATTTGAAGTTATTCTTCGCGGAGACGCAGATGTGATGATTACAGGCGGGACAGAGGCGCCGATTACGTCACTTGCTGTTGCAGGTTTCATTGCAAGCACTGCGCTTTCATTGAATGAAGATCCCGTGAAAGCATCCCGTCCATTTGATAAGGACCGCGATGGCTTTGTCATGGGGGAAGGCGCCGGGATCTTAATTCTGGAAGAGTATGAACATGCAGTAAAACGCGGGGCAAAGATCTACGCAGAAATCGTAGGCTACGGTTCGACTGGAGACGCGCATCATATTACGGCTCCTGCACCAGGCGGAGAAGGCGGCGCGCGTGCGATGGTCCAGGCGCTGCAGAAAGCGGACATCGAGCCGAATCAAATCGATTATATCAATGCGCACGGAACAAGTACGCCGTATAACGATTTATTCGAAACGATGGCGGCTAAAACAGTATTCGGTGATCATGCCTATAAACTGATGATGAGCTCGACAAAATCGATGACAGGCCATTTGCTTGGCGCTGCCGGCGGAATCGAAGCAATCTTCACCGTGAAAGCTCTTCAGGAAGGCATCATCCCGCCGACCATCCATTATGAAACTCCGGATCCGGAATGTGATTTGGATTACGTCGTAAATGAAGCGCGTAAATCAAATATTACTTATGCGATGAGCAACTCGCTTGGGTTTGGCGGTCATAACGCTTCATTAATATTTAAAAAAATATAATAAAAAACGGAAAGGGCCACTGCGGCTCTTTCCGTTTTTTGCATGCTCGTCTAAAGTGGGCTCCTCCACACATATAATGAAAGAAAACAAGAAAAGGCGAGGATCAGTGTGACACGTTTTCTGGCATTTATCTGCAGTTATTGTGTGATTGTCGTATCAACGGCTAATCTGCTTTTCTACTTAAACTACTCTGCGATGGGCTATACCTATCAACAAATCCTGCTGTTCATGCTGCAATCGGCGGATTTCACTTTCCTGCTGATCGCGAGTTTTATATTGCTGCTTACCGTCTGCGTCCCAAGCCCATTGCGGCTTCCATTCTCTTAAGAGTAGCAGAAGCGATATCGTTGGCTTTTTCAGCTCCGCGGTCCAAAATAGCGTCCAGCTCAGGAGAATCAATCAGCTCGTAATACCGCTTTTGGATCACAGCTAAATGTTCATTAATTGCTTCTGCAACGCCGGCTTTAAACGCTCCATAGCCTACACCCTTATATTTTTCCTCTAATTCAGCGATGGTCTTTCCGCCTAATGAAGATTCGATGATCAACAGATTGGAAACACCCGGTTTGTTTTCCACATCGAACTTCACAACGCCTTCCGAATCTGTCACCGCACTTTTGATTTTCTTTTCTATTTCTTTCGGCGTGTCCAAAATGGTGATCGTTGCCTTTTTATTCGCATCCGATTTACTCATTTTCTTCAGTGGATCTTGTAAAGATTTTATGCGTGCGCCATTTTTAGGAATACGAACGGCTGGAATGGTCAATACTTTTCCGTAGCGGCTGTTAAAACGTTCCGCTAAATCGCGCGTCAGCTCAAGATGCTGCTTCTGGTCTTCGCCGACAGGAACGATGTCGGTGTTGTACAGAAGAATATCAGCAGCCATTAAAGGAGGATACGTAAGCAATGCGGCCGATACACCTTCCGCACCATCTGATTTATCTTTGAACTGTGTCATGCGCTCGAGTTCTCCGATGTAGGAGACGCACTGCATGATCCAGCCGGCCTGTGCGTGTGCCGGAACTTCGGACTGGATGAAGAGTGTGGACTTCTCCGGATCGATGCCGCTGGCAATGTACGTGGCTGCGAGGGCTCTGATTGCTTTCTTCAGCTCATCCGGTTCCTGCTGGACAGTGATAGCATGCTGGTCAACGATGCAGAAGATGCAGTCTTCGTCGTTTTGCAGCTCGACGAATTGACGGAATGCACCGATGTAGTTGCCGAGTGTGATGACGCCTGTAGGCTGAACGCCTGAGAATATAGTTTTCATTTTTGTTTCCTCCTGGTTTTATGTTGTTTTAAAAATGTACGCATATAAGGTTTTGGGCATGGGGATTTTCGCTTCAGACGGTACGCTTTCTGGAGGGCCCGCGGTAAGCCGACTTGGAGAGCAATGACGTGCTCCTAACGCTGCGCTTTTACTCGCAAAAGCCGTTCTTCGTTACGGCTCTCGCTTTGCTCCCCTAAGTTGTCATCACCTGTCGACCTAATCCTCCCGGAGTCGACCGTCTTCCGCTTCAATCCCTAATTTTTTGTGGTGAAATACTTAGTTTAGTTCGCTGTAGCTATTATGCATATAAATTCTCAAATCTAAAGATGAAGTTAAAAGTTCGAAATCAATCCAAACTTGCATCGATATGATTCAAGACTGCAAACAAGTTAACTTTTGGATTTAAAATATGCTAATGAGACATGAATACTTTATATACTACGTGATCCACAAAACTTCCCAGATGTTAGACGGCTGCAGTGAGTTCACTACATTCCCTCACAACAAAACATAGGATTGAAGCGGAGGGTGGGGCGACTCCCGGAGGATCAGCGTGCGTCTTGAGACCCCGCAGGCAGCGTCAGCGGACGAGGAGGCTCAAGCCACGCCCTCGGGAAAGCGCCCCACCTGCAGTGAAATCCCAAACTGGATAATAATTAATCCAAACCCGAATTAAGACTGAAAAACGGCATAAAAAAACATCAGTCCTCCCTGTAAATAGGGACGATTGATGTTGGGAACCGTGGTACCACCCGAATTGCTTTTGTAAAAAGCCGCTCTGTTCCGTTAACGCGGAAGACGTGATGGAGTACTTGTGTTCATCCATCAGGCTCGGGATCCCATTCTTTTTGGGCGATTTTGCTTGCTCACACCTTGTACAAGCTCTCTGGAAAAATCGCGGCAAAAATACTTTTTCCTTCAATGCCGTTGTTTTATTACCTAAAAGTATATCGGCTTGCGCTGATAATTGCAACTTCCTGAAAGTATTTCTGATTATAATGAAACCTTTCAGTACATCTGTACGTACTATAAGAGAGAGAAGCAGCAGCAGATGAGAAATCTAAATGAGAATCCTACTAATTTTATTCAGCAGGTTTAATTCAAATCAGTATGGGGTATAAAAAGAGAAGATGTTCATTTATTGCTGAAAACATCTCGATTTATCGAAGGTCCATTAAAAAATATCCAATGCAAAAAATCCTCAAAAGTTTTTTTGAAAAACTATATTAATTGAGAATGAATATGTGTATAATGAGCAGTATCAACATAAATTATAATAATTCTAATTAGAAATTTAAACATATCAAATCTAAATGAGCGTAAGCCGGGAAAGGACGTGTCAGGAATGGGTGTAACACTTTATACATCGCCTAGTTGTACATCTTGCAGAAAAGCAAAAGCATGGTTGGAGGAACACGAGATTCCTTATACAGAGCGTAATATCTTCTCTGAACCATTGAATATTCAGGAAATCAAACAAATTCTTCGCATGACGGAAGACGGGACAGATGAAATTATCTCTACACGATCTAAGATTTTCCAAAAGTTGAATGTCGATGTAGAAAGCCTTCCGTTGCAGCGTTTATATGAATTAATTCAAGAACATCCAGGTCTTTTGAGAAGACCAATCATTCTAGATGAAAAAAGACTTCAAGTAGGGTACAATGAAGATGAGATTCGTCGTTTCCTACCGAGAAAAGTTAGAGCCTATCAGCTGCTCGAAGCGCGGCGTATGGTAAACTAATCTAAATACAAAAGCTGATAGGGATGACACACTGGATACATTTGTGCCTATCAGCTTTTTTGAATTGAATTTCCCTTGGATTCCTCTAGGATTTTCGCTTCAATGCTTAGGCAAATGAAATAAACCCTTTCGAATTCGGTTTGGCAGACATATAGTAGAGTAAGCATTGCATGCGAGTAAATTATATAACAGGGGAAGGCCTGTTTTACAGAAGGGAGAGATAAGGGATGGAAATAGAGAGAATTAATGAGAATACGGTAAAGTTTTATTTATCATATGGAGATATAGAGGACCGCGGCTTCAGCAAAGAGGACGTATGGTACAACCGCGAAAAGAGCGAAGAGCTTTTTTGGGATATGATGGATGAATTAGGGGACGACACAGAGTTTGAAGTGGAAGGTCCGCTATGGATTCAAGTCAATGCGATGAATGAGGGAATTGAAGTGATCGTTACCCGGGCGCATCTGCCGAAGAACGCTGAAAGTTCGCAATTTCCTTTTGGCATTGAAGATCCGGAAGAGTTATTTGATCCAATTTTTGACGCAATCAATGAAACAGAAGAGGAAAATGAAGAAGTGCAGCTGACGGACCGATTGTACATGTTCCATGAATTTGACGAACTGATTCCTCTTGCGGCTAAGATGATCTCTTTAGAAGACGAGTTCGAAACTCAGCTATATGCTTTCGAAAATCGTTACTATCTTAACTTGCGTTTTGATTACTCTCTCATCGAAACGAAACGTGCCAAAGATATTGCCAGCATGATTTCAGAATTCGGTTCACCATCTAAATTGACGATACACCGTTTAGAAGAATACGGTACTTCCGTCATGGCGTCTGATGTATTCAAACAAGTTGATAAATATTTTGCATAATACACTGAAAAGCTACCAATATACTGGTAGCTTTTTTTAGTCTTCATCAAAACATGTGCTTGGCAGTTTATTTCATGAGCAGTTTGAGATTTGACTGTGACAGCGCAGTATAGGACGGTAAGTGGGAAGATACCGTTTCCCTGCGTTCCAGGCGGACGCGTTCCGGAGGGCCCGCGGTAAGCCAACTTGGTCGCTTCGCTCCCGCAAGTTGTCTTACCTGTCGGGCTGACCCTCCTGAAGTGGTTTTGCCGCGGGCTCACACGAAGTGAGTCATGCAACCGTTGCCGCAGGACGCGGCGTACTTAGGTTGCCTGGAACGAAGGTACACTGGTTGGTTTTTCAGGGCTTTTTATGTGAGCGGGCAGTATGAGCAAAGTATCTGAGGTTATTATAATAGGTGCGATGTTTCATGTAATACTTAGTATTTTGCAAAGGAGTTAGATTCTTGAACTTCCTGCAAAGTCGAGAAACAAAACTATGCCAACTAAATATACACTCTGCAAAAGAGCAGTATGACATACTTTCTACAATACCAGCGAAGGCGCAACTGCGGGGTCGGCCGTTGCTATGAGACAACTGGCGCGGTCTTTGCCAGCTGGCTCATGGCGTAAGGCAATCCCCCAGCGCCGAAGCGGGTTTAAACTGCAGCAGGGTTTTCGCAATACACATTTGAAAGGTTGTCAAGAACAGACTTTGGTGTTGAGCCTTTTTTTAGTGAAATAAAATGCTTGCTAAGTAATCTGAAAATTTGTAAGATAAAGTGGAGAGGAGAGTGAAGTCCTTGTTGACAGCTCATACAGCTGAAGGGGAACTAGTCATCCTAACTAGAAGTCAATCCCTGGAAAGCTTGAGAGAACGGCGTAAACAAGAATCCTTTTATTGTCCCCAATGTAAAGAACAGTTGATTTTGAAAGTCGGTGATCTGGTTATTCCGCATTTTGCCCACTATCAGCAGTCATCCTGCCGAAATAGCTTTTCGGAAGGTGAATCTCCGGCACACTTGCTAGGTAAAAGTCAGCTGTATGAATTTTTCTCGCACCATACACCCGCTGTGAAGCTCGAACCGTTTCTGCCAGACATACAGCAGCGGCCGGATTTGCTCGTCGTGTGGGGCGATACAGAAGTTCCGGTTGAATTTCAATGCAGTACCATTTCCACTTCGCTGGTACGGCAGCGAAATGCAGGCTATTATCTATTGAATATGCTTCCTGTCTGGATCATTCTGACACCCCAGTCGATCCAAACTTCTACTGCTGACATTCTTACTCTTCGATTATCTTCATTTCTTCAATTTTTTATTCGGCAGATCCCTAACCGAATGTCCGTCCTTCTTACCTATCATCCTCAAAGTGAACGATTCTACTATCTCAGCCCGATTATTCATTTACAAGGTTCGACATATGCTGCCCGGCATCTGACATTGTCATTGCATAAACAGACCGTTCCGTTTTCCCTTCCTTCGTCTCCCAGCCAGACAGATATCCGCGAGCTTGCCCTTCATTATCAGTCTGCCCGCCGAAAATATTTGCGTACCGTCATTGCATATAATCAAAAGGGCATACACAATCAGTTTTTACGGGCATGTTATGAAATGCGCATTCAGCCGGTTCAACTGCCTGCCTGGATCGGAGTGCCTGTCCAAGGTCAGGAAGCATTCAGGCAATCGGACTGCGAGTGGCAATTATTATTTGTCGCAGCTGTCCGAGAAACGAGAAAGTCACCTGATCAGCTTAATACGTCATTTTTTCATACATTCATTAAGCAATTCGATGGCGAACCCGACGATCTGCTGGCTGCCTGCCGCTCATATGGAGACTTTTTGCGCGAAGAACGCATAGATATCTACCGTATGGATCGATTTACAGATGGGGATTTTGTTTACGAGGTCCTTTCAGGGCGATTTCTTGCAATGTATGCAAAGAATTGAGAAAATATAATGGATTGGAATTACGTTGAATAGGCTGAAGGAGGAATTTGATTGACGAATGATAATAAGGTATTGACTCGCGATGAAGTGGCAGAGGAAGAAACATGGCGTTTGGAAGATATTTTCAATTCCGATGAAGCATGGGATAAAGAATATCTGAAAGTAGAAGAAATGGTGAATGAAGCCGAAGAATACAAAGGAAAACTCGGTGACGGTGCCAGAACGCTTTTCGAAGCACTTACTTACCGTGACAAATTAGCGGAGCGTCTGCGCAGATTGTACACGTATGCTCATTTGAAGACGGATCAGGATACAACGAATAGCTATTATCAGGCGATGGACGGCCGTATTAAGACATTGGTTGTCAAAGTCTCCACAGCACTTTCTTATTTCACACCCGAATTACTTTCTATTGATGAAGAGCAGCTGAATCAAACGATTGAATCCCATGAAGGTTTGCGTTTATATAAGCAGGAGTTCAAAGAATTGAATGCAGAACGCGCACATATCCTTTCATCAGAACAGGAAGCATTGCTTGCGCAGCTTTCAGAAGTGACGGGAGTGCCCGCTGAAACATTCAGTATGCTGAATAATGCCGATTTGACGTTTGGCATGGTGAAGGACGAAGACGGCAGCGAAGTACAGCTGACGCATGGCCGTTACTCACGTTTCTTGGAAAGCAAAGATCCTAAAGTACGGGAAGCTGCTTTCAAAGAGATGTATTCAAGATATGGAGAGTTCAAAAATACATTCGCTTCTACATTAAGCGGAAATGTCAAAGCGCATAACGTCAACGCAAGAATCCGAAACTACAGCTCTGCACGAGAAGCGGCGTTGTCAGGCAATCATATTCCGGAACAGGTATATGAGAACCTTGTGACAACAATCAATAAAAATCTGGATTCACTGCACCGCTATGTTGCTTTGCGCAAAAAAGTTTTGCAGACCGATACACTTCATATGTGGGATATGTATACGCCGCTCGTAGAAGATACGGAAATCAAATACACCTATGAAGAAGCGAAAGAGACGATGCTTGAGAGCTTCCATCCGCTTGGCGAGAACTATAAGTCCATTGTCAAAGAAGGACTGGAGAATCGCTGGGTGGACGTGCGCGAGAACAAAGGTAAGCGTTCAGGCGCCTATTCTTCAGGTTCATATGGTACGAATCCGTATATCCTCATGAACTGGCAGGATAATGTGAGCAATCTATTTACGCTGGCACATGAATTCGGGCACAGTGTACACAGTTATTATTCCCGTGAGAATCAGCCGTTTATCTACAGCGGTTATTCCATTTTTGTAGCAGAAGTAGCTTCTACAGTGAATGAAGCATTGCTGAACGACCACTTATTGAAAGTGACAACAGATGAAGATCAACGTATTTATCTGCTGAACTATTGGCTGGACGGATTCCGTGCAACCGTATTCCGTCAGACGATGTTTGCAGAGTTTGAACAGTTGATTCATAAGCTGGATCAAGAAGGCGTGCCGTTAACGGCTGAAAAATTAACAGAAGAGTATTATGCTCTGAATAAGAAATATTATGGAGAAGCGATAGTTAGTGATGAGGAAATCGGTCTGGAATGGGCGCGTATCCCTCACTTCTACTATAACTATTATGTCTATCAGTATGCGACTGGTTACAGCGCGGCCGTAGCATTGAGCAAACAGATTCTGGAAGAAGGCCAGCCGGCAGTCGACAGGTATATCACCAACTTCCTGAAGGCGGGTTCCTCTGATTATCCGATTGAAGTGCTGAAAAAAGCAGGAGTTGATATGACATCTGAGCAGCCGATCGAAGATGCATGCCGTGTATTTGAAGAGCGTTTACATGAACTGGAACAGCTTTTGGCTAGAAGAGGGTAATAGGTTCCGGGGCATTCGCTAGGTCTTGTCGAAAGGTGGGACATGCGAAGGAATACGGGCTTAATTTGTTGAAGTTATATGCAATTTGTGATATGGTATGGGTGTGGAATAAATCACATACCAAACATACACCCCTTTTGTTTGAACGTGAACATTTCTCCCATTCCCTTTGAAAAAGAGCATTCACTCCCCCCCAGGAGTGAGTGCTCTTTTCTTTTGATCCGGAGAATTTATAACATGCTGGTTTGTTTGCAGAGTGTAGAATTAGTTGGTATGGTTTCGTTGCTCGACTTTGTATTATGTTTGAGCGAAGTGTGAGTTTGCAGTATGAATCTGCTTCGGCGTTGAGGGATTGCCTTACGCAGTGAGCCTACTGGCGAAGAGCATGCCAGCAGTCTCACAGCCACGGCCGACCCCGCAGTTGCGCCTACGTTGGTGTAGGGAATGTATGACATACTGCATTTTTACAGAGTGTGAGTTTAGTTAGTGTTGTTCCCGGTTTCTCGACCTTGCAAGAAGTTTGAATGGGGGATGTGTTTGCAGTTTAAATCCGCTTCGGCGCTGGGGGATTGCCTTACGCTGTGAGCCAGCTGGCAAAGACCACGCCAGTTGTCTCACAGCACCGGCTAACCCCGCAGTTGCGCCTTCGCTGGTGTGGGGAATGTATGACTTGCTGCATTTTTACAGAGTGTGAGCTAAGTTAGTTTTGTTCCCGTTTCTCGACTATGCAAATGCATTGATCACAAAAATCTTAGCCTCTGTAGAATGATAAGTAATGCATGAAAACAGTACTTATTATAACAATCTAAGACGGTATGCTCATATTGTCACTCACATAAAAAGTTCTGAAACATCAGCCTAGTGTACCGGAGTGGAAGGCGGCGACTCCGGGAGGATCAGCCCGATAGGATGAGACAACTAAAGGGAGCGAAGCGACCAGTTGGCTCACCGAGGGCCCTCCGGAACGCGTCCGCCTGGAACGCAGGGAAACGGTATTCTACATCACAACCATCCTTTAGACTGCGGCTCTAATTTGATAAATAAATACATATTTTGTAAACAGGACCTACTATCAAACAAAAAAATACCCGGGATAATAAACAAATATTATCCCGGGTTTGTATAAGTGCTATTTAATTAATGAACAATTCGGCTGCTTCTTGCGCCAAAGGGTCCGGTCTTGAAAAGGGATACGTTCAATTTGCTGCTTCAATAAGCGCTTCTTTAACTCACGCTCAGCTTCTTTTTCTGAAATGTGATAGATTTCCGCAACTTCTTTTGTCGTCAGCAGATCAAAGCGATTGAACAATGAACTGATCGGCGGCGGGATATCCGGTAAAATCTGCTGGCCAATTAACTCCTCTAAGATTTGCTCATAGATTGGATAATCGTAAAGACCGCTCACTTTCAAGCCCTCATCTTCAATATTGCTATTAAAGAATACGAAAGTCGGCGCTTCATCCACTTCCATTTCATTTCCTAGAAACATATCGACCTGCAACGCGCGGCGTGTCTCTTCGGATGTAAAATCAACGATAAATTCATCGACATCCAAATTAATTCGTGCTGCTATTTCTACCAGAACAGAAAAAGATGCCACATCACGATTCTTCATGAAAGAATATTCCAATAAGCAGGAAAGATAGCGAAAACCGGCACGCTTTCCCTGAAATTCTGCAGCTTTCACGGCAATGCTTGGAAAGCATGGGTTTGAACGCTTCGATGAAGAAGGATCATTTGTGTCGGCAAGCTGAGGTATATTCAATTTATTCATGGGCGTGCGCAGTGCGATTCTAAGCGTAAAATAATGATCATATTCGACTTGCAGTTTACGCAGAAGCGGTTGGAGCGACCAGCAGTCTTTGCAGTAAGGATCCAAAAATACATAAAGTTCAATCGGTTTAGCTGAAGCAGAATAGTGTAACGTATCATCAATAACAGTTAGATAGTTCACTGGTCTTCCTCCTCGTTCCTATTTACCATATGGTTGGCTGTTAAGACAAGGCGCTGATAATAGACATTTCGAAGCGGTCCCTCCAGTCCCACTTCATCCATTGCTTCTTCCATGCACGCAAGCCAGGCTTGGGAGCGGGCAGGCGTTATGGGGAAAGGCATATGTCGAGCTTTCATCATGGGATGGCCATGTTCATCTGTATATAAGTTAGGGCCGCCTAAATATTGTGTCTGGAATTGTTTTTGTTTCCGAACAGTTTCGGATAAATCGTCAGGAAATATCGGGTAGAGATCCGGATGTACCGCGACTTTTTCATAAAAGCGATCAATCATTTCATGTAACCTTTTTTCGCCAATCTCTTCGAAAGGGATAACAGGTTTTCGGGTCATTACATTCACACCCTTTCGTTCTTCTGTCTCCTTATTCTATCAACGAACGATTTTCTATACAAATAAAAGAACTTATTCGTGCGCATTGTTATATAGCAGACGCTGGCTGTTTGACGTACAACGATGCCATTACACCATCTGTCCGTAATAGTTCATGACTTTTTTGACGTATTGCTGTGTTTCTTTAAATGGAGGGATACCGCCGTATTTTTTAACGTTTCCCGGACCTGCGTTGTAGGCAGCCAATGCTGTTTCGACATTGCCAAATTGATTCAGCATATTTTTCAGATATTTGGCGCCGCCCATAATATTTTGTTTCGGGTCAAAACGATCCGTTACACCAATGAATTTCGCCGTGCCGGGCATGAGCTGCATAAGTCCTGCCGCACCTGCGTGACTGGTGACATTATTGTTGAAATTGGATTCTTGCTTGATGACAGCTGCAATCAGCTTTTCCGGCAGCTGATATTTTTCCGCCGCCTGCTTAATAATATCCTCATAACGCCCATTATATGTCCCACCTGCCGCTGGCTGTGCAGTAATCGCGGACAACGGATTCTGCATAGGAACGGCAGGCATCGAAACAGGCGAATACACTGGATTTGAGCCCTGATAAAGCAGGCTTTCAGGCAGTGCCGCCACTTCAGAGCCAAGGGCTCCGCCACTGTCCACCATAAGCTGCGCGAGCATAGACTGGAACTCATTCGAACTTCCGGAAGATTGTGTACTGAAGGATTGAACCGCTCCGAGAGTTTGAATAGCGTTTATTTCCAGAAGCATCCGCATATTTTGTGTGTCCAGGTTCATACTTTCTCCCCCTATTTTGTATTTCAATTAAAGTTTATTGGTCGATTATATCCATTATAACAACTTCTAACCCAGAATGTACAATAACAAAATGCAACTGAGTGTGTCATATGGTAGACTGAACGTAAAGACATCAATTAAGGAAGTGATCCCTGTGGATAGTAAAAATAAAATAATAAAAACGGTACAGCAGGACAATGAGATGCAGTTCATTTTAGCCCCGGAAACTGAGTGGCCGTTAGGTTCGCCGACTGGAAAAATGCTGACCGACACAGACCGACAATCTTTCGTTTATGTATTTGATCATGAGTCGGGCTATCGTTATGCGTATTTTCAGCAGGACAGCTGGAATGGTCTGGTGGAAATGCTGCTGAATAAGTACGATCCCGTTATCGTATGGAACGATGAGAAAATTCATTTAGATGGTGCGTTTGAAGAATTAGAGGCTTTAGTAATGAATATTGAGGGAAATGATAATTATGGTGAGACATTCAGTGCGGCCGTTGAAGAAGTTTTCCGGCCTGTGCTAGAACAGGTATAATTGCGAATGGTAATGGAATATCAGAAATCACAGAAAAAGAAAGGAAGTGACTTAATGAAATTCACTATTCAGTCGCGAAACGATGAGATTTCGAATAAATTAATGAAGGAAGCGCGCGTATATTTGCGGGATTTCGGCTTAAAGTATGACGAGGAGGAACCGGATATCGTGCTGTCGATTGGCGGTGACGGAACCTTGTTGCATGCTTTCCATAAATACATACACCGGTTAGACAAAACATCATTCGTAGGGATCCACACAGGGCATCTTGGATTTTACGCGGATTGGAAGCCTTCAGAGATAGAGAAATTAGTCATTTTAATCGCAAGACAGGAGTATGAAGTCATCGAGTATCCGCTGATTGAGGTGACGATCAATTATCGTCATTCCGAAAAAAGTGCTTCTTATCTGGCTTTGAACGAGTCAACAGTTAAATCGCCTGAAGTCACGCTGGTGATGGACGTTGAATTAAACGGCGAGCATTTCGAACGTTTTAGAGGAGATGGTCTGTGCATGTCTACGCCATCGGGTTCTACGGCTTACAGCAAATCGCTTGGCGGCGCGATCATCCATCCGTCATTGCCGTCCATGCAGCTGACTGAAATGGCATCGATCAATAACCGGGTTTTCCGTACGGTCGGTTCTCCGCTGATTTTGCCTGATCATCATATTTGCACGCTGACACCGGTAAAAGGACCGGATTTCATGGTAACCGTCGATCATTTGCAATTGCTTCATAAAGACGTAAAATCGATTGAGTACAAAGTTTCGAATGAAAAAATGGGCTTTGCCCGTTTCAGACCTTTCCCATTCTGGAAGCGCGTCAATGAATCATTCGTGGCGAGTGATCTGCGTTTTGAACGTGAAGACGATGAAGCAAAGAACTGACCGTTTATTTCAACTCGAATTTGAAGCTCGGGAAGAAATGCTGCTGCGTGAATTCCTGTCGAAAAATGATATTTCAAAAACCACATTAACAGCCATAAAATACGAAGGCGGACAGATTTTAGTGAACGGCGAGGTCCGGAACGTCCGCCATTCTTTGCAGCCCGGCGATCGAGTCACGGTACAGTTTCCACCCGAACAACTAAGTGAAGGTCTGAAGCCCGAATACGGAAAACTGTCGATTTTATATGAAGACGAAACGATCTTATTGCTGGATAAGCCAGCAGGCCAGAGTACGATACCTTCTCGTAATCATCCGACGGGAACGCTCGCTAATTTTGTTTGCGGTAAATTTGAATCAGAGGGAATTTTATCGACTGCCCATATGGTGACAAGACTGGATACAGATACTTCTGGTGTAATTTGCGCAGCGAAAAATCGGCATATTCATCATTTATTGGGCAAGCAGATGAATCAGCAGCTGTTTCACCGTAGTTATACAGCATTTGCAGAAGGGGCCGGATTTCCTGCCTGGATGACAATCGAGCAGCCGATCGGCAGAAAAGAAGGCAGTATTATCGAGCGGACAGTACGGCAGGATGGGCAGTATGCAAAAACAGATGTTAAGTTTTTGGGTAATTATGTAAGAGAGTCATTTCCTTTTTCGGCAGTGGAATTAACACTGCATACGGGGAGGACTCATCAAATCCGCGTTCATCTGCAGTGGGCGGGCCATCCCTTAGTCGGCGATAATCTATACGGGGCTGTGAATCACTTATTTCCAAGGCAGGCGCTGCATTGTTCATCAATCAGTTTCCTTCATCCGCTAACGAATGAAAGGATGAAATTTGATAGCGCATTACCGGAAGACATGCAGCATTTTTTACAGAGCAGTGAGAGTATTCAGCTGTAAAAAGAATTAATTTCCCGGGGAATAATAGAAGAATATAGTGTAAACTGTAAATGCGGAAGGGAAGGTGTGCCTCATGACCAATCAACCAGAAGAAATGAAAAACGAAGTGGTCTTTGATGAAGATAGCTTGCGTGAATTACTTTTAAAAGAAGATATCCAGTCATTTAGACAAGAATACTTAGCCCTTCATCCATATGACAGAGCAATTTTTTATGAAGAAGTCAGTCCCGAACTTCGAGAATTGATGTATTTTTACTTATCACCAAAAGAACTTGCTGAGATTTTCGAGACAAGTGAAATTGAAGAAGACGAATACAAAGAGTTCCTTGAGGAGATGGACGCGACTTATGCCGCAGAAATGATCTCGTATATGTTTGTGGATAATGCGGTTGATGTCCTGAAAGAACTTGATAAAAAGCAAGTCGTCAGCTATCTGACACTGATGGATCAAGAGGCGGCAATTCAGATTAAAGCCCTTCTACATTATGAAGAGTACACAGCCGGATCGATCATGACGACAGAATTTGTTACGGTTCCTGAGAATTCAACTGTACGTTCTGCTATGACGATTCTGCGCAGTGAAGCACCCAGTGCGGAGACTATTTACTATGTCTTTGTCGTCGATGATCATCAGCGTCTGAACGGCGTTGTGTCATTGCGTGATCTCATTATTGCAGATGAAGATACGATTATCCGTGATATTATGAGCGACCGAATTGTCAGTGTATCTGTTTCGGATGATCAGGAAGATGTAGCCAGAACAATTCAGGACTATAATTTCCTGGCCGTTCCTGTTGTCGATTTTCAGCAACATATTTTAGGAATCATCACAGTCGATGATATTATTGACGTCATAGACGAAGAAGCTTCCGATGACTATTCCAAACTTGCCGGTGTATCGACAATGGATACATTTGATAAAAACTCTCTTTCCGCAGCAAAGAAAAGGATTCCTTGGCTGATTACATTGATTGTACTCGGCATGCTGACGGCAAATTTAATTGATTTATTTACGGAAACTATTTCTCAAGTAGCTCTGCTGGCAGTCTTTATTCCGCTGATTGCGGGTACTGCAGGGAACAGCGGTACGCAGTCGTTAGCCGTTGCTGTCCGGGGTATTGCTACACGGGATATTGAAGATGAAAGCAAGCTGAAATTACTGATAAGAGAAGCAGGCACCGGGCTGATTACGGGGTTAGTCTGTGCAATATTTGTTGTATTGCTGATATTTGTGTGGAAACATGAATTAGTCATTGCTCTGCTCGTAGGTACAGCTACACTAGTGTCGATCTTTGTTGCTACAATATCGGGATCATTCATTCCGCTGTTCATGCATAAGATCAAAGTTGATCCGGCAGTGGCCTCCGGACCCTTTATCACCACATTGAATGACGTTATCAGTATCATCATCTATTTAGGCCTGGCTACAGCATTTATCAGCTCCTTGTGAGCGGTAAATGCTTTTTTTATGGTGCAGGATTTCGCAACCGGAACGTTAGGCTAATTGCTTACATATGCTAAACGAAAAGGATGTGAATGATATGCGTAAGGAAGAACCGCTGCTGTTTATTCAGAACCCGGTCATTCGAAAATTCATCTATACGCCTGCAGTGGAAGAAGAAAGCACGTCAATTTTTGAAATGGAGAATGTACGGGAGGATGTGCAGGAGGACGTTCGGCCGGAGACTGAAGAGGTAATAGAAGAACAGCCGTCTGCAGTCAATTTGAATATTCAGCACAGCTTGGATTTTTTGAATCATTCATTTCGTAAAGAGCTCTACCAGCCGATTGAAATCGTAACAGAAGAAGGAGTCAATAAAGGGAGGATTCTTGAAATAAAGGATGGATACCTGTCCATGCAGGAAAATGATGAGACAATTTCAATTGAGATCAAGGACATTCAAGAAATAAAATGGAAACAGCAATCATTCGTTATATAACAAGTAAAAGGCGAACCCATTACGGGTTCGCCTTTTGTATCGCATTGCAAGCGGTACTGGTTAAGAATTAATCTTCGTCACAGAAATCAATAAAGACGTCATCTATACATTGGACACCGCAGAAACAGTTCAAGTCGACAGTTAAACAAGTATTAGTTGGTCCGAAACCGTCTACTTGGCAAATTTTCTCATAACAAATTTTTCCGTTGTTAGTGATGTCGAATGGACGATTGTTTTTCAAAGGCTGTAAAACTTGAATCGTAGCACAGCAAGAGTCGAATACTTTCTGCACTCGGAAGAACACAGATACACAGCTTGTTGATGCCGGCTGAGGATTTGGTCTTCTGCCGCCGATTTCATCATCAGCTGAGCCTCTTGGATTTGGAGGATATGGACGATTGCTTTTACCGCCGCGGAATACCGCTTTAAAATAATCTCCATTGCCTGTCAATAAACTGAACACACGCGTATTGACGCGGCCGCGGGCTGGGCTGACTAAACTGCCGAGCGGAGCCATAAAGCAATCCGTATCACATTCTACACAATCCACCTCCGGACTAGTACTCTGGACGCGCTTGATGAAACGTAATACCTCACAAATACAATTGGACTTACTGCAACAGCCGTGATGATCTCTTCCACTTTCTGTTCTTTCACATCCCACTAAATCCACCTCCTGTTTGTCTTTCTCTATACTTTATGCCTGGTGGAGCAGGATGACAGGGCGTTTGCACAGGGATGCATAAATCAACTTGATTTATTCCATACTGTCTGGAAAGGAGGAGATATCCTTGAAACGAATAAATTTACTGCTCATTGTACTCATTTTATTGGCGGGATGCAGTGAACTTGGAACGAAAGTGGAGAATAATACGGATTATCAGAAGGAGCAGCTGGAGAAGATTTTGAAAGCGGATGATCATGTTAAATTGGCGGTTGCCCTTATTCATGAAAAAGAGATTATCGCAGGCATACGGGTGAATACTTTTTCCCGCTTCCAAAAGAAAAAAATTGCCGCTGATTTGAAGAAGAAGATTGAAAAAGCGTACCCTGATTTGAATGTCACTGTTTCCGCAGACAGTAAAGTGCTTCTAGAGACAGAAAAACTGATGGATAAAAAGGAAAAAGATCAATACGGAAAGAAGATAAAGGAAATTAAATCCATTGTAAAGGAGCAAACTTGATGGAACAACAAAAGTATGCCCATTTAGAGAAAGAACTATCACCCAAAACACCTCTTCTTAAAAATATCGTCAGGGCTTTTTTGACAGGCGGATTGATTTGTCTTATCGGCCAATTTATCGCTCTCTTCTATATAACCTATTTTGATTTTACCGAACGCACGGCAAGTAATCCGACTGTAGCGACTATGATCTTTATTTCCATGCTGCTGACCGGGTTTGGTCTGTATAAAAAGATTTCGCAATTTGGCGGAGCGGGCGCAGCTGTCCCTATTACGGGTTTCGGCAATGCTGTCGTCTCTTCTGCGATTGAGCATAAGTCGGAAGGATACGTGCTCGGAGTTGGCGGAAATATGTTCAAACTGGCGGGTTCCGTCATTTTATTCGGCGTATTCTCGGCGTTTGTAGTGGCACTGATTAAAACTATTTTAGTGAAATTTGGTGTCGTGTCATGGTGAAGAATGGCACGCTGACTTTTTCAACTAAACCAAGCATTCATTCAGCCGGGGTGACAGCAGGTCCTTTAGAAAATAAGAAAAGCATTTTTGCCAAGCAATTTGATAAAGTGTACGAAGATGAAAGATGTGATTTACCGACCAATGAAGACGGCCACAGTCAATTGATGTACGATGCAGTAATGATTGCGCTGAGCAAAGCTAAAAAAGATGTGCAGAAAATAGACTTCTTTCTGACGGGTGACTTAGTAAACCAGATGACTCCTTCGAATTTCACGGCGCATTCACTGGAAATCCCGTACATAGGATTATTTTCGGCCTGTGCTACGTCTGTTTCTTCCATGATTACAGGCGCGCTGTTCACAGAAGCGCAGCAGGCAAACTGGATAGTGGCCGGTTCTTCAAGCCAGCATAATGCAATCGAAAGGCAGTTTCGCTACCCTTTGGAGTACGGTTCTCAAAAAGGAGCGACTGCCCAGTGGACGGTTACGGCAGCAGGAGCTGTGCTGATCGGTAAAAACAAACCCGGATTTCCGTCAATTACATGTGCAACAGTCGGAAAGGTAGTAGATATGGGAATGACGGATCCCTTGAATATGGGATCGGCGATGGCGCCTGCGGCAATGGCTACATTATCCAGTCATTTGACGGGTCACGGAAAAACCATTGACGACTATGACACGATCATTACAGGTGATTTAGGCAGCAACGGTTTCAAAATCTTTAAAGCTCTGGCGAATGAAGCCGGACTGCCGCATACGAAAAACTTCCGGGATGCCGGAGAAGAGTTTTATGGAAAAGACCCTTCATTTATGGCCGGTGCCAGCGGATCAGGCTGTTCGGCTGCTGTTTTCTTTTCCGATGTCTATGGAAAGCTCTGTGCAGGCGAGTATCAGCGGGCACTTCTGATAGCAACAGGTGCACTGCTGTCCCCGTTGTCCTATCAGCAAGGTGATTCGATTCCTTGCATCGCGCATGCAATAGAAATAACTGCAGGCGAGGTGGCGGAATGATATCCATTTATATTACCTCTTTTATAGTAGGAGGCTTAATTTGTGTCATTGGACAGCTGCTGATGGATGTGGGGAAACTCACTCCTGCCCATACATTATGTACGCTCGTCGTCACGGGATCGATTCTTGACGGAATTGGCTGGTATGAGCCACTGATTGATTTTGCAGGTGCCGGTGCAACTATTCCTATCACTTCATTTGGCAATGCATTGACACACGGCGCGCTGGCGGAAGCTGAAAAACATGGTTTAATCGGGGTAGTCACCGGCATGTTTGAAGTAACCAGTTCAGGTATCAGCGCAGCGATTATTTTTGGTTTGATCGGCGCCCTGCTTTTTACGTCAAAAGGAAATGTATAAATACAAAACGCCCTCTCCATTTCTTACTTCTCTGCATACGATAGAGAAGAAGGAAGGAGGGGTTTTTATGTTTGGTTGCTATCCATCTTACGGTCCGGGTCAAGGTCCAGGTTATGGCGGCGGAGGCTGTGGAGAACGGTATGGCGGTTCTTCATTCGTTTTAATTGTCGTTTTGTTTATTTTGCTGATCATCGTTGGCAGAAGTTATTTCTGCTGATTATCGCGGACAAAAGCGGTATCTAAGGAGGAGTTCTGAGAATGAATGATTCATTTTTTCGCAAAATAGAATCCAAGACAGGCGTCCCGATGGAAGAAGTATTTGCTTTAGCCAACGCTATTCAATTTGCTGATTTTAAGGATGAACACCAAGTACGAAAGATCGTACAAAAAGTGGGGCAGGTAGCGAGAAAAGATGTACCGCAGCATGTCGAAGATGAATTGGTCAACTCGATCATCCAAAGCGGAAAAGGACTGAATATGAACGATATAACGAAGATGCTCGGCGGCAATTAATTAAATTTTCAAAAACAGGTTTAAGGCCGATATGAAATGGATATACTATAAACAAAGAATACATTCTTAGGAGGTGCACGTCATGGGATATATTTTACCGATCCAGCCGTTTCAGTCACAGCAATACGCCGAACGAATGAATAATGAACGTCATAACTTTGCTTATATCGGCCGGGTAAGTCCGGTACGTCTTCAAAATGAAGAATCAAGCTATTGGGAAGACATATTAGAAGACGAGGATCGACAGCGTAGAGAACAAATGGAAGAACGGAACATGAAGCGTCGTGTACCTCGACCATTAGTGAAAAAAGGACCCATAGCTCCCAATCCAGCTCAATTATCACCAGAGATTGCTGAAGTGGTCGGAAAAGGTCTAGCCGTAAACGCGTATGTGTGAGAAATCTAAAATACCCCTGTCAGCTGCTTGCTGACAGGGGTATTTTAGTTTCTTTTCAGTCGTATTTCAGAATTTTTTCCATAGCACGATGGGGGATATCAGCATCCATGAACTCCGGTGAGGTCACGGCATATCCTAGTTTTTCATAGAAAGGCACGGCATAGGATTGTGCGTTCAGCAGAAGTTTTTTCATGGAGTTTTCCCTCGCATGTTCTTCCAGCGTATTCATAATCATATTACCGAAATGTTTGCCGCGGTGTTCCGGCAGTACGCATATTCTTTCGATCTTGCCATGTGCATTGACGAGACCCCGCATACGGCCGGCACCAATCGGTTGATCTTTTTCATCATATACGACAAAATGTGTTGCGTCTGTATCATACTCGTCCAATTCTAAATGCAAAGGCACTCCCTGCTCATCCACGAAAACTTTTCTGCGGACAGCGAATGCATCCTGCCTTCCCTGCTCATCTGTAACGATCTTCACTGTAATCAGCAAATCAAGCATCCCGGTCCAGTCGGAAAGTTTCATACACTGTCCATGAACCATCCTCCAGTTGATAGAGTAAATGGATCCGGTCGATAACTTCAGAATAATCGACACCAACCATTTTTAACTGGTTGATGACATCATCGTGCTCGCCTGAAGTAAGATTTTGTGCAATCGTAACATGCGGTACAAAGGCGTAATTGGATTCAGCGTGATAGAAATTGGAGTTTAAGTCTTTGTGTAAATTAAGCAACTCATCGTTCGGCGTAACCTTGAAGTAAATCGTATTCGTAGTCGGAGCGAATGAGCTGACTTTTGTAACATTTAACTCAAAAGGACTGTTTTTAATCGTAATTTCTTTTAAAGCCTTTGCTACTTCTTCAATTTCCTCGTCATTCGCTTCAAACGGTTCTTTCAGCGTCATATGCGGTGTGATGAGTGAGTAATGCGGGTCGTACCGCTTGCGGTAGCCGTTTGCCAAGTCTTGAAGTTTCTTTGTAGGAAATGCAACAATACCGTATTTCATTTAAGATTACCTCCTCGTGAATTGTTTCATTTATAGTCCATCTATTCCATTATATCAGAAAATAGCCTAACTTGTCTTCAATAACTCTAGATACTGTTAATTTGTAAGAGTGCGCGGCGGATGTCAGGCTGCCAGGATTTCCATGTGTGACCGCCTTCAAGTTCCTCATAGAAATAAGGAAACCCCTTCTTTTCGATCAGCTCGTGAAGTTCGCGGTTCGGAGTTAAAAAGTCCAGTCTGCCGTCTGCGGTTGTCGGGACGTAGGTCTCTTCTTTTCCGATTACATGATAAATGGACAGGGCTGCCGGATTTTTTATAGATTCTACTGCTTCGAGTATCTGTTCATTCACAAATGGGGAATGCAGCACAACTTTGCCGAAACAATTAGGATACTTTGCAGCTGTCAGCAGAGAAATGGAAGCGGCCAATGAATCACCGATCAGCATCCGGCCTGCACCCATTTGGTATGTTGGATAGCTTTCATCAATATACTGAATTAACTCATGTGCAAGGAAACGGATATAAGCTTGGTGGCGGTCGCCTTCCGGATGATACATTCGTCTGCGTTCGGCAACTGTTTTATAAGGAATCCCCACGATGATAGCCGGTTCAATCAATTCCTCCTCCATTAATTCATCTGCGACACGTCCGATTCGGCCAAGCTGAAAATAATCCTTTCCGTCAGATGCGATGATGACATTATGCTTGTATAAAGGGGAGTAGCGGGAAGGTAAATACAGCAGCAATTCCATTTCTTCCTGCAGTTCCTTGCTGTAAAAGCGAATTTCTTCTATCTTGCCAGGGTTCATTTTGTACGACCTCCAGAAATAATGTACACTAAGTAGATATCATACCGATAACTAACAGTGAAATGCCAGTGAAAAAAGTTATTGGCAGGAAAGAGAGGGGATATTATATGGTTGCAGGTAAAAATATTGTTCATTCAGATATCGTAACGGCTGCTGCGAAGGATGCGTTGATCCGCCGGGGAGTCAAAATTGAGGATATCGCAAAAATCGTTTATGAAATGCAGGTGCCTTATAATAAAGGGCTGTCTTTGGATCAGTGTATTGATTCGGTTGAAAATGTTTTGCGCAAGCGGGAATTACAGCATGCAATTCTGGTCGGCGTAGAATTGGACGAAATTGCGGAAAGAGGCCAATTATCTGCCCCGCTGCAGCAAATTGTGGAGTCGGATGAAGGTCTGTTCGGAGTAGATGAGACGATTGCGCTGGGAGCGGTTTATACATACGGCTCTATCGCAGTTACGACTTTCGGTCATCTGGATAAGAATAAAATTGGTATCATTAATGAACTGGATACGAAAAAAGGAATTGGTATCCACACATTCCTGGATGATCTGGTGGCAAGTATAGCAGCGTGTGCAGCTTCAAGAATTGCGCACAGAACCCGCGATTTGCAGGAAGCCGGACTGACTTTCGAAGACGTCCGGAACGGTGACGGTCAATAATCAAATGAACGCACAGGCGCTGCCCAATGCAGATCTGTGCGTTTTTTATATAGGCATCAGTAATAATAGTTCTTCAACAGCTGCTCACAGCGTACGTCGATCTATAGCACCGAAGTGAGTTCAAACTGCAAACACACACCTCATTCAAACTTCCTGCAAAGCCGAGCACCGAACCCACGCTAATTAAATCCATACTTAGAAAAAACTGAATGACATTTATTACACTGCGCCTCGAAAGGACAACTGCAAGGAAGTCGAACTTATTAACTATGAAATTATGAAATATATTGACATTCTGAAGCGCTTTCATGGTAGAATGAATTTGTCTATGACGACTACTAGAAAAAAGGGGAGATTGTGACATGAAGAAAAAATCTATTCGCCTTTTGGCACTGGTTTCTATGCTTGCTCTTCTTGTTTTAGCAGCTTGCGGTACCGACAAAGCAGCTGACGGAGACAAGGACACGAGTGCTGGAGATGGAAACAAAGATGAAGGCAAGACCGAACAAGAATACAAATTCCTGAGCTTGTTAACAGGCGGAACACAAGGAACTTATTATCCATTAGGCGGTTCATTTGCTGAATTTATCGGAGAAGAAACAGGCATCAAAACAACAGCTGAAGTTTCTCAGGCATCAGCTGCAAACATGACAGCGCTTAAAGACGGCGACGCTCAAATCGCGTTCGTTCAGACTGATATCGCGTATTATGCTTCAAAAGGTGAAATGATGTTTGATGGAGAAGTAATCGACGAAGTATCTGCAGTCGGTAACTTATATCCTGAGACTGTTCAATTGGTTACATTGAAGAAGAACAACATCACAACATTTGAAGATTTAAAAGGTAAAAGTGTTTCTGTAGGAGCTCCAGGTTCAGGTACTTACGCGAACGCTGAGCAATTACTTGAAATCCACGGTCTTTCAATGGACGACATTAAGCCTCAGAACCTGGACTTCGGTGAGTCACAGGAAAGTCTGCAGGCTGGCCAGATCGACGCTGCATTCATCACTGCAGGTACGCCAACAGGTGCGGTTGAAGGTTTGAACGCAGTTGCTGAAGTATTCATCGTACCAGTTGAAGATGCAAAAGCAGACGAGTTAATCGAAAAATATCCATACTATGCAAAAGAAGTTATCCCGTCCGGAACTTACGGTTCAACGGAAGATACTCCTGCAGTTTCTGTAGGTGCAATGCTTGTCATGCAAAATGATATTTCTGAAGAGCTTGGCTACCAGATCACAAAAGCAATCTATGAGAATGCTTCTAAGATCCAGCACGCTAAAGGCGCTTTGATCAAAGCGGAAAACGGTTTGGACGGTATTGGTATTCCAGTACACCCGGGCGCACAGAAGTACTTTGATGAAGTAAAATAAGCGAACGTATCAGGTGTTTGAGATGAGGGACAGGGACGGTAAAGCAAAATGCTTTGTCCGTCCCCTTCTTCATTCTTAATTGTGAAAATAGGAAGGGATAAGCGGATGAAATCTCTGAAAAACATTCTTCTGCTGGCGGCCCTGCCGGTTGGTGCCGGGTTGATTTTTTTGTTTTATCCATTTAAAGAAGTAATTGTACTTGAAGAAGTACGGAGCGAAAAACCGACATCTTACTTTCTTTCATTACATACAGACCGCCATTTCCAAGTAAATTATATTCACTCCATTCACTTGTCCAATGTGAAAGAGCAATATAAAATAACTGAAAATGAGAAGCTCCGTTTCGAATTTATGCAGTATGAAGACGTAGCCATCGGATTGCCCGGTTACGCAGAAAAAGGCGAAACTTTAGAGGTTGAAGATGGTATTTATACGCTTACATTCGAAGATCGTGTGATTGATTCTTTTGTTCTGTATGTAGGCAGAGTGAATACCGACTTGTCTTTACGCTACGAACAGAGGGATTATCACTTAAAGGATCATCTTCAAAAAGGTCAATCCTATGATTTTCATGTAACAAAAGTATCGAATTTTGAGTGGTTGAGAGGAGTCAGAATAGATGGCGAGAAACAAGGATAGGGAAGAAGAAATTTCGAAAATGTCTGATGAAGAGATGAGTACGCTTTCAGAACAGGAACAGCTGGAAATTCTTCAAAAATATGATCCTGAATCCAATACACGAGATTTAAAAGGAATTTTAAGCAAAATAGTGTTTTTTGGCTTACTGGCATTTTCTATTTTTCAGTTATACACAGCGATCGGTAAACCATTTACTGCGCAAATCCAACGTTCCATTCACTTGGGATTTGCGTTGTCGCTAATCTTTTTATTGTTCCCTGCGAGAAAGAAAATTGGTATACGCCGTGATAAAGTGCCGTTTTACGATATTATTTTATCATTGCTCGCTATTGTTGTGGGCTTATACTGGCCTTTATTTATGGATGATCTAGTTTACCGTGTCGGGCGGGTGTCCGATATTGATTTGATTATAGGTATACTGGCAATACTATTGACACTGGAAGCAGCAAGACGTGCTGTAGGTCTGCCAATCACGATAATTTCCGTTGCATTCTTGATCTATGCTTTCTTCGGTCCGTACTTCCCAGGGTTCCTAGCCCACCGAGGACAAAGTGTAGAAAACCTGGTC
Source organism: Sporosarcina cascadiensis (assembly GCF_009650995.1). Taxonomy (GTDB): domain Bacteria; phylum Bacillota; class Bacilli; order Bacillales_A; family Planococcaceae; genus Sporosarcina; species Sporosarcina cascadiensis. The sequence goes on along the minus strand of NZ_WHVV01000001.1, from coordinate 407,494 downwards.
CAATTAATGTTCTTTACAACAGACGGAATCCTCGGTACACCGATCAGTGTATCCGCGACCTTCATTTTCGTATTCCTGTTGTTTGGGGCCTTCTTGGTGAAGACGGGAGTAGGGAACTATTTCAATGATTTGGCGGTTGTGTTAGCCGGCCGTCTGACCGGGGGACCTGCAAAAGTTGCCATCTTCTCCAGTGCCCTGCAAGGAACGATTTCGGGTAGTTCTGTAGCGAACGTTGTCGGGTCCGGTTCTTACACGATTCCAATGATGAAAAAGCTTGGTTACCGCAAAGAATTTGCCGGCGGAGTTGAAGCGGCAGCTTCGACAGGCGGACAGATTATGCCGCCGATCATGGGGGCAGCAGCATTCCTGATGGTTGAGTTCATTGGCGGAGTAACATACTGGGAAATTGCGAAAGCAGCAGCGATCCCGGCGTTATTGTACTTTACAGGAATTTGGATTATGACGCACTTTGAAGCGAAACGTGTTGGATTGGCGGGAATGGATGCTTCCCAGATTCCAAATAAGAAAGAAACGCTGAAGAAAATATATCTGCTGCTTCCGATTCTAGGGATTATCGTGTTTTTATTAGCAGGTATACCTACGATGAAAGCGGCGTTATTAGGTATCGTTTTGACGATTGTTGTCAGTTCAATCAGTAAAGAAACGAGAATTGGAATTCGTGATATGATTCAGGCGCTTGTTGACGGGGCACGAACAGCATTGGCTGTCGCAGCTGCGACTGCTTGTGCGGGGATCATTGTTGGAGTTGTCGTGAAAACAGGGTTGGGATTAAGTCTGGCAACCGGTTTGATTTCAGCTGCCGGCGGTAATATATTCCTGACGTTATTCTTTACGATGTTAGCTGCGATCATTTTAGGAATGGGATCGCCTACAACTGCAAACTATGTTATTACGTCTACAATTGCAGCACCGGCAATTATTACCCTGCTGATGCTTGATATGCCGCCTGGCGCAACTGTGCCAATCGTGGTGGCTGTCTCTGCACACTTATTCGTGTTCTATTTCGGTATCATTGCCGATATCACGCCGCCGGTGGCACTTGCCGCATTTGCAGCGTCTGGGATTTCGGGCGGAGATCCGATCAAGACAGGTGTGACATCTGCGAAACTGGCAATTGCCGCCTTTATCATTCCGTATATGTTCGTATTTAATCCCGCGATGCTGATGCTGGATTCGAGTGTTACGGAAATTGTATGGGTGACCTTTACAGCGATTGTGGGAATGGTGGCGATTGGAGCCGGGATGATTGGTTTTTGGTATCTTAAATTAAACTTGATCATGCGAATCGTGACAGTAGGTACTGGGATGCTGTTGATTTATCCAGAAACCTTAACAGATATTATTGGTTTAGTGCTATTCGCTATCTTGATGGCATGGCAGTTTATTAGTCATAAAAAACAAAACCCGTCCAATATGGTAACGGACTAACATAAAAAACTTGTCTGATTAACTGAAAAGTTGAGCAGACAAGTTTTTTTATCAATTGAAATACGAAGTATCTGAATAAATAAATAAGCGCATAAATTAATTTGTGAGTATTGAACTATTTACGTTAATACGTAAGATAGCTTGCTAGTCTAGTTATGTCAGCTGTAAAGTGGAAACGAATGAAATCAAACATAATAATGTATGAAAGTCAACAAGCCGAAGGTCTATAATTAACTAAATTCATTTTGGACTAATTACGCAGTTTTGCCCAAGCTGATTCTGTCTATACTATATATAAGCAAAACGATAACAAATACTGAACTACATACCGCCAATGAAAAAAAGCTTTTTAAAAAAGGAGTGTATCAACTATGGAGAATCAAGACATCTGGTTTGAAAATTTATTTGAAGGTCATTTAGCACACGGGATTAATAAAGAACGAATCAGCGAGTTGGATCATGAAGAATTTTTGTATTTTGAGCAGGCGCAGTCAGAAGAATCTGTAACACATATGCAGTAAGCGAAAAGGAGTGTTTCAACTGGCAAATGTAAAAGTGGTATATGAAAGTCGGTAATTTTTCTGCGCAGATCAGGGAAATTACCGATTTTTAATTTGTCTATTTACAATGAATGAAGAAGATGCTATTATAGTATTTGTGCTTATACAAGATGACTTGTTTATCACAGTATGCACATAGCAGTTCAATTCGATTCCTTAGCTCAGCTGGGAGAGCGCCACCTTGACAGGGTGGAGGTCGCTGGTTCGAGCCCAGTAGGAATCATAGGTGCCAAACCTAAGTTAATTACCGTCGGAACAACGGTTTTTAACAATAAGAGACCCTATTAGGCCGGATGCCTAGGGGTCTCTTTTCTATATTATAATGAAAAAATTATTGTTCCTCAAAATAAAATCTGCACAAAAAACGGTTCTCGACTAATTAGGGGTTTCGTTGCTCGACTTTGCAGGAAGTTTGAATGAAGTGTGAGTTTGCAGTTTAGACCTGCTTCGGCGCCGGGGGATTGCCTTACGCTATGAGCCTACTGGCGAAAAGCGTGCATCACTGCCTTAATTTCTGCAAAGAACGCAGAAATTAAGGCAAAGCGAACCCTTAGCTGTTCGCTTGGCTCACCGAGGGCCCGCAGGACACGCGTCCGCCTGGAACGCAGGGAAACGGTCACTTCCCACTTACCATATACTCTACAATTACAGTCAAATCTCAAACTGCTCAGGTAATAGAATGTCAACCACATGTATTGGTAAAGAGCCTTAATTAAAAAATGTATAAAACATTTCCACGTCGGAGGTTAATTTTATGAAAAGAAAACAACAAAAATCTAACACAACGGAATACACTGTTCAGGAACAGGCCGAGCTGCTGCCGTTTTTACTGCAAGTTATGTCAAAAAGCAGCCGGAATTCTGTTAAATCCGTTTTGACGCGCGGTCAGGTCATGGTGGACGGCCAAACAGTAACACAGCACAATCATTCTTTACAGCCGGGCCAGAAGGTTGAAATACAAAGTAATAAAGCCGCTCTCAACGTGTCCAAATTAGCAGGCGTATCCATTCTGCATGAAGATGACGATATCATCGTGATCAATAAGGAGGCGGGAATGCTTTCTGTTGCTTCTAATACAAGAGAACAGGAGATGACCGCATATCGGCAGGTAACGGAATATGTACGTAGAATTCATCCTGAAAACAGGATTTTTGTGGTGCACAGACTGGATAAAGACACATCAGGCGTGATGATGTTTGCCAAGAATGAAAAAGCTCAGCAAACGCTGCAAAATTCTTGGAATGAGTCAGTAAAGGAGCGGATGTATACCGCGCTGGTACAAGGCAAAGTGAGGAGTGCTTCAGGCACAATCGATTCCTGGTTAACTGAAAACAGTGCGTTCAAAGTCTATTCGAGCCAGTATGATAATGGCGGACAGCGCGCAATCACTCATTATAAAAGAATTCAGGCTAATAAAGAGTGTTCATTGCTGGAAGTTTTGCTTGAGACAGGACGGAAAAATCAAATTCGCGTGCATATGGAAGAAATAGGTCACCCTGTGTTGGGCGATAAGAAATACGGATCAACGAGTAATCCGCTGCGAAGATTAGGTCTTCATGCGACGGCATTGTCCTTCCTGCACCCGCGGACTGGTGAATTAGTTCGATTTGAAGCGGCAGTCCCGGCGATGTTTATCACTCGATCAAAATAAATATTTCACATTGCAGTCCTCGCAGAAGATCTATGCCTGCGAGGACTTTTTTTTATCGCGTTATTCAAATAATCATTTGATTAACCTGATTGACAATAATAATTGGATTGAATATACTGAAAGTAATCAATCAAACGAGTGATTGAATGTTCTTTGTAACTGAGCATGGATGGAGGGGCTGGTTGAATGGCTACTGAGAAAAACGTATATCGTCTGCAAAATTTATCATGCACAAGCTGTGCGGCGAAATTTGAAAAGAATATTCGGCAGATCGTTTCAGTGGAAGATGTGCAGCTTAATTTTGGAGCATCCAAACTGACTGTTGCCGGAGATGCTTCGATTTCGCAGTTGGAAGAAGCGGGCGCATTTGATGGTATTAAAGTATTCCCTGAAAAACAGCGGATTATTAAACAGCATGTGCCGTTTTGGCAGAAGCGTGAAAATCAGACGACGATTGCCGCGCTTGTTCTGCTGGTGGCAGGATATGCTGTTTCTTCAGTCAATGGAGGGAATACGTGGCTGTCAATCGGACTTTTTGCGCTGGCGATTCTAATCGGCGGCTATAGTCTGTTAAAAGAAGGGCTGCTGAACCTCACTAAGTTAGAGTTTGACATGTCAACATTGATGACGATTGCGGTTATCGGGGCGGCTTTAATTGGTGACTGGGCAGAAGGAGCCGTTGTCGTATTCCTGTTTTCAGTCAGTGAGGCACTAGAAAGCTATTCCATTGATAAAGCGAGAAGTTCCATCAGCTCACTTATTGAAATTGCTCCTTCCACAGCCACCGTGCTGCGAAACGGCAAGGAATTTGAAGTGGAAGTAGAAAATCTTCAAATCAATGATGTGATTCTGATTAAACCGGGTCAAAAGATTGCGATGGACGGCGAAGTGATACAAGGAGATTCATCTGTTAATCAGGCGGCTATCACCGGAGAATCCGTGCCGGTGCATAAAGTGCCCGGTAATGAAGTTTTCGCCGGCACGCTCAATGAAGAGGGGTCGCTGCAAGTGCGAGTGACGAAGCTCGCGGAAGATACGACGATTGCAAAAATCATTCATTTGGTGGAAGAGGCACAGGCGGAAAAAGCACCGACACAGCAGTTTGTCGATCGCTTTGCAAAATATTATACTCCGGCTATCCTGGTGATTTCTTTATTGATTATGATTATTCCGCCGCTGGCAATGGGCGGTTTATGGAGCGAATGGTTCTATAAAGGCCTTGTCGTTTTGGTAGTCGGCTGCCCATGTGCGCTGGTCATCTCGACTCCTATCGCCATTGTCACAGCGATAGGGAATGCGGCGCGCAACGGTGTGCTGATTAAAGGCGGTATTCATCTGGAGGAAACGGGACAGATTACAGTCATCGCATTTGATAAGACAGGGACTTTGACAGAAGGACGCCCCGAAGTGACGGATATTGTATCGGTTTCTTCATTGACAGAAGAGGAACTGCTGTTGCAGGCAGCTTCTATCGAAAAGTTTTCTCAGCATCCGCTTGCCACATCCATTATGCGTGCAGCGGAAAAGTTGCCGAACCGCCTGACAGAAGCAGAAAACTTCCAGTCGATTACGGGCAAAGGCGCAAAAGCAGATCTGGACGGCAGGCTGGTCTATGTCGGCAGTCCAAATCTGTTCAAAGAGCTGAATGAAATGGAATCAGTTTATGAACAACAGATACTTGAGCTGCAGCAGCAAGGCAAGACGGTCATGATGGTCTGGTCGGAAACAGGTCTTGACGGCATGATTGCTGTGGCGGATCAGGTCCGCAAAAGCAGTCTGTCAATCATTGAAAAGCTGCATCATATGGGGATTGAAAAAACCGTCATGCTGACAGGCGATAATCAGTCCACTGCTGCCGCAATCGGCAGACAATTAGGGCTGTCTGAAGTGAAAGCAGAATTGATGCCGGAAGATAAGGTAGCGATGATTCACTCACTTGGGCAATACGGCAAAGTGGCAATGGTGGGAGACGGAGTCAATGATGCACCTGCTTTGGCGAGTGCGAATATCGGAATCGCCATGGGCGGTGCAGGAACAGATACAGCACTCGAGACGGCAGATATCGCATTGATGGCGGATGATCTGGAAAAACTGCCGTACACGATTGAACTCAGCAAGCGCACAAGGCAAGTCATTCTGCAGAATATCTCAATAGCACTCGGTTTAAAAGTAATCGCTTTATTGCTGATCATCCCCGGATGGCTGACATTGTGGATGGCGGTAATGGCTGATATGGGCGCTACGGTGATTGTTGTATTAAATTCTTTACGCTTGATGAGAAGCAAATGATAACAAAACATCTGCGCTAAAATCTGTGCTTGGCAACCCGTCACGTGCAGCAGTGTGTGGATTTAGTGGCGTGGTGACGATGCACGACTTTTTATGTAGTTTGAATGAGGTATGAGTTTGCGGTTTAGCCCTGCTCCGGCGCTGGGGGATTGCCTTACGCCATGAGCCTACTGGCGAAGAACGCGCCAGCAGTCTCATGGCAACGGCCGACCCCGCAGTTGCGCCTTCGCTGATTTGAAGTATGAACATCATGCTGCCTTTTTACGGAGTGCGAGTTAGTTGGTGTGTTTTTGTTGCTCGACATTGCAAATGCAATGATAAGAATCTAAGTCATTGCAGATTAAAAAGAATCGCATGAAAATCATACCTTTTATAATAGTCTCAAATAACATGCTCATACTGCTACTCACATAAAAAGTCCTGAAAAACCAGCCTAGTGTACCGGAGTGGAAGACGGCGACTCGGGGAGGATCAGCCCGATAGGATGAGACAACTAAAGGGAGCGAAGCGACCAGTTGGCTCACCGAGGGCCCTCCCGAAAGCGTCCGTCTGAAACGCAGGGAAACGGTCTCCTCTCACTCACGCTAAATTTCGCAATCACAATAAATCTCAACCTGCTCATCAATTAAACTGTCAAGCACACGTTTTCATGAAGACCGCTGACAAAGAACTCCGGACATTTTACATCGTTCGGAGTTTTTTCTTTTGGCCAACATGTTAGAATGAAGGAAGTACGAAAATGAGGAGCGTGGATGATGTGTGCATGACAAAAGAGTACTTGGATATCATCATGAGCAAACAGAAAGCGTATTATGTTTCGGGTGTGACACGCAGTATATCTTTTCGAAAAATGATGTTGCAGAATTTATACGATGCGATTCAGCGTAATGAAAAGAAGCTGATGGAGGCATTGCATAAAGATTTGCGAAAGCCTTCTTTTGAAGCATATGTGACAGAAATCGGATTTGTGTTATCGAGTATTACCCATACTATGAATCAACTAGAAGAATGGATGGCGCCTGAAAAAGCAAAAACGCCGATTCATCTGCAGCCTGCTACCAGTTTTATTGTGAAGGAGCCTTACGGGAGTGTTCTGGTAATTGCGCCTTTCAATTATCCGTTTCAGCTGCTGATTGATCCGTTGATCGGTTCCATTGCAGCAGGGAACTGTACCGTATTGAAACCATCTGAAGATACACCGCATACGTCTGAAGCTGTGGAAAAGTTGATCACGGATACGTTCCCATCTGACTATATTCACCTGGTGCAGGGCAGAAAAGAAGAAACACAGCTATTGCTGCAAGCGCCATTTGACTATGTGTTTTTCACAGGCAGTGCAAATGTCGGTAAAATCGTCATGAAGGCCTGTGCGGAGCGTCTGACGCCTTTAACGCTTGAACTGGGGGGGAAGAGCCCGGCGGTGGTCGATCATACCGCTGATATTAAGAAAGCGGCAGAAAAAATCGTCTGGGGAAAATTCCTGAATAATGGACAGACGTGTGTTGCGCCTGATTATGTTCTTGCAGACACTTCCATCTACAATCAGCTGCTGGAAGAAATGAAGAAGGCGATTAAAAGATTTTACGGTAAAAATGCACAAAACAGCGCAGACTATGGTCGTATCGTCAATGAACGCCATTTTCACCGACTGGCAAACATTCTGGAGGAAGATCAGTCTTATATCTTAGAAGGCGGGCGCACAGATGCGGAAGATTTGTATATCGAGCCGACGATTTTGGGTATATCCGGTTGGGACCGGGCGAGTATGCAGGAAGAAATTTTCGGACCCATTCTCCCGCTTATCCCTTACGATGATCTGGGAGCAGCAATTCAGCAGATCAGCATGCAGCCAAAGCCGCTTGCTGCTTATTTCTTCACAGAAAACGACAATGCCGCCGATCACTTCATCGAGGCACTGCCGTTCGGCGGAGGGTGTATAAACGATACGATTTCACATGTCGGCAATATTCATCTGCCGTTTGGAGGCGTCGGTCCGTCCGGTATGAATCAGTACCACGGAAAAGCAAGTTTTGATACGTTTACTCATTCAAAATCTATGATGAAGAAAAGTACTTCCGTGACGCTGCCGATCGGCTATCCGCCATATAAAGGAAAATTGTCTTTAGTGAAGCGCGTGATCCGATAACGGCAGTGTAATCGTAACGGTGGTTCCCGTACTCTGGAGACTGTCGACCTCCAGAGTGCCTTTATGATCAACAATAATCTTTTTAGAAATGATCATTCCGAGTCCTGTGCCTTCTTCTTTTGTGGAGAAAAACGGCTGGAAAATATTTTCAAGGGTTTCTTTGTCCATTCCTTTGCCGTCGTCCTGGATGCGTATGGAAATTGTATCCTCGCGTACATGCAGCGAAAGATCGATAGTACCCTCCTGCTCAATTGCATCACAGCTATTGGATAAGACATTAGAGAAAACTTGCTTTATTGCAGATTCATTGCCATAAAATGAAAGGTCTCGTTCCGGTAATGAAATGGTCTGCGCGATATGGCGCAGCTCAAATTCTTTTTGAAATTCTTCTATCGTTGTTCTGAGCGTATTTGTTATAGAGAAATAGGTCTGCTTGTGAAGAGTCGGTTCTGACAAGATTAGAAAATCTGACACGATTTGGTTTACTCGCTTGATCTCCATTTCCATAATTTGAGTGAAAGATGTGTAAGGATTCGTTGAGTCCTGATTCATCATTTGAATGAAACCGGTAATCGCTGTCATCGGATTGCGGACCTCATGTGCCACGACAGCTGCAATCATACTCATTGTCTGCAGTCTTTCGATTTCTAATTTATTCTGCTCCAGCTGAAGTCGAGACGTAATATCGCGAGTGACATAGGAAAATGCCATCACTTCATCCTGTTCATTGAAAATCGGCGTCATGCTGATTTCTGCCTGAAAGATTGTTCCGTCCTTCCGCTGTTCTATAACTTGTTCATCAGTGAAGGATTCACCTTGTTTTAATAATTCGCATCGCTGTCTAACTTTTTCTAATTCAGATTCGGGATAAAATTGTATTTTTTTACCGACGCATTCCTCTAATGTCCAGCCGTACAGCTTTTCGAAAGCAGGATTTCCTGTTATCACCCGGTTGTCCAAATCAAAAACAGAAATAGCATCTTGTGATTGTTTGAAAAAAAGGTCAAAATAGTTATAATAACGAGGTTCGTTGATATACTGTGCAGGCATTTTTCTATACCTCCCGAAATATAATCAAAAATTCATCTTATGAAAAACTTTTACATGTAAACAGCAAAGATGATAAAAATTGGTTATATATATTTTACTTCATTTGAAGCTAAAATACATTTATTTTTTGTAGTTATCACGTTTATCTAACAATCTATTGGAGGAAACTATATGAATACGATTGAACTTTTATCCGTCCTGCCTGTTAAAACGATTATAGGAACTGTCCCGGAAACAGTGACAGACTTGGCGGTGGACTCGCGTGCGGTGCAGGACGGAGGGGCGTTTGTCTGCTTGAAAGGCTATACGGTGAACGGCCACCAATTTGTCAAGAATGCATTATTGAGCGGAGCCCGCCTGATTATCGCGAGCGAACCGATTACGGTAGATGAGGAGCGGACAGCTGTCGTTTATGTAGAAGATTCGTCAAAAGCCATTCAGCTTCTAGCGTCCAAGTTTTACGGCTATCCTTCGAAACAAATGAAAATGATCGGCGTAACCGGTACGAACGGCAAGACCAGTGTCGGGAATATTATTCATGATATGCTGCGGCAGTCCGGAGAGGAAACCGCGGTGTCCGGCACGATCGGTTTCAAATTAAATGATATTCTGTATGAAACGGAAAATACAACAACTGACGTGTTAACAACACAGCAAATGATTGCACAGGCTGCGAATGAAGGCTGTAAGTCCATGACAATGGAAGTATCTTCTCACGGTTTGATTGAAGGAAGACTGGCGGGAACAGAATTTGATATTGCCGTTTTTACAAACTTAACGCATGATCATTTGGATTATCATAAAACGATGGAGAATTACAGTGCCGCAAAAGCTTTGTTGTTCGCGCAGCTCGGTCAGCAGCTTGATCAGCAGAAGTTTGCTGTTGTTAATGCGGACGATCCGTGGAGCAGCAAAATGACGGAAGTGACTTCTTTTCCTGTTTTGACGTATGGAATTCGTGTCAAGGCGGCATTTCAGGCAACCTCTATCAACATGTTCTCTGACCGTACAGAGTTCGTGTTGCTTGCGCCGGACGGTACATACCCTGTGACAATGCCGTTAATCGGCGAGTTTAATGTCTATAATGCGCTGGCTGCTGTGGCAGCTCTTTATGCGAAGGGAATGACGTGTGAGGAAATATTGCCTCTGCTCGCTGGCATCTCCACAGTGAAGGGACGTTTAGAGAAAGTCGAAACCTCTTTGCCGCTGACCATTTTCATTGATTATGCTCATTCACCCGATGCGATTGAAAAAGCGATTGCGACGGTGGAACCATTGAAAAAAGATGGCAAACGCCTGCTGTTTTTAATTGGCACGGGCGGAAACCGCGACCGTCTGAAGCGCCCTATAATGGGAGAAAAAGCTGCGGCGGCTGATTATGTAGTCTTCACGACTGATGATCCACGCGATGAGCCGTATGAATCGATTGTTTCCGAATTAAGTGCGAGTATGCCGCATGATCAATATGCGTGCATCGGTGACAGGGAAGAAGCGGTGCGCCACACAATTGAGATGGCAAATGAAGGGGATATCATTATTTTTGCAGGAAAAGGGCATGAAGACTATCAGATTATCGGCCATACGAAATATCCTCATTCCGACGCGGATATTGCATTGGATGAAGCGCGTAAAAAATTCGGCGGAACTTCCGTTAATTCATAAGGTAAGGGCGTATTGATTTTTTTGGCAAATCAGTGAAAAAACATTGATTTGCCGCAGTATACTCTCTATGATAGAAAACGTAAACATAAAGGAGAGTTCCCACGATGGAAAATAAGATTCAAGATGAAATAAATTCACGGCGCACCTTTGCGATCATTTCGCACCCGGATGCCGGTAAAACAACTATTACAGAAAAACTTTTATATTTTGGCGGTGCGATTCGTGATGCCGGAACAGTAAAAGGTAAGAAATCCGGTAAATTTGCGACTTCGGACTGGATGGAAATCGAGAAGCAGCGCGGAATTTCGGTTACGTCTTCTGTTTTGCAGTTTGATTATGATGGAAAGCGCGTCAATATTTTGGATACACCCGGCCACGAAGACTTCAGTGAAGATACGTATCGTACACTGATGGCGGTAGATGCGGCAGTCATGATGGTGGATTCTGCAAAAGGTATCGAACCACAGACGATTAAACTGTTTAAAGTCTGCCGGATGCGCGGTATTCCGATTTTTACTTTCATCAATAAAATGGACCGTCAAGGTAAAGAACCGCTTGAATTGATGGAGGAATTGGAAGAAGTACTCGGCATCCAGTCCTATGCAATGAACTGGCCGATCGGGATGGGGAAAGAATTTCTCGGTATTTATGACCGCTTTAATCAGCGTGTCGAGCTGGCGCGTCCTGATGCTGAGGAAAGATTTCTGCCGATCACTGAAGACGGCGGGCTTGCTGTTGAGCATCCGATGACTGAGACTTCTTATTATAAGCAGGCTCTTGAAGACGTTATGCTGTTAAACGAAGCCGGAAATGATTTTGATGAAGAACGCATAGCAGTAGGTGAATTAACACCTGTATTTTTCGGAAGTGCATTAACTAACTTCGGTGTTCAGACGTTTCTTGAGACATTCCTGCAGTTTGCTCCGACGCCGCAGCCCAGAAAAACACGTGAGGGGGAAGATGTTGAACCGGAATCCGAAGTGTTCTCAGGTTTTATCTTTAAGATCCAGGCGAATATGAACCCTGCACACCGTGACCGGATTGCATTTGTGCGAATCGTTTCCGGACATTTTGACAGAGGTATGACGGTTACTGTGCCGAGACTGTCTAAAAACTTCAAGCTGTCTCAGACGACACAGTTTTTGGCGGATGACCGTGAAACTGTCAATGAAGCAGTGGCGGGTGACATCATCGGTCTGTATGATACAGGAAACTACCAGATCGGCGATACCGTAATCGGCGGAAAAGCCAACTTCCAATTTGAAGCACTGCCTCAGTTTACACCGGAACTGTTTGTCAGAGTCTCGGCGAAGAACGTCATGAAATCCAAGCAGTTCCATAAAGGGATTCTGCAGCTCGTGCAGGAAGGTGCGATTCAGTATTACAAAACGCTGCACACGGAAGAAGTAATTCTAGGTGCAGTCGGACAGCTTCAATTTGAAGTGTTTGAACATCGCATGAGAGCGGAATATCATGTGGATGTACAGATGGAGACAATGGGCTCAAAAGTAGCACGCTGGATCGAGAACGAGGAAGAGGTTAAAGAATCCATGGCCGGCCAGCGTGCTTTGCTGGTCAAAGACCGTTACGACCGAAAAGTATTCCTTTTCGAAAATGATTTTGCGATGCGCTGGTTCCAGGATAAATTCCCGGACATTAAATTGTATAATCAGCTTTAAATATATTGCCAGCAGACCCGGTAGGATTCGTTAATATCCAACCGGGTCGTTTGTTAAAATGGCTGCATTGTGCGGTTCCGCTGCCCGACTTTGCTAGCGGTTTGAATGAAGTGTGAGTTTGCAGTTTAAACCCGCTTCGGCGCTGGGGGATTGCCAGAGAAGTTTCGCGGATGATCATTGTATCCGCTGAAGCGCTCATAGTCCGGCTCCAGCCGCTCATACAAACCGGCCGCGTGATCATTCGACTCGGCCGTGTGATCATACTACAGCCCGCCGTGATCATTGAACCCGCCTCCGCGCTCATAGCCGCTCCGCAGTAGCGCCTATGCTGGTATGTGGAATGCAGGACATGTAGTTTTCCGGTATGTAGTGGATTTAATTGGTGTGGTTTCGTTGCGCGACCTTGCGGGAGGTTTGAACGAAGTGTGAGTTTGCAGTTTAAACCCGCTGCGGCGCTGGGGGATTGCCTTACGCTGTGAGCCAGCTGGCAAAGATCACGCCAGTTGTCACACAGCAACGGCCGACCCCGCAGTTGCGCCTTCGCTGGTGTGGGGAATGGACATCTTGTTACCTTTTTACAGTGTGAGAGTATAATTGGCGTCTTTTCGTCTCTTGATTTTGCAAACGCATTGATCACAAGAACTTTTGCCTTTGCAGGATGATAAGTATTGCATGAAAAATCTTCCCCATTGTAATTGCTCCAAATAGTGTGCCCATACTGCCTGCTCTCACAAAAAGTCTTAAAACACCAGCCAGTGTACCGGAGTGGAAGGCGGCGACTCCGGGAGGATCAGCCCGACAGGTAAGACAACTTGCGGGAGCTAAGCGACCAAGTTGGCTTACCGCGGGCCCTCCGGAACGCGTCCGCCTGGAACGCAGGGAAACGGTCTCTCTACACTCACCCGCTCTTCACACTGCATAATATAAGTTTTTAAGTTAGCACAATACAGCAGTCAAAGAATTTTCAATTGTTGTAATTTGATTTGATTTCTCCTAGTTCCCATGATGAAAGTAATAGTGACAAATGGTATGGTAGGAAGGTATAAACTTTTCAAAAGTGACAGAGAGGAATAGATGTATGAAGATTAGCAGCTTTTCAATAAAACGCCCTGTATTTACATTAGTCACGATGTTTTTAGTCATCATTTTGGGAGCCGTCTCGTTCTTCAAAATTCCGATGACGCTCATACCTGATTTGAACCCGCCGGTCGCAGTAGTTGTCACCAATTATCCCGGTGCCTCTCCGACAGAAGTAAGTGAGAAAATCACCAAACCACTGGAAGAAAGTTTATCTACCGCTCCTGGTTTGAAATCGATGCAGTCTTCGTCGCAGGAAGGCGCCAACTTAATTTTCCTGCAATTTGACTGGTCTTCCTCAATTGACGATGTGCAGATGGATATTCTGCAGCGAATCGATCAGGTACAGGTTCCAGACGGGGCAAATAAACCCCGCTTCATGAAGTTTGACCCTTCTCAATTCCCGGTTATTCAACTGTCACTGCGTACAGATGATGCCAAAGCGGATATCAGAAGTATCGCTGAGGACTTGGAGAAAGAACTGCGCCGCATTGACGGTGTCGCCAGTGTTAACGTCTCAGGAAAAATCATTGAAGACGTACAGGTGATTTTAGATCCTGATAAATTGAAAGAACATGGTCTTGGACAATCGGAAGTTGTACAAATGATCCAGGCAAGCAATGTATCGATGCCAGGTGATCCGATTGACACCAATGACGGCCGAACATTAACAACTAGAATTATCAGCTCCCTGCAGAGCATTTCGGATATCCGTGACATTCAGCTTGGCGCGAATCCATTTACCGGAGCAAAAATAAAAGTTTCAGATGTGGCAGACGTAGCTATGCTTGAACCGAAAGCGCAGACAGAAACACGGGCCAATGATGAACAGGCCGTTCTAATGTCAGTGTTGCAAGAATCAGGCGCCAACACGGCAACTGTTTCAAAAGAATTTAAAAAATCCTTGGATGATTTATTGAAAAAGGATGCCTATAAGAGCATTGATTCCAATATACTTTTTGACCAGGGAGACTATGTAAAGCTGGCAATCGGAAATATCGGACAGTCACTGATTCTCGGCGGTGTGTTCGCAATGCTAGTGCTGTTCTTATTTTTGCGCGGAATCAAAAGCCCGATAATTATCGGTGTAGCCATTCCTTATTCTGTCATCGTCACATTCGTTCTGATGTATTTTGCGAACTTCTCGCTGAATATCATGACGCTCGGTGCGCTGGCGCTTGGAATCGGGATGCTTGTCGATAACGCCATTGTCGTAATAGAAAATATTGAACGGCATCTAGCCATGGGCAAAGATCCGAAAGTTGCCGCGAATGAAGGCTCGAAAGAAGTGGGAGGCGCGATTACCGCTTCCACACTGACAACTCTCGCTGTATTTGTACCGGTTATATTCATCAGTGGATTAATTGGGCAGATATTTACTGAATTCGCTTTGACGATTTCATTCAGTTTAGCGGCTTCATTAGTTGTGGCATTGACAGTTGTACCGATGCTTGCGAGCCGTATGCTGAAAACGCCGAATAAAAACCTTGATGCCAGAAAACGCCGTTCGAAAAAATGGCAGACATTTGAAACGACAGTCAAGTGGGCGCTTGCACACCGAATTGTTGTCCTGGTTTTAACGACTGTGCTGCTGGGAGCAAGCGGATTCGGTCTATTCAAAGTTGGTACTGAATTCCTGCCAGCAACAGATGAAGGATTCTTCAGTATTAATGTAAAATTGCCGAACGGTTCTTCTCTTGATTCGACAAATGACGTTGTAAAACGCATTGAGGATAAAATCAAGAAAGAAAAAGATGTGGAAGTGTATGTCAGCTTAGTGGGAGGCACACAGCAAAGCATGGCGCAGGGCGGTTCGGAAGGTAATATGGCCGAGATTTCCGTCAAATTAGTGCCGCTTGATGAACGTGATCGTTCTGTCTTCGAATTTGTCGACAAAGTGCAGCCTAAAGTATTGGATGAAATTGGAGAAGATGCAGACGTCAGCTTCAATATGCAGACGGCGGCAGGGTCCAGCCCGAACACGCTGAACTTCTCGCTGCATGATACCGATGAAGCGCGTTTGGATGAAGCCGTCACTAAGCTTGATGCTGAACTGCGGAAGATGGACTCCGTTACAGAAGTCAAAAATGACTTAGTTGATACAGTTGAAGAAGTGAAAGTGGAAGTAGACCGTCAGAAAGCGTCGGATGCGGGATTGGCGCCATATCAAATTGCGCAGACCGTCAGTGACGTGACACGCGGGGTTTTCGCTACACAGATTGTTTGGAAAACAGGAGAAGTAATTGGCGTGAATGTCAGTTACGATGAAAGCTTCCGCAACGGTGTAGATAAATTGAAAGAGCTTGAACTGAAAACGCCGCTCGATACGTATGTGAAACTGAAAGATGTAGCCAATGTGAAAATTGCTGAAGGCCCTGTGGCGATTCAGCGGGTTGATCAGGCACACTCCATTTCCTTCACAGTGAAGTATCTGTCGGATGAATCTCTCGGTGAAATGACGAAGCGGGTAAACGATCTGGTAGACGATCTGAACTTGCCGAATGAAGTGGAACTTTCATACGGCGGAGACCGCGAACTATTCGAAAGCGCGATTAATGATATGCTGATGGCCATCATCCTGGCTGTTGTCTTAGTTTATATCGTGATGGCTGCACAGTTCGAATCGTTTAAATATCCATTCGTCATCATGTTCTCCGTACCTTTGATGATCATCGGGGTGTCGCTCGGACTTCTGGCGACCAGTACACCGGTCAGCGTGACAGCAGTCATTGGAGTGCTCATACTCGTCGGGATTGTAGTCAACAACGGGATTGTACTTGTTGATTACATCAACCAAAGAAAAGAAGCGGGACTCAGCTCATATGATGCGATTATTTCTTCAGTCAGAGACCGTGTTCGCCCGATTCTTATGACGGCACTCACAACGATTCTGGGGCTCCTGCCATTAGCACTGGCACTGGGCGAAGGAACGGAAATGAATCAGCCGATGGGAATTGCAGTAATTGGCGGACTTATCAGCTCAACATTCCTGACACTCTATATTGTGCCAGTAATTTATAGCTTATTCGATCGTGAAACAAGACGCAGCGCCAAAGAAGTAAAAGCTAAATAATTGAAGCGGACCGGCAGAGAAAGATTTATTCTCCCTGCCGGTCTTTTGTATACAACGTATTGTTGAATAATTCACTGCAGCGGGAAGTATAATGGCATGGATGACATATGGTACGGTTTATGTCTGCGAATATGAATAGACGGCACCTGCACTATTTACAATGCAGAGTTATTATGTTATTATACTTTAAAAGTATCCAATAACTTAATAACTTTTGACGCAATGTCAAGGGGGAGTAGCTATAGGGAAACCTATTTCATAATCGTCAATACATGGCTGTTACGGGCCATCGGTTATGATAGCTGGATTTTGCACGTTAAATTCCGACTTAGCGAGACCTTTGCCTATTATTAGGTGAGGGTCTTTTTATATTGTAAAAAACAGGGAGGAATACCGTTGGATCCGATTTTATTAGAATATGCATGGGTACTCGTTGTACTGATTGTTCTCGAAGGCTTACTGGCCACAGACAACGCCGTCGTGATGGCGGTCATGGTCAAACATTTACCAAAACCGCAGCAAAAGAAAGCACTGTTTTACGGCTTAGTCGGGGCGTTCGTTTTCCGCTTCACTGCATTGTTCATGATTACATTCCTCGTGAAATTCTGGGAAATCCAAGCGATCGGTGCAGCTTACTTGCTAATCATCGCCGGTAAAAATATATATGATAAGCTGACCCATCATCAAGCGAATCATCCAAACAAGAAGCCCAAAAAGCAATCAGGTTTCTGGATGACCGTAGTAAAGGTGGAATTAGCAGATATTGCCTTTGCTTTAGATTCCATGCTGGCGGCAGTCGCGCTTGCCGTTACGTTGCCTGAACTGGGGACTTTCCATATCGGCGGCATCAACGGCGGACAGTTTGCGGTTATGCTTCTTGGCGGAATGATCGGCCTGATCATGATTCGTTTCGCAGCAAAGCAATTCGTCGTGTTGCTCGAGAAATATCCGACACTCGAAACGGCAGCATTCTTAATTGTCGGCTGGGTAGGGGTAAAGCTGGTCGTCTTAACACTTGCACACCCTGCATTGCTGATTATTCCGGAGTCATTCCCGCACTCTACTTTGTGGAAATCAATATTCTGGGTAGTATTGCTGGTTCTGGCAGGCGGAGGCTATTTGCTGGCTGTTGCGAAACACAAAATAAAAAAATAACTTTAGGCAGTCCCTTCTTTTGCGAAGGGGCTGTTTGTTTGTAAAACAGTAATAGTGTAAAATACTTGCTAATGCTATCTTTTCTTCAAAGCTTTTGATAATGTAGGAAAATGGAGTTTCCGTAATGAAAGGAATATGAAAAAGATGAGGCTTTCCAGGGAAGTTTTACATAAATTCACACCGGCACAAATCATTGTGTTCTATTATTTCTTAGCTATCGCTTCCTCGTTTCTGCTGTTGAATCTGCCTGGCGTTTATAAGCCGGGTGTAAAAGTTGCATTCATTGACAGCCTGTTTACTGCTGTGAGTGCCGTCAGTGTTACCGGGCTGACTCCAATCAGTATAGGGGAGACGTACTCTGTATTTGGCCTTTGCATGCTCATGCTCGTACTGCAGCTAGGTGGAATCGGCATCATGTCAATAGGCACATTCTTCTGGCTGCTGGTTAAAAAACGTATTGGCATGCGGGAACGTCAGCTGATTATGGTCGATACAAACCAGTATTCACTGCAAGGGCTCGTCCAGCTGATACGCCATATCATTCAGCTGATTGTTGCGATTGAGCTGGTAGGCGGAGCAATCTTGACATTATATATTTATCGTTTTTATGACTCCTTCAGTGATGCGCTATTGAACGGAATGTTCATGGCGGTATCCGCTACGACCAATGCCGGATTTGATATTACCGGTCAGTCGATGATGATTTATAAAGATGATTATTTTGTTCAGTTGGTACTTATGGTTTTAATTGTGCTAGGGGCAATCGGATTCCCAGTGCTGATTGAAGTTAAAGCATTCTTTTCAAAAAAAGTGCCGCATTTCCGTTTTTCTCTTTTCACTAAAATTACAACTGCTACATTTGGTTTACTGCTGGTTTTCGGTACCCTGATGATTTGGCTTCTGGAGTCTTTTCATTCGTATAAAGGCATGAGCTGGCATCAGCAGCTGTTTACTTCTTTATTTCATTCCGTATCTGCGCGTTCAGCGGGACTGGTCACATACGACGTGACGAATTTCAGTGAAGCAACAGACATATTTGTCAGCCTGCTGATGTTTATCGGTGCATCGCCGAGTTCGGTAGGCGGCGGAATCCGAACAACAACTTTTGCGATTGCCCTGCTGTTTCTTATTAACTTTGCCAGAGGGAATGACGTCATCCACATATTCAAGCGTCAAATTAAATTAATTGATGTATTCCGTTCATATGCGGTGATATTGGTTGCTTGTTTTATGGTAATGGCTGCGCTGTTGCTGCTTCTGTTGACTGAACCGGGCATACCGGTTGTCCCTTTGCTGTTTGAGATTACTTCCGCTTTTGGAACATGCGGCATGTCGCTCGGTGTCACTTCCGAATTATCAGCCATAGGGAAGCTGATTATCATGGTATTGATGTTTATTGGACGGGTCGGCTTAATTTCATTTATCTACACTTTAGGCGGTAAAACGAATAAAACACCGTATCATTATCCTAAGGAACGTGTAATTATTGGGTGATACTTGAAAAAGCAGGATTGGGAGAATAACATCCCAATCCTGCTTTTTATGTGAATTGCTGTTGCAGTGATGCAAACGTCTTGTCAGACAGATGGTAATACCGCGCTTTCTGACCTGGTGTGTATTGTACAACCAGATAGCCGGGGATCGCTGAAACAGTGAAGTCTTCTTCTAACTTAGCAGCCGTTTGCGTGATGAATACTTGTTTTCGGATCGTTCGGTCGGTATGGCCGAGTGATTCAAAATTCTCTCCCAAAATATGCGGAGAGCGGACAAGCAGCTGGTTGATTTCATTCAATTGATCTTCTGCCAGCTCCGAATTCCACCAAATTTTTCTCGGCAGGAATTTCTGATGCAGTAAATAATCTATTTTCAGCAAACTGACTGCGATTTGTGTATCGACCTTCAGTACTTCTTTCAAAAAACGTTCCAGCCGGGTGAATAAATCTTCAAATTGATGACCGATCCGAGACCACCCCTGCTTTTCCCAAAATGCGCCAAACAGCTGAAAGAAGTCGAACGGTGTCTCGACCAATTCGGTGACAATATACTCCATCGAATGAATAAAACGACCTGAATTCCAATATTTCTCCAAAATATCTTCTGTTTGTTTGATTCGCAGCATATCATCAAAAGACAGTACATTGTTGGAGACAATTTCATAAGGAGCTGTGTCGATATAACGATAGCCGAATTCTTCAGCTTGAATACGTAAGCCTGTTCCGCGTAAAAGCTTTAAAAAGCCGAGCTGAAGTTCTTCCGGACGCAATGCAAATACTTCATTGAACGTATCCCGGAATGAGCTATAATCCTCTTCGGGCAGTCCCGCTATCAAATCGAGATGCTGTGCGATTTTGCCGCCTTCTTTAACCATGGTGACAGTGCGTGAAAGCTTCGTGAAATTCTGGCGTCTCTTTACAAGTTCATTTGTTAGATCATTTGTCGATTGAACTCCAATCTCGAACCGAAACAAACCAGGAGGTGCTTCTTGGTTAAGAAATTCGATCACTTCGGGACGCATGATATCTCCCGTAATTTCGAATTGGAATACGGTTCCAGGCAAATGTTCATCAATCAAGAACTGGAAGACTTCCATCGCGTAACTGCGGCTGATATTAAATGTGCGATCGACGAATTTGAATGTCTTGACTCCGTTCTTCATTAAATAACGTATGTCATCCTTAATTGCTTCACGATTGAAATAACGCACGCCGACTTCTATGGAAGAAAGGCAGAATTGGCACGAGAAAGGACAGCCCCGGCTCGTCTCGATATACATGACGCGTGTAGACAGTTGGGGTAAGTCTTCTACGAAACGGAAAGGGGACGGCAATGTGCGCAAATCCAGTTTTGGACCGGGTGCAGTGATTTTCAACGTTTCATTTTCCCGATAAGCAATACCCTGCACGCTCGATAAATCTTTTTTTTCGTCAATCGCGGTTAAAAGATCTTTAAATGTCTGCTCTCCTTCGCCAATGACTATATAATCAATTTCTGGAGTCCGCTCAAGCCATTGGTCATAATCGTATGAGACTTCCGGTCCGCCGCAGACAATAATAGTTTCAGGTCTTGTAAGTTTCAGTAAGCGAATAACTTTCAGGGTTTCTTCTATATTCCATATATAAACACTAAATCCGACAACATCCGGTGAATGTTGATACAACTCAGAAACGATTGATAATGTCGGATCGTTTATCGTGAACTCAGCTAGAATGCATGAATACTCTGGCTCTGCATAAGCTTTTAAATAACGGATTGCGATATTTGTATGTATATACTTGGCATTTAGGGTGGATAAAACGATATTCATGGTAAAACTCCTTATTCCTTTGTAATAGTATAAATAGTAAATTAAAGGTGACTAAGTACCTATTTTTTGTATTTTGAATATGTGACATAATGTTACTTAACAGTTTATATTTCCAATTTTGAAAAACTTCTACTAGGAAACTTTACGACTTATCATCAGTAACGGTTAAGATCTGAACGAGGGGGTTGTAATTTGGTAATGCATTCAGTGGGTATCGATAAATTTCTGGAAAGTTCTCTTTATAAGATCATGATCAATAAACACGGCGACATTCTCGGCATGACTAATGCATTGAAAGGTTTGACGAATCAAGATAATGAGCCGAAACACATTTCAGATTTATTTGATGTTGACCTTCTTGAAAAAATTGAACTGCACCTGTTGGATCGAGATTTTCAGCGCGGGCATCTCCAAAATGGATTAACCGGAAAGCTTCTTCTTAAGAAAAAAACTTTTGCATCTTGCTATATTATATACCAGCCGCAAAGCGAAAGGGCAATTATCACGATAAAAACTTCAGAGCAAAAAAGGGAATTTTTTAAAGTATATGAAAATGCTTTTCAGGAAGCAGATATTCCTATGGGTATCTTCAATGAATGGGGTTTATTTGTATCGGTCAACGATCGGTTTAAAAAACTGGATTTTTATCGTGATACAGGTTTACTGCATCTTAAAACTTTCCTTAAAGCACTTCATCATGAAAATGAATTTTGTATTGCGACCCATATACGCAATACACGTAAAAATGGTCTAACTCAATCGAGATGGGCATATCATGGCAAAAATCAAACCTGCTATTATAATATCACCACGCAATTAGATCAAGCGACAGATTTATTTGTCATAAAATTGATTGATGTGACCGAAGAGGAAAATTTATTACGGTTATTGGCCCACTCAGACCAATTATCCACGACAGGTGAAATTGCAGCGAGCGTGGCACATGAAATTAGAAATCCTATGACAACTCTACAGGGATTTCTTCAGTTATTAGAGCATGAAGTAGAAGGAAATGCACAGAAATACGTCATGATCATTCAAGAGGAAGTTAAGCGAATGAATGATATTCTCAATGAAATGCTGAGTCTCTCGAAGCCTTCCACAGACGTAATGAGTCTGTTCTCCTTAGATTCGCTAGTTGATGAAGTACTGCTTTTATTGCGTCCAAAAGCCTTACTCGACCAAATTAATCTAGTGTATGAAAATTTTATCGAAGAACCTTTGCTGATAAAAGGCAACCCAAACCGTATAAAGCAAATATTCGTCAATCTTATTAAGAACTCAATGGAAGCGATGGATTCCAGCGGTACGCTCACTGTGAACTTGTATGAAGGGGATGCCAAAACTGTGGATGTGATGATCGCTGACACGGGGACCGGCATGAGTCCGGAAATACTGGAAACTATTTTTTTACCATTCGTTACTTTGAAAGAAGGAGGGACCGGCTTAGGACTCCCTTTTGTTAAAAAGACAGTGAATGAATACGGAGGAAACATTTCTGTCAAGAGTGAGGTAGGCAAAGGTACAGAATTTCTCATATCTTTTCCGCGTGCTATTTTAGCATCTGAGAGCGAGTTAGAAGACAAGATCATATCCTTTTCCTGAACATATTATAAAAACCCGATCACCAGGTGATCGGGTTTTTACTATTACTTAATTGTAGAAGCCATTTTTCTGAACTTTTCAATTTGTTCATTGTTTTCTTCTGCATAAATAGTCACTCGAACTAACTTATCTTCACGTTCCATGACATAGCCTTCAAAATAACCTTCTCCAGACTCAGCTTTGGCTCCTTTAACGCTAAGGAAGCCTTCGCCTTTAGGAAGATCAGCTTCCTCTGTCAATTCTGTGATGTCTGTCCCATCGCTGGACGCTTTTAAGAGTTCTTCCATGTTTTCATACCACTCATCAAAACTGAAAGCTTCTCCGCCCTTTTCAGACGTTTCAATACGCATGAATGTTGCGCTGTCTTCGTCAGAATACAAGCTGTCTCTTCCGGGTTCTTCACTTGTTAATGAATAACCGGGGATGACCATGATGGAATAATCCTGTTCATCGCTTTTTGTTTCGACTGCATCTTTAAGCAAGTCATCTTGTTCAGTGCTGTCTGCCGCTGCATCTTTATCGACAGCAGCGTCAGTATCTTCCTCGATATCTGTCTCCGGCTCAGCTGCAGGTTCTTCTACAGGAGCCTCGTCGTTCGCATCTGTTTTTCCATTGTCATCAGCGTCGGAAGTCCCGCATGCTGCGAGAAGTAAAGATGCTGCCAATGAAGCGGAAATAATACCCCATTTGATGTTCATATTGTGACACTCCTTTATTTACGATTCTACTAATTGGACGGAACAGCAGAGAGAAGGTTTCATTCTTTTGCGCTGTGTATGATCGTATAGCGTTTATGGTTGATTACAGTTTTCTCTTCCATCTCCAGCTCGTTGAAATCCTCCATGTATGTTAAATCCACAATAACGGAATTTTCATTGACCTTTTCTACAATTCCCTGTAATCCTTCTTTGAACTCAATAATATCTCCGACTTCTGCAATTGTCATCATGTAACTTCCTTTCTATCTTCGTGAATTACTCTCTATTAGTAGAGCAGTGAAAATTTTTTCTTGAGAATTACTTTCTAGTTTGCCTGAAAACTTACAAAAGGTAAAGAGTTATCTACTAAAAGTTATGAGTCTGCCCTAAAAACTGTTCTTGACAACTTGTCCTGTACGTACTGCGAAAATCATACTGCATTTTGCATGGTGTGTATTTGCAGTTCAAACCCGCTTCGACGCTGGGGAATTGCCTTACGCTATGAGCCTACTGGCGAAGAACATGCCAGCAGTCTCACAGCAACGGCTAACCCCGCAGTTGCGCCTTCGCTGGTATTGGAGAAATTATGTCATACTGCTCTTTTGCAGAGTATGGACTTAGTTGGTATGGTTTTCGTTTCTCGACTTTGTAAACGCATTGAACAAAAGAAGCTAAGCCTTTGCGGAATGATAAGTAATGCATGAAATTCCACACTTCTTATACCAATCTAAGACAGTATGCTTATACTGCCCACTCACATAAAAAGTATTGAAAAACCAGCCAGTGTACCGGAGTGGAAGGCGGCGACTCTGAGAGGATCAGCCCGACAGGTGAGACAACTTGCGGGAGCGAAGCGACCAAGTTGGCTCACCGCGGGCCCTCCAGAACGCGTCCGCCTGGAACGCAGGGAAACGGTCTCCTTTCACTTACCTTTCTATACTGCAAATTTAAATAAAAGACGAAACTGTCGGAATATGTCGATAACTTTATAGCGCATTTCGTTCATGTTTTTAGTATAATGAAAAGTAATGCTACTTGTGATGGAAGGTGTAAGAGGTGGAGTGTAACTGTGAGCTTGAAATTGAACGTCTCAGAGCGCAGCTGTTGAAAGTTGCAGAAGATGAAGGCTTAGACTCTGAGCGTACTGTGGTACTGAGTCGGGAACTGGATTTACTGATTAATGAATTCGAAAAACACAAAGCAGAAAATGTTATAAAAAAAATTTTATGATTTAGGTTTATATAGATGCCAATCGGGGGATAATATAATCGAACACAGCAACATTCTCATTTCCCCCTTTTGTGGATCGATCATATAACTATGGTCGGTCCTCTTTTTTTGTTTGGTTCGTTGTAAAAATATTTCAACTTCGATACGATAGTACATAGAAACAGCAAAAAGGAGTGGTATGATGAATCAAGAAAAAATTGCGTTTATTGGAACCGGTGTCATGGGTGCCAGTATCGTAAAACATTTATTGAAAGCTTCTTATGACGTATCCATTTTTACGAGAACGAAATCTAAAGCAGATCCGCTTGTTGAATTAGGCGCGAAGTGGGCGGATACGGTGGGAGATGCTGTAAAGGGAGCAGATATCGTCTTTACGATGATCGGTATGCCATCCGATGTGGAAGAAGTCTATTTTTCGGAGAATGGTATTTTTTCTAATGGCCACCCATCTCAAATTATCGTGGATATGACTACTTCCAGCCCTGATTTAGCTGTCAAGATCGCAGAAAAAGCTGAAGTGCTTCAAATGAAGTCACTCGACGCTCCGGTTTCCGGCGGCGACGTAGGAGCCCGCAACGGCACGCTGTCCATCATGTGTGGCGGGGAGAAGGCGCTTTTTGATCGTTTATTGCCTGTGTTATCTGTGTTCGGCAAGCAGATTGTCTATCAGGGACCTGCGGGAGCGGGCCAGCATACAAAAATGTGCAATCAAATTATTGTTGCAGGAAATATGATCGGTGCCTGTGAATCATTGGCTTACGCGATGAAGTCGGGTTTAAACCCGGATACCATGCTGCAGTCAGTCATGTCCGGTGCAGCGGGCTCGTTCTGTTTATCTAATCTCGGTCCGCGTATTATAGAAGGAGACTATGAACCGGGATTTTTCGTAAAACATTTCGTTAAAGACTTAAATATTGCATTGCAGGAATCAGAAAGACTCAACTTGGACTTGCCGGGCCTGAAGCTGGCGCGCAAAACGTATTCAGAGCTGATAGAGCAGGGATATGGCGAAAAAGGCACCCAGGTTTTGATTAAACACTATATCGATTGATTTGAACGGCAGAAGTAAGAGCTGCTGCTAAAACTGATATCTTCACATAAATTTCAACATGCTGCACATCCTATTATCAATAATGATGCAGAGGAGTGATCGAGCATGTTCGATATTTGGCTATGGCCCATGGTATTTGTCAGTGCCATCATGCTGGCGATTTGTTTAGCAGGACTCAGAAAATCAAGCCGTGCGCTGCAGCTGAGTGAAAGAGATCAAATTCCCAATGCTGCAGCAAACCATCCATTTACAATGAATCCGCTATTATGGATTATACTTGTCGCATCTGTCTTTACCTTCATTGTCATATTTTATTACTGGGCCTCTTTCTATTAACGAAAGAGGTTTTTTGTTTGTGGAAACTATCCTTCTTTTGAGGTTAAAAAAGGCTAATTGTGGTATGATGGAATGGATACAGGCAGACGAACTTTTAGACATTTTGTATTTGATGATGAACAGAAGGAGCGATTAGGTATGGTTTCTATAAATAATAAAGATTTTCTCTTTGCACCAATAGCCGATCAGATCATTTCTTCGGAAAAAGTTGCCCATGTACAAATCGGCAATAACGCAGAACACGCTCTTCTCGTTTTAACGAAGACAGGTTATTCTGCCATTCCTGTGCTGGACCATCAGTATCATTTAAAAGGTTTGCTCGGGATTGGTATGATAACAGATTCCATATTGGGGATGGAACGCATTGAATATGAACGGCTGGAAGATATTAAAGTGGATGAAATTATGGATACTTCACTTCCTACTATTCGTGTGACGGATCGGTTTCAGCGTGCTATGGATCTATTAATTAATCATCCGTTTCTTTGTGTGACAGAAGAAGACGGTACATTTGCGGGGATTTTAACAAGACGAGTGATTTTAAAAGAATTCAAGAAATATATTTATAGCTCTCAGTAAAAGAGAATTGCAGACTAGCAACAAATTTCAAGAGTAGATTTATACAAAAGGCTCCCTTAATGGAGTCTTTTTCTTATAGAAAGGAGTCAGAAGGGACTTGCAAAAAGAAACTAAAAAGCCGCTTGTACTTGCCGCCGTTATGCTTGCAATGTTTGTCAGTGCAGTGGAAGCGACCATCGTTACGACTGCGATGCCGACAATTGCTTCAGAACTTGGCGGCTTTTCGCGCTACAGCTGGATTTTTTCATCTTACTTGCTAATGAGCACGGTCACTGTCCTCATTTATGGAAAACTTGCGGATATTTTTGGCAGAAAGCCTGTTTTCTTTATCGGATTGGCCATCTTTTTACTGGGTTCAGTCCTTTGCGGCTTTGCAGTTTCAATGGAACAGCTTATTGTCTATCGTCTGATTCAAGGACTGGGTGCCGGAGCGGTTATGCCGATAGCGACAACAATCGTAGGCGATATTTACACAACAGAAGAACGCGCAAAAATCCAAGGCTATCTGTCAAGCGTGTGGGGGATTTCCGCAGTATCGGGTCCGGTCATCGGCGGATTGCTGGTCCAATACGTCAACTGGCAGTTTGTATTTTGGGTCAATGTGCCGCTTGGACTTCTGTCAATGGCAGGGATTTACCTGTTTCTGCATGAGCCGAAAAGGACTCAGAAAGCCTCCATCGATTATAAAGGTGCCTTCCTGTTAACTGCAGGTTTATCTTCAATTCTGATCTGGCTTGTGGAAGGAGGTCAGGCTTTCGGCCGTCTGTCAGCCATCAGTTTACTGCTGCTGTCACTGTCAGCTGTTATGTTCTTTTTGTTTTTCAGTCAGGAAAAAAAGGCTGCAAATCCTTTGATTTCATTCAGTATATGGAAAAACCCTGTAATTCTGTATGCGAATCTGGTGTCTTTAACAACTGGTATTATTCTAATTGGAATTTCATCTTATCTTCCCACCTATGTTTCCGGAGTGATGGAGCAGCCGGCAATTATTGCCGGATTTACACTGACTACTATGTCGATCGGCTGGCCTTTAGCTTCTTCAATGGCCGGACATTTATTGTTGCGGTTCGGTCCGTTTCTTGTATCTTTTGCAGGCGGTATTTCATTAGTGATTGGTGCACTGATGTTCGTTTTCATGACTGCTGTTTTGGGGCCTGTCTGGGCAGCTTGTTCCAGTTTCTTTATCGGGGTCGGAATGGGTCTGACGAATACTTCTTTCATCGTTACCATACAAGGAGCCGTGCCCCGCGAGCAGAGAGGTTCAGCAACAGCTGCAAATATGTTTATGAAAAACTTTGGCAATACAATTGGCGCATCTGTATTCGGTGCAATATTGAACGGCGCTCTGCTGTCATACTTCGCTTCTAATCAGCTGACGAACACAGTTGACGATGTCAATACGATGCTGACGAATGAAGGCCGTAAATCTATTCCGTCTCATGAACTGGTGAGTTTGCAGGAAGGTCTGGCAAATTCCCTGCATTGGGTCTACCTGGCAATATTCGTCTTTGCGCTGATCAGTCTTTTGCTGATTTTACGAATTCCAAGAGGAAAGGTGTATGAACATGTCAACAACTGAGCTTGATATTATAAAAGCATTAGCGGAAGAAGGAAATATGCGCAAAGCTTCAGAACGTCTGCATTTATCGCAGCCTGCCTTGTCACAACGTCTGCAGACCATTGAAAAAGAGTGGGGAATGCTGCTGTTTATTCGCTCGCAAAAGGGGCTGGAACCTACGCCAGCCGGGGAGCATGTGATTGCGTATGCAAAAGAGTCCCTGGCAAAACGAGATGAAACCCTCGAGATGATTGCATCGCTTGAAGACAAAGTCCATGGAACGCTGAAAATTGCCTGTGCCTCGATTATTGGCCAGACGTGGCTGCCGCAGGTTCTGAAAGATTATGTGACATTATATCCGGATGCCAAAATTTCTTTGATGACCGGCTGGAGTTCTGAAATATCTAAAGCTCTGTATGAAGGCGAGGCGCATATCGGTATTGTCAGAGGGCAGACAGATTGGAAAAGTAACCGGGTGTATTTATTCAGGGATCAGCTCTATTTGGTAGATCGGGAAATCTCCACAATTGACGAGCTAAAAGACACGGATCGGCATTTTATTCAATTTAAAAGTGATTCCAATTATTATATGGAAATTCAGCGCTGGTGGCATAAACATTTTAATCAAAACCCGAGCCGCCAGATTATTGTAGATCAGATTGAAACGTGTAAACAGCTTGCTTTGAATGGCGTTGGTTACGCGATCTTGCCTTCCATTACTCTTTCGGGAGATGAGCGGGTAAATCGTATTCCTTTGTTGAACAGTGAAGAAGAGTTTGAACTGACGAGAGATACTTGGCTGATCGGCTATAATTCCACTTTCGAATTAAAACAAGTAAATGCTTTTGTCGAGATCGTGCAGAAGTATGCAGAAATCTTGCGCAAGGAGCAATAAAAAAGGCTTTCCCGCTGAATAGGGGAAAGCTTTTTTTATGTAGTACGGGCGGATTCAAGCAATGTTTTCTTCTGCTTTGCCCATGTTGAAGCTAATATAAAGCATAGCAGTAAAATAGTCGTCCCGACAATATACGGCGACCGTATATCCATGTCGAAAATATAGCCCGCCGTCGCCGGTCCGATCATATTGCCCAGACTCATATAGGCGTTCATCATACCTGCAGCATAGCCTTGTTCCTTACCGGCCAGCTTCGATACGAGCGTATTGACCGCAGGGCGCAGCAGCGAAGTGGCAGTAGAGAATACTGTCGCAACGAATAGAATTGTAAAGAATGTATTGACGAATAAAATGCACAGCATAGCAGCGGCTGCGACCACGAGATTGATCAAAATAATTCGCATCTCGCCGAAGCGCCTGAACAGCCGGTCGATAACGAATGTCTGGATGATAACCCCCACAAATCCGCCCACTGTAATAATTACGGCAATTTGTGATGGTGTGTAACCGTACTTATGGTCCACATATAGTGAAATGGTCGACTGGAAGTTAGCCAATCCGAATGAAAAGACAAACATGACAATCAGCATAACAAAATAGGGAGTTTTTGTTGACCGTCGCATCTGCTGGAATAAGTTTTCATTTGTCGGTGTCCCTTGCAGTACGGGTTTTGGATTAGGCAGGAACAGTAAAGAAACAATGGCTGCGAAAATCGATGCGCCTGTAGCTGCATAGAAGGGAAATGATAGGCTGATATTTGACAGAAAGCCTCCGATTCCAGGCCCAATCATGAAACCTAAGGACATGGAAGCCCCGAGAAGACCCATTCCGCGTCCGCGCTTTTCGAGTGATGTAATATCGGCAACAAATGCCATGGTAGGTGGAATGATAAAGGCGGCGCCGAATCCCGAAAAGAAGCGGGAGACGTACAGCATCCAGAGCTCTGTTGATAAACTGAAGGCTAATTGAGAAAGTCCGTAAATAACTAAACCGATAACAATAATCTTTTTCCTGCCGATCTGATCGGAAAGATTACCTGAAATAGGCGACATAATGAACTGGGCGAATGAAAAGATCGCGATCAGCAATCCAAGAGCCTGTCCCGCTACGCCGAAGGTTCCTAAGTATTCCGGCATGATAGGAATGATGAGGCCGACGCCTGCCATTGCGATGAACATGTTGAACATTAAAATATAAAGGGCGAGATTATTTGAGTTTTGTGGCATATGTGTGCTCGCTTTCTGGAAACTTTTTCTCTATCGTATCATATAAAAAAAGCTAATACACTTGCTTAGACTTAAGCTGTTAATAAAGTGTTTCGATAGAATATTGGCTCTTCGCCTATAGGCTTATCGCGTAAGGCGAACCCCCAGCGCCGAAGCGGGTCTAAACTGCAGCATGATTTTCGCAATACATACATGACAAGTTGTCAAGAACTGATTTCAGGGCAGACCCAGAATATTTAATCTAAATCCAGCTAAATAAAAAACGGCCCCTTCTTAAGAAGGAGCCGTTGAGAAATTAATCTTCTTTTTTCATTTCGTCCAGTACACGATTGACGCGTTTTTCCAGCATCTTCATGCCGCTGCCGCCTGCTTGGAAGTGGCGAAGCTGGCCGTCTTTATCGAATACGTAGTACGCAGGGACATACTGATTTTCGAATGCATCGTTCAGTTTTAGTTCGCTGTCTACGAAGATTGGCTGAGTGATGTCGTGTTCAGCAGCAACTTCCTTGATTTGCTCAAGATCCACATCATCTTCTGAACGCGGCATATGTACAGCAACTACGTTCAATTCTTCTTTATATTTGTCTCTGAAGCTGTTGACGTCTGGCATTGCTTCTTTACAAAGATGGCAGCTGACAGACCAGAAATGAATCAGTGTCGGTTTTTCACCAACCAATTCAGATTTAGAAGTTTCGCCGTTTAACCATGCGGTTGCACCATCAAGTTCAGGCATTGGTGTACGTAATTTCATCAAGAGTTCCTCCTAGCAAACTATAGTAGTTGTCAAAAAATCCCCACGATTGATGTAATACGTGGGGACGCTTGTACAAAATTAAAGTGTTTTTTCACCCGGGCGCCAGTTTGCAGGGCATAGGCCGCCGGTTTGCAATGCTTGAAGAACACGAAGAGTCTCGTCCACGTCACGCCCGATATTATTATGGAAAACTGTCTGATACTGAAGTTCTCCTTCAGGGTTAATGATGTAAAGGCCGCGCAATGCGATACCTTCTTCTTCGATTAATACGCCATAATCACGTGATACTGTGTGGTTCGTATCTGCTGCTAATGGGTATTTAAGTTGTTCAAGACCATTTTCCTTGCGATCTGTATTGATCCAAGCAAGGTGAGTATGGATTGTATCAGTGGAAACACCGATTACTTCTGCATCTAAGTCTTCAAACTCGTCATAGCGGTCAGACATCGCAGTGATTTCTGTCGGACATACGAATGTGAAGTCCATTGGATAGAAGAAAAGTACAGTCCATTTGTCATTTTTAATGTTGTCTTGCAAACTTACTTTACCAAAAGATTTGTCAGCCAATACTGCTTCCATTGTGAAATCTGGAGCTTGTTTACCTACCATACGTTCAGCCATAATATAAATCCCTCCAATTATCTTTTGTGCAGAATCATATCTGAGCTGCACAATTCTTATATAGAATATCAAATAATGAATCCAAATACAATTAGAATGACTTGAAGATAATAATTATTATTAAAAACAAGATAAAGTCTTATATGTAAAGGATTTGGGTAAACTATTTATAGTTTACTCAAAATCTTGTTGGCAGTCAGAAGGCTTTAAAGGACGTGTTTGACACGTTTCGCAACTCGGATCACAAATCATCTCTCGCCACTCATCACAATCTTTACAATAACGTGCATCGAACTCATCGCTGTAATGAAGTGTCTCCATGCATTCAATACAATGAGAAGCCATTTCTTTCCATGTACGGATCTTATTATTATTCATCAGAAAAATTCCTTCAAGCTGATTTTCTCTTGTAGATGATTCTGATTTTCGATTCCGCTTGGCATCAGAGTCCAAATAAAAAAACAAGTGGTCTTCCAACTGAATCCCTCCTTAATAGATGGTTTCATTTTACTATGACATACGCGAAAAAACAATTTTCATGACCATTTTCCTGCATCTAAATTTCGGCTATAAAACAAGACTATATTTGCTTTAGCTGATAGTTTGTGTATAATGATTAGGTTTACAAGACTTCATATTGAAGTACTCGACTACATGTCACTGCAGGGAGGAATCATATTGACCAATCAACCGATTATTCGCTTTGAAAACGTTACAAAACGATACAACGAATCAACGACTGTTCTCGACCGCGTTTCATTTGAAATGGAGCGGGGGAAGTTCTATACATTGCTCGGGCCTTCAGGATGCGGAAAAACAACTATTTTGCGCTTGATTGCAGGTTTCACTGAAGCAACAGACGGAAACATCTTCTTTAATGGAAAGAAAATTAATTCCGTGCCGGCAAATGAACGGCAAGTCAATACCGTATTCCAGGATTATGCACTGTTTCCTCATCTAAACGTTTATGAAAATGTCGCATTCGGTCTTCGCATAAAAAAAGTGAAAAAGAATGACATCGACCGCAGAGTGAAAGAGGCGCTTAAATTCGTTAACCTGGATGGCTATGAAAACCGCGAAATCACGGAAATGTCTGGCGGCCAGCGTCAGCGGGTGGCGATTGCGCGTGCAATTATTAATGACCCTGAAGTCATTCTGCTGGATGAACCGCTGTCTGCGCTTGATCTGAAGCTTCGTTCCGCGATGCAGTATGAATTGCGTGAACTGCAGCAGCGCCTGGGAAAAACTTTCGTGTTTGTCACGCATGACCAGGAAGAAGCTCTTGCCATGTCAGATGAAATTTTTGTGATGAATAACGGTGAAATTCAGCAATCCGGAACACCTATTGATATTTACGACGAACCGATCAACCGATTTGTTGCTGATTTCATTGGGGAATCAAATATTGTCAAGGGCAAGATTGTAGAAGATTATCTGGTGGAGTTTACAGGCAAGCAATTTCAATGTGTGGACGGCGGATTTTACCCGAATGAAAAAGTGGATATCGTGATTCGTCCGGAAGATTTGGAAATGACGACAGTCGAGCAGGGGAAGCTGAGTGTCACCGTGGATACGCAATTATTCAGAGGGGTCCATTACGAGCTGTCCACCTACGATGCGGACGGCAATGAGTGGCTTGTCCATTCCACGAAGCCTGCGGATGTCGGCACGATGATCGGCCTGGATTTTGCGCCGGTTGATATACACGTCATGCGTTTAAATGAGTCGGAAGAAGATTTTGATGCGCGTCTTGAATCGTTTGGAGTGGCGGAAGATGAAGAATAATCCGCTGCGCTTTATATATGCCGTGCCGTATGCTGTGTGGATGCTGCTGTTTGTGCTCGCGCCGATAGCGGTTATTGTCTATTATTCTTTCTTTGATCTATCAGGAAATCTGACGCTCGGCAATTACCGCAACTTTTTCACGTCCGTCTATTTTAAGCTGACGATGAGTTCGTTCTGGTATGCATTTTTGATTACCTTTTTCTCGTTGCTCATTTCGTATCCAACCGCTTATTTCTTAACGAAAACTAAACACAAGCAGCTGTGGCTTTTGCTGATCATTATTCCTTCGTGGATTAATCTATTGCTGAAGACGTATGCTTTCATCGGCTTGATGGGACTGTACGGACCGATTAATGCTTTCTTGGAAACAATCGGGATCGGCAGCCAGCAAATACTCTTTACCGATTTTAGTTTTGTTTTTGTCTCTGTCTACATATTTATTCCGTTTATGATTTTGCCGATATTCAATTCGTTGGATAAAATAAATCCTGCGCTGCTGGATGCTTCAAAGGATTTGGGAGCGAATGCGTGGGTAACATTTAAGCGGGTGATTTGGCCGATGACGATTGACGGAGTAAAATCGGGCGTGCAGGTCGTATTCATACCGGCGCTCTCTTTGTTCATGATTACACGGCTGATCGCCGGGAATAAAGTAATTACACTCGGGACTGCGATTGAACAGCAGTTTCTGGTCACGCAGAACTGGGGAATGGGTTCAACGATCGCTGTATTCTTAATTATTTTCATGTTCTTAATCATGGTGCTGACATCCGGGAAAGAGAAAGGGGGCAATGCAAATGGGAAAGTTAAGTAATCTGCCGAAAATCTATCTGGCGGTTGTTTTCCTGATTTTGTATACGCCGATTTTCTATCTGATATATTACTCTTTCAATTCGGGCGGCGGCATGTCAAATTTTGAATCCTTTACGCTGGAACACTATCAGGCAGTATTTCAAGATACCCGCTTGTTGATCATTGTTATGAATACGGTTATTATCGCTTTACTGTCGGCATTGCTGTCTACAACGATTGGAGTGATCGGTGCACTTGCGATCTATTTCATGCGTAATAAATCCATGAGGCAGACGATCCTGTCACTCAATAATATTTTGATTGTCAGTCCTGATGTTATTATAGGGGCATCCTTCCTAATTTTATTCACCTTAATTGGCGTGAAACTCGGTTTTGCATCTGTACTGATTTCGCATATTGCGTTCAGTATTCCGATTGTAGTGATCATGGTGCTGCCGAAACTGCAGGAAATGAGTACAACATTGGTGGATGCCGCGCTCGATCTCGGAGCGTCGCGAAAAGACGTGCTGACCCGCGTTGTGCTTCCTTATATTAAGCCGGGGATTTTTGCGGGTTTCTTTTTAGCATTAACCTATTCATTGGATGATTTCGCGGTAACTTTCTTCGTGACGGGCAATGGTTTTTCTACACTGTCCGTAGAAATATACTCGATGGCACGTACAGGCATTACGCTGACGATTAATGCGCTGTCCGGCTTGATTTTCGTTATTACGATGGTCCTGGTGCTTGGTTATTATATGATCGGCAGCCGGAAAGTAGATCAGGGGGTGAAGCGATGAAAGGCCTTGTCAGCGGTGCTGCAGCAATCCTGCTCGTTTCTTTTGCCTTGCTGTTTACGAACTACCAGCTGGAACATAAAGCGGGGGGCGCCGGAAAAGATACGATTACGGTTTATAATTGGGGCGAGTATATCGATCCTGATCTTTTGAAGCAATTTGAAGAGCGGGAAGGCATCAAAGTCATTTATGAAACCTTTGATTCGAATGAAGGCATGATGGGAAAGATCGAACAGGGCGGAACCTCCTATGATCTATCGGTCCCTTCAGAGTATGCCGTTCAAATGATGGAGGACAGGGAATTGCTGATCCCTTTGGATTTCAGTAAGATTCCGAATATCAAAAATATCGATCCGTACTTTATGAACTTACCGTTTGATACGGACAATACGTATTCGATTCCTTACTTTTGGGGGACACTGGGCATTGCTTATAATCCGTCACTATTAGAAGGGCAGACGTTTGAAAGCTGGGAAAGCTTATGGGACGCCTCACTTCGCCAAAAGCTCATCTTAGTCGACAGTGCGAGAGAAGTTATAGGCGTCGCATTAAATTCCTACGGTTATTCACTGAATTCCACAAGTCTGCAACAGTTAAAAGAGGCAACGGATAAACTGGAAACGATGGGACCGAATGTGAAAGCGGTAATTGGAGATGAAGTGACGCAGTTGATGATCAATAATGAAGCATCTGTCGCACTCACTTGGTCAGGTCAGGCAGCAGATATGATCTCGGAAAATGAAGACATCGATTATATTGTGCCGGAAGAAGGATCTAATCTTTGGTTTGATAATATTGTCATACCGAAAACGGCAAAAAATATTGAAGGTGCTTATAAATTTATTAATTTCATGCTGGAGCCCGAAGTAGCTGCCCAGAATGCAGAGTATGTAGGTTATTCCACCCCTAATAAGGAAGCTCTTGCTTTTATGGATGAAGAAACGGTTACGGATGAACGTTTTTATCCGAATGAAGAGGCGAGGGAAAATCTCGAAGTTTATGAGAATTTAGGATTAGAGACGCTTGGCGTGTATAATGAGTTATTCCTGAAATTTAAAATGGGTTTGCGATAGCACAGATTTTGATGTGAGGAGCAATGTGATGAAAAAAGAATTCGTAGTGATCGGTCTCGGGCGGTTTGGCGGAAGCATCGTTAGAGAACTGATTGAACTGGAAGCAGATGTCATGGCAATTGATATTTCACAGGAACGTGTGGAGGAATATGCGAATATCGCTACACAGGCGGTCGCAGTAGATACAACAGATGAGGCGGCTTTACGGTCTTTAGGTATCCGGAATTTTGAGCATGTGGTCATTGCGATTGGTGAGAATATCCAGTCAAGTATTCTGACGACTCTTATCTTGAAGGAGATAGGTGTGCAGCGGATTACTGTAAAGGCACAAAATGATTATCATGAAAAAGTGCTGCGGAAAATCGGAGCAGACCAAGTTGTCCATCCTGAACGGGATATGGGGAAGCGGATTGCGAATAATCTGGTGTCCAATAATATTCTGGATTACCTGGAGCTGTCTGACGAGTATTCTATCGTGGAGATTCAGGCGAATAATTATATTGCAGGTTCTTCTTTGATTGATTTGGATATACGTGCAAAGTATGGGGTAAATATCGTCGCGATCAAGAGAGGCACCCATATATTGGTGTCACCGCAGGCGATTGAGCAGATCGAAGTGAATGATGTTTTGATCGTTATCGGTTCTGATTTGGACATTCACCGATTTGAGCGTAAGGCATTGCATTAATTAAAATTTGCGCTTTATCATCTAGTGTAAAAGATAGGTAAGCAGGGGGGATACCGTTTCCCTGCGTTCCAGGCGGACGCGTGTCTTGCGGGCCCGCGGTGAGCCAAGCGAACAGCGGAGGGTTCGCTTTGCCGTATTTTTGCGCTCTTTGCAAAAATTAAGGCAATACAGAGTTTCTTCTACACGCTATTTTCGCTTCGCTCCCGCAAGTCGTCTCACCTGTCGGGCTGATCCTCCCAGAGTCGCCGCCTTCCACTTCGGTACACTAGCTGGTTTTTCAGGACTTTTTATGTGAATGGCAGTATGAGCAATACCGTCTGAGACTTTTGTGACAGGTGGTATTTCATGCAATGCTTATTACTCTGCAAAGGCTAAGATTCTTGTGATCAATACGTTTGCAAAGTCGAGCAACGAAAATACACCAACTTAATCTGTATTATGCGAAAAAGCAGCATGGTATACATTCTTCAACTTAAGCGAAGGCGCAACTGCGGGGTCGGCCGTTGCGATGAGACTGCTGGCGTGGTCTTCGCCAGTAGGCTTATCGCGTAAGGCAATCCCCCAGCGCCGAAGCGGGTTTACACTGCAAAAACAAACCCCATTCAAACTGCCTGCATAGTCGAGTAGCGGAACCGCACTATTTGAACACAAAAAAAGCAAGTGCAAAAATGCACTTGCTTTTTGGTGTTTTATTTACAGTTCCATAATTACTGGAAGAATCATTGGCTTGCGTTTCGTTTTCTCGTAAAGATACGGAACCAGTGTATCAATAATTTCGCTCTTCAGCTGATTAACGGAGTCGGGCTTGCTTGCCAGTTTACGCTGCAATGTCTTGGACAGCATATACTGCGCTTCGTTGATCATCGCGCCGGACTCACGCATGTAAACGAATCCGCGGGAAATTAAATCAGGGCCGGATACCAATCTGTTTTTCTTTGTATCAATAGTAGCTACGACAATGACCAATCCATCTTCCGATAGAATACGGCGGTCGCGCAGTACCACGTTGCCGATATCTCCGATTCCGCTGCCGTCGATATACACATCTCCGGAAGGTACACGGCCGGCAAGTCTTGCCGAATCATCAGTAAGAGCGAGCACATCGCCGTTCCCTATAATAAAGATATTATCAGGTTCTACATCACAATCAACGGCAAGTTCCGAGTGCATGCTCATCATCCGGTACTCGCCGTGAATCGGCATGAAGTACTTTGGCTTAATGAGACGCAGCATCAGTTTCTGCTCTTCCTGTGAACCGTGGCCTGACGTATGGATATTGTTCAGCGGTCCGTGAATTACTTCAGCGCCTGCACGGAACAGGGAATTTATTGTTTTATTCACACTGAGCGTGTTTCCTGGAATTGGAGATGAAGAAAAGATCACCGTATCTCCAGGCTGAATCTGCACTTGTCTGTGTGTGCCGTTCGCGATGCGTGACAGAGCGGCCATAGGTTCTCCCTGGCTCCCTGTGCACAGAATCATGACTTTATTGGCTGGCAGACGATTTAGTGACTGTGCATCAACGAACAGGTCTTTAGGTGCATCGATGTAGCCAAGTTCTCTTCCGATTGTGATAGCATTGTCCATACTTCGTCCGAAGATTGCAACTTTACGGTCGAAGTTCTGTGCTGCTTCAATTACTTGCTGCAGCCTGTGAATATTTGATGCAAATGTCGCAAAAATAATACGGCCGTCTACTGTTCGGAAAATATCATTCAGACTTTCGCCGACTTTTCTTTCAGACATGGTAAAATTCGGGATTTCAGCGTTTGTACTATCAGACAGAAGGCAAAGCACGCCTTCACTGCCGATTTTCGCCATCTTATGCAAGTTGGCCGGTTCTCCGACAGGTGTAAAATCAAATTTAAAGTCTCCCGTATGCACAATGTTTCCGGATGGTGTCTTCACTACGACTCCATAAGCATCGGGAATACTGTGCGTCGTTCTGAAGAAAGAGACGGATGTTTTACGGAATTTAATAAAATCATCTTCCTCTATCTCATGAAGCTTTGTTGTACGGAGCAATCCGTGCTCTTCGAGTTTATTGCGCAGCAATCCAATCGCAAGTTTCCCGCCGTATACCGGGATATTTATCTTTTTCAAAAGATAAGGAATTCCGC
Organism: Sporosarcina cascadiensis; assembly: GCF_009650995.1. GTDB lineage: Bacteria > Bacillota > Bacilli > Bacillales_A > Planococcaceae > Sporosarcina > Sporosarcina cascadiensis. Next base: position 368,591 of record NZ_WHVV01000001.1, on the reverse strand, counting down.
CGATATGGTCTTCGTGCCCGTGTGTGATAAAAAGCCCTTTGATCTTGTCGACATTGCGCTCAAGATAGGTGTAATCTGGAATGACATAGTCAATGCCCAGCAGTTCATCTTCAGGGAATTTGATTCCGGCATCAATGATGATGATTTCATCTTGGAATTGCACACAATACGTATTCTTACCGATTTCACCTAGTCCGCCCAGAGCGAAAACGGCTGTTTCATTATTTTTAATTGATTTCATAAATTAGACCTGCTCAACCTGGAAATGCGAAGAAGCTTGTTCGTACTCTAAATGCTCGCCTTCCAGCTTCTGAATAAATTCAATCATAATTTGGCGATCCTGCAGCTGATCACGCACTGCTTTCTCTGTTTCTGCTTCTACGTACAGGCTTTGTGTGTTTTCGCGGACTGGTACTTGGTGTACGTTTTCATGGTAATAAACTTTAAAGATCATAATGAACTCTCCTTTTTATCGTTCGATATAAGACATATTTTCAATAATAGCATTTAAATGCTTTAAAATAAAGAAAAGCCCACCAATTACTTGGCAGGCGTAAATATCTAAGCAATCGTCTTTTTACCGAGCAGGCCATTAAGTCGTCTAAGCAATTTGCGTTTCAGACGTTTATACATGGCGTCATCACTCCTTGACAAGACTATAGCATAATCTTGCTGTTCTGTCAAGGTTTTTTCCTTTACTCTCTCTCAAATGGGGAAGCTCCATCAATATCCTTATAAGGAGCGTTTTCATCAATATGGTCATAGAACATGATACCGTTCAAGTGATCCAGCTCGTGCTGGAATGCAATTGCAGGCAATCCTTTCAGTCGTTTTTTTATCGGGTTGCCTTCTTTATCAAACGCTTTGATGGTAATACGGGAATAGCGCGGTACATAACCTTCCACTTCACGATCTACAGACAGACAGCCTTCACCGGAAGACAGATACGTCTTTTCTACGGAATGACTGATGATCTTTGGATTGATGGCAATGAAGTTCGTCAGCGGCGGCTCTTCGTCCGGAATGTGCAGGGCGAAGACTCTCTTTGAGGCATTCACTTGCGGTGCCGCCAACCCGATGCCTGAGCGCAAGTTATATTTCTCGCAAAGCTCGTCATCCTGGCTGTTGACGATGTATTCAAGCAGATCATCGCATAATTGGCGGTCTTCTGTACTTAATGGAAAGGTCATCTCTTTTGCTTTTGCGCGCAATGCAGGGTGACCTTCACGTATAATGTCATTCATTAATATCATTTTAATTCTTCCCTTCGGATATGGTGAGTAGTATATAGTTTACACTAAGTATAAACGAAGCTGAAAAATGGGGAAAGAGAAATGTATGAGATAAATAGGAGGTTTTATGTTGAAAAAGATCATGCTGTTGCTATCTATAGCTTTACTGCTTGTCGCCTGCTCTGAAGAAACATCGGAGAAACAGCAGCTGACAGACGCGCTGGCGGCAATTAATGAAAAAGAATCGCAAAGTCTGAGCGTTGTAAAGAAGTTAAATCAACAGGAAGAGAAAGAACAAAAGATATTTACCCAGACAATGGAGCTTACGCAGGAACAATATCCTGAAGTGAAGAAGCAGGTCGCTTCATTAAAAAAATCGTCGGGGAACAGAATGGAAATGATAGAAAAGGAGGAAACGGCTCTCAGCGAAGCGAAGGATGAAACAAATGAAGTAGATGAATTGATGAAGGTGTTAAAACCAAAAGATAAGAAAACTGTGGACAAAATGCTGGGTACGCTAGAAGAACGATATATTTTGCATGAAAAATTCATAATGGATTATAAAAAACTCATCGATGCACAGACTCAGTTATACACTCAATTAGAAGATCGGGAAGTCCGTGCGAGTCAGCTACAGAGGAAAGTGAAAGAAATAAATGGATTGGCTGTTGCCATTCAGCAGTCGATTGATGAGTTTAATGAATCAACCGCTGAAGTTAATCGGCTGGGAGCGCGTGTTTTAGAAAGTTTAGAAGAGGCTAAATAAGGAAAGTAAAAGTAGGGAGAGTGTTCCCTGCTTTTTTACGGAGTTCAGAGAAGTTGATATAACAAGAAAAATAGGGAATACGGTTGTGGTGTACCAATACAGAAGTGCAGTTGTCTTAGTACAGATTGTTTTTGTGAAACTATGATAAATGACGGAAACTCTATGATTACAATGGTTGACCGCGCGCTCAGTTTTGAGTATACTAAAAAATATACCACGTTGTATTCATTTTATTAGAAAACAATATAATACAGATATAAAGGAGAGAGTCAGATATGGTAGCTAAAAAAGGAAATCAATATGATCCGGTGAAAGCGCTTCAATTGATTGAAAGCCAATTTGAAATGGTACAAATTTTAAATGAAGAAGGAAAGATTGTGGATAAGGAGTTGGATCCGAAACTTTCTGACGACGAATTAGTCGAGTTGATGAACCGCATGGTCTATACAAGAATTCTGGATCAGCGCTCTATTTCATTGAACAGACAGGGCAGATTAGGTTTCTACGCACCTACTGCAGGTCAGGAAGCTTCACAGCTGGCATCTCAATACGTGTTGGAAAAAGATGATTTCATTCTTCCGGGATACCGCGATGTGCCTCAGCTCTTGTTCCACGGCTGGCCGTTAGAAATGGCATTCCTTTGGTCAAGAGGCCATTATGAAGGAAGCATCATTCCGGACGGGTTGAATATCTTCCCTCCGCAGATCATTATCGGCGCGCAATATATTCAGGCAGCGGGTGTGGGTCTAGGATTTAAGAAAAAAGGACAAAAATCAGTTGTTATCACTTATACAGGTGACGGCGGTACATCTCAGGGTGACTTCTATGAAGGATTGAACTTTGCGGGGGCATATAAAGTACCGGCAATCTTCATTATCCAGAATAACCAGTATGCGATTTCCACTCACCGCGACGTTCAGACTGCGGCTAAAACATTAGCACAAAAAGGTGTGGCGGCAGGCATGCCGAGTGTACTTGTAGACGGAATGGATCCGCTGGCAGTATATGTAGCAACCCGCGATGCAAGAGAGCGTGCAGTCAATGGCGACGGACCAACACTTATTGAGACTATGTGTTACCGCTACGGGCCACATACGATGGCAGGGGATGATCCGACGCGCTACCGTACTTCCGATATCGACGACGAATGGGAAAAGAAAGATCCGATCGTCCGTTTCAGAACGTATCTGGAAGAAAAGGGCATCTGGTCCAAAGAGGCAGAAGAAAAAGTGATTGAACGTGCAAAAGAAGAAATCAAAGAGGCGATCAAGAAAGCTGATGCAGCGCCTAAGCAAAAAGCAACGGACTTTATGAAAATCATGTATAAAGGCGATATGCCGTTTAACTTACAGGAACAAGCAGATAATTACGCTCGGAAGGAGTCGAATTGACCAATGGCACAGATGACAATGATTCAAGCGATCACAGATGCGCTTCGAACAGAACTGAAAAACGATGAAAAAGTCTTACTCTTCGGGGAGGACGTAGGCGCTAATGGGGGTGTCTTCCGGGCAACGGAAGGACTTCATAAAGAATTCGGGGAAGACCGCGTATTTGATACGCCGCTTGCAGAGTCCGGTATTGGCGGGCTTGCAATCGGTTTAGCATTAACCGGCTTCCGTCCGATTATGGAAATCCAATTCTTTGGCTTTTTATTCGAAGTACTGGATTCTGTCAGCGGCCAGATGGCGAGAATGAGCTTCAGAACAGGCGGCCATTTCAACGCGCCAGTTACGATCCGTGCGCCATTTGGCGGCGGTGTGGCGACTCCTGAAATGCACGCGGACAGTCTCGAAGGAATTGTCGCTTCACAGCCGGGTCTGACGGTAGTCATTCCTTCAACTCCTTACGACGCAAAAGGATTGCTCATTTCGGCAATTAAAGATGATAATCCGGTAATTTTCTTGGAACATATGAAATTATACCGTTCATTCAGACAGGAAGTTCCTGAAGAAGAGTATACGATTCCTCTAGGAAAAGCTGATGTCAAGCGCGAAGGAAACGATTTGACGATTATTGCATACGGTGCGATGGTTCAGGAAAGTCTGAAAGCGGCAGAAGCATTGGAAAAAGAAGATTACTCGGTTGAAGTAATTGACTTGCGTACGATCCAGCCGTTAGACGTAGAAACTATCATCAAATCAGTAGAAAAAACGAACCGTGCGATCGTCGTGCAGGAAGCGCAGCGCCAAGCGGGAATCGCAGCGAATGTCGTGGCAGAAATTACAGAACGCGCAATCCTAAGTTTAGAAGCACCTGTTTTACGGGTAACAGCTCCAGATACAGTGTATCCATTTGCTGCCGGTGAAAGTACTTGGCTGCCAAATGCGAAAGATATTGCAGCGAAAGCTAAAGAAGTCCTAACATTTTAATTGAGTCCGGTGTTCATTTCGAATGAAGTTGATTTGAAATGAATGCCGGATATTACAGAAAGGGTGAATTACGTGACCTATGAATTTCGTTTACCAGACATTGGAGAAGGTATACATGAAGGAGAGATCGTAAAATGGTTTGTGAAACCGGGCGATACGATCCAGGAAGATGACACGCTGTTAGAGGTACAAAATGATAAAGCAGTTGTGGAAATCCCGTCCCCTGTTTCAGGGACTATCGAAGAAATCTATGTCAGCGAAGGTACGGTGGCGGTAGTCGGAGACAAGTTAGTTCGTTTCGACGCGCCGGATCATGATATCCCTGACCATGAAGACGACGAGAGTGCGGATTCATCTTCAGAAGAAGCCAGTGCAGAAAAATCACATGAACAGGTGCAAGAAACAGCTGGTGTGGAAGGGGCTAAGAAACCTGAACAGCCTGCAGATGACAAACCGTCTGCTGGGCCGAAGAAGGAAACAGCTTCAACACCTGCAGAGAGTCCAGATGAAAACCGCAGAGTGATTGCGATGCCTTCTGTGCGTAAATACGCGCGAGAGCAAGATGTCATGATTGTGCAAGTTGCAGGCAGCGGAAAAAATGGCCGTGTACTGAAAGAAGATATCGATACATTCAAGGCTGGCGGACAGCAGCAGCCGGCAACTGAAAATGTGGAAATTCAGGAAGCAGCGGAGCAGACAGGTGGAGAAACGTCAACTCCGAAACAACAACCTGTTTTTGAAGGTGAATTCCCTGAAACTCGCGAAAAGCTTTCGCCGATGCGCAAAGCGATCTCGAAAGCCATGTCGAATTCAAAACATACAGCGGCTCACGTTACATTACTCGATGAAGTCGATGTGACAGCGCTTGTTGCGCACCGCAAAGAATTCAAGGCAATTGCAGCAGAGCGCGATATTAAATTAACATACTTGCCGTATGTAGTGAAAGCGCTGGTTGCGACTTTGCGTGAATTCCCGCAATTGAATACGTCACTTGACGACGCAACAGAAGAATTGATTCAGAAACATTACTACAATATCGGGATCGCTGCAGATACTGACCGCGGCTTAATGGTGCCGGTCGTGAAAAATGCAGATCGCAAATCCGTATTCCATATTTCAAATGAAGTGAATGAATTGGCTGGAAAAGCGCGTGACGGGAAACTTCAGGCAGCAGAAATGAAGGGCGCATCCTGTACCATCACGAATATCGGTTCTGCCGGCGGACTTTGGTTCACACCGATTATTAATCACCCTGAAGTAGCCATTTTAGGTGTCGGAAGAATATCTGAAAAACCTGTAGTAAAAAATGGTGAAATTACAGCAGCACCTATGTTAGCATTATCTTTGGTATTCGATCACCGAGTAATTGATGGCGTAACGGGACAATTAGCGTTAAACTATCTTAAGGAATTACTAGGTAATCCATCACTTTTATTAATGGAGGCGTAAAGCACATGGTAGTAGGAGATTTTCCAATTGAAGTAGATACACTCGTAGTAGGTTCAGGCCCGGGAGGATATGTTGCAGCAATCCGCGCAGCGCAACTTGGACAGAAAGTAACGATTGTAGAAAAAAATACGATTGGCGGCGTTTGTTTGAACGTTGGCTGTATTCCGTCCAAAGCATTGATTTCTGTTGGGCACCGTTTCGTGGCAGCTCAAGATTCTGATGCTATGGGAATCACTGCTGAATCTGTCAAACTGGATTTTTCTAAAGCAATGAAGTTTAAAGAAAGCGTAGTTTCTAAATTGACAGGCGGCGTTTCAGGTCTGTTAAAAGGCAATAAAGTGGAAACAGTAGAAGGCGAAGCATATTTTGTTGATGCGAATACTGTACGAGTTATGACAGATAAATCTGCTCAGACATATAAATTCAATAACGTGATCATCGCAACTGGTGCACGTCCTGTTGAAATTCCATCTTTCAAATTCACTGACCGTGTAATCAATTCTACAGGCGCGCTAGCTTTAAAAGAACTTCCTAAAAAGTTAGTCGTTGTCGGCGGCGGTTATATCGGAACTGAGCTGGGTTCTGCTTATGCAAACCTTGGTTCTGAAGTGACGATTCTTGAAGGTGCTGACGATATTCTTGCAGGCTTTGAAAAGCAAATGACACAAATCGTTAAAAAAGGCCTGAAGAAAAAAGGCGTTGAAGTAGTTGTAAAAGCATCTGCTAAAGGCGTTGAAGAAACAAAAGACGGCGTCATCGTAACGTACGAAGTTAAAGGCGAAGAAGTGAAAGTGGAAGCGGACTATTGTTTAGTAACAGTCGGCCGCCGTCCGAACACAGACGAAATTGGTCTCGAAGGACTAGGCTTGAACATGTCTGACCGCGGTCTTATCGAAGTAGACAAGCAGTGCCGTACAAATGTGCCGAATGTCTATGCAATCGGTGATATTGTAGCGGGTCCTCAGCTGGCGCACAAAGCTTCTTATGAGGCGAAAGTGGCTGCTGAAGCTATTGCAGGAGAAAAGTCTGAAGTGGACTACATGGCAATTCCTGCTGTCTGCTTTACAGATCCAGAACTGGCTACTGTAGGGCTGAATGAACAACAGGCCAAAGACGAAGGCTATGAAGTAGTGAGCGGTAAATTCCCGTTCGCGGCAAATGGCCGTGCGCTTTCATTGGATGCAACAGAAGGCTTCGTGAAGTTGGTTGCACGCAAGGAAGACGGGCTGCTTCTGGGCGCACAAATCGTTGGGGAAAATGCATCTGACATGATTGCTGAAATGGGCTTAGCCATTGAAGCGGGCATGACACTTGAAGATGTCTCTATGACGATCCACGCACACCCGACATTAGGTGAGATTTCCATGGAAGCAGCTGAAGTTGCTCTTGGAAAGCCGATCCACATGATGACAAAATAAAACAGCATGATATTACAGCCCATGGGAATCATTTCTCATGGGTTGTTTTTCAATGGAAAAGGAGAGAGGTCTTGAACTGGAATACGAGAGTGACAGAGTTATTTGGAATTGACTATCCGATTGTGCAGGGAGGACTTGCCTACTTAGCATATGCCGATCTTGCTGCGGCGGTATCTGAAGCCGGCGGGCTGGGGCAGATTACGGCTATGAGTCTGCCTTCTCCAGAAGCATTAAAGCAGGAGATTCATAAAGTGCGTCAGAAGACTGTCAGGCCATTTGGTGTAAATTTCGCAATCGGCAATCATGGAAGATCATTTGAAGCGATGGTGGAAGCAGCAATGGAAGAAAATATCGAGATCATTTCTGTGACCGGCGGAAATCCTGCACCTTTATTTGATTTGCTGAAAGGAACCTCTGTGAAAAAACTGGTCCTGACAGCCTCCAGGAGACAGGCGCAAAAAGCGGAAGAGATTGGGGCGGACGCTGTCATTGCGGTTGGCCAGGAAGGCGGTGGCCATCTTGGACGCGATGACATCGGCACGATGGTGCTGATCCCGCGTATTGTGGACGCTGTAAGCATTCCGGTAATCGGGTCAGGCGGGATTGGTGACGGACGCGGCTGGATGGCGGCACAGGCGTTAGGTGCTGAGGGTATTGAGATGGGTACACGTTTCATTGCAACTAAAGAGTGCGTCGATGCTTCCCCGGCTTACATCGAAGCGCTGCTGGCCGGCACTGAGACAGATACCGCTGTGATCAAGCGGACAATCGGCGCGCCTGCACGTGCTCTTTCAAATGAGTGGACATCAAAGATTTTACAACTGGAATCTGAAGACGCGGGTTATGAAGGATTAAAAGATTATATTAGTGGAGAAGCTAACTGTAAATTTATTCATGAAGGATCTGAACAAGATGGGTTCGGCTGGGCCGGTCAAGTTACAGGAATGATAAAAGACGTCCCGGCAGTTGCGGAACTGTTTGCCCGGATGCGCAGTGAAGCTGAAGCGGTGCGGAAAAAATGGAGCGAAGGATAAGGAGGTCAATAGATGGCAGAGTATCAATATCCGCTTCGTGCGGATTGGTCGACTGATGAAGTGGTTGCGGTTATCGATTTTTTCAACCAGGTAGAGAAGGCATATGAATCTTCTGTTGATCGGGAAGATTTTATGAAACACTATCGATTATTTAAAAAAGTGGTTCCCTCAATGGCAGAGGAAAAAACGATCTGCAAAGAGTTTGAAGACAGCAGTGGATATGTTGCTTTCCGAGTGGTTAAACTTGCGAAGGAAAGCGTGTCCGGTGATCAGTTGAAAATATAAAAAACGATGACCTGGAAAATTTCCGGTCATCGTTTTTTTATTTCAATGAATAGCAATCGGAAGAATGGATCACTATATCATAAATTGGAAGCAAGCGATTGAAAGTTTCATCCGCATAGCGATAAAACTCTTCCTCTGTCATTTTGACTGCCTGTTCTTCAGGCAAATGGCGTCCTACAAGAAATTCTGCTTTTTTGACAGTCTGCAGACGCTCGAGAATTTTCTCGAGGCCTTCTTTGCCTGTGTCGCTGATTGTCTCTGCTTCCGGCTTCATATGATCTCCGGAAACAATAAAATCTTCGGGCAGGGAAAGAAGTTCATCCAAATTCTTTTCCAGTCGTTCGGCAATTCCTTTTTTATCAGGATTTTCATAAATAATTGCCAGAACGATGAATAAATGAGTGCCCCATAAGCCAATCTGAAAGTGAGGCAGCGCTTTATATCCTCTCTTGGCAGGAGCGAAAGCGACCCAGCTATCTTTAGGCGGATTTACTGTCCGTCTGGCATGTTTAGCGACGTGCGGGAAAAATTCTCCCTTCCCATGCGCAGAAAGGTGGTGTGAAAAATGATTTCCCAAATCTCTGAACTTCGGCTGAATCTTTTCCTGCAGCGCCTCCATCCGATATTCCAGACCTTGAATCGAAAAAACATCAAAATCACTTGCGTTCCAATACGTTCTAGTCAATAAAATTCTCCTCCAGTTTGTAATGTCTACGTTTATCTTATCAATAAACGGGGAATAATTTAAAATAACAAGGCTTCTAACCACTTAAAGTCGGAATTTTCACATACCTTATTATAAGCCGGTTAGTTCAGCTAAAACTAATTAAAGGGGTGCTTACTCATGAAACAAGTCGTTCATTTTATTCGTAAAGAAGATGTGGAAAGAGAATATCTCCGGACGCTGCATTTGGAACTTGATTACGAATTAGCTACTCTGTATGATGCATTGCAGGAAGAAGACACGAAACAAGTCGAGAAAAGTAAAGAGCGTTTGGCGGAGATTCATAATGAGCTGGAGACTTTAGATGTTTTCACAGCGTGAGAGTCCATCATTAGTAAGAGGCATCCCTCATTTACTTCAGAATTGAAGAAAATGTGACGGGATGCCTTTTTACTTAATCAGGTGTAACCGTTTTCTCTTTTGTTCCTTCTGCTCTATGTTATACTAGCACTAGTCGGAATGGGAAGAGGTGGCAAGATGAATCTTAATGCAATCGATCGCTATGCAAAATCGTTGATAAAAGAAGCTGGCCACAAAATACGTGTGTCCTTTTTTAATACAATAGATATCGATTCAAAGTCTGATGCTAACGATTTAGTAACGAATATTGATAAAGAAGTGGAACGTTTCTTCATTGAACGGGTAAAGGAAGACTTTCCTGATCACAAAATTGTATCAGAAGAAGGATTTGGAGATCGAATTTCTTCATTGGATGGAACGGTATGGTTTTTGGACCCGATTGACGGAACCATGAACTTTATCCATCAAAAAAGGAATTTTGCGATTTCATTGGGGATTTATGTAGACGGCGTGGGGATGCTGGGTTACATATATGATGTGATGGCGGACGATTTATACCACGCAGCAAAAAACGAAGGTGCCTACTTTAACGACGAACGGCTTCCACAGCTGGAAGTTACACCTCTCGAAGAAGCGGTGATCGGTATCAATGCGAGCTGGGTAGCGCCGAATGCAAAAGTGGATAATGATAAGATTATTCAATTGGTCACTCGCTGCAGGGGGACACGTTCATACGGTTCAGCGGCAATTGAGCTGGCTTACGTTTCATCTGGAAGAATTGATGCATATATTTCCATGCGCTTGGCGCCGTGGGATATAGCGGGGGGCATCGTCATTGCGCAGGAAGTCGGGGCGCTGGCTACAAACTTGCAGGGTGAAGCACCGCATTTACTTGGAACGGACTCGTTTATTGTGACCCGTCCTAACTTGCATAATGAAATATTGACAAATTATATCCGACTAAAATAAAAAAGGGGCTGTTTGTTAAACCGATACGGTTTAATTTGCAGTCCCTTTACCTATATTTCGGCAACCTTGTATATAATAGGAGCTTATAGAGTTCCTTCACGGCGCATGCGGGCTTTTGTTTTAAAACCATTACCCATAATTAAGACGAGGGCTACGATGGCAAGAACGACAAGTAAAATGCTGCGCATGCCTATTCCAACGCCGATTGCAGACATAGACAAAACGGCCGCAAGTGAATAGATTACGAAAATCCACTTAATGTTTTTCAAAAAAATCCCTCCAAATAAAATTAAATATTATTGAATTGTACTATCTTGTGCTATAATAACACAGTTGAACATCTGAAAAAAGATAAACGGAGTGAAAAAATGACAAACGAGCGTACAGATCTTAGAAATATAGCAATTATCGCCCACGTAGACCACGGTAAAACTACTTTAGTTGACCAGCTGTTAAAACAATCAGGTATTTTCCGATCAAATGAGCACGTGGAAGAGCGAGCAATGGATTCCAATGAGTTGGAACGTGAGCGCGGAATAACGATTCTAGCTAAGAACACAGCTATTGAATATAAACATACAAAAATCAATATCTTGGATACACCAGGACACGCAGATTTCGGCGGAGAAGTAGAACGAATTTTGCGCATGGTAGACGGTGTTATCCTGGTTGTCGATTCATTTGAAGGATGTATGCCTCAGACTCGTTTCGTGCTGAAGAAAGCACTTGAAACGAATTTGAAGCCAATCGTCGTTGTGAATAAAATCGACCGCGACTTCGCACGTCCGGAAGAAGTAGTAGATGAAGTGTTAGAATTATTCATCGAGCTGGATGCAAACGATGAGCAATTGGAATTCCCTGTTGTATATGCATCAGGATTTAACGGAACAGCAAGTCTGTCTCCAGACCCTGAAACACAGGAAGACACGCTTCGTGTGCTGTATGATTCCATTTTAGAAAATATTCCAGCACCGATCGATAACCGCGATGAGCCATTACAGTTCCAAGTATCACTTTTGGATTATAATGACTATGTCGGCCGTATCGGAATTGGACGTATTTTCCGCGGAACGATGAAGGTCGGAGAACAGGTTGCAGTTTTAAAACGTGACGGTTCTGTGAAAAACCTTCGTGTAACAAAATTATATGGCTTCATGGGTCTTAAACGAGTGGAAGTTGAAGAAGCATATGCAGGCGACCTGGTTGCTGTTTCCGGAATGGGAAACATCGATGTAGGGGAGACTGTATGTCCTACTGATCATCAGGAAGCACTTCCTGAACTTCATATCGATGAGCCGACACTGCAAATGCGTTTCTTGGTCAACAACAGTCCTTTTGCGGGCCGTGAAGGTAAATGGGTTACAGCACGCAAGATTCAGGAACGTTTAGACCAGCAGTTAGAGACAGATGTTTCTTTACGTGTAGATCAAACAGATTCACCTGATGAATGGATTGTTTCGGGACGCGGAGAGCTTCATTTATCAATCTTAATTGAAAACATGCGCCGTGAAGGATACGAGCTTCAAGTATCTAAACCGCAAGTAATCATCCGTGAAATCGACGGTGTTCGTTCAGAGCCTTTCGAACGTGTACAAATTGACGTTCCGGAAGAACACACTGGTTCGATCATCGAGTCAATCGGTGAGCGTAAAGGTGAAATGATCGATATGATCAATAACGGAAATGGACAAGTGCGTCTAATTTTCTTAGTTCCTGCACGCGGATTGATTGGGTATACAACAGAATTCCTGACGCTGACTCGCGGCTATGGTATTTTGAATCATACATTTGATTGCTATAAACCGATAACAACTGGTAAAATTGGCGGACGACGTCATGGAGTTCTTGTTTCCATGGAAAACGGAACAGTTACAGGATACGGCGTAATGCAGCTGGAAGACCGAGGTACCATGTTTGTTGAAACGGGTGCTGAGATCTACGCAGGCATGGTAGTCGGAGAAAGTAACCGTGACAGCGATTTGACGATCAACTTGACAAAAATCAAGCATGCGACAAACGTTCGTTCCGCGACGAAAGATCAGACGGTCACAACCAAGAAACCTCGTATTATGTCGCTTGAAGAGGCACTCCAGTATATTGGAGATGACGAGTATTGTGAAGTTACACCGCAAACGATCCGTTTACGCAAGAAGGTTCTTGACAAAAACGAACGTGACCGTGCAAATAAAAGAAAAAAACTTGGGGAATAATATAGATAGAAGGGAATGTATGGAATGAGAGTAGAGGATTCAGAGATGGTCTACAATCGGATGTCCGGAATTGCGCGTATGGTTTATGAACTGGCGCCTAATTTCGACGTAGCCGGCTATATTCTGTTGGCCCTCATTTTCATCATGTCTGCTATTGTGTACAAGCTTGGTTTTGCAAAAAAGATCAGCTTTTGGCAGAACGCGGTTATATATACGTTTTTATTTATTGGCTGCCTAGTGCTGACGTTCTTAGCTTTTTTCCTTCCGATCGTGGAAGGCTTGATCGTCGCCGCTGCCATTCTGATTATTTACCGCGTACGCCGAATGAACGAATACAAGAAAGACTCCGCTGTGCAATAACAGCGGAGTTTTTTTGTGCTTCCGTTTCTCGACTTTGCGGGCAGTTTGAATAAAGTGTGTGTTGTGTTTGCAGTTTAAATACGCTGCGGCACTGGGGGATTGCCTTACGCTATGAGCCTGGTGGCGGAGAGCGCGGCTATCTGCCAAAGAAGCTTGGCGGATGATCATAGTATCCGCTCAAGCGCTCATAGTCCAGCCTCAACCGCTCATACACACCTGCCGTGTGATCATTCGGCTCGGCCGCGTGATCATAAAGCATCCCGTTGTGATCATTGAACCGGCTTCCGCGCTCATAGCCGCCCTGCAGTTGCGCCTGAACTGGTATGTGGAATGCAGGGCATGGGCAGCTTTTCGGTATGTTGTGGATTTAGTTGGTATGGTGTGGTTTCGTTTCTCGACTTTGCAAGCAGTTTGATTGAGGTGTGTGTTTGCAGTTTAAACCCGCTTCGGCGCTGGGGGATTGCCTTACGCTATGAGCCTACTGGCGAAGAGCATGCCAGCAGTCTCATAGCAACGGCCGACCCCGCAGTTGCGCCTACGCTGGCGTGGGGAATGTATGATATGCTGCTTTTTTGCAGGGTACAAGTTTAATTGGTCTGTTTTCGTTTCTTGACTTTGCAACCGCATGAATCACATTGATCTGCACCCTTGGTTAATCTGAAGTATTGCATGAACACCATATCAAATATAAAAGTCATAGACAGCATGCTCATACTGCTAACCACATAAAAAGTCCTGAAATACTAGCCAGTGTACCGAAGTGGAAGACGGCGACTCCGGGAGGATCAGCCCGACAGGTGAGACGACTTGGGGGAGCGAAGCGACCAAGTCGGCTCACCGCGGGCCCTCCGGAACGCGTCCGTCTGTAACGCAGGGAAACGGTATCTCAACTACAACCCATTATTATTTTTTAATTAAAAACTCCGCTGCACAAAACCTGCACAGCGGAGTTTACCTATTAAAAATCCTTTTCAGTTAAATGGGAACTCCGGTAGAAGATGAAGTTGCCTGTTGCTAACCGCGCCTCTGTCTTTTCACTGATGCGCTCCCGGCAGGAAGGGCACATATACGTATGGATCGGCTTGTTTCTCAGCTTTTTAGCAAGAGGATCGCCATCTTCTAACTGATTGATTTGGTCGCACAGGACGCACTTGACACGCATGCGGTCATCTCCTTCAATCCACTTGGATCGCTTGCACATTACGGATCGGTGACTCTCTGTTCGACCCGTCTCTGAACAGTACATGGACAGGCCCGTCTTCGCGTAAAGGCTTGCCTTCATGACTGAATTTGAAAAGAATGTCAGCTGATTCCGACAGTGGATACGTGTATTTTTCATTGTCTTTAGTAATAATTGTAAATGTTTTAGCACCGGCATTCGGCTCCGCGTTATTAATAAACGGCTCCAGAACAATTGCGAAGCTGCCGGTCAGCATCTTATCCTTCTCATAACGTTTTTCACTCTTTAACGTTGGAGGGTAAGTGGCCCCTTCCATAATTTCTCGCGACCAGTGCTTGCCCATTTTTTCTTTATACTCTTCCATTTCATCGCGTTCCACGAAATCTTCCGTAAAGAAAACGTCCAGATCTATACGGCGGTCGTCAAAAATCCAAACCGTCGGATCCAAAGTAATCGAATGTTTTACATTTCCTGTGATAGGTACGATAAATTCCAAAATACTTCCCCCTAAATCATAATCAACTATTTTCAGTATACCTTTTCATTGTGAAAGTGAAAAGGATTTCATACGGATTCATACTTTTCCTCGGGTTATACTTGCAATTTTTAATTGCAAAAGATACAATTTAGACATCAACACCTTGCGGGAATAATGAATAATGGGGGCGTCTCCATGGATATAGAAGTTCAAGATACTTACAAAGAAAAAGCAATGAAGCAACTTCATGCGGATGCAGATAAAATTGCAAAGTTAATCAAGGTACAGATGGATAATTTAACGATGCCGCAGTGTCCGTTATATGAAGAAGTGCTTGACACACAAATGTACGGCTTGTCCCGTGAGATTGATTTTGCTGTGAAGCTGGGTCTGGTTGAACAGGAAAAAGGCCGTGAAATCATTTCGATGCTAGAGAAAGAGTTAAATATCTTGCACGAACTGTATACAAAAAAATAAATGAAAGACTCAAACTTCTAAAACGGTTTGAGTTTTTTATTTAGGACGACGAGGTAGCCAGCAATGAAGACTTATATGAACCGAATTTTAAGAAATTTTGACTATTCCCTATTCGCAGTTTATTTGTTATTATGTCTATTTGGTTTAATAATGATTTACAGCTCAAGCATGGTGTGGTCAGTAAATCGATATAATGATGAACCGACGCGCTTTTACAGCAAGCAAATCAAAAGTCTTGCTCTCGCGGTTCCCGCCTTCCTGGCTGCATCAATTATTCCGTACCGGCATTACCGCAATAAAAAATTCCTCTACGTGACCGTCGGTGTGATGTTTGCACTGCTTATTACGGTTAAGATTGTCGGTTTTGGAGATGCAGTCGGTGCGAAAAGCTGGATTGCTTTAGGAAAGTTAGGTAATATTCAGCCAACGGAAGTAGCGAAGATTGCTTTCATCATCTATTTTTCAGGTGTATTTGCCAATAAGTTTTATGCGGGCACCCTGGATGAAATCAAAACTACTATATTTCCGACGTTTTCCATACTTACAATTTCTTTGATATTAGTAATGTTGGAGCCAGATTTTGGCGCAACGATGATCTTATTTTTACTCGCTGTCTCGGTAATCGCTGCGAGTGGTATGAAATGGAAGAATTATTTGAAAATCAGCTCTGTTTTTGCTGTACTAGGGGTGGGATTAGGCCTCCTTTTATGGATAAAGTGGGATGACGTCATGACAGGTTCTCGTGTCGGACGAATTCTTGCCTATACTGATCCTTTTGAATATATGCAGGGATCAGGACTACAAATAGTCAACGGCTACATTGCAATCGGTGCCGGCGGCTTGAAAGGGGTGGGGCTTGGAAATTCTATACAGAAACTTGGATATTTACCGGAACCTCATACAGACGTCATTATGGCAGTGATATCTGAGGAGATGGGGTTGATAGGGACAACTATTGTCCTTGGCGGTTTGTTTTTCATTGTCATGAAAGCGTTTATCGTTGCGCTGCGCACAAAAGATGCTCATGCACGTATGCTAGCTGCAGGAGTCGGGAGTTTGATAGGTATTCAGACTTTTGTAAACTTAGGCGGTTTAACAGGATTGATCCCATTGACAGGTGTTACGCTGCCGTTCATCAGTTTCGGCGGTACGTCTGTTGTCTTCCTGTCTATTGCGCTGGGCATACTGATGAATGTATCTATGTTTGTTAAATACGAAAAAACGAAGTAGAGAGGAATGTGTTATAGGTGGAGAGAAGAGAAATTAAAAAGGTACTGGTCGCAAACCGGGGGGAAATTGCGATCCGTGTTTTCAGAGCATGTACAGAGTTAAATATTGCTACAGTCGGGATTTACTCGGCAGAAGACCGGGCTTCTTTGCACCGCTATAAGTCTGATCAGTCATTTTTAGTAGGCGAAGGAAAAAAACCGATTGATGCGTACCTGGATATTGAGGGGATTATCGAGATTGCTAAAAAAGCGAATGTCGATGCGATTCACCCTGGTTACGGATTCTTGGCAGAGAACTCTGCATTTGCATCGCGTCTGGAAGAGGAAGGAATCATTTTCATTGGCCCTACATCCAGACATTTAGAGATGTTCGGCGACAAAGTAAAAGCGCGTGAGCAGGCCATTGCTGCAGGTATCCCTGTGATTCCGGGAACTGACGGGCCGGTAACTTCTGTTGAGGAAGTTCGGGAATTCGGTGCGCAGAATAAATACCCGATCATTATCAAAGCTTCATTGGGCGGAGGCGGCCGCGGGATGCGGATCGTAGAATCTGCAGAGGAAGTGGATGAAGCATATAACCGGGCGAAATCAGAAGCGAAATCAGCATTTGGTTCTGACGAAGTATATGTGGAAAAGTATATTAAACAGCCTAAACATATTGAAGTGCAGATACTAGGAGATACATATGGAGATATTGTCCATTTGTACGAGCGTGATTGTTCGATCCAGCGCCGTCATCAAAAAGTAGTTGAAATTGCACCTTCTATTTCGTTAACCGATGAGTTGAGAGAAGCTGTTTGTGAAGCCGCTGTCAAATTATCAAAGAATATAGGGTATATAAACGCTGGTACTGTCGAATTTTTAGTAGCTGACAATGAATTTTATTTCATCGAAGTGAATCCGCGCATTCAAGTGGAACATACGATTACTGAAATGATTACGGGAATTGATATTGTCCAGTCGCAAATATTCATCGCGCAGGGTGATAAGCTTCATTCGGAAGTAATCAATATACCGCAGCAGAAAGATATCCCGCTGTTTGGTTACGCAATTCAGTCACGTGTCACAACAGAAGATCCTTTAAATGACTTTATGCCGGATACGGGCAAGATGTCTGTCTATCGTTCAGGCGGAGGATTCGGTGTCCGTTTAGACACAGGAAATGCATATCAAGGTTCTGTCATTAGTCCGTATTATGATTCGCTGCTTGTAAAAGTATCGACATGGGGGCCGACTTTCAGCAATGCTGCAGCTAAAATGCTCAGAAATTTGAAGGAATTCAGAATCCGCGGAATTAAAACAAATATTCCTTTCCTTGAAAACGTTGTATGCAACGAGGACTTCTTATCAGGTGATTACAATACAAGCTTTATTGATGAAACTCCTGAACTGTTCGAGTTTGCGAAAAGACAAGACCGCGGGACGAAGATGCTCTCTTATCTCGGAAACGTTACGATCAATGGATTCCCGGGAATCGATGATCCGACAAGACCTGTTTTACATCCAGTCCGTATTCCAGCAGTCGATCCGAAGACAGCGCTTCCAAAGGGAACAAAGCAAATCCTGGATGAACAGGGCGCGGATGGTCTCGTGGAATGGGTACGCAGGCAGGAAGACGTTTTATTGACCGATACGACATTCCGCGATGCGCACCAGTCTTTATTGGCCACGCGAATGAGAACAAAAGAGCTGACGCAGATCGCAACGGAAAGCGCACACCTGCTTCCAGATCTATTTTCATTTGAAATGTGGGGAGGCGCCACATTTGACGTCGCTTATCGTTTCTTGAAAGAAAGTCCATGGGATCGACTGGAGAGATTGCGCGAGCAAATTCCGAATGTTTTGTTCCAGATGCTTTTCAGAGGGGCGAATGCAGTCGGATATACGAACTATCCTGACAACGTAATCCGGGAGTTCATTAAAGAGTCTGCAGCTTCGGGAATCGATGTATTCCGAATATTTGATAGTCTGAATTGGATTAAAGGCATGGAAGTGGCAATTGACGAAACCCGTGCATCAGGTAAGATCGCAGAAGCAGCCATCTGTTACACAGGCGATATTCTGGATGACAGCCGTGCGAAATATACAGTCAATTACTATAAAGAAATGGCGAAAGAATTAGAAGCGGTAGGCGCACATATTCTGGCTATTAAAGATATGGCGGGTCTCTTGAAACCGGAAGCGGCATATCGTTTAATTTCAGAATTAAAAGACTCCACTGAACTGCCGATTCACTTACATTCTCATGATACGAGCGGTAACGGAATTTTCATGTATGCAAGAGCGATCGAGGCGGGTGTGGATATTGTCGATACTGCCATCGGTTCAATGGCAGGCATGACCTCTCAGCCTTCTGCCAATTCACTTGCTTATGCAATGCAAGACAGCAAGCGGCAGGTCCGGGCAGAAACTGAATCTCTGGAGAAACTTTCACATTACTGGGAAGATGTCCGCAAGTACTATAAGCCTTTTGAGAGCGGCATGAACAGTCCGCATTCGGAAATTTATGTACACGAAATGCCGGGCGGCCAGTACTCCAATCTGCAGCAGCAGGCGAAAGCGGTCGGTCTGGGCGAGCGCTGGGAAGAAGTGAAGGAAATGTACACCCGTGTAAACTTCTTATTCGGAGATATTGTCAAAGTGACACCTTCTTCAAAAGTAGTAGGGGACATGGCTCTCTTCATGGTTCAAAACGAGTTGAATGAACACTCAGTCATTTCTCGCGGCCATTCAATCGACTTCCCGGAATCGGTTATCGAATTTTTCGAAGGATCGATTGGACAGCCGTACGGAGGCTTCCCGAAAGAATTGCAAGATGTTATTCTAAAGGGCCGTAAAGCCATTACCGTGCGTCCCGGAGAGTTGCTGGAGCCGGTTAATTTTGAAAAAGTGATGGAAGAATTAACAGCGAAGATGGAAAAACCGGCAACTATGCATGATGCCCTTGCACATGTTCTCTATCCGAAAGTTTTTGAAGAATATATTGAAACGAAGAAACAATTTGGTGATGTATCTGTCATCAGTACACCTCAATTTTTATACGGTCTGCGTTTAGGCGAAGAAATTGAAGTTGAAATTGAAGTGGGTAAGACACTGATCGTGAAACTTGTATCCATTGGAGAACCTCAGCCAAACGGTACACGGGTGCTGTATTTTGAATTGAACGGCCAGTCGCGTGAAGTCGTCATTCAAGACATGCACATCGAGACGAAAGATGTGAAGAAGCAAAAGGCGGATCCGTCAAATGAATCCCACATCGCGGCGACAATGCCGGGAACTGTATTGCAGGTGGCGGTTTCATTGGGAGCTAAAGTAAAACGCGGAGAGCACTTGCTTATAACAGAAGCGATGAAAATGGAAACTACGATTCAGGCTCCGTTTGACGGGGTAGTAAAAGAGATTTACGTAGGGCCCGGGGATTCTATCTCGACCGGTGACCTGCTCATTGAAGTAGAACATTGATAAACAGCTCCTGCAGATCGTTTAACGCTGCAGGAGTTTTTGTGAGGCTGGTAATGAAATAAAAAAGAGCTCAGCCTGTAAACAGCAGCTGAGCACTTTTAACGAAGTCGGTTATTTTGAATGGCTGCGGGAAACGAGCAGCACTAAATAGGTAAGTAAACCGAAAAGCAATGTAATGAACAAGGAATGAAGCAGAGCAACATAGAGATTTAATCTAGTAAGTACGACAATCATGCCGGTTGTTGCCTGTGCCAGAACCAATAAAAAGGCACTGATCCAGCCCCAGTAGATCACACGCTGATCACTGTAGTGTCTGATTGCTTTGATCGCTATGAAGCCGATCCAAACCAGGATAAGAGCAGCAGCGAGGCGATGGCCCATCTGCACCCACTCGTACATGCTCTGTGGTAATTTGAATTCTCCATTGCGGCACATCGGCCAGTCGGAACAGGCAAGTCCTGAACTGGTATGACGCACGAGAGCTCCTGTATAGATTACGAAATATGAATAAATGGTTACTCCGATTGTATGAAACTTGAGAGAAGAACCTATCCTGATCTTATCTGCATCAAATTTCTGATCTACTTCAAAAATCAGCAGTGTCAGTAAAAAGACAGCCGAGAATGAAATAAGCGAAATGCCGAAGTGCAGAGCCAGGATGAAATCGCCTTGACCCCACAATACTTGAGCTGCTCCAATCAATGCCTGAAGAATTAAAAAGAACACAGCCATGAAAGCAAGAAACTTTGTTTCACGTATATGGCCAAGGGCTTTCCAAGACCATACTGCCAGAACAACAATCAAAATGCCAACGCTGCCTGTTACAAGACGGTGGGAGAATTCGATGAGAACCTCAGCGGTAATTTCATCAGGAATCAATTGTCCATTACAGCCGGGCCAGTGTCTTCCGCAGCCCATTCCGCTGTCTGTCTTTGTGACGAGCGCTCCTCCGAGCAAGATAGCGAGCATGCCTATGGTGGAAGCAACGCCAAACCATTTTAAAAACCGATTATATCGCAAGTATGAGACACCTTCTTCTATGAATTGACCTAGTGGCCGGTCTATTGTTGTGTTGCCCAATTGCACAGAAAAACACAGCATGCAGCTAAAGCCGCTGTCTGTATTTGCCATGCAGTTGAATTATTCGTTTCATGTTTTATAATATAGAAAATCACATTGAAACACAATGCCATGGGCTGATAAAGCTTCGGTGTGTAAGGCTTTTCACAAATTGTTCATAAAAAAGCCTCTTTAACTTCACAATTCTCTTGTAGAAATGCTTTACTATATAGTAGGTGAAGGACAAAGACGCTCAGGTTGCACGAAACTGCTATAAATTGCGAAATGGTGTAGAAATTACCGACGAATTTCGATATAGTAAGTGTTAGGGTCTTTGCTGAAAACTTTGAAAGGAGGGTTATTATGTCAAACGGTCGAACGCTTTCGACAGTTGCAGATCCCAAAGTGGAGTCGATTACCTTATGGAAAGACTTTTTGGCGCTTATCAAAATAGGTATCGTCAATTCGAATTTGATCACTACGTTCACCGGTCTTTTTTTGGCATTTCAATTCACTGGGAAAAGTTTTCTCCATAATTTCGATTTGTTGGTATTTGCAATCTTGGGTACCGGGTTGATCATTGCAGCTTCTGGAGCACTGAATAATTTGATTGACCGGGATATCGACCCGATTATGTCGAGAACAAAGTCGAGACCGACAGTAACAGGCAGATTTAAAACGCCTGCTGTGCTGACGCTGGCCATTACATTTCTGCTTGTCGGAGAGGTTTTGTTATTCTCTGCTTCCGCAATGGCCGGCTGGCTGGGGATCATTGGAGTACTGGCTTATGTTGTTCTATATTCCATGTGGTCAAAGCGCCGTCATGTCAGCAATACAGTAGTAGGAAGCTTGTCAGGTGCCGTTCCTCCTCTTATCGGATGGGCTGCGGTTGATCCGGCACTGCCGATGGGCGCATGGGCACTGTTCCTGATCATGTTCATATGGCAGCCTCCGCACTTTTATGCGCTGGCTATGCGCAGAACAGAGGAATATCGTTCAGCAAACATCCCGATGCTGCCTGTAGTAAAAGGTTTCGAACGCACGAAGAAATCTATGCTCATATGGGTATTGTTGCTATTCCCGCTGCCTTTCCTGCTGCTAGAGCTTGGTGCAGGATTTGTAGTATTTGCAACTTTGTTGAATGTCGGGTGGCTTTATCTTGCACTTAAAGGATTTAAAGCTAAAGAAGATCTGAAATGGGCTACTTCAATGTTTATCTACTCGTTGAATTACATGACAATCTTGTTTGTCTCCATGATTATTTTCTCTATATTCATCTAACGTTTCGGAATTCTTTCTTTAAAACAGGAATTCATCATAGAGAGGCTTCTAGTCCTCCATAGTAGAAAAACATTTTTTTAGAAAGAGAGGTATTAGTTAGCGATGATTAAAGGACTCAAAAAGTGGCGTCTCTTTTCATTATTGGCGGTTTTCGCAGTTTTCTTAGCAGGCTGTGGACAAGAGCAGCTTTCAACATTCCATCCGGCAGGGCAAGTCGCTAAAGATCAGTTTAACTTGCTGCTGTTATCATCAGGAATCATGTTACTAGTCATCATCGTAGTAGTAGCAATTTATTTAGTTGCACTAGTACGCTTCAGACGTTCCAAATTGGGTGAAGATTTTGTGCCTGAACAAGTGGAAGGAAGTCATACACTTGAGATGGTCTGGACATTCATTCCAATCGTTTTGATTCTGATCCTTGCTGTTCCTACGGTTTACTACACATATAAATTGGGTGACGTAAAAGCGATGGAAGCAGTTGACGAAGACGGAAACGCTGAAAACCTTGTAATTGATGTAACAGCAAAATTGTATTGGTGGGAATTCGAGTATCCTGATCTAGGAATTGTTACGGCTCAGGAACTGGTAGTACCTACAGATGAAAAAGTGTACTTCAACTTGATTGCTGCAGACGTTAAACACTCATTCTGGATTCCGGCAGTAGGCGGTAAGCTGGATACGAACGTAGAGAACGTCAATAAATTCTACTTAAGTTTCGAAAAAGAATCAGAAGGCCTGAAAGACGGTGTTTTCTACGGAAAATGTGCGGAGCTTTGCGGACCTTCCCATGCTTTGATGGACTTCAAAGTAAAAACTTTACCGAGAGATCAGTTTGATGACTGGGTGGCTGGAATGCAGAAAACGGCTGATGAACCAGTCGTTGCAAATGCTGACGGCGAAGCAGTATTCTCTCAAAGCTGTATCGGATGTCACGCAGTTTCAGGCGTAGGTGAGTCTGGAGCACAGGGACCCAACTTGGCTACATTCGGAGATCGCAACCGTGTTGCAGGTTTCTTGAAGCACGATGAAAAGGAACTGAAAGACTGGATTCGCGATACACAGAAACATAAACCGGGCAATCAAATGCCTTCATTCGGTAAAGACCAGATTTCTGACGAAGATTTAGATGCTTTATCAGAATACTTACTAGGCTTGAAAGTCGAAAAATAATTTTCAAACGGAAATTGAATAGGAGGTAACACAGTGAGTTCAGTTGCTCAAAAAACAGGCTTTGGCGCAACGCTCTGGGATTGGCTGACGACAGTCGACCATAAGAAGATTGGGATACTGTATCTCCTTGGGGGATTATTCTTCTTCGTTCTTGGCGGTATTGAAGCGATGATCATTCGTCTTCAATTGATGACGCCAAACAATGATCTCGTAAGCGCAGGGCTTTTTAACGACTTAATTACAATGCACGGAACGACCATGATATTCTTGGCAGCGATGCCGATTCTATTTGGTTTTATGAACGCCATCATGCCGCTTCAAATCGGAGCACGTGACGTAGCATTCCCATTCATTAACTCATTAGGTTTTTGGATGTTCGTCTTTGGTGGTTTATTCCTTAACATTTCATGGCTTTTCGGTGAAGTTCCAGATGCTGGATGGACATCTTACGCATCTCTATCACTTCATTCACCGGGTCATGGTATTGACTTCTATGCAATTGGTTTGCAAATCGCCGGTGGTGGTACGTTAATGGCAGGGATTAACTTCCTCGTTACGATCATCAACATGCGTGCACCAGGGATGACTTACATGCGTATGCCATTGTTTACATGGACTACGTTCGTAGCGTCAGCGATGATTCTTTTCGCATTCCCTCCATTGACTGTTGGATTGTTCTTCTTAACATTTGACCGTATGTTCAGCGGTAACTTCTTCGATCATACGATGGGCGGAAACACGATTATCTGGGAGCATATTTTCTGGATCTTCGGACACCCTGAAGTATATATCCTGATTTTGCCTGCATTCGGTATTTTCTCAGAGATTTTCTCCGTATTCTCACGGAAGCGTCTCTTCGGTTACACAGCGATGGTATTCGCTACCGTATTAATCGGATTCTTAGGTTTCATGGTATGGGCTCACCATATGTTCACAGTTGGTCTTGGACCGACTGCAAACGCGATTTTCGCGGTAGCAACAATGGCAATTGCAGTTCCTACCGGTGTTAAAATCTTTAACTGGCTCCTTACGATCTGGGGCGGAAGCATTAAAGTTACCACACCGATGCTTTATGCACTCGGTTTCATTCCATCATTCGTAATGGGTGGAGTTACCGGTGTTATGCAGGGTGCAGCACCACTTGACTATCAGCTTCACGATACGTACTTTATCGTAGCTCACTTCCACTATGTAATCATCGGTGGGGTAGTATTGGCTATTTTCGCGGCACTTCACTACTGGTGGCCGAAAATGTTCGGTACGATGCTGAATGAATTCCTTGGAAAAATTACGTTTGTATTCTTCTTTATCGGATTCCACATGACATTCCTGATCCAGCACTGGTTAGGTTTCTGGGGAATGCCGCGCCGTGTCTGGACGTATATGGACGGACAGGGATGGAATATGGCGAACATGATCAGTACAATCGGTGCACTTCTGATGGCGATCGGGTTTATCGTAATGGTTATTAATATCCTTATGACAACTATTAAAAATGAGCGCGTTGGAAATGACCCATGGGGAGACGGACGCACACTTGAGTGGGCGATCGGATCACCTCCAGTATTCTACAACTTTGCAGCAACACCATTAGTTCGCGGTCTCGATACACTTTGGATCGAAAAGATGGAAGGCAGCAAGGAAATGATTACACCTGCTGAGCCGATTACGGATATTCACATGCCGAACGGTTCCATTATTCCAATGTTGATGTCTCTGGGTCTGTTTATTGCAGGCTTCGGTGCGATGTTCCACCAGGAAACTTCTTGGGGACTTCCTGTACTGGTATTCGGACTTGCATTTACTTTTGTCAGCATGGCTGCACGTTCGTTGAGAGATGATCTTGGTTTCTATGTGACGAAAGAGCAAATCATGCAAGATTTAAAGAATAAAGGGGGGCGTAACTAATGGATTTGAACAAAAAATTCACCCCTGAAACATGGCCGGCTCATCCAGAAAAGGCTACCTTAGAAGCAAAGAATAAATTCGTTGGTTTCTGGCTTTTCCTAGGTGGAGAAACTATTCTCTTTGCTACGTTGTTTGCAACGTATATGGCATTGAAAAATAAAGGTCCAAGCGGCTTTGGTTTCACAACTCAAGAGCTCTATACGTTACCGTTAGTATTTGTCATGACGATGCTTCTTTTGACATCTTCATTGACTAGTGTGTATGCTATGTATCACTTGAAGAGTTTCAATTTTAAAAAGATGCAATTATGGCTCGCCCTTACTGCATTTCTAGGCCTTGGATTCTTGATGTTAGAAGTCTATGAGTTCTCTCACTATGTAAAAGAAGGATTTACGTTCAGTAACAGTGCGTTCAGTTCCTCTTTCTTCACACTGGTAGGTACACACGGCTTCCACGTGGCGATTGGTTTAGTTTGGATTACCTTGTTGATCTTCCGTAACTCCAAGCGCGGACTGAATTTGTATAATGCAACGAAGTATTATACATTTTCATTGTACTGGCACTTCATTGACGTAGTTTGGGTATTCATCTTTACTGTAGTCTACTTGATGGGAGTGGTGGGTTAAGATGGCAGATATTCAAGTAATTAAACGATCTCCGGCTGAGCAGCTGCTTCAGCAGCGACGTGCAAAAGAATCTATGCGAAATCAAGTAGCGATGTTTGCTTTAATGATTTTCTTAACACTCGTTTCATTTTCGATGGTAGTCGCATATCTGTCTGACGTTGCGGGATTCTCTAAATTCTTCGTCATTCCGACGTTGTTCTTGTTTGCGGCAGTACAGGTTGGTCTTCAACTGTTCTACTTCATGCATATGAATGAAAAAGGACATGGCGTTCCGCAAATGTTTATGTTTACAGGTGCTCTGTTAGGTTTCTTGATTCCTTTGACATTTGTAACAATCGTTTGGTGGTAATCAGTAAAAGGGGTTTATGGATGCATTCCATAAGCCTCTTTTTTTTCGCTGTTAAAATTTGCGCAGACGAAATTGTCAAAGTTCGTACATTGAGTTATGGCACAGTTGCTCGTATAATGGGTAAAGGATACATTTCTGTTCGCTTTGCTGTTATTTATTTCATTATTCAGCAACAGAAGGACTGGCTTGGTGACGGCAGGCTGACTACAAAAGGAGAGTGACTGTTTTGCCTCTAAGTATTTTTGGTTTTCGGGCTTTGTGGAGTCCTTATTTCTTAATCGCTATCGTACTTGGTGTTGTAATATATTATTTAATTACTGTTAAGTGGAGAGATCGCTTTGAAGGATCCGAACCTGTAACTAAACAGCATATTATCTATTTCATTTCTTCAATGGTTCTTTTATATATCGTGAAAGGATCACCAATGGATTTAATCGGACATATTTTGTTTTCTGTTCATATGGCACAAATGGCCATACTGCTATTAATGGTTGCCCCGCTCTTTATCATGGGAATTCCAAATTGGCTTTGGGAGAAGTTTTTATCTGTAAAGGCAATTAGGAAGGTATTTATGCTATTGACGAAACCGGTCATTAGTTTACTGCTCTTCACACTGATGTTCTCCATGTATCATTATCCGATGATTCTGGATCAGGTGAAGTTAAGTTTGCCGCTGCACACTGTGTTTACAGTGACACTTTTCATTTCGGCAATTTTCTTATGGTGGCCGGTTGTGAATACTGTAAAAGGACAGCCGCATCTTCATGGATTGAAAAAGATCGGCTATGTCATCCTTAGCGCGCTTCTAATTACTCCTGCCTGTTCATTGATTATCTTCGTGGATGTTCCGGTGTATGAGACGTACAGCAGCGGGGAAGCATGGTTAAAAGCAATGGCGCTGTGTGTACCGAGCAGCACGCTTGCCGGATTATCAAATCTTGGCATGTCAGGTCCTGAAC
Source organism: Sporosarcina cascadiensis (assembly GCF_009650995.1). Classification (GTDB taxonomy): domain Bacteria; phylum Bacillota; class Bacilli; order Bacillales_A; family Planococcaceae; genus Sporosarcina; species Sporosarcina cascadiensis. The sequence goes on along the minus strand of NZ_WHVV01000001.1, from coordinate 341,294 downwards.
TGTTTACGGACATGCCTACACTTTACGATCAGCAATTAGGCGGTATTTTAATGAAAGTTATTCAGGAGATTGTCTATGTTGTGGTGATTGGACGAATTTTCTTAAGTTGGTCTAAATACGAGAGAGAAAATGCAGATGAAATTACTCGCCAGGACTTGCTGAAACGTCAAAAATTAACTATGCACGGCTGAGTAAAAAAAGAAGGAGTTTACAGCGATGGAACTTCCAATATTACCGACCATCAGTACATTTTTTATCGTCTTGTCTGCTGTTTTGGTAGCGGTCGGATGGTATTTGATTCTTCAGAAGAAGAAGGCGGCCCACCAAAAAACGATGGTGGCCGCAGCTGTATCCGCAGTGTTGTTTTTCATTATTTACATTTCACGGACTGTATTTATTGGAAATACTGCATTTGGAGGTCCTGACCACTTAAAGATTTATTACACGGTGTTTTTAATTTTTCATATCGTACTTGCTACTACAGGAGCTGTTCTGGGAGTGATTACGATGGTCGCCGGATTTAAGAACAATCTGGCCCGTCACCGAAAAATGGGACCCGTCACAAGCATCATCTGGTTCTTTACCGCAATTACAGGCGTTGCCGTCTACTTATTGCTTTATGTGTTTTATAAAGGCGGAGAGACTACTTCTGTATTTAAAGCGATTTTAGGTTTTTAATCAATTAGAAAGGGTATATCTCCGGGAGGGAGATATACCCTTTTTTCATATTTTGAAATTCAGTTTAATAATGTCCGCTTCTCTTGCGGTATTGAAGAGAATGACGAGCATCGGTCCAATGAAAAAGCCCAGCACGCCGAATAATTTTAACCCAATAAACATGGCGATCAATGTAGGCAAAGGCGACAGGCCTATTTGGGAGCCCATCACTTTCGGTTCAACCGTCCGTCTGATGATCAGCAGGATTACGGCCAGGATGGCAAGTTTAGTACCCATGGCTATATCTCCGGATACATATTGATAAATCGACCATGGCGCCAAGATGATGATGGATCCTAAAATCGGTATAATGTCGATGATCCAAATCACGAGAGACATGACCACTGCGTACTTTGGAATAATCAGCAGCAGACCGATAAATGAAACGGCCAGAATGATCAGACTTACTAATAATTGTGCTTTGGCAAATCCCAGGATGACGTTATTTAATTTGCTCATCATATAATGGACTTTTTGTGCGGTCGTTTCTGTCAGATGACGATAAAATGCGCGCTTCAGGTTAGGCAATTCCAGCATGAACAAGAATAAAGCGATCATGAAGACAATGAAACTCACCAGGAAGTTCGGAATTTCCGAAATCAGTCCGAGAATCTTATCATAGCTCAGAAGTGTAATCAGTGAAACACGGAATGATTCAATAATTTCATTGAATTCTTTCTCGAGCATGGCAATAATGTCTTCCGGCATTCCTATCGTATACTGAAATATTTTACTCTGCGTGTTGATCCAAACACTTGAAAGTGAATTCAGGTAGTTCGGAATTTCTTTGGTGAAATGAACGATTTTTCCAATGAGTGTATTCACCGTGTAAAAGAGAAGAAATACACTGACCCCAACAAAGACAATGAAGTTGACAATGACAGAAAGCTTGCGTTTCCATTTAAACCTTCGCTCGACCCATTTTACAAGCGGGTCTAAAAAAATCGCAGTCAGCAGAGCTAAAATAATTGGTATAGAAACAGGCAGGATAAAAAATATAATTAACAGTAAAACAGCAATACTTAATGTGATCATCAAATTTCGTTTGGTCAGCAATTTCAAGAGTCATCGTCCTCCACATACATTCTGAGTTTATTATAACCAAACAACAGACGTAATAATAGGAAAAAGCCGAAGAACATGATGCTCTTCGGCTTTTTTTATTTTGTTACACTGTATATTGCTTTAATTCGTCATAGACTGCTTTTGCTGTTAATTCACAATCTTTCACTAAGCTGGCCGGGAAATCCTCTTCTTCGCCGTATTCTACGCCGAAAGGATAGTAGTATTTACCAAGAACAGGCTGCTTTAAGCGAACTGTTGCTTTTCTGCCGTCGATATCGCCTTCTACTAATGTGCCGAAGATGCGCATATAATATGTACCTTCGCGAATGATAAATTTCTTGTCGAAAGTGACGCGCTCGTAATCCCATTGACCTTCAAGAACCAGGCCGTTCTTCAGCATAATTTCTTCCATGACCTTTAAGTCAGATACAAGGCCGTCAATGCCTATATTTTCAATATACATTTGTAAATCCCCCTTCATGTTCGTCCAAACGAATACTTATACCATTATATCATAGAACAAATTAAAATCACTTGCAATGACAACATTGTGTCAACGCTTCCTTCTGTAATGATAAAGAATGACGGGGGCAAATCTATTCTGTACAATAAAGGAAAAGAACCTCTGTACAAAGTATGAAAGCCGTATGACAGGTATAGTAAAGACAGAGACAGCAACAAGAAAGGAAAGGGAGATTTCATGTGGAGAGCAGGCTGGAAGATACTTCTGATGCTGGTAGTGGTCATGGGAGTGTTTTATTTTATGAATGACAGAGTGAGTGTCAATGAACCGCTTGAATCGCCTGTGCAGCATGGCTCTCCTGTTGCCGTGCCTGAAAAAGGAGAAACCATGGACGTGCAGGGCAGGCCGAGACCGGAAGAAGGAATATCACTTTACGTCGGTCAAAAAGCGGAAAAGCTGATAAACGACTTTGGAGAGCCTTCGAGAGTCGAACCGTCAAGCTTTCAATACGAATGGTGGATTTATAAAGGGGAACCGAGCTTTATGGCGGGTGTGCTGAAAGATAAGGTCATTCAGCTTTATACAGCAGACATATCAGCAGATACAGCACCGTTCACAATCGGCCAGGATGTTCAGGAGATTCATCGCTTCACGCCGATCGAGTCAGAAATCGATGTGCACATAAAAGATAATACGTATACTTTTTCCTTAAATAGTGAAGACATTAAAAATAGAATTTTAATACCTTATCAGGACTTATATGTTCAATTATATATTGACCAGGTAGATGAGCAGCTGGAAGGGATTCGTTTTATCAGTCCGAGTACGCTGGTAAAACATCAGCCCTACGATATGACTTATTTAGGAGAGATGATTGAAGCGCCAAAGCCTTCCTCTACTGTGCAGACAGAAGTGGACAGCGCGATGGAACGGCAAATAGTGGAACTGACGAATCAGCTTCGTGATGAACATGGCGTGAGGACTTTAATTGAAGATTCAAAACTGGCTACGCTGTCGTGGGAGCATAGCCAAGAAATGACTTTTCAAAAATACAGTTCACGTGAGGATGAACCGACGGAAAACTTTGCAGAACGCCTGAAAGCGGCAGAGGTTCTTTCGGTCAAGTCAGGCGAGAATACGGCATTGAATTATATAGATGCAATTGAAACAGTTCACGGCTGGCTGAACTCGCCTAAGCACCGGGACATCTTGCTGAATCCTGTTTTTACTCATACAGGGGTTGGTGTTTACAATAAATACTACACACAGTCCTTTATTGCGCAGACAAAAAGGGATGGTTTGGATAATTAAGGGAGAATCCACGTGCCTTCCTCTTCAGACGCGATGCCTCGGATATGAAGAGGTGTCGCGGTTTTTTTTGCGTACAGCGCCGCTTTTTTCTGGATGATCGGATGCTGACAGTCTAATAAAGGAAGAAACTCTGTAAATGACAATTGATCATAACGGATGTACTGTGAGTTCGTATGAGGATCTGCGGACATGACAGCCGGGACGTCTTTATAAAACTCCACATGGCTTGCCTGCAAAGCTGCGGCGAGTGCGATAGCTGTCAAATCGCTGCCGCCCCTTCCAAGTGTCATGAACTGTCCCTGCTCGTTCATACCCTGGAAGCCGGGGACGATGAGGCATGAGTGTGTCTGCAGCGTATTAAGTATATGAGAGGTATTGATTTTTTCGATCATTGCATTGCAAAATTCCCCATGCGTCCGGATTCCTGTATTTTGTCCGTAGATGATCGTGTTGTCGATTCCTTCTTTTGATAACTCGGCTGACATCACCGCTGATGAAATTAACTCTCCGCAGGCAGCCGCCAAGTCCTTTGCCTCGCCTGAATGATTGAGCGCATCTGTGACATTCAGCAGAGTATCTGTTGAGTATGCATCCCCGCCGCGTCCCATTGCGGACACAACGACAACTACTGAATTATATCTCGATAATCCATCTTTAATGTGCTGAATGCACTTTGCACGCTGTTGCTGATTCTGCATGGCGACCCCGCCGAATTTCTGGATAATCATAGAATCCCAACTTTCTTCGTGACATTCTTCTTGCAAGCTTCATAAGATGAAGTGAAATTATGTTTCGTTTCATTATATTCTGTTGAAGTTAAAATGTTCGGGAAAGGGCGTGACACCTTGCTTTTATCTGAATTGATAAAGGAGTGGCCGTGTACATTGCTGCAAGGGTCAATCCGGCAGACAGTCGGAGGAATTACGGAAAATTCGAAGCGGGTACAGAAGGATTTCGTGTTTGTCGCCAGAAAAGGCGCGTTGTGCGATGGACTGGAATTTATCGAAGAAGCAATTGTGAAAGGCGCGACTACTATAGTTTTGGATCGAGTGAACGCGGATCTGCACATACCTGCGGGCGTCACTGTAGTAGTTGTTCCCGACAGCTCTTTGTTTATTTCGTTCGCAAGCGCGAAATTAGCAGGCAATCCGGCATCTGAATTAACAGTGATCGCAGTAACCGGAACTAATGGCAAAACGACAGTCAGTCATTTTATCGGACAGCTGCTGGCGGCCCAAGGAGTGAAAGCGGCGGTAATCGGGACGACAGGAATCTATATAGACGGCATACTGACCGGGACACCCGACGATTCGCTGACGACGATGCCGGCAGAGCAGCTGCATCCTCTATTGCGCACTTGTATTGAGCAGCAAGTCACACATGTCATCCTCGAAGCCTCCTCAATCGGTCTCTCTTCTAACCGCCTGGCTCACTGCTCCATAACAATCGGTATTCTTTTGAATATAGGCATTGATCACTACGCCGAACATGGCGGTAAACAGGCATATATCGATGCGAAGAAACGTCTGGTTTCATTGGCGGAACGATTAGTGGTCAATGAAAGTGACCCGGTATGTGCGGAGATGAGCAGGGAAGCGGCAGGAACCGTGCTGTATTTCAATGAAACACATATAAACAGTACGCTTACGACAATCAATGGATTTAAAGTGAATGTTCCGGGCCTGCATAACGAGATGAATGCGAGAGCTGCGGTTTGTGCGATGCAGGCAGCGGGCTTTTCATTTGAAGATGCGGTCTTGAACCTTGCTGTGCTGAAGCTGCCGGAAGGGCGTTTGGAAAAGTACAGTCAGAGAGGGGTGGACGTGTTTGTAGACTATGCGCATACACCGGATGCTTTACGGGCTGTGCTTGAAACCTTATCCGAAGATGGAGCCCGCCGGGTAGTAACGGTATTTGGCTGCGGCGGAGACCGGGATCATGAGAAAAGGCCGCAGATGGGAGCAGTGGCAGCGCAGCATAGTGCACATGTCATCTTGACATCAGATAACCCGCGTTCGGAAGAGCCTTCGTCAATTATTACAGATATCCTGGCCGGGACTACCGGTTTTACCGTACCGGTCGATGTGCTGCTCGACCGGAAGCTTGCAATCCGGTATGCGATCCGGCAGGCCGGACAGGGAGATATCGTGTTGATTGCCGGGAAAGGACATGAAAAAACACAGCAGATCGGTTCGCGAATTGAATCTTTCTGTGATATGAATGAGGTGCAATCGGCATTCGCAGAGGAAGACAAAGTGAATTTAGAATCTTAAAGGATAGTCGAATGGATCGATTTTTGGTATGATGGATGGGATAGGAGGTGCGGCAATCTATGATGATGACGGATGAATGGATGAATGTCATCGATATGGCGGAAGAACTTTCCGATATGCTGCTGCGTTCTGAGGTTGTTAAAACCTATCAAGACGCATACAACCGTGTGTATTCTGATCCTGATCTGCGGAAAGAGATCATTAATTTTAATAGAGTGAAGGAACAATATGAAGAGGTTCAGCGCTTTGGACGATATCATCCCGATTATAAGTCGGTTATGAAGGATATTCGTTTGCAGAAGAGAGCCTTGGATTTACGCGATGAGGTGGCGGCGCTGCGTCTGGCGGAGAATGATGTGCAGTCGCTGCTGGATGAAATCGGCATTATGATCGGCAGTTCGGTATCTGCGGCGGTGAAGGTGCCTGCGGGTGACGGAGCATTCACCAACAGTTCTTGCGGTGGCGGATGCGGCTCAGGCGGCAGTTGTTCGTGCTCGGCCTAAGCGATTTGAGCATTTGTTCATAAGAAAAACCCTGCGAAGTTTGCAGGGTTTTTCTTATGAGAGTTATTAAGTAGAAAAGAGACCGTTTCTGCGTTTCTTGCGGATAAGCAGTGTGACGACTTGATGTTCTGCCGCATGCCAATCAAGTGAAAGAGCGGGGAAGTGGAGAGAGATCGTTTCCCTGCGTTCCAGGCGGACGCGTTCTGGAGGGCCCGCGGTGAGCCAACTTGGTCGCTTCGCTCCCGCAAGTTGTCTCACCTGTCGGGCTGATCCTCCCAGAGTCGCCGCCTTCCACTCCGGTACACTGGCTTGGTTTTTAATATTTTTTGTGTGAGTGGCAGTATGAGCATACTTTTTGAGTCTACTATAGTAGGTATGATGTTCATGCAATGCTTAGTATTCCACAAGCGCTGAGATTCTTGTGATCAATGCGTTTGCAAGGTCGAGCAACTAAAAAATACCAACTCAACTTGTACTATGTTAAAAGCGGCATGTCATACATTCTCCTCGCCAGCGAAGGCGCAACTGCGGAATTAGCCGTTGCTGTGAGACAACTGGCGTGATCTTTGCCAGTAGGCTCACAGCGTAAGTCAATCCCCCAGCGCCGAAGCGGTTTTAAACTTCAAACACACATTTCGTTCAAACCACCTGCAAAGTCGAGCAACGAAACAGAAACAGCTCCATGTTGGAAATCTTTAATTCTCGTTGAAATATGCTAAAACATCTTTAGGCTTCTTCGTAATAAAACCGCTGAATTCTAACTTTGACAGCTTCTGCAGGTCAGTCGTGTCGGACATCTCGTAAAATACGTTGATGTTTAATTGCTGCAGAAATTGGACGAATCCGTCTGATGCAAGAGGGAACACTCCAATTTTTTCAGGAAGGCAGAATAAGTCAGCATTTGGTCTGTACAAGTGGCCGAACTTGCTTGTGTATGCGACATACGCTTTCTTGATCTCTTCGCTGCCGGCACCGAGCGCGACAGAATTTTGTGCATATAAATTAAAGCGGTCGATCTGTTCATCGTACGTGCTCGTGACAACAACTCGTTCAGCCGCGTCCATTTCCTTGAGCAGCCGCCACAGCTTCGAAGGGATCAAGCTGCCTTCGTACGTGTCGGGGGAATCTCCCATAGAAATGACGATCAGCAGCTGAGGGAACGTTTTTAATAGATCACGCAGTGGTAAAATTAAGGTCGGATCCTCTTTGGCCGCTGTCTTCGTTTGATCAGAAGAAGATGGATAGTCATTTTTTAATTCCGCCAGCGTATAGTCTGCAATAGCTCCGGTCGGCAACATGTCTGGAGCTATGATAATTTCTTCATCTTTGGTCAGCCGGATATCTACGACAAAACCGTGTACGCCCAAATCGGCTGTCTTAGTATATGCTGTGAGCGAATGGACGGAAGGGTCTTCGGCAATATCCATTTCGGCTAATACTGCAATTTCAGAAAATTGAAGCGCTTTCTTTTCTGCGCGCGGCTCCGGTTTCACAACCACTTTCGAAGCAGCCCAGGCAGCAACACTTGCAGCTCCAACAGTTAAAGCAACTTTGGTTTTCCTCCCCACTCTAAAACCTCCTCAGTAGTCAGTCGGACTTCACTATTTTTCACACTCAGTTTGCACCGAATGGACTTCTATATCTAACATAGTGTAACCTATTCTGCGGATCCAGTGCAATAATAGAATGAAGAGAACATCCAAACCTCCGATATGTAAGGTTGCGGGACTTTTCTCACCTATGGTATTGTATGAAGTAAGAAAGAGGGGGAGAAATATGATTGATCGGCAAGGAATAATTGTCTATCTCCATCATTTAAAACAAGCAAAATCACTGCGCAAGTTTGGGCATGTCCATTATATTTCCAAGAAAATGAAATATGTCGTGCTGTATTGCGACCGGGATGAAGTGGAAGGCACGGTCAGCAAGCTCGAACGCTTATCTGCAGTCAAAAAAGTTTTGACTTCCCAGCGTCCATTTGTCAGCACCGTATATGAAAATGCCAAGCCGGATAAAGCAAAAGAATATGATTACAAAACGGGTCTGTAATCGAACTTATTCTTAACGCAGCGGCGGCAGCAAATGATTTAAACGCAGAACACCGGTGATATATTGATAAAATAAATCTTTTTCCGCAAACTCAGATGAATGTTTTACTTCAACACGCACCGGCTTGCTGTTCATAGATTCAGCTTTTTCCGTGAATAAACTGACGCGTTTGGAAGGTTTATCCGCGGATTGTTTAATACCTTCTCGGCAAACATAGATTGGCATGAACTGGCTGTCACTGAATGCAGGTTCAAATGAAACCGCAAACGACAGATGTTCCGCTGAACCTTTTTTTGAAGAAAAGATATAGGACTTGTACAATCTATTGGAATTTGTCGACATTAATTCAAGCAGTTCATAAATGTCGCCATATCCTTCACCGAGTTCAATAAAGCGCTGTTGAATCATAAATTAGCTCTTCCTTTCAGCAATCAAAAGGCGGATTGCTTATATAATTATTGTCTTGAAAATGGATCTTATCCATCATACCATGTGATGAGGTGTTGTACTTTGAAAACTATCTTGAGGATTTTGTTTCTGCTGGCTGCAGTGAACGGGGGCCTTCTTTATCTGCATTACAGCCAGTCAGCCACTGCGAACGGCGACAAAGATCAGCCTGATACGTACCGCCAGGAAATTGAAGTCATTAACCGGGCAGACGGTTTGTATGTCAAGCATCATTTTTATGACCTGGCTACGGGAAGATATGAAATTATCTGGCCGGAAGGAAGTGTGGAGCACGACTGTCTGACGAAAGAATCTGCTTCCTGCTCACGCTTTAATGAATCGGGCATCGCTTTCGATGAAGGGGAACAAGATCAGCAGTCGATCACGTATAAAATTCCTAAAACCGAAAAGCTGGCAGGCCGCAAGTTATTTAAAAGACCTTTTGTTCTGCTGCAGGACGCCAAGCCTCTGACAACCGTCTTCCATATGACCGATGAGCAGAATATAGGAGGCATGTGGGTGAACGGTCTCGAGCGTGTCGGTATCGCTGATAAAGAGCGCATCACGTACCGGCTGTACCGCGGTGTCGGGTTCGTCAATGAGCTTTATTGGCAGCCGCAGGAAATACCGATGGCCTACTCTTCCAATAAATTAACATTATACGGTGAAGGTATAGATAAAAAGCAAATTGACAAGATGGAAAAGATGCTGGAGGAAATCGGCGGAGATCATGTCAGTGTTCTCTTATCATCCGGCAACCGTTCGTTATATGCGCAGCGGTTTGTTACGGAAAAGCCGGAGAACATGGACCGGGTGCAGAAGCAAGTCGCGAGAATGAGTGTGCAGTCCCGGTTTATCATCCCGGCGGACGAGCCGTCAATGAACAGTATGCTTGCATCGATTCTCGGAGATCAGGCAGTTGGTACAAAAGCTGAACAAAATGCTTTCATCCGTTTTAAAGAAGCGCTGACGGAAGAACAGTATGATGCTTTCCGCAAGAAAGTGCGCAGTCAGATGGGACAGCCTCTGGCAGCTGAGCAATTGGATGCCGATCTGAAAGATGTGATGAAGTTAGATTCGCAGTATTTCCGAAAGACCATGCACGAACAGGAGTACAGCTATCCATTCTTATTATTAGACTCCCGCAAGCTGCTGCTGGACGGAGGAGAGCTGAAAGAAGCGAAAGTCGTCGTGAAAGACGGAAAGAGCTATTATCCTGCCAATGAGTTGCTAACAGGAATGGGATATAAAATTACTTCGAATGAACAGTCGATTTATATTGAAAGTCCTAAGCGCAATTACCGTTTTTCGAAGATTGAGCCTTTCTACGTCATGAATGAGCGGAAATATGATTACAAAGAAAAACCGTATTTGACGATCAATAATAAATTGTATTTTGATGAAGTGTGGCTCAGAAGGATCTTTCTGGTATTAATTGAGAAATCCGATGACGCCGTTGATGTACAGCAAATTGAAAGTCTGATGAAGGAGATGGAAAAAGAGTGAGAGTCATTTCCGGTTCGAGAAAAGGCACGCCGTTAAAATCACTTCCGGGCACGTCAACGCGCCCGACATCTGACAAAGTAAAAGAGTCGGTATTTAATAAGATCGGACCGTATTATGATGGAGGGATTGTCGTCGAGCTTTTCGGCGGCAGCGGCTCCATTGCCATTGAAGCACTGTCACGGGGGATGGAGCAGGCGTATGTCTTTGAGAAAAACCCGAAAGCCTGTGCTATCATCAAGGCGAATTCGGAAAAATGCCGGATGGAAAACCAATTACATATTGAAAGAAAAGATGCACGTCAGGCTGCCGCCGTTCTGCAGAAAAATCATGTGACGGTAGATTTATTATTTGTAGATCCGCCCTATGCTTCAGTGGATTATTATGAACTGGTAAATGAAATGGCTGAATTGAATATATTGGCGGAAGACGCAACAGTTGTCTGCGAACATGAGAAAGCCACTGAACTGCCCGGGCAGTATGGTGATTTCAGCAAAGTCAGCTCGACTGTCTACGGCAGCACAGCCATTACTATATATGAGAAAAGAGGATAATGGCATGTCAAAAATCGCAATCGTGCCGGGCAGTTTTGATCCGGTGACGAATGGACATTTAGATATAATACAAAGAGCGGCGAAAACATTTCCGCAAGTGCATGTAGCGGTGATGAATAACTCATCGAAGAAACCCCTGTTCACTGTGGAGGAACGGATTGCCCTCATTCATGAAGTGACGTCACAGTACGACAACGTGACAATAGATTCTTCATCGGGTCTTTTGATTGACTATGCGCATAAAATTAATGCGTCTGTCATTGTAAGGGGATTGCGCGCGATTTCGGATTTTGAGTATGAAATGCAGATTACTTCAATGAACCGTGTGCTTGATGAAAGCATCGAAACATTCTTCGTCATGACGAAAAGTAATTATTCATTCCTGAGTTCAAGCATCGTCAAAGAAGTGGTGCAGTATGGCGGAGACGTATCCAGTCTTGTGCCTGCGCATGTCAATGATGCATTGATTCGGAAATTCAGTAAATAATAGAAGAATGGTTATGATGAAAACTCATCATAACCATTTTTCATATCAGTACATCCAAAAGAACAGCAGAGGCACGAGAAGGGTGTTCCAGGCTCTTCCGATAACGTACGGGAGTATTCGTATACCCGCGCTCTTCGCGATCGTCATGACTTGCATGTGGATGCTCATGCCGTTTAAAGAAATTATAGCTGCAATCAGAAGCGGGTAAAAACTGTCACCGCTGAAATGCTCGGTGGCAGACTGGACGCCGGATGTCATTTCAAAAATGGCCAATAATATGGTTTTGGTGCCGCCCATATCAACCGGGAACACAGTGGAAATCAAACTTGACAGCACATTACCCATTGAAGAAAAGAAAATGACCGTCGTCGCAACCAATAAAATGACGGATGAGCTGTCTTTGATTGAACTGAGTAAAGGTGATGGATTTTGCTGCTCATCTTTTACTGCTGGAGGAATCACGTGCTCTATTCGCTGCTTTCGAAGAAGCCACATCATCATCAGGAAAAAAACAATGTTTGCTAAATGAATGGCAAGCAGCAGTTTCCAGCCGTTTACCACACTGCCAAGCAGTTCATTTCCTACGAAACCGATGATGAACATAGGGCCGGGCGCATGACAGGAAGCGAGAAGCAGACTGCTTTCGGCAGTAGAAATTTCACCGTTTTTCTTCATTTCACTGACAGTCACGGCACCAACCGGGAAACCCCCGAAAGAACCAAGTACATATGCCTTTATGTATCTTTTCCACTGGCTTGCCGATTGTTGACCGGGCATTTTTAACAGCCATTGTGTCAAAATGATATAAGGCAGTAAATACGGCAGCAGCGCATGAATGAACAGCTGTGCACCTGAGACGGCTCCTTCATGCGCGACTTCAGGCTGAATGATAAAGAGGATGATCAATGCCCAGATGACGGTGACGTTGATCATGGAAGTCGTTGACGGGCCGGCTGAAGACTTTCCATTAGCGTCTCTCCTTCCTGTTTTTTGAACTGAAATGGAATCTACCGTAATATATATGTTAAATTCGTACAGGCTATTAATGGAGGGATGCTGTAATGAAAATGCGCAAGTGGGGAATAGTGGCTGTCATCCTTATACTGATAGCGGTTCTCGGACTTTTTCCGTTAGATATGTATATTTCAAGACCCGGCGGAGCATATGATCTGGCTCCGCTCGTGGATGTGGACGGCGGCGACCAAAATGAAAGAGGAACATTTAGTCTGATGACGATTGCGATCGGAAAAGCGACGCCTGTAACGTACGCGTTTTCGCATGTGTCGGATAAAATGAAGCTGCTGCCTGCTGCAAATGTGAGAAGGCACGGTGAAAGTGACGAGGAATATTCCATCCGTCAGAAAAAGCTGATGGCGGATTCGAAAATGCATGCTATTTCGGTGGCGTTTGATAAGACTGGAAAACCGATTGAAAGAGTATTCAGAGGGGTATACGTAGCCAACGTACTGCCGGAAGGAACAGCTGCGGGGAAACTGTTAACAGGTGACCTGATCCAGTCCATTGACGATGAGAAGCTGTCTTCAGCCAACGAGTTCATTGACTTGATCAGCAGTAAGAAAGAAGGCGACCTGTTAAGTCTTCGTGTCAGCCGGGGGAAACAGATGCTGACGATTCCGTTAGAACTGAAAAAGCTGCCCGGTGAAGAACAGCGCATAGGGCTCGGTATTCATTTTGAGGAGCAGATTGATATTGAAACGAAGCCTGAAGTCGATATCCATACCGAAGACATCGGAGGACCTTCAGCGGGTCTGATGTTTACTTTGGAGCTGATCAACCGGCTGACAGAAGTAGATTTGACGAAAGGATATAATATTGCAGGAACAGGTGAAATGCTGGAGGACGGTTCTGTAGGAAGAATCGGCGGCATTGATTTCAAAGTCATCGCGGCGGACCGCCAGGATATTGAAATATTTTTTGCGCCTGACGATGAACTGCCGGATGAAGTGAAAGCGAAAAATCCACAGCTGGTCTCGAATTATGAAGAAGCCAGAGAGACTGCGGAAAAGATCGGCACTGACATGAAAGTTGTACCGGTGAAAACGGTGGACGACGCGCTTAGTTATCTGGAACAGCTGGAAGAAAAGTGACAGCTGTTCTACAGCAGGATTGGAGGCGTGCGGTAATCCAGTCCCGACATTGATGCATCCGGCCGGACACCGCACATATAAATATCCGTACTTTTAATATCCAGTTCGAGCGAAGGATCGGACAGAGAAGCTGCCCTGCTGACCAGCGGCAGCTCTAGCTTTTTTTTCGCAGTCTGCAAATACTTCCTGCCCTCCCGGGACATCCCGAGAAGCCGAAGATACCCGGGTTCTGTAATGTTATCTCTAGTTGATGCGCGGCAGCCAGTCAGGATGTGGACGAGCATCCGCTGAATCCGTGTCCACGTATAGCGCTTTGATTTGACTGCCTGCATGAAGCTTTGAAACGTCGGCTGCTCTTTCGCGGCTTTGAAAAACGCGAATTCGATACCTTCCGCAATATCCGCAATTTCACTCAGACGCCCGGGTTCTTCCCGCAGAATCGTATACCGCAGGAGCGGATAAAACTTGTCCCAGCTCTGAAATTCGAACTGTTCCTGCCAGTCATTCAATAAAAGAAAAGAAGCAGACGGCATAAACGATTGAATTTCATCATCATGGCAAGAAAAAATAGATTTTCGGATACTGGTCGCGCTCGCGATCGAGTGGTCCGGTAATTCCGTATCATGATAATGCGTTCCGGTCCGCTCAATTGTCACAGGTACCATGGAGGAATGAATGTCCTTTGCCGCCTGCATATATTGAAAACCTAAAATATTATTCGGCTCGGATAAATCCGCTAATTCAGCGGCACTATCGGAGGAAATTGCTTCATAGCCTGTCCGCAATGCGTTCGGATAGCTCAAGCCTTCCTTCATTGCCTCTTTAATCGTTTGTTCATAAATTTGTCGATGCTGTGAAATTACATCTAAGCTGCTGATAAATGGAGCAATGGATCCCTGCTCGCTGCCGAAGCAGAAATAATTGCAGCCGGCCGCATCGAGAAGCTGGATGGCGCCTTTTGCGAATTGTGGAGCATGTGCCGTTGCGAACGCATAGGGCAGCTCAATGACCACATCCGCGCCGCCGGCAAGAGCCATCCTGGTGCGTGTCCATTTATCTGTGATCGCAGGCTCTCCGCGCTGCAGAAACTGTCCGCTCATGACAGCGATAATCACATCCGCTTCAGTTTGTCTTTTCGCTTCCTGTAAATGAAAAAGATGCCCGTTATGAAAGGGATTATATTCAACTGTAATTCCGGTTGCAATCAATGGAATCCTCCTCTATGCTAGTGTATAGTGAATTATAACGTTAAGCTTGTTGGAGTGACAAGAAAATATCTTGACATCCCTTATTTTAAATACTATAATCAACATTGTTGTCTTGAGGTGATAGACATGAAATGGTCCATTCATCAATTACGGAAACATAGGCAAGGCCCGCTATTGCTTGACGAAGCAGTAAATTTGGATTCCGTTAAAAAACGGAATGAAGAAATTAGGGATATTAAGCCTGTTCGAGTAAGCGGAACATGTTCAATTGGTGAGAAAAAGTTAACATGCCGGCTTAGGCTAGAAGGTTCGATGACTCTGCCTTGTGCACGTACGTGGGAAGACGTCGAGTATCCGTTCTCCATAGAATCAGTTGAGCAATTCAGCTGGGATGAAGAGACGCTGCAGCAAGATGATGAAATTCATCCGGCTGAAGGGGATATGATCGATTTTATTCCTGTATTGGAAGAACTTCTTTTATTGGAAATTCCTCTGCAAGTATTCTGCGAATCAGCGGATGATGTGCGGGAGATGGAAGGTAAAGGCTGGTCCTATACAACCGATGAAGAGTTGGAAACGCTGCGTCTGCAGGAAGCAGAAGAAAAAGTGGATCCTCGCTTAGCGGGATTGGCTAATTTTTTTGAAACCGATAAAGAGTAAACCCTTATAAGGAGGTGCCCAAAAATGGCAGTACCAAAGAGAAGAACTTCTAAAACGAAGAAAAATATGCGTCGAACTCATTTCAAAATTGAAGCGCCAGGTATGAATACTTGCGACAACTGTGGCGAAATGAAATTGGCACACCACGTTTGCAAATCATGCGGACACTACAAAGGAAAAGACGTTGTAAACGGATAATTAGATTCGTGAGCAGCAAATAGAAGGCTGTCCTGAGACCATGGCTCAGGACAGTCTTTTTTGTTTTTCGTTAAAATGGTATGCTAGAACCAGCGAAACTTCGCGGATGATCATCGTATCTGCTCAAGTGCTCATAGTCCGGCCCCGGCCGCTCATACACACCGGCCACGTGATCATTCGGTCCGGCCGCGTGATCATACCGCAACCCGCCTTGATCATTGAACCGGCGTCCGCGCTCATAGCTACTCCATAGTGGCGTTTCCGCTGTTATGTGGAATGCAGGACATGCAGCTTTTTGATATGTTGTAGATTTAGTAGATGCGGGTTTCGTTGCTCGACTTTGCAGAGTCTTTTAATGAAGTGTGCGTTTGCATTTTAAAACTGCTTCGGCGCTGGGGGATTGCCTTACGCTATGAGCCTACTGGCGAAGAGCATGCATCATTGCCTTAATTTCTGTAAAGAACACAGAAATACGGCAAAGCGAATCCTTCGCTGTTCGCTTAGCAACGGCCGACCCCGCAGTTGCGCCTACGCTTTTGTTGGAGAATGTATGTCATGCTGCTTTTTGGCAGAGTGCGAGTTTAGTAGGTGTGTTTTCGTTTCTCAACTATACAAATGTATTCACCACGAGAATCTTGGCCATTGCAGATAATTAAGTATTGCATGAAACACTACCTGTCATAAAAGTTCACGCGGTATGCTCATACTGCTACTCACACAAAGAGTATTGAAACACCAGCCAGTGTACCTTCGTTCCAGGCAGCCTAAGTACGCCGCGTCCTGCGGCAACGGTTGCATGACTCACTTCATGTGAGCCCGCGGCTAAAAACACTCGGAGAGGATTAGCCCGATAGGATGAGACAACTAAAGGGAGCGAATGAAAATAGTGTGCAGAAGGAACTCTGTATTGCCTTAATTTCTGCAAAGACCGCAGAAATACGGCAAAGCGAACCCTTCGCTGTTCGCTTGGCTCACCGAGGGCCCTCCCGAAAGCGTCCGCCTGGAACGCAGGGAAACGGTTTCTTTTCACTTTCCCACCTTTAAACCACAATAATTATATTCTGCTATCAAGCTTACATAAATAAAAAAGGAGGAAACGCTTTGTCTTTTTCTATTCTAATCAAGGACTCGATTGCTTACTTTACAATTCAACGCCCTGCCATGCGCAATGCAGTAAACTATGACATCATGCAAGGCCTGGAGGAATTCTTGGACCGCATTGAAGACGATCCAGAAATTGCATTTGCTGTAATAACGGGAGAAGGAGAGCGGGCATTCTGCTCAGGGGGAGACCTCAGCGATTTTCACGGTTTCCAAACAGCAGACGACGCGTGGCCGATGCTGAGCAGAGGAGCGAAAATACTTTACCGAATTGCGACCTTGCCAATGCCTACAGTTGCTCTGGTGAATGGAGCGGCAGTCGGCGGAGGCTGTGAGCTGGCGACAGCGTGTGACTATCGACTGGTTTCAAACCACGCAAAAGCAGGCTTTATTCAAGGAACACTGGCTATCACTTCAGGCTGGGGGGGAGCGACACTTTTATTCGAAAAGAATGGTCCGCATGATCAGCTGCTGATGCTGGTGAGCAGAGCCGGCATTCATTCGGCAGAGGAATTAAAGCGGATGGGCTGGGCGACAGAACTCTATATGGGAGATGCTGATACAGCGCTGGAACAGTTTTTGGCGCCGATGCTGAAAATACACCGCAATGTACACCGCGCCTATAAAGCGATTGCTACAAGAAAGTGGAAGGCGACTGAACTGCAGCAGGCGATGCTGGAAGAAGCGCGGGTCTGCTCGGTGCTGTGGGAAAGTGATGCGCATCATGAAGCTGTCCGGCGGTTTTTGACGAAGAGCAAGTAAAGTTTGCGCCACGCTGCACATACACTTAGAACTTGCTGTCTATTTACTTGTAAACGTTTTCAAAAATAAGCTACACTTAACTAGATAGCAAGACTGTTGGAAAAATAGATACCGA
This sequence comes from Sporosarcina cascadiensis, assembly GCF_009650995.1. Classification (GTDB taxonomy): domain Bacteria; phylum Bacillota; class Bacilli; order Bacillales_A; family Planococcaceae; genus Sporosarcina; species Sporosarcina cascadiensis. Next base: position 323,770 of record NZ_WHVV01000001.1, on the reverse strand, counting down.
GGAGTGATTGTATGCAAGAAGTCAAAGCAGCAATGGCAGGAACAATTTTTTCAATTGAAGTCAAAGTAGGAGATACTGTGGCCAAAGGGCAGACCGTCATGATCCTAGAATCAATGAAGATGGAAATTCCGCTTGAGGCGGAGACAGACGGGACAATCACGGCAATTAACGGCAAAGAAGGCGACTTTGTCAATGAAGATGATGTGTTAGTGACAATCCAATCTTGACGGAAGGCGGGGAGTTTCTTGACAAATGATTCGGCAAAAACAGCTTATAATGAAAAACTCGAAGAAATTTCTGTGCGAATCTCTGCCGGTGGCGGAGAAAAATACCATCAAAAACTGGAAGAACAAGGCAAACTGTTCGTCCGGGAGCGCCTGCGCTTGCTTTTCGATGAAGGAAAATATGCGGAAGACGGTAAATTCGCAAATTGTGAAGCGGCTGATCTGCCGGCTGACGGTGTAGTGACGGCTACCGGCAAGATGAACGGCCAGACGGTCTGTGTGATGGCGAATGATTCTACTGTCAAAGCTGGTTCCTGGGGAGCACGGACAGTGGAGAAAATCATACGTATTCAGGAAACAGCTGAGAAATTGCGAGTTCCTTTACTTTATTTAGTTGATTCCGCAGGGGCAAGAATTACCGATCAGCTTGAAATGTTCCCGAACCGCAGGGGAGCGGGGCGTATTTTCCATAATCAGGTCCGCTTATCAGGCATGATTCCGCAAGTGTGCATCCTGTTTGGTCCTTCCGCTGCCGGCGGTGCTTATATTCCGGCTTTCTGTGATATTGTCATCATGGTTGAGGGGAATGCTTCGATGTATCTGGGGTCTCCCCGAATGGCCGAAAAAGTCATTGGAGAAAAAGTTTCATTGGAAGAAATGGGCGGCGCGCGGATGCACTGCTCAGTCAGCGGATGCGGCGACTTGCTTGTTGAGAGTGAAGAACAGGCAATTACGGAAGCACGCAGATATCTGGCGTATTTCCCTGCCAATTATCAGGCTGATTCGAGAATCGCCAAGCCCGGCACCATAAAGGAAGGGCGTTCATTGGAAGAAATTATTCCGGAGAATCAAAACGCCCCGTTTAATATGTATGAAGCGATCGATCAACTGGTCGATGAAAACAGCTTATTTGAGATTAAAAAACTATTCGCTCCTGAAATCATTACGACGCTGGCCCGGATTGACGGCCGTCCTGTCGGTATCATTGCAAACCAGCCGAAAGTAAAAGGCGGCGTGCTGTTTGTTGATTCAGCGGATAAAGTAACGAAATTTATTACGTTATGTGATGCGTTTTCTATTCCTCTGCTCTTTTTGGCGGATGTTCCCGGCTTCATGATCGGAACAAAAGTGGAACGGCAGGGCATTATCCGTCACGGAGCCAAACTGATTATGGCAATGAGTTCGGCAACTGTGCCGAAAATTTCCGTCGTTGTCCGTAAAGCCTATGGCGCCGGGCTGTATGCGATGGCAGGACCTGCATTTGAGCCGGACGTCTGCATTGCACTGCCGACTGCACAAATTGCGGTGATGGGTCCCGAAGCAGCTGTCAATGCGGTTTATTCCAATAAAATTGAAGCGATGAAAGATCCGAAAGAGAAAATTGAATTCATCAAAGCGAAACAGCAGGAATATAAAGAGGAAATCGATATTTATAAGATGGCTTCCGAATTAATCATTGATGAAATTGTGGCGCCTTCTGATCTGCGGGCCGTATTGGCGGACAGACTGGCTTATTACGAGACGAAAGAAATCATCCAAGCGCCAAGAAAACATCCGGTTTATCCTGTATAATAGAACCAACCAGGGGAGAGGCGCCGTTGTCGTGTCTCTCTTTTTCAAGGAGGAAACGTATGCGATTTGTAATAGTGGGAGCGGGCTCCATAGGATTATTGATCGGCTCCTATTTAGCACAGCATAAAGCTGACGTGACATTCTGGGTGCGGCGCAAAGAGCAGGCGGACCAGCTGAGAAAAGGTTTGGTCAGGCTCGAAGAAACAGGCGGGGAAACGATCGTATCTGTTCGTACTGCTGAGACCCCGGAGGAACTGCCGACAGATGCTTTATGGATCATCGCAGTGAAATATGATGCACTGCAAAGCGTCTTACATAGAATCAGTGCTTTACCCGGGCAGCCGGATCTTCTGTTCATCCAAAACGGAATGGGTCACTTGGCGCTCATCGAAAAATTAAAGCTTGGGAATACATCATTTGCCACAGTGGAGCACGGAGCAGGACGTATAAATGACCGCACAGTCCGTCATAATGGGATAGGACCGATCACCATTGCGATTTCTAATGAAAAAATGACAGAAACGGTGAAGTGGCTCGAGCAGATCGATCCGCAGCAGTTTCCAATTGCTGTACAGCAGGATGCGGAGGAGTTATTGCTCCGTAAAGCGCTGATCAATTGCGCAATCAATCCGCTGACGGCCATACTGCAGGTGAGAAACGGCCAGCTGATTGAAAATACATCCTTTCATGAATTGTTTCAAAAACTGAGCAGTGAATTACTAAGCAACTTTCCTGAACTATCCGCTATATTAACTTATGAGGATATGGAAGCTGTCTGCAGAAAAACTGCCGGCAATCAATCTTCCATGCTGACAGACAGATTAAAAGGGAATCCGATGGAGATTGAATCGATCATCACTGCCGTCTTGGAAAGAATTCGGCAAAAGGGTGGCCAGGCACCTTTATTGGACACGCTCGAAAAAATGCTGCTCGGTTTAAATAGAGGTGACGGTATCTGATGGCAGAAAATATAATCGGAGCGGTATTGCTCTTTCCGTTCATTATTCTATTCCTCATACTGTGGATTTTAAAAAGGTCCGGAATTACGCCTTCCAAAAGATTCGGCTTGGCAGTCGACGTTACCACGCCGTTTGCAGCAATCGCAGTGACGGTTTTACTTCATGCGATATGGGATCAATGGCTGGGTGTTTATGTCATCGGAACTGTCTGTGTACTTGTGATTATTTTTTCTGTCATAGAGCGAATGGCAGAAAAAGAGTTTCGGACACAGCGGGTGCTCAGGAAAGCGTGGCGGGTCTTTTTTCTGTTGGTGACCGCCGCTTACTTGTTATTAATATTGACAGGAATCATCTTGCAGATCATATATTATGCGAAGTGATCTGAAATGGACAGGCGTATGAATTCAACCTGTCTGATTGAGATGATATACTGATGGTAGCATTCGATATAAAAGGAGTTCATGAGATGGAATTAGACACGATAGAGTTGCCTGGAAAAAATAAATTAATGGAAGCGTATCGTCAGGATTCGCAATTTAACCATAGATTTTTTGATTATGAAATAACAGCAGCAGGATACGAAGAAAGGGCAAAAGAGCTAACGCAGCGGGCTTACCAAAGAGAAGAACTAGCAGCTCTAATTGAAAGTTATATGAAGCCTTACGGGATTTCTGAATTGGCTGCGCAGCATATAAAAGAACTTTCATTAGACGCTTTAGTTGTTATCGGCGGACAGCAGGCGGGAGTGTTGACGGGCCCATTATATTCCGTACATAAGGCAATTTCGGTTATTTTACTGGCTCGCGAACAAAGAGATGTACTCGAAAAACCAGTAGTACCGGTGTTTTGGATTGCAGGGGAAGATCATGATATCAATGAAATCAATCATACATATACCGCGCAGGACGGCAAGGCTGTAAAACGCCAGTTTAAACAGTCTTCCATTTTAAAGTCAATGGCTTCTGACACGGTCTATGATCAAAAAGAAATGCATGCCTATATTAAAAAGATTTTCAAAAGCTATGGCGAATCGGCGTATACGAATAAACTGCTTCAGAACGTATTAAAAACAGCGGAAGAGCAGCAGTCCTATACAGGTTTTTTCACAGCGCTGATGAATCAATTATTTTCCGACCATGGATTATTATTTCTGGATGCCGCATATAAACCGCTGCGTCAGCTGGAATCAGCCTATTTCTCACAAATGATCGAGAATGCAGCCGATATGGCCGCGAGCATTTATTCGACTGAGCAGGATTTGAATTCTTTGGGATACGATAAGCCGATTGAATCTGAAGAACAAGATGCGAACTTGTTTTATGTACATGATACAGGAAGAGTTTTGCTGAAGAGAAACGGCGAGATGTTCGTTAACGAGCAAATAGGCCTTTCCTTCTCGCAGCAAGAGATGCATGAGCTTGCTGAAAAAGAACCTTGGCTATTAAGCAATAACGTAGCGACACGTCCTCTGATGCAGGACCTGGTGTTTCCTGTTCTGGCATTTGTCGGCGGTCCGGGGGAGATTGCGTATTGGTCATTGCTGAAAGAATCCTTTCACAAATTAGGTATTCGTATGCCTGTCATAGTGCCCAGAATTTCGATTACATTGATTTCCAGACAAGTACAGGAAGCGCTGAAAATGTCGGATGTAACGATCCGTCAAGTATTGGATCACCAGCTGCCTCAACTGCAAAAACAATGGCTAGATGAACAAAAAGACGAGACATTCGATGCACTTATTGATGAATCAAGAGAGCAGCTTCATGCTCAATTTGAGAAGATGCAGGCCCATCTGAAAGAGCAGGACCAGGGGCTGTTACAGGTGCTCGACAAAAACCTGCAGTTCCACGAAAAGCAATTCAGCTACTTGAAAAAAATGAAAGAACAGTCACTGCTGCGCAAGCACCAAGTGCAGTACAGACGCTATCAGATACTGAGCGAGCAGCTATATCCAGAAGGCTCATTGCAGGAACGCCTGTACTCGCCATACTTTTTCATCAATCAATTCGGCGAAGGTTTCATAGACGAACTCCTGCGCCAGCCGTACTGTTTCGACGGTAAGCATCAGTTGGTTTATTTGTAATAGGTTGTAAGAAAAAACGGCATTGCAGACGCAATGCCGTTTTTCTGCGTTGTGGGCGTAGTTATTTAAGGTCAAAGGTTTCGTTGGTTTGATTTCATTGCTCGACTTTGCTGAGCGTTTGAATGAAGTGTCGGTTTGCAGTATAAACACGCTTCGGCGCTGGGGGATTGCCTTACGCCATGAGCCAGCTGGCGAAAAACGTGCCCATCTGCCAAAGAAGCTTGGCGGATGATCATAGTACCCGCTCAAGCGCTCATAGCCCAGCCTCAGCCGCTCATACACACCGGCCACGTGATCATTCGGTTCGGCCGCGTGATCATACCGCATCCCGCCGTGATCATTGAACAGGCCTTCGCGCTCATAGCCGCCTTCGCTGGTGTGGAGGAGGTATGACATGCTGCTTTTTTGCAGAGTGCGAATGGAGTTGGTATGGTTTCGTTTCGTTGCTCGACTTTGGAAACGCCATCAATTACAAGAATCTAAGTCTTTGCAGAATGCTAAGTATTGCATGAAACACCTTACCTATCGTAATAGTCCCAGATATTATGCTCATAGTACCTACTCACACAAAAAATATTGAAACACCAGCCAGTGTACCGTAGTGGAAGGCGGCGACTCGGGGAGGATCAGCCCGAAAGGATGAGACAACTAAAGGGAGCGAAGCGACCAGTTGGCTCACCGAGGGCCCTCCCGAAAGCGTCCGCCTGAAACGCAGGGGAACGGTCTCTCTCCACTAACCCATATTTTATAACGCATACTATTCCCTTTTTCAAAACAAAACGCCTTTCATTTTAGAAAGATGTTTTTTTATTTGCAAAGGACCCCGAAAATGATTAGAAAAACTGTCGAAACATATGCATACCAATGTAGAAAATGCGCAAAACTAAAGAGAAAGAAGTACTATTGACACATTTTACTGATTATGCGAAGAAAAGTAGCATACTGGGTGGAGGAAAGTGGGGGGATGTGGTACATTATTTCATATAGTGGGGTGAAGGATATGTTCATGGGGGAATATCAACATTCAATTGATATGAAAGGCCGTCTCATTGTTCCTTCGAAATTTCGGGAACAATTGGCAGAAGGCTTTATTTTAACCCGTGGATTAGACAACTGTCTATTCGGCTACCCGCTGGATGAATGGCAAAAGCTTGAAGAAAAATTGAAAGCGTTGCCGGTTACAAAAAAAGATGCCCGTGCATTCACCCGTTTTTTCTTCTCGGGAGCTGCAGAAGCAAGCATTGACAAGCAAGGCAGAGTGAATATTCCTGCCAACTTGCTGGAATTTGCGAAAATTGAGAAAGACTGCGTGGTCGTCGGTGTTTCGAGCAGGATTGAGATCTGGTCTGCTGAACGATGGGATGCATATTACGAAGAATCTGAGCAATCATTTAATGACATTGCAGAAAACCTTATTGATTTTGATTTTTGAAAGCAGGCGTTGTGAAAATGTTTAACCATACCACAGTCTTACTGCATGAAGCTGTCGAAGGCTTGAATGTAAAGAAAGACGGCATATATGTAGATTGTACACTTGGCGGGGCGGGTCATAGTGAAGAAATCGTCAAGCTCCTTTCACCTGAAGGAAGGCTGATCTGTTTCGACCAGGATATGACAGCTATTCAAGCTGCAGAAACAAAACTGGCGAAATACGCAGCACAAGTGCAGTTTGTCCATGCGAATTTCAGTGAACTGAAAGAAGAGTTAGCCAACATAGGTATTACAGAAGTGGACGGCATCCTGTACGATCTGGGAGTATCTTCTCCACAGCTGGATACAGCGGAACGGGGCTTCAGCTATCATCTTGACGCGCCTCTGGATATGCGCATGGATACGAGCGCGCCGCTGAGTGCCTATGAAGTGGTCAATGAATGGCCATATGAAGATCTCGTACGGATTTTCTTCAGATACGGTGAAGAGAAATTTTCTAAGCCTGTCGCGAGAAGAATTGAAGAAGCGAGAAAGAAAGAACCCATCCGTACGACAGGGGAGTTGGCGGAGCTGATTAAAACGGGAATTCCGGCTGCGGCAAGAAGAACAGGCGGCCATCCTGCAAAGCGGGTGTTCCAAGCGATCCGAATTGCTGTAAATGATGAATTGGGTGCGGCAGAGAAATCTTTGACTGATGCATTGACACTTCTGAAGCAGGGCGGACGGATCAGCGTCATTACTTTTCATTCGCTGGAAGACCGTTTATGTAAAAGTATTTTTAAGGAAGCATCTTCTTTACCAGAACTGCCTCCGAACTTACCGGTTATCCCTGATGGAATGGACCCCGATATACGCCTGGTAAACAGAAAGCCCATTGTTCCGACAGATAAAGAAATCGAACAAAATAAGCGGGCCAGATCGGCGAAATTAAGAATAGCAGAGAAGAAATAGAAAAGGGGAATCGAGCAATGGGACTAGAACAACGGAAACTATACACTCCATATACACCGGAAGTCGAACAACATACAACGAAAGATCAGCAAACTGTTGTCCGCCGTGTCAAAAGACGTTTTTCTAAAGGCGAAAATTTATTGTTCGCTTTATTTGCAGCATTTACGATTTTATTTTCTACTATGCTCTTACAGACGCATTCTGATTTAAACGCTGTGAATAAAGAAGTACAATTGATGAATTCAGAAATCGATGAAACCACAAAACAGAATACTGAATTGTCCAATCAGGTGAGCGATAAGATGACTTATGAGCGCATTTGGAAAAAAGCAAAAGAAAATGGCCTGAACCTCAACGAAAGTAACGTAAAGGTCGTGCCGGGACGATGAAGAAGTTTCGATTTCAATGGGGAGCCTTTCTAATGTTGCTGGTATTCGGAGGGCTCTTTTTCATATTATTCGGCAGATTCCTTTTTATTCAGATGACCGGCCAGGTAGACGGCAAGGAACTGGCGAAAATCGCTGCGAATCAATATGAAAAGCACAATGTATTGCAGGCGGACCGGGGCTCCATCATCGATCGGAATGAAGATCCGATTGCATCAGATACTCTGAGCTATAAAGTAGTGGCTGTGCTGAGTGAGGCCGCCAGCAGTAAAAACAGCTCCCGTAAATATCATGTAGTGGACTATGAAGAAACGGCAAAAGTGCTGGCAAAATATATTGCGCTTGAAGAGCAGGAGATTCTGGCGAAAATGAAAAATGCCAAAGAAGGAACATGGCAGATTGAGTTTGGAAGCGCGGGCAAGGATTTAAACAGGGAAACCGTTCTGAAAATGGATAAAGAATTGTCCAAGAAAGGCTTGACAGGCGTTTTATTTGTTGAAGGCAAGAAGCGTTTCTATCCAAACGGCCGCTTTGCTTCGTACTTAGTCGGATATGCGCAGAAGGAAGAAACGGACGATAAGAAAGCCGTCACGGTAGGCAAGATGGGGCTGGAAAAGACGTATGACAAGCAACTCACCGGTAAAGACGGCAAAGTGAATTATCAGTCAGACAGCTGGGGGTATATTCTGCCCTCCACCAAGAAGAAGGTCGAGCAGCCGGTAGACGGTCATACGATTAAATTGACGATTGATAAAACAATCGAAAATTTCGTAGAAGAAGCGATGGACCAAGTGGAAAAAGAATATGCACCGAAGAAAATGCTGGTACTGGTGTCAAATCCGAAGACAGGGGAAATTCTGTCGATGAGTCAGCGGCCGACTTTCAATCCGATGACCAGAGAAGGATTGACGGAGAACTGGCTGAACGACGCGGTGGAACAGACGATTGAGCCTGGTTCGCCGATGAAAATGTTCACACTCGCTGCGGCGGTGGAAGAAAATAAATGGGATCCCAATGCGTACTTTAAATCGGGATCTTATAAGATTTATGACAAAATCATCCGTGATGTCAACGGTACAGGCTGGGGAACGATTACGTTTCTGGAAGGCCTTCAGCGATCTTCTAACGTAGGGATGGCTTATTTGCTGGAACGGATCGGCGATAAGAAATTCATTGAGTACATTCACGACTTCGGATTTGGCAAACGTGTAGGAATTGATTTGCCGAATGAAGCTAAGGGAATTGTCCTGGATAATTATCCGGCAGAACGGCTGACCACCTCTTATGGTCAGGGTTCTACCGTTACACCGCTTCAAATGATTCAAGCAGCGTCTGCGATCGCTAATAACGGCGTCATGATGAGACCTTATGTTATTGATGAAATCATTGATCCGAACACAAATAAAGTAATTGAGAATCACGAACCTGAACAGAGCGGTTCACCAATATCAGCGGAGACAGCCAAGAAAGTGCGTGAGATCCTGGCGACGACGGTCACTTCCGATAAAGGGACAGCTCAAAAATACAATCTGCCGAATTATGCAGTAGGCGGAAAAACAGGTACTGCTGAAATACCGCGTAAACAAGGACCCGGTTATATGGCAGGTTTCGGCAACTATTTGTATTCATTTCTAGGAATGGCACCAATTGATGATCCACAGCTATTGATTTATGTAACGGTCCAGCAGCCGAAATTAAAGGTTGGTGAATATGGTTCGGATCCGGTATCAAAAGTGTTTAATCCAATCATGGAAAACAGTTTAAAATATTTAAATATCGCTCCTGAAAATGAGGAAGAGATCCCTGTAATTAAAGTGGGCGATTATGTCGGGAAAAATGCAGAAACAATTGCAGGAACAGCACAGCAGGACGGTTTCAAACCGGTTATAATTGGAGAAGGCGGACAGGTAACGGAACAAATACCGGCTCCCGGCACCAAAATAACGGAAAACTCGATTGTCTTACTGAAAACTTCAGGCAAGACTTCGCTGCCAGATTTCAAAGGCTGGTCGAAAAAAAACGTGCTTGCTTTTAAACACCTGTCTCAGTTGGATATCCGAATAAACGGAGAAGGCTACGCAGTCGGGCAGAGCGTGACAAAAGGGACAAAAGTAAGTGATCAAGAGCCGATTGTCATTGAACTGCGCACACCGGAAGAGCAGTATAACGAAAAGAAAACCAAAGAGCAGAAAGAGCAGGCGGAAGAGGAAGAAATCATCGGCGGCTGATGAATAGAGCGTATTTCGCTGACATACCTTAGTAGAAAAACAAAGGTAGTGAGTCATTGCGGTCTTTTATTGATATGCAGTCGAAGAAGCGTTTGAGAGCAGCCTTCCTAATTTTCCTGATCAGTATGCTGATGGTAGTCGGCAAGCTGTTCCATGTACAGATCATCAAGCACGAATGGCTGAAAGAAAAGGCGGAGAAGAACTGGGATCTGCAAATTCCTTTTGGTGCCATGCGCGGTGAAATACTGGACCGCAACGGCAAGTTAGTAGTGGGCAATAAATTAGCACCGACACTTTATTTTATGCCTTCTCAAAATAAGGACATCTCGACTTCTATTCCGGAAATTGCGAAGATCCTTCATTTGCCGGTGGAACTGCTGGAAGAGAAGATGAACAAAAAGGAATATATGGTCAAGCTGGCACCGGAAGCGAAAAACATCACAAAGGAACAGGCGGAAAAAATTACGAAACTGCAGATTCCCGGGCTATACGTAGGAGTGGATTTCGTTCGCCACTATCCTTATGATGACTTGCTGGCAAGACTGATTGGATTTACGGGTTACGACAGTACGGGGCTTGCGGGCATTGAATATGCGTATGATGAGATTTTAAACGGCACAGGTGATAAAATCAGACTGTTTACGGATGCTAAAGGTATTCCGCTGCCCCATGTGGAAGATGATTTTGAACACGGTAAAGAAGGCTCGTCTCTGGAGCTGACCATTGATCTGAAGATGCAGCAAATTGTGGAACGCGAGCTGATTCAGGCAATGGAGAAATATGACGCAACGCAGGCCCTGGCGATCATTATGAATCCAAAAACAGGCGAGCTGCTGTCATTGGCATCGGTGCCGGGTTTTGATCCGCGTGAATATCAGAAAGCAGATTCGAAGATTTATAACCGGAATTTACCGGTATGGATGACGTATGAACCGGGCTCTACTTTTAAAATTGTGACACTCGCTGCGGCCCTCGAAGAAAAAGTCATTAATCTAGAAAATGAAAGTTTTTATGATCCGGGCTATACGATGGTGGCGAATGCCCGTCTTCGGTGCTGGAAACGGGAAGGGCATAAAGATCAGACATTCCTGGAAGTCGTGGAAAACTCCTGTAACCCGGGCTTCATCACAATGGGCCAGCGGCTGGGAAGTGAAAAACTGGATCGCTACATACGTGCATTCGGTTTTGGTGCGTCAACTGAATCCGGCATTGCAGGCGAGTCCAAGGGAATTTTATTCTCTAAAGAAGCTTTTGGGCCGGTGGAGCAGGCCACTACCTCGTTTGGACAGGGAATTTCAGTGACGCCTATTCAGCAGGTGCAGGCAGTGGCGGCCGCGATCAACGGCGGAAATCTTTACCAACCTTATATTGTCAAGGAAGTGAAGGATTCCAATGGAAAAACCCTGCAAAAATTCGAACCTGAACTGAAGCGGCAGATAATCAGTGAAGAGACTTCTGCCCAAGTGCGTCATGCCCTGGAATCTGTTGTAGCCAATGGATCAGGGCGCAACGCGTTCGCGGACGGTCTTCGTATTGGCGGGAAGACAGGGACGGCCCAGAAAGTCGTTGACGGGCGTTATAAGGACGGCGATTATATTGTGTCGTTCATCGGTTTCGCTCCTGCAGATGATCCGGAGCTGCTCGTCTATGTTGCAGTCGACAGTCCGAAGAACTCTATTCAGTTCGGTGGAGTCATTGCCGCGCCGATTGTCGGAAGGATTATCGAAGAAGTTGCACCGATCGCCGGCATAGAGCGCAGGGAAGAGCAGCTGGAAAAGGAATACCGCTGGGGAGATGCAGTGACATTCCGTTCACCTAGTTTACTTGGCATGAGTGAGAAAGAACTGCTCGCGCAAAATTACACATTCAAAATGAAATGGCATGGCAAAGGAAAGAAAGTGATACGTCAATTGCCTGCGCCAAATACACTGATGACCGTAGAAGACACGATTCATCTTTATACAGAATAATAAATATCGCAGGATCCAAGAGCGGATCTGCTGTTAATCAGAAGGAGAACCTATCATGACACTAGGTACGACAGTCACGACAATTGCTGCAGCTTTCTTTGTTTCAGCAATTGTCGGGGTGATCATCATCCCATTACTCAGAAGGCTGAAGTTCGGCCAAAGCATTCGTGAGGAAGGTCCGCAGGCTCATATGAAAAAAGCCGGTACGCCGACAATGGGCGGATTGATCTTCCTCATCTCTATCACAATAACCACACTAGTTTTATCTTACATATACGATACGCTGACCACCCATACGATTGTACTGTTGATCGTACTGCTCGGTTATGGGTTCATCGGCTTTTTAGATGACTTTATTATAATTGTCGCAAAACGAAACTTAGGGTTAACGTCACTTCAGAAGTTGATAGGCCAGATTATTATTGCGATTCTCGCCTTTTTCTTATTGAAACTCGGGCCGTTTGAAACAGTAGTCACCATTCCATTCACGACGATGGGAATAGATCTTGGTGTGTTTTACGTAGCCTTTCTGATTTTTTGGCTGGTAGGCTTCTCAAATGCGGTAAACCTTACGGATGGACTCGACGGCCTGGTCGGCGGAACGTCCACGATCGCATTTACAGCATTTGGCGTGTTCGCTCTGGTCTATGAGCAAAATGATATTGCGTTATTTGCTTTTGTAGTGGCGGGCGCCATGCTCGGATTCTTACTGTTCAACAGTAAGCCGGCTAAAGTGTTCATGGGCGATACAGGATCTCTTGCACTGGGCGGTGCGCTGGCGATGCTGTCCGTGTTGATCAAACAAGAATTATTGCTGCTGGTGATTGGGATCGTTTTCGTAATCGAAACGCTGTCTGTCATCATTCAAGTTGCCAGTTTTAAACTGACAGGAAAACGGGTTTTTAAAATGAGTCCGATCCATCATCACTTTGAATTATCCGGCTGGTCAGAATGGAAAGTGGTTCTCGTGTTTTGGGGAGTGGCGTTATTGGCTGCACTCGTACCTGTCTTTTTGGAGGTTATGTAAATGAAGAATACAGATCAGTTTATAGGGAAAAGAGTGCTTGTTGTAGGGCTGGCGAAAAGCGGAGTAGCTGCTGCCGGCCTGCTGCATCGGATCGGCGCAGCTGTTGTCGTTAATGATGCGAAATCAATAGAAGGCAATGAAGAAGCGGCGGAACTTCAGAAACAGGGGATTGAAGTAATCGGCGGCGGGCATCCAAGTGATTTATTGGACCGGGGTTTCGATTTCATCGTAAAAAATCCGGGAATCCCTTATACAAACCCATTGATTGCTCAAGCGGTCTCCGCGAATATTCCGGTTTGGACAGAAATTGAATTGGCAGGGCGGATCAGTGAAGCTTCAATAATCGCCATTACAGGATCTAATGGTAAAACAACGACGACGACTTTGCTCTACCATATGCTGAATATTGGCAAGAAAAAGCCGTTGATTGCCGGTAACATCGGAACAGTTGCCTGTACGGTGGCAGAAGAAGCTGAGGCGGACGAAATTATGGTACTGGAAGCTTCTTCTTTCCAATTGGCAGGAACGGAAAGTTTCAAGCCGCATATTGCGATATTCACAAATTTATATGAAGCACATTTAGATTATCACGGTTCACTCGATGAATATCTGGATGCGAAGCTGCAGGTTGCACGCAATCAGACAGATGAGGATTATTTGATTTTCAATCAGGATCAGGAAGCTGTGGACCGTTCAATCTCTCCGATGCGATCCCGGAAGGTTCCCTTTACCACACTCGGTAAAAGGGAAGAGGGGATTTCAGCCGACCGAGAGTGGATTTATTGGCTTGGCGAACCGTACATTGAGACAAAGATCATCAAATTACCCGGACGTCACAACTTAGAAAATATTTTAGCGGCCGTTGCGGCAGCAATTCTTTCCGGCTGTGACAAGCCGTCAATTGAAAATGTCTTAAGTTCATTTACTGGCGTGCGCCACCGTATGCAGTATGTAAGAGAAGTGCATGGCAGAACCATTTTTAATGATTCCAAAGCAACGAATACACTGGCTACAAAAAGCGCACTGTCGTCATTCAAAAATCCCATCGTACTGCTTGCGGGCGGCTTGGAACGAGGCCATTCATTTGAGGAGCTGCGTCCGTTCATGGTCAATGTCCGTGTCGTTGTAGCCATCGGAGAGACGGCGCAGCGATTCGCAGAGTTTGCGGCTGGCTGCGGTGTGACAGAAACAATTCTGGCTGATGATATGGAAGAAGCAGTAAAAGCTGCGTATGAGGCAAGTGCAGAGAATGATGTCATTCTTCTGTCGCCCAGCTGTGCAAGCTGGGATCAATATCCAAATTTTGAAATTCGGGGCGACCGCTTTATTGAAGAAGTAATGAAATTGTAAATAGACTGTAATAGTCGAAGCGTATAATTGCGAAACGACTGACTAATTTGCGGAAGGATGCGAACGCTGGAAAGAACTTTTCGAGCCGTCTTTTTACTGTCAGCTTTGCTTCTGTCGATTGTCGGACTGGTGTTTGTCCAATCGGCAGGTTCTTACTGGGGAGAAGTGCATTACCAGGATTCCTCTCCATTCATTGTCAAACAAGGTGTCTATATGGCTGTATCTCTTGGAGTCGCCTATGCGTTGTACAGAAGTCCTCTGACATCGAGGCCGACATTTTGGACATATTTTTACATTGGCTCCATTCTTGCGCTCGTGGCAGTCTTAATACCGGGAATCGGCGTAGTGCGCAACGGATCTCAGAGCTGGATTGCTCTCGGCCCGATCAGCTTGCAGCCTGCTGAATTTGTCAAGGTTGCGCTGCTTGGTAAATTAGCGAGCAGTATGAAAAAAGACAGCCGGAAATCTTGGCAATGGCAGCATTTTGCGTTGATATTACTGCCTGCTGCTCTGATTATGATGCAACCTGATCTGGGTTCTGCCGTCATAATGATCGTTTCAGCGTTTGTGATTCTTTTTCTGGCAGGTTATCCGCTGTCTTTCTTTATCTTTTTGTTTGTATCAGGCGCCACAGCTTTTGTCGGTCTCATATTAGCCGCGCCTTATCGATTGGACCGTATCAAATCCTATATTGATCCTTGGAATGATCCGCTGGGCACGGGTTTCCAGAGTATTCAGTCGCTGTTTGCGATTGCGCCCGGCGGTTTATTCGGACATGGCCTCGGGAACAGCCGGCAGAAGTTCCTGTATCTGCCTGAGCCGCAGAATGATTTCATTTTCTCAATTATTGCGGAAGAAATCGGTTTCATCGGCGCCGCGTGCATTGTCCTGCTGTTTATTTTACTGCTGGGGTCAGCGTTCGCGATTGCTATCCGGCTGCCCGACTGGAGTTCATTTCTGGTTGTATCCGGGATGGCGTCGATGATTCTGTTTCAAACATTTTTAAACATGGGGGTTGTGTCGGGCCTGCTGCCTGTGACGGGTGTGACATTGCCTTTCATCAGTTATGGCGGTTCGTCACTGTTGACGACCTGGCTGGCTATCGGGACTATTCTGCACTTTGCAAAAGGTAAAAAGACAGGCTGAAAGGAGAACAGTGCTATGGATAAAGTAATTGATATTGAAGAACGGATTCCGTCCATGCGCAAGAAACGCAGAAGGAAGACGAATAAGAAATTCATTCTGCTAATTGTGCTGTTTTTACTTGTTCTTTTTTCATTGCTTTATTTCCAATCTCCTTTGAGTGATGTCAAGGATATCTCCATCAACGACACTGAGCTGGCAAAAGGAACGTTTTATAAGGATCAGAGCGGTTTGTTTACAGGACAGTCATTATGGGGGTTCAAAACAGCGGATGTCGAGAAGAAACTGCTGAAAATTACAGGAGTGAAGGAAGTTTCAGTATCGCGGAAATTTTTAAATCACGTAAAAATCACCATGACGGAATGGAAGCCGATTGCGTATATAGAAAATAAAGCACAATACGATTTATTGTTAGTAAACGGAGATCGTATGGAAGTGGATAATCCGGATGCTTTGCTGCATGCTCCCATTCTGTCAGGTTTTTCCGATGCGGATAGTACTGGGCAGATGATCGGGCAGCTGCAGGAGATGGACCCTTCTGTATTTGAACTGGTTTCAGAAGTTCATTATACGGAGGAAGATAAAATTCGGGTGTTCATGAATGACGGTTATGAAGTGCATGCTGTCATCACAAGTTTTGCTGAAAAAATGTCGTACTATCCGGAAATTATTGCACAGCTGCCGAAAGAAGAAAAAGGTATTTTGGACATAGAAATTGGCGTGTTCTTTAAAACCTATACTGACTACTATGATGAACTGGGACAGGGGGGAGAAGATGAGCAAGCAAATGAAAGCAACCCGTAAGAAACAGGGGAAGCAATTCGTTTTTTCAATCGTCTTCCTGGCACTAGGTTTCATCCTGGCTTTTTCGTATCGGACGGTCGGCAGCAATCATAAAGAATTGGATGAGACGCAGACAGATTTATTCGTACAGGAAGAGAAGTACAGAGGAGAATTAATTGAGCAGCAGGAACGCAATAAGGAATTGACTGATGAGTTGTTCGATAAGCAAAAAAACATAGAGGAATTCGAGCAGGAGTTTTCGGATAAAGAAGAGAATCATGCCGTGCTCGTTGAGAAAGCAAAGGATCTCCGTTTACTGCTGGGAGTCATCCCGGCTAAAGGAACCGGCATTAAAGTGACGATGGAGGATGCGGATTACGATCCTTCCGTACAGAATCCCAATGACTATATCGTCCATGAAAGTCATGTACTGCGCGTCATGAATGAATTAAAAATTGCCGGTGCGCAGGGGATGACGATCAATGGCCAGCGGGTTAATTCAAATTCGTACATAAAGTGTACAGGCCCTGTTATTATGATAGATGGAAGAACGTTTCCAGCACCTTTCGTTATAGAGGCAATCGGTGATCCGAAAGTATTGTCGCCTGCATTGCACTTGAAGGGAGGCGTAATTGACGGGCTGTTGCGGGATAACATCGTCGTAACAACGGAAGAAGTAAAAGAAATTAATCTTCCGGCAATCCGTGATAAAGCTTGATAGGCAGAGGAGTGTTACAGTGAGTGGGAAAATAAACTGGAAGTTCACATTGATTCTGGGCCTTGTCGGCTTCATGCTGGCATTGCAATACAACTCCATTAACACGACTTCTCCCCGGGATACTCGGGATATTTGGGCGATCCGCAACGAATTAGCCAAGGAAAAGAAGATTCATTCCGAGTTACTTGGAGAAATACGCGAAGTAGACCAGACTCTCGCATCTTATGCGGAACTAACGAATGAACAGACTACAGAGGCTTTGCAACAGACATTAGATAAGTTATATACGCAAGCGGGTTTTATGCCGACCACGGGTCCAGGATTTGTAATAGAAGTTGCGCCTTCGCCTGAAAGCATCGCATTTGGTTATGAAGTGGAGCCGGTATCGTCGGAGCTGCTGACCAGGTTTATCAATGTGGTGAATCAGCATAAAGGAAACGAGCTGGAGATCGACGAGAAACGGTTTACCACACTGAGCTGGATCCGTGATATTAACGGAAAATTGACGGTCAATGGGGAGAATGTATCTACACCTCCTTTTAAAATAAAAATCGTCTCTCCAACAATTGAGGACAGCAAGAAACTTTATAATCACCTGCTGTCATCGGCAATACAGGACGAGTTTTATTTAGACGACTTAATTCTGGTGATCAGTAAACCGACAGATCAGATTACATTACAAAGCTGGACGGGTGGTTTCGAAAATCAATTTTTAAAAGAACAAACGAAGGAGGAATGACAATATGTGGCTACCATTGCTTGGGCTGCTCCTTGGCGTTTCACTTGGTTTGCTCTCGGATATACAAATTCCGCAAGTCTATAATAACTACTTATCCATCGCTATTCTCGCCGCTTTCGATACGCTGTTCGGCGGGATTAGAGCCTACCTTCAGCAAGTTTACGATGACAGAGTATTTGTATCAGGGTTTTTCTTCAATATCCTTCTTGCGGCCGCACTTGCATTTATCGGTGTGCATTTAGGGGTCGATCTATACTTGGCGGCAGTCTTTGCTTTTGGCGTGCGGCTGTTCCAGAATATCGCAGTCATACGCAGAATTTTGCTGGCAAAATGGACTTCCAGGAAACAAAATTCCGGTACGGATGTCTAGTTCCTTGCAATTAGGGAAGAAGGTGCTGAAAATATTTAGACAAAGCAATCGAAATGCAATAGAATGTAAGGTAATAGTTTCTTTTAGGAGGTGTCAATAATTGAGTCAATCATATAATTATGTATCGCTTGATATAGGATCATCTACAATTAAAGTATTGATCGGAGAAATGGATCATAATTCCCTTCATGTAATTGGCGTAGGGAATGTTCAGTCCGCAGGCATTCGAAAAGGAACAATTATTGATATCGATGCAACGGTACAGTCCATAAAAAAGGCAATTGAGCAGGCAGAAAGAATGACAGGACTGAAGATTGAAGAAGTTGTACTTGGCATTCCGGCTAACGGCGTTCAGCTTCAAGATGTCAAAGGTGTGGTGGCTGTCAACTCTGAAAATCGGGAAATCACAGATGATGATCTGGAACGCGTCATGAAATCTTCTCAAGTGATGAATGTCCCGCCTGAACGGGAGATCGTTAATCTGGTTCCTAAACAATTTATTGTGGACGATTATGATGAAATAACGGATCCTCGTGGTATGATGGGGGTTAGATTGGAAATGGACGCTACGTTAATTACAACGTCCAAAACTCTAGTACATAACATTTTGCGATGTGTGGAACGGGCCGGACTGCAAATACGTGAAATTTATTTGCAGCCGTTAGCAGCAGGTACTTTCGCTCTGTCGGAAGACGAGATGAATCATGGCACAGCGTTTATTGATATCGGCGGAGGATCCACTACGATTTCCGTTTTTGCGGAAAATCGTCTGGTGAAAACATCTGTATTGCCGATTGGCGGCGACCATATTACGAAAGATCTGTCAATCGTATTAAAGACACCGACTGAGCAGGCCCGGATGATCAAGCATCAGCATGGACATGCTTTTTACGACGATGCCTCCGACGATGAACTGTTTGAAGTTCCGGTTATCGGAGCAGATTCCAAAGATCAGTACAGTCAGCGCTATATTTCTGAAATTATCGGTTCACGGTTAGAAGAATTATTTGAACTGATCCTGGAAGATCTGTATGAATCAGGAATCAATGACCTGCCGGGCGGAATTGTCATCACCGGCGGCACTGCTAAATTAGACGGTGTGCTGCAATTGGCACGTCATATTTTCAAAACGAGAGTCCGGCTGTATACACCTGAATATATAGGTGTAAGAGAGCCGATGTATTCCACTGCAGTAGGTTTAATCCGCTATGCGTACATGGAAGATGTATTTTTCGGCCATGAAGGCGGACAAGCTGGTCTTTCACAGACAGATGATGCAGTATATGAAACCGCGGAACAAGCGCCTAAGCCTGCAAGACCGAAGAAAGAAAAGGGCGAAGGCTTTATGAAAAAAGCTAAAAAAATGTTCGATAATTTTTTTGAATGAAACATGTGGGGCAGGGAATCGCAGATAAAGTAGAGGAGGAAAACCAATGCTTGAATTTGATACGAATGTAGATGCGTTAGCAGTGATAAAAGTAATTGGAGTAGGCGGCGGTGGAAACAATGCGGTCAACCGAATGATCGAACACGGAGTACAGGGTGTAGAATTTATTGCAGTCAATACGGATGCACAGGCTTTAAAACTTTCATCGGCAGAAGTAAAGCTGCAGATCGGGGAGAAATTGACACGCGGTTTAGGTGCGGGTGCTAATCCGGAAGTCGGTAAAAAGGCTGCTGAAGAGAGTAAAGAACAGCTAGAAGAAGCATTGCGCGGGGCAGATATGGTATTTGTAACTGCTGGTATGGGTGGAGGTACCGGAACGGGTGCAGCTCCTGTTATCGCTCAAATTGCTAAAGATTTGGGTGCACTGACAGTAGGTGTTGTCACACGTCCATTCACATTCGAAGGAAGAAAGCGTCAGACACAAGCAATCGGCGGTATAACAGGCATGAAGGAAGCAGTGGATACGCTGATCGTGATTCCAAACGATAAGCTTCTGGAGATTGTGGATAAAAATACTCCGATGCTGGAAGCGTTCCGGGAAGCAGACAATGTACTGCGTCAAGGTGTTCAAGGTATTTCCGATTTGATCGCGGTTCCCGGCCTCATCAACCTGGATTTCGCGGACGTCAAAACGATCATGTCCAATAAAGGTTCTGCTCTAATGGGAATCGGTATGTCTACTGGAGAAAACAGAGCGGCAGAAGCAGCGAAAAAAGCAATCTCCAGCCCATTGCTTGAAACATCGATCGACGGGGCAAAAGGTGTTTTGATGAACATCACCGGCGGATCAAACCTGAGCTTGTTTGAAGTACAGGAAGCAGCTGATATCGTAGCTTCCGCATCAGACGAAGATGTAAATATGATCTTCGGTTCTGTGATTAACGATGATCTGAAGGATGAAATCATCGTAACAGTCATTGCGACCGGTTTTAATGAAGAGCATCTGACGGCACCGAGACCAAGCAGAAATTCAGGAGCCGGGGTCGGAAGTGGCATGCGTCAGCGCGAAAACAAGCCGCAGCAGCAGGCACCAGTGCAAAGCAGACGCGAAGAGCCGCGCTACGAGCAGCCTGAACAGCCAAGACAGCCGCAGACAAACCAGCACGAAGAGCAACTGGATATCCCAACGTTCTTGCGCAATCGTCAGCGCCGTAAGTAATAATAATTCAAAGCTTTCCGTCAGAGAAGTAATTCTCTGCTGGAAAGCTTTTTTGTAGTTATGCAGTAGGGTAAGTGGAAAGAGACCGTTTCCCTACGTTCTAGGCGGACGCGTGTCTTGCGGGCCCGCGGTGAGCCGACTTGGTCGCAAGCTCCCGCAAGTCGTCTCACCTGTCGGGCTGATACTCCCAGAGTGGTTTTGTCGCGGGCTTCCACTCCGGTACACTGGCTGGTTTTTCAGAAATTTTTATGTGAGTGGCAGTATGAGCATATTATTTGAGACTCTTATAAAAGTATGTTGTTCATGCAATGCTTAGCATTCTACAATTGCTTAGATACTTGTGATTAATGCATTTGCAAAGTCGTAAAACGAAAATTCACCAACTAAACTCTTATCCTGCAAAAAATCAGTATGACTTATTTTCTGCGACACAAGCGAAGGCGCAACTGCGGGGTCGGCCGTTGCTATAAGACTGCTGGCATGCCCTTCGCCAGTAGGCTTATAGCGTAAGGCAATCCCCCAGCGCGTAGCGAATTTAAACTGCAAACCCATACTTCATTCAAACTACCCGCAAAGTCGAGCAACGAAGCCATATCATACCAACTAAATCCACAACATACCAAAAAGCTGCATGACCTGCCTTCCATATACCAGCGAAGGAGCAACTAACGGGCCGGCTATGAGCGCGGAGGCCGGTTCAATGATCACGACGGGATGCGGTATGATCACGCATCCGAGCCGAATGATCACGTGGCCGGTGGGTATGAGCGGCTAAGGCTGGGCTATGAGCGCTTGAGCGGGTACTATGATCATCCGCCAAGCTTCTTTGGCAGATAGGCACGTTCTCCGCCAGCAAGCTCATAGCGTAAGGCAATCCCCCAGCGCCGCAGCGGTTTTAAACTGCAAATTCATACCTCATTCAAATTGCTTGCAAAGTCGAGCAACGAAACAAAACAAAACCAGCTCAAGCCAAACTCTTGAAAATACACAACACCAACCAAATTAAAATTTTGTCGAAGGCTTTGCGAAAAACTTTCCGCAGCCTGACATTTTTTTTAGGACGGCCGTGATAATCTATTTCTAAGGAGGCCGGCATATGTATGCGGAACTGATGATAGGAATTAATATGCTCTTTAACTATGCAATCCTGTCATTCACTAATAAAGTCGGAAATCACCAGACGGGCAGAAGGAGGCTGTGGAGCGCCTCGTTTATCGGAGCCTTCTTTATTACTATGTTTCCCCATTCTGTGCCAGCGATCATCTTTACTTTTTTAGGAATGACCTATATTGCCTTTGGACAAACGCTCAGCAGTTGGAAAAATGCTGCACCGGCAGTTCTGATCGCCGCTTTTTTTGCCGGCGGACTGCTGACACTGATCTATTCAAAAATAGCTATTGCACAAAACAATCTTTTTGTGTTATTTGCTGTGGGAATTGCGTACATCGCACTTTATATCTTCAAAATTAAGTGGCTGGATACCCGCAAAGACAGCAGACTGCAGCGTCTCACGGCAGATTCTGAGCTGATGCTGTGGAAACAGGAAATACCGCTGAAAGTATTTATCGATACCGGCAATCACTGTGTGGAGCCGATTTCAGGTGCGTCTGTTCATTTTATTGCTTTCGAAGCTGTAAAAGAACAGCTGCCTGCTGATTTTTCAACTGCTTTGCAAAAATGGAGCCCTGATACTTCGCCGGACCTGTCACAATTTCCTGCAGTTTACCAAAAAGATCTTCGATTAATTCGTCTGCAAACCGTGCAGGGCGCTTCGTGGACAGTCGGAATCAAGTATGACAGCTGGCATATAGACGGACAGCCACTGCCTGCCGGCTATGCCGTGCTGACAAAAGAACAGCGGAAATACCCGCAAGGTGCATCCGCTATACTGCAAGTCAGCGCACTGGAAATAATGAAAGAGGAAAGGAGAATAGAGACATGTTAACGGATGTGAAAAAGTGGATTTCCTATCTGGCGGGTTTCTTCAGGAAAAAGAATGGAACATTTTATATCGGAGGACATGAATCCCTCCCGAAACCGCTCGATAAAGAAAAGGAAGCCATTACGATACAAGCTTTGATGAACGGAGACCCGGCAGCTCGTGACACACTGATTGAAAAAAATCTTCGCCTGGTAGTCTATATTGCGAGACGTTTTGATAATACGAATACAAATATTGAAGACCTGATCAGCATCGGTACGATCGGACTTATAAAAGCGATAGAGACATTCAAAGCGGATAAAAATATTAAGCTGGCCACATATGCTTCCCGCTGTATTGAAAATGAAATTCTGATGCATCTGCGTAAAACCAACAGGATGCGTTCGGAAATTTCATTCGATGAACCGCTTAACTCCGATGCAGACGGAAATGAACTTCTGCTGTCCGATATATTGGGAACAGATGAAGACATTATTACAGATGATGTAGAAAAGAAACTGGAACGCCAGTATATGATTGATGCGATTTCTGGGCTTGATGATAGAGAACGATATATTATGGAACAGCGTTTTGGACTGATGGGCACGATGGAAATGACGCAGAAAGAAGTGGCCGATCTACTGGGGATCTCACAGTCCTATATATCGAGACTGGAAAAGAAAATCATCTCTGAACTTCGTGACCGACTGAATCAGCCGATTTCCTAATTGGCTGCATCGGTAGAAATTGGCGAATTTCAAAACCGCATATTCTAAAGACTTGAGGACAAACTACTTTGTACACTCACCTATAGAATGCGGAGGAATAGCCAATGGTACGTACAAGAGTAGAAATTTGTGGAATCAATACGTCCGAACTGCCATTATTGACAAGCGATGTAATGAAAGAGACTTTCATTCGTTTGCAAAGTGGTGATGAATTCGCCAGAGATGAATTGGTGTTTGCGAACTTGCGTCTCGTACTCAGTCTGGTACAGCGTTTTAATTACCGTGGAGAACAGGCTGACGATTTATTCCAAGTAGGCTGTATTGGATTGCTGAAAGCCATTGATAATTTTGATTTGAAACACAATGTTCGATTTTCAACGTATGCGGTACCCATGATCATAGGAGAAATTAAGCGCCATCTCCGTGACCACCATGCCGTCCGGGTATCAAGATCATTGCGTGATATCGCATATAAAGCCATTAAGGCAAAAGAAGAGTATATCAATGAACATCAGCACGAACCGCGCATCTCAGACTTAGAAAAAATGACAGGTATTCCGGAAGAAGATATTTTATTCGCACTGGATGCCATCCAAGATCCCATGTCATTGCATGAGCCGATGAACAGTGATGGCGGGGATCCGATCTATATGATGGATCAACTGCAGGATCAGCGTGTCTCAGAGGAACGCTGGATGACGTATGTGTCGATAAAAGACAGCGTAGATGAGTTGGACGAACGTCAGCAGCTCATCGTCTCCAAACGCTTTTACCTGGGACAGACACAAACAGAAATTGCGAAGGAACTTGGAATATCCCAAGCTCAGATCTCCCGAATTGAAAAGCATGCGATGGAAAAGATCCGATTAGGCATTGAGCAGAAGAATAGTTAAGTGACAGCCGTTACAATGCCCCGATCGGATTGTGACGGCTTTTTGCGTTCTCGATAAAAGACACTAAGCATAGTATGAAATAAGGAGGGGAAACTATGCGTTTTTCCAGCTTGCAGAAAAAAGAAGTGATTGAAATAAAAAAAGGTTCATTTCTTGGCTTCGTCCAAGATGCTACGATTGATATTACCAGCGGCAAAATAGATAAACTGCATATAGGCGAAATTCAACGTTCTTTTTTCTCAGATTCAAAATCAAAAGGCGTGCAAAAGGTTGGCTACGCCGATGTCAAAACCATAGGGAAAGATATTGTGCTTGTCCAGAAGAAACACTCAAATCAATGACTAATCGTTGATATCTAGTGCCTCGCTTGATACAATGTAGCAAAGAAGAAGAAAAGTAGTGATATTGTGGAAGTGAAACAACGGTTAGCAACTATACAGCAGCAAATAAACGAAACTTGTAAAAAAATGGGTCGAAACCCGGAAGAACTCACATTAATAGCGGTTACTAAATCGGTATCTTCCAAAAGGGCACAGTCCCTGGCAGATCTTGGTGTGAAAGATTTTGGAGAAAACCGACTGGAAGGACTTCTGGATAAACAGGAGAATATCCAAGAGGAAGTGAACTGGCATTTTATAGGCAATCTGCAGACACGCAAAGTGAAAGAGCTGATTGATACGATTGACTGCCTTCATTCTGTTGACCGCATGAGTCTTGTGAAAGAAGTGAATAAAAGAGCCTTCAGGCCATTGGATTGCTTTGTTCAAGTCAATGTCTCCGGGGAAGAATCAAAGTCTGGTATTACACCGGCTGAAGCCGATGCATTCTTTGAGCAATTAGCAGAGTATGAGAACGTTCATGTCATTGGATTAATGACGATGGCACCTGACACAGAGGATGAATCTGTCATCCGCAGCGTTTTCCGTTCATTACGGGAAATACGTGACAAAATCGCTGCAAAAAAATTGCCGTATGCCCCGTGCACACAATTATCGATGGGAATGTCCAACGACTTTATGATTGCAATCGAAGAAGGTGCAACGCATATACGGGTTGGCACCGCCTTAGTCGGATCAGAAAGCGAGGAAGACAAATGAGCCTCAAAAAACGATTTGAGAAATTGTTTTGGTTGGAAGAAGAGGAAACAGTCACTGAATCTGCGGGCAGACAACCGATTGCAAATCAGCCGCCTGCCCGGAAAGAACCTAAAAAGACCAACACTAGGAAGCAAGTAGCTGAACCGCATCCATCCACGCCGGTCATCAGCCTGCAAAGTGTCCAAAAATCATCGAAAGTGATTTTAGTGGAGCCCCGCGCTTATGCGGAAGCCCAGGATATTGCAGAGCATTTGAAAAACAAGCGCTCCGTCGTAGTGAATTTGCAGCGGATTGACCGGGATCAAGGATTTCGCATCATCGATTTTTTAAGCGGTACTGTCTATGCACTCGGAGGAGATATTCAGCGAGTGGGCACCGATATCTTTCTATGTGCACCTGAGAACGTGGAAGTGGCAGGCTCGATTACAGAATATCTGTCCGAATAAATAGTTGAATTATTTTATTGGACAAGCAGAAGAGCCCGCGAAAGTATGAGTTAAACCATTTTGAATGAGGTGTACATGAAATTATGATCGGTTTATTGAACATTGTGTATTTAGTAGTATCCAGAGCGGTTTTAATCTATTCTTTTATTTTAATCGCCTATATTTTAATGTCCTGGATCCCGTCGACCCGTGAAACTAAAATCGGTCAGCTGATCGGGCGTGTTGCTGAACCTTATCTGGGTTTTTTCCGAAAGTTTATCCCGCCGCTCGGTATGATCGATATATCTCCGATCGTGGCATTATTTGCACTGAATCTGATCGGCAGAGGACTTGGACAGATTTACCTGATGTTATTCCAAGCGTTGATCTAAGCATAAAATAAAACTTAAATCCTCACAGGGTGGGGATTTTTTTGTACAAGGAGAAGGATTTTCATGGAATCGATTTTCCAGCATTTCAGAAAGGAAGAGCAGCCTTTTATTGAAAAGGTGAATAGCTGGGTGAAAGAAGTAGAGGATACGTATGCCCCGAAACTGACAGAATTTCTGGATCCGCGTCAGCGGTTTATAGCGGAATCCATAGTGCGTAATTCTGAGCTGATGCTTGCGGCAGAAGGAGGATTTCCGGATTCTGAGCGAAAACGGATGCTCATCTATCCGGATTACTATTCACCGGAAACGGATGAGTTTCAAATCAGTCTGTATGAAGTGCATTATCCTCAGAAATTCATTGATATGAAGCATTCACAGCTTTTAGGTTCACTGCTGTCGGTGGGAATCGACCGTTCACGATTCGGAGATATACAGATAGCTGAGGAAAAAGTGCAATTTGCAGTAGCAGAGGAAGTATCCGAATATATTCATGTCAATTTTACACAGGTCGGCAAGGTAAAAGTATCCGTTAAACCCATTCTGAATATGGCTGAAGTGATTGATGCAAAAGAAGAATGGGCGGAAGAAATGCATATTATCAGTTCGCTGCGGCTGGATACAGTTGTCGCTTCATTGACAAATTGTTCACGCGCCAAAGCTTCTTCTCTGATAAAAGGAGAAAAAGTAAAAGTAAACTGGGCGATGATCGATCAGCAGGCTTTTGAAGTGGAAGAGCATGATGTTCTGTCTGTCAGAGGCTTTGGCCGCTATAAAATCCTCAGTATTGAAGGCAGGACGAGAAAAGATAAGATTCGGGTCGTGATTGGTGCGTTAGTCTGATAGAGAAAGCCTTGATAAAATCGGTAAAGTAGTGTTTAATCAAGTAGTACAGAACAATTGAGAATTGACATGGATCAGACGGAAAGGAGAAAGCATTTCATGGCTTTAACCCCTACGGATATACATAACAAAGCATTCAGTTCGAAATTTCGCGGTTATGATGAAGACGAAGTGAATGAGTTTCTAGAGCAGGTTATGAAGGATTATGAAAACGTTATAAAGAAAAATGAAGAGCTGCAGCAGACGATTTCTCTTAATGAAGCAAAATTAGCTCATTTCAATACAATTGAAGGCACTTTGCAGAAGTCTATTCTGATTGCTCAGGAAGCGGCAGAGGATGTGCGCAGAAATGCGATACAGGAATCCAAGCTGATCGTCAAGGAATCGGAGAAAAATGCAGACCGCATTGTCAATGATGCATTGGCGCGGGCGAGAAAAGTTGCGTTGGAAGTAGAAGACTTGAAGAAACAGTCCAAGGTGTTTAGAAGCCGTTTCAAGATGATGGTGGAAGCACAGCTGGATTTAATCAAGACAGATGACTGGGATCAGCTGCTGAAGTATGAGCTGGATACGACGAGTGCAGAAAGTGCGGCAGATGAAGAATCGTAAGAACTTGACAATTCTTTGCGGCATTTTTATAATGACAATAATTACGTAAAGTAGAAGCGTCGAAAGAGACAGTACTTTCTGATTTGACCGACAGCGAGCCGGGGGCGGTGGAAGCCCGGCGGGGATGCAGAAACGAAAATCACTCCGGAGCTGGTTCGTGGATATGTACATGGACCCGGTTACACTGCCGTTAACAGTGTCTAAGCGGCAATTGGTTTCAATTGCAAGTAGGGTGGTACCGCGAGAATAACCTCGTCCCTTTTTTGGGATGGGGATTTTTTTATTTTCTTTCATAGTACTTTAGACGTAAACATAAAGAGGAGGAATTATAAATGGAATACAAAGATACATTGCTCATGCCAAAAACAGAATTTCCGATGCGCGGAAATTTACCGAATAATGAGCCGAAGATGCAAGAAAAATGGAATGAAAAAAATATCTATCAGCAGGTGCAAGAACGTACAGCAGGCAGACCCTATTTTATCCTGCATGACGGACCTCCATATGCGAACGGCGATTTGCACATGGGCCATGCGCTCAATAAAGTGCTGAAAGATTTTATCGTCCGCTATAAATCCATGTCAGGCTTCCACGCACCTTACGTCCCGGGCTGGGATACGCACGGTCTGCCGATTGAGCAGGCGCTTGTTAATAAAGGTGTAGACCGCAAGAAAATGAGCATCGCAGAATTCCGTAAAATGTGTGA
Source organism: Sporosarcina cascadiensis (assembly GCF_009650995.1). Lineage (GTDB taxonomy): Bacteria > Bacillota > Bacilli > Bacillales_A > Planococcaceae > Sporosarcina > Sporosarcina cascadiensis. The sequence continues at coordinate 295,619 of NZ_WHVV01000001.1, read as the reverse complement.
AGAGTATGCTTTGGAGCAAATTAATAATCAGCGCACTCAATTCAGACGTCTTGGAGTCCGCGGCGACTGGGAAAATCCTTATATTACATTAAAGCCGGCATTTGAGTCCCGTCAGATTCAAGTATTCGGCGAGATGGCCAAAAAAGGTTATATCTATAAAGGATTGAAGCCGGTTTATTGGTCTCCTTCCAGTGAATCAGCTTTGGCAGAAGCCGAAATTGAATATCAGGATAAGAAGTCTCCTTCTATTTATGTCAGCTTCCCTGTGCGCGACGGCAAAGGGGTACTGGCTGAAGATGTAAAATTCCTAATTTGGACGACAACTCCTTGGACGATTCCTGCAAACTTGGGGATTTCTGTACACCCGGCGTTTACGTATGCAATTGTAAATGTCAATGGTGAGAAGTTTGTTGTGGCAAAGGATCTTGTGGAGTTTTTAGCTAAAGAACTAGAGTGGGAAGATTATACAGTTGAACAGGAACTGCCGGGAGCTGATTTGGACCGTATTGTGGCGAAGCATCCATTCTATGACCGCGATTCACTTGTCATGCTGGGCGAGCACGTGACAGCAGATGCTGGTACCGGATGTGTTCATACGGCACCTGGTCACGGTGAGGACGACTTCTACGTCAGTAAAGCATATGGTATTGATGCTTTGTCTCCAATCAACGACCGCGGCGTCATGACAGACGAAGCGCCGTTCTTTGAAGGTATGTTCTACGAAGATGCCAATAAAGCAGTCACAGAAAAGCTTAAAGAAGTCGGCGCACTTCAGAAGCTTTCATTTATCACTCACTCGTACCCGCATGACTGGCGTACGAAAAAGCCGGTTATTTACCGTGCGACAGCTCAGTGGTTTGCATCGATTGAATTATTCAGAGAGGACTTGCTGGAAGCTATCCGTAAAACAGAGTTCACGCCTTCATGGGGTGAAACACGTCTGTTCAATATGGTTCGTGACCGCGGAGACTGGTGTATTTCCCGCCAGCGTGTATGGGGTGTTCCCATTCCGGTATTTTACGCGGAAAACGGCGATGCCATTCTGACTGATGAAACAATTGGCCATGTGGCAAAATTATTCCGCGAAAATGGTTCGAACATCTGGTTTGAACGTTCTGCAAAAGAACTGCTGCCTGAAGGCTTTGCACACGAAGGCAGCCCGAATGGAGAGTTTACAAAAGAAACAGATATCATGGATGTTTGGTTCGATTCCGGAACGACCCACCAAGGCGTCCTGGATGAGCGTGATGACCTCGTGTATCCGGCTGACTTGTACTTGGAAGGATCCGACCAATATCGCGGCTGGTTCAACTCTTCATTGACGACGAGTGTCGCAATCAATGGAATTGCACCGTACAAAGGGATTCTGAGCCACGGCTTTACGCTGGATAAAGATGGCCGTAAAATGAGTAAATCACTTGGAAACGTGATTGTCCCTTCAAAAGTGATCAATCAATTAGGCGCTGATATTGTTCGTCTGTGGGTTGCTTCTGTCGATTATACAGCAGACGTGCGTGTATCTGATTCGAACTTCAAGCAAGTATCAGAAGTATATCGTAAAATCCGTAACACGATCCGTTTCTTGCATGGTAATGTAGCTGATTTCAATCCGTCAGCGGACCGTGTGTCATTTGAGGACATGCGTCCTGTCGATCAGTATGTCTATGTGAAACTTCAAGATTTAATTGAGGAAGTAACAACAGCATATGAAAAATATGAATTTGCAAGTGTTTATCACGCTGTAAATAATTTCTGCACAGGCGTACTGAGCTCGTTCTACCTCGATATTGCGAAAGATGTCGTGTATATCGAAGGGGCGAATCATCCTCACCGCCGTGCGATGCAGTCGGTTATGTACGATACGCTGATCACTTTAGTCAAACTGATCACACCGATCCTGCCGCACACAGCAGATGAAATGTGGAACTATCTGACAGTGAAAGAAGCTGACAGTGTTCAATTAACCGATATGCCGAAAGCTGATCAAAAAGGCGAAACGGCAGATCAACTGCGCGAACGTTTTGACGGCTTGATGGATATTCGTGATGATGTACTGAAAGCTTTGGAAGAAGCGCGAAATGCAAAAGTCATCGGGAAATCACTTGAAGCAAAAGTAACGGTTGTATTGCCCGAAGATCAGCAAGGCCTGCTGCAGGCTGAAGATATTGACTTCGCACAATTTTTCATTGTTTCTGCATTTGAAGAAAGCAAAGAGGCAGATCTGCCAAATGCACTAAAACTGGACCGTGCAACTGTGCTGGTCGAAAAAGCAGACGGTGAGAAATGTGAACGCTGCTGGACGATTTCTACAACAGTCGGGGAAGATGCAGAGCACCCTGCACTATGTACACGATGCGCAACAGTCGTAAAAGAGAACTATGCATAAGTAATCTTGATGCAAAAGCCATCATCATTCACTCGTGGATGATGATGGCTTTGCTTTTTTATTGATTGAATGCAGTAAAAAGTTAAAATGACCTGACATTGTGGTAAAATAAATTAGACATTTGCTGGACGGAGGTAGACGCAGTGATCGCTTATTATGCAATAGCTGTTTTAGTCATAGCGCTGGATCAACTGACAAAATGGCTGGTAGTGAAAAATATGGAGCTCAGAGAATATATTTCTGTACTGGATCCTTATCTCGGCTTGCTCTCGCATCGGAACCGAGGCGCCGCCTGGGGTATGCTTGAAGGGAAAATGTGGTTGTTCTATATTGTAACCGTTGCAGTGGTTGCAGCTATTATATACTTTTTCCATACAGAAGGAAAAAAAGATCGCCTGCTCGGCATCAGCCTAATGCTTTTGCTTGGAGGGGCAGTCGGAAACTTCATTGACCGTTTATTCAGAGGAGAAGTCGTAGATTTTGTTTCTGTTCTGATCCCGGTTATTAATTATGATTTTCCGATATTCAACGTAGCAGACGCGGCATTGACCATCGCAGTCGTACTGATCTTAGTGCATGTACTGCTTGATGAGAAAAAGAAAAAGAAAAAAGGTGTTTCCTAATGGAACGATTTGAATTTGAAATTACAGAGGAACTTGCAGGCAGTCGGATAGATAAAGCGATTGCCACATTACAGCCCGACTGGTCACGTACGCAAATACAGCAATGGCTGAAAGAAGAACATATACAAGTGAATGGCAGCTTTGTAAAATCAAACTATAAAGTAAAAGCAGAAGATACGATTGCTATAGAGCAACCGGATCCTGAAGTGTACGATATCGAAGCAGAAAATCTCGATCTTGAAATTGTTTATGAAGATCGTGATGTACTGGTAGTGAATAAACCTGTAGGTATGGTTGTCCATCCCTCACCCGGTCATCTGTCAGGCACATTGGTCAATGGACTGATGTATCAGTGCACGGATCTCTCCGGTATCAATGGCGTTATGAGACCTGGTATCGTTCACCGGATTGATAAAGATACGTCCGGTTTACTGATGGTCGCAAAAAATGATAAAGCCCATGTTTCATTGGTCAATCAACTTGTGGAGAAGTCTGTTAACCGGGTTTACACGGCGCTCGTGCACGGTCATATACCCCACGACAATGGCACGATTGATGCACCGATTGGCAGGGATCCGCGCGATCGCCAACGGATGGCAGTCGTTGATAATGGAAAGAATGCGGTCACACATTTTAAAGTGCTGGAACGTTTTGGTGAGTACACACTGGTAGAATGCCGTCTGGAAACAGGACGTACACACCAAATTCGCGTCCATATGAAGTATATCGGTTATCCGCTTGTCGGAGATCCAAAGTATGGACAACGAAAGACAATAGATTTCGGCGGGCAGGTTCTGCATGCGGGAACAGTAGGCTTTGTGCATCCGGTAACCGAAGAGTATTTGGAGTTCACTGCGCCTTTGCCTGAAAATTACCAAAATTTACTGAATGATCTTCGTGGATAATAAGCATTGACAAGTGCAAGTTGATGGCTGTATACTCGATGAAGCAATTGAATAGCGATACCTTTAAAGTCAGTCCTGTGAGGCTGGGAAGGTTGCACGGAATTACATGTTGTCTTGCTGCGGCAAGACCTCGATGTATGCTTTTTTCTGCACGTCCGCCCTCCAGTCGAATCTGACTGGAGGGATTTTTTTATTGAAAAACGGAAAACGGAAAGGGGAAACCACTGATATGGCGGAGAAAGCAGCAATTCTCGATGATCAGGCCATCTCACGTGCGATCACAAGGATTGCGCATGAAATCATCGAAAAAAACAGAGGCATTGACGACTGTATACTGGTAGGCATTAAAACACGGGGCGCCATTTTAGCGAAACGCCTGGCAGACCGGATTGAACAGATTGAAGGCAAACCAATCAAAAAGGGTGAACTGGACATCACACTTTATCGTGATGATCTTCAACTGAAGCATGAACAGGCGGAAGCGCTCGTGCAGCAGGTCGATATTGCACATGATGTCGCAGATCAAAAAGTGATCCTGGTAGACGACGTTCTGTACACAGGACGCACTGTCAGAGCAGCTCTAGACGCGGTGATGGATTTGGGAAGACCTGCCTCCATACAACTGGCAGTACTTGTAGACAGGGGTCACCGGGAACTGCCGATTCGTCCGGATTTTGTAGGCAAGAACATCCCTACATCGAGTGATGAACAAGTAGTGGTCAGCATGATTGAAACAGATGGAACGGATGGCGTCACAATCCATACACGTACATTATAAACAGCCGGGGGACTTGAGAAGATGAGTGAAAAAGTATTAGATGTCAATGAAAAACCACAGCCGGTGCGATGGCTTGCGCTGAGCTTACAGCATATGTTCGCGATGTTCGGCGCAACGATTTTAGTGCCGCAGCTGGTTGGATTGAGTCCTGCAATTGCTTTATTGACAAGCGGAATCGCAACGATTGTATTTATTGCCGTGACTAAGTTTCAAGTGCCGGCATACTTAGGTTCTTCATTTGCCTTTATCATACCGATACAGATCGCGACGAAAACCGGTGGGATAGGAAGTGCAATGATCGGGAGTATGTTCGTTGCCTTAGTGTACGCGATCATTTCCCTGCTGATCTGGAAAACAGGCTATCGCTGGATCATGAAAATCCTGCCGCCGATCGTGGTTGGACCGGTCATTATGGTGATCGGACTTGCCATCGCACCGACAGCCATCAATATGGCGAGCACAATCCAGGTAGACGGGGCAGATACCTATAGCGGACTGCACTTTTCAGCTGCACTGGTAACTCTTGCAACCGCCGTATTTTGCCTGATGTTCTTCAAAGGAATCATCAGCCTGATGCCTGTGCTGATCGGAATCGTAGTCGGCTACATCTACTCAGCGGTAATCGGTATCTTGGATTTTACGAAAGTGGCAGAGGCAAAATGGTTTGCAGTGCCTGAGATGCTCATACCCGGAGTCGACTATTCCTTCGTTGTGACACCGACACTGCTCATCGTCATGGTGCCAATCGCCATAGTGACGATTGCAGAACATATTGGTCACCAGCTCGTACTCGGAAAAGTAGTTGAACGCAACTATATCGACAGTCCGGGACTGCACAGATCTTTACTTGGAGATGGTTTAGGAACATTGATCAGCGGCATGGTGGGCGGACCGCCGAAAACTACGTACGGTGAAAACATCGGCGTACTGGCAATCACCCGTGTATACAGTGTTTATGTAATTCTTGGTGCAGCCGTGTTTGCCATCTTCTTCTCTTTCCTTGGAAAAGTGATGGCAATCATTGCGACGATTCCGCAAGCGGTACTCGGAGGCATCTCCATTTTATTGTTCGGTATCATTGCTTCGTCCGGACTGCGCATGCTGATCGATCACCATATTGACTTTGACAATCAGCGAAACTTGGTTATTGCATCTATCATCTTGGTCATCGGCATCGGCGGCGCGACAATAAAATTCAGCCCGACGTTCGAAGTCGGCGGGATGGCTCTCGCAGCGATTGTCGGCGTACTGCTGAACTTATTCCTGCCAGGCAGAAAAGACGATACATTAATGGATGAAGAATAACGAAGATACATAATTACCTGCAGAACATGCCTGCACTTCATGAGGAGGAACATCCGATGGAACATTTAGTTTCAATGAAAGAACTGACAGTGGAAGAAATCATGCTCATTCTGGAGCGGGCAGCCATATTTAAACGGCTGGGCTTCCGGGAACTGCCGGGGACCTATACGGTGTGTAACTTATTTTTTGAGCCCAGCACTCGGACAAAAACAAGTTTTGAAATGGCTGAGCGGAAAGTCGGAGCGCAGATCATCCCGTTTGAAACCAGTTTCTCCAGTACGCTTAAAGGGGAGACACTATATGATACGATCAGAACATTGGAAGCTATCGGATTAGATGCACTCGTCATCCGGCACCCGTCGGACGGTTTTTATGAAGAACTCGTCGAGCGTACAAATGTTGCCATCATTAATGCAGGGGACGGCTCAGGCCAGCATCCGACGCAGTCACTGCTCGATCTGTTTACGATTCAGGAAGAGTTCGGCGGGTTTGAAGGGTTGAAAGTGCTGATTGCCGGAGATATTGCGCACAGCCGTGTTGCCCGCTCCAATGCGGAGGCGCTTCGCAAATTGGGTGCAGAAGTGACTTTCTTATGCCCGCCGGAATGGGCAGGGGAATTCGACAGTGTCGATAACTGGGATGAAGTCATTGAAACAAGTGATGTAGTCATGCTGCTCCGTGTTCAGCATGAGCGGCATAATACGGAGATGGCCTACACGAAAGCTGCTTATCATGAGCAGTACGGACTGACGGAAGAGCGGGCGGCACGCATGAAGGACAAGGCAATTATCATGCATCCGGCGCCAGTGAACCGGGATGTTGAAATAGCGGATTGCTTAATTGAAAGTCCGCAGTCAAGAATTTTTAAACAAGTCGAAAATGGCGTCTATATTCGAGCGGCTGTTCTAGAACTAATTTTGAAGGGGCGGAAGTAATATGACAACTTTAATTCAAAATGTACAGATGGTAAACGAAGAGGGCAAATTAATCCAGACGGATGTTAAAATCTCAGAAGGAAAGATTGCAGAAATCGGCAGCCAGTTAGCAGTTGAAGAATGCGAAGTCATTGAAGGCAACGGACTCTTATTGTCACCGGGACTAATTGATGTACACGTTCACTTGAGAGAGCCGGGCGGAGAGCATAAAGAAACAATTGCAACAGGCACTGCAGCAGCAGCTAAAGGCGGTTATACCACTATCTGCTCGATGCCGAATACCCGTCCAGTTCCGGACACGATTGAGAATATTGAAAAGATCAATAAATTAATTGAAGACAATGCGAAAATTCGCGTACTACCCTATGCATCAATCACGATTAGAGAAGCAGGAAAAGAACGGACGAATTTAAAGGAATTGAAAGAACACGGCGCATTCGCATTTACGGATGACGGCGTGGGGATTCAGGAAGCAGGCATGATGTATGAAGCGATGCAGGATGCTGCGGCTATCAACATGCCGATTGTGGCACACTGTGAAGACAATTCATTGATTTATGGCGGTGCTATGCATGAAGGCACGCGCAATAAAGAACTTGGTCTGCCGGGAATTCCTTCCATCGCTGAATCTGTACATATTGCGAGAGATGTTTTATTGGCGGAAGCGGCAGGAGCTCATTACCACGTATGCCACGTCAGTACAAAAGAATCGGTCCGGGTCATTCGCGATGCGAAGAAAGCGGGGATTCACGTAACGGGCGAAGTGAGCCCGCACCATTTACTGCTGGCAGAAAACGATGTGCCGGGAGACGACGCTGACTGGAAAATGAATCCTCCGCTTCGTTCGGAAGAAGACCGCCAGGCTTTGCGGGAAGGGCTGCTAGACGGTACGCTGGATTGCATCGCAACGGATCACGCACCGCATACTGCAGAGGAGAAAGCGGCAGGAATTGCAAAAGCCCCATTCGGTATTACAGGGTTCGAAACAGCATTCCCTCTATTATATACACACTTCGTCAAGCCGGGTCACTGGACACTGAAGCAGCTGGTGGACTGGATGACAGTCAAGCCGGCGGAAGTTTTTGATCTGCCTTACGGTAAAATCGAAGTTGGCGCGGCAGCTGACTTGGTGCTGATTGATTTGGAAAAAGAACAGAAGATCGACCGTACAACATTTGTATCGCAAGGAAAGAACACACCGTTTGATGGCTGGGAATGTGCCGGATGGCCGGTGATGACAATTTTCGGTGGAAACATCGTTTGGAAGGATGGTCAATGATGAAAAAACGTTATTTAGTATTAGAAGACGGTTCGATATTTGAAGGAAAAGCATTTGGAGCGGACAGTGCTTCTATCGGAGAAGCAGTGTTTTCTACCGGAATGACAGGATATCAGGAAACAATTTCCAACCCTTCAGGCTGCGGACAGATTGTTGTCATGACTTATCCATTAATCGGAAATTACGGGATTAACCGCGATGATTATGAATCGATCGATCTGGCAATTAACGGATTGGTTGTCAGAGAATTGACTGAAGAGCCTTCTAATTTCCGCAGCGGCATGTCGCTGGGCGATCTGCTTTCATTGAAAGGAATTCCTGGAATTCAGGAAATTGACACACGCAAGCTGACTCGTTTATTACGCGATAAGGGCTCTTTAAAAGGCAAGCTGACGGCTGCTGGCGACGATATCGATACAGCTGCAGTATTGGCGGAAGTTCAAGGGTATGATCTGCCGAAAGACTTAGTGGCAAAAGTATCAACTAAGCGTCCGTATCCAAGCCCGGGACACGGAAAGCGTGTTGTGGTGATTGATTACGGAATCAAGCACGGCATCTTGCGTGAGCTGAACAAAAAAAACTGTGACGTCATCGTGGTGCCTTATGATACCTCTTCAAAAGAAATCCTGGCTTTGTTCCCGGATGGAATTTTATTATCAAACGGCCCGGGTAATCCGGAAGATGTCGAAGGTGCAGTAGAGACAATTAAAGAATTGCTCGGCAAAAAACCGATCTTCGGCATCGGTCTAGGTCACCAGCTCTTTGCATTAGCTTGCGGAGCCAAGACAGCAAAAATGAAAAATAGCCATAACGGAGGCAATTATCCCGTTAAAGATTTAAATAGAAACCGTACAGACCTGACTTCTCAGAGCCATGGCTATGAAGTGCTGGAAGATTCATTAGCCGGTGCAGGTCTGGAACTGACACATAAAGCACTGAACGACGGCTGTGTGGAAGGCGTGAAAAGTGAAAAATACGAAGCGTTTACCGTGCAGTTCCATCCGGAAGCCTCTCCGGGACCGCATGATGCAAGCTACTTATTTGACGATTTCATCGAATTGATGACTGCAAGCAATCGAAAGGAGAATACCAATGCCTAAACGTACAGATATTAAATCCATCCTTGTCATCGGCTCAGGCCCGATCGTGATCGGCCAGGCTGCAGAGTTCGATTATGCAGGTACACAAGCCTGCCTGTCCCTGAAAGAAGAGGGCTACCGCGTTATTCTCATCAACTCCAATCCCGCAACAATTATGACGGATACGGAAGTTGCCGATAAGGTTTATATCGAGCCGATCACACTGGACTTCGTCAGCCGGATTATCCGCAAAGAGCGTCCGGATGCTTTGCTGCCTACACTTGGCGGCCAGACGGGATTGAACATGGCGATCGAGCTTCAGGAGTCAGGTATTCTTGATGAACTGGAGATTGAGATTCTGGGTACCAAACTGGATGCGATCCATAAAGCAGAAGACCGTGACCTGTTCCGTAACTTGATGAATGAAATGGGAGAACCGGTTCCGGAAAGTGATATTATCCATAATCTTGATGAAGCGTACGCGTTCGTAAAGAGAATCGGCTATCCGGTAATCGTTCGTCCTGCCTTTACGCTCGGCGGAACGGGCGGAGGAATCTGTCATGACGATGAAGACTTGGAAGAAATCGTAGCGAGCGGTTTGAAATACAGCCCGGTTACACAGTGTCTATTGGAGAAATCTATCGCAGGATTTAAAGAGATCGAATATGAAGTCATGCGTGACTCTGCAGACAACGCGATTGTTGTTTGTAATATGGAGAACGTTGATGCAGTCGGTATCCATACAGGAGATTCCATTGTGGCGGCACCGTGCCAGACGTTGACAGACCGTGAAAATCAAATGCTGCGCAACGTTTCATTGGATATCATCCGTGCATTGAAAATCGAGGGCGGCTGTAATGTTCAGCTGGCACTTGATCCGCACAGCTTTGATTACTACATTATCGAAGTGAACCCGCGTGTCAGCCGTTCATCTGCACTGGCATCTAAAGCAACAGGCTATCCGATCGCGAAGCTTGCGGCAAAAATTGCGGTTGGTCTGACGCTGGATGAAATGATGAACCCCGTAACAGGCAATACGTATGCATGCTTCGAGCCGACACTCGACTATGTTGTAACGAAGATTCCGCGCTGGCCTTTCGACAAGTTCGAATCGGCAAAACGTAATCTCGGCACACAAATGAAAGCAACAGGCGAAGTAATGGCGATGGGCCGTACGTTTGAAGAGTCGATCTTGAAAGCAGTGCGTTCACTTGAAACGGGCCAGTTCGATCTATCATTGCCTGGCGGAGATGAAATGTCTGACGAATGGATCGAGAAGCGGATCCGCAAAGCGGGAGATGAGCGTTTATTCTTCTTAGGGGAAGCGCTGCGCCGCGGAGTTACGATCGAAACATTGCACGAGTGGAGTGCAATCGATTTATTCTTCCTGCGCAAATTCGAAAACATCGTGCGCTATGAGCAGATGCTGAAAGATCATCCATTTGATTATGCAACAGCCTATAAAGCGAAGCGTTTAGGTTTTGCAGATGTTGTCATTGCGCAATTCTGGAATACGACAGAGCGTGAAGTGTATGATTGGAGAAAAGAGCAGGAATTAATTCCGGTCTATAAAAAAGTAGATACTTGTGCGGGTGAATATGAATCGGATACACCGTATTTCTACGGGACGTATGAAGAGGAAAATGAATCCGTCAAAACAGACAAGAAAAGTGTTGTGGTGCTCGGTTCCGGCCCGATCCGAATCGGACAAGGTGTGGAGTTCGACTATGCAACCGTTCACTGTGTATGGGCAATCCAGGAAGCCGGCTATGAAGCGATCATCGTCAATAATAACCCGGAAACGGTCTCAACAGACTTCTCGATCTCCGATAAGCTCTACTTTGAGCCGCTGACGATTGAAGATGTCATGCACATTATCGACTTGGAGCAGCCTGAAGGCGTTATCGTACAGTTTGGCGGACAGACTGCAATCAACTTGGCAGCAGACTTAGAAGCACGCGGCGTGAAAATTCTTGGTACATCACTTGAAGATATCGACCGTGCTGAAAACAGAGATAAATTCGAGAGTGCACTTCATGAAATCGGCGTTCCGCAGCCGCTTGGTAAAACTGCACTGTCTGTTCCTGAAGCAGTCGTGATAGCCAATGAAATTGGTTATCCGGTACTAGTCCGACCTTCCTATGTATTAGGCGGCCGTGCAATGGAAATTGTCTATCATGAAGAAGAGTTGCTGCAGTACATGGAAAATGCGGTGAAGGCCAGCCCCGAGCATCCTGTATTGATTGACCGCTATTTGACAGGTACGGAAATCGAAGTGGATGCAATCTGTGACGGCGAGACGGTGTTGATTCCCGGTATCATGGAGCATATCGAACGTGCAGGCGTTCACTCCGGTGACTCCATCGCTGTGTTCCCGCCGCAAAATCTGTCTCAGTCCATGATTGAAACGATTGCGGAATACACAAAGCGCCTGGCTCTAGGCTTAAAAATCAGAGGATTGCTGAATATTCAGTTCGTTATTTCTGAAGGACAGGTATATGTCATTGAGGTAAACCCGCGTTCAAGCCGTACGGTGCCGTTCTTGAGTAAAATCACGAATATCCCGATGGCTAATGTAGCGACGCAAGCGATCTTAGGCAAATCGATCGCAGAGCAAGGCTTCACAGACGGACTCGCGGTTGCACCAGAAGGCGTCTACGTAAAAGTACCGGTCTTCTCATTCGCAAAACTTCGCCGTGTGGATATTACACTCGGACCTGAAATGAAATCGACAGGGGAAGTCATGGGGAAAGACAGCACGCTGGAAAAAGCTCTTTATAAAGGGTTAGTCGCTGCAGGCATGGAAGTGAAAGAATATGGTTCTGTGCTCATGACAGTTTCAGATAAAGATAAAGAAGAAATTATCGAGATCGCGAGACGTTTTGTCCAAATCGGCTATCGCATCCTGGCTACAGAAGGAACAGCGAATGCCCTTGAACAGGCAAATATCGAAGTCCAGACAGTAGGAAAGATTGGAACTGACGGGCCGACATTGATTGACGTCATTCAAAAAGGACAGGCACAGTTAGTGATCAACACACTGACGAAAGGAAAGCAGCCTGCCCGTGACGGCTTCAGAATCCGCCGTGAATCCGTCGAGAATGGAGTTCCTTGCTTCACTTCGATCGATACAGCCGCTGCCATGCTGTCTGTAATCGAGTCGATGACATTTGAAACAGCTGCGATGCCAAAAGCGCAGGTGATCCAATGATCATCCAGGATTTGATGACCGTTGTTTCCCAGCAGCAAATCGCAAAAAACATTTTTGAAATGAAACTGGCAGGAAAGCTGGTCGGAGAAATTACTTCTCCGGGCCAGTTTGTCCATATCAGAGTATCCGATTCATTCGAACCGCTGCTGCGCCGTCCAATTTCTATAGCGGAGATCAATGCAGAGACAAATGAAATGACCATTATCTACCGGGCGGAAGGACGCGGTACAGAGCTGCTGTCTGAAAAGCGTGAAGGGGATATTGTCAATGTGCTGGGACCGCTTGGCAACGGATTCCCTGTTGGAGAAACAGCATCCGGCCAAACAGCTGTCCTGATCGGCGGAGGAATCGGTGTGCCGCCGCTTTATGAATTGTCAAAGCAGTTGACGGTAAAAGGCGTGAAATGCATTCATATTCTTGGCTTCCAGTCTGATGATGTCGTCTTCTATGAAGAAGAATTTAAAGCACTGGGTGAAACATATATTGCAACAGTCGACGGCAGCAACGGTACCGAAGGCTTTGTCACCAATGTCATGAGCGGGCTGGCAGATGAATTCGAAACATTCTACAGCTGCGGTCCTATGCCGATGCTTGATGCCGTACAAAAAGCCTATGTGCATAAAAAAGGTTTCCTATCATTTGAACAGCGCATGGGCTGCGGAATCGGCGCCTGTTTTGCCTGCGTCTGCCATACAAATGAGAACGCAACGGACAAAGCGTATGTCAAAGTATGCTCTGACGGTCCGGTATTTCCAGCAGGGGTGGTGCAAATATGAACAGATTAGCGATTACATTGCCCGGTCTCGACTTAAAGAATCCGATCATGCCGGCATCCGGATGTTTCGGTTTTGGAAAAGAGTATGGAAATTTATATGATCTTTCACAGCTCGGTGCCATTATGATCAAAGCAACAACACTCGAAACACGCTACGGCAATCCGACACCGCGCGTGGCAGAAACATCATCAGGCATGCTGAATGCAATCGGGCTTCAAAATCCGGGATTGAAGGGTGTTCTCGAAAATGAGCTGCCCTGGCTGGAAAAATACGATGTGCCGATTATCGCAAACGTAGCAGGTTCGGAAACAGAAGATTATGTAGAAGTGGCGAAAGAAATTTCCAAAGCACCAAATGTACAAGCATTGGAACTCAATATTTCCTGTCCGAACGTTAAATGCGGCGGTATTACTTTTGGAACAGATCCTGAAATAGCAAAAGAACTGACAGCAGCAGTAAAAGCTGTATCTTCCGTACCTGTCTATGTAAAATTGTCTCCGAACGTAGCTGACATTAAGTCAATGGCAGCTGCCGTAGAAGCAGGCGGAGCGGACGGTATCACGATGATCAATACACTTGTCGGTATGCGTTTGGATGAAAAGACCGGAAGACCGGTCATTGCCAATAAAACTGGCGGGTTATCCGGACCGGCTGTAAAACCTGTTGCGATCCGCATGGTGTATGAAGTGAGCCAAGTCGTCAATATTCCGATCATCGGAATGGGCGGCGTCACTTGCGTGCAGGATGTGGTGGACTTCATATCAGCAGGAGCAAGCGCCGTGGCGGTCGGTACAGCAAACTTCGTCGATCCGTTTGTCTGTCCGACGATCATAGAACAGCTGCCTGCCAAACTGGATGAACTGCAAGTGGACCACATTTCAGAATTGATCGGAAGGAGCCATCGCGTATGAATCGATCACCCATTATTGCACTAGATTTTAATTCAGCAGAAAAAACATTCGAATTCCTGAAAGCCTTTGATCAGCCGGTCAATGTCAAAGTGGGAATGGAATTGTATTATAAAGAAGGTCCCTCAATGATTGCCCGCCTGAAAGAAGCAGGCTATTCCATTTTTCTGGATCTGAAACTGCATGATATCCCGAACACGGTCAAGTCTGCCATGAAGGTCCTCGCTTCACTTGAAGTCGATATGGTCAATGTGCATGCAGCTGGCGGGAAGACGATGATGGAAGCAGCTTTGGAAGGTCTTGATACAGGTACGCCGGCAGGGAGAAAACGCCCTGCATTGATTGCAGTGACGCAGCTCACTTCTACCGATGACCGTCAAGTGCGGGAGGAGCAGCTGATTGGTGTGCCGCTCCAGGAATCTGTGGAACATTATGCGCAACTTGCTGCCTCCGCTCATTTGGATGGTGTCGTTTGTTCGGTGCAAGAAGCCAAAATAATTGAAGAAGTGTGCGGTAAAGATTTCTTTAAAGTTACACCGGGTATCAGACTTGCCGAAGGAGACGTTCATGACCAGAAGCGTGTGGCGACTCCTGCAAAAGCACAGCAGGAAGGTTCTACGCATATTGTCGTGGGACGTGCTATCACAGGTGCAGAAAATCCGTTGGCAGCTTATGAGTTAGTCAATACATTGTGGAAGGGGACCAATTCATGACCAGAGAAAAAGAAGTAGCGCAGATTTTATTGAATGTCGGAGCAGTTGCCTTGAATCCGAAAGAGCCATTTACCTGGGCATCAGGCATCAAGTCACCGATCTACTGCGATAATCGTTTGACGATGGCAGATCCGGTAGGACGCAAAGAAATCGCAGAAGGTCTGGCAGCGTTAATCCGCGTCCATTATCCAGAAACGACAGTCATTGCCGGAACGGCTACTGCAGGAATTCCTCACGCAGCATGGGTAGCGGACATCTTGAAGCTGCCGATGGTTTATATCCGTTCTTCAGCGAAAGCTCACGGCAAAAGCAAGCAGATTGAGGGCAAGATTGAATCAGGTGCAAAAGCAGTGATCATTGAAGACTTGATTTCAACAGGCGGCAGCAGCTTGAATGCAGCCGATGCGCTGTTCGCTGAAGGGATAGAGGTGTGCGGCATCGTTTCCATCTTTACATACGAGCTTCAGAAGGCGGATGAAAAGTTTGCAGAAGCGAAGCTTTCTTATCACAGCCTGACGAATTTCGCAGCGCTTGCTGAGGCGGCAAAAGAAGAAGGTGCGATCGAAGAAGAGTCCATGGCCGAATTAATGGAATGGCATACGAAGTTGAAGCAAGGTACTTTGTAATAAGTAAGGACTGCCTGGGAGGCCGCGAATTAATTTGCGTTTTCCTGCGGCAGTCCTTTTCTTTTTTGTCCTATTTCATTGAAGGTTTATGGGATTGGCAGAAGAAAGATGTCATTCACAATGTGTACTGTCACAGTTATATCAAATAAAGAAATGTAACGGATTTCCTCGGACAGATGAATACAAATCCGAACAAAGTGATTGATAGGCTAATCGTGAGTACTGGCCTTTTCATGTGCAAAAAATATTGTCACGAAAGAAGGAAAGTTGTATGATATTTAACGTAGCACCTAAAAGAAAGAAGGTGATGTGAAGATGGCAACTCAAATGGCATTGCCAGCTTCTAAAAACACTCATGCAAAGCCGGATGATCAAAAGGCGATACTTTGCATGGGGCGAATGGTTATTTAATCGCTTATAATGTAGTTTCTCCATCTCTGATTCGAAGGCTTTGCACTTTGTTTAGCATCAGTAAAACAGAGGAGCTGACAGAAATGAAGAGTGAACAATTTATAAGAAACGATCAGTTCAATTTTATAAAACGGCAGGTATTACAACTGGTGAGTGGTCATGCGACAGTGAATGATCAACATGTCATTAACGCAATGGAATCACTGGCAATTGAGAAAACAGAAGATTTGTTTACAGGGTTAACGCCTATACAAAGGAACATTCTCAACCGTATAGTAAAAGTTGCAGATAAGGAAACAGCCGAACAATATCTAGTAGAAATAGAAGCATACATCATTCCGTTCAAGGAACTTTCGGAGCAGAAATTGCAAAAACTTTTTCCAAAAGTGAAAAAAATGAAGCTGCCGAAAGAAAGACTGAACTATAATAGAATGTCCTTTTTGAGTTACGATGATTTTGGAACGAAAAGAAGATATATTGTCGTGCCGGCTCGGAAGGGCATGATCGGGTTAACGGGCACGTACGAAGAAACGAAGACAAAGCAGATTTGTGCAATATGTAACCGGCTGACTCCTGTTTGTATGTTTATAACAAAAACAAAAGGTGATATCGCTGGAAACTATACAAAGAAAGGGAATTACATCTGTCGAGATTCGGAAGACTGTAATCACCATTTGCTTTCTTTGGATAAAGTATATGAATTTGTCGAGAACATAAAATAGAATGATTGTGGGAAAAGGAAAACTTTGTTTCAGGTGAGCTACTCCACGGGATCGGTTGATTTCATGGTCATCGAAACAATGGAACAAGTTTTTCCTGGCTGTTGAAGGGTGTTTTGCCGATTCGTGTCATCACGGACTCGCCAAAGCACCCTTATTTTTTGCCTACTTTCTTTTATGACTCACTTTCGCAGTGCACGGACCAAATCCTCATTTGGCGTGACAAATAGCGTCTTTTGTTCGAAATAAATAACAAATCCCGGTTTTGCGCCGGAAGGTTTCTTCACATGCTTGATTTCCGTGTAATCGACCGGCACGGAGGAAGACTCACGGGCTTTACTGAAGTAAGCGGACAACCCTGCAGCTTCTTCGATTGTCTGGGCATCTGGTTCAGCGTCATGAATCACTACGTGAGAACCCGGAATATCTTTCGTATGCAGCCAGACATGATCCCGCGCAGCCAGCTTGAACGTCAAATAATCATTCTGTTTATTATTTTTCCCTACCGAAATCGGAACACCGGTTGATGAAACGAATGCTTCCGGTGCAGGTTTTTTCGGTTTTGCTTTCTTTTTACTTCTTCTGGCACGCATAAATCCAAGTTCGACCAATTCTTCACGTATTTCTTCTATGTCAATTGGGGAAGCTTGGTATACCTGCTGCCGCACCATTTCGAAATACTCGATATCTTCTTTAGTTTTCTCCAGCTGCTCTGCAATCCGGATGAGTGCCGTTTTTGCTTTTGAGTAGCGTGAGAAATATTTTTGTGCATTATCAATCGGCGATTTTCTTGGATCAAGCGGAATTGTCACAGTCGTACCCTGCTCATAATAATTTTCCACTGTCACTTCTTTATCGCCTTTATTCAGCATGTAGCTGTTGGCAGTAAGCAGCTCGCCATAAAGCTTTAAAGTATCCAGATTCTGTGCAGTCTGCTCTTCTTTTTGCAGTTTTTTTGATTTGTTTTCAAGCTTTGTGATTTCATTTGAAAGCCAGCGTTCTAAATCGATTGCCTGTGATTTTACCCGTTCCCGCTCTGCTCTTGCAAAATAGACTTTGTCAAGCAGGTCTCCGAGCGTTTCAAATGTTTGGGGAATTCCTTCTATGTGCGTTAATTCTACAGCGGAAAATAGTGTCTTTCCCCCATTTTCTACAACACAAGGCTTCATTGATTCAATATTGAAGCTGTTAAGGAAAGATTTCCAAACAATAAAAGGAACGGCGTCATTCTGCTGTAGACGATATAGAAGCTCTGCGGCCGTCAAAGGGGAGAATCCTGCAAATTGCTGAACTGCATCTCTCGGTTCATTGAGACTCGGCAGGACCGCCATGAACTGCTCTTCAGAAACGCAGAAAGGGTCCAGTTTATCCTGCGGCGGTGCGGGAATAAAAGGCTGTCCCGGTAAAATTGTACGGTAACTGTTCACGGATGGCGGCAGATGCTTCATACTGTCGATGATCAAATCACGTGACGCATCCAGCAAAATTAAATTACTGTGGCGGCCCATGATTTCAATAACAAGCTTTCGCTCAATCTGATCGCCCAGTTCATTTCTTGCCTGCACATTCAAATGAATGATGCGGTCGGTTTCATACTGCTCGATTGATGTAATCATTCCGCCTTCCAGCTGCTTTCTGAGCACCATACAAAATAACGGAGGCTCAGCAGGGTTGGTCAGCACTTCATTCGTCAATTGAATCCTTGAATAAGAAGGATGCAGAGAAACGAGTAATTTATGATTTTTATTATTTGCCCGTATTTGAAAAATAATTTCCTGTGAATTCGGCTGGTGAATTTTAGAAATCCGGCCAGTCTTCAGCTGCTGCAGTTCGCTAACTATTGCTTTCGTAAATAAACCATCAAATGCCATATGGATTCCTCTTTCATTTCGTTTTGTTCCATTTTAGCACTCATCGGTTGATTATGGTATAATATGAACAGATTGCACGCGGTCAAGCCGTGCGAATTAATACATAACAAAGAGGGATTGCATGTACAAACATCGAGGACTCCTAATCGTCCTTTCTGGTCCGTCCGGCGTAGGAAAAGGAACCGTCCGTAAAGAACTGTTCTCAAGCCCGGACACCAACTATGAATATTCCATATCGATGACGACCAGAAATCCGCGTGAAGGCGAAGTGGACGGCGTGGACTATTTCTTCCGGTCACGCGAAGTATTTGAGCAAATGATCCAGGATGGAAAACTTCTTGAATACGCTGAGTATGTAGGAAACTATTACGGCACGCCCATTGATTACGTCAATGAAACACTGGACGCAGGGCGCGACGTATTCCTTGAGATTGAAGTGGTCGGTGCTGCGCAGGTGCGTGAAAAAGTGCCGAACGGCCTGTTTATCTTTTTGGCACCTCCAAGCTTAAGTGACTTAGAAACCCGTTTAATCGGAAGAGGGACGGAAGCATCGGATATCATTGCCGACCGGGTATTGAAGGCCAGAGATGAACTTGAAATGATGCATCTGTACGACTATGTAGTTGAAAACGACGAGGTCTCCAAAGCATGCGACCGTGTCAATGCGATTGTTACAGCAGAGCATTGCCGCAGAGAGCGTGTGGAGAAGAGATACTTACAAATGTTGGAGGGAGAATAAACTATGTTATATCCATCAGTTGATTCACTAAAAGGGAAAGTTGATTCTAAATACACATTGGTTACACTGGCAGCTAAACGTGCACGTGAACTGCAGGAAAAGAAAAACGAACTGCTTCACTCATACCGTGCTGATAAAAGTGTAGGCCGCGCGCTCGAAGAAGTAGCAGCCGGCGTTTTGATCAACAAACAGGCGGACGCATCGATTATCTATGAGGATGAAATTTGATTTAAGAGCCTGATTTAAATAAAAAAAGACTCCCTTGGAATTCAACAGTTCTCAGGGAGTTTGTTATTTTATCAGATGATCTCAGAAAGAGGGAAGGGGACCCTGGTGATGAATAATAAAAATATACTGCTTTGTGTGACGGGCGGTATTGCAGTCTATAAAGCGGTGGCGCTCGTCAGCAAACTGTCTCAGGCTGGCGCTGACGTGAAAGTGGTAATGACAGACTCCGCTATGGAATTTGTACAGCCCTTATCGTTTCAAGTAATGTCCAGAAATGATGTCTATACGGATACTTTCGATGAAAAAGATTCCCGTGTGATCGCACATATCGACCTGGCAGACTGGGCTGACCTCATTATCGTCGCCCCTGCAACCGCAAATGTGATCGGGAAATTGGCGAACGGAATTGCAGACGATATGGTGACAACCATCTTGCTCGCAACGGAAGCAGATGTCTGGATTGCGCCTGCCATGAACGTTCATATGTACTCGCACCCTGCAGTTGTGAGGAATATTGAACAACTTCACTTAGATGGCTATCATTTTATTGAGCCGTCTGAAGGTTTTTTAGCATGCGGTTATGTAGGTAAAGGACGCTTGGAAGAACCGGAACGCATCACCGAACTGGTAAAACAGCATTTCAATGGCAAGCAGAATTTGCCTCTCAAAGGGAAAAAAGTAGTGATCACGGCAGGTCCTACGCGTGAACGGATAGATCCAGTACGCTATATTACGAATTTCTCAAGCGGGAAAATGGGCTATTCAATGGCGGCTGCGGCTCAAAAGCTCGGCGCAGAAACAGTGCTTATTTCCGGACCGGTCGAATTACCGGTTCCTGCAGGAGTAAAGATTATTCACGTAGAAAGTGCTGCGGATATGTATGAAGCGGTGCTGGGTGAATTTCCGGATGCTTCTATTGTAGTGAAATCGGCTGCAGTGGCAGATTACCGGCCGAAATCTGTTCACGATCAGAAAATGAAGAAACAAGAAGGCGACGATGTCCTTGAACTTGAGCGTACAACAGATATCCTGAAGTCGCTTGGCGAGCGGAAAGAGCATCAGCTGTTAGTGGGCTTTGCAGCGGAAACTAATGATGTAATCGCTTATGGACAGAAGAAGCTGGAATCAAAGAATTTAGATTATATTATCGTCAACGATGTAACCGATCCGGAAGGCGGCTTCGGCAGCGACACGAATGTCGTCACCCTCCTTTCGAGAAAAGGCGGAGTTATTCCGTTTACTGCCATGCCGAAAGAGCAACTGGCACTTCATTTATTCGAAACGATTATTCAGCAGGAAGGCGGCAATTTGGATGATCGCTGAAGTCATTGTCGATGTGGCGGCTTATCCGATTGACCGCCCTTTTGATTATGCGGTACCGGCGGAATGGGAAGCTGTGATGGAGCCCGGACTTCGTGTAAAGGTTCCGTTTGGGCCCCGTAAAGTTGTTGGGTATGTCACGGGAATCAAAATGGACAGTGAGCTGGATTCTGCCAAAATCAAATCAATCATAGAGATCATAGACTTAGAGCCTGTGCTATCTCCCGAACTTTTGCAGCTGTCCCGCTGGATGGCAGATGAAACGATTGCCTATGAAATCGATGCGCTGCAAGTCATGCTGCCGGCAGCGATGCGTGCAAAATACGAAAAAATTATGCGCGTCATCAAACCTGAATTGCTTGATGAACATTTCCTTGAATTTCTTGGCAAACGCCGGCAAGTAACGCTGAAGGCTTTGCAGGATGCTCATTTGCTGAATGAAGCCAAAAAATACAGTGAAGCAGGAGCCGTTCAGATCGATACGGCCGTGCAGCAAAAGACGAAAATAAAAAAAGTCCGGATGATACATATCCCGGATGCAGACCATTTGCAGTCAGCTTTGGCAGATACGCATGCCAATGCAAAAAAACAAATAGAATTAATCAATTGGCTGCTAGAGCATCCGTCTTCTTCATTGGAAGCAAGTGAAATTATGAATAAAACCGGTGTGAAGGCAAATGTTTTGAAGGCGCTGCTCGATAAAAAAGTGGTCGAGGAATCGCAAGTGGAAGTGTATAGGGAACTGGATGCACCGAAAATGCGTGACAGCGGCAAACCGGAACAGCTGACGGATGAGCAGCAAGTATCGCTAACAGCCATTGAACAAGCAAGTGATCAGGAGAAACAAGAAACATTCCTGCTTCATGGAATCACGGGAAGCGGCAAGACGGAAGTGTATTTGCAGGCAATCGATCATGTACTGAAAAAAGGCAAGGAAGCGATTGTGCTCGTTCCTGAAATTTCATTGACTCCTCAAATGACTGCACGTTTCAAAGCGCGCTTTGGCGAGCTCGTTGCGGTGCTGCACAGCGGTTTATCGTCAGGAGAGAAGTATGATGAATGGCGGAGGATTCACCGGGGAGAAGTGAAAGTGGCTATCGGCGCACGCTCGGCAGTTTTTGCTCCGTTTACTAATTTGGGCCTGCTTATATTAGATGAGGAGCATGAATCTACTTATAAGCAGGAAGAATCTCCGAGATATCATGCGCGTGATGTAGCGAT
The DNA here is from genome assembly GCF_009650995.1 of Sporosarcina cascadiensis. Lineage (GTDB taxonomy): Bacteria > Bacillota > Bacilli > Bacillales_A > Planococcaceae > Sporosarcina > Sporosarcina cascadiensis. Next base: position 273,586 of record NZ_WHVV01000001.1, on the reverse strand, counting down.
TTGGCGGGGGGATTATTATCAGTGTCCGGTCATATTGGGAAGCGCTACACCGTCTTTAGAATCGTATGCCCGGGCAACAAAGGGTGTATATACCTTATTGACCTTAACGAAACGTGCCAAACAGCAGGCGTTGCCGAGTGTACAAGTTGTGGATATGCGGGAAGAACTGAAAGCAGGGAACCGATCGATGTTTTCCCTTGCCTTGGCAGATGCGATCAGAGAGCGGCTGGAGCGCAAGGAACAGATTGTCTTGCTGCTGAATAAAAGGGGCTTTTCGAGCTTCGTATTATGCAGAGACTGCGGTACTGTGGTGGAATGTCCGAATTGTGATATTTCCCTAACCTATCACCGTTCATCCGAAAGTTTAAAATGCCATTATTGCGGTCATGAACAGCCAGTGCCGCTTGAGTGTCCGGAATGCGAAAGTGAGCATATCCGGTTTTTTGGAACAGGCACGCAAAAAGCACAGGAAGAGTTGTATAAACTGGTGCCGGAAGCTCGCGTCATTCGCATGGATGTGGATACAACGGGAACGAAAGGCGCGCATGAGCGGCTTTTGCATGATTTTGGAGAAGGTAAAGCAGATATCCTGCTCGGCACGCAGATGATCGCCAAGGGACTGGATTTCCCAAGAATAACGCTGGTTGGCGTGCTGGCGGCAGATACGTCGCTTCATCTGGCCGATTTCCGCGCTGCAGAGAAAACGTTTCAGCTGCTGACACAGGTAAGCGGCAGAGCGGGGCGTGATCAGCTTCCCGGTGAAGTAGTCATTCAGACATACGATCCCGAACATTATGCAATCGAGCTGTCAAAGTCCCAGCTCTATGTGCCGTTTTATGATATGGAAATGGAACGAAGAAGACAGCTCGGCTATCCGCCCTATTATTATGTGACTGTCGTACAGTTCAGCCACGAAGATGTATTAAAAGCGGCCGATTATGCGCATAAAGGCACAGCCTTCCTCGCGGAGCGTCTGTCTGCAGGCTCCGTCATCATCGGACCGACAGCTGCTGCAATCAGCCGTCTCAACAATAGATATCGTTATCAATGTTTGGTAAAATACAAACAAGAACCAGCTCTCATCCCCGTTTTGCAGGAATTGCTGAAACATTATAAAACGAACTGGGTGAAAGACGGACTGATCATGTCGATAAATCGTGAACCCACTGCAATATTTTAATTGAAGCAGTGCTGCAGCTTAAAAACTGCATTGGAACACCACTGGTATCACACAAAAATGTTAAAAGAAGCAGCCAGTGTACCGAAGTGGAAGGCGGCGACTCCGGGAGGATCAGCCCGACAGGTAAGACAACTTTGGGGAGCTTGCGACCAAGTTGGCTTACCGCGGGCCCTCCGGAACGCGTCCGCCTGGAACGCAGGGAAACGGTCTCATTCTACAAGCCTGCTCTCTATACCGCAAAAAAGATTTTTAACTTTAGAAATGAGGAATTATTTTGGCTATATTGGAAATTGTAAAACATCCCTCTCCGGTTTTGACGGCACCTTGTGAAGAGGTCACCGTATTTGATGAAAAACTGGGAGCATTATTAGACGACATGTATGAAACGATGGTTGAGAATGACGGAGTGGGCATTGCAGCTCCGCAAGTCGGCAAGTCGATTCGTGCGGCCATCGTAGATTTCGATGAAGAACAGGACATTATTGAAATGATCAACCCGGTAGTTACAGCGACTGGCGGCTCTGAAATAGAAGTAGAAGGCTGCCTCAGTTTCCCTGGATTATTCGGAGAAGTAGAGCGACCTTTCCATGTGCGCATCGAAGCGCAAGAGCGTGACGGCAGACTGTATGAACTGGAAGCAGAAGGGTACGAAGCACGTGCGATTCTGCATGAAATTGATCATCTGAACGGAATTCTATTCGATAAGAAAATACAGCGCATTGTAGATCCTTCCGAGTTTGAAGAGGAGGATGACGAATGACGAAAATCATTTTTATGGGAACTCCGCAGTTTTCCGTACCGGTTCTCACCATGCTTCACGAAGAAGGTTATGAAATCTTAGCGGTTGTTACGCAGCCTGACCGTCCTGTCGGGCGCAAGCGTGTGCTCACTCCGCCTCCTGTGAAGGAAGAAGCAGTCCGGCTTGGTTTGCCGGTCATTCAGCCGGAGAAACTAAAAGGTTCAGCTGAACTGCAGGAAATCATTAATCTCCAGCCAGAATTAATCGTAACAGCGGCATTTGGTCAATTGCTTCCCAATGAACTACTGGATGCACCGAAGCTTGGCTGTATTAATGTCCACGCCTCGCTTCTGCCGAAATACCGTGGAGGTGCGCCGATTCATCAATCCGTAATGGACGGTGAAAAGGAAACCGGCGTGACCATCATGTATATGGCTGAAAAGCTGGATGCCGGAGATATCATCTCTCAAGTCTCTCTGCCGATTGAAGAGACCGACGATACAGGAAGTATGTTCGATAAGTTGTCGGAGGCAGGGACCATCTTACTGAAAGAAACACTTCCTTCGATAGTTAATGGCACGAATGAACGGAAAGTACAGGATGAGACACAGGTGACCTTTGCGAGAAATATTTCTAGAGAACAAGAACGAATCAACTGGACAAATTCTGCCCGTTCTATATATAACCAGGTAAGAGGTCTGCATCCGTGGCCGGTAGCTTATACGAAGTTCGCGGATGACCAGGTGAAAATTTGGTGGGGACAGACAGAGGAACAAATATCCGAAGCAGCACCAGGTGAGATTATAGGCCTGGAAAAAGACCGTATCATCGTGCAGACAGGTGACGGAGCGTTTGCGATTACAGACCTGCAGCCTGCAGGAAAAAAACGAATGACAGCCACCGTTTTCCTTAATGGAATCGGCTCTAAGTGGCAAGTGGGAGAAAAATTTGAATGACACATTATAATAAGAAAATTTGGCGCGGGAATGTCCGTGATGCTGCTCTTTCGATTTTGATGGATATTGAAAACGAACAGGCATTCAGCAATTTATTACTTCATAAGACGATTGAATTATATGATCTGCCCCAAAAAGACCGCGCATTATTGACGGAATTAACATACGGGACTTTGCAGCAGCAAATGACGCTGGATTATTATCTGGCTCCTTATATTCGGGGGAAACTGCAGCCGTGGGTTCGTCAGTTATTACGATTGTCTGTTTATCAAATCGTTTACTTATCGAAAATACCTGAACATGCAGTCGTCAATGAAGCGGTTAAAATCGCCAACAAGCGCGGCCACAAAGGCGTTTCATCAATGGTCAACGGGATTTTGCGCTCTATACTGCGTGAAGGTGTTCCTTCATTAGATGAAATAAAAGATCCTGTCACCCGTTTATCCATAGAAACGAGTCACCCGGAGTGGCTGATAAAGAGATGGATTGAACAATATGGAATGGAAGAAGCGACCGCCATTGCAGTCATTAATAATCTGCCGCCTGTCACGACTGCACGGATTAACTCTGTCAAGACCAACAGAGGAGAAGTGATCGGCCTGCTTAAGAAAGAAGGAGTTCTTGCATCTCCCGGTAATTTAACGGAAGGCAGTATTCAAGTGGAATCAGGCAGTTTAGCATCCACCGAAGCCTATAAACAAGGCTTGCTGACAGTTCAGGATGAGAGCTCTATGTTGCCGGCCTTGGCTCTGCAGGCGGAACCCGGAATGAAAGTGCTGGACATGTGCGCAGCCCCCGGCGGGAAAACTACTCATATCGCAGAACGTATGAAAGATGACGGGGAAGTGCAGGCGCATGATCTTCATCCGCATAAATTGCGTTTGATTGAGCAGAACGCGAAGCGCCTTGGTCTGACTTCTATTCAGACACACAGCGGCGACAGCAGAGAGCTGTTATCCACTTATGAGCCGCAGTCTTTCGACAGAGTGCTCGTTGATGCACCTTGCAGCGGTTTAGGAGTTATTCGCAGAAAGCCTGAGATTAAATACAAAAAGACACTTCAAGACATCGAAAATTTGGCGTCCATTCAAAAAGATCTTCTGCAAGTCGCCAGCCAATTGGTGAAAAAAGGCGGCCGTTTAGTTTATAGCACTTGTACGATTGATAAAACAGAAAACCAGGAAATCGCGGAATGGTTTTTAAACGAACAGCCTGATTTTGAATTGGTGCCGCTGGATATACTGGGTGAAAAGAGCAACCGTGAGTTTGTTCAGGTCTTACCGCATCAATATGAAAGCGATGGGTTCTTTGTAGTTGCTTTGCAGAGAAAAACTGACCTGTAAGATAGGGAATGGGGGATTGGCTGATGAAATATGAAATCCGCTCAGATACCGGGCTGAAACGAACGGTAAATGAAGATGAAGCGGCCGTGTTCGTTCATTCAAGAAACAATGCAGTGCTTGCTGTCATTGCAGACGGAATGGGCGGGCATAAAGGAGGAGATTATGCCAGTGCCACTGCCGTGCAGATGATTGGAGAGCAATTCATGTCTGCAAGTGGCGAAGTGGAGACAGAACAGGATTGGTACGATCTGCTTTATGATTCTGTCGTGGATGTTAATCTATATTTGTATAATAAAGCACAGCAGGATGAAAGCTATAAAGGGATGGGCACCACACTTGATCTGGCATTGGTTTTGGGAGATCAATGCCTGGTTTTTCACGTAGGCGACAGCCGGATCTATCAAGTGACCGGCAAAGCGATCCGGCAAATTACAAAAGATCATTCATTTGTCAATGTACTCCTCGAAAGCGGCGAAATTACCGAGCAGGAAGCGGAAGTACATCCACAACGTAATTGGATAATGAAAGCGGTGGGTTCTGAGAAATCGATCGTCCCGGATCTATATACAATCGACTTGCCTTCGAAATCTTATTTGCTGCTTTGTACAGATGGTTTAAGCAATAAAATTGAAAAAGAATTGATGCTGGATATTATATTACGTAATGTTCCATTAGCGGAAAAAGCCGATAATTTTGTAGAATTGGCTAATAATCGCGGCGGCGAAGACAATATCACGGTGATTTTATTGGAAATACCTGAAAACGAGGTGATTCCAACATGATCGGAAGACGAATCGGACAGCGCTATGAAATTATCCGCGTCATTGGAGACGGGGGAATGTCACGGGTTTATCTGGCTCATGATATTATCTTGGATCGTGATGTGGCGATTAAAGTCCTGCACTATGATTTCGCCAATGAAGAAGAACTGAAAAAACGATTCCAGCGGGAAGCATTGTCGGCAACCAGTCTGACACACCCGCATATCGTTAATATTTTTGATGTAGGTCAAGAAGACGAACTCCATTATTTAGTGATGGAATACATACCTGGCCGTACATTGAAGGAATATATTCATACGCACGGCGCGCTGACTGCTGAACATGCGGTGTCCATTATGCTTCAGCTGGTATCTGCTATTTCTCATGCGCATCATAATGGTATCGTGCACCGGGACATCAAGCCGCAGAATGTGCTGATGAACGGTGAAGATGACGTGAAAATAACAGACTTCGGTATTGCGATGGCTTTGAATTCCACTGCTCACACGAAAACCAACTCGGTAATCGGTACGGTTCATTATCTTTCTCCTGAACAGGCAAGAGGGGGGATGGCGACAAAGCGTTCCGATATTTATTCTCTCGGCATCGTTTTTTATGAACTGCTTACAGGGAAATTGCCATTTTCTGCAGAAACAGCTGTGGCGATAGCGTTGAAGCATCTTCAGGAAGAAACACCTTCAGTTCGTGAACAGATGCCTGAAATTCCGCAAAGTGTGGAAAACGTCATCTTGAAAGCTACGGCAAAAGATGCGAACTACCGCTATGATACAGCAGATGATATGTACGATGACTTGCTGACTGTGCTTTCCCCGGAACGTGCAAATGAAGCAAAGTTCACCCTGCCGTTTGATGATGACCGTACTGTAGCGATTCCTATTGTAAAGGATCCGAATAAATTTAATAATGTCGAAGATACAGTCAAAATCGCACCGGTAAAAAAAGAGCCAGAACCGGTTGTTCCTGAAAAGAAGAAAAAGAAAAAGAAAAAGTGGCCGGTCATTCTGGGTGTCAGTGTGCTGATTATTGCGTTGCTCGCGGTATTACTGACGATGCTGCTGAAACCAAAAGAGATTATTGTCCCTAAAGTTGTTGGCGAAGAAGAGTTGGCGGCTACAGAAATTCTTGAAAAAGAAGGCTTTGTAATTGACGAACGATTCGAAGAAACTTCTGATGAATTTATTGCAGGACAGGTGATTAAGACGGTTCCTGAAGCGGGCAAGAAGCGTAAAGAAGGCGACGGAGTGAAATTATTTGTCAGTCTGGGCAAAGACAAAATGACTTTGGAAGACTATACAGGCCGTAATTACGAAGCAACAGTGCGACTGTTGGAGAGCTATGGATTCGAGTTTGGTGATCCTGTTGAAGAATACAATGATGAACCGGAAGGAACCATAATCGGCCAGCAGCCCGAGGCCGGCGAAGAAGTCGTGCCGGATGAGGCTGAACTGATCTTTACCGTCAGTAAAGGGAAGGAACTTCAGTCATTGAATGATCTGCGCGGCATGTCTGAAAAAGAACTGAAAAGCTACGCAAAGAGCTCCGGATTCAATATTCATATTGTCAGTGAGGAGTATTCAGAGAGTGTAGAAAAAGGCCGTGTGATTTCTCAAAAGCCTTCTAAAGGAACTAAAATGGATAAAAACGGCCGTGTAGATGTCGTCCTTTCCAAAGGAGCGCCGAGTAAACCGGTGAAGCTGCTGGTCAAGACGATTACGATACCTTATGAATATCAGGAATTTGACGAAGACGGAGACGGCGAGGCGGAAATGCAGCCTCAGAAAATCCAAATTTATATACAGGATCGCAACCGTACGATGAATGATCCTGCGGAAGAATTTGAAATTACGGAAGATACTACACGAAAGATTTCAATTGAGCTGGAGCAGGGAGGGCGCGGAGGTTATAAAATTCTGCGTGACCAGACCGTTATAGAAGAAGATAAATTCGATTACAAAGAGTTGGATTAAAGGAGGAGTTCGATGGCAGAAGGTCAGATTCGAAAAGCAATCAGCGGTTTTTATTATGTAGAACACGAGGGTGAATTGATTCAATGTAAAAGCCGCGGCGTGTTCCGTTTGAAAAAGATTAACCCGCTGGTTGGCGATACAGTCACATATGTTCCGGATGGAGAGAATGATGCGCTGATCACGGATGTTCACCCGCGAAAAAGCGAGCTGGTCAGGCCGCCAATCGCGAATGTGGACCAGGCGCTTCTTGTCTTCTCCGTCGTCGAACCAGACATGAGCCTGCGTTTGCTGGACCGTTTTCTGACGGTCATTGAATCCCATCAGCTTGAGCCGATTATCTATATCTCAAAAGAAGATCTTGCAGATGACCGGACGGTGGAAGCTAATGAAAGTAATTTAACATACTATCAGAACATCGGCTACACTATACTGCGCAACCGCGGCAATGAAGATACGCTGCTGGAAGTGCTGCGCCCCTATTTAACTGACAAGACTACTGTTCTCGCGGGGCAGTCGGGTGTAGGGAAGTCTACCCTGCTGAATACGCTGCTGCCTGAGCTGGATCTAAAAACCGGGGTCATTTCTGATGCTCTCGGGCGCGGAAAACACACGACACGTCATGTGGAACTGATGGAAGTGGCGGGTGGTTTAGTAGCAGATACACCGGGTTTCAGTTCACTCGATTTTGATCATATTGAAAAGGAAGAGCTGCGGAATTATTTCCTTGAAATTGCCGAAGCCGGTGAAAGATGCAAATTCAGAGGGTGCATTCATGTGAAAGAACCTGGCTGCGCAGTGAAATCGCAGGTGGAAGAAGGCGTTATCTCTGATTCACGCTACAAAAATTATTTATTATTCCTACAGGAAATTACAGACCGAAAGCCGAGGTATTGATCATGATAAAAATCGCACCGTCTATTTTAGCAGCAGACTTTGCAAAGCTTGGAGAAGAAGTGAAGGAAGTAGAAAAAGCAGGTGCTGAACTGATTCATATTGACGTCATGGACGGTCATTTCGTACCGAACATTACGATGGGGCCTATTGTAGTGGAAGCATTGCGTCCGCTGACGGATCTGCCGCTTGACGTTCATTTGATGATTGAAAATCCGGACGATTATATCGAAAGCTTCGCAAAAGCAGGCGCGGATTATATTACAGTTCACGTGGAAGCCTGCCGTCATCTGCACAGAACGCTTCAATTGATCAAATCAGCAGGTGCGAAGCCGGGTGTCGTTCTGAATCCACACACCCCTGTTGAGCAGATCATGCACGTGCTTGAAGATGTGGAAATGGTCCTGTTTATGACAGTGAATCCTGGATTCGGCGGACAGTCATTTATTCATTCTGTTATACCGAAAGTGAAGCAGCTGTCAGACATAATTAAAGAACGCGGCCTGTCAATTGAAATTGAGATTGACGGCGGCATTAATGAAGAAACGATTAAGCCATGTGTAGAAGCCGGCGCGACAATTTTTGTTGCGGGCTCTGCAATTTACAATCAGGAAGACCGGGCAAAAGCATTGCAGGCGATTAAATCTGCCGGCGAGAGTGTGAGTATTCAATGAAATATGCCATCATTTGCGCGGCGGGTCCTATTGAAGAAGTAGTGGATTTAGCGGAATATGATCAGGAAGATACGGTTTATATCGGGGTGGACCGCGGGGCTTTTTATTTATTGGAAAAAGGTATTCAGCCGAATGAAGCGGTGGGAGACTTTGATTCGGTGTCTGAAGAGCAGTTTGCAGCGATAAAATCTTCTGTAGATATTATTCATCAGGCCAATGAAGAAAAAGATGAAACAGATACCGAACTGGCTATGCAGCGGGCGCTGGCGTATGAGCCGGATTATATTGTATTGACAGGTGTCACGGGCGGACGTCTCGATCACTTGCAGTCAGCGCTGCATTTGCTGTACCGCATGCAGTCAGAGCATCGCAAAGTGAAGTTTAAAATTCACAATACGACGAATGATATACGAGTCATGCTGCCCGGAGTACGCCGGGTGAAAAAAGATGAGCGTTATCCTTATACCTCATTTTTCTCGTTTGGCCCTGTCGTGACAGGCTTGACGCTCACTGGTTTCAAGTATGAGACGGTCAATGAACGGCTCGAAATGGGCATGACCCGATTTACGAGTAATGAAACGGCGGCGGATGTTTGTACTATCTCTTTCCGTGACGGCATATGCTTAATGGTAAGGAGTTCAGATTCCTGAAAGGAGTGGGGATTTGCGAGTATATACATTCACGCTGCCGAAGTTCGTCAGCAATATCGTCAGAAAATGCGCAGTCGCGTTCCAGAAGGACGGCCGTGCTAAATCAACTGTTGCTGCGAATAGTAAAGCCAGCAAGTCGAAAAGACGTAAAAAAGAAAAAACACAAGGCGCCTGATATAGGCGCCTTGTGTTTTTTTTTGCATATAAGACTTGTGACGTCCTGCTTCAGACGGCAGATGCTCGGGTCATAAGCCGAATCTAAACGCCGTCTTCAGCATTTGATTACATCCAGCTTCAAGCGCCAGCCTCTCGGAACGTTTCGGACTCGCCAGAAAGGCAAAAAGCGCCTTTATGGCAAGTCCTCCAACGTCTGTCGAGGCTGCCCGGCGCTTTCAGCATTTGATTACATCCAGCTTCAAGCGCCAGCCTCTCGGAGCGTTTCAGACTCGCCAGAAAGGCAAAAAGCGCCTTTATGGCAAGTCCTCCAACGTCTGTCGAGGCTGCCCGGCGCTTTCAGCAT